>SZZY01000017.1 GCA_009830035.1 Pantoea sp. Eser
CCCCCCCCCCCCCGTATCTATGTTTAAAAAACCGCCAGTCTGGTGCGGTGCGTCGATCATTCTGACAGGCGCAGTAGCCTCAAATGACGGTGCCCGCCGTAAGTAAGATCTGAGGTGAGCTGACTCGATGGAGAGAAACCCAGCCCTTATGCCACGGCGTTAAGGGGCATTGTTGTTTTAGCGGAGGTAGGGAATGAGAGTGCAACCTAACAGCGCCAGCCGAGCTATCACCGACTATTTCAATAGCCCGGACTGGCGGATACCGCCTGAATCTGACCTGCTGGCGGTCATTCTGCGTGAACTGATGGAGGCGGGACAGCCTGCCACCAACAAAACCATCGTCGCGCGGGTGATCGACAAACTTGAGGTCGAAGGCGATGAGAAGCGGCTACAGAATTACCGCACCCTGCTGGCGCAGCTGATGGAAACGCGGCCGGAAGAGTAGTCGCTTATTCACCCAGCGCAGCCGATCGGCTTCGCTGACGCTGGCGCGCCCGCTGCTGCGCTGAAACAGACAAAGCTCCCGTCCACGCTTATTCCGCAGCTGTGGCTGCGGATAGCGGCCTTCCAGAAGCAGTGCGCTGTATCCCACGCTATCGTCATAATCGATAATCTCGCCGAGGACTCTGGCCTTACTCAGTGTGCTGGCGTTGATACAGGCCTGCGTCATCACCTGATGACTCTGCTGCCAGGCAATGTCGGTTGAAGCGTAAACCAGTGACGAACTGAGGAATAACACGGGCAGGAACGCCCCGATGATCCGCTGCATTTTTGCTCCTTTACCGCACCGACGGCGATAAAAAAATTCCCGCCGGAGCGGGAATAAACAAGACGAGCATTGTCTATGGAGAGTGACTAGGAAGTCTCTTAAACGCCGCTCTATCCTCGCCTGCAGTTATGACAATGCTATGACAAAACGCCCGGTTCAGGCTTAACCGCAATAAACCTGGCTGATATTGCCGCTCTTGTCGGCCAAGAAGTTCAGCCGGCTGAGGTTGAAGTCCATGGTGACGGCGTAATTATAAGGGATAGCCCGCACCTTCTGGTCAAAATGCTGCCCCTGCAGTGAGGTTAACGGTTTGCCGACATAATGCTGATACTGCGAGGCACCGCAGCGGTCCGCTTCCAGATCCTGCGGCGCGCTGGTGGTGTCGGTTTTGCTGGCAGATTGACAGGCCGCTAATGTAAACAGACCCACTACCAGCAGCGCTTTTCCATAATGTTTCACGTGTGATCTCCTGTTGGACGTGTAGAACCCTGCCCCAAGAGTAGCAAAGCGCGCCTGCTGAACTGAACCCTAAAAAAGTAAAGTTATCCCCGCTGACCACCCATTCGCTACGCTATCACCGTCATTTTTTAAGATTAATCGCACTAACTGTGCAAAAAGACAGCAGTCAGCGGCTAAATTTATTAAGAATATTCTGAGGTCCAGAGAGGTGAAATCATGGAACTTATCATTTTTATCGTCTGTGCCATGCTGATGACCGCCGTGGCCGTTAAAGTCCGCTAAATCTGCTCAGGCGGGCTTTGTGTCGTTCTTTCCAGAAGCGTGCTGAATGCGGCCAGCGGCATCGGTCGACCGAGGAAGTAGCCTTGCCCCTCTTCGCACGATAGCAGCTTAAGCTGATTCAGTTGCGCTTCTGTTTCAATCCCTTCTGCGGTAATGGTTAACGCAAATGCACGCGCCAGCGCAATAATCCCTGCCACCACCGACTGCGCCTGTTGCGACTCCGGAAAATCTTTCATCCATGAACGATCTTCAGACCGTTGAACGGGAAGGTCTTCGGGTAACCCAGCGCATCTTCACAGGCGCGCATCAAGACCCAGTCGCTGAGGGTGGCTATCAGCCCACTCTCTTCCGCCAGCGGAATAAAACGATCCGGCGTGATCCATTGATCGGGGGCGATTTGCCAGCGGATCAACGCTTCTGCACCGGCCAGTTGTCCGCTCAGCAGCTAGTAGCGCGGCTGATAGTGCAGCCGGAATTCGTTGTTCTTTAGCGCTTTCTCAATACGCTGTGCCATGTCGCGCTTACTGTTGCGCTGGCTGGCCATCTCGTTGGCGTACCAGACCCACTGATTGCGTCCGGCTTCACGCGCCTCATTCAGCGCAATGTCGGCCATCCGCAGCAGCGCTTCCGGGTGACTGGCATCCTGCGGGGCACAGGCAATGCCGAGGCTGGCGGTGAGGTAGTGAACGTGCTGGCCGGTGGTGATCGGCTGCTGGACGTCGTGCACCAGCTGGGCGCAGCGTTCATCAACCTTGTCACGACTGCCTTCACGCAGCACTAGCACAAACTCATCGCCGCCCAGTCGCGCCGCCAGCTCATGTGGCCCGATACAGCTTTTCAGGCGCTGTGCCATCTGATTCAGCACGCCATCGCCCGCCGCATGGCCCCATGTTTCGTTGATCGGCCGGAATTGATGAGATCGAGACTAATAATCGTCAGCGGACTATTTTCGTCGGCCAGTTCAAGATGGTGCGTCAGGAACTCCTGCAGCTGTACGCGGTTGGGCAAGCCGGTTAATACATCGTGACGCGACAGAAACTGAATACGCGCTTCGGCCTCCATGCCCTGAGTAATGTCTGACACCGTGCCGCGAAAACCGATGCAGCGCCGATCGTGCCAGACGGTTTTCGCCACCAGCTGACCAATCCGCCGGTCACCGTGCGCTGACATAAACTGGCAGCGCAGCGGCATCTGTTGCGGCTCCTGCTGCTGGCGCAGCAGCCAGGTGACCAGCGAATGGCTGGGGTGGGTCAGCAAGTGATCGATTGACGTCCCAGCCAGTGCGAGATTTCATGGCCGGTAACGGTGTGAAAACGCGCCGACAGGTAGATCAGGCGGCCCTGTTCATCGGTTTCCCAGATCCAGTCCGATGCGGCTTCAGCCAGATCGCGGAAGCGGGCCTCGCTGTTTGCCAGTTCTTGCTGACTGATCGCCAGCATGGCAAAGCGTCGATCGGAGAGAATGGCGCTGTACAGCGCGTGACGGCTGACGCGACGGGTAATCATCCTGATGATAATCGCCATCACCACCAGCAGCAGCAGCGAAAGCGTGCGCAGGCTGCGCCGCCTATGAATACCAATTCCGACAGAGTGACACTGACGCTGTTCTACGTCGGCAGCTTTGTGGTCTATTACCTTGTCACCATGCTGATCACGCTGTTCCCTAATTACGGCGTGCTACGTAATTAGGGTCTGCTGGTGCCGGTGCTCTGTTTGTTTGAATTTGCGGTGATCTATCCGCTCTACCGCTTTTACCGTCAGCGCCGCACCGACTTGCCGCTGGGTGAACTGCGTGTGCTGACGCTGCTGTTTACCGGCGCGCTGTTTGTTCTGATGGCGGCACAGATGTAGTTTATGCAGCCGGAAGGCTGGCTGGTGATGCAGGCGCAGCAGGGACGCAACTCGTTGCTGATTCTGCTGCTGACGGCGGTGCTGCTGGCACCGGTGTTTGAAGAGGTACTGTTTCGCGGTTTTCTGTTACAGGCTTTCCTGCTGTGGGCACCCCGCAGCCGCTTCGCCTGTATGTTGCTCACCTCGCTGCTGTTCGCAGTAATAGCCTGGCGCTGCCGATTTTCCTCCACATCCTCAATAACCTGATCGCCCTGCTGCCTGCCTGGTATTTCGCGGGCTGATCGTGCCCTGTTCTCTCGCTCCGCAGCCCCTGTATCGATGTCAGCATGCCGGTCTGCGTGTGGCTATAGCTCGGGCGGGTAATGCTGCCCCGACGCGTTTGACTATACTGGATCAAAAAAAGGGATAAAAAGCACCACAGTCCGGACCACCAGACCGTGCAAAGGAGTCGATCTATGTTGATAGGATTTGTGTTATTAGTGAGCGCGTGCGGCTACGATGCCTGTGAGGCTTTACCGGTTTCGGAGCACATCTTTCTGACCAAAAGCGCCTGTGAAACCATGGCGAACCGTATTCATAAAGTCAGACCCAACGTGGTCCTGCTGTGCGGTGAAGTGCATCGCTAAATCAGGACCAACTGCAATAAACCCGGCTGTAACGTTGCAAGCTGACGCTTTAGCGTACAAAATATGAGCTGTTGTTGACTATTACCGTAGTGAATCCCATGAAAACATCACGTCCCCGTCGTCCAAACGGACGCTGGGTTTATTACATTTTGTATGATGGCATTCTGTGGCCCTGCCCCGTTCGCTGGGAATGGGAGAGCGGCTACGGCGGCTGGTTGCCGTTTTACTATACGCCGACCTTTGAATTTGTGGTCGGCGACCCACGCAAGGCGTATCGCATTGCGCGCAGTGACGTGCGTGCCCGGCGGCGTGAAGACGCGTACGTTTAGTCGGGATTGTTAGCAGCGAGAAGCGGCATATGTCCGGGCAAATCTATTACCATGGCGGTGTTAAGAGGCTTACGTTCAGGCGAAACTATTGCCACGGCAGCCAGGAGGCGGTCAGTAGGAAGTGAATCGCTTCAAGTACCAGTATCACCATCAATAATATGCCCAGCTTATGGCGGCAGATCCTGTTCATCCGGTCAGGCCCAAATCATCGCAGCCCAGCGTATCAGCAGCAGCGCGCCACAGATGCAAAACAGAACCAGCACCATTTTCCAGTGCTTTTTTGCCGCCCGATACTTCGTCACATCGGTTTCCTCCCCGTCAGAAAGCGAAGATGCGCCACAAGGCGCATCTGATTCGGTCAGCTGCAGGACCGGTACTGCGTAGCATAACGCCTAGGCCGCAAAAAGGCGACCGGTGGACGGCATCAGTTATTCAGGGTGTAATCCAGCGTGATTTCCGCATTCAGCACCTGAGAAACCGGGCAACCTGCTTCGGCCTTATTGATGATCTCATCGAAAGTCGATTCATCAATGCCTGGCAGCGAAATAGTGCTGGTCAGCGCTATTTTGGTAATGGCGAAGCCGTCACCTTTTTTATCCAGCGAGACGTCGGCGGTGGTGTCGATAATTTCTGGCGGATGACCCGCCTGGCCCAGCATCAGCGATAACGCCATGGAGAAACAGGCCGCATGCGCCGCACCAATCAGCTCTTCCGGGTTGGTGCCTTTCGCGCCTTCGAAGCGGGTGTTGAAACCATAAGGTTGCTGGCTCAGTACACCACTTTCGGTGCTGACGGTGCCTTTGCCCTTGATATCGCCTTCCCAGTGCGCCGAACCTTTCTTATGAATAGTCATGTTGTTCCTCCTGTTGGTAAAGAAGCTAAGTATAGACAACGCCTGCGTTTTCGCCGGTTAACTTACTGCGCCCTGCCGCATCAGGATCGCTATCTGCTGCGCAACGTACGGCTGGAAGAGGGATTTGAACGCGAGGGCGATGAGATTATTGCCACCCGCACCGCACTTTATGACCTCAGCGTGCGTGACGGAAAAATTGATCGGCTGCAACCGGCAGGCCAGGGCGACCCTTCGCTGCCGGCATGGGATGCCCAGGGGGCTCTACTGCTGCCGCATTCTCAGGCACGGGCCGAAGGATTGATTGCGCTGCTGAACGCCAAAGGCACCACCCGCGCCCGCAGCCATTGCAATATCGATCCGGTCAGCGGCCTGCAAAGCCTCGATCACCTGCAGGCGGCGCTGACCAATCACCCCGCGTTCCCCTGTGAAATCGTAGCCTTTCCGCAGCACGGCCTGCTGCATTCTCAGGTTGATGGCCTGATGCGCGAGGCGATGCAGCGCGGCGTACAGTACGTTGGCGGGCTCGATCCGACCAACGTTGATGGCGCGATGGAAAAATCGCTGGATGCGATGTTCCAGATTGCGCTCGACTATCAGCGTGGGGTCGATATTCATCTGCACGAAACCTCAGCGGCTGGCGTGGCGGCGATTCAGTACATGATCGATACAGTGGCCCGTAACCCCGCCCTGAAGGGCAAAGCGACCCTGAGCCACGGCTTTGCGCTGGCGACGCTGGAGGGCAGCGCGCTGGAGAGGATGATTGAGGGGCTGGCGGAGCAGCAGTTCAGCGTCGCCTATACCCTGCCGATCGGTAAACTCACCATGCCGATTCCGCAGTTACAGGCCGTCGGCATTAACGTAATGACCGGTACCGACAGCGTTATCGATCACTGGTCGCCGTTTGGCACCGGCAGCATGCTGGAAAAAGCCAACCTGTATGCGCAGCTTTATCGGGGATCGGATGAGTTTTCGCTGTCGAGAGCGCTGGCGATTGCTACCGGTAATCAGCTGCCGCTGTCGGCCAAAGGCGAGCGTCAGTGGCCGAAATCGGGCGATGAAGCCAGTATGATGTTGGTTGCGGCGAGCTGTTCTGCAGAAACGGTGGCGCGTATTTCACCGGTGGTGGCGACCTTTTCGCGCAGTAAAGCGGTATTTGCGCTGGCTTCCGCCTGAAATAACAGAGCCTCCGGTTCGGAGGCTCTGCATTTACCTGAATGGACCCACCTGTCGGGCAGTTTTAGCCCATTTATCATTCGACATCAGTTCCATTGCCAGCGCATATAAGCGACGATCTTCCTGATCACAGGGCTCATCTTCCGCATAACAGCCGATCATTGAAGCGATCTTATCGGCTGATTAAGCTCTCTCCATGAACGTGCAGTGTCAGTACGGCGCGACCTACTATTTTAAGCACATTCTCATGTGGTCCCTGGATGCTATTACTCAATGAAAATACCCTCTACAGGTCGTTGTACCAGGAATATGGCGCGCTAAATATAAAGCAATTAGCGCCAGATTTTTATCCGGCATTAAGTGTGATATTTTTTAATTATTTTACTGGAGTTATTTTTAAGGAGTTATCTGATTAACAATGAAATAAATTTTTAAAAACGGCAGGTTATAAACTAATGACTGGTCTTGATGAATAAACGTAGCGGCAGTATTTTCTTTAACCATCGCTAAAGGATTAAAAAAAACCACCAATTCTGGCTCTACTTCGGTTAATTCTTAGGCTGCCGGCAGTAGATTATTTCATACTGCTAACCTCAAGGTTCCCGTTGCCGTCAGGCCGGCTTTCTGCCAGACTTGCGCGCGCAATAATGCCCTCCACTTTCAGCCTCAGAGGCCGCGCCCGTGACCGCTTTTTCTACCCTCAATACGCTTCCCGACAGCCAGCTCGATAACCTTCGAGAGATGGGCTACACCAGCATGACGCCGGTTCAGGCCGCCACGCTGCCCGCCATTCTGCAGGGTCGTGACGTGCGCGCGCAGGCGAAAACCGGCAGCGGCAAAACCGCCGCTTTTGGTATTGGCTTACTGCAACATATCGACAGTGCCCGGTTTCAGACCCAGGCGCTGATTCTCTGCCCGACCCGCGAACTGGCAGATCAGGTCGGTAACGTGCTGCGTCAGCTGGCACGCTTCACCCGCAATATTAAAGTTCTGACCTTGTGTGGCGGACAGCCGATGAGTGCCCAGCGTGATTCGCTGGTGCATCCGCCGCATATCGTAGTGGGTACACCGGGTCGTATTCTGGATCACATCAAACGCGAAA
The DNA here is from genome assembly GCA_009830035.1 of Pantoea sp. Eser. Classification (GTDB taxonomy): domain Bacteria; phylum Pseudomonadota; class Gammaproteobacteria; order Enterobacterales; family Enterobacteriaceae; genus Pantoea. The sequence goes on from SZZY01000017.1 coordinate 7,444, forward strand.
ACCTGAAGCTGGAAAACCTGCGTACGCTGGTGCTGGATGAAGCTGACCGGATGCTGGAGATGGGCTTCCGCGACGATATGGAAACCATCATTGAGGCCACACCCGCTTCACGCCAGACGCTGCTGTTCTCCGCCACCTGGCCAGAAGGCATCGCCGCCATCAGCAGCCGCTTCCAGCGTGATGCGCTGAGAGTGGTGACGGAAGAAGTCAGCGAACTGCCGTCGATTGAGCAGCAGTTCATTGAAGCCAGCCACGGCGAAAAGCTGTCGCTGCTGATAGCACTGCTGAGCGAACGCCAGCCTGCGTCATGCGTGGTGTTCTGTAACACCCGTCGTGAATGCGATGAGATTAACGCGGCGCTGAACGCGCGTGATATCAGCGCTCTGCCGCTGCATGGCGACCTTGAGCAGCGCGATCGTGAGCAGGTGCTGATCCGCTTTGCCAACGGCAGTGGTCGGGTTCTGGTTGCCACCGATGTGGCGGCCCGTGGACTCGACATCAAATCGCTGGCGATGGTGGTGAACTATCAGCTGGCATGGGACCCGGAAGTGCATCTGCACCGCATTGGCCGTACCGCACGCGCCGGTAAGCACGGCGTCGCGGTCAGCCTGGTGGCAGCCGATGAGATGGCGCGCGCCCATGCGCTGGAAGATTTTCTGCAGCAGAAGCTGCCGTGGATTTCCGCCAGCACGCTGAAAAAAGGCAGCAGTAAACCGTTGCCAGCCGCGATGATGACCTTGTGCATTGATGGTGGCCGTAAAGCCAAGATCCGTCCGGGCGATATTCTCGGCGCACTGACCGGGGAAGCGGGTTATCGCGCCGACCAGATTGGCAAGATTGTGCTGACGTCGACCCACGCTTACGTCGCGATTGACGCCGCGCAGGCGAAAGGTGCGCTGGTGAAACTGAAGCAGGGAAAAATCAAAGGCAAAGCGTGCCGGGCGATTCTGCTGAAGGATTAAATCACGACAGGCGAGGCTGACGCCTCGCCCTGCTTATTACGGCTCGTCAATCTGGGTGACATGCAGCGTGGTTTGCTTCCCTTTGCCATGTACCTCGCCGCTGACGCGCACTTTGTCCTCAGCCGAGTAGGTTTTACCATCAAAGGTTTTCTGTGGCGCAATGATCGGTAAGGTGCCGGTGTTATCGCGGAACTGGTAGGTATCGCCCTGCTCTTTCTTCACGATATAGCCTTCAAGCGTCACGTATCCGCCCTGACGGAAATCGCGAATCTGGTCGATGTGAGTCTGTCCGGTATCTTCCGAACCTTTATAGCCTGCATCCTGTTTGTGCTGCGGCGGCGGCGCTTCACCGCCCTTGTATCCTCCCTCCTCGGCGTACACGCCAGCACTCATTACCACCAACAGCGACGCTAAAATTACTTTTTTCATTTCACACTCCTGTATTGGAAAGGTGTCCATGTCGAACCTTCACCGATAAGCCTAGCACAATAATTGGCTTCTGTTTTATTTCACCCTTCTGTTCTCACCTTTTTCCTTTTGCTGCCGATAACCTGTTCACACCCTATTTCACCAGCTGCGTTAATGCAGAGGCAACGATGGATAATTTTCAAAAAGAGATTGATGAGAGAGCGAATTCTCGCGTTATCGAATAAATTCGAACTGCTGCTGTTTCGCTTAGGTTCCGATCAGCTGAAAGGCAAGTCAGAACTGTTTGGCATTAACGTTTTCAAGCTGCGTGAAATGGTGCCGATGCCAACCATTACCAAAGCCGCGGGCATGCGCTCACCGCTGCTGGGTATGGCAAGCATTCGCGGCCAGTTCATCCCGGTGATCGACCTGCCGGCGGTGGCAGGTTGTGTGCCGGAAACCGGCCTGAACCTGCTGCTGGTGACCGAATGTGCGCGCAACACCCAAGCGTTCGCCGTCGAATCGGTGGAAAACATTGTGCGTCTAGACTGGAGCCAGGTGCACACCGCAGAAGCCGGGATCGGTGGCCGCAACATTACCAGCATCGCCTGTCTGGACAGTGACAAACAGAGCAACGAGCTGGCGATGGTGCTGGACGTTGAGCAAATTCTGTATGACATCATTCCTTCGGTTCGCGGTGTGGAACCTGAAGCCACCAAAGCGCGTGAATTTAACTATCGCCCTGGTGCCGTCGCCATTGTGGCGGAAGATTCCAAAGTGGCGCGCCAGCTGCTGGAACAGGGTCTCAAGAGCATGGGGATTCTATCGCTGATGTTTAATACCGGCCTGGAAGAGTGGGAAAAACTCAAGCTGATGAGCCAGGAGGCGCAGGCGGCAGGTGAGTCGATTCACGACAAAATCGCCTTTGTCCTGACTGACCTGGAAATGCCGGAGATGGATGGCTTTACCCTGACCCGCAACATCAAGCGTGACGAAATACTGAAACGTCTGCCGGTGGTGATCCACTCTTCACTGTCAGGCAGCGCCAATGAAGATCACGTCCGCAAAGTGGGTGCCGACGGTTATGTCGCCAAGTTCGAGTTAAACGAACTCTCTGACGTGATTTTTAACGTTCTCGAAGCAGCACGCTAAGCGAATGCAGACCGGCGCGCTCGCGCTCGGTCTGCCGCTCTGGCCTGTTTCGCACTGCGTCTTCAACTACTTAGCCAGAAATTTTACCCATGCACAGCGAAACCTTACCTGTTACCTCCCGTCAAAACGTGCTGCGTGGCCGTTTACGCCAGCTTGCCTAGATTAGCGCCCTGTTCTGGGTGGGCCTCTACTTCTTAGTTTTCTAACTTCTTTCATCCCTTACGGTTCAGGCTGCCAGTTTTGTGGCTGTCAGCCCAACCGATCACCTCCGGCCTTCCTCTTTTATCTATCCGGGCAGTTTTGTTAAACACGATTAATCCATGCGGTTAATGGTGTGCTTTCTCCTGCCTGTTACTTCAAAAAAATTAAAGGTAAAGCTTAACGCTCCGATAACAGTGTGCGCGAGATCACCCTTTTTTCGGCGACACGATGCCGGGCACAGCAGGTGAATCGCGCACAGCAGCAAGGAACCTGATTGCTGATAAAAAATTGATAAATAATAAAACGGGGAAAAGAACGTGGTCAGTACCAAGAATATGAAGGTGGGTATGCGGCTCGCTGCAGCCTTCGGTATTGTTGTGACGTTACTGATAGTTATTGGTGTGACATCCATAACGAAAATTAACAGCATTAAAACCGCTATTGCGTCGATCGTGGACGATCGTTACGTAAAAGTGCGTCTGGCATTTGATGTGCGCGATGGTGTCAACGATCAGATCAAATACCTGCGCGGCATCGTGATCGACACCAACCGACCGGAAATGAACGTAAAACGCTACGATCAGCTGGACGAAGCGACCCAGCGTACTAACGCCGCCATGAAAAAGATCGCCGACATCTAGGTTACGGCGGTCGGTAAAAAAAATTGCCGGTTTGCTGGCCTCGGCCGAAGCGTTTGAGAAGGCCAAAGCGGAGTTGATTACGCTGGTGAAAAGCGGCAATTTCGACGCTGCTAGCGCCTGTGTGCTGAAGTCGATGACCGCGACCCAGAACAAATTCCTTGATGATGCTGTCGCATTTGCCAATTCTCAGGATTCTCAACTGCACGGCGAAGGACAGAGTATCGTGGCCAATGGTCAGTCAGCAATTACCATCACGCTGATTTTCTCTGCGCTGGCGATTCTGGCCTCAATTATGTTGGGCTTTTTCCTGACGCGTTCAATCGTGCGCCCGCTGGGGGCCGCGGTTGATGTTGCCGAGCGCGTTGCCGCCGGCGATTTGAGCTCAAAAATTCAGGTGACGTCACGCGACGAGACCAGCGTGCTGATGCAGGCGCTGCAACGGATGAACGATAATCTGCTCTCCATTGTCACCGAGGTACGTACCGGTTACGATACCATTGCGGTGGCATCAAACCAGATCTCCAGCGGCAACCTTTATCTCTCCATCCGTACCGAGCAGCAGGCCAGCTCGCTGGAAGAGACCGCCTCTGCGATGGAGCAGTTGACCTCTACCGTTAAGCACAACGCGGACGACGCCCGTGAAGCCAACCAGCTGGTAGCCAGCACCTCCAGCGTGGCACGCGAAGGCGGTGTGGTAATGGAACAGGTGATTGAGAAGATGGAGGCGATCGCCCTGTCGTCGAAGAAGATTGTCGACATTATCAGCGTGATTGATTCCATTGCGTTTCAGGCCAACATTCTGTCGCTGAACGCAGCCGTTGAAGCCGCACGTGCCGGTGAACAGGGGCGTGGCTTTGCCGTGGTCGCCTCTGGAGTGCGTAATCTGGCGCAGCGTTCAGCGGCGGCTGCCAAAGAGATCGAAGTGCTGATTGAAGATTCGGTCGCGAAGGTGGATGAAGGCAGTAAGCATGGTTACCCATGCCGGTTCTACCATTGGCGAAGTGGTTAACAGCGTACAGAGCGTGGCAAAAATCATGAGTGAAATCACCATCGCCAGCAGCGGCATCAGTGAGATTAACATGGCGATTACCCAGATGGAAGCGGTGACACAGCGGAACGCCGCGCTGGTGCAGGAAGCATCTGCAGCTTCACAAGCCCTGCAGGATCAGGCTGAGCGGATGGCGCAGGCGATGAGCGTGTTTAAGGTTGGACAGCTCTCGCTGAACGCAGCACACCGTGCCTGATACTGTTGCTGATAAGTAGCGAAGTTGGTACCAGCGGCCTGCTCCGGCGGGCCGTGACGTTGTTGTCCCAATAGTGTTACGGCCGGATCAGCGCCTGAACCTGGCGTTAATCGCTGTTGAGAAGAGAAGCGATGGAGTCAGGCCGTTCGCCAGCAAACAGGCGGAGCCATGGGTAAGCAACAGAATAGCGGGAACATCAGAGGAAGCAGAGACAGAAGCAGAATTACAGAAACAAAAAAGGCTGCCAGTGGCAGCCTTTCATTACAGTAAATGCAACAACGCTATAAAGCTCAGTTAGCCTTTAATCAGAGAGCGCGAGGCTGGCTCTGAAGTGCAATCCTCGCCGCGTTCACCTGAACAACGACAGATTTGCAGAAAATGCATTTCGCTCCATGCGGATTGGCTCTTGTAACATCAAAGTTTGATGTACGAAACTGTGAGCCATTACAGTGAGGACATTTTAAATGTAATTTTCAGTCCTTAGAGACCAACAACGTTCGCAGCAGCTGGGCCTTTGGCGCCATTTTCTACTGTAAACTCAACTTGTTGACCTTCATCTAATGAACGGAAATCAGTGCCCTGGATTGCAGAGAAGTGTACGAATACATCTTTGCTGCCATCCTGAGGAGAGATGAAACCGAAGCCTTTCTCTACGTTAAACCACTTAACGGTACCGCGAATTTTGTTAGACATGCTTAAATCCTTAATATATCGAGCCTTCCGGCATAATGGCCTGAGAACAGATTTTAATCAGAACGTAAGAGAAGGCTCAAAAAGAAGGGATGTCTCGCGACAAACTTAAAGATGAGAACTGCTTTGGATACTTACTTTGATAGTGTCTGTTAATCAAACCGACGATTCATTAGGCCACACTTCTTTCAGTGACGCAAGCGGCAATTGAAATTAATCGCCAGAAGCCGGTCTGTGCGAGTCGCACGCCCTCCTCTGCCGAATTGAAAAGAGATTGGCGCAACGCGCGCTAGCGCTGTTGCCCTGAGAAGAAAGCGGCAAGCGCGATCCCGGCAGAGGTTAACCGGCCAAACGGGCGTAATAAGGAGCTAATAGAAGAAGAGCATCTGAAAAAGAGAAAACTGGTGCCGGTAAGAGGAGGTCGAACCTCCGACCTTCGCATTACGAATGCGCTGCTCTACCAACTGAGCTATACCGGCAAACGGGTGGGATTAGAGGGGAAATACGTTAGGAAAAAAGCGGAAATACGTCAAGAGAGGCGGCGCTTAACTGCGGATTTTCGCAGCAGATCATCTGACAGCCGATGCCCACAGCGCAGGCGTCAGACAAAAAAAGGGCGAGGCCGCTGCCTCGCCCAAAACGTGCCAATCATCAATCGTAGTAAGGGACCTTGCGGTCAACACAGTTGATATTGATCAGCACAAAACCGGTCGGCGCCGTTTTATTGGCCGGGGTTCCCGCCGCCGTTGCGAGTTTCACCACCCCTTTTTCATTGGCACCAATGCCGGCCAGTCCATTATGCATGCCGAAGCGTGCAGCCGGTTTCAGCGTCCCTACTTTGGTAATGTCAGTCACCACCGACATATCAGACTGGAACAGCGAGCAGGAACCGGTATCGAAACGGGTCGGCCCGGTGGTCTTCAGGTTGAACATGGTTTCGCCGCTGTTGGCCCGCAGCTTGACCCATATCACGGCGTAGGTGGTCCCTACCCGGCCGTAACGGATATCCATCACCGAAGGCTGGCCCATGTGATACGCATACGCCCACACCGTCTCCAGTCGCTGCAGATTAATCAGTGTTCTGCCGGTCCCCGGCAGGTTGACCGGCGACCCCGCCGTGCCAGATGGCGTGGTGGCATCCGCTTTCCCGATCAGTTCCATGACCCACGCCTGGTTAGGGTTCGGGAAGTAGAGTTGCCCCAGGCGATACCAGTTATCGGTATCGGTGTTGTTCACCACCTTATAGCCGCTGAAATAGCCTACCCGCAGCGAACCAGTCAGAAAACTGCCGTGGTTTTCATCACGGCGATAACCGTATTCAAAGGTCGACAGCCATTTACCGGCGGCCAAGTCGTTAGTGATTTTTGCGCCCCTGCAGGTTAATCTGACGCATGATGACGCGAGCATTGTTGAGGTTGAGCGGCGTACCGCAGTCTTCAATGTTCAGCGTATCAATGGTCCAGCCACCGTCAGACAGATCGCCCGGATTGCGGGTATGCTCAATCCAGACGTTACGCAGGATGCCCTGCGTCATGCGCGGCATATAGAGGGTGGCATCGCTGTAGCCGGACTGGAAGTCCGCGTTGCTTAACTCGATTGCGGTCGAGTGATCCCAGACGCCATTGGGTGAGTTCGACCAGCCGACATCAAACACCCGTGAAAAGGTGCTGGTGGTGTAGATCTGGTCGAACTTACTGTCGAGCGTATCCTGCAGCTTAAATACCGTGCCGCCGGTACTTTGCGCCCGGAAGCAGCTGATATTGACGGTTTGCCCTTCGATACAGGTGTTTTCGAAGAACGGCTGATTGTTGCTGCACTGTTAGGGTAAAATAGTGACTTTGGCGCTGGTATCGGCGCTAGCCTGCCCGTTCCAGACAATGCCTTTGATGGCGGTACGGCGGGCCTTTACTTTAAACACGGTATTGGCACTTTTATCGGAAATAATCGTGGTGCGCGGCAGTGAGCCCAGCTCCGGATCGTCCTCTAACAGGCCAAAGAACGGGATTTCGGTATCGCTGAGATCGATAGGCGAAATCAGGAACCGGCCACCGGGAAAACGTACCGGCAGCGCTTTCACGTAAGTGTTGTAGGTCTGCGTCCACGCCAGCATCCGCTTGAACGCGTCGGTATCATCGGTTACGCCATCCCCTTTTGCGCCAAAGTGCAGGATATTCACTTCAGTGGGATCGTTAATGGTGCGTTTCCAGTAAAAACCGTTGCCGATCGCAACCGTACCGCCATCGTCTTTCAGTGGAGTAGTACTGAGAAAACCAACAAAATCCGCGCCGCCACGGAAGCTCGAGTCTTTGTCGTAATAGCGTTTCAGGATCGCAATTTCACCTGATTTTGATGGGGGAGTTGTACGCAGTTCAGCAAAAGAGTTAACTTCGATCATAGTATCTTCCTCAGGATCACTTAGATAAATAGCTGATTATCAGCAGGTTACTTAACAGAGGCCGGGTGGCCGCAGAGGGTGTCCCACATGTCGTTGTGGGTGTTGATAGCGCGCACGGTGCGAACGTCCATCTTTTGTGCGTCATCGCCGTAGGTATAAAGATGGGAAAACAGAACGCAGGCTGAATCGGTTATCGCAACCAGCTCAGGGTTAGTGGTATTTCGACTGCTGCAGCTTGTCGCGAGCAGCATCGTCATCAAGGTTGTGATTGTGAGTCGCCACACGGTTGGCCTCCTCACGATTATGTTGTTGCTGCTGCGCCACCGCTTCGACGCGGGACGCCTGTTGTTGTGCGTTTTCGGCGTCAGAACGCGCTTTTTTGCTGCACTTTGCCGATTTTCTTCCCGCCGAAATAGCTGGCACCCAGCGCGGCAATGATGCCGGCCAGCGCCGCGATCCAGTGCCAGCCGCTGCCGAGTAAAGTGGTTGACAGCGTCATGATTTGGTTACCTCAACCTGCTTTTTCTCACTCAGCAGATTTTTCTGACGAACGAATTGAGCAATCACCCCCATCTCCACCATGAAAGCGCCGACCAGCCCGAGGTAGTTGTGCGGCAGAATCGCTTTAACGTCTTCCGGCAGCACGCTCCAGGCATCCACAGCGGCGGAGGGAAAGGATTGCGCCCAGGCGCTAAGCAACGATCCCAGCGACACGAGCCAGACCGACCAGGTTTTGAATAACAGACGGGCGTGGGAGACAAATTGCAGGGTGGTAAAGCGCTGCAGCAGCAGAATGATGATCGCCGTCAGCACGGCAATCAGGAACATCAGCCATCTCATAGCAGCCCCCTGTATACCGCATAGGTGCCGCTACGCATCACTTCAGCATGGCGCTTGGCCTGGCCTGGCGTCTGCCGTGCCCACAGGCTGTTCATCATCGCGTCCGCGGCTTTGTTGAAGTTCTCACTGGCAATGGCGCTGAGCATATTTTTAAACTGCATTACGCCATCGACCCCCAGCTGATAGGCCATGCTCAGCAGCACGTCGGTGCGGGCGTCGTTGCACTTCGCCAGCGCACTACGCAGCAGCTCCCGACTTTGCATGTCCTGCACCTTGCCTTCCAGGATGCATTGCTTCCATACATCCCCGACGCGCCGTGGAACGCGAAACGCGTAGTTACTCAGCGATGCGCCTTTCGGGCCGATACGAATCCCTCCCGCGACCGTTGAAAAGCCCAGCGTGTCGAGATAAGGCACGTCGGCATAGCCTTCTTCAAAATTCAGCATTGCAATTATCTGGCTCATAACGATTTCTCAATGACGGGTCAGAGCAACTCGGCCCTGTGAAAAAAAATACATAACGTCCGCTGATCAATGACCCTCACACCTTCAGCCGCAGGCAGGGATGACCCTCCAGCGAAACTGAACAGTAAACAACCGGATTGCGGCCAGTGAAAAATGGAGGCGACAAGAATTGAACAGGGAGAGTGAACGGGAGATTTCTGACGCTAATCAGCGCACTGCGTAGAGATGCACGTGCGGCAGACAGCAATTGTCGAAGCTGGGCGTATCCTGATTTTTGGCACGGGGTGACCTGACGCTGGCAGATTTGTTCTACACGTCGCAGGGTGGATGTTTCGGGTGGGAATTTCAGTGCCTGGTCGATGCCCTGTTTCAGGCTGCTGAGAGGTTGGCGCCGCCGATGGCGACGAGCACTTGCGTTGCCCATAAAAACGCTTTTGCCATAGTGAATTATCGCCATAACTCCTCCTGTGAATGAGTCTTTGGCGATGGGGTGGCAGGCGCGAGCTTTCGGCGAACCGAACGGGCCCGAATGTCGTGATTCAAGCTCGCACACTCACCGCCCGGCTGCGTGAGCAGCCAGGTGGAAAGTAGGCGAAGGGGAATAAACGGCATCTGACGACGCTGCATTTTGCGCATCCACCCCGTCCCAAAGTTCACTGACTTTTGGGTGGTTCGATTCGCGCTTGTGCAGCGCCTCAATTGTTTAAGAGCGGGTCATCCCTGAAAGGACTGCTTCGTTCATCCATGTTCAAATTATTAACAGGTTCTTATGCTTTATCAAACACTGCTGGTTAATTTTTTATTTACCAATGGTTAAATTTTTGAATTTATGTCGATTATTTTTTTGCAGGCTGGCGGTCTCGCCCGCTGACAGCGAGCTTAACCGAGGATCTGATAGTGTCGTGCCTGGCTCATGATGACTTTCGCCAGAACCTTCAGGCTGGCCACATCATCGTGGTTGAGATACCAGGTTTCATAGCGTTTATTGTCTGATATTACAGCGATTTTCTTGTGCTGTAGCTGCAGGCGCTTCAGGTAGAGCTGCTCGTCGAGGGTGAAAATGTAGATGCTGTCACCGTCAAACATCCGCACGCTGATGTCGACAAACAGCTGATCGCGCGGGGCAAAGGTGTCGGCCATCGAATCGCTGTTGATGGCGATTAGGCGAATATTTTCTGCCGGCCGGCCGTTGAAGAGCACACGCGCCTCATCCTGACCGTACTCGATGGCCTGGATGGTTTCGACAAACACATCGCGCGCAAGCAGACCCGCCGCACTTTTCTGGCCGATGTCGAGACTATCAACGCGAAAGGCGTTTTTATGGCCGGTCAGTGCGCTTAACGTCACCGGTTCAGCCGGATGCTCCATCCCGTACTGCAGCCACTCCACCCTGACGCCAAGCAGCTGGCTGAGAGCCAGCAGGTTGCCGCCATCGGGCACTGACTGGGCGTTAAACCACTTCCACACTCCCGGCGTTGAAATCTTACAGCCTTGCTGTTGCAGGGCCTTAGCAACCTGTTTGTTTCGTCCATGTCCGACATGCCGGCACTCTCACAGGCCGCAATCAACCTGGCGGTGAAAGCTTGTCTTGTACTTTGTTTTTTAACCATTAGTTAATAATCAGCCATAGAGGAGGTACTGGATGTTATTTTCATTATTGCTACCAGTTCATTTTATATTACCGTCCCTTTACTACCTAACCGCTTTATCAAGCATTTCTAATTATCATTATCCCTTTCCGTTTGCAGCCGAACAAAAAATATTGCCTCAGGCAGCGCGCAGCCCCGGCTTTCGGGAATCTTACGTAAGGAATTGCGTGAAATTCAGCCATCTTTATTCGTGCAAGCGACCCGGCAGCGGCGAAAAATTATCTTACAGGTGAGAAACTCTATATATGACTGGCCCGAAATCGGGCGCTAAAAAAATGGGGGGTTATGGCCGCAGCGTGTCGTCGCCCCAGGCAATCCATTTGTAGGTGGTAAGCGCCTCTAATCCCATCGGCCCGCGTGCGTGCAGCTTCTGGGTACTGACGGCGACTTCCGCCCCCAGACCGAACTGTCCGCCGTCGGTAAAGCGGGTGCTGGCGTTAACGTAGACCGCAGAGGAATCGACCTGACGAACAAAGCGCGTGGCATTGCGAGTACTGCGGGTCAGAATGGCATCGGAATGCTGGGTGCCGTGCGTCCGGATATGGTCAATCGCCTCATCCATATCCGCCACCCGCTTCACGTTGAGATCGAGCGACAGCCACTCATCATCGTACTGCGTCAGACTGACCGGCATCACCTGCGCCGGACCCACCTGCAGCTGCGCCAGCACGTTGCTGTCAGCATGCAACACAATATTTTCCTGCGCCATCCGGGCGCTGAAGGCCGGCAGGAAGCGGTCGGCAATCGCCTGATCTACCAGCAGCGTCTCCAGCGAATTGCAGGCGCTGGGGCGCTGCTTTTTGGCATTAACGATCACCTCAAGCGCCGGTTCAATCTCCATGGTTTCATCGATGTAGATGTGGCATACCCCGATTCCGCCGGTAATCACCGGAATGGTAGAGTTTTCGCGGCACAGCTTATGCAGCGCCGCGCCGCCGCGCGGAATCAGCATATCGACGTAACGATCCAGCTTTAGTAGCTGATTCACCAGTTCACGATCGGGGTTCTCAATCGCTTGGATGATAGCCGTCGGCAGACCGTGCTGCTGTAAGGCGTTTTGGATGACGCGCACTGTAGCGGCATTGGTGCGCCACGTCTCTTTACCACCGCGTAAAATCGCCGCATTGCCGGTTTTCAGACACAGGCTGGCAACATCCACCGTCACATTGGGACGGGCTTCGTAAATCACCGCTGCCACGCCGAGCGGCACACGGCGGCGTTCGATACGCAGCCCGCTGTCGAGCTGACCGCCATCGATCAACTGTCCGACCGGATCGGCCAGCTGACAAACCTGACGGACGTCGCTGGCGATGCCGCTCAGCCGCTGTGGATTCAGCGTCAGCCGATCTAACAGTGCCGCGCTCATACCGTTCTGGCGCGCCTCGGCTAAGTCCTGTTCATTGGCGGCCAGAATGTCGGCGCTTTCAGCTTCCAGACGATCGGCAATGGTCATCAGGACCTGATTTTTCTCTGCGGTCGACAGATCGGCCACGCAATATGCTGCCGCGCGGGCCGCTTTTCCCATCTCTTCAAGCATTGTCTGCTCCTTAACTGACGATCATGTCGTCGCGGTGAACCGCCACCGGGCCATATTCATAGCCGAGAATTTCACTGATCTGCTGGCTGTGGTGGCCGGCAATCATGCGCGTCGCATCGCTGTTGTAGCGCGACACGCCGTGGGCGATATCGCGTCCCTGCAGGCTGCGGATGCGGATCACTTCTCCGCGGGAGAAATTGCCCTGAATCGCGCGGATCCCTTTCGGCAGTAGTGAACTGTCACGTTCAATAATCGCGGCCAGCGCGCCATCATCCACCGTTAGTTCGCCCGCCGGCGGTGCGCCGAATATCCAGCGCTTACGGTTTTCCAGCGGTGACTGCTGAGCATGAAACAGCGTGCCGACGGGCTTGCCGTCAATCACATCACCGATCACGCCACTGCGGCTGCCTGAGGCGATGATCACATCGATACCGGCACGGCAGGCGACATCGGCCGCCTGAAGCTTGGTCGACATGCCGCCGGTGCCCAGCCCGGAAACGCTGCCACCGGCTAATGAGCGTAACGCATCATCAATCACATGCACGTCGCTGATCAGCTCAGCGTCGGGATTATTACGCGGATCGGCGGTGAACAGCCCCTGTTGATCGGTCAGCAGCAGCAGCTTGTCGGCCCCGCCGAGCATCGCCGCCAGCGCCGAGAGATTGTCATTGTCGCCCACTTTAATCTCGGCGATCGCCACCGCGTCGTTCTCATTGATCACCGGCACGATGTGGTTATCCAGCAGCGCGCGCAGCGTGTCGCGGGCATTCAGGAAACGTTCGCGATCTTCCATATCCGCGCGGGTCAGCAACATCTGACCGATGTGGATGCCGTAGATAGAGAATAACTGTTCCCACAGCTGGATCAGACGGCTCTGCCCCACCGCAGCCAGCAGCTGCTTTGAGGCGATGGTCGGCGGCAGTTCGGGGTAACCCAGATGTTCGCATCCGGCCGCCATCGCGCCAGAGGTCACAATCACAATGCGGTGGCCTGCAGCATGTTGCTGCGCACACTGGCGAACCAGCTCCACCATGTGCGCCCGATTCAGCCGGCGTGATCCGCCGGTGAGAACGCTGGTACCCAATTTGACCACTAAGGTCTGACTGCCACTCATATTTCCTGCCGTAGTGAAAAATTTTTACGGAAGGACGTTTTAACAGGAGTCAATAAGGAAGCCAACAGCCAGCGGGGGATAAAGCACGATTTTACGCGGACAAGGGCGTAGACCAAAAGTTCACGATTAACAAGAAATCACGAAAAGCGTCATAAAAAGTTCATCACCGCCCGGTAAAAAGTCGGTGCTTTACAAAAAACTTTCACAACTTTTTGACGTACACATTGGGATTGATAGCAAATGAAGAAAAGCACACTGGCAATGATCATCTCTGCTCTGGCGCTGGCGTCTACCGCACAGGCTGCCGAAGTCTATAACAAAGATGGCAACAAACTGGACTTTTACGGCAAAGTTAAAGCTGAACACTACTTCAGCGATAATGCCGGCTCAGATGGCGACAAATCCTACGTGCATATCGGCTTCAAAGGCCAGACGCAGATCAACGACCTGATGACCGGTTACGGTCAGTGGGAATATCAGTACAACGTCAATAACTCCGAAGGCAGCGATGCCAACAACGGCAACAAGACCCGCCTCGGTTTTGCCGGCCTGAAATTCTCACAGTATGGCTCGGTCGATTACGGTCGTAACTACGGCGTACTGTATGACGTGGAGTCCTGGACCGACGTGTTCCCGGAATTTGGCAGTGACGGCACCGCGCGTTCTGATAACTTTATGACCCAGCGCTCCACCGGTGTCGCAACCTACCGCAACAATAATTTCTTCGGCCTGGTGGATGGTCTGAAATTTGCGCTGCAGTATCAGGGCAAAAATGACGCCAGCAGCGCCAACAGCCGTACCGACATCAACCGCCAGAACGGCGATGGCTACGGTGCGTCACTCGGTTACACGCTGGGCGATAGCGGCGTGAGCCTGATGAGTGCCATCACCTCATCTGACCGCACCAACCAGCAGCAGGTACGTGCTTACGACGGCGGTGATCGCGCAGATTCATGGGGCGCGGGCGTCAAATATGATGCGAACAGCGTTTACCTGGCGGCGATTTATACCGACACCCGTAATATGACGCCAATCAGCGGTACCAACCGCAACAACGGTGCCTCGGTGGCCGGTGCTGCTAACAAAGCACAGAACATCGAACTGGTGGCGCAGTATCAATTCGATTTCGGCCTGCGTGCTTCTATCGGTTACGTCCAGACCAAAGGCAAAGATATCGAAAACGGTATCGGCGATGCGGATCTGGTGAAATATATCGACGTGGGCGCCACCTACTACTTCAACAAAAATATGTCCGCCTTTGTTGATTACTAAATTAACCAGCTGGATGACGACAACACACTGTCAATCAACAACGATGACGTGGTTGCCGTGGGGATGACCTACCAGTTCTGATATCTGTCGGGCCGGCGCCGTCCCTGTTGATTGCTGTGGCGGCGGCGGGCCCGCAGTGCGTTACCCTCAATGTGAAGTGTGTCTGATAAAAAAAGGGCGAGTTTTTCAACTCGCCCTTTCTTATTTGCAGAACGCTGCAATCAGGCACTCAGTTTCACCGGTTTCTCATCGAAATCGCTGGCCGGAATCAGATCAAGCTCGGATTCGTGCAGCATCGCTTTCAGACGGGTATGAAAGTTACGTAAGGTCTCTTCCACCCGCGCCGTATTCTCTTTGCCTTTAACCGTCGCCACAGACCAGTCGCCCTCTTTATCGAACAGACCGATATGGTAGACATAGGTAAAGTGATCGGCCTGTGCTTCCAGTTCCATCCACCAGCCCCAGAATTCACGCAGTTCCGGTGCCGGTGCCGGTTTCACATTGACGCAGGCAGCCAAGCAGTCGAAAAAGAAACGGGTTTCACCACATTTCCCATCGCGGATATACGGTCCCAGCTCAGTGAAGCGCTTAAGCAGGCGACTGCGGGGGTGACCACTCGGTAACGTCATGCTAATTCTCCATAGGTTTTGACCGATATCGACCCTCAATCATCCTGACTGTCGCTGCCCGCTTTACGCCACATCACTGGCATAACCGCCCGGGGTCAGCGAAGCGCGCTGCAGCAGCCCGCAATGATTCAGGTGGCGATTGTAGCAAATACTGTAAATTTTGCCAGTTACCTTTTTAAACGCTTCTCCAGCCAGTCGCAAATTTCATTTAGCGCCCGATCAAAACTGACCATAATCGGTTTCACCGGAATCAGCAGCGCTTTGCCCTCCGCCGAGGAGTTAGCGATCAGTTTGCTCTCCTCTTCCGGGCTGAACAGATCGTTCTGCCAGTAGCCTGACAGCATCGGCGTCGGGGTACGCCGGCCCAGCAGTCCCTGGGTTTTCAGCGAATAGCGATTAAGTTCGGTACGCAACGCGTTGTCAGACGAGGGGGCCATGCCGAGCCGGCTTGCCAGCATATCCATGTACATATCCGGGATCTCATCCTGCAGCGCAGTCTGGGTCAGCAGCGCATGCACAATCGGGCCGAGACAGGCGACCGCCCGCAGCCGTGGCGACTCAAGATAAGCCAGCCGCACCGCCACGTTGGCACCAAAGCGATAGCCAAACGCCGCCACGCGGGTGTTATCGACCCACGGCACCGTTTCCAGCTGACGCAGCACCTGCTGATGCAAAAAGCTGGTGTCCTGATTCAGCGTCCACTTCACCGAGTTGCCGACCGACGGCACATCAATGGTCAGCATCGCGATGCCGCGCGGCGCAAGATAGTCATGGAACAGGCGGTAGTGGTCGCTTTGTAGCGAGTCGAGTGCGCCACAGAACAGTACGGTCGGATAAGGGGCGTCGACGCCTGACGGCATATGCAAGAAACCGCTGACCAGACTGCCGCCGCTGATGGCGAAAGTCAGCGGCTTCAGCTCACCCGGCAGACGCTGCGTCGCCTCTTCATAGGCGCGGTTAGCCAGCGTCTGGGCCTGGTCGGCCAGCTCATCACCTTTGATATAGGGATAGGCGGCCACGCTGTAGAGATGGGCAGCATGCAGCCAGTACTCGCCCGCTTCGCTGTCGTCGCTGCACTCCAGCGCTTTCTGCTGCCAGAAGCCCGCCTGGCGGCACCATTCAAAATTCCAGTTGCCGCCGCGAAAACCGATCACCGTGTCCAGCAGCGTCTCGTCGGTATGCTCAACGTGGCTGATGGCGATGCGCGCCAGCACTTCGCTGATCTCCTGCGGCGTCAGGCCGCGCCAGGTCCACATCAGCTTATTCAGCATGCGATACCAGCCGCGCTGGCTGTCGCCATCAAGGGCGGACTGCACGTCCGGGGTCGCGTGATGCTGGCGACGCACTAAAGAAGAGGTTTCAGGATGTTTAAAGCGTGGTTTGAACAACTCTTCGCTGAGATTTTTGCTCGACATACTCACTTCTCCTGCGGCATAAAACGGCGATGGCTTAGTGTACTGTACGCCAGGTCAGGGTGCGAGGTGTAGAAAGCACAACGCCCGGAAAACCGGGCGTTGTTCAGGAAAGATTAATCAGTTTTTAACGGTCGGCGGGATGTAGACCACGCCCATGTCCCACGGCTGCTCAATCCAGGTGTTCTTCGGAACGTCGACGATGTAATCATCGACCAGCTGGCGGCCAGCTGGCTTGGCAAAAAAAAATGGTGCAGAAGCGGGCTTTCGGGTACATCTCGCGGATCGCCTGCGCTGTTCCGCCGGTATCCACCAGGTCGTCAATCACGATGAAGCCTTCGTCATCGCCTTCTGCGCGCTTCAGTACTTTCATTTCGCGCTGATGGTAGCTGGAGATGCAAACGGTATCGACATAGCGAATCCCCAGTTCACGCGCCAGCAGCGAAGCCGGTACCAGACCGCCGCGGCTGACCGCGATAATGCCTTTCCACTGTTCAACAGGAAGCAGGCGCTGAGCCAGTTTACGGGCATGAATCTGTAGCATGTCCCAGGTAACGACGTATTTTTCGCTCATAGAATATAGAATAGGAATCCCAGCCAACCGGAGTGGCTTAAAAATGTGCAACGGGGAAAAGGTTGCGCGAAATTATAAGTAGTTGACGCGCTAAAAACCAGCACCCACGCGTCGGTTGCGGCTTTTTAGCGCGTCTGAGTGCGCACCCGGGGAAAAACAGTGATATTCTCAGGCCATCTCGCCAGATTCGCTGGCGGAGATCTTTCACTGGAAACTCGCGATGTCCGGCTGGTCAGGCGCACTAACACAGGAGACTTGTCGTGTCTGAATTGTCTCAACTCTCTCCACAGCCACTGTGGGATATTTTCGCTAAGATTTGCTCCATTCCTCATCCCTCTTTTCATGAAGAAGCGCTGGCGAATTACATCGTCGGCTGGGCCGAAGAGCAAGGCTTCTGGTGTGAGCGCGATCAGGTCGGCAATATCCTGATCCGTAAACCCGCCACCGCCGGGATGGAGAACCGCAAGCCGGTCGCGCTGCAGGCACACCTCGATATGGTGCCGCAGAAGAATAACGATACCGTGCACGACTTCACCAAAGAGCCGATTCAGCCGTGGATTGACGGCGAATGGGTCAAAGCGCGCGGCACCACGCTGGGTGCTGACAACGGCATCGGTATGGCATCAGCGCTGGCGGTACTGGCTGACAGCAGCCTGACCCACGGCCCGCTGGAAGTGCTGCTGACCATGACCGAAGAAACTGGCATGGATGGCGCTTTCGGTCTGCAACCGAACTGGGTGCAGGCTGAAATTCTGATCAACACCGACTCGGAAGAAGAAGGTGAGATCTACATGGGATGCGCGGGAGGTATCGACTTCGTTACCACCCTGCCACTGACCCGTGAAGCGATACCTGCCAGCTTTGAGACCCTGAAGCTGACGCTGAAAGGGCTGCGCGGTGGCCACTCCGGTGCCGACATTCATATGGGCCTCGGCAACGCCAACAAACTGCTGGCGCGTTTCCTGGCGGCGCACGCTGCCGAACTGGATCTGCGTCTGCTGGCGTTCAGCGGCGGTACGCTGCGTAACGCCATCCCGCGTGAAGCCTTTGCGACCGTTGCGGTCGACAGCCACAAGGCCGATGCGCTGAAATCGGCTGCGGCGCATTTCCTGACCGCTATCCAGAACGAGCATGGCATTAAAGAGCCGAACATCGCGCTGGTCACCGAACCGCTGGCGCATCAGGGTGAAGCATTAACCGTCGACAGCCGCGATCGCTTCCTTAATCTGCTGAACAGCACGCCGAACGGCGTAATCCGTAACTCGGACGTCGCCAAAGGCGTGGTCGAAACCTCGCTGAATATCGGTGTGGTGACGATGGACGCGGATAAAGCAGAAATCAACGGCCTGATCCGTTCACTGATCGACACCGGACGCGATTATGTGGTGCAGATGCTGACCTCGCTGGGCCAGCTGGCAGGCGCGCAGACCAAAGCGAAAGGCGGCTACCCAGGCTGGCAGCCAGACGCGGACTCGCCGATCATGGCGCTGACCCGTCAGACCTATATCGCGCTGTTCGACAAAACGCCAAACATTCAGGTGATTCACGCCGGTCTGGAGTGCGGTCTGTTCAAAAAACCGTATCCGCAGATGGATATGGTGTCGATCGGTCCGACCATCACCGGTCCGCACTCACCGGATGAGCAGGTACACATTGAAAGCGTCGGCCTTTACTGGAAATTGCTGACCACCTTGCTGAAGGTGGTGCCAGAAAAGTAATCTCACCGCAAAAAGTTTAACCAGGCTTCGGCCTGGTTTTTTTATGCCCGCCGTGCCGCAACAGCATAATTCACCACCCCGAATGCCCTTCCCCACCTGAATACACCACGCTTTCACGCTTCTCTGGTTTTAGCCGCCGTTATTTCCAGATATCTGGATGGCTAATACCGTTTCGTGCTAGCTTATGCGCTTTCGGTCGTTGCCGCGCCTGAAGCTTCAGGAAAAAATGCGGCCAGTGATTCTTCAGGAGAATGGTGACATGGCTGCGTAAAACCGCCTCGAGATGCGTAACATCTCCATCGCTTTTGGCGGGTTTGCCGCACTCTCATCGGTAGATTTCGTTAGTGAAGGCCACTCTGTTCACGCGCTGACCGGCGCGAATGGCACAGGAAAATCGACCCTGATGGCGGTGCTGTCCGGCGCTCACAGTCACTACAGCGGCGAGATCCTGCTGGATGGCGTTCCGGTCACCCTCCGCAGCCCGCGCGAGGCGAAGCAGCTGGGAATTCATCTGGTTCAGCAGGAGGTTGATGTGGCGCTGGTGCCACAGCTCAGCGTGGCGGAAAACATTCTGCTGGATCGGCTGGCGGAACCGGGCCACCGCTACCGCTGGGGTGAGATACGTCGTCAGGCGCGAGCCTTACTGGCGCAACTGGAGGTGACGCTGGACGTCAATCGGCTGGTCGAGCGCTGTACCCTAGCTGAAAAGCAATAGATCCTGCTGGCGCGTGCGCTGTCGCATCATTGCCGTTTTCTGATTCTGGATGAACCCACCGCCCCGCTCGACCAGCGCATGAGAGCGAGCGGCTGTTCACCGTGGTGCGTCGCCTGCAGGCCAGCGGTATCGGCGTGATATTTATCTCTCACCGTATTCACAAACTGAAAGCGATTTGCGATCGCCTGACGGTGCTGCGCGACGGCCGGCTGATTGAGAGCGGCCCGATGGCAGCGCTAAGCGACGAGCAGATTGTGGAAAAAATGCTTGGGCATCAGCTCACCGACATCTATCCCGCCCGGCGTGAACCACAGCCGCAGCCGCTGCTGCTGGCGGTCGACGGACTGCATGACGAACACCTGTTGCAGGATATCTCGCTGCGGCTGCATCAGGGCGAAATTCTTGGCATCGCCGGACTGGCTGGTGCCGGCAAGACCGAACTGTGCAAAGCGCTGTTTGGCGCCAGTAAAAGCCGCGTCAGTCGGGGAGAGCTGCACGGCCAGCCGTGGCAGCCGCGCTCCCCGCACGATTCGGTCAGCCAGCGCATGGCGCTGGTGCCGGAAGAGCGGCGTAAAGAGTGCATCTTTATTGATGAGTCGGTGGCGATGAACCTGAGCGTCAGCGCGGACGACAGTTTCTCGCGCTGGAGCCTGTTTGGCCATCGCCAGGCGTGGCGCTGGGCAGAGCGCGTGGTTCAGCGGCTTCAGGTGCGGACCACCGGCCCGGCCCAGCAGCTGCGCCGCCTCTCCGGCGGGAATCAGCAGAAAGTGGCGATTGGCAAATGGCTGCGTAACAACGCCGACGTGCTAATTTTCGATGAGCCGACCAAAGGCGTCGATATCAAAGCCAAAACCGAACTGTTCACCCTGATCGACAGTCTGGCGCGCGAAGGCAAAGGCATTATCTACGCGTCAGGTGAATTTTCTGAACTGGTCGGCTTATGCGACCGGATTTGTGTGCTCTGGGATGGACGCATTGTGGCTGAACTGGCTGCGCGCGATGTCACTGAAGAGACGCTTTTGCTTTATTCCACCGGAGGAACCCCTGCGTGAGCAGCAAAGAAACCAGCCTGAATCTGACGTCATTTTCCTGGCGTCATCAACTGTTCGACTTCCTCTACAAATGGGGCATGTTACTGACGGTGGTGATCCTGATCGCCGCCTTTGGCCTAGCCTCAGACAGTTTTCTCGAACCCAACAACATCATCAATATTCTGCGATCGATTGCGATTGTTACGGTCATCGCGGTCGGCGTATCGATCTCACTGACCGTCGGCGGCTTCGATCTGTCGCTCGGCTCGACCGCTTCGCTGGCCAATGCGCTGGTGATTTCGCTGTTTGTCTGGTACGGCCTCGACACCACCGAAGCGATCGTGATTACCTTGGCGCTCTGCAGCCTGGTCGGGCTGTTTAACGCCTTCCTGATTGTCATCCTGCGGATCCCCGACATGCTGGCCACGCTGGCGACGCTGTTTGTGATTCAGGGCGTGGCGATGACCTACTGTTTTGGCGGCTCGATCACGGAAAACATGGTGCTGCCGAGCGGCGATATGGCGGAAGGCACTATCCCGGCGGCGTTTGGCCTGCTGGGTCAGGTGCCAACCATTGTGATCATTATGCTAGTGGTAACGGTCGTGGCCCAACTGGCGCTGGCGCTGTCGCTGACCAAACATAGCCGCCGGATGTATGCCCTCGGCGGCAATCCCGAAGCGGCGCGACTCTCTGGTATTCGCACTACCCGCTATCGCGTGCTGGCCTATGTGATCGCCTCGCTGCTGGCCGGACTGGGCGGCATTCTGCTGGCCTCGCGTATTGGTTCATCGCAGGTTAACGCCGGTGGCGGCTACCTGATGGATGCGGTGGCGGTGGCGTGGATTTGCTTCTCGCTGGCGGGATCGGGCAAACCGAATGCGCTCGGCACGCTGGTCGGGGCGGTGATCCTGGGGATATTGCAGAACGGGCTGGTAATGCTCTCCGTCCCCTATTACGCCATGGACATTATTAAAGGGCTGGTGCTGGCTTTAGCACTGGCAATCACCTATATCCAGCGCCGCTGAGGCGCACTGACCGGAGTTGCTAATAATGCAAAAAATAACGCTCTCGCTGCTGGCCCTGAGCCTGCTGAACGCCAGCGTCGCTTTCACGGAGACCGTCACCCCGGTGCCCGCGGCTATCGCCAGCCACGACGGTCCGATCCGCATCGCGGTGATCCGTAACCTCGGTTCTGACGATAACACCACCCAGTTTGTCGCCAGAGCCATTCAGCAGGGCCGCCAGCTCGGCTTTAAGGTCAGCACTTTCCTCAGCAACGGCGACGACGCGCGTTTCCAGGATTTCGTTAATCAGGCGATCAGCCAGAAGTAAGACGGCATCGTGCTGTCGCACGGTAAAGCGCCCTACGCCAGCGGTCTGGTCAAACGCATCGCCGACGCCGGCATTAAGCTGTCGGTATTTGATACCCTGGTTGATAGCCCGATTGAAGGCGTGACCGTTACGGCGCAGGATGACGCCTCGCTGGTACAGCTGTCGCTGGGTCAGTTAATCAGCGATTTCAACGGCAAAGCCAACATCGTCAAACTGTGGGTAGCGGGCTTCCCGCCAATGGAACGCCGTCAGGTGGTGTACGAGAAACTGCTGAAGGAGAATCCTGGCATTCATCAGCTGGAGTCGATTGGCGCCGTCTATACCGATGTACAGGGCGATACCGCTAACAAGATTGGCGCGATTCTGGCGAAATACCCGAAAGGCAAGATTGACGCCATCTGGGGCGCGTGGGACGCCTTCAGCTAGGGCGCGTATAAAGCGCTGCAGGAGAATGGCCGTACCGAAATCAAGCTCTACAGCATCGATGTGTCGAACCAGGATTTACAGCTGATGCGTGAGAAGAACAGCCCGTGGGTGCAGACCGTCGCGGTGGACCCGAAAACCATTGGCGCGGTAAACATGCGTCTGGTGGCGAAAAAGATAGCCGGCGAAGCGACGCCAGCCACGTATCAGTTTAAGGCTGCATCGATCTCACAGCAGCAGCTCAACAGTCAGCCTGGCGCGGTGAATGTCGCCTCGCTGAATAAAATTGTGCCCGGCTGGGGCGGTAATGACGATTTCGTCGCGCCGTGGTTTGCCACCCTGGCAGCCAAAAACCACAAGTAAGTGACCGCGCGTCAGCGCTGGCAGGCACGCCAGGCTGACGCGCACTTATCGCCAGATAGCGCTATAACCCCAGCAACAGCTGCCGTTCCAGCTGCGGATCGAGCAGAGTGACGTGCAGCCCGACCCGACGCTCATCCCAGGTTTTTTGGCAATTGCGATCATGTCCTCTTTAAATTCAGCACCGGCCAGATGTGCTCCTGGGTGGTCTGCTGAAAATCGCTAAACTTCAGTTTCACGCCCTGCCGCGTCACCTGCTTATCGGGACGGATCTGGCTCAGCCGCCGATCCAGCTCGGCATAGAGAAAATCGATGATCTCCAGGCAGGCGTCCCAGTCGTTAATGTCTTAGGCCAGCGTACGCTCAACCCCGAGTGATTTACGTTCCCGCTCAACCACCACGCCGGCTCGTCAACGCCGTTGCTGCGCTCCCACAGCACCCGGCCAAACTTACCAAAGCGCTTCAGCAACTGGGCTAAATCCGCCTTCTGCACATCACCGCAGGTTACCAGGCCCATCTCTTCCAGCTTTTTTGCCGACACCTTGCCCACGCCCGGGATCTTCGCCAGCGGCAGCGTCAGTAAAAAACCGGACATCTCCGCCGGCGCGATGACAAACTGCCCGTCCGGCTTATTCAGGTCGGAGGCGATTTTCGCCAGAAACTTAATCGGTGCGATGCCGGCCGAGGCGGTCATCTGTGTCTCACGCAGGATAGTGGCGCGAATGTCTTGGGCGATCAGGGTGGCGGAACCGTGGCAGTGCGGACTGTCGGTCACATCCAGACAGGCTTCATACAGCGACAGCGGTTCAATCAACGGTGTGTAGCGGGAGAAGATCTCGCGGATCTGCGCCGAGGCCTCTTCGTAGGCATCAAAGCGGCCTGGCAGCAGCCGCAGATGAGGACATAACTTGAGCGCCATCCCGGTCGGCATGGCGCTGCGCACGCCATATTTGCGCGCCGGGTAGTTAGCGGTAATAGATGACACCGCGACGTTCGCGGTTGCCACCGATGGCAATCGGGATGTCACGCAACAGGGGATTATCGCGCATCTCCACCGCAGCATAGAAGCAGTCCATATCGACATGAATGATTTTACGCATACCTCCTCCAGCACTGGATAAGTATACAGTTGGCGAAGGTAACTGCAATATTTGTCGCGACCGGCATTAAAGTTTACAAATTTCTGGCCGTATTCTGTTCAGGAAATCGCGAATTTCTGGCGTGCTGTCTTGCTAAAAAAACAGACAATGTTTAATGTTGCGCTGCGGCAGCGGATAGTTCCGATAATGCAAGCAGAGACGCATGATTCGCGTCATTGTTCTCTTCACCTCAAGGTACACACAGCATGGGCAAAATCGCACTCCTGTTTGCGATGATTTTACTGCCAGCCCTCAGCATGGCAATGACCCCAGAACCCGCTCAGCAAGCGGCACCGGTCAGTAAAGAATTAAAAAAACAGTTACTCGGCACGCCGGTTTATATTCAGATTTTCAAGGAAGAGCGTACCCTCGAACTGTACGGCAAAATTGGTAACGAATACCGCCTGCTGGATACCTACCGCATCTGTAATTTTTCTGGCGGCCTCGGCCCGAAACGTCGTGAAGGCGATTTTAAAAGCCCGGAAGGATTTTATAACGTCAGGCTGAACCAGTTGAAACCGGATAGCCGGTTTTATCGTGCGATCAATATTGGCTTTCCGAACCAGTACGATCGCAATCAGGGCTACAGCGGTAACTACCTGATGATTCATGGCGACTGTAAGTCGATTGGCTGCTATGCCATGACGAACACTTATATGGATGAGATCTTTACTTATGTGAATGCGGCGCTGCGTAACGGCCAGCAGGATATCAGCACCAGTATCTATCCGTTCCGCATGACCGACAGCAATATGCAGCGTCACCGCTACTCCACCTACGCCAGTTTCTGGCAGCAGTTGCAGCCGGGTTACGCTTATTTTGCAAAGTATCACCAGCCACAGACGGTTAACGTCGCCAGCGGTAAGTATGTGATGAACAGCAGCCCGGTAGTGACCAATCCCGAAGCTGCTTCACGCTCATTCTTGGCGCTCTCCAAGGCAGAATAACGCCCACTCACCTGGCACAATCCGCTGCCAGGTTTCATTGGCCGTCAGCGGCTGCGTCGCAATCACCGTCACCACGTCGTGCGGCGTGGTGTGCTGCTGGAAATCAACCTCTACATCCTGATCGAGCAGCTGCGCGCGGCCAAACGGCGCGCGTCGGGTGCTCCAGAACAGGTTGGTGGAGCAGAAAGCCATCGGATAACGCCCGTCCGACAGCAGCATGTTGAATCCCCTTTCTGCCGCAGGCTGCCTGCCAGCTCACCGATGAAGCGAAACACCGCTGGCCAGTTGCCCGGCGTGCGGGGATAACGCGTCGCCAGCTGATGCAAAATCCAGCAGAACGCCTTTTCGCTGTCGGTCTCCCCGACCGGACGAAAGGTCCCAGTCTCCAGCTGACGGTAGCCCTTAGCTGCCCGTTATGGGCGTAGGTCCAGTTACGGCCCCATAATTCGCGGGTAAACGGATGGGTGTTTTCCAGCGAGACCTGACCGCGATTCGCTTGGCGGATGTGCGCCACCACCGAATGCGATTTGATCGGGTACTCCTGCACCAGCCGCGCTATCGGCGAATTGAAGCTCGGCAGGGGATCCTTAAAGGTACGACAGCCTTTATCTTCGTACAAGGTAATGCCCCAGCCATATTTATGTGGGCCGGTTCCGCCGCCACGCTTTACCAGGCCGGTAAAGCTGAAACAGATATCCGTGGGAACATTGGCGCTCATCCCGAGCAATTCGCACGTAGCCACCACCTTAGAGTAAGACGCTTCCCGCCAGGCGAGAGGCCAGAGTGTTACTTCACCATCTCTTTTTCGATCAGCAGCATCAGGATATGGATCACTTTGATATGGATCTCCTGGATGCGATCGGCATAACCAAAGTGCGGCACCCGGATTTCAATGCCAGCACTGCCCACCATCTTACCGCCATCTTTGCCGGTCAGGGTGATCACTTTCATCCCCTGCGCCCGCGCCGCCTCAATCGCGTTAATGATGTTGGCCGAGTTTCCGGAGGTGGAGAGCCCCAGCAGCACATCGCCCGGACGGCCTACCGCTTCAACATAACGCGAAAAGACGTAATCGTAGCCAAAGTCATTACTCACGCAGGAGAGATGGCTGACGTCTGAAATGGCAATCGCCGGATAGCCAGGACGATTTTCACGATAGCGGCCGGTCAGCTCTTCGGCGAAATGCATCGCGTCGCAGTGCGACCCACCGTTGCCGCAGGAGAGCACCTTGCCGCCCGCCTTGAAACTGTCAGCCAGCAGCACCGCAGCACGCTGGATCGCATGGATATTTGCGTCATCGCTGAGGAATTTATTCAGCGTATCGGCGGCTTCGTTGAGCTCAGAGCGGATGATGTCTTGGTACATAGGGAGGTCCTTTTTTAGCAGAGGTTAATCGCAGCAAGTTTAACGGAATGCCTGAGCGGCGCAAAGCATCACGCCATTGCGGCCCGATCGCCGCTGGCATTATCTCTGCACAGCCGCCAGCGAAACGGGCCGGAAAATTGATTTTGTGAGTCAGGTTGTAATTGCGATGTAAACAAATTGATAAATAGAGCCAACTGCTCTAAACCTCTACTCAACAGGTCAGACCTCTTACCACTTACGGAGCGGTTCATTATGATGGTTGTTTCGATACTTGCCACGGTGGTGCTGATTGGCGCCCTGTTTTACCACCGCCTGTCGTTGCAGCTGAGCAGCCTGATTCTGCTGCTGTGGACGCGGCGATGGCGGCCGCACACCTCTGGACGCCGTGGCTGCTGCTGCCACTGGCCATTATTCTGTTGCCGTTTAACCTGCCGTCGCTGCGCCGCAATCTGTTTTCAAATCCGATGCTGCAGCGTTTTCAGCAGGTGATGCCGCCAATGTCACGCACCGAGAAAGAAGCGATCGATGCCGGTACCACCTGGTGGGAAGGCGATCTGTTTCAGGGCAAACCGGACTGGCAGAAGCTGCATAACTACCCTCAGCCGCACCTGAGGCCGGATGAGCAGGCCTTCCTCGATGGCCCGGTTGAAGAAGCGTGCCGGCTGGCGAATGATTTCCAGATTACCCATGAAATGGCCGATCTGCCGCCGGAACTGTGGGCCTATCTGAAACAGCATCGCTTCTTCGCGATGATCATCAAAAAAGAGTATGGCGGACTCGAGTTTTCCGCTTATGCCCAGGCTCGCGTGTTGCAGAAACTGGCTGGCGTATCGGGCATTCTGGCGATTACCGTCGGCGTACCGAACTCGCTCGGTCCGGGCGAACTGCTGCAGCACTACGGCACAGACGAACAGAAAAACCACTATTTACCACGTCTGGCGCGTGGCGATGAGATCCCCTGCTTCGCCCTGACCAGTCCGGAAGCCGGTTCAGATGCCGGTGCGATTTCCAATACCGGCGTGGTGTGTATGGGTGAATGGCAGGGTCAGCAAGTGCTGGGTATGCGCCTGACTTGGAACAAACGCTACATTACGCTGGCACCTATCGCGACCGTGCTGGGGCTGGCGTTTAAACTTTCCGATCCCGATCATCTGCTCAGCGATAACACCCACCCGGGCATTACCTGCGCGTTGATCCCGACCAACACCCCGGACGTGGAAATCGGGCACCGTCACTTCCCGCTGAACGTGCCGTTCCAGAACGGTCCGACCCGCGGTAAGGATATTTTCGTGCCGATCGATTTCATCATCGGCGGGCCGGAAATGGCCGGACAGGGCTGGCGTATGCTGGTTGAGTGTCTGTCAATAGGTCGCGGCATTACCCTGCCGTCCAACTCGACCGGCAGCCTGAAAAGCGTGGCGCTGGCGATTGGTGCCTATGCCCATATCCGCCGTCAGTTCAGACTGTCGATCGGTAAAATGGAAGGGATTGAAGAGCCGCTGGCACGCATTGCCGGTAACGCTTACGTAATGGATGCAGCAGCAACGCTGATCACCGCCGGTATTATGCAGGGTGAAAAACCGGCGGTGCTGTCGGCGATTGTGAAATATCACTGCACCCATCGCGGTCAGCGGGCGATCATCGACGCAATGGATATTGCCGGCGGTAAAGGCATTATGCTCGGTAACAGCAACTTCCTGGCGCGCGCCTATCAGGGGGCGCCGATCGCTATTACCGTTGAAGGGGCGAACATCTTAACCCGCAGCATGATCATCTTCGGCCAGGGGGCAATTCGTTGCCATCCTTATGTTCTGCAGGAGATTGCGGCCGCGGCCAGTAAAGACGTCGATGCTTTTGATCGGGCGCTGTTCAGCCATATCGGCCACGTTGGCAGTAATCAGGTGCGCAGTCTGTGGCTCGGCCTGACCGGCGGACGCACCAGCACCACCCCAACCCGTGATGCGACACGTCGCTATTATCAGCATCTCAATCGCATCAGCGCTAACCTCGCGTTGCTGTCGGATGTCTCAATGGCGGTGCTGGGCGGCAGCCTGAAACGTCGTGAACGCATTTCGGCGCGGCTGGGTGATGTACTAAGCCAGCTCTATCTGGCCTCTGCCACCCTGAAACGCTACGACGACGAAGGCAGCAATGAAGCCGATCTGCCGCTGGTACACTGGGGGTTCAGGATGCGCTGCATCAGGCGGAAGTGGCTATCGATGACCTGCAGCGCAACTTCCCTAACCGGCTGGTGGCGGGCGCGTTACGCCTGGTGATTTTCGCCGGTGGACATCACTGCCCGGCACCTTCCGATCGTCTTGATCATCAGCTGGCAAAAATGCTGCAACTGCCGTCTGCCACCCGCACGCGTCTGGGGCGCGGACAGTATCTGGTGCCGGTTGATAACAATCCGGCCGGTCAGCTGGAACAGGCGTTGCAGGATGTGATGGCCGCTGAAGTGATTCACGACAGACTGAGCAAACAGAGCAAACAGCATCTCTCCTTTACCCGTCTGGATGAGCTGGCAAAACGGGCGCAGGAGCAGGGCTGGATTGACGATAAAGAAGCAGAGGTATTGCGCCGCGCTGAAGCCAACCGCCTGCGTTCTATCAATGTGGATGAGTTTGAAGCGGATGCACTGGCGGTGCCGGTGCCAGAGAAGAAACCTCAATCCGCTTCGGCACGCGCCAGCGAGGCGGCGTAAGGGGCCGGGCCGATGTGATGTCGGCCCGTTAATTCAGCGCAGGCTCAGGGAGCATACGTTCAGCACTCCATCTACAGGCTGACAATGCCAAATCAGAGTAAATCTGGCCGCAACGACTAAACGCAAATCGCAGGGAATACGTGCATAGCAGGAAAGCGTCCCGCGCTACGGATGGCGCGGGCCGGGCGAGCCAGAGATAGCTTTAGCGTTTGATCTGACCGTGTTTCCTGCGCTGGCACACCCTCACAGCCGGCAAGATCTTTGTTTTATCTAAAAGCCAACATCACGTCGGCCTTTTTTATCCTGCCTGTAGGATGCGGGCAATCAGCGCATCGACATCTTCAACGTGCTCAGCCGCCAGAATCAGCGTGCGTCCCAGTTTAATCGCGTTACGGATGCAGTCAGTGCGCATCACTGGGTCGGCAATCAGCTTCATATCCGCCACGTGCGACATCCCTACCGTGCGCCGGATCAGCTCGGTACCGCAGTAGCCGATGGTATCCGCCCACACTTTGCGCAAAAACGCGTCGACATAGCCGGGATAGGCCAGCGCCACGTCAGCGGTTTTCTCCGCCGCCAGCGCCTGGAAACGGCTGGAGAAGGTTGACCAGACGCTATGCACATTGCTCAGGCGTTGCTCACGGGCATCGGCGGCTTCACGCGGTGGCAGCAGGCCGGGCAGGCCGCAATAGTTGATCAGCAGGTTGCCAAGTGCGGTACCGATATCAAAGCCCATCGGCCCGAGTGGATATCGCCATGCAGCAAGGCTTCGGCGTGAGCAAAGAAGCTGTGCTTAAGACCGGCCACCGCAATACGCAGCGCATCATCGTGACGCAGGCTGGCCACTAACGGCTCCAGCGCCGCCGGATAGCTGTTGCGCGGATGATCGGTGTAGGGATCGTTAAAGAACAGATCTTCGGTGATCTCACACATTTCCGGATTAATGAAGCGCGCCACTTCCGCTTTCTTCTGATGCGGATGCAGCACAAAATCGGAGGTGTTAAACAGCGTCTGTGCCAGATACTCGCCCAGCTGCCGGGGTGCCTCAGGATAGTAAACTCCCTTCACCAGCTCGCTACGCCAGATACGATGGCTGGAGAGATCTTCCATCACCATCACCGCCAGATCCGCGTCGTAATGGGTAATCTGCACCGTGTGCTGCGGACAATATTTGTAGTGCTCGACCAGCGTCTGCGCTTCAAGCCGCGCCCGATCCAGCGTCAGCGGCCACGACTCGCCGACGCAGCGCACGTAAGGCAGCGCCTGTTTGACCACCACCCGGCTGTTGCTGATCGTCATAAATTTTGAACACCAGGTTAAGATTGCCGTCACCAATTTGCACGGCTCAGGGCGGAAGGATTATCCAGACCGCCGAATTGTCGGGCATAGTCCACCGCATCAGCAGCGGTGAAGGTACGGTATTGCGACATTGCCTGTTCCTCATCATTCGAAGGCTGAATAAACCCGGTGTAAAAGCCTTTCAGACGTCTATACATCCGTAGGGCATGTTGGCACAATATCTGACATTAACGCAACAGGGATTTCACCCACCATGCAGACTCTCCAAACCACCAGCTTACAGGTTCGTGACAATCAGCTCTGGATCCTCGATCAGCAGGCGCTGCCGCAGCAAAAAAACTGGCTACCGGCGCACAGCGTGGCGCAGCTGGTTGAACATATTCACGCGCTGCGGGTGCGCGGTGCGCCGCTGATTGGCCTTTCCGCCTCGTTATTGCTGGCGTTGCTGGCAGAACAGGGTCAGACGCAGCTGTCAGAGTCGCTGGCGATCCTGCGTGCCGCCCGCCCTACCGCCGTCAATCTGATGAATAACCTTGATCGGATGAAACAGGCGCTGGCGCAACCGGCGTTCGCTACCGCGCTGGCCGAGGAAGCCTGGCGACTGGTCGAACAAGATAAACAGCTGTGCGAGGCGATTGCCACCGCAGGCAGCGTGCTGGTAAAACCCAACAGCCAGCTGCTGACCCACTGAAACACCGGCGGGTTGGCAACGGCGGACGTCGGCACCGCGCTGGGGGTGATTGTCCGCGCACATCAGCAGGGCCGGGTTAACAACGTCTGGGTCGATGAAACTCGTCCGCTGTTGCAGGGCGGCCGCTTGACCGCCTGGGAGCTGGGCGAACGGGCGGTACCTTATACCCTGATTACCGACAGCATGGCCGCCAGCCTGATGGCCAGCAAACAGGTGGACGCGGTATGGGTCGGCGCTGACCGGATTGCCGCCAACGGCGACGTTGCCAATAAGATCGGCACCTATAGCCTGGCGGTGCTGGCACACTATCATCAGATCCCGTTTTATGTGGCCGCGCCGCACACCACGCTGGATCGCAGTTGCCTGAACGGCGCGGCGATCCCGATCGAGCAGCGCGCCGCCAGCGAAGTGACCGGCGTGGCCGGCAGTTTTGGCAGCGTGCAGTGGGCGCCTGAGGCGGCGACCGTCTATAACCCGGCGTTTGATGTAACGCCAGCCGCCCTGATTAGCGGCTGGGTTCTGGATACCGGCGTGGTAACACCGGAGCAGGTGCAGGCGGGGATTTTCCAGCCACAGTGAGTCAGACGGCCACCGCGCCATGTTCTGCGGGGTGGCCGAAGCGGCCCGGACGATTACGCCAGTCGTGGACAGACATCGGCAATCCTGTCGCCGGTAAAATTAGCGATCCATCCTTCCTGATTATCAAAAATCCGAATCGCGGTGAAATGCGGCGACGATCCCATATCAAACCAGTGTGGCGTACCGGCCGGCACCGAGATCAGATCGTTCTTTTGGCACAGGATCTGCAGGATCTCGCCATCCAGATGCAGGCAGAACAAGCCCGTGCCCTCAACAAAGAAACGCACTTCATCTTCGCCGTGGGTGTGTTCGGAAAGAAACTTTTCGCGCAGCACCGTTTTCTGCGGATTGTCCGCCCGCATGCTGATCACGTCCCAGCTCTGATAGCCCTTCTCCGCCACCAGCCGATCAATCGCGTGCTGATAGGCGGTGATGACCGCCGCTGCGTCCGGGTTTCCACCCAAATCGCGATCGGCTTCCCAGCGTTCGAAGCGGACGCCTTTGGTATTCAGCCGCTCAGCGATCGCCTGCGGGTCGGTGCTGTGCCATATCGGCTGGCTGGCTTCGCTGTCGGTAAAAATAGTCAATGCACTCATTCTAAATCGACTCCAGGTCAATCTTAGAAAAATCAGTGACCTGACGGTGGCGGCTTGCGCCATCCGCCTCACCACGTATCAGCTGCAGGGTATGCCGGCCGGCCTGAGCAGCCACATCCAGCTCCTGATGAATATCCGACAGGAACAGCAGTTGCTCCGCTGGCAGGCCAATCTGTGCGGCAATGGTGTGATACGCCGCGACTTCACGTTTGGCGCCGACGTGGGTATCGAAATAGCCGCTGAATAAGCCAGTAATATCACCTTGGTCGCTGTAGCCAAATAACAATTTCTGCGCCGCAACCGAGCCTGAGGAATATACATAGAGTTTACGGCCCTGCGCCTGCCAGGCGGTCAGAGCCGGGAGCACATCGGGATAAAGATGGCCGGTGAAACTGCCGTTGAGATAGCCGTCACGCCAGATCATGCCCTGCAGCGCTTTCAGCCCGGTAGATTTACGATCCTGATCCATAAAGCTGAACAGGATCTGCGTCAGGGTCGGCAGATCGGCCTGCGGCTGATCGACCTTAGCCCGTACCGCCTCAAGCGTAGCCTGCACCTCTGGCTGCAGCTGCTGGTCACTCATGAACGTCGCCAGATGCTGGCGCGCGTAAGGAAACAAGATGTTATGGACAAAGCGAATATCGCTGGTGGTGCCTTCAATATCGGTAACAATGGCGCGGATCATGCGTTCTCCAGCAGGCGACGTTGACGTTCACATTCGAATAAAAATTCCAGCCCTTCCAGCTGGCGACGCGCTTCGCTGACATCGCGGCCCCAGCAGGTTAAGCCGTGACCGCGCAGCAGGAAGCCATAGCGCAGCGGAAACCGGGCGGCGTAATCTTCAATTTCCGACGCCAGCGCCGCAATGTCCTGACTGTTATCGAACACCGGGATGGCGACGGTATCCAGATGATTATGCTGACCGGTGAGCGTTTTCTGCATCTCATAACCGTGCAGCAGCAGCGCCGCGCCCTGCTCGACTCGCGATAACACCGTCGCATTCACGGTATGGGTGTGCAGCACCGCGCCCGCCTCGGGGAAGAGCCGATAGATCAGCGTGTGCAGCCCGGTTTCCGCCGACGGTTTGCGGCCGGAGAGCGCCTGGCTGGTGGCAATATCGACCTGGATAAAGTCATCACGCGTCAGCGTGCCTTTATCTTTACCGGATTCGCTCAGTAAACAGATCTGCGCATCCTGACGCACAGACTATTACCGCCGGTCGCGGGTGCCCAGCCCTTCGCACCAATCCAGTGACAGGCGGCGACCAGCTGATCTAACGGGTGAATATCCGACATAAAGGTTCCTTGCGGTGGAATGGGATGGCTGGTAACTCAGACAACGTTAACGGCCCTAAAAATACAACGGATTGTGATTGCTACTTTATCAATTAGTAAGACTCCCGCTCCCCTGCTAAATGATCCCTTGCCGTCAAAGCTCACGATGCCTGTTCAATGATTCCTGTATCAGCAAAGCTCATAATCCCTGCCAAATGATCCGTGTGTCAGCAAGGCTGTAAGCGCGCTTATTCGCGGGAGCTTACATGAGTAAGTGACTGGGGTAAGCAAACGCGGGCAACGCGGCTGAGGTGCGGAGCATGACGCATTTAGACTTCTAAGCGTCTAGATCTCCAAATACTACCATCCTGTTTATAGTGGCACAAACACCGGGTGACTCCGCATCGACATTCGCGCTTAAGGCCAGATAACCATGACGCAGCACAACCTGATTCCTGAGAGCAAACTTCCGGCGCTTGGGACGACTATTTTTAGCCAGATGAGTGCGCTGGCACAGCAGCACAACGCTATCAACCTTTCTCAGGGCTTTCCCGATTTTAACGAGCCGGACTATTTGCAGCAGCGGCTGGCGTATCACGTTAGTCAGGGCGCGAATCAGTATGCGCCGATGACCGGCGCTCTGCCGTTACGCGAGGCGATTGCGGAGAAAACCGCTGAGCTTTATGACTATCGTCCGGACGTCGAGCACGAGATTACGGTTACTGCCGGGGCGACTGAAGTGCTGTATGCAGCGATTACCGCGCTGGTCAGGCCGGGCGATGAGGTGATCTGTTTTGATCCCAGCTACGACAGCTACGCGCCAGCGGTTGAACTGTCGGGCGGGGTGCGGAAGCGCATCGCCCTGCAGCCACCGGCCTTCCGCGTTGACTGGTCGGCCTTTGGCGCGCTGCTGAGTGATAAAACCCGGCTGGTGATCCTGAATACGCCGCACAATCCATCAGCCACCGTCTGGCGGCGCGAGGATTATGCCGCGCTGTGGCAGGCAATTGCCGGGCTGCCGGTGTATGTGCTGAGCGACGAAGTTTATGAACATATCTGCTTCGATCAGGCGGGTCACGCCAGCGTGCTGGCCCATCCTGAACCGCGTCAGCGCGCCATCGCCATCTCTTCGTTTGGCAAAACCTTCCACATGACCGGCTGGAATGTGGGTCACTGCATTGCACCGGCGGCGATCAGCGCTGAAGTGCGCAAGATACATCAGTATCTGACCTTTTCGGTAAACACCCCGGCGCAGCTGGCGATTGCCGATATGCTGCGTCACCAGCCGGAACATTATCGCGAGTTGCCGGCGTTTTGCCAGGCGCGTCGTGACCGGCTGGTTGCGGCCTTGCAGCACAGCCGCTTCAGGGTTCTGCCGTGCGAAGGCACCTATTTTTTACTGGTGGACTACAGCGCCATCTCCGATCTGGACGATGTCAGTTTCTGCCAGTGGCTGACTAAAGAAGTAGGCGTGGCGGCGATAACGCTGTCGGTGTTCTGCGCCGATCCCTTCCCTCGTATAACTGATTCGCCTCTGTTTTGCTAAACAGCAAGCGACGTTAGATGCCGCCGCGGAGCGCTTATGTCAGCTTTAAACATAACCGTATTGCAGGAGACCTTGAGCTGGATGGATGGCGAGGCGAATCTGCGCCATTTTGATCAGCAACTGGCTGGCATTACCGGACGCGATTTAATTCAGATAGTGGAATGGCGCGGCTGGCGCATTCTGCCGCAAATCTGTTACGGCCTGCGTTTCCCGGTCTTTTAACGTAACCGCAATGATTACGACCTGGCGCTGCTGTTAGCGCGCGCGATTAAGAATCAGGCTTACGTGGTGGGCTGTAACCGGGTCGGCAGCGACGGTAACCAGCATCAGTACCGTGGCGACAGCCAGATTATTTCGCCGCAGGGTGAGATCCTGCAGGCGGCGGAGCCGTTCCAGCGCGCCCGGCGGGATGCCGCGCTGTCGCTGGAGGAGCTCAATGCTTATCGTGAACGCTTCCCGGCGTGGCAGGATGCGGATCGGTTTACGCTGTAGTATGCCGTTGTAGTCCGGAGCTGTAGTCTGGCGCTGAAGCCTGGCCGGCAGCAATCAGCTGCCGCGATAGGTTTACCACGACCACGGCGAGATCAGGAACGGCAGATGAAAATGGCTGCCCGCTTCGGCAATCACAAAATCGATCTGGGCGCTGAGATAAAGCGCATCCCGACCGGCGGCGGCAAAATAGTCGCCAATCTCCGCCGTTAAACGGTAATGACCCGGCGTTAGCGGTTCCGGGGTCAGGGTTTTCAGTCGGCCATCGCTGTCGGTTTCGCCCTGAGACAGCGGGAACCACCCTTCCGGGTTGTTCTGCTCCAGCGAGATCGCCACGCCGCTGGCCGGTTTGCCTGTTGCCGTATCAAGAATATGGGTCGTGACAGTACTCATTCTATGCTCTCCTCCAGCCGTAACAGGGTATTTCACGCAGCTGATCCAGCGCTTCCTGCTGCTCAGCCTGCTGCTCATTCTGTAGCCGACGCTGCAATTCCGCCAGCATCTGCTCTGCGCTGCGTCCTTTGGCGCGGATTAAAAATACCCGGCCAAAGCGCGCCTCATAAGCCTGATTGCCCTGCTGCATCGCCTGTTGCAGCGACCGATCGGCCTGCTGCATAGCGGACTGCTCGCCGCACGACGGGGTCGCCTGTTTGTCGCTTCCGCTGGCCCGCTCGCCGATACGCGGATGGGCAGCCAGCGCCGCCTGTAAAGCATCGCCCTGCCACTGACGCGCCAGTGCGTCGCCGGTGGCGAGCAGTGCCGCCACCGAAGCATAGGGACGTGCCGCCACCAGCGCGGGATCGCCACACAGTGGGCTATCGCCGCCAGCGCCTGCTCTTCCGGCAACTGATTAAAAGTGGTTGATTGCATGCTCAGCTCCGTTCGGCAATCAGACAGACCGCCTGCAGATAGGCCTGCAGCGCCGGGGCGACATCATTCACCGCCACCGACTCCGCCGGATGGTGACTGATACCGCGATGATTACGCACAAACAGCATACCGACCGGCCAGCGTTCGGCAATCGCAATCGCATCATGGCCGGCACCGCTCGGCAGCGACAGGCTGCGTCCCTGCACCGTTTCTACCGCATGACCCAGCGCCTGTTGCAGCGCGGAGTCACAGGCGGTGGCCCCGATGCGGTAATATTCATTCGCCTCAAAGCGTAGTCCGCGACGCAGCGCGATCGCCTCTGCCTGGGTTAACAGGCTGGAGAGCAGCGCCTCCAGCGGATTGTCCTGTGGGCCGCGCACGTCCAGCGACAGCGCGACCTCGCCAGGGATCACATTCACCGCGCCGGGCGCGCAGCTCAGGGTACCGACCGTCGCCACCAGCTGTGGATCCTGCTCGCGGGTGGTCTGCTCGATAAACACCATCCATTCGGCAGCGGCAGCCAGCGCATCTTTACGGTGGGTCATCGGTACCGTACCGGCATGCCCGGCTTCGCCGGTGAAGCGGCAGTTCAGCCGACGCGCACCGTTGATCGCCGTCACCACGCCCAAGGGCAGATCCGCCTGCTCAAGGCACGGCCCCTGCTCAATGTGCAACTCAAGGTAACCGACGATATCTTCTACCCCGCGCGCGGCGGTGGCGATTTGGCTGCTGTCGAGCCCGATATCTGCCATCGCCTGCGCCACGGTAATGCCGTTGCCGTCAGGATGGGTTACCCAGCTCTGCGGCCAGCTGCCGATAATCCCGCGGCTGCCGAGCAGCGTAATGCCAAAGCGGGTGCCCTCTTCGTCGCCGAAACCGATCACCTCAATTGCCAGCGGCAAACGCTGCTGGTGCTGATGCAGCCACTGCACGGTTTCGATGGCGCTCAGCACGCCCAGCATGCCGTCATAGCGACCCGCGTTACGTACCGTGTCGAGATGCGAACCGAGCAGCAAGGCGGGCGCCCCCGGTTCGGCTGCTTCGTAGCGGCCACAGATGTTGCCGACCGCATCCTGCCACACCTGCATTCCGGCAGCCTGCATCCACTCTCCGACGCAGGCGTTGGCGCGCAGGTGCTCCGGCGACAGGTAGACGCGCGTCAGTCCCTGTGCCGTTTCGCTGATCGCTGCCAGCGCATCACAGCGCGCCATGACGCGCTGCGCGGCGGCGTGGGCTTCGCTGGCGTTCATCATCATGCTTGGCTCCCGTAGTAGTCCCAGGCCGCCTGCGCAGCAGCGCCCTGCGGCGTGCGATAGCCCAGATAGGTCAGTACCGTTTCCAGCGCCGCCAGCGTCTGCATGACACAATCCTTGCGGGCATTGAAGCCCATGGTGCCGATGCGCCATACCTTGCCGTGCAGCGGACCAAACGAGGTGCCAATTTCAATGCCGAAATCATTCAGCATCAGTTGCCGCACCTGATCGCCGTTGATGCCCGGCGGGATTACCACGCCCAGCACGTTATTCATTTTGTGTTGCAGGTCGCCAAAGGTCTCCAGTCCCATGCCCTGAATACCTTTCAGCAGCGCTTCGCCGTGCAGTTTGTGGCGGGCAATGCCGTTATCCAGACCTTCCTGCAGGATCAGACGGGCGCATTCTCGGGCGCCAAACAGCGCACTGGTCGCTTCAGTGTGGTGATTCAGACGCTCCGGCCCCCAGTAATCCATGATCATGCCGAGATCAAAATAGTTGGAGTAGATCATCTCTTCTTCCCCATCCTGATGCGCGGCGGTCCGGATCCCCTGTTCGACGCACTTACGCTTGCGGATCACCGCTTCCATCTGTTCACTCAGGGTGATCGGCGAGGTGCCGGACGGGCCGCCAAGGCACTTCTGCATCCCGGCAGAGACCACATCCAGCCCCCAGGCATCAGTTTCCAGCGCATTACCGGCCAGCGACGCGGTGGCATCGGTGTAGAACAGCACGCCATACTGTTTGCAGATTGCCCCCAGCTGCGCCAGCGGTTGCAGCATGGTGGTGGAGGTGTCGCCCTGTACCGTCAGCAGCAGCCGTGGCCGCACTTTTTTGATCGCATCTTCAATCTGATCGGGGGTAAAAACCTCGCCCCACGGCACCTCTATGGTGTGAACCTCGGCGCGGCAGCGACGGGCGATTTCACACAGCAGGTGACCAAAGCGGCCAAACACCGGCACCAGCACTTTGTCGCCGGGCCGGATGGCGGAAAGCAGGATCGCTTCAATCCCGGCGCGTGAGGTGCCATCAATCAGCAGGGTCCAGCGGTTTTCGGTACGAAATACGCCGCGGTAGAGCGCCATCACCTCGTTCATGTAGTGGGTCATGGCGGGATCGTACTGGCCAAGCAGCTGGCTCGACATGGCGCGCAGGACGCGCGGATCGGCGTTGATCGGTCCAGGCCCCATCAGCAGACGTTGCGGTGGATTGAGTTGCGGGTAGCGAGTGATATCCATGATGAATTCCTTGTTGAAGACTTACAGGCGGACCGAGGAGATAAACTGTTTCAGCTCAGGCGATTGCGGCTGCGCAAATAACGTTTTGCTGTCGCCCTGCTCCCAGACGCGCCCCTGATGCATAAAGACCACGCGATCGCCCACGTCGCGGGCGAAGTTCATTTCATGGGTGACGAGGATCAGCGTCATTCCTTCTGCCGCCAGCGGCTCCAGCACTTTGAGCACTTCGCCGACCAGCTCAGGATCGAGCGCCGAGGTGATCTCATCACAGAGTAAAACTTTCGGCGTCATCGCCAGCGCCCGGGCGATTGCCACCCGCTGCTGCTGACCGCCGGAGAGGCTGGCAGGATAGTAATTGAGGCGTTCGCCCAGCCCGACCTTCTCCAGCATCTGCGTCGCCAGTGCCCGGCACTCCGCCTCGCTCTTTTTCAATACCCGACGCGGTGCCAGCATCACATTTTCCAGCGCAGTCATGTGCGGGAACAGGTTGAAGCTCTGAAACACCATGCCGATTGAACGGCTGATCTCGCGGGCCTGCAAATCGCGGTCGGTAATGGTCATGCCGCCAAGCTTGATGCTGCCTTCCTGATAGCCTTCCAGTCCGTTGATGCAGCGCAACAGCGTACTTTTACCCGATCCACTGCGACCGATAATCGAGATCACCTCGCCCATGTCGATATCCAGATCCACGCCTTTCAACACATGGTTGTCGCCGTAATATTTTTGCACCTGATTAATGGTGATGAGCGGCATTGAATTTTTTCTCCAGATATTGGCTGTAGCGAGACAGCGGATAACACATCAGGAAGTAACCGAGCGCCACCAGCCCAAAGACTTTGAACGGCTGGTAGGTCACGTTGTTCAGAATGGTGCCGGCTTTGGTCAGCTCGATAAAACCGATAATCGACGCCAGCGCAGTGCCTTTTATCACCTGTACGGCAAAGCCCACCGTCGGGGCGATGGCAATGCGGATCGCCTGCGGCGCAACCACCCGCACCAAGGTCTGGCCGAAACTCAGGCCGAGACAGCGTGACGCTTCCCACTGCCCTTTCGGCAACGCACGAATACTGCCGTACCAGATATCGACCAGAAAGGCGCTGGTGTAGAAGGTCAGCGCCAGCGAGGCCGCCGTCCAGGGCGCGACGTCAATCCCAAACAGCCCGACGCCAAAGAAGGCGAGAAACAGCTGCATCAGCAGCGGCGTGCCCTGAAACAGCGCGGTATAGCCGCGTACCCAGCGCGTCAGCCATTTACGCTGCAACAGTCGCATAAACAGCAGCGGCAGCGTCACCAGCGTGCCGCCGACAAACGCCACCAGAGAGAGCAGTAGGGTCCAGCGAGCCGCCAGCAGCAGGTTGCGTACGATGTCCCAGTTGGTGAAGGTTGTCATCATGCCTGCACTCCAAACCATTTACGGCCAATCGCCAGCAGCAGCTGACGCATCGCAATCGACAACGCCAGGTAGATCAACGTGGTCACCAGATAGACCTCAAAGCTTAAAAAGGTGCGCGACTGAATCAGGTTAGCGGCGAAGGTCAGCTCCTCGTAGGAGACCTGCGACACCACCGACGAGCCGAGCATCACGATAATGCACTGACTCACCAGCGCCGGATAAATGCTCTGTAGCGCGGGCGGCAGCAGCACCCGCAGAAATGTCTGGCTGCGGGTCAGGCCCAGCACCCGGCCCGCTTCCCACTGCCCTTTTGGCGTCACCTGAATACCGGCGCGAATGATCTCGGTGCTGTAGGCGCCAAGGTTGATCAGCATCGCCAGCAGCGCCGCTTCACCGGCAGTGAGTTTCAGACCCAGATTAGGCAGGCCAAACACGATAAAGAACAGTTGCACCACGAACGGCGTATTGCGGATCAGCTCGACGTAGACGCCCCACAGACGGCTCATCCAGCCCGGTTTACCGCTGCGTAGCGCGGCGCCGATGATGCCGAGGCTGACGCCGCCGACGGTGGCCAGCAGCGTCAACTGGACGGTGACCCACAGGCCGGAGAGCAGCTCCGGCCTGTAGGGCCACAGGGCGGGAAATTTAAGTTGCCCGATCATTATCCGCTCCTCAGGCGCCGAGGCTGGCGGGCAGCGGGGCTTTCAGCCACTGTTCTGACAGACTGTTCAGGGTGCCATCTTTGATGCCCTGCTCAATCAGCGCATTGATCTTCTCTTTCAGTGCCGGCTGGTCTTTCTTCAGGCCAATGAAGCAGGGTGAATCTTTCAGCATAAACTGGGCCACCAGTGCTTTGGCCGGGTTCTGGCGGGCGATAGCGGCCACCACCAGGTTGCCGGTCGCGACATACTGCACCTGACCGGAGAGGTAAGCTGACAGCGTGGTGTTGTTATCTTCGTAACGTTTCACTTGGGCGTCTTTCGGCGCGACCTCACTCAGCACCATGTCCTCCACTGCGCCGCGGGTGACGCCAATTGACTTGCCGCTCAGTGCCGCCGCCGATTTGATCTCTTCGCCTTTCGGCCCAAAGACGCCGAGGAAGAACGGCACATAGGCGCGGGTGAAATCGATCACTTTTTCACGCTTCGCGTTTTTGCCCATGCTGGAAATCACCAGATCGACTTTGTCGGTTTGCAGATAAGGCACCCGGTTGGCGCTGCTGACCGGCACCAGCTGTAACTTAAGTTTCATCTGCTTCGCCAGGTACTTCGCCATGTCGATGTCATAACCCTGCGGTTGCAGGTCGGTGCCGACTGAACCAAACGGCGGGAAATCCTGCGGCACCGCTACCCGGATCACGCCACGCTGCTGGATATCCTGCAGTTGATCGGCCAGCGCGCTGCCCGCCTGAGCCATAAGTAATGCCACTGCCGCAACCGCCATCAAAACTTTTTTCATTATGCACCCCGGTGAGATTGTGTGAAACAAAAGATTCTTCAGCATGCAATTTGCAACTAATGTGCCAATCAGCGCAGCGGGAGAAAAAGGGCTTGATGGCAATGAGACCAGGAGAAAAGCGGCCGGGTATGCCGCAATACGCTGTCGGGAAAGGCTGTACTAAAATGGGGCAAGGCACCAAAACGTTGCCTGTTAGCGGTGCTCCAGCTCGTCAAACTGCTGGTAAAGATCGGCGATCTGATGAATACGCTGGCGGCCCTGCGCCAGCATTTCATGCAGCAGCGCGTTGGCGATCAGGTTGATCAGGCTCATTGCCGAGGCGTAGCTATCAAAAGCCGAGACGCTGTCGAGCGGCGCGCAGAGCTGCCAGCGTGCCAACGCAATCACCGTTTGCGCCTGCGGCTCACACAGCGCCAGCAGCGGGATGCCGGCGGTTTGTAGCTGTTGCATCAGCGGGCGAATCATCCGGGTACGCCGGCGGAATGCCATCACCACTACCACGTCGTCCGGCGTGATATCCACCAGCTCTTCGGCCAGCGTCTGGCCTGGCTGCGGCAGAATATGCACCTGCGGCCGCGCCTGCATCAGCTGCTGGCGCAGGTGCAGCGCTACCGGATAGGCGTTACGCATGCCGATAATGAAAACACGTTTCGCCTGCGCCAGCTGCTGGATCACCTCACCGAAATGCTGCGCATCCAAGCTATTAACCCACTGCGTCAGGTTAGCCATCTCCTGCTTATAGTGCCGCGACAGTAGGGTGTTGCCCTGCACCGCATCGCGGTTATCGGTCAGCGGCATGCCGCTCTGACGCAGGATGCGCAACTCATCGCGCATCTCTTTGTACTTCTCATAGCCCAGACGTTTGAACAACCGGCTGACGGTGGCTTTCGAAACGCCGCTGAGCCGCGCCAGCTCGGCGCTGTTGTAGCTGATCAGATCGTCAAAATGGTCAAAAACAAAGTCGGCAATGCGCTGCTCTTGCGGCGAGAGCTGGGAATAGTGGCTTCTGAGTCGTTTATCAAGCTGTTGCATAACAGGTCCTGTAACTTTTGTTTCAGCTGAAGCTAGCATAATTTGCGCCAGGTTAACGCGGCTGCAACAGCGGCCGGAATGAAAACTGGAACAGCTCTTGCTTTGTATACCGTTCTGTCACCCGATAACAGAACGAGAAAAGCATGATTCAAAGCAATATGGCCCCACAGGGGATGGCGGTGACGCCGCACCATCTGGCCAGTGAAAGTGCGCTGGCGGTGCTGCGTGACGGCGGCAACGCCATTGAAGCGATGGTGGCGGCAGCGTCAACCATCGCCGTGGTCTATCCGCACATGAATGGCCTTGGCGGCGATAGCTTCTGGCTGATTATGCCGCCGGGCGGCGATCCTGTCGCGATTGATGCCAGCGGTGCAGCCGGATCGCTGGCCCACTTCGATTTCTACGGAGATCATCAACAGATCCCGCACCGCGGCCCGAAATCGGCATTAACCGTCGCCGGTACGGTCAGCGGCTGGCAGGAAGCGTTGCAGCTGGGCGCGGAGCTGGGGACTGCCCCGCTGCCGCTGGCGCGTCTGCTGCGCGATGCCATTCGCTATGCTGCCGATGGCATTCCGGTAACCGCTTCGCAGGCGGCCGCCACGGCGACGTTCCGCAACGAGTTACAGCATCAGCCCGGCTTTGCCGCCACCTTTATGCCTGATGGCGATGTGCCGCAGCCGGGCAGCCGGTTTACCCAGCCGGCGCTGGCGCAAACGCTGTGTCAGCTGACGGAACAGGGGCTCGACAGTTTTTATCGCGGCCCGCTGGCGCGCCATCTGGCCAGCGAGATGTCAGCGCTGGGCATGCCGATCACCCTAGAGGATCTGCAACAGCAGCGCGCCCGCCGCTGCACCCCGCTGCATCTGTCACACAGCGAGGGCGATATCTGGAATATGAAGCCGCCGACTCAGGGCATGGTGTCGCTGGCGATCCTTGGCATCACCGATGCGCTGGATATGGCTGACGCCAGTGAAGCGCAGACCGTGCACCGCATCGTGGAAGCCACCAAAAAAGCCTTCGCGCTGCGTGACAAACACATCACCGATCCGCGCCACGTTACCGAAGATTTGCAGGCGCTGCTCGACAGCGAGCATCTCGCCACGCTCGCCAGTCAGATCGACAATCGCCAGGCCGCCCCCTGGCGTAACGGGCGGGGTCCGGGCGATACTGTCTGGATGGGCGTGATGGACAGCAGCGGCCTGGCCGTGTCGTTTATCCAGAGTATTTATCACGAATTTGGCAGCGGCGTGGTGCTGCCGGGCACCGGCATTACCTGGCAAAACCGCGGTGCGGCATTCAGTCTCGATCCCAATCACCTGCTGGCCCTAGCCCCCGGCAAGCAGCCGTTTCATACCCTTAACCCCGCTGCCGCGCGCCTGAAAGATGGCCGTACCCTGGTCTATGGATCGATGGGCGGCGATGGCCAGCCGCAAACCCAGGCGGCGATTTTTACCCGTCATGTGATTCAGGGCCTGCCGCTGCAACAGGCGGTCAGCGCGCCGCGCTGGCTGCTGGGCCGCACCTGGGGCCAGTCTTCCGACTCGCTCAAACTGGAGAGCCGTCTCGCACCGGAAACGATGGAGCAGCTGCGTCAGTGGGGACATCAGGTCGAGCTGCTGCCGGCCTTCAGTGA
This sequence comes from Pantoea sp. Eser, assembly GCA_009830035.1. GTDB lineage: Bacteria > Pseudomonadota > Gammaproteobacteria > Enterobacterales > Enterobacteriaceae > Pantoea. The sequence continues at coordinate 51,710 of SZZY01000017.1, forward strand.
ATTTGTCGGCCATGCGGGCGCAATCGTGCGCCACAGCAATGGCATGTTTGAAGGTGCCAGCGATCCGCGCAGCAACGGCAGCGCCGCCGGTTTTTAACAGGAGCCAACCATGAATCAAGCTGACTGGACCCCTTACCTTGCTCACATGGAGCAGATACTGCAACTGGAGCTGGACGATGCCCGCCGCGCAGAGCTGTTAATCCAGCTGACGCGTATTGCCCAGATGGCCGCGCCGCTGATAGCCTTTCCGCTGGACGATCGACTGGAAATTGCGGGAGTGTATCAGGCATGAAACTGAGCGACGTTTCGATTCAGACGCTGCGTCTGGCGATCCACAACGGAGAAATCAGCGCCAGAGAGGTGGCTGAAATCACACTGCAGGCGATTGAGCAGCACAATCCGCAGCTCAATGCTTGGACGGAAGTCACCGGGCAGCGGATGCTGAAAGAGGCAGAGAGTATCGATACAAAGCGGCAGCGCGGTGAAGATCTGCCGCCGCTGGCGGGTATCCCCTACGCGGTAAAAAACCTGTTTGACGTCGCCGGCTACAGTACGCTGGCCGGTGCCAGCCTGTTCAGCCAACGGCCCGCCGCGCGTGCGGATGCGTTTGCCATCGACCGGCTGCGGCAGGCGGGCGCGACGCTGTCGGGCATGCTGAATATGGATGCCTACGCCTACGGCTTTACCACCGAAAACAGCCACTACGGCGCGACCCACAATCCGCGCGACCTGAGCCGCGTGGCCGGTGGCTCTTCGGGCGGCTCAGCCGCAGCGGTAGCGGCCGGTCTGGTCCATTTTTCACTCGGCACGGACACCAACGGTTCGATCCGAGTTCCCGCCTCGCTGTGCGGCACGTTTGGCCTGAAGCCCACCTTCGGCCGCCTGTCACGTAGCGGCAGCCATCCGTTTGTCGCCAGCCTCGACCACATTGGTCCCTTCGCCCGCCGGGTCGACGATCTGGCGCTGGTCTATGAACAGCTACAGGGCGCAGACAGCAGCGATGCGTTTCAGGCCAGCCGTCCCGCGGCTGCGACGCTGCCGACTTTGTCCCGCGGCCTGGAAGGGTTACGCTGCGGTGTGCTGGGCGGCTTTTTCAGCGACTGGTGTAATGAGGAGGCACGGGCTGCGGTGGCGGTTGCCGCCGCCGCGCTCGACGCACAGGAACAGGTGGTAATGCCGGAAGCCGAGCTGGCACGCTCCGCTGCCTTTATCATGACGGCGGCGGAAGGCGGTAACCATTATCTGCCCGCGTTACGCCAGATGCCGGAGCAGTTTGAACCCAACTCACGCGAGCGTTTACTGGCGGGTGCGATGATGCCCGCCGCCTGGTATCTGCAGGCGCAGCGTTTCCGTCGCCATTTCCAGCAGCAGGTGCTGCCGCTGTTCAGCCAGTTTGACCTGCTGATTGCACCGGCGACGCCGTGCAGCGCCATCACTATTGGTCAGCAAACTATTACGATTAAGGATGAGGAACTGCCCGCCAAAGCCAGCATGGGTATGCTGACGCAGCCGATCTCTTTCCTAGGATTGCCGGTCTGCACCGTGCCGCTGGCGACCCACAGCGGTTTGCCGATTGGCCTGCAATTAATCGCCCGTCCCTTTAATGAAGCGGCCGTATTGCGTGCCGCCTGGGCACTGGAACAACAAGGTATCACACTGGCACAAATCAACATGGCAGGGGCCTGATGGACATTCAACAGATCAATTTACCGCAGATAGTCAGTGAAGTGACGGCACAGTTCTACCGCTACGAGCAGGCGCTGGTCAGCAATGATATCGCCGAACTGGATGCGCTGTTCTGGCATGATGCTCGCACCGTGCGGCTGGGTGCCGGTGAGAATTTATACGGCATTGATGAGATACGCGCGTTCCGTGCTGCCCGCCCTTCTGCCGGGCTGGAACGAACGCTGCGCAACACCGTGGTCACCACCTTTGACGAAGACCTTGCGGTGTGCAGCACCGAATTCACCCGCGCCGGCAGCGATAAAATCGGCCGGCAACAGCAAACCTGGGTGCGGTTGCCGCACGGCTGGTGCATTGTTGCGGCACAGGTGAGCCTGATGAGTTAAGCACCTGAACAGAAGGCGTTTCGTCCGGCCCGGCGGCTGAATGAAACGCCTTGTGCTGACCTCAGGGTGCGTCCGGTGCCGGATGCGTTTTGATCCAGTGTTCGGCAATCTGCTGACGGCTGCAAATCCAGACGTCATCGTGCTGCTGGATATGATCGAGGAAGTTCTGCAACGCACGGAATTTTCCGGGCCGCCCCAGCAGGCGGCAATGCATGCCGACCGACATCATCTTCGGCGCCGTTTCGCCCTCTTCATACAGTACATCAAAAGTATCGCGCAGATAGGTGAAGAACTGTTCGGCAGTATTGAAGCCCTGTGGCGAGGCAAAACGCATGTCGTTGCACTCTAGGGTGTAAGGGATAATCAGGTGCGGTTTGACCGTGCCATCCTGACAGGTGACCTGAGTCCAGAACGGCAGATCGTCGCCATAATAATCGCTGTCGTAGCTGAAACCGCCCTGATCCACCACCAGACGGCGGGTGTTCGGGCTGTCGCGGCCGGTGTACCAGCCGGTCGGCGCTTTGCCAAACAGGTCGAGCAGCACATCCACTGCCTGCTGCATATGCTGGCGTTCGGTTTTTGCGTCCATCCCCTGATAATGGATCCAACGCCAGCCGTGGCTTACCACGTCGTAGTCCGCCTGTTTAATCGCTTCGACAATCTCCGGATGACGCGCCAGCGCCATCGCTACCCCAAACACGGTGAGTGGCAGACCGCGTTTCTGGAATTCATTATGGATGCGCCAGAAGCCAGCGCGTGAGCCGTACTCATACAGCGACTCCATCGACATGTGGCGATCCGGATAACTGGCCGCGCCAATGATGTCGGATAGAAATTGCTCCGAGCCGGCGTCGCCGTGCAGTACGCTATTTTCCGCCCCTTCTTCGTAATTCAGGACAAACTGCACCGCCACGCGGGCATTGTTGGGCCAGGCGGCGTGTGGCGGATTAGCGCCATAACCAATTAAATCGCGCGGATAGTTTTTGTTAAAGCTGTACTCTTTTTTCTCTTCAGCGTCAGTCATTACTAGCTTCCTGTCATCAATCGGGAGAGTTCCGTTAGTTTAGATGCTGAAACGCACCTGAGAGAGGTTTCTGCAAAGGCCAAGCCAGATCGCCATGTTTACTGGTACCAAAGCCAAGCGCCACCAGCGACTCGACCATTTTGACCGCCGCGCCGACGCCATCAATCACCGGCAGGCCGAGTTCCTGCGTCAGGGAAGCGGCCAGTGTCGCCATCCCGCCGCAGCCCAGCACAATCGCCCCGCTGCCATCTTCACGCTTCGCCTGGATGCAGCGTTGGCGCACTTTCTCCTGCGCCAGCCCGCTGCCATCTTCCAGTGCCAGTACCGGCAGATCGATAGCATGCAGCGCCGCGCAGTGATGGCTGAAGCCATACTGCTGCAGCAGATGGCGCGCAATCACCAGCGTGCGCGGCAGCGTGGTGACAATCGAGAAACGCGTCGCCAGCAGCGTCGCGGCGTGCATCGCCGCTTCCGCAATTCCCACCACCGGACCGCTGGCCATCTCCCGCGCCGCCAGCAGACCCGGATCGCCGAAGCAGGCAATCACATGGCCGCTGACGCCCTGCGCTTTACCCAGCGTGATCTGCTCCAGCACGCCGATAGCGGCTATCGCTTCGTCGAAATGGCCTTCAATCGACGGCACGCCGTGCGCCGGGCAGACGGCCAGAATTTCGGTGCCCGGAGCCGCCACGGCGCGGGCTGCCTGACCAATGGTTTCGGTCATTGCCAAGCTGGTATTCGGGTTGATGACCTGAATCAGGCTCATGATGCGCTTCCTTTATCTGTGCCAAACAGCCGGGCAAAATCGGGCAGGGTTTCGCCGCTGCGTTCAAAGTGCAGGCTGGAAACAATGTGTTCGAAATGGTACTGCAGCGCCTGCGTCAGCGGTGGCAGCGCGTGATCGCGCAGCAGGCTGAGCAGCCTGGTGTGATCGTCACAGCGACAGCCGTGCTGCCAGGGCGCGCCATAGGCGGCAATCACCAGCGATGAGCGCTGCGTCAGTCGGGTCACCATCTCGGTCAGCACCTGGTTGCCGGAGATGGCCTGCAGCTGAATATGAAACGCAGCCGACAGCCGAATCGCTGCCGGGCCATCATGGTCGGCGTGCGCCTGATTCTCCTGCGCGATCAACTGCGCCAGCGCCGCCAGATGCGGTGCCTGCAGATGCGCCAGCACCGCGGGCAGGTTGGCGCACTCGATTAAACTGCGGGTACGAAAGATATCGCGCGCTTCGTCAACGCCCGGGGTGGCAACCTGTGCACCGCGTTTGGGCGTCAGGGTCACCATTTGCACTGCCGCGAGGCGTTGCAGTACTTTACGGATCCCGGTGCGACTAACGCCAAACACCGCAGAGAGGGCCTCTTCCGGTAATTTACTGCCGGGTGGCAGCTGATGTTGAACGATCGCGTTCATCAACGCCTGGTAGATAGCCTCATCTTTATCATGCAGTTCGGCGGCCTTTCTCTGGCCTGTTTCACTCTTCATTACCCGCTCCGGTAGGTGATTGTGCGCAGCATATCGTATACGTGAACATTATTTTTTGTATACAAAAAAACAAATCTGGCCTGAATCCTGCAATACGCTTTCACGCAATTATTCATTCCACTCTCGGGTAGAGGAGCAGGTTTCATGCCAAATCATTCAACGGTGGCCAGTAAGGCCTCTGAAGCCAACGCCAGCTACAGCCCACGGCTTTGTAACGACGACCTGGCACCGACCCGCGACCAGAACTGGTCGTGGTACAACATTTTTTCATTCTGGATGTCGGATGTACATAGCATGGGCGGATACGTGGTGGCCGCCAGTTTCTTTACGCTGGGATTGGCCAGCTGGCAGGTGCTGCTGTGTCTGCTGGTGGGCATCTGTATCGTGCAGATCTGCGCCAACCTGGTGGCGAAACCGAGCCAGATGGCGGGCGTGCCTTATGCGGTAATCTGCCGTCAGGCGTTTGGGGTGTTTGGCGCTAACATACCGGCGGTGATTCGCGGACTGATCGCCTTTGCGTGGTATGGCATTCAGACCTATCTGGCCGCCAACGCACTGATGCTGGTGCTGCTGAAGTTTGCGCCGTCGCTGTCGTCGATGACCGAAAACAGCTGGCTGGGTCTGTCCCTGCTGGGCTGGTGCTGCTTTGGTACCATGTGGCTGCTGCAGGCGATGGTGTTCTGGCACGGCATGAGCGCCATCAAGCGTTTTATTGATGTCGCCGGACCGGCAGTCTATGTGGTGATGGTGGCGCTGGCCGGCTGGATTGTATACAAGACCGGTTTTGATGGCATCTCTTTTACCCTCGCCAGCAAGTCGCTGTCAGCCGGTGAACAGACGTGGCAGATGATTACCGCTACCGCGTTAGTGGTCTCCTACTTCTCCGGCCCGCTGCTGAACTTTGGTGATTTCTCACGCTACGGCAAAAGCATGGCGGAGATCCGTCGCGGTAACCGCTGGGGCTTGCCGTTCAACTTCCTGCTGTTTTCGATTGTGACGGTGGTGATTGTCTCCGGCACCCAGTCGCTGTTCGGCAAAATGATCACTGACCCAATCGAAACAGTGAGCCGGGTCGGTAATGACCTCGCGGTAGCGATTGGCCTACTAACCATGATTATCGCCACCATCGGCATCAACATCGTGGCTAACTTTGTCTCACCGGCGTTCGACTTCTCTAACTGCTCACCGCAGAAAATCAGCTTCCGGACGGGCGGAATGATGGCCGCCGTGGGTTCGGTGCTGTTAACGCCATGGAACCTGTTCCAGTCACCGGAGCTGATTCACTATACCCTCGACGTGCTGGGCTCGTTTATCGGCCCGCTGTTCGGCATTCTGCTGACGGATTTTTATCTGATTAAGCGTGGCCGTATTGATGTGAACGATCTGTTCAATGACACCCCGGCGGGCCGTTACTGGTATCGCGGCGGCTTTAATCCGAAAGCGATTGGCGCACTGCTGCCTTCGGTCGCAATCTGTCTGGTCATCAGCTTTATTCCATCACTGCATGAGGTAGCGAACTTTAGCTGGTTTATCGGTGCGGGTCTGGCGGCAGGCTGTTATCGCTTTATCGCCCGCGAGGATCGTGAAACCGAAGAGGTGAGCAGCTGGCGCAGTAATGTCGCCGTGCAGAAGGATTAAACGCGCTGGCAGTACGTGACGCCCAGACAGCAAAAAGCCGATTCATTACTGAATCGGCTTCTTTAAAGAGATTGGCGGAACGGACGAGGCTCGAACCCGCTCCCCCTGCGTGACAGGCAGGTATTCTAACCAACTGAACTACCGCTCCGCGCTTTGTTCCCCGTCAAGAACGAGGAAAATATTAATGGCAGGCTCCCACCACGTCAACGCTTTTTCCGGAGGAAAAAATCGTTTGCTGTTTTTTTACCTTCGCGTTAATTTTTCCCACAAAATCATTGACTTCAGCCGCGCCACAGGCAGCTGCCGCCCTTCTTCATCACCAGATCGAGACGCGATTCATGTGCAACGATCTCCTCATCGCTGGCGGTCACCACCCGTAAAGCGGATGCCGGACGCACAATGCGCTGAATGCTCTCTCCCTGCGCCTGCCGGGCACTTTCACTCTCCGATAAAAATGAGAGTGACGTCTGCCCGCCGGTCATGGTCAGGAATACGTCGGCGAGGATCTCGGCATCGAGCAGTGCGCCGTGCAGGGTTCGTTTGCTGTTATCGATCTCATAGCGTGAGCACAGCGCGTCAAGGCTGTTGCGCTTGCCGGGGAACATCCGGCGCGCCAGTGCCAGACTGTCGGTAATCTTGCAGAAGGTTTCGGTTTTTTCGATGCCGCGCTGCAGTTTGGCGAATTCGTAGTCCATGAAGCCGATATCAAACGGCGCGTTATGGATGACCAGCTCAGCGCCGCGAATGTAGTCGAGAAACTCATCGGCGATCTCGCTGAACGTGGGCTTGTCAGCGAGGAACTCATCTGCAATGCCGTGCACGCCAAAAGCTTCCGGATCCACCAGCCGATCGGGCTTCAGATACATATGAAAATTGTTACCGGTCAGGCGACGGTTAATCACTTCGACCGCACCAATCTCAATGATGCGGTGACCCTCATAATGCACCCCGATCATGTTCATGCCGGTGGTTTCAGTATCGAGTACGATCTGGCGGTTATTTGCAGTGCTCATAAGACCCGTTTTATGTCAGACTTGGCGTTTCTGTCAGAAGGAAGTCTACCAGAGATGCGCAAACAGGTAGAAATATTCACCGATGGATCCTGTCTTGGAAATCCCGGCCCCGGCGGTTACGGTGCCATTTTACGTTATGGCCAGCATGAGAAAACCTTCAGCGCCGGCTATCACCTCACCACCAATAACCGGATGGAGCTGATGGCGGCGATTGTTTCGCTTGAAGCGCTGAAACAGCCGTGCGATGTGGTGCTCAGCACCGACAGTCAGTATGTCCGTCAGGGGATTACCAGCTGGATCCACAACTGGAAGAAACGCGGCTGGAAAACGGCCGATAAAAAACCGGTGAAGAATGTCGATCTCTGGCAGCGTCTCGATCTCGCGCTCAGCACCCACCAGATTCAGTGGGAGTGGGTAAAAGGCCACGCCGGACATCCGGAAAATGAGCGCTGTGATGAACTGGCGCGCAGCGCTGCTGAGAATCCCGCCTTCGATGACATTGGTTATAAAACCGAATCCTGATCCTCTTTCTGCCAGAACTGGCGCGTGGCGTTGACCGTCTGACGAATCTTACTGGTGCTCAGGCTTTTCTTCGCCCGGGTCGGAATCAGCGGGAAGGTCCGCTTGCGCGCTACCACAATATTCAGGCAGCCCAGCGCTGGCAGGTGGGCACTGATCACTTTCCCGCCCTGCCGGTGCCACGGCAGCACCTGAAAGCGGGTACGGAAGACCACTTCATAATTGAGCAGCCCCAGCCAGTCGAGTAATCGCATCTGGCTGAACATCCTGCCGCTCCACGGCGCCTTACGCGGTAAGCCCGGCACGATTTTACTGACGCCGAGCAGGCTGAAAGGATTAAAGCCACTGGTAATCATCCAGCCGTCGTCGATTAAGACCCGATCGACTTCGCGTAATATCCGATGCGGATCCTGGCTCCACGCCAAGGTATGCGCCAGTAGACAGGCATCAATTGATTTCGATTCAAACGGCAGTTGCATCGGATTTGCCAGCACCTGTAACAGCTCGCCTTCACTGCCGACATTGACCTGATGTGAAATAGCACAGTTTTCCGTGTTGATTTCTGCGCTCAGGTTGCCAAGCTTAAGCATATGAAAGCCATAAAGCTTTCCAAGGTAAGGCTGCAGTTGCTGCGTCAGCGCGTCACGAAAATAGTCTCCCCATGGCATATCGCGCCATGAGAGCGGCGCATTCAGAATCTGGCGTGTTTTAGCGGGCTTCATGCTTTACCATCTTCCTTTTCCTACGACCTGCGAGAGGTGATGATGAATCTTACCAGTATTCCTGCGTTGCAGGATAACTACATCTGGACACTGACAGATTATGAAGGGAAATGCCTGATTGTCGATCCGGGGGAAGCGCAACCGGTGTTAGAATAAAGTGGCCGCCAACGGCTGGCAGCCGGTCGCCATCCTGTTAACCCATCACCATAACGATCATACCGGTGGGGCAAAAGCGCTGTGTGAGCAGTTCCCGCAGCTTGAGGTTTTCGGTCCACAGGAAACCGCCAGTAAAGGGGCGAAAACCCTGGTGCATGAAGGTGATCGGGTCGAGGTGATGGGTTTGTCATTCGAGGTGATCGCGACACCCGGACACACTTTAGGACATATCTCATATTACAGCTCGCCTTATCTTTTTTGTGGCGATACGCTTTTTTCAGGCGGTTGCGGACGTCTTTTTGAAAGGACCGCTGATAAAATGTATGTTTCCTTTCAAAAGCTTAATCAGCCACCAGGCGAAACACTGGTCTGCTGCGCACATGAATATACTTTATCCAATTTGAAGTTTGCTGCGGCTATTCTGCCCCATGACCCGCAAATAACGTCCGAATATCAGAAAATTAAGGACTTACGCGCCGAAAATGGCATTAGTTTGCCAACAAAACTGGCGCACGAACGGACAATAAATTTATTTCTTCGTACGCAAGATTCTGATTTTCAAAGGGCTTTAAGTGTTAACACGGCTATAGGACCGGTATGGCAAACATTTGCCGTTCTACGCGAGAAGGAAGAAAAACGCTTTTTGATTTTTCGGGTTGTGTTGTGAAAACACGTCACGTATAGTTGCTCGTCTTTTAAGTAAGCGAACTATTGACACACACATGAAGGCTAAAGCGATATTACTCGCCTCGGTCTTGCTGGTGGGATGTAAGGCATCAAGGAATGACGCCAATATCCCCGAACAGCATGCCCAGAGTCTGTCTTCAGCTGGTCAAGGTGAAAATGGAAAGTACGGAGACGAGTTTTTGTCGCCGCGCTGGCAGGAAGATGGAACTGGCCTCGCAGCAGACGCAGATCTCTGGAGTTTCATTAGTGACGAGTTGAAGATGGGGATTCCGGAAAACCCGCGAATCCGCGAACAAAAAAGTAAATTTCTAAAAAATAAGAGCTATCTCCACGATGTAACATTACGGGCAGAGCCGTACATGTACTGGATAGTCGAGCAGATACAGAAACGTAAAATGCCGATGGAACTGGTACTGCTACCCATAGTGGAGAGCGCTTTTGACCCCCGAGCAACCTCATCCGCCAATGCCGCTGGTATCTGGCAGATTGTTGCGGCAACGGGTCGAAACTATGGTTTGAAACAGAACCAATATTACGATGGGCGACGTGATGTCGTTGCATCCACCAAGGTTGCACTGGATATGATGCAGCGTCTCAACACCATGTTCGACGGTGACTGGTTACTGACCATTGCCGCCTACAACAGTGGTGAAGGACGGGTGCTCAAAGCGATTAAGCAGAATAAGGCGCGCGGTAAGCCGACTGACTTCTGGCACTTATCGCTGCCAAGCGAAACCACGGTGTATGTGCCGAAAATGTTAGCCCTGAGTGAGCTGCTCAAAAATAACAAGCGTTACGGTATCAAACTGCCGACGCCTAACGAAAGCCGTGCTCTGGCACGCGTGGAAGTGGGTCAGCAGATAAAACTGACGCAGGCCGCAGAAATGGCGGGTATGTCGCTCACTAAGTTGAAGAGCTTCAATACCGGCTACAAAGGCGGTGCGACAGCGCCAAACGGACCGCACTATATTATGGTGCCGAAGTCCAACGTCGCTAAGTTGCGTAACTCACTGGCTTCCGGTGACATCGCAGCGGTACAACCGACCCAGCTCGCGAAAGCCAGCACCAGTGGCGGTTACAAAGTGCGACGGTATGATACTCTGTCAGGTATTGCCTCAAAACTTGGCGTTAGCGTGAGTACACTGAAGCAGGATAACAACTTGCGCGGTGCGGATATCCGACCGGGTCAGACGCTGACTATCGGTTCGAACGGCACCCGCCTGGCTGATAACGGCAACAGCATCACCTATCGTGTTCGTAAGGGTGATTCTCTTGCCAGTATTGCACGGCGTCAATATTAAAGACGTGATGCGCTGGAACAGTGTGCTGGACAATGCGAAAGATATTCAGCCCGGCGATAATTTAACGCTGTTTGTGAATAATAACGCGAATCCTGATACCTGATACGTTGAAAAGGCTAACAATTGTCAGCCTTTTTCTTTGATCTGACCTGCTTCTGTACCTGCCCTTCACTTCACCGCCAGCCGGGTCAACTCACCAATTAGCCTCTTGGGTTAAACTCCACCAGTAACGGATTGTGGTCAGACGCGCGTGTGACCAACACCGAGGCTTCACTGACGGCCAAATCGCGATAAAATACGAAGTCCAGCGGGCGGCCAAACGCTTTACGGCGACGATCGGCGGTAAACATCACCTCCTCCAGTTTCATCCGGTGTGCAAAGCGATAGAGCGCATTAATACGCTGGCGGCTCCAGGCATTGAAATCCCCTGCCATTATCACCGGTCCGCGATGGTGCATGATCTGTTCGCCAATCGGACCCAGCTGCTTGCTGTAAACGTCTATGCCTAAACTAAAGTTCACCGCATGGATGTTCACTACCATCAGCATATCACCGGTCGGTAACGGGTAGGCGGTGACCAGTGCCGATTTTGCCAGCCTGAGAAGCGGCTCACGCTCGCGCAATGGACAACAGTAGACTGGGTGAGCTGAAGCCAGCGTCATCACGCCTGAGGGGTGCTGAGGCAGCACAAAGGCGGGCACCTGATCGGCGGCCAGATAATTACTGGTGGCGAACTGGACCAGCTCCGGTGTGGTCTGCGCCTCCTGTAACAGCACCAGGTGAGCATCTTTACCGAAACCTTCCAGCACTGACATCCAGTCGGCACGTTGCTGCTTAAAGATATTCCATACCAGAACTTTCAGGTTAGGATGAGCGGGCAATGGCACGCCGGGTGGCAGTCCCTGACCGAGATGTAGAATCGCGCCCGGCGGAAAAATCTGTTCCGCTGGTTGTCCCGCAACATATCGCATTGCATAAGTTTTTTTGCGCACTTTCCCGCCTGACTGATGATTCAAAAAACAGATAACACAGATGTGTTATAGGGATTTTAGTCCGGGGTTTCAATGGATGCAGATCAATGTCGGAATCCAGCCCACTTTTCAGTGATAAATCTGCTGCTTTATCTGCTCTGATGAAACAGGCCGGGAAACAGACATCGCATTGATCAGCCTGAGGCTGATCTCCCCCTATAATGATGTTAAAAATTGCACCCCGGCACAGTATACCAGCCGGGTGCCGCATTCCGGGTCGGGTCACAATACGGAGAGGAGTAATGAAGGCGTCTTCCGACGAGCTTAAAGTGTTTGTCAGTGTAGTAGAAAGTGCAAGCTTCAGTCGCGCTGCTCAACAGATGCGGATGGCGAACTCTGCCGTCAGCAGGAGGATTAAAAAGCTGGAGGGCAAGCTGGGCGTCGCACTGCTGACCCGGACCACGCATCAGCTGGCGCTGACTCAGGAGGGAGAGCGCTATTTTCGCCACGTACAACGTTTCCTGCAGGAGATGACCACCGCTGAAAGCGAGTTGATCGAAAGCCTGCAGGCCCCGAAGGGGGTTGCTACGGGTTGATGCCGCCACGCCGGTGATCCTGCATTTACTGATGCCGATGATCAAACCTTTTCGGGATCGTTATCCTGAAATCACGCTCTCTTTGATCTCGTCGGAGAGTTTTATCAATCTTATTGAGCGTAAAGTCGACGTAGCGATACGTGCAGGTAACCTGACAGACTCAACGTTGCGCGCACGACTGTTGTTTAACAGTTTCCGTAAGCTGGTTGCCTCGCCAGCTTATCTGGCAGAGTACGGGACGCCGAAAACGGTAGCGGATCTGGCGCAGCACCAGTGTCTCGGCTTTGTCGATCCATCACGTCTTAACCGCTGGCCGGTCGCCCAGGAGATGGGAAATTTCGTCTAACAGCGGTGAAACCATCAAACAACTGAGCCTGACCGGTAACGGTATTGCCTGCCTGTCTGACTATATGATCGATCGTGGGATTGCCGAGGGGAAACTGATAGAGGTGCTGGCGGAACAGTGTTTGCCGGTTGAGATGCCCTTTAATGCGGTCTACTACAGTGATATTGGCCTGAGCCAATCGAGCATCGTTCGGCGACAGCGTCACCTTAACTGACCCTGCTCTGCTCGCGCTGGCGGGTTACCGCCGCGCTGACGTCATCTACGCCGGCTTTATTCGATGCAATGGAAAAAGCCCTGACTTAACGGTCAGGGCTTTCCAATTAAGTGGCGGAACGGACGGGGCTCGAACCCGCGACCCCCTGCGTGACAGGCAGGTATTCTAACCAACTGAACTACCGCTCCACCGATGCTTTCACAGCTATCAGCAACTGGCTGATATCCGTCTGTTCCCGTTATTTTCCTTGTCAGGGGAAAAGGAACGAATTTGATGCCTGGCAGTTCCCTACTCTCGCATGGGGAGACCCCACACTACCATCAGCGCTACGGCGTTTCACTTCTGAGTTCGGCATGGGGTCAGGTGGGACCACCGCGCTACAGCCGCCAGACAAA
>SZZY01000018.1 GCA_009830035.1 Pantoea sp. Eser
TTTCAAACTGTCCGACGGTGAACTTGAGCGACTGACCCGCCGTTATACCAGCGAGATCGGCATCATCATTGGACCGCAAAAAGATATTCCTGCACCAGACGTGGGCACCAACAGCAAAGTGATGGCGCACACTATTTAAAGGTGGCAATCTCTCAGCGGAAAGGTTTTTCAAAGCAAAGTGGTGTAAACAGCAGGCTTTTCAGGCTGGAATTTTTTGGTAAGGAGGTGCGGAAGGCGGCAGGTGAGGATCGGTGCAAGAGACAGCCAAAGCAATAACGTCGGAAGGATCGTTTCCGACGTTAATCGGATCAGGCTGCTTTTACCGCGCGGACTTTTTTACTGCCCGACTCTTCAAGCCTTGTCATCGGCGCTGTCTGACGCCGACTCAGACTGACAGGCATCAGCGGCGACCGGCTCAGGCAGTTTTCTGGTACGCAGAGGCAGAAATATGCTGCACGGCATCTTTCTGCTCGGCCAGCAGCAGGCCCAGGGTTTCCGCCTGCGTCTCATCCATTGCGGGTTTATCATGTGACAGCCATCCGGTGAGGGCTTAGGCCATATCGAGTATTTTGTCGTAGGCATCGGCCTTTTTCTTATTGGCAAACGTCATCTTCTCTTCACCCTTTGTGACGACTACAAATTTTGTTTCGACAGCTATGTTTTTGCCCCATTGGATGCTGTGTACACATGCAGTATATCACGACGATGATGCTTTTCCAGCAGAGAATAAAGTTTATCGGTTATCCCCGGCATAACCTTAACTAGGCACAAACGTTAACCATTCTCTCGGGGGAATAAGCGTTGCCGGCTAGACCAGCAACTCCTCAAGAAAATCGGCCAGCGCTTTGCGCGGGTCGTCCTCTTCCGAGACGATCATCTCAATCCCCCACTGTCCCAGTACCTCTTTTGCCACCGGATTATTGCGGTTGGTAAACAGATACGATTTCGGACGCGCCGTCGCCAGCCCGGTGCGGCCCCACATTTTCGTCAGGCGGTAAAACAGCAGCCGAATATTAAAATCGCTGATGCTGTAGCCGACAAACAGCACCGAATTGCCCATCACGTCGTGGGTCAGTTTGATGTCAAGCGGCGAATCGAAATAGAGCCGTTCAAAGTAGCTGCTTTCATCCAGCACGATAGAGGTGTCGTCATCGAAATCGCCGTGCAGCTTAATAATGTGGCGTTTATCTTCGGTCAGCGACACCAGATCGGCGGCGTTAGCCACTTTGTAATACGGGACTCCATGGGCGTCGTGCGCCGCTTCCAGCCAGCGATCGTAATTGGTGGTATAGATGCGAGAAAAGTTGCCCTGGGTGATCACGGTATGGATTTCTGAGGTCCGGACATCAATATCCGGGCGATGCCATTCGCGGTCCATCCAGCTTCGCAGCGGGCCAAGCGATCCTTTCTTCTGTTTGTAATATTCGGCCAGCGACAGATGGGTGCCATAGGTATTAAAGATTTTCGGATCGTAACCCAGCTCATTGGCGAGATGGGCAATCAGCTCATGCCATTCCGGCAAGCCAAGATTACGTGAGATGCCCGCGCCGGCAAACAGAATCAGCTTACCCGAATCGTAAGCACGTTTAAGTTCAGGTTTCATGCGACTCCCCGAGCCGTTTTCAAAAAGGTGGCGAAGCGATCGAGCGCGATGCGTCGCATCGAAATCTCATTCTTGAATTCACCCATTTCGGCGAATGTCTGATCGTAACCTTCCGGGATAAAGACACAATCCCACTGAAAGCCACGTGTACCGGCCGGTGTCGCGGCAATGGTCCCGCGCAGTTCGCCCGAAAACTGATACATTTTGCGGCCATCGCAGTAGCCCAGCACGGTTTTTGCCGTCACGGCCTGACTGTCGAGCCCCTGCACTAGGGCGGTAAAGCGCTCAGCCTCTAGCCGGTTCCAGAAGATACGGGTCAGCCCGGCCGGCAGGCCATTCAGACCATCCAGATAGAGTCCGGTATGCTCAACGAACAGCGGTCGTCCAATCAGTGAAAAGGCCTTGGTCAGTTTATCGCGCACCAGGTCGAGTTCATTTTCAGTCTGAATTTCTTCGATACGACGGGAGATGGGCAACACTTCAACCCCGATAGGTTCGAGGATTTTGCGCACCTCCGCCAGCTTTTGCTCATTGGCAGAAAGGAATCTGATTTTCATGGGGCTTCTAGGTTAATTGCTCCGCCGCGCGTTGAATCGACAGGCGGGCAGGATAGATCACTAACGTTGGAGAGTGTAGCGCAATTATGTGGTCCGCAGCCGTGACGGCCGTTTTGCCGCAGGGGAATAACTGGCTGAATAAACGGCGCCGAAGCGCCAGAGAAGGATCAGTACTGAATACCGGGCAGATTCCCCGTAGAGTGCGCGATGGCTTCATCCTGTTCGCCCCAGCGCGTCAGCACCTGCTGATACTGACCGCCGCTGATGGTGCCATCAATGGCGGCCTGCAGTGCGGGTGCCAGCCCATTGCCCTTTTTGGTGGTGACGGCGACCATCTCGCCGGCGCGCTCAATCGCCGCTGCTTTGGTGAGTTGTCGATGGGCAATCGGCGCTTCAATCAGGTTATCCAGCACGCTGAGGTGCGGGAACAGATTGAAATTCTGAGACACATAGCCGACGCTGATGCGCTGACGCAGAATCCGCCTGCTCTTTCAGTTCATAGAGCTTATCGCCGCGCTGCTAATAGCCGATATAATCGCCGTCAATCTGGATAAACCCTTCATCCACCCGCTCCAGATGATTTATGGTGCGCAACAGGGTCGATTTGCCGGAGCCGGAAGGGCCGAGGATCGCCGTCACCGATCCCGGATCCAGCGACAGTGAAACCGCATCCAGTGCTTTGTGTTTGCCAAAACTTTTACTGACGCCGGTAGTGTGTGAGGTGCAGTAATCAATGGCTTCGGACATGGCTGATCTCCTCGGTTGGATTGAGAGGCGTGACGCGGTTGCGCCACTGCCGCCAGCGCGACAGCTGCGGTTCGCGGGTCACACTGCGGGCCAGCCAGCGTTCAACGCTGTGCTGAATCACCGACAGCACGGTGGTGATAATCAGATACAAGGCGGCGCCGACCATCAGCAGCGGGATCACTTCCTGATTGGTGCCGGAACCGACAATGATGCGTAGTCCGGCAATATCCTCCGCTTTGGCCAGCGAGGTGATCGGGCTGCTGGTTTTGACGTAAAAGCCGAGTGAGTCTTTGCGATAGGTGGCGAAATCGAACTTCTCTTTACGCGCTTTGGTGACGATGATGTTAGAGATCGCCGCATCATATTTGCCGGAGGCCACGCCCAGCGGCCAGTCTTCCCATGAGGTTGGCACCACATTGAGCTTCAGGCCGAGGCTGTCGGCCACCAGACGGGCGATATCGACTTCGCTACCGAGCAGGGTTTTGTTGTCATCGGAGAAGACCGTCAGCGGCGGAGAGTTCTGCGCCGGCACCGCAAAGCGATGACCGGCCGGCAGCTTCGCCACCGCCTGCGGGTTTTTGCTACTGTGGATCGGCGTTTTATTGGCGTCGAGGCTGACCCGCTGGCCGTTGTACGCCACGCTGGTGCCGTCCGCCAGGGCGCTGCCGCTGGCTGCCAGAATAATCAGGGCGATGAGTCTTTTATTTTTTTGCATAGCACAGGCTCTTATTGTGAAGTGAACTGGTTGACCGGCAGCGACAGGTCAAAACTGTCGCGCAGGGTGTTACCGGGATAGTCGCGACGGGTCAGGCCGCGCGCCTGCAAAATCGGCACCACGCGGTCAACAAAACGTTCGAAGGTATCCGGGGTGCCGCCGTTGATAATGAAGCCATCGGTGGCGTCGGTTTCGAACCAAAGCTGCAGGCCGTCTGCCACCTCTTCAGGCGTACCGTGGAACAGGGGACGGGGCGTTGCCGCCTCCAGTGCTGCCTGGCGCAGGGTGTGTCCCTGTTCACGCGCTCTGCGTTTGATCTCATCGGTGGTGCTGCGGAAACTGTTCTGCCCGATGTCGCCGATGTCAGGAAAGGGCTGATCGAGCGGATACTGTGAGAAGTCGTGATGGTCGAAGAAGCGGCCAAGGTAGTTGAGCGCATCGCTAATCGACACCAGCGCGGCGGTAGTCCGGTACTGACGCTCCACGTCGTCGGTGTCGTCACCCACAATCACGCTCACGCCTTGGAAAATGTGGAGATCTTCTGGCTGACGGCCGTTCGCCACCAGCTGCTGTTTAACATCACGGTAAAAAGCCTGTGCCTCTTCGCGGGTCGGCTGGTGGGTGAAGATGGCATCGGCATGGCGGGCGGCCAGCTTTTTGCCGTCTTCTGACGCCCCGGCCTGGAAGATTATCGGACGGCCCTGCGGGGTGCGCGCGATGTTAAGCGGGCCCTGAACCTGGAAGAAATCACCGTGATGATTCAGGGTATGCAGCTTAGCCGGATCGAAAAACTGGCCGCTCTTCTTGTCGCGCACAAAGGCATCCTGCTCCCACGAATCCCATAATCCTTTCACCATCTGCATATACTCATCGGCGATGCGATAGCGTAAGGCGTGCTCCGGATGCTGCTGACGCGAGAAGTTTTTAGCCGAGCCTTCCAGCGGCGAAGTCACCATGTTCCAGCCGGCGCGGCCACCGCTGAGATGATCGAGGCTGGCAAACTGGCGCGCCACGGTGAACGGTTCGCTGTAGGAGGTTGAAACTGTGCCAACCAGCCCAAGATGCTCGGTGACGCCCGCCAGCGCCGACAGCAGCTTCAGCGGTTCAAAGCGGTTGAGAAAGTGCGGAATTGACTTTTCGTTGATGTATAAACCATCGGCGACAAACAAAAAGTCGAGCTTGCCCTGCTCCGCTTTGCGGGCGATCTTTCTGGCGTAATCGAGACTGATGCTGGCATCGGCCTGTACCGTCGGATGACGCCATGCGGACATGTTCCCGGAGGCGCCGTGCAGAATGGTACCCAGCCGAAGTTGTCTTGTGCTCATGATGCTCTCTCTTTTTTAGTCATAGCGCTGCCTGAACGGCGGTCGTCACGACAGCCGCAAGGGAATGTCAGCAGAAAATGAAATCAGGTCAGACTGGCTTCCCGACATCGCGCATTAAGCTGTTGCAGCGCCTGTTGGGCCAGTTGTGCGAAGTAGTCTGCTGCGGGGGCAATCAGCGCTTCATCCGGATTGAAGCTGGCATGGTGCAGGCCATAGTCGCTGGCGCTGCCAATACTGACGAACACGCCAGGCACCTGTTGCAGATAGAATGCAAAATCCTCACCCAGCAGATGCAGTCCGGCTTGCTGCACCCGGTAACCGAGCTGTTGCGCCACCTCACTGCTGAAGTGCGCCCAGTCGTCATCATTGATCAGCACCGGCGGCCCCGGATGCCAGCTCAGCGTCGCGTCTGCACCGCTGGCCCGGGCAAAGTTTTCCACCAGCGTGCGCACCCGCTGTTCCAGTTCGGCCCGCAGCTGGAGATCGTGGGTACGGGCGGTGCCACCGAACTCGACGCCGCCGGGCAGGACGTTCTAGGTTTTCCCGCCATCAATCCGGGTAATGCTCAGTACCAGACTGTCGAGCGCGCTGAAGCTGCGGCTGGTGAGTCCCTGTAATGCCTGAATGATCTGGCTGGCGACCACGATGCTGTCGACACCCTGTTCCGGGTGGGCAGCATGCGCGCCTTTGCCGGTCACGCGGATAATGAATTTGTCGGCGTTGGCGCAGAACGCGCCGCCGCGGGTGGCGAAGGTGCCGACCGGCAGCGTCGGTTCATTGTGCATACCAAAGATGGCCTGCACCTGGTCCAGTACGCCAGCGTCAATAAACTGACAGGCGCCACGGGCGATCTCTTTAGCGGGTTGAAACAGAATGCGCACCCGCCCCGCCAGTTGCGGCTCAATCGCCCTGAGCTGCAGCGCCGCGCCTAACATCACGGCGCTGTGCAGATCGTGGCCGCAGGCGTGCATGACGCCAGGATGGCGGGAATGAAACCGCACCCCACTCGCCTCGTGAATCGGCAGCGCATCAATATCAGCACGCAGGGCGATCCCCGTTTCACCCTGTCCAATCTCCGCCACCACGCCGGTTTCAAGCGGGTAATCAAGCAGCCGGATGCCGGCCTCCTGCAGCCAGTGGCGCAGCCGTGCCGTGGTCGCAAACTAAGGGCGATCAGGCTGCGACCAGATGATGCGTTGCCAGTAGGGCCAGCGAATGGTGGCGCGCAACCGGTTCGCTGATCGGCGTATCAATAATGAACTCATCGATACCAAAGTTATGGTGCAGGGAATACAGTTGGGCATGAACCTGCGCTGCGGTGCCTTTCAGCAGCGACGGCGTGCGCGGCTCAATCAGGTAATCACGATAACCGCCCTGGCGCACATACCGTTCGGCCTGTTCGAGGCTGGCGACGTTGACGCTGGGACCATTTTTCACTGCGACGTGGTAGTGAAGGAGGTTGGCCACCAGCAGATCGGCGCCAGCGGGCGAATCGGCAACCACCACCAGCGCGCGCTGACCGTCAGTTGCGCCGCGAACACCAGCTGACAGCCGAGACGGGCGGCCAGTAGGGCGCTCTCTTCACTGGCACCCAGCAGAAAACGGTTCACCGGGCGTGACGGCAGCGGTGTCGCCTGCAGGCGTTCATCGTCATCGGTGCTGCTGTGGCTGTCGGGTTTCAGCCAGGAATCCAGCAGCTGCAGCTGTTCGGCAAAGCTGCCCTTCTCTGACGGCTGAACACCCAGCTGAAGCGCACGGGTTGAGAGCGGTAATCCGCCTGGCGTCTTGCCGATACCTAAATCGATACGGCCCGGTGCCAGTGACGCCAGCAGATTGAAGTTTTCCGCCACCTTATACGGACTGTAATGCTGGAATTACCCCGCCTGAACCGACGCGGATATGCCGGGTCTGGGCAATGATCCACGCGATCAACAGTTCCGGTGACGGGCTGGCCAGTTGCGCGGTGTTGTGGTGTTCCGCCAGCCAGAAGCGGTGATAGCCCCACTGTTCAGCCAATTGCGCCAGTTGAAGGGTGCTAGAAACATTTATAAATAAATTCCTACAACAAAATGTTTGAATGATAATGGTTAACATTTACAATCTAGGCATAACAAAATAAAGCGATATACGCTGATTAATCCATAAATAAACTACGGAATTTCACATTTTGCAGGTAAAAACGCTATCCCGCTGTGCAAGCAAGGTTTTTATCTGGTTAGTTAACGTAATGTTTACTGGAGCTGTTGAGCTGACGCCCACACTGACGGTTTTACGCCGGCAGGGTCCATTGGTTTAAAGCACAGGAACTCAACATGGTCTTACGCTCATATGTTCAATCGGCATCGCAGGTGCCGGATTTGCCTCCTGTCAGCGCTCCCGCAGCATCACTGTTCAACGATCGGCAACTGGCAGCCTGGTCGCGGCAGATGCAGGAGGTGCTGGCACTGATGACCCGTACGGTAAGCGGCGTGGAGAAACCGTTCAGCGGCATTCTCCCCGATGAACTGGCTGCTGAGTTCAGCGATGTGGATTTAGATCGCCCACTTGGCAGTAACGACGCCGCACTGGCGGAGCTGAACCAGCTCTATCTGCGCGATGCGGTCTGGTTCCACCACCCTAAATATCTGGCGCACCTCAACTGTCCGGTGGTGCTTCCCTCGCTGATGGCCGAGCAGATCATGGCGGCGGTCAACAGTTCGGTGGATACCTGGGACCAGAGCGCCGGCGGTACGCTGATTGAGCAAAAGGTGATTGACTGGACGCTAGGACGTATCGGCCTGCCTGCCGGCTCAGATGGCATCTTTACCAGCGGCGGCACCCAATCCAACCTGATGGCGATGTTGCTGGCGCGTGATAGCTGGTGCGTAGCCCATCATGCCGGTCATCTGATCAAGCAGCGTGGCCTGCCGGAGAGCGCCTCAAAATGGCGGGTCTTCACCTCAAAACTGAGCCATTTCAGCATTCAGAAATCGATGGCGATTCTGGGACTGGGCTATGACGCGGTGATCCCGGTCGATCATGATGCGCATTACCGGATGGATGCGCAGCGACTGCAGCAGGAAATTACGCGCTGTTACGATCAGGGACTGATTCCGATTGCGGTAGTCGCCACCAGCGGCACCACCGATTTTGGCAGCATCGACCCGCTGCCTGATATCGCCTGCCTCTGCCAGCGTTACGGCCTGTGGATGCACGTTGATGCCGCCTACGGCTGTGGCCTGCTGGTTTCAGAACAACATCATGCCCGCCTGAGCGGCATTGAGCTGGCGGATTCTGTCACCGTTGACTATCACAAATCCTTCTTCCAGACCGTCAGCTGTGGCGCGTTTTTCGTGCGCGACAGCCAGAATCTGAAGCATGTCACGCACCACGCCGATTACCTCAACCCGCTCAGTGCCCAGCAGGAAGGCACGCCAAACCTGGTGAATAAAAGTATTCAGACCACCCGCCGCTTCGATGCGCTGAAGATGTGGCTGACGCTGCGCGTAATGGGGCCGGTGGCGCTGGGTCAGGCTTTCGATAGTCTGCTGCAGCTGACACAAACCGCACATCGGTTGTTAAGCGCACATCCGGCAATCGAGGTACTGCATGCGCCAGAGCTGACCACGCAGATTTTCCGCTATCTGCCACGGCCGGGCATCAGTGAAAGCCAGATCGATGAGGTCAATGCGGCGATCCGTAAAGCGCTGTTCCGATCCGGCAATGCGGTGATTGCCGGAACCAAAGTTGACGGCCGCCAGTATCTGAAATTCACCCTGCTGAACCCCTCCACTACTGCCGCCGATATTGAAGACGTTATCGGCCTGATTGCGCATTACGGCCGCGAGCATTTGCGGGCGTCTGCGCTGCAAGCAGCCAATCAGTGAGAGCGCCAACATGAATAACACTGTCTATGATTTTATCGGTATTGGTATCGGCCCGTTTAACCTGAGCTTGGCCTGCCTGAGTGAACCGGTTGAAGGGCTGAACGGCCTTTTCCTTGACCAGAATCCAGGGTTTGACTGGCACACCGGCATGATACTGGAAAGCGCCCATTTGCAGACCCCTTTTATGGCCGATCTGGTTACGCTGGCCGATCCCACCAGCCGCTACAGCCTGCTTAACTACATGAATTAAAGGGGAAACATATACTCTTTTTATATCCGGGAAGACTTCTTCCTAATGCGCAAAGAGTATAACCAGTACTGACAGTGGGCCAGCTCGAAACTCAGCAATCTGCGCTGGAACAGTCACGTTAACTATGTCAGCTACGACGAGTCGATTGCCGCCTACCGGCTTAGCGTGACCAATACCGTCAGCGGCGAGACGCAGCAGTGGCTGGCACGCCATCTGATTCTTGACACCGGCCCAACCGCCTGGATGCCGGAATGCAGTGCTCCGCATCGCGCGCGCCTGACCCACTCCAGCGAATATTTGCGCCACAAAGCCGCGTTGCAGGCGCGGCGTTCGATCACCGTGTTAGTCAGCGGCCAGAGCGCAGCGGAAATTTACTACAATCTGCTGAGCGACATTGACCGCTTTGGCTATCAGCTCAACTGGATCACCCGCGCGCCGCGTTTCTATCCGCTGGAATACACCAAGCTGACGCTGGAGATGACCTCGCCGGAATGGGTGGATTATTTCCACGCCTTGCCGCCTGCCCGTCGCGACGAACTGAATGCCCGTCATAAAAATATCTATAAAGGAATCAACAGCAGCCTGATCAACGATATTTACGATCTGATGTACATCAAGCAGCTGGACGGCGATCTGAACGTCAACCTGTTTACCCACTCGGCTCTGACCGACATGCGCTGGCTGCCGCAGGGGGAATTTGAACTGACGCTGCATCAGGAGGAGCAGGATTGCACCTTCACCCGTCGGACCGAAGGGCTGGTGATGGCGACCGGCTATCACTATCGTCTGCCGATGTTCCTTGAGGGCATCAGTCAGCGACTGCGCTGGAATGACAAGGGGCGCTACGACGTGCAGCGCAACTACAGCATCGATTATCACAACCAAATCTTTGTCCAGAACACTGAACTGCATACCCACGGTTTCGTCACGCCCGATCTTGGCATGGCCTGCTATCGCAATTCGGTGTTACTGCGCGAACTGACCGGACGGGAAATCTATCCGGTCGAACGTCAAATCGCCTTCCAGACCTTCCCGGCACAATCGGAGCACTGATATGTCATCACACACCATTTTCAGCGCCGCCCGTCCGGCCGGCAACTTCAGCCTCAGACCGTTACGCGCCGCCGATATGCCGCTGATTCATCAGTGGGTTACTTAGCGACTATGCCCGCTTCTGGGGAATGCAGCAGCAGAGCCTTGAGCAGGTCACCGCCTTTTACCAGTCGCTGACCGCCACCGATTTCCACGCAGCGCTGATGGGCTGCTGCGATGACCGGCCGCGCCGGACGATTACGGCATGCACATCCTGATTGCGCCCGCCCGCCGATTAAGGCCTTTAGCTGGCAGGTTTTCACCCTAGTGATGGACTATCTGTTCAGCCGGCCAGAGGTGGGTCGGGTGGTGTTGAGCCGGATGTGCGCAACGAAAAGATCCATCGGCTGAACCAGCGTGCCGGATTCCGTTATCAGCACATCATTGATATGGGTCACAAAACCGCCTGGCTGGCGTTTTGCCAGCGTGGAGATTATCAACACGCTCTACTGCAGGAGTCGCAGACTATGAATACCACACCATCGTTACTCAACGGCGCGCATCTGGCGGGCGACAACTGGGCACGGGCGAACCGTCTGCTGATCCGCAAAGCGATTGCCGAATTTGCTCATGAAAAAATCATCGCCCCGGCGGGGGCCAGGCCGAGCAATTATGCGCTGGCGGTGCCGGGCGGCGAAGCGAGCTATCGTTTCAGCGCCTCCCGGCTGGCGCACCCTGTTCGGGATGTTTGCGGCCCTGACCGCAGTGGCGCTGGCGGGCCTGTGGTACGCGATGCCGGAAACCTCTGGCGACCGACCGCCCCGCTGTCGCTGGCCTCGATAGGCAAAGGCTACCTTGCGCTGCTGCGTGATGGACAGGTGATGCGCGGTGCGCTGGCAATCGGCCTAGTGACGGTACCCTGCATGACGTGGGTGGCATTATCGCCGGTGATTCTGATCCAGTATGACGGGCTGAGTCTGTATGGCTTCGGCTCCGGGCTGGTTTCACTCAGCACGCTGGCGCGCAGCTTTGATCAGCTGGGCGATGCCCGCCATATTATTGGGTCCGGACCCTTTGTGGTCAGCGATGAAAAGCTGGGGAGCGAAGTCGACCTTGTGGCGCAGCAGTGGCGTTAGGTGGGTGTCGCCCTGACGGTGAAGGCCGGCGATGCCGGCAGTAAAACGCTGGATAATCTCGATCCGCTTAAAACCCCGCTTAACGTCACCGAGGTTGGCCGCGCCGAGCCGGACGTGATTAAGAGCAGCTTCTATCCGGCTAACCGCGATAACCTGCTGCAGAAAGGCGGCTCCAGCGACAAAGTGAAAAACTTCCGCGAAGACCGGCTTAATCAGCTGCTGGTGGCGATCTCAGCCGAGGTCGATCCGGCTAAACGGCTCCAGCTGACCGGCGACGTGCAGCGTTATCTGCTCGATCAGGCCTACGTCATTCCTATCTTCGAAGAGCCACAGGTCTATGCCGGCGCACCTTGGCTGAAAGGGGTGAAGTTTGAAGCGGTAGGCCGTCCGGCGCTGTATAGCGCATGGCTGGAAAAACATTAAACCGGAGTTGATGATGCGCCACTACTTGTTGCATCGGGCAGGACTGGGCCTGCTGGTCCTGTGGGCCGCGTTTACCTCTCTTTTTTCCTGTTGCAGGTGCTGCCGGGCGATGCGGTACTGATTAAGTTCCAGAATCCGGATCTCGGCCTCAGCCCGCAGCAGATTGCTGAGATGCGTCAGGCTTATGGCGCTGATAGTCCGCTGTGGCAGCAATATCTCCATACGCTGGCCGCCATGCTGCACGGTGACTTTGGCTATTCGGTTCAGGCGGGTGTGCCGGTCAGCCAGCTGCTGGTCGCTAATCTGCCTGGCACCCTGCGTCTGGCGTTGTGCGGATTTTTACTGGCGACGCTGCCGGCGCTGTTTATCTCGGTCCCGACTTTCTGGCTGGGGATAGTCTTGATACAGCTGTTCTCATTTCAGCTGCGCTGGATACCGGTGATCAATCCCTCGCCGTGGCAGGGACTGATTCTACCGATTATCACCGTGGCGATCCCGATTTCCGCGCCGCTGGCGCAGATTCTGCTGCGCACTATTGATTAGGTCTCAACCCGTCCGTTTGTGGCGGTGGTCAGAGCCAAAGGTGCCAGCGAAAGCTACGTGCTATGGCGACACGTGCTGCGTAATGCCCTGCTGCCAGTGCTGACGGTGGCCGGTTTACTGCTGGGTGAACTGATCGCCGGCGCGCTGATTACCGAGACGGTGTTTGGTCTGGGTGGCCTTGGCCAGCTCACGCATCAGCCGCTGGCTGGCACAGGCGGGCATTCGCCTGCTGCCGCTGGGACTGAAAACCGGCGTGGTGGCGGAAATTGGCGACGGACCGGCGCTAATCGCGCTGCGTGCCGATATCGATGCGCTGCCGATTGATGAAGCCACCGACCGGCCGTGGCGCTCACAGCAACCGGGCATTATGCACGCCTGTGGTCATGATGTGCATACCACGGTGATGCTGGGTGTCGCCCTGCAGCTGAAACAGCGTGAAGCCACCCTGCCTGGCCAGGTGCGGATCCTGTTTCAGCCCGCTGAAGAGACCTTTAACGGCGCACGACAGCTGATCGATGCCGGTGCGCTGGAGGGCGTGCAGGCCATCTTTGGCCTGCACAATGCGCCTGACCTGCCGCTGGGTACGCTGCGGACCCGGCCGGGCGCATTTTACGCTAATGTGGATCGCTTTGTGATCCGGGTTAAGGGCAAAGGCGCACACGCCGCGCGGCCGCAGGAAGGCATCGATTCTATTATGATTGCCAGCCATATCGTGACCGCTTTACAGACGCTGCCAAGCCGGGTATTCAGTTCGCTGGAGACGGTAGTGCTGAGCGTGACGCGCTTTACCGCCGGTAATACCTGGAATGTCCTGCCAGAAACCGTGGAGCTGGAAGGCACGGTGCGAACCCATAACAGCGAGATTCGGGCGCAGATCCCGCAGCGGATTAGCGCGCTGATTGAAGGCATTGCCGCCGGCACTGATCAACACCCCCGCCTGGGTGGATGTGGCGCTGGAACTGGCGCAGGAAACGGGGTATCTGGCCGAGCGTGCAGCCACACCGCAGATGGGCGGCGAAGATTTCGCTTTTTATCTGCAACAGGTACCTGTGGGGCATTTGTCAGTATCGGCAGCGCCAGCAAGTATGGATTGCATCATGCCGGCTTTGATCCGGATGAAGCGCTGATCGAGCCTGCGGTGAACTACTTCACCCGCCTAGCGCCACGTGCGTTGCAAATTGTGGCGGCACAATGACCAAAAGGAGGAATCTGCTTATGTCTGTCCCTGTCCCGCAACCGATTCTCGATCACGCTGTGATCAATGTCGCCGATCAGCTGGATGCGGCCAGCGCATTGTTTCGGCGTCTCGTGTTTTAGCTGACCGAACGTGGTCATCACTCGCTGGGTTCCAGCAATCATCTGGCTGTCTTCGGCGAAAACTATCTTGAGTTATTAGGCTATGAGCTAGGCAATGCCGCCCGACGTGCCGATCTGTGGCAAGCGCCACTGGAGCTGAGCGGCCTGGTGTAGAAGAGCAGCGAGGCCGATAGTGAATATCAGCATCTGCAGCGGCAGGATCTGGATGGCGATCCCCCCGCCAGCTTTCACCGGCCGGTTACCCTGCCCGATGGCTCGGTGAGTGAAGCGCGTTTTCGCACCGTGCGGCTGCGTCCATCTTTAATCCCCAACGGGCGCCGCTTTTTTTGTCAGCATCTGACGCCGGAAGCGGTCTAGCAACCGGCGTGGCAGGCGCATCCGAATGGTGTGCGCAATATCAGTGAGTTCGTGATTGTGGCGCAGGTCTACAGCCACCGGTTTGGCAGCGGGAAAATTATCGCCTGTCCGGAAGGCGCTTTTGTGTTACGCGCAGGTGCTGCTACAGTACGTTTTGCTTCGGCAGACTATGCGCAGCAGCGCTTTGGTCCCTTGCCGGAAGATTATGATGGCAGTGCACGGATGGGGCGCTGGGCTTTGTTACCGACGATCTGACCAAAGTTAAAACGGCGCTGTTGGCGGGCGACGTCAGGTTCGAACAACAGCCGGAGGCGATTCTGGTTGAATCTGGACAGGGTTTTCAGCTGGCCTTACGCTTTACCTGAGGGCGGCAGCCACCGGAACATCGCTAAAAAAAGCCTCTGATGAGGCGTTTTAGCGTTGATGACCGGAGATGATCAGACGGTGTAGCTAGCGGTAACCGAGACGTTGCGCGGCTCGCCATAGACCACCGAGCTGGCGAAGTTAGTGTCGTACTCTTTATCGAACAGGTTATTCAGGTTGCCCTGCAGCGTCAGGTTTTTGTTGACCTGATAGCGGGCAAACAGATCAACCAGCGCATAGCTTCCCTGACGGGCGCGCCAGGTGCCGTTGCCTTCCGGTGCACCGACGTCGCTCCAGACGTGGGTTTGCCAGTTTACCCCGCCGCCCAGCGTCAGCTGCTGCAGCGCGGGCAGGCGATAACTGGTGAACAGGTTAAAACTAGTCTGCGGCAGTTGCGGATTAAAGGTGCTGCCGTCGCGGTTTTCCGCAATGTAACGCGTGCCGCCGAAGGTCATCTGCCAGTAATCGGTCAATGCGCCGTTGACTTCAAACTCAACGCCGCGGCTGACCACGCCTTTACGGCCAATATAGGCTACATCACCTGAACCATTTACCGTCCGGGTAGTGGCTTCGCCGACGTTATCCAGTTCGGTGCGGAACACCGACAGTGAGGTGGTAAAACGGCTGTTTATCCAGTCAGATTTCAGGCCCGCTTCGTAGTTTTTACCGATCACCGGGGCCAGATACGCGCCGTTGACGTCGCGATAATCCTGCGGCTGGAATACCGAGGTGTAGCTGGCGTAAGCGGACCAGTTTTCAGCGAAGTCATAGATCAGCCCGCCGTAAGGCGTGGTGTTATTCTTCTCCATCTCGCCTGTCGGCGTTTCGCGATTCCAGTCGGATTCCGGATACTGACCATCGAAATCATTGAAATTACCCAGCGATTCGAAAGAGATGTTTTCGAAGGTGCTGAAGTATTTGTTGTCCTGACGGCTATAGTTCACGCCGACCATTAGCTCATGCTGGCGGCCAAACAGTTTATAGGGTCCGCTGGCGAAGGCATCAATCGTATCCACCTTACGTTTGCCGGTGTTGTAGCCGGTTCTGCCGACCACCGGATAGTTGGCATAGGAGGAGTAACCAACGCCAGTATTCTTATCAAAGAATCCGTCAAGATAGAGCTGTTTACTGTCAAGCCGCATCTCGTTGTGCGCGCCGTTCAGCGTGATGTTCCAGCCGTTATCGAAGTCCTGTTTCAGGTTCACAAACAGTTTACGGTTCTCTTTATCGTTGTAGGCCCAGTCCGGCGCGGTGTTGTAGCCGCGACGGCTATGGATTTGGCTGCCGTCGGTATACCAGCGTGGCGCACCGCCCCACATGGTGGATCACCTGGCTGAACTCATAGCCGACCGACAGCGCGGTCGAATCGGTCAGATCGGCATCAACCACACCATAAACAAACTGCTTTTTCGCGTCCTAGCGCTCAATGAAACTGTTGTTATCCTGCCAGCCGGCAATCAGTCGGCCGCGCATCACTTCGACCCGCTCATACAGCGCCACGTCGGTCTGAGCGTCGCCGAGGTTCCAGCGAGCGGCGAACGCGGTCGGGATGCCGTCAACCATGTAGTTGTCGATCATGAAGCCGCGCGAATAGTAGTTGGTGCGGTCCATATCACCACTGATCCCGCGGATGCCGGTGGTGTTTGAGAGCACATCATTCAACATTCAACGACCGAAGCTGCTGATCTTCCATCCGTTGATTGCTGACAATGCTGACCGACTGCGGCACATTACGCACTGTCCCGAGAATTTTGGTGCCCGAGCGGGTCACCGGAACGCTGTAATCGGTAGCCGGAGATGACGGATGACGCTGCCGCGCCGTCTGCCTGTGCTGAGGCGCTAACTGTCATGGTCTGGTTATCGCTGGCGGCTGGCGGCATTATGTGCCAGCGAGGTAGCAATCATGGCGGCCAGTAAGGAGTAGCGCTGCGGGCGCTGACGGGTTGACACGCCCGTTTCCCTAGCGTGCTGAACATCAAAAGACATCGTTTATTCCTCAAATTATTGTGATTTTTATACTGTCACTGTTCACGACCATGCTTCCTGCCGGCATGTCTGCCTTGCTTATGGTTTGAGGAACCAAAAACCTTTCCCTGAGCGCCTGAGCGCGGGTGTGATGTTTATTTAAAGCAAATGAGAAATATACGCATTGCGATTATTATTGCCAGAATTCGTTAGCAAATGATGCGAATTTATTCAGGACCTCGTGAGCGTTGGCGAAGGTCGGCTGGCTGGCGTTGAAATCGGCGGCAATGGCTGAGGGTGGGTGTGTAAATTATTTTCCGGATGCGTAACAAAAACATTATTTATCAAACCGCTCCCGAAACTTGCCGCTAATGACTTTTCATTTAGCTGAAGTTGTCTGTTTGAATAACAGAATCCCCGCTATTACAGTTGTGTTTAACCGCCATTACTTCGGTTTTAAGGGGATGGTTTTTTATGCGCCGGATTAAAAATATGCGGGCACTGTCAGCTATTATTATCGTTTGTAGTGCCCTGCTGGCGGATGCGGCTTCTGTTGCACAGAGTGTCAGCGCAGGCTGGGAGAATTTCAGTAACAGCGTCGCCACTACCTGGCAGCAGCCAGACGGCGTCGACTTTTATCTG
Organism: Pantoea sp. Eser; assembly: GCA_009830035.1. Taxonomy (GTDB): domain Bacteria; phylum Pseudomonadota; class Gammaproteobacteria; order Enterobacterales; family Enterobacteriaceae; genus Pantoea. Next base: position 16,842 of record SZZY01000018.1, read on the forward strand.
CCGGCAATTACTTGGCATAATCGGGCGACCTACGATCGTGAACACATTGATAAATATAATGAACGGCCATGGGGCGCGGGTGGCGGAATCTCCCGTTATGACCAAAAAGGCAACTGGAATGGGCTCTACGTTATGGTCTTCAAGGATTCCTTCAATAAGTGGGAACCCTTTGGTGGTTATGGCTGGGTAGCGACCTGGCGGCCATTATCGGATGAAAAATCCCACTGGGGAGCCGGATATACCGCAGGTTTTACGGCCAGGCATAACTGGAAATATATTCCGGTGCCTGCCATATTACCCTTGGCGTCTATCGGATACGCTAAGCTCGACTTTCAGATGACCTATATTCCCGGCACTCACAATAATGGCAACGTCTATTTCGCCTGGCTGCGCTACCATTTCTGAAAATAACGCCTGAACGCTTAGCCTGACATAGCCATAATAGAACGTTCATTCAGGGTGAGCGTCTCACCGTCGAAGCGATGGCGTAAGGTCAGGTAACTTTCGCAACCGATGATCTGTTCTACCGCCGCTGAATACGCGTCCATTGCGCTGCGCATTTGCGTCAGATTATCGTGCGTGTCATACACCTTATCTATCCCTTCCAGCGCATGGTTCATGATTTTTCTGGCGACGTCGTTAGGGGTATCCAGCGCGGAAAGTTTGGAACGCGCGGTGCGGCGTAAATCCCGCGGGGCGCGGATCATTCGGCGCAATGCGCTGATTCAGCGCACCTTTCGACAGCGGTTTTTATAAAGGCCTCATCATCAGGCTTTCGAGCTTGCCGCACGTCGGCCACAGAATGTTGAGTCGTTCAGGTTTGCCTCGCTACTGAACCTTTCTCATTTGCAGCGTGGAAACGATCTTCAGTGGCGGTTCTGCTGTGCTGAAAGAATCTGACTCCCGCCTTGTTCAATCACAACTCCTGGCATCCACGGGCGTACAACAAACGGCCTATTGTGAAGGAATGTAAAGTTATTCGGATATGAAATGATAACCATTCTCATTAGCATGCGCATTTGCTTACATACCTTAACGATTCAGGGAGATTTTCTAAGTGAATGTAACTATGCATGTCCGGAAGCGCCTCGTTGCGCTGCTGCTGGCGGGAATAATGAGTACCTCCGCCTCCGCTGCCAACGAGGCTGAGACAGAAAAGCTGGCTGATGACCAAACGATGCTGGTCACTGCTGAACAGGAGTTAAAGCAACAGTGGGGCGTCTCGGTGATCACCGCACATGACATTGAAAAAAGTCCGCCGGTCAATGACCTTTCCGACATCATTCGCAAAATGCCGGGCGTTAACCTGACCGGTAACAGCGCTAACGGGGTACGCGGCAATAACCGCCAGATCGACATTCGCGGGATGGGCCCGGAAAACACCCTGATCCTGATTGATGGCGTGCCGACAACCTCGCGAAATTCAGTGCGTTACAGCTGGCGAGGCGAGCGAGATTCCTGTGGCGACTCTAACTGGGTGCCGGCCTAAATGGTTGAACGTATCGAGGTGATCCGCGGTCCGGCGGCTGCCCGCTACGGCTCTGGCGCTGCCGGTGGCGTAGTCAGTATTATCACTAAGCGTCCGACCAATGACTGGCACGGTTCGCTGTCACTGTTCACTAATCAGCCGGAAGATGACAAAGTAAGGTGCGGCCCGCTTGCCGGTGAAGCGCTGACCATGCGGTTATACGGCAACATCAACAAAACCGACAGTGATGCGTTGTTACAGGTGATTGATTTCAGTTACGGTTACAGTCGTCAGGGAAATATCTACGCGGGCGATACCCAGTACAGCAACGGTGCCGGCAATGTTCTGATTGAATCGCTGGATGGATCAGAAACCAACCGCCTCTACCGCCAGACTTATGGCATTGCCCACAACGGTATCTGGGACTGGGGGCAGTCGAAACTGACCTTTAATTATGAAAAAACCAATAATACCCGCCTTAACGAAGGCACCGCCGGAAGCGGTGAAGGACGGATTAACAGCAACACCTTTCAACCAGCCGCTTTGAGAGTTACCGGGCCGGTGGCGAAGTCAGTTTCCCGCTGGAGTTAGTGCGGGAACAGACCGTCACGCTGGGTGCTGAATGGAACCGCGATGAACTTAACGATCCCAACTCGATGAATGGCACCAGCGCGCCGAATGTGACTATCGGCGATGTGAGCGGTGATGCTGGCGCGCGCAACAGTAAAAACAGCGCCCCCCTGAGCTAGCTCTACTTTGAAGACAACATTGCGGCTACCGACAGCACGGAAGTGATCCCCGGTCTGCGTTTCAATTATCACGATACTTTCGGTGCGAACTGGAGTCTATCGCTCAACATCTCACAGGGTTTAGGCGATAACTTCACGCTGAAAGCCGGTATTGCGCGCGCGTTTAAAGCCCCTAATCTCTACCAGTCAACCGAAGGCTATTTAATGGCTACCCGCGGTAACGGTTGTCCGATTGGTGTGACGAGCGGCAGCTGTTATTTGCTCGGCAATGAAAATCTTGATCCGGAAATTAGCGTAAATAAAGAGTTGGGCATTGAGTACAGCCAGAATGGTTATATCGCAGGGCTCACCTGGTTCCGCAACGATTATAAGAACAGGATCGTCGCCGGTACTGAGCGTATTGGTTTTGCCTCTAACGGCAACAATATCCTGCAGTGGTCCAACGGCGGTAAAGCCGTGGTCGAGGGGCTGGAAGGTAATATGACCATTCCGCTGGTGCGCGATATACCCTGGAATGGCGTACCAACGCGACGTATATGATTGAGTCGAAGGATAAGAAGACCGGAAATCCACTGTCGATCATCCCGGAATACACCATCAATACCCTGCTCGACTGGCAGGTGACTCAGGACTTTTCAACCAACCTGAACTGGACGATGTATGGCCGCCAGAAACCGCGCGAAAATGCAGAGTCACGCATCGAAGCAAGTTCGCCGATGTCGACGCGTTAAGTCGGTGCCTATTCCGTCTTTGGACTGAACCTCAACTACGACATTACTAAAAATCTGCGTGCCAATGCCAGTATTAACAACCTGCTGGATAAGCGTATCTACCGTGAAGCCGAAGGTGCCTCAACCTATAATGAGCCGTGCCGTGCTTATTATGCTGGCCTGACTATGTCCTTCTGATTGTGACAGGCGCTTCCGATTGGAAGCGCTTTTTTGCCTGCCTTTCCTTTGTCTTTACGCTTCTGCCCTGCGCGCAGCGTTTACTGACCTGCTTCTGCTACGATTAGCCTCCTCAAATCACTCGCCTTTACGTTACGCTGTCACGTTATGCTGCTGCTGGCTATTTTATTTCTACTCTGGAAATATATGAAACATATACGTTTCATATAGGGTTTATATGGGCATCGTCAAAATTTCCGACCTGATGCATGAAAATCTACGGATCGCCAGTCAGGCGATGAGTCGATCAATTAATGCACAGGCAGAGCACTGGCTAAAGCTGGGGATGCTGGCGGAGTTCTATCCGCAGCTCACTCAGCAGCAGTTTGCACAGATGCTGATTCGATTAGAACTGGAAGGCAGTTCTGATATCCGACATTTACTTAATCAAGAAAGTCTCATTTCACAAGGAGATGTGTCATGAACACGGTTAAAATTCATACTGCGGAAGAGATCGAAAAGGCCTGTGCGGCCGGACATGCCGCCGCGCAGGTGCTGGCGATGATTACGCCGCACTTTCGTCCCGGTATCACCACCGAAGAGCTTGACGATATCTGCCACGATTTCATTGTGAATGAGCTGAAGGTGATTCCGGCCAACATCGGCTATCACGGTTATACCCGCACCACCTGTACCTCGGTTAACCACGTGGTTTGCCACGGAATTCCTGCCAGCAAAAAGTTGAAAGATGGCAATATCGTGAATATCGTGTGGCGATCATTAAAGATGGCTGGTACGGCGATACCAGCCGGATGTATTTCGTCGGTACGCCTATGCTGTCAGTACGCGCTAAGCGCCTGGTTGATATCACCATCAGTCGATGGTGGCCGGCATTAAAACGGTTCGTCCGGGCGCGACGCTGGGCGACATCGGTGCAGCGATTCAGCGTGTGGCGGAAGCGGCTGGCTTCTCGGTGGTGGTGCGTGAATATTGCGGTCACGGCGTGGGCGAAATCTATCATCCCGACCCGCAGGTGCTGCACTACGGTACGCCGGGAGAAGGTATGCCGCTTAAAGCCGAGATGATATTTACCATCGAGCCGATGATTAACGCCGGTAAAGCGGGCACCAGCGTGCTGTCGGATGGCTGGACGGTGGTAACCAAAGATCGTTCTTTATCAGCGCAATGGGAGCATACCGTGGCGGTGACAGAGGATGGATTTGATTTGTTAACGCCATGGCCCGAGTGTACTGGCGAATATGCGCCAATCTGAACCTGCAGCCTGAGGGTAGTACCTCAGGCTAACTCTGACCTGATCACGTAGAGACCGTCTATCTGCGGCCTTTAACCACTGAGGCTGCCCAGTTGAAATCACCCACTTCACTCGCCGCCAGCGAAGATGGCTTTTTCCTGCGCAGAGGTTTTTTCTTTTGCTTTTCTGCCTGTGCTCTCTCTTTTTCAAACTTGTTCGACATGATGAGCTGTCGCGCTTCAGTATTGAATTCTTTCTCTTTTTTACTATCAGGCTCTTTGCCGGTCCGTTGGCGATACTTCTGCACCAGCCCGTTGAAAGTTTCCTCTACTGCCAGTCGTTCATCAGCGTTGAACTGATCAATCGAGATCATCTTCTTGTCGTTCATAGCATCGTGTCCAGTGGTGAATTCACCTGCCAAGTGTACCGCATCCGCGGCCGCTTCACTGGGCTGATTAGCATTAATCCGCTATCGGTCAGGTTATGCCTGCCGACCTAGTTAATATCAGAGCGAATATCACCGAAAATGCGCGCGTTGCCCCTGTTAAAAATAAGGATATCTCTTAATATAAAACTCATCTTTATCAGGTTTAATGGCAGTGACCACGTACTGCCGGGGAGCTGAGGCTATGGCAAAAGAGACCGATCGACTGTCGCAGGCTTTGTTGCGACGGCATGGGATAGGCGTCAAACAGAAACGCATCCATTTTCGCGGCAAAGATTTGCTGTTTCAGTTACATAACGCCCACTACGAGGTGTTCATCGGTAATCAGTGCATCGCTCTACCTTCGACACCAACAACATTAACGATGCTATAAAGCAGTTTAAATTACGCAGTATTCAGTATGTAGCTATCGTGTGGAGTTCCCGGGCTTCGCTGAAGGTATTGATAAGCACCTGATCTAAAGACATGTCATTATCAGCCTGATTGAACGGGAAACCGGAGAGGATGTCGCTCACGCCGGGCGGGTACTGGACGCTTTCGTGGATGGGTCATTCAGGGGGCAACGCTTTCGTTGATTTTTATTTTATTACCGAACAAAAGGCTCTCTGGCTGGCTGTAACAGGGGGAGTTACAGCCAGATGCTGGTGTAAAACAGGGGCTGTTAACAAGAGCAGCCCGCGATTGCGCCGTGTTGAGCCCACCTTTATTAATGAGCAAGACCGGCCTTACTGGTATTGCGGATTTCCAGCGGGTCATCTCTGCCGTTTCCCTGATGTAAGTCCGGAAGTGTGGCGTTTCTCTGTGCCGCTGGTAATCGGCCTCACTGGCATAAATTTCATAGAAGTACCGCGAAAAGGGTTTTTTATTTCAGTTGCGGCATACATAGCTAGCACGCCCGGCTCTTTTTTGACTGACTCAGCCATTTCAGGCAGGACGATGTTTTTGAATGCCTGCTGAAATTCGGGTTTTACATCGACAATCACCAGATTGTTTATGGTTTCGGCATTCTGGACCACGCGTTTATCACTAAGAAACTGTGACGTTACCTTATATCTGCTTCTTCTTATCAATAACCTCAGATGCCAGGGCAATGAAGTTATTATAGCGTTCGGCGTTAAGGTGCTGTTGATAAACTTCATTGTTTTCATACAGTTCAACCATATAAGCGTGTCGCGCGTCTTCCTTATGTCTCAGGGAATACATGGCCAGCGTTCCCTCCTCCTGGTCAACTAAGTTTGAAATGGTCTCCTTTGCGATCTCATCATATCGCTGGCTTTTGTCAGGTTTGATGCTGAACTCAAAAATATTCATCATGGTGCCGTCTGGAAAATAAGGGGTTTTCGCTATGACGGCACTGCTCATTATCAGGCTGAAGAAAATTACGCTTATATTTTTCACAGAATACCTTTACATCAGAGGATTACTATTCAAGCGCCTCGATCGTTCTGCCCTGATATCTGTGAGCAGATGCATCAACCGGTACAGTAGTGACAATCACTATCGCTTCACACTGTTATCAAACGGGTACAACCTAACTCAGGTTGCATTCAGCCCTGCTGTTCCCCGTTTTCTGTCACCCTTTGGTTGAAACGCATTCTCACCATCAAGATGAGGCAATAAAGCGTGTTTCAATTATGATTTCGCCTTGGAAAATAATACGAACGGGGAAGTCACAAGATAAACATCAGCAGTATAGGTTTTACTGTCATGGATACCTCTACCCCTTTCTTCTGTCATATTTAATTCCGACTTTATTGCCGCTGCGGTGTGTTAATCACCCCGGCAGACTAACCTCGTTATGGTTTGACATCAACCTGTCCCGGCAGACTTTCAACTATATAGGTTCTTGAATTTCCGGCGCGGTGGCGTATGGGAATCAGCTGCTAGTATTCAGGCGAGTTATACCAGTCCTGAGCATTTTTCAGACTGTCAAACTGAATAATGACGAGTCTTCCCTGTGCACCAAATCCTTCTTTAATATCGGGTTCTCCACCACGTACGATGAAACGCCCGCCGTAATGTCTGAAGGTCGATTCGACCTGATCACTGTAGGGTTTTATTGCTTCGCAGATCTGTCGCCTGAAACTCTGCGACATAAAAGGCAGGTGGTGCCGCCAGCGCCGATGTCATACTCAACATCGTCACCAGCGCCGCCAGCATTATTTTACTCACCATTTTTTCTCCTGTTTAAAATTTTTCCGCTCGGTTATTTATCGCGTCCACACCTGCTTCGCGTCTTTAGTTTTCGGGGTATTTTGAGTCATAATCCCTGTTAAAACATGAGGCTGATAACACGCCTCCAGATAATCAATATCCTCCGGGCTAAGCTGCAGTTTTACGGCATTGACGGCACCGTCAATATGATGTTTCTGGGTGGCGCCCACCACAGGCGCAGTTGTTTTTGTCAGCAACCATGCCAGCGACACTTCGGTCATAGAAACATCATATCGCCTGGCCAGTTCAGACACGCGATCAATAATCACCCGATCCTGCTCAGCAGTTTTGTCGTATTTTCCTTTGGCATAATCATCTTCAGCAGCCCGGCGCGTAGGCGTATCAACCGGTCGGGCAAGACGACCGCTGGCAAGCGAGCTGTAAGGTGTCGACGCAATGTTGTCCTCTGCGCACAGACCAAACAGCTCACGTTCATCTTCACGCATGATCAGGTTATAGTGGCTCTGAACGGAAACAAACGGGGTCAGCCCTTCGCGCCCGGCAAGCGCGTTCGCTTTCGCAAGCTGCCACGCATAGCAATTCGATATTCCAATGGCGCGTACTTTACCGCCGGTAATTGCCGCATGCAGCGCTTCCAGCACTTCAATAACCGGCGAGTTATAATCCCAGATGTGGTAGATATAGAGGTTGACATAGTCCATGCCGAGATTGCGCAGGCTCTGATCGAGCGATTGTGTAATCGCCTGTTTAACACTGATGCCGCTGGCAATCTGCTCGGGCGTTCGTGGCAGAAATTTTGTTGCTACCACCACCTCCTGGCGTTTTACCATGTCACGCAACGCCCACCCCACGTAACGCTCGCTGGACCCGTTCTGATAGGCGATGGCGGTATCGAAAAAATTGATGCCCTGCTCAAGACCGTAGCGAATAATCTCGCGGCTGTCCGGTCATAGGATCACCAAAACCCATACATCCCATGCAGATACGGGATACGCTTAAATCACTTTTACCAAGAGGAGTGGTGTACTGCATCGTGTTAAATCCTCTCTGATCATTCCGTGCCGTGGCAGATTTTCATTTACCCTTGCTGAAGCTGATGCAGGTTTTCTGCAATCATTTTGGCAATGAAAGGCCGTACGTCATAGGTCGCCAGGTCGGGATAATAGGGGTCCTCTTTCAGGATTGTCGTCAGGGCATCACGACTCTCAACATTCGCAATAATGCCCCCCGATCTTTCACGATCGGCATAAGGCCCGACGACCACAAATGTTCCGGTCAGGAAATGATGCCTGAACCATTTGGCATGCCCGCTGAAGAGTGATTCATATTGTTCAGACGACATCGCGTCGCTTACCGTAATCGTGATAATGAACATCTCAGTTTCCTCATTTAACTCGACGTTTGCGTATCACAAGAGAGCGAATTGATGACTGCTACCAGCCTTGATGCGTGCTTCCTGGCGAGCGTTTTTTGATGCATGATTTTTTGTTCGTCCCTTCCGACATAACTGATGCCGCAGGTATAAACCGGCTCAAGCAGTTACAGCTTACAAAGCCTGGCCGTCGTTTCTAACGGGAGGAGGTAATCTTCGACGCGATGCCCGAATAATCCTTCTGGCGCATACAGTGCGCCGGTTGTGAATGAAAGAATCAGCTTTTTACCGCCAAGTTTTGCCGTTGAACCATGCGCGAAACCGTGAATAAAAACCTCATCAAGCCAAAGCTTCATTGGCCCCGGCAGCGAATACCAGAAAAATGGGAACTGCCAGACAATCACATCTGCTTTTAGCAGACTCTCCTGCTCCGATTGAATATCGATTCTGCTGTCAGGATAAAGCCCGTCCAGACGCCGGATTTCAGCCTCAGGCAATGCAGCAGCAAGTTCTTCCAGAATGGTGGCATTAGCAATTGACGCACTCAGATTTAGCCTGTAACTAACAATCACCGCCTGTTTTTACCCGATGTTCCGGTGCCGTACTTCACGGCCGCTGAAAATCATCGTGTTAATAACGGCATCTTTCAGAACCATCATGGACGAGTCAGTCCGGCCAAAATAAAAATGGACGCTACATCCGGTGTGCCTTTGACTGGATGGCCGATGATGCTGGGTAACCCTAGTTCACCATAGGATTTCATTTCACACTTCACTTCGAGGCTTAATTTATTGGCAGCAAGGTTATCCCGGTCGGCGAAGGCACCAGCAAGCGTGTACTTAACGGTCGATAAACGTATTTTGTAAGAGAGAAATCGGCATTGTGCTGACGGCTTCGCCAACCAGAAAAGCCTCACCCGGTCAGTTCTGATGGAAATTACGATCGCGAATGTTCCTGACGGATACGCCCGATATGCAGCGAAACGGATGCCATAGAGGATCAACTATTTTCATTTCAGCGTGGCGCCGGAAGCAGCAATATCCAGCCATGAAGCGCCCATTTAGTCTCCTGAACTCAGCAGTCCGCAGCACGAACGGAAAGCCAGGGTTAACCTTTGAGCCAGATCAGGGCGTCATTGACTTCAGGATATTTAGTCTGTACTTAATAGTGGGCCGGATAATGCTTCAGGATGACGCGATGAATAACGCCTTTTATAACCAGATACGTATCTTTCAAACTATTACGCGTGAAGGCAGTATTACTGCTGCCGCTCGGAAGCTTGAAATTTCCCCTCCTTCGGTCAGCAATGCCCTGAAGCTTTTAGAGAAACATATTGGGTATCCGCTTTTTGTACGCACTACACGGCACATTGAACCGACCGATATTGGACAACAGTTGCTGGATCAAACCGCTGGAGCAATCTCTGGAACCGTCAGGTCTGGTACGTATTACTCTCTCTCTCGATTTGCTTATTTGCTGATACTTAAGCCGGTGATGGCCGCATTTTGCCAAAGATATCCGGCTATCAGGCTCGAAATCTCGGTTTATGATGGCACCGTAAATATCATTGAGGATCGCTTCGATCTGGGCATCCGCTTTGGCGATATTCTGGAGGGTGGCGTAGTGCACTCCCGCTAATGAAGCCATTTCGGGAAGGATTCTATGCCTCATAGGCCTATCTTGCAGAATACGGTACGCCTGTTGTGCCTGCTGACCTCTGTCAGCACAAGCTTAAATCGTATTCTTCCGCTGCTGCTGAATGATAATGGGGAGCAACTGACGGTCGAAATGCCTGGCCAGTTAATCAGCAACGATATTGACGTTATGGCGGCCGGAATACGTCACGGACTGGGGATTGGAAGACTGTTTGAGCCGGTTCACAGGTTGCAACCGGACCGGGAGAAACTGATTCCCGTCATGGAGCGCTTCTGGAAGACCTACCCGGCTGTCTATGTTTATTACCCGAAAAGCGCGGGAAAAACCAACAGAGTGAAGGTGCTACTGGATTTTTTATTAAACCGGACAGAGAGTTAGCCTGTTAAGTCATGATGACACTGCTAAGGTGCAGACACAGCAAAAAAGCTCTGCCGTTTCAAAGCACCCGTTATTATCCAGCTATTCAAAACAAGGTTTAGCCTTAAGTACGAGGACGGACTTATTCTGTTTTAGTGGTGGTATCTCAGCACTACATCATTTAGATGCAATGCGGAGAAAGCCCTTAGCTTCGGCTAAGCCGGATTGCCGAACCGCATAGCGGCCGTCCGCCACGGTCGACTAGCATTCAGGCTATCAACGGACATCCGCCTGCTCCGCTGGCCTGGCGAGATAGATACAAATCGGCGAGGGGGTTTCGGCACAAAGTTTCTGTTATTTCAGGCGAGGCTGATTAGAATAACCGGGAATCCTTTCTGATACAGGTATCCGATGAAAATCACTATTCACAAAGAAGATGAGCTGTTCATGAAAACTTCTTTGCTGCGCCCTGCCAGACTCTGGACGTTGGTTCGCCGCAGGCCGGGCAAATCCAGCAGTCGCTGCAGTTAGCCATCCAACAAAAAAACATCGAAGCTGAAGGTGACTGGAAGCGCAGCCTGACCTTCCTGTTACTGTTTATCTTTCTGTATGCCGCGCTGGGGTGCTTCGTTAACGCTGGATCTCAGCAGCAGCGGTCATAAAAGCATTGAATATGCCCTGGAGGCGATTCCGGTATTGATCGCCTTCTCCGGCTTCTTTGTTTCGATTCGGTTTGTTTTTCTGACCCGCGCCAGTGCCCGTAAACAGCGCAATTGGGAAAAAACTATTCTGGTGCTGGAAAAATATTCTATCGGCAACCTGTTTAAAGTGACGCACACCCAGGGCGCAGGCACCAGTAACTATTCCGTCGCTAACCTCACCATTTCACTGGCGCTGTTTATTTGTCTGACCTGGCTGGTGATTTACAACTATCTTACCTTCACGACCAGCGGCGTATTCGGCAATGTGATCTCGCTGTTTATCAGCACTATGGTGTATGTGATTCTGGATATCCAGTTACTTAACCCCTTCAGCCACGTCGCAGATAATGATGAAGCAGATAAAGCGGATGAGGGAAAGAAAAAGAGCACAAATCCGAAGAGTAATTCTCCCTCAGGCTGACTCACTACAGGCTATCCGGCACTTTTACCGGGTAGCTTTTTTTTGAGCCGACTGCATTATGTAACGCAAGAAAAAAGCTTCATTAGCTGCGCACTGTTTTAATGATGAGCTAATCAAGCTCGTATCTTTTGGAGAGATAGCTAAGTGGACGACCACTTAATTTCGTCAAAAACTCGCAGTAATAAGCGTGGTTTCTTATTACTAATTGAAATATAAAGTGTTAAGGTGGATTTGTTAGTTGTTCAACTAAAAGTATGTTGTAATTATGACAGCTAGTTAACACAACTACTCTCTGCCCTTTCCTGCGGCTATATCCGCCAGAAACAACAGCACGAAACTATACACGGTCTGCCCGCAGGCAGACCGTGTCGCCGTTACCAGCAGGTTTCTGTATATCAATGACAAAGCGATACTTCACATCGCTGGTCAGCATACGCGCGAAGGCGGTTTCGACCTCTTCGCCGGTAATCATCTCAACGTCAACGGTAATGTTATGCTGGCCGCAGAAATCCAGCATCTCCTGCGTCTCTTTAATGCTGCCAATCGAGGTGCCGCTGATGCTAAGCCGACGAAATACCATCGGTGTGACGTTCAGCGATGGATGCGGTTGATCGGGAATGCCGACCAGCACCAGCTGACCATTAGTCTTTAACGTCGCCAGAAGGGATCAAGATCGTGCGGTGCCGCAACACAATCCAGAATGATATCCAGCGAGGTCTGGCACTCCGCCATCTGCGCTGCATCGCGTGAAACCACCACCTGGCTGGCACCAAGACGACGCGCATCCGCCCCCTTCTCAGGTGAGATGGTAAATAAAGTGACCTCTACTGGCCAGCTTAACCGCCATATGCCCTAACCCACCCAGAGCCACCACGCCAACCCGATCGCCGGCTTTGAAATTGAAATGACGCAGCGGCGACCAAACGGTTACGCCGGCGCAAAGCAGCGGGGCCACCGCGTTCAATGCCAGGTTATCGGGTAACGAAACCACAAAATTCTGGTCAGTAATCACCTCGCCGGCATAACCGCCAAAGGTAGACGCGCCGGTATACTTATCGATGCCGTTGTAAGTCGGCGTGAAGTCCACCTCACAATATTGCTCTTCCTGCTGCTGGCAGAAATGACACTGCCCGCAGGCGTCAACCATTACCGCAACCCCGACAGTCTGACCTACCGTAAACTGAGTGACGTTGTCACCCACTGCGGCTACCCGACCCACGATCTCATGGCCAGGAACTAACGGATAGCGGCTGACGCCCCATTCGTTGCGCGCCATGTGCAGGTCTGAGTGACAAACGCCACAGTAAAGCACCTCAATCATGACGTCATTCGCCTGCAAATCGCGAATCTCAACCTGCCCTGCCCGTAACGGTTGGATGGCCTGTGCTGCAACCAGCGCATTAATTTTCATCTGTCGCCTCGTAGTGGCTAATAGCGGTAAGAAAGCGGCACACTATAGACACCAGGTAACCATTTTGGTAGTAGTTACCATTTGGTAACCATGTTAATGGAGAAAGGCTATGCCGGTCTGGGTTGATGGAAAACTCTGCTTCTATGCCGATTCACCGCCGCGCCGCCTGCTGGAATTGTTCGCGGTTAAATGGAGCACTATGGTGCTGACGCGCTTTATCACTGGCCAGAAAACCGTGCCAGAACGGGTGAACTTGAACGCAGCTTGCAGGGTGTTTCGAAGAAGATGCTGATTCAGACGCTGCGGGAACTGGAACAGCGAGGGCTGGTGTCACGTCAGGTGCATCAGGTGGTTCCGCCAAAGGTGGAATATAGCCTGACTGCGCTGGGTCACAGGTTCGCGGAACCGATTGAACAGATGTATCAATGGGGACTGAAGAATCCGGCGGCGCTGGATGAGATGGAGCGCCATGCGCGCGAAAGTCAGGATACAGCAGGGTGACGATCTGGCCGTCGCCCTACTGTTAGTACGAAGAATTTAGAGTGCAAAAAACCCCAGACGGGAATTAGTCGAAGGGGAATTCGCGTGCCAGTACCCGGGAGATGACATTCAGCGCACCTTCGTCATTGTTGCTCTGGGTCTGATAGCGCGCGACGGCAGCCACCGAATCAACCGCATTCGCCATTGAAAAACTGAAGCAGGCCTGTCGCAACATCTCTATGTCGTTAGCGCTGTCACCAATCGCCAGCACTTCGCAATCGCTGATGCCCCATTTTTCCTGCAGCAGCGCGATGCCGTGCGCCTTGTGGCAGCCGGAAATAATAAGATCGATAAAGCCAAAGCCACTGGAGACCGGATGCATGATGTTCTCCAGTTCGCCCAGCTGTTGGGCAGCCGTTGCAGCAGCGCATCGACGTTTTCATGCGCCAGATTAAGGGAGAATTTAAAAATGGTGTCTTCGATGTCATATAAATCATCACGCTTTTCCAGCCGGTGGTAATGATTCGCCAGCACCTCATCAGAGGCGGATGAATGCAAATAAGCGCTATTACGACCACAGATCACCACCGCAATATCCGGTTCGTGCGCCAGAATATCGAGGATCTTATGGACTTTTTCTTTGGCTAATTCGCCACAAAAAATCTCTTCATTGCAGTCAGAGACCCACGCCCCGTTTTCCGCCACGAAGGCAGTTTCATCTTTAATCTCGGGAAAATAGCGCTGCAACTGATAACACTGATTACCGCTTGCGACCACAAAGCGGATGCCCTTCTGCTTCAGCAACGCATACTTACGTGAGAACCGCTGGACATTGTACTGCTTGTTGTCATCCAGAAAGGTGCCATCCATATCCACCGCAATCATCTTAACCGCCATCTTGCCTGCCCCTATACCTGCTACCTGCGCCTTCGTGTCCTTTCGGCTGATTGAATTGATTCATAAAGCTTACTCGCTGTGTGGATTATTGAGAATGTTAATAGTGAGTTTGTTAACGTCTTTCAGAGCGTTCCAGTAAGAAACTTGTGTTACAGCGCACGTTTTTCATGGTTACAAGGATGTTAATCTCGGCCGTAAATTACGAATGAAGGTTAAAAAATTTTCACTCGTAATTCAACACTGACTCGTTAAGGAGCATGAGATGAAGATGAATTCCCGGTCTACCCCGCTGCCTGCTGACGTCAAAGCAGCTATTCGCCAGATAAAACAGCAGTTGCATAGCCAGATTGGTGACGTGGAAGCGCTGTTCCGCCAGGTGTGTGACAAAATTGAAGCGGCGATTGCCGAAGCAAAGGCTGATGAGCAGCGAACACGCAGCGCCTGGCCCATGGTGGAGATGCAGACTCTGGCCAGAGGTGAGGTTTCAGATGAAACCCGGGCGCAGATCAAACTACGCGGCTGCGTGGTCATTAAACAGCATTTTGCCCGCGAGCAGGCGCTAGCGTGGGATAAGTCGATGCTTGATTACCTCGAACTGAATCACTTTGACCAGCAGTATCGCGGTCCCGGCGATAACTTCTTTGGCAGCCTGGAAGCGTCACGACCAGAAATTTATCCGATTTACTGGTCGCAGGCGCAGATGCAGGCGCGTCAGAGTGACGCCATGACCCAGGCGCAATCCTTCCTCAATCGGCTGTGGACCTTCGATTCGCAGGGACAGCAGTGGTTTGATCCGGATGTCAGCGTGATCTATCCCGATCGTATCCGTCGCCGGCTGCCGGGCACCACCTCAAAAGGGTTGGGTGCGCATACTGATTCCGGCGCGCTTGAACGCTGGCTGCTGCCCGCTTATCAGCAGGTATTTGGCAAGCTGTTTACCGGTGATTTCGCCGCATACGATCCGTGGGATGCCGCGCATCGTACTGAAGTTGATGAATATCATGTGCCAGATACCACCAAATGCTCGGTCTTCCGCACCTTCCAGGGCTGGACGGCCCTGTCCGACATGATTCCGGGCCAGGGTCTGCTGCATGTGGTGCCGGTACCGGAGGCGATGGCCTATGTGCTGCTGCGTCCGCTGTTATCCGATGTACCGGACGATGAGCTGTGCGGCGTAGAGCCGGGGCGGGTATTGCCGATCAATGAAAAATGGCATCCTCATTTGATTGCCGGGCTCAGTTCAATCCCTGCATTACAGGCGGGGGATTCCGTCTGGTGGCATTGCGATGTGATTCACGCGGTGGCGCCGGTTGAGAATCAACAAGGCTGGGGCAACGTGATGTACATTCCGGCCGCGCCGATGTGCGAAAAGAACCGGGCTTATGCCCGGCGGGTTGCCGAGGCGCTGGAACAGGGTCGTTCGCCCGCGGATTTTCCGCCTGAAGATTACGAAGCGAACTGGCAGCAGCGCTTTACGCTGGCCGATCTGAATCAGAATGGCCGGCGGGCGCTGGATTTAGCCTGATTTATCACCGCGTCGGGTCCGGCGCGGTCTTTTCCCTGTTAAACTGCAGAGATTATTGTTCTGCGAAGCTGGCTTATGAATCCACGACATCATCAGATTATTCAACTGGTTAATACCCGGGGCACCATTGCGGTCAGCGAACTCGCGCAGCTGACGGGCGTCTCAGAAGTGACGGTGCGTCAGGACCTTACCCTGCTGGAGCGCGATCGTTTATTGCGGCGGATACACGGTTCTGCGCTGGCGATCGACAGCGACAATGTGGGAACCCGGATGAATACCCGCTATCCGGTTAAGCAGGCGCTGGCCGATCACGCCGCCAGCCTGGTCAATGCGGGCGAGTCGGTGTTTATTGAAGGTGGCAGTACCAATGCTTTGCTGGCGCGCGCGCTGGCGCAACGCAGTGATATCACCCTGATCACCGTCAGTCACTACATCGCCCAGTTACTGCGCGAAGCGGCCTGCGAAGTGATTGTACTGGGCGGTCTGCTACAAAAAAGCAGCGAGTCGATGGTCGGTCCGCTGACCCGTTACTGCATTCAGCAGACGCATTTCCATAAGGCGTTTGTCGGGGTCGATGGCTGGCACCCGGAGAGCGGCTTTACCGGTCGCAATATGCTGCGTTGTGATGTGGTTGATGCGGTGCTGGCAAAAGGTGCCGCTAGCTATGCGCTGACCGACAGCTCGAAATTTGGTCAGATTCAGCCTTATCCGCTGTCGCCAGGTTACCCGATCCGCCGGGTTATTACCGATGATCAGCTCGATGCCGCCACTCTGTTGCAGCTACAGGAGCAACAGGTTGAGGTAACTCAGGTCACTACGGGCTAAGTTCTACGCCGCAGGGCCGTCAGCCACTGAATCACGCAGTATCAGGCTGCCGTGAAACGGCAGTCGTGGTCGCCACTCACCGCCATCCAGCATAGTCACCAGCCGGCCAATGGTTTCGTTGATCATTTCAGTGACCGGCAGTTTGATGCTCGACAGCGAAGGCGTGATATAGGGTGCCAGCGGAATATCATCAAAACCCAGCACCGACATCTGCTGCGGAACTGCAATGCCGCATTCGGTCAGGCGCTTGATGGCACCGATCGCCATCTCATCGTTGCTGGCGACAATCGCAGTGAACGCCACCTTGCACGCCAGCAGGCTATCGACCGCCGCCATGCCGCTCTGCGCTGTCCACTTACCTTGCACAATCCGCTGCGGCTCAGGCGCAATCTTCGCATCCTTCAGCGCGGCCTGATAACCCGACAAACGTTCCATGCCGGTCGGTGAATCCAGCGATCCGGTTATAAAGGCGATCTCCCGATGCCCGCGAGCCAGCAACTGGCTGACAGCAGCGGCGCTGGTGGCCTGCTGATCGATGTAAATGCAGTAGCTATCGTTAACGCGCAGGCGGTGATTAATCACCAGAATCGGCTGCCGGTGCTGGGAGATGATAGCATCAAGCGCGTCGATTGAGATAAAACGCGGGTAGATGATAATTCCGTCGCAGCGCAGATCGAGCAGAAACTGGATGGCCGCCTGCTCCTGCTCAGCGGTATGCTTGCCGTCGGCCAGAATAAGCTGACGCCCCTGCTGCTCCAGCATCCGCGCCGAATGGGCCATCAGTTCAGTGAAGTAACTGCCGCTGTACAGCGTATTGGTGATCACCAGACCGATGGTCTGGCTGGATTTGGTCGCCAGATTACGCGCCAGTAGATTCGGCCGGTAGTCGGTTTCGGCTATCGCCTGCAGTACCCGTTCGCGCTTCTCCTGCCCGACATAGCCGTTGCCTGACAACACCCGCGATACCGTGGCTTTTGACACGCCTGCCCGCGCTGCTACTTCCTGAATCGTTGCCATTTCACTGCTCCTTCACTGCACACTACACCTGTTTGCAGTCTACTTAAACCTCTCATTATTGGAAATATTTTCACCGGCACGCCGCCGCATTTCATCAATGCCTGTGGTGATATCCATCACAGAATAAAAAATTGAGTATTCTTAACGCTTGTCGCATGCAATAAACATCTTCATGGTTTTGTGAAACCGGTTTACTATTTGCCGCTTGGTCAGGGCACAAAACATAACACTGACCGATCACCCTACAGAGAAGATCCATCATGCCCAGAAACTATGACGAGGTTTCACGCGCTATCTTCGGCGCGTTAGGTGGCCTCACCAATATTGAGGCGCTCACCCACTGTATGACTCGCCTGCGCTTTGTGGTTAAAGATCAGACGCAGGTCGATCTTGCGCGATTAAAAGCCATCGATGGCGTGATGGGTGTGGTGCATAACGACAGCCAGTGCCAGGTGATCATTGGCAATAATGTATCGCAGGCTTATCAGGCGGTGATGCAGTTAGGTTCGCCTGGCGGCGGCGCCTCTGCGCCGGTGAAACGCAAACTGACCTTAAAAGGGATTGGCACAGGGGTTCTGGATACGCTGGTTGGCACCATGTCACCGTTAATTCCGGCGATTGTCGGCCTGGCCAGTCACTCGATGGCCTCGCCCGGCCTGTTCACCAGCGTACAATTTTTCGATCCCGCTAATCCGATGAGCATAGTCTGGGTGGCGGCGGTGATAGTGCTGTCGTTTGTGCTGACGCTGATTTTGGGTTTCGATGACATTCCTGAAACCGAGCAGGCCACAGCGGCTGCGGCTGCGCCATCATCGGCTCCGGTGACCGAGCGAACCAACGCGATTAACGCCAACTAACGGGCAATGCTGACCCGAAACAGAGGATTTCATGTCTGAATCAAGATTCCCGTAAGGATTTTTATGGGGCGGCGCGTTAGCCGCCAACCAGGCTGAGGGTGGCTATCGTGAAGGCGGAAAGGGCTTAACCACCGTTGACATGATCCCGCACGGTCCGCATCGGATGCCGGTGAAGTTAGGCCTGGAGCGGCGTTTCACCCTGCGTGACGATGAGTTTTACCCCAGCCACGACGCAATTGACTTCTATCATCGCTATCCGGAAGACATCGCGCTGATGGCAGAAATGGGATTCAGCGTATTTCGTACCTCCATCGCCTGGAGCCGTCTCTTTCCGAATGGGGATGAGCTGACGCCGAATCCGCAGGGGATCGCCTTTTACCGCGCGGTGTTTGAAGAGTGCCGGAAATACAATATCGAACCGCTGGTTACGCTGTGTCACTTTGACGTACCGATGCATCTGGTTACCGAATATGGCTCGTGGCGCAACCGCAAGATGATCGACTTTTTTGCTCGCTATGCCCGTAGCTGTTTTGAAGCGTTTGACGGGCTGGTGAAATACTGGCTGACCTTCAATGAAATCAATATTCTGCTGCACAGCGCGTTCTCAGGCGCCGGGCTGGTGTTTGAAGAAGGTGAAAATCATGAGCTGGTAACCAGAATCGCACATGAAATAAATCCGGCCAATCAGGTCGGTTGCAGGCTGGCGGGCGGCAACTTCTATCCGTGGTCAAGCAAACCGGAAGATGT
The DNA here is from genome assembly GCA_009830035.1 of Pantoea sp. Eser. Classification (GTDB taxonomy): domain Bacteria; phylum Pseudomonadota; class Gammaproteobacteria; order Enterobacterales; family Enterobacteriaceae; genus Pantoea. The sequence continues at coordinate 36,084 of SZZY01000018.1, forward strand.
CTGGGCGGCGCTGGAAAAAGACCGGGAAAACCTGTTCTTTATTGATTGTGCAGGCGCGCGGATATTATCCCGCCTACGCGGCGCGCCTGTTTCGGGAAAAAAGGGGTCAGCCTGCAGATTGACGACGGTGATGCTGAGATCCTGAAAAACAGCGTTGATTTTGTCTCGTTCAGCTACTACGCCTCGCGTTGCGCGTCGGCGGAGATGAACGAGCTTAACAGCAGCGCCGCTAACGTGTTGAAATCCCTGACCAACCCGCATCTGACGCACAGTGAATGGGGCTGGGGCATTGATCCGCTTGGGTTACGCATCACCATGAACATGATGTATGACCTCTATCAGAAGCAGCTTTTTCTGGTTGAAAACGGTCTGGGCGCGCGGGATACCTTCAACGACGCCGGTGAGATTGAGGATGATTACCGCATCAGCTATCTGCGTGAGCATATCCGGGCGATGCGATCGCTGACGGTGTGCCAGTGATGGGTTACACCAGCTGGGGCTGCATCGTTCTGGTTGCCGCATCGACTGGCGAAATGAGTAAACGTTACGGATTGTGTATGTCGATCGTGACGATTTGGGCAACGGAACGCTGGCGCGCAGCCGGAAAAAATCGTTCTGGTGGTATAAAAAAGTGATCGCCAGCAATGGTGAAGATCTGGAGTGACACCGTCACTTTCAGGCAACTGAATGCGCTGTTTTAGCCAGCCGGGTCTCAGCACTAAGCGGCCCTTTGCTTAAGCTGGTCTGCGGCGTGCCGTTGTAAACCGCTGACAATTATCGTATAACAAACGTCTCCGAGGGGTGTCCTGTAATGGGCTGAGATGGCGCAAGCCGAACCCTTTGAACCTAATCTGGGTCATGCCAGCGAAGGGACGGGTCGGCAGCGTTTCTGCACCATCTTCTGCGTTTTTGCTTGTTCTTCTATCGTATGCCCGGATCTCCTTATGTTAACGAACCGTTAATGGAGATCCTATGTCGCTCGCGCTTTTCGAAACCGGTTTTTACGGCCGCCTGCGTCAACAGGCTGGCGACCACTGGCACGCCTACGTATCGCATGATTTCGTGCAGCAGCTCGGCCAGGGCCAGTTAGCGCCCGCCGCTTTTCGTCACTACCTCACCCAAGATTATCTGTTTCTGCTGCACTTTGCCCGCGCCTATGGGCTGCTGGTCAGCAAATTACAGGACCCGGCAGCACTGCGCGCGGCAACGGCTTCGCTCAACGCCATCGTCAATGAACTGCCGTTGCATGTGGCTTACAGTGGGGAATCAGCGAAGCCGTTGAAACAATCAACTACACCCGTTACGTGCTGGACGTCGGCCACTGCGGAGATGCGCTTGAGTTGATGACCGCGCTAATGCCGTGCGTTGCCGGCTATGCTGAAATCGGCCTGACGCTGTTACACCATCCCGCGACGGTGATCGCAGACAATCCTTACGCCGCCTGGATCCAGAATTACGGCGATGCTGATTATCTGGCCGGTGTCCGCGCCGCGCTGAATCTGTTTGAAAACCAGGCGCGCCAGCGCGCCGGGGCTGAGCGATTCGATCGGCTGGCGACGATATTTACCACCGCCACCCGGCTGGAATCTGCTTTCTGGCAGATGGGCCTTAATCAGTCACTGACTGCATCCCGATGAACCGTTCAAAGCGGTTATCGCCGCCGGGCATCTCTGTGCGCCAGCTCAGGCTGGATTTGGGATCGCATCGACTGTTCGACTCACTCGACCTGGAGATCCCTGCCGCGGCCTTCACTGCGCTGCTGGGTGCCAGCGGCGTCGGGAAAAGTAGCCTGATGCGCGTCATTACTGGCCTGACGCCGCCAACATCCGGGCTGGTCAGCGGCAGTGATGGCCTGCCGCTGGCCGCGCGGATCGCCTGGATGGGCCAGCAGGATTTGCTCTATCCGTGACTGAGCGTGGAGCAAAACGTCTGCCTTGCCAGCCGTCTGCACGGCGAAAAACCTGACCGCGACTGGGCACAGCATCTGCTGGCGCGGGTTGGTCTGAGTCACTACGCAACGGCGCGCCCGGCCACCCTGTCTGGCGGCATGCGGCATGCGGCAGCGGGCAGCACTGGCGCGCACCTTACTATGCACGTAAACCGATTGTGCTGATGGATGAGCCTTTTTCTGCGCTCGACGCCCTGACGCGCAGCCAGATTCAGACCCTGGCCGCCGAAGTGTTGGCGCAGAACACCGTGTTGCTGATCACCCACGATGCAGCAGAAGCCTGCCGACTCAGCCATCATATGCGAGTTCTGACCAGCTCGGGCATAGAATCCTGCCCGCCATTGCCGGGCCAGCCGCCGCGCGCGCCTGACGATATCGGCTTGATTCGCAGCCAGGCCCGCTTTGCTGCAACAGCTGGCTAAGGTGGCGGTATGAAACACCTCAGCCGCTTTGCCTCGCTGTGGTGGCTGGTGACATTGCTGCCTTCGCCGGCGGCCGTCGCGCAGGCGCTATGGACCAATAAGGCCTGGCTCGGCTATCACAGCCTGATCACCTTCACTGAAATCCTGTGCGGAATGGCGATTGGCGTGGCGCTGGGTTGCCTGCTGGCGCTCGGCATGACGTTTTCGCCGCGTCTGCAGCGCTGGATGATGCCACTGGTGCTCACCAGCCAGGCGATTCCGGTATTTGCACTGGCACCGCTGCTGGTACTGTGGTTTGGCTTTGGCATGAGCGCCAAAGTGGCGATGGCGGTACTGGTGATTTTCTTCCCGGTGACCTCGGCATTTTACGATGGCCTTCGCCGCGTCAGTCCGGGCTATCTCGATTTGGCCCGCACGCTGGGCGCTTCGCGCGGATCGCAACTGCGCCATGTCCGGCTGCTGGCCGCCCTGCCGGCGCTCGGCTCTGGGCTGCGGATGGCAGCGGCCGTCGCGCCAATCGGCGCGATTATTGGCGAATGGGTCGGTTCGGCCGAAGGTCTGGGTTACGTCATGCTTAACGCCAATGCCCGGATGCAGAGTGATATCTGTCTTGCCGCGCTGTTTATTCTGGTGCTGATGACGCTGGCGCTGTGGCTGGCCGTCGATGCCCTGCTTCGCCGCCTGATCGACTGGGCGCCGGAGAGTTCCTCATGACCTTCATCTTGCGAGAAAAACCTATGCGTAAACCTGTTCTGTCGGCGCTGATCATCAGCGCAGCACTCTCCAGCCCGCTTCATGCAGCAGAAAAACTGACGCTGATGCTCGACTGGTATATAAACCCGGACCATGCGCCGATAATGGTGGCACAGCAAATTGGCGCGTTTAAGGCGGAAGGACTGGATGTCACCCTGGTTCCGCCGTCCGATCCGGCGCTGCCCCCGCGGCTGGTGGCGGCGAAGCAGGCAGATTTAGCCATCACCTATCAACCGCAACTGCATTTCTTTGCTGACCAGGGGTTGCCGCTAATGCGGGTCGGCACGCTGATAAACAGCCATTGAATACCCTGATCACACTGGATAAGACGGTAAAAAAACCGGCATACTTGAAGGGTAAGCGGATCGGTTATTCGGTCAGCGGTATTGAGCAAGCGACACTGGATGCCATGCTGCAACATGACGGTCTGAAGACCAGCGAGGTTAAACTGATTAACGTCAATTTCCAGCTGACCAGCGCCCTGCTGACCGGCCAGGTTGATGCGGTGATTGGTGGTTATCGGAGTATTGAAGCGCTGGAAATCAGGCTGCAGGGTAAAGATCCGGTGGTGTTTAAGGTGGAGGATTATGGCGTGCCAGCCTATGACGAGCTGATTATTGTCGCGAACCGCGATGAAGCGCACGCAGAGAAAATCAAAAAGTTCCTGCGGGCGCTGAAACGGGGAAATGCTGAATTGCAGGCCCATCCCTAAGCCAGCTGGCAGACACTTGCCGCCCTGCATCCTGAACTGAATGCGCCACTGAACCATCAGTCGTGGCAGGCTTCGCTGCCGTTGTTTGCTGCCGATCCGGCGAAGCTGGACCGCGCGCGTTATCAGGCCTATGAGCAGTTTCTGTTTGATAACCGGCTGATTAAAAAGATTACCCCGGTTGAGCATTACGCTATCGAAGGCGACTGATCAGCCAGGCCCGCAGCGATGGCTGCGGGCCTGTTACCACAACGGCTTCTGATACAACCAGTGTTCGATATCGCTGGCGGGCAGCGGTTTAGAGAAGGAATAGCCTTGGATTTGATCGCATCCGTACTCTTTCAGTAATGACAGCGTCGCCTCGGTCTCAACCCCCTTCCGCCAGCACTGTATAATTCAGCTCCTTCAGCATCTGAATAATCCGTCTGACGATGATTTTTGACGAATCATCTTCAGCCATACGTGATATCAGCGACATATCGATTTTAATCACGTCCAGCGGGATACCCTGCAGGTAGCTGATATTGCTGTAGCCGGTACAAAAATCGTCAAGCGAAATGACAAAACCCTGTGATTTCAGACCGCGGATAGCGACGTTGCTCTCAGTGATCAGCTTCCAGACACTCAATACCAATAACTGAAGCAGGCAATTGTGCCGCCTGCAGTTTCGCCACCAGCGAGTCGGCAAACTCCACTTTGGAGAAGTCACGCTCACTGACGTTGATCTACACCGGAATCAGGCTGTACTCGCGATTCCAGCGCGCGAGATGATCGATAACCCAGTTGGTGAGGTCGGAGATCGGGTTGGTTTTGCCGGCTAAAGGCACGAACTCAGACGGGAACAGCTCGCCGCGTTCGGCATGATGCCAGCGAATCAGCGCTTCCAGCCCGACGGTTTTACCGGTTTTAAGGCAGACTTTAGGCTGATACGCCAGATAGAGGCCTTCATCCTTTTTCAGCGCCTGTGCCAGATCGTTCATGATCATAAAATCGTCAGTACGGCAGGTGTCGTAGCTTTCATCAAACGACATCGCGCTGATGTTTTCATCTATCGCTTCATGCAGCGCGCTAACCGACTGACGGACCATCTCATTGGCGTTAATCTGGACGGGCACGAACTCGGTTTCGCCGGTAAAGATGTCCAGATCGAGGGTAATATTTTCCGCCAGGTCTGCCTTCATTCCCTGCAGCACGTCGATCATATTGTGCGCCGTATAGCGACCTGCCCAGGGCTGGATGAGCGCAAAACGACCGGGCGCAAAAGTACAGAGTATGTCTCCGGCGGGCAGGTTAAGCCGGGCGGCAACCTGTTCGACCATCTGTCGCAGCAGCTTCTCCATCGGCGCAATCCCTACGGTGCGGGACAGTTCATAGGCGCGGGGAATATCGATGCAGTCGATCAGGATCAGACGGAAACGGCTGTGCGGCGCGGTAACCGTCAGCTGCTGGATATCGCGGATCAGCCGTGGGCGATTGGGCAGATGAGTAATCACATAGGCGAAACCGGCATTATTCTAGGCATCCAGAAACGAGGTAACCAGTCTGGCCAGCAGCTTCAGGGTATCGAGTTTCTCTGAGCAAAAAGAGTGCGGCTGGGTATCGGTGACGCAGAGTGTGCCCAGCACGGCGCCATCGAGGTTCTCAAGTGACACGCCAGCATAAAAACGAATGTGCGGTTCGCCTTCGACAAACGGGTGCACGGCAAAGCGTGAATCCAGCAGTGTATCAACCACCACCAGATGCCCCTCACCATCAATCACGTGGCGGCACAGGGACTCATCGCGGGTCGATTGTTTAAGATCGAAGTTACGTGAAGCCTTAATATATTGATTATGGTCGTTGATAATCGAAATAAAACTGCCCGAGATCCCTAACACCTGACTGGCAAGATGCACAAACTTCTCCAGCACTTCATCCCGGGCTTCATCAGGCGTCAGGAGTGCTTTAACCGCATTGAGACGTTTTTCGTCACGGCCATTTTGTTCGTTATGCACTGAAATCTCCCCTATACAGGCGCAAAAACCGAAAATAATTTAGCTTAATAAGATTTAAATAGCGCCCAAATTTCAGATTAAGTAGCGACGTTGGCTGAAATTAATTTCAGCGTGAAACAGTGTCGCATGATATCTAATCGCTGTCGAAATCATTTACCTCTTTCCTTTACTTGTGTAACAGCGGTGATTCGGTGCGAAAACCCAGCCCAATCAGTCGGCCAAATACAAAGCGCAGGAACGGAAGCCGGCAGATGATGGCCGGAATTTTGCTGCCGCCGGGTGATTTTCGTCTGGCTTTATTACGGCTCATTTTGATTTGCAGGAACTGCGTTGCTACCGTCGGGAATTGCCGGCGCTGCTGGACCTTTTCCAGATCGCGCAAGCTTAGCTCACCGGCCAGTAAAGGTGCCGTAAGAAGGTTGGCGGTCGCCACCGCATCCTGAATCGCCAGATTGACCCCGACGCCGCCAATCGGCGACATCGCATGGGCAGCATCACCAATACACAGCACGCCCGGTTTCGCCCATTTATCCAGCCGGTCAATGCGTATCGACAGCAGCTTAAACTGCTCCCAGCTGCTGATTTCATCCAGACGCTGCGCGCCAAACGGTGAGACGGCGGCCACCTAGTGCAATAAAGGCCTCAAGCCGTGCCGCTTTCTGCGCCTCAAATTCGCCTTTCGGGATCGTCAATCCGCACTGCCAGTAGTCACCGCGATCGATCACGATGAAATTTTGCCGCGGGCCTTTATGCCCCATGCCTGACACCGGATCGTATGGCTGTTTACTCAGCCGAAACCAGATAACATCACGCGCCACACCGAAAGTCTGGCTGGTAAGTTTGGCGCGCGCCCGTACCTGGGAGTGACGGCCATCGGCGCCAATCACTACTTTGCAGCGGATATGCAGTCGCTGGTCGCCGCGGGTAGCAATTACGCCGCTGACGCTGTCGTTATCGTAAAGAAAGTCTCCAAACGCCGTCGATTGCAGCAGAGTAAAGCCAGCATAGCGGGCACTTTGCCCGGCGAGGAAGTCAAGGAAGTCCCACTGTGGCATAAAGGCGATAAACCGGCACACTGCCAATGTCCAGGGTGCCGCTGATGGTTTTGTTTCCGTTCGTCATTATTCCTCAATGCAGTTAAGGGCAAAGCCGCTGATGCTGATGCGGGCTTCGTTGTCCACGCTGTACTGACGCCCCACGGTCTGGAC
>SZZY01000002.1 GCA_009830035.1 Pantoea sp. Eser
GTCCAGACCGTGGGGCGTCAGTACAGCGTGGACAACGAAGCCCGCATCAGCATCAGCGGCTTTGCCCTTAACTGCATTGAGGAATAATGACGAACGGAAACAAAACCATCAGCGGCACCCTGGACATCGGTGTGGAATTTGACGGCAGGCTGCACCGCGACTTCACCCTGCGCCTGCCCACCGTGGGCGATGAAATCGACGTATCAGAAGATGACAGCGTGCCAGAAAGCGGCTTTCGTGTAGCGCTCTTTGCCCGCTGTCTGACCGTGCTGGGCAGCATCCCTAAAGAGCAGATCACCTATAGCCTGCTGCACAGCGAGCTGGACAGCGGCGACTTCGGGATTCTGATCCGGGCGGCTGACGATCTGAAAAAAAGCGCAAAGCGATGAGCAGCGACTCCACCACTTCCGCTGCGCCTGCCTCCGGCTCGGACAGCACGGATACAGCGAAGCGCGAATCCGCGCCCTTAGTCCTGTAGCACTGGCGGGGGTGCTTGACGCCCTCGACCACGTCCAGAACCCCAAAGCCTGGCAGAAAAAACAGGCCGGCCAGAGCATCCGCTATATCAGCAGGCAGCGCGGTAAAAAGCGCCGCCGCGCTTCCCGCAGGAAATAACGCATGTCAGGACCCTTTGAAACGCAGATCGGGATTGGCATTAAAGACAACGCCACCCCCGGCATTACCCGCATCCGTAACGAAGTGCAGCGCATGCAGGAGGCGCGCGAGCGCCTCGGCGTGCGGGGTGAACATAGCATCAGGCGCGAACTCCAGCAGACCGAAGCGGCCATGAGCCGCCTGGCCCGCAGCGGCACGCTGGGGGCCGCCGAGCTTACCCGCGCGCAGGAGAAAGCCGCAGCAAAAATCAACCGACTGCAGAAAGAGATGGCCGAGGCTGAGGTGCGCAGCTATACCAGTCGTAACGCTGCCCGCGAAGCCTATACCGCGCTGGGTATCAGGAGTCAGCACGATATTCAGCGCGAAATCCAGCGCACCGAAGCGGCTTATAACCGCCTTGAGCGCTCCGGCGTGCTTTCCGCAACCGAGCAGAAGCGCGCTTATGAACAGATGACGCTCACGGTCAGTAAGCTGCGTCGTGAGCTGGGTGAAACAGATCGTCAGCAGCGCACGCTGGGCCAGAACATTCGCCGGGGTATGTCAGTCGTCGGTAAAGTTGGCGGAGCCATTGCCGGAGCAGGCCTGCTGCTGCGCGGCCCAATCAACGATGCCTCTGCCTATGACGCCACCCTGCGCCGTGAGGCAAACTTCGCCTATAGCGACCGCGATGTTTCAGGCCGCCAGGAAGGCATGAAGCGCATTTCAGACGCGGTAAGTGATGCTGTTGACAAAACAGGCGCATCGCCGGAAGAAGCCTTTGCTGCGCTGGAGACCATGTGGCGCTCTGGCGTCATGGGAAAAGAGAAGCCTTACCAGTATCTGAATAATGTATTACGTAACGCGGCTGCTACCGGTGCGGACGCAGAGTCCGTCGCAAACACTCAGGCCAGCGCGGTAACTTTGGCCTCAGCGATAAAGATGCGCCATCAGCCCTGAGCGTGCTGACCACAATGGCGCAGCACGGACGCATTGACGTACCGGAAATGGCACATGAGATGCCGCGCGGCCTCGAATCGGGCAAGTCTGCCGGATTTCATGGTCAGCGCGGCTTTGCGCAGCTGGCGGCATTTTTTGAGGCGTCAGCGATTGGTGCAAAAGATCCGCAGGATGCAGCGACCAATGCTAACGATTTCCTAGCCGAACTGACCGCTAACAATCTCCAGACCAGCGCTGAACGCATCAGAGTCAACGGACATAAGCTCGATGTTCGCGGCATGATGCGCTATGACCTGGCACACGGCAAAACGGCGCTCGATACCGTCACCGGCATTATCGGCAAGATGGACGAAAGCGATCCCGCCTACCGACGACTGAAAAAGCAGCTTACGGGTGCGCATACAGACCAGGAACGTGAGCAGCTCAACGCACAGCTTACCCAGATACATGGTCAGCATATTTCCCAGCTGTTCCCCAATCAGCAGGCCCGCAACGCTTACATCAACTTTGACCGTAACCGCGATTTCTACAACGCGCAGGTTAACGAGGGTGTAGATCAGTTTAATAAACCAGACGGTCAGCGCTCAGCCGATCAGGACTGGAAGCTGGTATCAGATGGTCCGCAGTGGAAGATGGATCGTGAAAAGCACATGGCTGTGGTGACCAGCAATAAAAGTGCCGGTGGCCTGGCGGCGCTCTGGGGTGATGTCATGAACCACGTCGCCGATCTTGAGAAGAAGTTTCCGGCGCTGGCCACGGCGGTTTCCGGCACAACCTCAGCCTTTCAGACGCTGCGGGACAGCGGTCTGGGGGGCGTGCTGGGTGGTGCGTTAGGAATGGCCGGTATCAAAAAAATCTTTGGCCGCAAACCGCCATCGGTTGCCGGTGCGGGCGAAGTCGGTGGAGAGGCAGCAGCTACGGCAGAAGGCGCTGAAGTCGCAGGAGGAGAAGCTGCTGGCGATGGCATTCTCAGCACTATCGGGCGCTGGATTATGGGCGGTGGCCGCGCCGTGGGTGGCGCTGCTGCAAATGGCGGTAAAAATCTCATCATGGATGGTCTGATTGATAACCCTGTCGCGCTGGCCATCGCCGGGCTGATCATGCCCTCCGACACTGTCAGCGGCAGCAGCGAGTCTGCCGAGCTGGCCCGCCTTAAGAACCAGAACGCCGGTAAAAATGCCCGCCAGACTTCGGCGGAAGCGCTGAACTATCTGCAGAGCTACCCCGGCCACGATGTCCCTGCAGGCGGCGGACCGGTCATTAAGCTGCCCGCCCAGCCCGCACCTAATGTCACCGTCAATATGTACATGGATGGCCAGAAGGTGTCCGACTGGGTCCATGCCGAAATCGAACGTAACGCCCGGAGGCACGGCGCATGACCGACTTTATCTCCCAGCTCGCCGCGCTGGCGGGCATCGATACCCTGATGCAGGCGTCCTTCCGGGGCGTTGAGTTCGACTGTCTGGCCACCCGCGACACGCTGGCCCGCACCACCGTTAACTATGCGTATCCGTATCGCGATGGTGCAACCGTCGAGGATCAGGGGCTGAACCCGGTCAACTTCCGCATTACCGCCTTTCTCTGGGGCCGCGACTGGAAACAGCAGTTAAAGTCGCTTATAACCGCGTTTAAAGCCAGCGGCCCCGGCGAGCTGATCCACCCGGTTTACGGCTCTATTCCGCGCGCCCAGTTTCTGGAGGCGGGCATCGAGAAGCAGGCCGAGACGATGGACGGCGTCACCGTCGAGCTGGTCTTTATCGAGTCCGGCGAGGAGCAGGCGCTGTTTGCAGCAGCATCCGCCGACCAGTCGGCACAGAGCATTACCTCAACCGGCAACAGCCTGCTGGACAGCGCCGCCTCCGCCTTCAGCACCGCCATGAGCGACCTGCGCGCACTCGAGAACGGCGTCGAGCGCATTAACACCATCGTGGCCGAGGGTGAATATGTCCTCGATAACGTCAGTGAAGAGATTCAGAGCGCCGCCGCCAGCGTCAGCAACCTGCTGGACACGCCCGCCGCGCTGGTCAGCGACCTCAAAAGCCTGGTCAGCACCTTCAGCGATACGCTGACCCTGACCGGCAGCGGCGTCACCTCCGGGTGGCAGCAGGCAACGCGGCTCGCGCAGCACGTTGTCAGCTACCCGGCTAAATACGTGCAAAACCGCAGCGTCACCACCATCACGAAGCCATTCCGCCTGCCGCTGAGTCAGGTCACCGCCGTGCGCGACAGCGACACGCAGCTTGTGACGCGCACCGTTCGCCTGGTCGCCGTCAGCGAGCTGGCAGAGGTCGCCGCCACCATCCTGCAGAACGAGAGCACCACGCCGTCGCTGACCAGCACCCAGATTGAGCAGGTTACTAACAGCGTACGCACTGTGATTGTGGATGCGCTCACCGACCAGCGGACCGCGCTCCAGACCGCCGAGACGCTGGCCCGCGCCAGCGGCCTAACCTCAGACGGTCGCGTACACGCCACCATTATCACGCACCTGCAGACGCTGGCACTGACTCTGCAGCGCCAGGCGGCAGCACTCATTCAGCAGCGCCCGCCGCTCATTACCCGTACCGTCACGCGCCGCTGCAACCTGCACCTGCTGGCCTTTGACTGGTATACCGACGCCAGCCGCGCCGGGGAGCTGCTGCGCCTGAATCCGTCTCTCGGCAACCCCAACGATATTCAGCCAGGAATGACCCTCTATGCCTACGCAAAATAACGTCACCGCAAAACGCAGCACCACTGCAGCTGCAGCCGATGAACGCCTGACCCTGACGGTCGGCGGCAAAACCCACAGCGACTGGACGCGGGTTACTGTAGCAGCAGACTTTCTGACGCCTGCAGGCCAGTGGCAGCTCGATCTGGGCATAAGCGGCGCATCACTGCCCGCTGAAGTGTGCGAAGGCGCGCGCGCCGTGCTCAGCGCGGGCCGCGACGTACTGATGACCGGCCTGATTGACGACATCAACCACGCCGTGCTGCGCGGTCAGCACATCCTGACGCTCACCGGCCGCGATGAAGCCGCCGTCCTGGTCGACTGCAGCGCCCCCATCTTCACCGAGCAGAAGATGACGCTGCAGGAGGTTATCGCCAGGATTGTCCGTCCGCTGGGTATCAGCAAAATCAGCATCCGGGCCGACAGCGCCACCGCCCCCCCCAGAAATTCACCATCGAACCGGGCGACACCGCCTGGAGTGCGCTGATGAAGGTTGCCGAAGTCAGCGGCCTCTGGCCGTGGATTGCCACGGACGGTACGCTCATCATCGGTGGCCCGGATTACAGCGCCGCGCCGGTTGACTCGCTGGTGATGAACCGCGACGGCACCGGTAATCTGCTTTACCTGACGAAGCACACCAGCATCGCCGGTCGCTATTCTGAGGTCACCGTACTCACGCAGGGTCACGCAACGTCCGAACGCAACGGCGTACGCAATCATAAGGGCACGATCAAGGACAGCGGCTTTACGCTCTATCGCCCACACATTCAGGTCATGGGCGACACCGACACCGACGAAGAAGCCACCACCCGCGCCCGTAAGCTGCTGTCTGACTCGCGGCTGAAGGCGCTGACCATCACCGCCGTGGTGCATGGCGTTCGCACCACGGGCGGCACCGCGTGGATGCCGGGCCAGCGCGTCGCCGTTAAAAGCGCCATCCACAACATTGACGCCATTTACTTCATCATGGGCCGGGAAGTTCGCGGCGGACGTGGCGCACCACTTACCACCACGCTCACTCTGAAAGAGGACGGCATCTGGACCCCGGACGCCTACCCCAAATCACGCCACAAGAAGAAGGGAAAACAGCAGGTGCCGACCTATCACAGCTGGGAGGAAATTCCATAATGGACATCACCGGCATCATCAACCGGCGCATTGCCACCGCGCTGGACAGCATCCGCAAACCGTTTCGCGCAGCACTTACGCGCATCACCAGCACCGGCGGCGTGATGACCGCCTAGCTGGACGGCCTGGCGGGCGAGACACTGCAGGAGGTGGAGGTGTTCCAGCACTTCGGCATCACCTCCGTGCCGCCAGAGGGCGCGATGGCCATCGTCATTCCGCTGGGCGGTCGCACCAGCCACGGCATCGTGGTGGCCACTGAGCACAGTGAATACCGCATTCAGGCCCTGAAGCCCGGCGAGGTGGCCATCTACAACAGCGACGGAGCCAGCATTACGCTGAAAAACGGCAAAGCCATTCACATGGAGTGCGATGCGTTCACTATGGACTGTAAGACCGCCGCTATTAACGCCAGTGAGTCCATCACCTTCACCACCCCGGACTTCTCCACCTCAGAGAACGCCACCGTCAAAGGTCTGCTGACCGGCAGCGGCGGCATGAGCATTTCCGGTGACAACGGCAGCGGCGCAGCGGCCAGCTTTGCGGGCAGCATCAGCCACACCTCCGGCTCGATCAGCTCCGTCAGCGTTAAAATTAACGGTGTCGAGGTCGGTAAGCATATTCACCCGACCCCGGACGGCAACTCCGGCCCGATGCAGGCGGGCTAAGCCGCAAAACCCACAACCAGCCCGGCAAGCCATTGCCGGGCTATCCTCCCGACCATCATTTCACAAAACACCCGCAATATAATCCCGCACCCCGTCTCACCCCTGTCACTCACTCACAATTCGCGCGCGCGATACGCTGCCCGGCATGGACAGAATGATTGATCCGGCAACAGGCGACTATAACGGTGAACGCACCACCGGCCTGGAGAACGCCGCACAGATGCGCCTCAGGACCCCGCAGGGAAGCTATCTCTTTAATACGGAACTGGGGTCAAAGCTGCATCTTCTGCCCCGTAAGGACACGGAGCAGACCCGCGCGCTGGCTGAGCAGTACGCCTTTCAGGCGCTCTCGCCGCTCATCACGGACGGTCGCGCGACGGCGATCTCGGTCACCGCCTCCCGTAAGCTGCCGGGCTGGCTCTCTCTTTCTGCCCGCATTACGCAGGCTACCGGTGAGGTGGCCACCTTTGAACACCCGGTAAAGGTGAGCTGAGATGCCGCTCAACATTCCCGCGCAGGCCGACATTGCCGACAGCTACCTCGACGAGGTCAGTAACCAGCTGCCGGATGCGGACGTCTACTCCGACAGCGACTACCGGGCGCGCGCGAACGCCATCGCATCTACACAATGGGGTCTCTACCAGTACGCCGCATGGGCGCTGCGTCAGGCATTCCCGGACACGGCAGACACCGAGTATCTGGAGATGCACGCCCGCCTGCGCGGCCTGACCCGCAAACAGGCCACCGCTGCAGGCGGCTCTGTCACCCTGACCGGCAAGGCGGCAACCACTATAGCGAGTGGGCTGCAGTTTCGGGTGAAAGGTAACAGCACCCTGTACCAGACCACGGCGGCGGGCAAAACCGGCGATGACGGCAGCGTGATCGTCGCCGCAGAGGCCACCACCACCGGCACGGAGGGCAACCTGACCGCAGGCGCAACCGGCACGCTGGTCTCCGCGCCGTCCGGCATCGACAGCGCCGTGACGGTGGTCACCATGACCGTCGCGACCGACACCGAGACCGACGAGGAGTTGCTGGCACGCCTGCTGGACGTGATGCGCCAGCCTCCTGCGGGCGGCAATGAGCATGATTACAAGGTCTGGGCTGAGTCCGTGGACGGCGTCAGCGGCGCTTACGTTTTTCCGCTGCGGCGCGGGTTGGGCACGGTTGACGTGGTCATCACCGCGACAGGCGGTCTGCCGTCAGCGGAGACGCTCAAAGCCGTGCAGGACTATATCGACAGCGTACGTCCGGTCGACCCCGGTGCGGCGGGCTGCAAGGTACTGGCCCCCACGATTAAAACCGTGGACGTGACGGCAGCGGTCGGCATCAGCGGCAGCACCACCTTTGACGCCGTTACAGCCGCCATCACAAGCAGCCTTAACACATGGTTTAACGCGCTCATCCCCGGTCAGGAGGCAATACGCAGCCAGGTGGGCGCGCTGATTTCAGACCTGGACGGCGTGCTGGATTACGAGCTGAGCAAGCCCGCCGCCAACGTCACGCCGACCGTCGACGACACCACCGTGGAGTGGATCAGACCAGGCACGTTTACCTTTACGCAGCTGAAGGAATGACGGCGTGACGCGCGCCGACTACAGCAGCCTGCTGGCACAGCTTTTACCGCCGGTCACCTATGACGCATCCGGTGAGCAGCTGAGCGCCGAACTCAGCGCCGAGGCAAAGCTACTCGCCACAGTGGATGCCCTGATTGCCGGGCTGGCGTCATCCATCGATCCGAATCAGGCCACGCTGACGCTGCCGGACTGGGAGCGGGTTTATGCCCTGACGGTGAGCGATAGCGACACCCTGCAGCAGCGCCGCGCCAGAGTCATGGCCGCGCTGGCCGAGACCGGCGGTCTCAGCCGCCAGTACTTTATCAATCTGGCCAAAGCGCTGGGGTACGACATCACCATTGACGAACCCGACGACCCCAAGTGGCGCTGGATTGTGAACGTCACCGGCGCACCGGAGCGGGTGTGTTATTTCCGGGTGGGTGAGTCCGTGGTCGGTGACCGTCTGGAAGAGTCCGGCGATCCGGACCTGGAAACCTTATTCAAACGCTTAAAACCGGCACACACCGAGTGCCTGTTTAAATATTCTGAGGGCAGCAACAAGTGAAACCCTTAATTGATCCGATTGATAGCGATGACGGCCAGTTTCAAGGTCGGGACAACCAGACCGGCGCACTGGCCACCATCGTCACGCCGGTTTATATGAATGATACCCAGGGCGCAACGCGCAGCCTGCAGCAGGAAGTTATCAGCATATTAACGGCGGCAGGTATTAAGCCTGCCGAGGCAACAAATAATCAACTGCTGAGTGCGCTGAAAGCGTTATTCCTGGCCGAAGACGACACCCGCGTAAGCGGTGCGTTACAGAAAGACAAAAACCTGAGTGATGTTGCTGACACCTCAAAGGCATTAGAAAACCTGGGTGCATACAGCAAGACTGAGGCTGACGCTAAATATATTCCTGAGACATCGATTGGCGTCCACAATGGTCAGGTAATGGCGGTGAATTCCCGTTATCCGTCAGAAAATAATCTGTCTAATGCCTTTTTGTCTAACAATACGCCATCCCTCGCGGCGGCTGAGAGCACCCATAAACCCGCGCTTGAAATCAGTAATAACGGTAATAAATCTGCCGCTGCAGTATTGATGCTTCACCGTGAGGGTGAGTTTGCCACTTACTTCGGTCTTGACCAGGACAACGCGCTGGCAATTGGCGGGTATTCATTCGGTAAAACACGTCATCGTATATACCACGAGGGTTTCTGCCCGTTTCCTATTGGCTACGTAATGTTGTTGGGTAACAGCGCTGATCCCAACACTATTTTTCCGGGCACAACATGGCAGTATCTTAACGGCACAGGATATGACGGCAAGGTTATTGCGCTGGGTACAGATGCACTGCAGACGGGCGGGAGTAATTCCGTCACTCTTGCAGAAGCGCATATGCCCCCTCACCGACATAATGGCGGTGCGACAGGTGACGCATCGACTCAACCGGACGCCGGTTCGGCAGCGTGGGGAACGGGCCGGTTTGGTACAGATGCCAAAGGCGGTTACGCCCTGATGCAGACCAGCGCAGCAGGTTCAGGCCAGGCATTCAGCGTGCAGAATGAATACGTGCATGTTCTGGGCTGGATGAGAACAGCATAAATTACATCAATTAATTTGTAGTACATAAAAAATTGCCTGCTTACGCAGGCAAATCAAACAGGGGAACTCAGTATACCGCAACACCCTTTAAGTGCTGCGCATACACAGTACCAGCTTTAACTATGGTTATAAAATGAGCTTTTCAGAAATGTGAAAAAGAGCCGCCGCAGCGAACTGGTGTCGGTCTGATGCTGCGGCGGCTATAGCATCGCTCAGTGAGCAAGGACGAGGTATAGACAGAATCAGTATGCGCGACACGCGAAGTTTTGCGAGGGTGAGGCAGAAATAATCTAAGGATTTAGTGAAGAAGGGAAAAATGAAGGCTGCCAGCTAAAGCGCCCAAAATACTGGCAGCCACTGAGGCTAAAGTCAGCACGAGGACAAACAGGAATCACCTCAAACTCTTACACACCATAAAAAAAGAACGCCCAACACAAGGGCGTTATCGAATAACGATTAAGCATCAGGATTACATCTATTGGATTACGTTACTTCAATCAGTGAGGTCGCACTCACGGTCCAGAGTATGCACGGCATTAAGAAAACAGAAAGTAAACGAAATTATCGGACCTTTTCTGTTAATTGATTCAGATCATCGTTAATTCAGTTTCGGATGCCCCGCATCTGTTAAAGAGCTTTTCCATGAAATTAATCGCATGGCTGAGAACGTTATTTAAACCCATCCCCCGAAAGGAGAGCACCATGAGCACCGTTAATATCACCGGCAATATTCAGAAAGCCGCGATCACCCAGCTGCGCAGTAAAGCGATTGTCGACGGTATTCTGGCCGCCATCTATACCGGCCCGACCAAAGACATGCCACCGCTGCGGCAACGGACTTCGTTAATCACCTGACCCTGCACAATGAAGCCTCCGTGCGCACCGCCTGCGGTGACAACTTTGACAAGATTCAGTCCGCCTTTGCCGAACAGGCGCAGGGTATCGCTGAAAAGCTGGCTGATGCAGTTATTGATGCAGATAAAGCGGAAGTCGAAAGCCAGGTGCAGACCTATGTCGACAACCTGCAGTATAAGCACAGCATTGATAACGGCTCTATCGAGCATGAACAATCAGGAGTAGCCCTTTAATTATCAGGCCAATGCCGGGATTCTCCCGGCATTGGAGCATCCATTTAAACGTCAACTCCTCAATTCAAGCCCACCTTTGTTTTATCAATACAAAAAAAGCGATCTTTATCAAAACGTTGCGATTGTGCTTTAATGTGCACCCCTTAACTTTTCGAAGAAGCAACGTGTCTGAGCAAAATCTTTCAGGAAAAATCATATGGCATGTAGCATGCGATGAATCCGGTATAGACGGGCAACGATTCTATGGATTTGGTTCGCTGTGGATGAAATATCAGAGGCGCGGTGATTTTTATCGTATTATCAAGGAATTGAGGGAGAAGCACCATTTTTATGAGGAAATAAAATGGCAGAAAGCCCACTCAAAAAAATACGCTGGCTTTTACGTCGAGCTTATCGAGTTATTCTTTAAATCCCCCTAGCTAGCCTTCCATTGTATTGTTATCGAAAAATCAAAAGTTAATAAAAAGTTTCATAATGGAGACTTTGATCTGGCCCGAAGAAAGCACTTCACAAAGCTCCTTATTACTAAAATCAGCAATGTTATTTCGGCACATCCTCTGCGAGAAAGTATCTTCAGAATTGAAGTAGATCCAATTGCATCCCGTTATAAGAAGGCTGACGAAGCGTTTCATGTGATTGCCAATAACATCCTGAAAGGGAAGTTTGGAAGACCAGATATTATAAGCAGTGTAATAACTAAGGATTCAAAGGCCTCTGAAAACATTCAGATATCTGATTTTCTTTTAGGCGCTGTTATGTGTGCTTTTCAAGGTAAAGCCTCTTCAGAGGCTAAACTGAAAGTATCAGAGTTGGTTGCATCTTACTTGAGGTGGAGTGATTTACAGCATGACACATGGCATAACGAGCGAAAATTCAACATATGGTACTTTTATGACAGGTCAAGAGGACCTAGAGATATTGAAACAAAGTCAGTAAATCTGAAGTACCCCTTACCGGAAAAGAAGTGATGCTGATGTCGACCTCACAGCCGACATGGTTGGAGTTCCAGACCATTGATCGAGTCGAAGTTACCAACTTGGCGGTTTACTTCTGGGAGCCGCCTCTTCATTCCCAAATTCATTAATTATTCTAGAACAAAGACATCAGGCAGGTCAGTGTGGCGTATGTTACTGTTTCCTGCGATTGCAGCATACTGTTGATGCACTTTCATAATTTAGCTGAATACTTTTACACCACTTTCCCGCCTCACCCCTGTAACTGTCGCCAGACCATACCCCTTATTTATGATTGCATCCGTCGATCAATCAAAAGGAATTGATCGTTTTAAAAGATCAAAAGAGGCTATAGATGAAAACAACTATCATCCCGTGGGTGGGTGGAAAACGTAAACTGGCTAAACATCTTCTCCCGCTTTTTCCGGCTCACACATGCTATGTCGAGCCGTTCTGTGGTGGCGCAGCTTTATTCTTTATGAAGGAGCAGTCAAAAGCAGAAGTGCTAAACGACATCAACGGCGACATCGTTAATCTTTATCGCGTTATTCAGAACCACCTGGAAGAGTTTATAAAGCAGTTTAAATGGGCTTTAACCAGCCGTGAGATGTTTAAATGGTTGAAGGACACTCCACCTGAGACATTAACCGATATCCAGCGCGCCGCGCGTTTCTACTATCTGCAAAAACTCTCGTTCGGATCAAAGGTCGAGGGCCGTACATTTGGGACAAGTGCCACCAGTCCATCACGGCTGAATATCCTGCGTATGGAAGAAACCCTGTCTGAAGCCTGGTTACGGTTGCACCGGGTAGCAATAGAACACCTTGACTGGCAGGAGTGCATGGGTAGGTATGATCGTACCGGCACGCTGTTTTATCTCGATCCACCATACTGGAAAACCCAGGGCTACGGCGTTCCGTTCGGCATGAACCAGTACGAGCAGATGGCTGAGCTGGCCAGGACGGCTAAAGGTTATGTGATGATATCGGTCAATGACCACCCGGACATGCGCCGGGTGTTTAGCGGGCTGGAAATGAAGAGCGTTGAAACGACTTA
The DNA here is from genome assembly GCA_009830035.1 of Pantoea sp. Eser. Lineage (GTDB taxonomy): Bacteria > Pseudomonadota > Gammaproteobacteria > Enterobacterales > Enterobacteriaceae > Pantoea. Next base: position 12,316 of record SZZY01000002.1, read on the forward strand.
TTCAGTTGGTGGTAACAATGGCCATAAAGCCGCTGAGCTTATTATCACTAATTTCAAGCCGTCACCTGATAAGACGATGCCTTAAATGTCTCTGTAAGCCGCCACAAGCCGTTATTCTCGGTGGCTACATCAAATGCCGCCATCTGCTCAAGCATGAAGCGGGTAGCGTGCTCACTGCCTTTAGTAATAAAGAGGATGGCCTGAAGCGTCAGCGCCGGTGCCTGGTTTAATGCTGAGACTATGTCGCAGGCGTCGTCCGTCATGGTCTGACGGATACGTGAGAAGTTCACAATAAATTCCTTCTGAATGGTGAAAAATCACACAAGCATGTGCTGCTGGGCACACTAACTCGGTAAATTCGACCAGTCCAGCAGAGAAGAGAGTGAAATGCGGGAGGCAAAGGGTAGTATAAATATTAAGCTATTTTGAAAGGTATTTGATTCTTCACCGAGACCTAAAACCCAAATCAAATACCTTTCGAATCAGTATCAAAAAATTTTCCGCGCTACAAAACCGATAACAACCTGTTGCTGCTGTGTACCGACATGGATGCTGGCCACGGCGGCAAGTCCGGCCGGCGATGGAGTACACCTTTATCCTCGGGCTGGCGCAAATCGGTCACGTTATCCAGCATCCATTTCAGATAGCCTGGATCTTTACGGGCGATCACCGCAATCGCCTGGCCGCGGTATTTGCCGAACGGCAGAATATCGTCGCGCTGGGCCGCCGGTTGCGACCGCACGATCATTTCGGACGCGCTCCAGCCCGAGGTCTCCATGATGCGAATCAACAGCGCGGCGGTGACATAACAGTCATACAGTGCGCGGTGCGCATGCAGATCCGCTGGTGGCGTCACGTCCAGCTTCAGCGAGTGCCGCAGTGCCTGGTTGCCATATTTAATGCCCGGCCACAGCTGACGCGCCAGCTGCATGGTGCATATCCACTCTCCGTACATCTCCGGCAGCATGCGGCGGTCAAAGCTGGCGTTATGCGCCACGCAGAATACGCTGCCGTGCGTGGTAGCGCGAGATCGCCTGTTCAATGGTCGGCTTGTCGGCCACCATCGCTTCGGTAATGCGATGCACCGCCATCGCCTGACGGCTGATAGGGCGGTCGGGCTGGATCAGGTCGCTCATCGGATTGACTATCTGACCGTTGATCACGTCGACCGAGGCCACTTCCACCACGCCGCCCTGCAGGCCGCAGGTTTCGGTATCAATTACGCGTAATATCATTATTTCATCTTCGGTTCATAAGGCAGACGCGACAGGCTGAGTGAGGCCTGGCGATAGTGCATCAGACGCTGGCGAAACCAGTCGCGCAGGGCTTCTGGCTGTTCCTGTGCGACCATCTCTGCGACCACCGGCATGTTATAACGTTCTTTGAACGCCACGCCCGCTGCCGCCAGATCGACATTGATTTTTTCTTTCTCTTCCCGGTATAGCTGGGCAAGGTTATGGCCCATAGTGTTCTCCTGATGATGTGGGGCAAAAGTAATGTTTTCGCCGGTCTGAATCAAGGGTTTAAGGATCGCATCGCTGGCCTCGACACCACAAATAGAGCAGCGTATCCTTTCGCCACGTTTGTCGCGTCAACGGTTGTTAAAAGGATGATCTTGTGCAGAAAAAACCGGTTTCCCGCATGATTATTGCGCTGGCGGCGGCCGCTGGCCTCGCCTTCAGCCAGTCGGCGCTGGCACATGCGCATCTTCAGTCATCAAGCTTGGCGGCTGACGCGAAGGTGATCCATTCAACGGCTGCGTTAACGCTCAATTTTAGCGAAGATATCGAGGCGGCATTCAGCGGCGTGACCTTGCTGGATTCGGCCCAACAGCCGGTGGCAACGGCAACCGGCAAAGCGCGCGTCGAGCCAAAGTACGCCAGTCGTCTGATTGTCGATCTGCCTCAGCCGCTTAACGCCGGCAGTTACCGGGTTAACTGGCATGTGCTGTCGGTCGATGGGCATAAAACCTCAGGAAGCTACCGCTTCAGCAATCGTGGTGGATTCCGTCTGGGTGATGCTGCGCGGGTTGCATTTTGCCGCCCTGATGCTGCTAACCGCCAGAGCATGTTATTGCGCGCTGCTGGCACCGGCGCGCTATCGTCCACGGCTGACGATCTGCTTAAATCCGTTGTTGCAGTGGAGCGCGTGGCTAGCGCTGCTGAGCGCACTGGCAATGCTGGGCTGCCAGAACGTATTGATGAGCGGCGACAGTGCCAATCTGACCGATGGCGCGATCTGGCTGGCAGTGCTCGGCACCCGCTTCGGCGCGGTGTGGCAGTGGGAGATGCTGTTCGGCGTCTTTGCCGTCGCTGGTCTGTGGCTGAAGGGCCGGCTGCGCGCGCAGACACTGCTGCTGGCGTGCGGAGTGGTTGGGCTGGTCAGCGTTTTTGCCACGCTGTCGCCGGCCTGAATATTATTTAGAAATGCGTAAAGGTAAGTTATGTTGCTGAAGAAAGTGATTCCCGCAGTCCTGTTGTTATCCGTATGCGGCCAGGCGCTGGCGGCGCAGATCATTACCGTCAGCCGCTTTGAGATCGGTAAAGACAAGTGGCCGTTTAACCGCGAAGAAGTGATGCTGACCTGTGAGAAAGACGGCTCATTGTTTGCCATCAACCCCAGCACCCTGATGCAATATCCGTTGAATGACAAAGCGGATCAGCTGTTCAAAACCAAACAGGTAAAAGCACAGCCGATCAGCGTGATTCAGAGCGAAGATAAAGCCAATCCAGGCCATATGATGAGCCTGCAGCCGATCGTTGAGCGCACTCAGGCGCTGTGTAGTAAATAAATCCGCCGGGTGCAGCGCTGCGCTGTACCCGAATTCTGCTGTTTTCTGCCGTTGCGATCACAAACTGTTTCAGTTTCGGGCCCTCAGCCTCGCGTTGACTGGCAAAACCCCGCTCGCTGTTCTAATCTTAAACTTTCAAGGCGAAACCGCCTGCAAGAATGCCAACTTTTAGCGCACGGCTCCCTGAGAGCCATTTCCCTGGACCGAATATAGGAATCGTATTCGGTCTTTTTTTGTTTAGCATTTCTCAACAATTACTTTTGGTAAATCAGGCAGTTAAACCCCAACCTGTTGCCTTCTGTTCTACTCTGCCGGAGCCTGTGATGCCCAATTCCAGAGTGCATTCATCAGCCGCTGATCGTGTTTATGGCACATAGACGCAGAAGTTCAGCGCGTTAATCAATCACCAGCAGCTTGTACCTGCACATACCTTCAACATCACCACCCTCAAGCCGCCAGTAAACTTGTGATCGCTGACGTTTGGCTTATCCTTAAGGCTTAATCAAAGGGAGGTATGTTTATGAAGGCTGCAATTGCGAATAGTGAGCACCAGGTTGATGTTGTAGAAAAAACTCTGCGCCCGCTGAAGAATGGCGAGGCACGGCTTAGGATGGAGTGCTGCGGAGTTTGCCATACCGATCTGCACGTCAAGAACGGTGACTTTGGCGACAAAACGGGCGTGACGCTCGGTCATGAAGGTATTGGTATCGTTGAGGAAGTGGCGCCCGATGTTGCCTCGCTTAAGCCGGGCGATCGCGCCAGCGTGGCGTGGTTCTTCAAGGGCTGCGGCCACTGCGAATACTGTAACTCAGGTAATGAAACACTCTGTCGCGATGTGGTGAATGCCGGTTATACCGTTGACGGCGGCATGGCTGAAGAGTGCATCGTGGTAGCAGATTATTCGGTCAAAGTACCAGAAGGACTTGACCCTTACGCCGCCAGCAGTGTCACCTGCGCTGGCGTTACCACTTATAAAGCGGTGAAAGTATCGGAGGTCAAACCGGGTCAATGGATTGCCATCTATGGTCTCGGCGGATTGGGCAACCTCGCATTGCAGTACGCGAAGAATGTTTTCAACGCCAAAGTTATCGCTGTTGACATCAGTGATGCGCAGCTTGAACTGGCAAAACAGATGGGCGCCGATCTGGTGGTTAACTCCGCCACTCAAGATGCAGCCGCGGTGATTCAGGAAAAAACCGGTGGCGCGCATGCGGCAGTAGTAACTGCCGTCGCCAAAGCGGCCTTTAACTCGGCGGTGGACGCAGTCAGAGCCGGTAGTCGGGTAGTGGCTGTCGGGCTTCCGCCTGAAGAGATGAGCCTGAATATTCCGCGACTGGTGCTCGACGGCATTCAGGTGGCCGGCTCGCTGGTCGGAACGCGTAACGATTTGGCAGAAGCTTTCCAGTTTGCTGCCGAAGGAAAAGTGGTGCCGAAAGTCACCAAAAGGAAGATCGGCGAGATCAATACCATCTTCGATGAGATGATCCATGGAAAAATTCGCGGAAGGATGGTGATCGACTTTACCGGTGAATCCGCCTGATCATCGCCAGCAATCCCGAATTTAAGCCCGCCTAGTGCGGGCCTTTTTACGCCTAGACCTTTATAAAGCAGGGCCGGGCAGTCATCCCACCTCATCATTATATCTTCAATGATTAATAAGCGCTGCTTTATATTTCTCGATGTGTCTTTGACTTGTACTCTACCGGTAACATTATAGTGTGAAGAAGCGGTTTAAATACACACAACTGAAAGAGGATATTTATGGCGAAACATCACTGGATAAAACAGATTGAATTAACGGTAATTTTGCTATTCGCGCTGATGCTGGCTTATCTCGCTATCACCGGCGTTTTGTCATCAACCGGCATCGACCATTCATGGCCGTATCCCATTAAGTAACAGCGCTTTGCACTAGGGAAAACTAAATTCCTATAAATTTGATCAATAAAATGCCCGTTTCGAGGCACCCTATCAGAGCAGAAAAAGAGAACAAGGACGGCACTAGCAAGAAAGCTGATGTGTTAAAAAAGCACTTCATCCGCTCGGTAGTAAAGTGTTCGTAAGACTCCAGTGCGCGCAGGTTCATTCATCAGACGGTTTTCACGGAGCAGTGAGCAGGGCAGGCTTGCCGTTCCGGGGACCAGTAAACACTGGATTGATGACAATGAGTTAAACCTGCCAGCCGGTGATTTAGCTATGACGTTCTTTTCCCGAACATCACGCCGGAAAGGGGTAAGCGTATTTTTAAGGCGAATGACTCTGATTGTCTGACATAGTATTAACTGTAAGATCATACTCAATGGTTATTGTATAAAATGAATCACATTTAAGTAAAAACCCTCTGCTGAATGAGGCGTCAGTCACTGCCTGTACTGTAATCTCGCTAAAGGAGGAGAGTTAGCATCCTCAATCAGGATATAAAAATATAGATAATAATTACTGATAATCAGTGCTAAAAAACGCGGGCAAGCCAGTCGGGGCAAATGCGCTTAATTCGACTGATAGCGTTGCCTTTTCCGGTTATTAGTGATTATGTAATATTGCCATAACCCATTGTCTCTCAGACATGAGAGACATCAGGTAGCATTGGTTAAATCAAATAATAATTCTCCGGGAGTATATCAGGATGGCTATAAGTAACGATATTTATGTAACCAGCCCCCTGTTACCTCCACTATCAGAATTCTATCCGTACCTGGAGGAGATCTGGAAAAATAAGCAGCTGACGAACAATGGCCCATTCCATCGTCAGCTGGAACTGTCACTGGCAGACTATTTAGGGTGTAAGCACATTTCATTATTTTCGAATGGCACGCTAGCATTGTTATGTGCGATTCGTGCTTTGGTGATCAGTGGAGAGGTCATCACGACACCGTATTCTTTTGTGGCCACTTCACATTCACTCTCCTGGAGCGGCCTGAAACCGGTATTTGTTGATATTGATCCGGTTACCGGCAATCTGGATCCCGATAAAATCGAGCAGGCTATTACACCCCAGACAACGGCAATATTGACGGTTCACTGTTATGGTATACCTGCGGATGTAGAAAAAATTGATGCGCTGGCGACAAAACATGGATTAAAAGCGATTTATGATGCAGCACACGCTTTTGACGTAACCCGTGAAGGCAATTCAATTTTGCAACATGGTGATTTATCCATACTGAGTTTCCATGCGACCAAAGTTTTGAATACAGTTGAAGGTGGCGCTATTATATGTCCAGATCTAGAAACAAAAAGCCATATTGATCGTTTAAAAAATTTTGGTTTTTCAAGTGAAACCACAGTGGATGCTGTTGGTATAAATGCCAAGATGAACGAATTGCAAGCCGCTTTTGGACTGCTACAACTTAAACATATTGATCATGCACTTTTACAGCGGAAAGAGTGTTACCAGCGATACAGACAAGCATTTTGTCACCTCGCGGGTTCAAAAATTATTCAACCTGATGCACATGTAAGCTGGAACTATGCCTATTTTCCGTTATTTATTGGTCCGGACTTAAACTGCAGTCGCGATGAGATTTATACCGCTTTAAAAACTAGGGGATAATGGCTCGCCGTTATTTCTTTCCACTGATCAGCGATTTTCCGGTTTACTCCGGCCTGGCAAGCGCGAATCCTGACAATCTACCAGTAGCACGGCGACTGGCAAACTAGGTGCTTTGTCTGCCAACCTATGCAGGTTTATCTGCAGAGGATCAACAGCGCGTGATTGACGTTATTCTTAAGGTGGCCGCTAAGCATTGTTCCGATAGTTTTAAAGAGCGAGAAACAGTATGAAGCTCGGAATTTATGGTGCAGGGGGGTTAGGACGTGAAGTTCTTGCGCTGGCCAGCGTGATTAATGCGAAAGAACAACGCTGGAAGAGTATGGTTTTTATTGATGATATTCACCCCAATCGGCAGTTAAATAATGTTCCTGTTATTGAATTCAGAGCAGCAGTTGATATCGAAGATATTGAATTCGTGGTTGCAGTAGGCGAACCAATGCTCAGGAATGAATTGATTAAAAAAATAAAGACCAGTAATCTTCCTTTGGCTACGTTGATACATCCGGATGTGGATATAAGCACGTCAACGTTTTTGGGGAGGGCGTTGTAGTCTGCAAAGAGGCATTTGTTTCTTACGATTGTGTGGTAAATAACAATGCCTTTATACAGCCACAGGTGTGTATTGGCCATGACTGTCATGTTGGTGAGAATAGCATAATTTCTCCAGGTGTAATGCTGGGTGGAAACTGTAAAATTGGTAATGATGTCTTTATAGTCCTGAATGCCTGCATTAAAGAGAATACACATATAGGCAATAATGTGATTATTAGTATGGGGGCAGTTGTTTTTAATGACATTAAAGAAAATGTCATCGCATTAGGGAATCCTGCTAGGGTGATGAGAAACAATGAAGATAAAAAAATTTTCCCGCATCCAATAGCAAAGAGTGAATGATAATGGAAAACATAGCATTGTACAATAAGACTTTCCTCGATATTTTTATGCTGGCAGAGAAAGACCTGGTTACCCTGAAATATCATGATGTGCCAGAATGGGATTCTGTAGGTCATATGATGCTAATAACAGCAATAGAAGATGCATTCGATATTATGTCTGATACCCAAGATATTATTGATTTTTCCTCATGGAAAAAAGGAAAGTTAATATTAGAAAAATATGATGTGGTGCTTTGAGAAATGCGTCTTCTCGATGGCAAAAATGTATTCATTACAGGAACGAGTAAAGGCATTGGCTGGGCTTTAGTAGAAGCTTTCGCAGAGAATGGTGCTAACATTTATGCTCACGCCCGCAAAGAGGATAGCCAGTGGCAGGATACATTGGCTTGTTTAGCAAAGAAAAATGGCGTTACGATCTGGCCATGTTACTTTGATATGACAGATTATGCTGCGATGAAAAAAGCCCTTAACAGCATAAAGGCTAATAATTCTTCTGTCGACATATTGATTAATAATGCAGGCGTTATGATAAACTCACTTTTTCATATGACGACAAATGAGATGTTACGCCTGCAGTTCGAAGTGAATTTTTTCATTTTTATGCTGACACAATATATTTCCAGATTGATGACGAAGCAAAATAGCGGCAGCATTATTAATATATCTTCAGTGGTGGCTATTGAGGGGAGTCCGGGTCAATCAGCTTATAGCGCTGCAAAAGCGGCAGTGATTGCTTTTTCTAAATCGATAGCCGCTGAACTGGGCGAAAAGAACATCAGGGTTAACTGCATCGCGCCTGGCATTATCTACACGATTTTGCTGGACGGCCTGCCTGCACAGCGACTTGAACAGACCAAAAATAAAACATTACTAAAGCGGTACGGTTTACCCGCTGAAGTCGCTTCAACAGCTGTTTTTCTGGCGTCGGAACTGGCAGCCTACATTACTGGGCAGGTCATCAGAGTAGACCGTGGATTAAAATAGTCTGCTATTTTTCATCAGGAGTTATTACAACCATGTTTCCAGATATGGAACAGCATAACCCGACGGCAATTGCTGCCATCGACGAAAAAGGGCGTGAGTTAAGCTATGGGCAGCTTCACGAGCAGGGAAAACGCCTTGCTGACATTATTCCACCTCACTCCCTGGTATTTTTTTGTGAAAATAGCTTTGGTTCACTGATGGGTTATGTCGCGTTTCTTACGCATAAAATAGTCCCTTTAATGCCCGATAAAGACCTGGATAAGCAGTTTATTGAGACGCTAGCGGTGACTTATCGACCTGGATGGTACTGGCGTCCACAGCGCAAAGATGGCCCCGATCCGGCAACACTGTTCGCGTATGAAAATTATGAACTGGTGTCGACAGGACTGACTACTTTCCCTTTTAGTAACGATCTGGCTTTGCTGGTGTCGACATCGGGCTCAACCGGCAGTCCCCGTCTGGTTCGGCAAAGCATGCGCAATATTTATGCTAACGCATTAAGTATCGCCAGCTATCTGAAAATCGATCAGCGTGAACGAGCGATAGTTAATTTACCGATGAGCTACGTCTATGGGTTGTCTATTATCAACAGTCACTTATTGCGCGGAGCCACTTTATTACTAACAACCAAAGCGGTCACGCAGCGTGAGTTTTGGCAATTTGTGACTCGGTATTCTGCCAGCTCACTTGCTGGCGTGCCTTATACCTGGGAAAGGTTGCGGCGGTTAGGCTTTATGAAAAAGCATCTTCCCGCTCTAAAAACACTGACACAGGCGGGAGGGAAGTTAACGCCAGAATTACATCAGGCATTTGCAAGCTATACGCCCGCCAGAATAATAAGTCTTTTATAGTAATGTACGGCGCGGCAGAAGCCACTTCGCGTATGGCATGGCTGCCGCCAGAAAGATCGCTGGATAAAATTGGCAGTATAGGTAAGGCCATTCCCGGCGGTCGTTTTATTATTATTGACCACCAGGGAAATGAAATTGACGGTCTTAACACAGCAGGCGAATTGGTCTATTTTGGTCCTAATGTTATGCTCGGCTATGCTGAATCTGGTAGCGATCTTTGCAAAGGGGATGAGTGTCAGGGAAGGTTAGCGACCGGAGATATCGCCCGCTGTGATGAAGAAGGTTATTACACTATCGTTGGGCGAAAAAGCCGTTTCATCAAGCTCTTTGGGCACCGTATCGCACTTGATGAGCTGGACGCTATCATTCATTCCGCTTTTCCGTTTGTGGAATGCGTTTGTGTTTCAGGGGAGCAAAGAATAACACTGTTTATCACCGATGAAACCTATGCTGATACAATCAGGTCATTAGTCTGTAAAAAAATTCAGCTCACGCCAGCGACGGTTAAAATAAAAATAATTCCTGTCATTCCCAGAAATACTGCGGGCAAAATACTCTATTCAAAACTGGAATCTCATCATGGACTGCTGTGAAGAGATGCTGTTATCGCCATTTTCTCTTAAACAGCATGAAAAGCAGAAGCTGATGACACAGCGGCTGAAAAAGCTAACCCGGTATCACTACAAAAATTGCAGCGCTTATTAGAGAATTATGGATGCCCAGGGACTGCAAATGAAGCATCTACAGTCGCTGGAAACGATCCCTTTTTTGCCGGTGTCGCTGTTTAAGCAAATGGACCTGGTCAGTGTGGGTCTCAGGAACAGTTGATAAAAATTATGACCTCCTCCGGAACCAGTGGGCAGAAGTTATCGAAAATTTATCTGGATAAGACAACCGCAATAAATCAGCAAAAAGCGTTGGTTAAGATTGTCAGCGATTTTACCGGACAGTCACGTATGCCGCTGTTAATCATTTATTCGCCTGACGCAATGACTAACCGTAATTCTTTTTCAGCACGCAGAGCGGGTATTCTCGGCTTCTCCCGTTTTGGCAGTGAAAAAACATGGGCATTAAAAAGTGATATGTCGCTGGATATGCCAGCAATCAGCCATTTTTTACAAAAGCATCGGGGGAAAAGAGTATTGATTTTTGGTTTTACATTTATTATCTGGCAGCATTCTTATAAACAGCTTCTTCAAATTAATCAAAAAAATAGATTTGTCATTAGGTATATTAATACACGGCGGCGGCTGGAAAAAGTTGATTTCAGACGCAGTGTCTCCAGAGTATTTTTCTGCTGCATTACAGCGACAGTGTGGAATAGCACATAATCACGATTACTATGGGATGGTTGAACAGACCGGAACAATCTTTATGCAATGTGAGTATGGTCATCTCCATGCCAGTGTCTTCTCAGACCTTATTATTCGAAACCATATCGACTTTTCAGTGTGTCGGCACGGAGACCCCGGCATCATTCAGGTGCTTTCTGTCATTCCACAATCTTATCCTGGGCACGCTTTACTTACAGAAGATAGAGGGGTCATTCTGGGTACCGACGATTGCCCCTGCAGTCGATATGGGAAATATTTTAGCGTAATGGGGCGAGTAGAAGATGCCGAATTAAGAGGGTGCAGTGATACTTATGCCGAGCAATTTTGAAAATGTCACCTTTTTAGTCAGTGATCAAAATGTTGCGAAAGGAATGCTTGCTCAGCGGACATTTCAGCCATTTGAAAATTTTATCATTGATTTTCTGGATGAGTTTTCGCGGAGACTGTTCAGAAACCCGATTGCTAAGGCTTGGCCTGATGTCATTACGCTGGCCTTCTGGTGTCGGAAAAAGGCGTTATTAAAAGAGAAGTCTGCATATCCAGATTTATCGAGACGAACCGGACGAGGTTTAGCCTTCCATATTGCACCCTCGAACGTTGCAACAAATTTTGCATGGTCCTTAGTTGCGGGTTTACTCAGTGGTAACTGTAATCTTGTTCGGGTGCCGTCACGCTCCTTTCCACAGGTCTCTGTTATCTGTGAAGAGCTAAATAATGTACTGCGAAATTGCCCTGACATAGTGCCTTATCTCTGTCTGGTACGTTATGCCAGGGAATCTGGCTTGACCGATATCTTCTCTGGCTGGTGTGATACCCGCCTGATCTGGGGCGGGGACGAAACTATTTCAGCTGTTCGGAAATTACCTATACCCTCGCGTAGTCTCGATTTAGCTTTTGCAAAACGTCATTCCTTGGTGCATGATTGATGCCAGCTATTATCTTGCGCTGATCAATAAACGTGCTGTCGCGGTCGGATTCTATAACGATACCTACCTGATGGATCAAAATGCCTGTACTTCTCCTCAGCTTGTCGTATGGCTGGGAACAGAGGCTGAGAAGGAGCAAGCACGCGCGCATTTTTGGGCGGAATTAGAAATTTTAGTAAACAAACGATATCAACTACAGCCCATTACTGCATTAAGAAAGTTTGGTCGTTTTTGCCACCATGCTGCAATTAGCGGCAGTGTAAAAAAGCCTCTACGGCATCTAATCTGATCTTTCGCCTTCTGCTGGACAAACTTGATGAGACAACGATGATGCAAACTGAAGCCGGCGGATACTTTCTAGAATACCTTGCCGATGATATCAGTGAAATTTTACCGGTATGCGGTAATCGTTGTCAGACACTTGCGTTTTCAGGCGTTAGCTCAAAACATATAGAAGACTTTCTAAAACGGTATCGCCCTGCTGGCGTTGACAGGGTGGTTCCGCTTAGTCAGACGCTGAATTTTAATCTCAAATGGGATGGCTACGACCTGATCTACTCATTATCATGTTTTACAACGTTTACAGATTAATAATGAAAAAATTACTCATACAAAATATACGATGCATTTTCTGCCTGGAATAGAGAACCATGGAAAAAGAATTTTTCTTTTCGACCTTGACGGCACGATAACAGCAGAGGAGTCTTTAGCTGAAATTGGAAAGTCATTTCACCTTTCTCCCGAAATGATTGATCTCACAAATCAGACAATAAAAGGCAATGTTCCTTTTGTAGAAAGCTTTATCCGCCGGGTGGAAATACTCAAGAAAATTCCGGTGTCATCTATCCGGGAGAGGATGACAAAAATTGCTTTACTAACAGATATTGTTAACTTCATCAAAGAAAATGCTGATATTTGTCGTGTCGTTACCAGTAATGTAGATGAATGGATCGGTGATTTAACCAACGATATTGGTTGCAAGTATTCTGCTTCAGAAGGGTTAGTGGTTGATGATAAATTAGTCAAGGTAACAAAAATTTTTAAAAAAAGAGGTTGTACTGCATTATAAGCAGTCCGGTTATTATGTCGTTTTTATTGGCGATGGACATAATGACAGTGAAGCGATGCGCTGTGCGGATATCGCCATTGCAAGTGGTATAGTTCATGAACCTGCAAAAAAGCTATCGACTGTCGCCAGTCATTGCGTTTACAGCCAGAAGGCGCTGGTAAGGTTACTGGAGCAAATTAAATCGCCATCGCCAGGTAAATCATTATTATTAAGTTGCGCCGGGATAGGTTCACGGCTAGGGCTTGCGAAAACAAAGGCTTTAATTGACTTCAACCACAAACCGCTGATTGAATTGCAGTTAGAGAAATTCACGCGTGTCGAAAATGTACGAATAGTTGTCAGCTTTCAGTATTCTGATGTTATTGAAACTGTGCTTAAGGTCAGGCAGGATGTCATTTTTGTTTTTAATCACGACTACTTTCAGACAAAAACTGGAAACAGTCTTTTTCTTGGCGCCAGACATGCTAATGAATATATCCTTGCCTGGGATGGCGATTTGATTGTTCATCCTGATGATATTACTCGCTGCCTTGAATTCAGTGGCGAGTATGTTGGATGTAGCAGGGTGATTTCAGATGACCCTGTGTATGTTAATTTAAATGAACAGGGTTGTGTGATTAATTTTTCTCATTCTTCGGGGGATTATGAATGGTCTGGACCTGCTTGTTTGAAGAAAAAAATAAAGTATACGACGCTGAATGTGTTCGATTAAATAGTCGATCTGTTAGCATCGCCAGCACTAAAAATAAAAGCCCAGGATATTGATACCTACACTGACTACATCAATGCAAAAATACTAATAGAGAAGTGGAGTTAAATAAGTAAACAATACATTCATAATTATTACGAGGAAATGGCTAAAACAATCGAATCTCCGCTGGAAACTCGTAACAAAGCGAAGGATTCCACCTGTTATTATGTTGCGCTAATGAGGGGTTTTGCTGATAAAAAGCGTGATTTACTGGATCTGGGAACCGGCACAGTCTTAATGATAAATCCTCTGGTTGATGATTTCAGGACTATCGTCGCAATTGAAAAACATAAAGGGTTTTCCGACTTTATCTTCAAAAGCCCCTCTGTAGAAATAATTAATACTGATATAATTGATTTTACTATAACCCGGTCATTTGATGTGATATCAATTTTTGGTGTTATGAATTATCTTAACCAGAAGGAGGCTGAGGGGATATATAAAAAATTGCGGGGCTTTTAAATAAAAAAATAAGTCTGTTGCCATTGTTAAACATCAGATGGGACTGAGAGAGAGTTTTAACGTCAACGGTTGGTCAGAGGAGTTAAATAAAAATTATTATGCTGAATATCGACATTGAAGTGGCCATGTTAACAGACGCAGGTTTCACAAGAATTGAACAGATTGACATTTACCCGAAAGAATACAATCGCTGGAAAAATACACATTTCTATGCGTTAGTTTGCTACTTGTAAAGCTAAAATAAGGGAGCGCCATGAATAATTCTGCGGAAACTATAAAAAATGAAAATCTAACCTCGTTTCAGAAACGCACGGTTGCGCTTCTGGCAATACTCAAGACTTTCCTTGATGAGCATAATCTTCCTTATCTACTTGATGGCGGGACACTAATTGGTGCTATCCGGCATCGGGGAATGATTACCTGGGATGATGATATCCATCTCTCAATGCTGAGAGGAGATTATAATCAATTAATTTCTTTAAAAGATAAGCTGCCCTATCCGTTGCAGTTAGCCTATTGGGGGAACGATCCTCAACATGTCTACCCATTTATCCGGATCTACGATGTCACTACACTGTCACTTTTGGTTTTGTTAACCCTTTGGTCCGTGGGGTATGGATCGACATTTTTCCGATTGATGGCACTTTTACCAATGGTTTACTTCGCCGTTGCCATATTAATACGCTGGCTTTTTTACTTATGTTGCTAACCAATCTGATGGGCGCTTATGTCAGTAAGTCGCTCCCTAAGCGAAAACAATGTAAATACTATTTGTTCGGTATTCTGAGCCGGCTGGCAGGAAAAATTTCTGATACGCGCACAACAGCGGCTGGCGACTTTGAAAGATCCTTTGCAGTCTGAAATATCAGCGCTGGTTGTGAGCATGGCTGGAGACAAAACTCATCAGCGGACCGGGCATTATCTTAAGCGAATCGAAGTCAGCTTTGAAGAACTTCATCTAACAGGCAGTGTTGATGCACTTCACTTTGCAAAATTTTGCCCATCTTTTCACTACTTTCAGGGTCATGCAGATGGGCATTTATCGCGTTATGCCATTCAGCATACTCGTTGGCTACGCATGTGGTTGTGAAAGTATTGCTGCCGGTGCCGACAGATTTACTGCAAATTAAGGGTATACCACCGGCTCCATATTCAATAAGGTGCAGATAAGCTTCAGCGTCTGTTAGCGGATGCCCGTCATGTGGGACCGGTGCAAGGTCAGGATGCATTTTCATCAATTCCTTATGATAAATTTCTCTATCGGTCTCACGAATAACAGTGTTAATTAGCGGCCGCAGCGCCGGCGGGCAGTGGCCAAAAATTATCCATTCAGCCTGATCAGCAAAGGCGTTAATCAGTCGGGCGATTTTTTGTTGCATATCGTAATGACACAATCTTCCTGCGGTAAACAGGTGGGCATAATGAAAATGTCAGAGTGTAGATCGGAAAATAACTCAGCTTCTTTTTCGTTATTAACAATGAGACGGTCAATATAACCAAGGTTGCATCTTACCGTGTTGATAAAATTGTCTCTGACACGATGCATTTCAGAAGGTGAAAATAAATCCTTCGACAATGTTGCGTTGATCATGCCAACTTTGAAAGCCGAATTGAAGCGCGATAATTTTGCTATCCATCAATTAAAGTCCGCGCCAGTCTGCTGTTCAATCACTATCACATCAGGATTGTAGCGGGTCACCTCAGGTAATGTTGGCAGCGACGTCATCAGTTTTCCCTCAATAACAACGGCATCGCGGAGTGAAGTGAACGGTTCTGTCACTCTGTAAGCATTAATTCTCTCTGGCTCACCGGTCACTGGCATGACTACCGGCAAGGGATGCCAGCACAAAGGCAGCCAGTTATGCTGATCGCCGTTTTGCAGCCCAAATGGCATCGTTAACGATAAATTTTTGTTATAGTCAGGATCCTGACTAACTTGCATTAGCCAGCGTTCAAACATGATATTTTCTTCTTTCTCACTCTGTGATGCGGGCATGTCTGAGAGGGGTTGTTCTGGCTGGCGGCAGCTGCAGGCATAGGGTGTCCAGACGACCAGCCCACCCAGCTGACCTACGCGCAGACAAAAGTCGATATCGTCATAACACGCTAAATCGGCGTCAAAGCCATTTACGGCATAACAGATATCCTCGCGTACCAGCATAAAATCGCCGGAAACGGCCGAGTAATTTTGGTCAGCGTGCAGGCGTGACAGGTAGCCGTTATTACTGTCGTCAGTACCGTAAAAAGGTTCGCCTGCTATGCCACCTTTTAAACCTAAAACATATCCGGCATGGCGAATCAGATTATTGGCATAGCGTTGCTTGCCGCCGACAATGGCAACTTCAGGTCGCTGGGCATGATTCAGCATATTATCCAGTCACTCTGCATTTGCCACTTGAATATCGCTGTTTAAGAACAGCAAATAATCACCCTGAGCGTTAAGAATGGCCAGATTGGCCATTCCCGCCCGTTGCCAGACTGCGGGGTAGTGCAATACTCTGATGCGTTGGGATGCGAGGCTGGAAATACCCGCCAGCCATGCTTCTCTTTCATCATCCTCGCGTTTATCTGCCACAATCAAGTTCATAATTTAGGTAACCCGTGGATTCCAGTACCGCCATCACACAGCGACTGACGCTGTTAAACTCCCGTGCCAGTATGGCAACAGTGACCAGAGGTTTACTCTGATGATGATATTTAAGCTGCCAGGGACCCTGACGGGTGGGCAGCACCTCTGCTTGGTGAAAACCACGGCGATGCAGGTGCGCCAGCAGCAGCTGATCTGCTGAATGATTTCTACGGGCCCTTGCTACCTGCAACAGCGGCTCGCTCAGATGACCAATCGTGTCAATCGCGGATTCAATAAGCTGCAGTTGTAACTCAAATTCAAACGCCTCTGAACAGGTCAGGTTTAATCCACCGGCTGCAATAACCCATTCACGCCTCAAGAGCCAACCGCTGGACATCTGGTCAGGAGAGCTTAAAAAGAAGTCCGGATTAAAATCAGGCCGGAAAAGTGTGCCTCGCGGCTTACCGCCGATCCGATAAATGATGTCGGTATACAGGGCATTATACTGGCTGGCTTGATGTAAGGTAGTGGACAGCGCGTGAATGCCAGAAAGCAGTAACTGGCAGCCCGCGTCAATAAACAGCAGCCAGTCACTCTCTGATTCATAGATATGGTTATTCAGCGCAGCCAGGCCTTCTGTCAGATCCAGACGCAACTGTGTCGTTCCGGCAGGCAGATAATTGACCTGACTGTCCGTCAGAGCAACAATTTGCCAGCTTACCCCGGCAACGCTCAGATTAAGGCTCTGCAGGGTGATATCCCAGGCTTCCCTGTCTCCATTTCGTGCATCAATAAACACCGTACAGCGGGAAGCGGTAACCTGAGTGGTGAGGTATTCACTTAATAACCGTTGCTGAGCTGGACGTAATCTTGGCTCGCTTAACCACATATTCACTCTGCTGCTGGCAAGCGAAGCGTCAATTTCATGAAGTATATTTTGCTCGCTAAATTGGTCTGGATGAGCGAGCGGCGCCACGCGGATTTGACTGTATGTCCGGGCGGGATCGTGCCAGCCTGACTCTTTTAGTACCGCGGGCATATTTCTATGGGTAGCATTGACCAGATCTGCATGATCGTTGACCGTAGAGAGTGTCTGGCTGCGTAAAATTCGGTACTGAGACAATGTCTGAGTCACCATAGCCAGATGGCATAGCGCAGAACCTTAAGATACATGGCGAGATCGGCCAGGAACGGCATTGATTGGCCGCTGAGTGCTTACAACGGCTCCCCAGAGGCCAGGATAGCGCGCAGAACAGTGGTGCGGATAAGCACCACGCTGGGCTCACCGATGAATTTAAGCGGCTGTCCGGCTTCAAAATTAATCACATCATGCCCATGAAGCACGCTATCACGATCAAACAGCGGGGCTGACCCTTCGTGGTCCGGCAGGCGACGTCCCTGCACATCAATCATTTCACGATGAGACGTGGCCATGACAATATCAGGATGTTGATTAATGGCTGCTACTAATTTACTGACACAGCTGGGTTTGAGTATGTCATCATCATGCAGGAACTTTATATATTCTCCGCTGGCCCGACCCAGACAAGAGGCGATATTTTCCATTTCTCCCAGTGACGGGCTATTGCGATTATAGTCAACAGGCCAGCGAGAACATTGCCGATGTTTCGCCACAATGCGTGCAATTTCGCCATCCTGACTGTCATCCCCGATGATAATTTCACAAGTAGCGTAATCCTGATCGAGGGCACTTTGCAGCGCAGACTCAAACCACGTCGCTTTCCATGCAGGAATAACAATGCTGACAAGACCAGGGACAAACACAGGCAAACTTCCTTAAGTGAGAAGGACTCTTCCAGTTATCCAGCGGAAAAGCCTTGATTCTCTACTGTAATCAAGGCAATTAAGGATGGTGGCTCAGACCAGCATATTAGTGGTCGGTCCTTCATGATGTGAAAAAACAATATTTTTTACGCTCGATAAATTCAGCGTACTATGCCATATACCGGTATAAAACTGTCGACATAAAAATCAGCATAACCGTCTGCTTTTGTTTCTTTATCAACGCCTGTTGTTAAATGTAACAGCACGAGCTCTTTTTTCAGAATAGGGTGTGCTATTGATTTTTTTATTTCTGCCCAAAGGGTATTAGCAGTCGTGACAAAAAGCTGTCCTGATTGTTACTGATTCAGACTGGCGATGCCGATATGTATATTGCTACGTTAAGAGCATAAATAAAGAGGGTGCAGAAGTTGATAGGGTCTATTTCCAATCTATTAAGCAGGGTGATAATTGAATTTTTATTAAACTAAGCAGGTTAAATAGCGTTTAATTGTTAAACCGCCTGATGTGTTAACGCGCTAACAGAAGGGTTCATGCTGCCTCCTCTGTAGGAGGATGAACGTCGCTCTCATCCTGAATATCCACCCAGCCAGAGCGTCCCCACCATTCGGCCAGAAAAACCCCCGCCGCGGCGAGGTTAATTCATCAGGCCGGTTTACACCAGGCTGACGGAGAGCAGGGTGATCTCTTCGGTTTGCAGCTTCATGTTCTTCTTAATCTCAAACATATACGCCTCCAGCGCCTCTTCAACATCATTGCCTTCGATGAAAGCATGCGCGGTCACGTGATCCTCACCTTTTGGCTTAATCACGTACGACACCAACCACTTCTTATTCTGCATAATCATCCTCTTTCTCAGTGTTAAATCTCAGTTTTAAATAATGTGCCGCTTACTCCAGCTGGACTGCGTACCGCCGCGGACAGCTAATCGATCGGGGCCGGACGAAGCAGGTCGATCACATCATTGATTTCATTGCTGGCCGCATGGCGATCCAACGCCACCGCGTAATAGCGCCCTTTACAGTAGTGCCGGGTCACGGCAACCCGATGACCGGTATCACCGTCCGCTTCACCGCCGCTAGCGGTTCGCAGGTGCGGTGGGATCACCAGCTCAGTTTCCAGCTCATCAGCCTCGATAATCAGATGACCACCGTCGCTGGAAAGCAGCAGATGCTGAATACTCATAGTCTCTCCTCTGTTGATCTGTCATGGGGTACCGGGAAAAGTGTAGCGCAAGGCTGTCAGGGTGCGGCTCGGTGAGCGCATGGAGCCTACGTGACACTGGACGCCGTGCGCATCGACCGCGTTCCAACCGTTGTAGTTAATCGCCACCGGCAGGAAGTGGTACTGAATATTCGGCCAGCTGAACTCTTCACGGCTGCGGATAAAGCCGCCCGCTTCGAACTGGTTGCTGGCACCAATCCCGCTGCCGTTGAACATCCACTCGGCACCGATTTTCGGCTGGTTCCACCATTTCAGCGCCGGGTAGAGCGACACCGGCTCTTTGCATTCGTACTGCAGATACATCTCCAGATGGTCCTGCAGGTTCTCACCAACGCCCGGCAGGTCGTGGACCAGCGGGATATAAAACTGTTTCAGCAGTTCCGGTGAGCCGACGCCGGACCGTTGCAGGATCTGCGGGGAGGCGATAGCACCGGCGCACAGCAGCACTTCGCGGCGTGCCGTGACTTTGTTGATGCTGTTGCTGTCACCCTGCAGATACTCCACACCGACGGCACGTTTACCGTCGAATACGATCCGGTCTGTGGTGGCATGGGTAATAATCTTCAGGTTCGGCCGGCCTTTGGCCTGATCAAGGTAGCCACGGGCGGTGCTGGAACGGCGTCCCTGCGGCGTTACGGTGCGATCCATCGAACCAAACCCTTCCTGCTGGAAGGCAGTCAGGGCAACGATTTAATGGATTACAGCAAGGAGCAGGTGATTATCGACATACTCGGCCAGTATGAGCGCCACCTGAACTTTATCCATCTCAATCGTGAAGCGCCGGGCAGTAACATTACCTTCCCGAGCGTGTAACGACCGGCCCGTAAACATGCAGATGTTTGCGGGCTTTTTTATTGCCGCTGCGGCTGAGGACGACGATCCGGCGCCGTATCGCGATTAATTCGACTATCTTTAGGGCGTTACTGGCCTGAAAACCTGCCAGATGTAGACAGGGAGTCGTATGCGTAAAATATTCAGTACTTTTCTGCCGCTATATACCACCACACTGCTGATGCTGCTGGGGTCGGGCTTGTTAACCACCTATGTTTCGCTGCGGCTGGCCAGCGAGCAGGTCAATGGCGCGCTGATCGGCGCGATTATCGCCGCGAACTACATCGGGCTGGTGATTGGCCACGGCCTGACCGATTTCATTCCGCTGTGGGTTTTTCTGCGCCTGATTATCGGGCTGTGCATGATGTGTCAGTACATGGTGCTGGAGAGCTGGCTCAACGATCAGGCGGAGTCGTCGCAGCGCGGGGTGATTTTTGGCTTCTATATGGTCGCGACCTACCTGGGCCTGAGCGGCGGGCAGGTGGTGCTTAGCCTGCAAAGCGGCTTTGACGTCAGCACGCTGCTGATCGTGGCGCTCTGTTTCGCCCTCTTGCCTGGTGCCGATCGCGCTTACCACCCGCACCCACGTGCAGCCGATGTCGCCAGCACCAGTGGAGCTGGGCTACTTCATTCGCACCATTCCCAAACTGCTCGGCACCACTCTGGTGACCGGGATGGTGATTTATGAGTCTGACCATCTTTGCCGGGCTGGTGTCGCAGTTTCCGCTTAGCTGGCTGTCGGATCGTTACGATCGCCAGCGGTTGTTGTTCATTATGGCGCTGCTGTTTGCCGTGGCCTGCGTGCCGCTGGTGCTGCCGCATCTGACGTTTAACTGGATGATTGGCATCGCCTTTGTGGACAGCATGATGCAGTTTTCGCTCTATCCGCTGCAGGTGGCGCTGGCGAACGATCAGGTAGCCCCCTGAACGGCGGGTATCGTTAACCGCCTGTCTGCTGATGGCGTTTGGGATTGGTGCCAGTATCGGACCGCTGGTGGTCGGGGCACTGATACAGCCGCTCGGCAGCAATATGCTGTATCTGTTCTTTACCCTGTGCGCGCTGATGATTGCCGGACTGAGTTACGTCAAAGCGCCGGGACCGTTGCCGACCACCGAAGTGCCGTTGCCACACGTGGTGATGCCGGACAGTCTTGCCACTTCACCGCTGGATGCTGCGCTGATTCCTACGCTGGAAAAAGAGGTGATTCAGGCGTCTATGGGCAGCAGCTAGCCGGAGCCGGACGATTTGCAGCCAGATGAGGATGAGCAGCAACCGAAATCGGCGGAAAACCGGCCGCCACACTAAAGCGGGCGGTGGGCGCGACGGCGCTCGCCGCTGCATGAACTGGCGCATGCGCGGCCATAACAGCCTGGCCGGATTTGGCACTTTCTTGTCTGATTGGCGTCTCGACAATCATCCGGCCTGCTCAGGCGAAGCTGGAGCACACCTTTTCTTCAGGACTACCGCCATGCTGGAACTTCGCCCCAACAGTGAGCACTGCGATACCGATTTACTGCCCGCCTCGACCGAGGCACGCAACTGTTCATTTGAATGCACCTTTTGCGCTAACTGTGCAGAGCAGCATCTTCAGCATCTTGCCCGAACTGTGGCGGCGAGCTGGTACGGCGGCCGATTCGTCCGGCAGAAAAGCTGATTAAGTATCCGGCGAAAGGTCGCGCCTGACGGGCTTGAGGAAAAAGGGCCGCGGTGGTGATTGGCGCAAACGTCATAAACAGACGCGGCCGGAACAGGCGCATCATGTCGGCTAGCACAATCACCCTGACGGGGTGACTATCAGCGCCAGGCGACATTCTGTTGACCCTGATAACGACGGCCGAGGCGCGCCCTTTGCCTGTTCAGCCGGTCCGGACTGAGCAGGTTGCCATCCGATCTATACTTCAGCTACCGCCTCAACATGCTGAAGGTCACACCATGCACTATCACTATCTCAACGGTGAAAACTGGGAGCAGATCTGGATTGTCGGGGATCTGCACGGCTGTCGTCGCGAACTCGATGCGCTATTACTGCGGCACCAGTTCAATCCGCAGCAGGATTTACTGATTTCAACCGGCGATTTAATCGATCGTGGGCCAGATAGCCCCGGCTGCCTGGCGCTGATGGATGAGCCGTGGTTTCGCTGCGTGCGTGGCAATCATGAAGAGATGGCGCTGGCGGCGTTACAGGGTCACGAAATAGATCTCTGGCAGATGAACGGGGGAGACTGGTTTCGGCAGCTGAGCGGTGCCGCGCTGATCAGCGCCCGACATGCGCTGCAACGCTGCCGGGAACTGCCGCTGATTCTGCATCTGCAGCTCGATCAGCGGATTGTGGTGGTGGCGCATGCTGATTATCCGGCAGCCGATTATGGCTGGGAAAAACCGCTTAACTGGCAGGATGTTGTGTGGAGCCGCCGCCGACTGCAGGCGATTCAGTCGGAGCAGCGCAGTGCGATCCACGGCGCAGACGCGTTCTATTTTGGTCATACGCCGCTCCAGCAGCCGCTGGAGGTGGAGAACCTGCATTACATTGATACCGGCGCGGTGTTTGGTAATCACCTGACGCTGCGTCAGCTGCAGTGACTCAGCGGAACAGGCGTCCGTCACGCACCAGTTCGCGCCGATAACTGTTTTTGATCTGGCTGCCGACCTTCTTCGCCGGCCCCAGCGGCTGCTGTTGATAGGTGACAATCATCTCATCACGCGTCGAAGCCGTTTCAGGATAGATATCCCGGCCGCGATACCACTCTTCCGCCTCGGCGGCGCTGAGCTCAAATACCTGTTCCGGCGTTGGCCGGGCCAGCGCGATTACCGCTTCATGCTGCCAGCGATAGCCTTTAGCAAAGGTTTCAGCCAGTTTCAGGCTAATCCGTGAGAAGCGGACTTTGCCTAACAGCGGCGTGACGGCGGCCGGGAACAGCCAGATCTTTTTATCGCGCTGCCACAGTTCCAGTGAGTCATCCCAGGTCAGTGAGACCGCCGCCGCCTGCCTGATTTCTCCTTCCAGCTTGCGGCTCAGGTGTGAGAACGGCAGCTTGCCGACCTTGTACGTCGGGGCCGGCAGCGGCTCAACCGACGCCGTTTTACGCAGCCGCGCAACAAAGAAGCCTTCACTGTCGAACAGCTGCGGGAAGACGTGCAGATAACCTTCTGGCGTTGCGGCCTGATCAGCGCCGTCAAACAACCGATCGAGCAGCTCCACTTTTGCCGCGCCGGGATAGCGCTGCAGCAGCCAGTCAATCACCTGCTGGTTCTCGATTTGATTAAGGGTGCAGGTCGAATAGACCAGCGTCCCGCCGGGTGGCGGCGATCGCTGCGGTGGTTTCCAGTGTCCAGTTTTTCAAGGCATCGGCATCTTTACGGATCACCCCTTCGCCTGAACAGGGCGCGTCCAGCAGTATCGCATCAAAGTGGGTCAGGGCGCTGTTGCTGACGCCGCAGCGGCTGATATTGGCATGTAGCACTTTGACCCGGCTGGCGGAAAATTCGTTAGCCAGGATGATCCCCTGGTTATTCATCCGTGCCGCGATCTGGGTGGTTTTAGAGCCCGGCGCAGCGGCCATGTCCATCACCGCTGTCACCTCAGACTGCGCATCAAACAGGGCAGTCACTGGCAGCATTGAGCTGGCTTCCTGAATGTAAAACAGGCCGCTCAGGTGCTCAGCGACGCTGCCGAGCGGCAGGCTCTCATCTTCACGGCTGATCCAGAATCCTTCCTCACACCACGGCACCGACGTCAGTTGCCAGCCATACTGTGCGGTCCGAGCAAGGAAATCGGCCACGCTGATTTTCAGCGTGTTGACGCGCAGGCTACGGCGCAGCGGTTGCTGACTTATGGCGATAAACGCCTCGAGGCTGGCCTCATCCGGCAGGGCCTGACGCATCAGGACAAGAAAATCAGCGGGGAAAAACAGAGAGGAGTCGGACACAGGTACATTCCAGTTAAGGCAAAGGCGGCAGTGTAACATGCAGAAAGCAAACGGGCAGCCTGGCTGCCCGCGTCAGAGGGTTTGTAGCCTGCTGGCTCAGGGCGCATACGGCTTGCGCAAAGACGCAAAAAGCGCCATTCCTGACAGCTCAGCGCGGAGACGGGATCTCCGTTCCCCCAGTTGCGCCACTCTTTCGGCGGTTCGTCCTGCAGCAGGAAGTGTTTATCCGGATTGGCCTGCAGCGCCAGCGGCACGGTGGGCGGTGTCGCAAACTGAATGCCGCCGCGAATAAACTGCTGGAAGGTACCGGTTTTCACCACGCCGCCAATCAGGCCAAAGTCGAGGTTATAGCCCGATGCCAGCCAGAACACCGAATTGTTACGCACCAGATGCTGATATTTTTTACTGATGCGCAGCGCAATCTGCACCCGGTCAGCCATATTGCCCAGCGAGGTGCCGGTTACGGTACCGACTTCAACTCCACGGAACAGCACTGGCGTACCCAGCGACAGTGAACCGGCTTCGGCGGCATCAACGTAGATATTCAGGCCGTTCAGATAACGCGAATCGGTAATGGTGCTCTCCTGCAGTTCAAAGATGCGCGCCGCGCGTCCCTTGCCGGGATCGACGTTGACGTAAGGCTGCAACAGGGTTTCAAGGTGATTCACCCCGGTGGCGGAGATCTCCGGTGACACCACCGAGAAACAGCTGCCGAGACGGGCGAAATCTTCCACATATTCCGGGTAGAGCACCGCTTTCGCCACTACCTGATTGTTATCGCTGCTTAACGACAGCGATTCTACCTGGCCGACGTTAATCCCCAGATAGCGGATCGGCATCCCGGCTGACAGTTTGCTGGCGTCGTAGGTGTGCAGCGTGATCTGGCTACCCACGGCGCGGGCGGCGGTTTCCGACGGATAGAGAATGCGTTTATCGCCTTCAGCCGACAGCGCGCCGCTCATATTATCGAAGCTGATAGCGCCTTTCAGCGCGCGGTTGAGCGGGGAAGCCTGCACTGTCAGGCCGCTGCCGTTAAGCTGCACCCGTGCGCCGCCTTCGGCCTAGAACACGCTTTCGCTGGTCAGCAATTTGCGGTATTCCGGCTGGATATGTACCGCAATATCAAACGCATCGGCACGCGAGGTGACTTTGACGATTTCACCGACCTGATATTTCCGGTAGAGCACGATGGAACCGGCCTGCACATCCGGCAGGCTGGTGGCGGTCAGGGTGAGAGTGGTTGACGGTGCATCGCCAACAATCCCTTCTTCCGCTTTTTCCGCGTCCGCAAACAGCGGATAGCTGTTTTTCGGCTGGCCTTTTTTGCCCGGTTCAAGGCGAATGCCGCCATCCACCCACTCGCGGGCGCTGGCCCCGAGTACCTGCATGCCATCCAGACCGAACTTCACGTCCAGGCGGCTGTTAACGATAAACTTGCTGTCGCCGTGCACCAGTTCGCGGTGTTCCGGATTAACCGCTACCACAAAGTTGACGCCATTTTCATCCAGCGAACGCGACATCATCTGACCAATCTGCATGCCGTGCAGCATCAGCGGCTGGCCCTGATCGATGCCATAGCTCTCAGGCGCGCTGAGCTTCACTGTCAGCACGTTGGGTTTCTGCAGCAGGGTCTCACTGGATGCCAGTACGGTGTAGTGCTGCTGCGGCGGACCTTCGCCGGGCACCAGTTCAAGGGTATTGCCGGTTAGCAGCGCGCTGAGGCTGGTATCGGTCAGGCTGATTTTCGGGCTGCGCATCAGACCGACCACCGACGGGTCGATCGTCAGCTCGCCGGTCACCTTGCCGCCGTCCTGCAAATTAAGTTTGGTCAGGGTGCCGACTTCCAGCCCCTGATACATCAGCGGCGTACTGCCCGCTTTGAGGTTTTTACCGTCTGGCAGATCAAGCGTAATCTGCACGCCTCGCTGGCTGTGCGCCAGATCGGGATAGAGCCGGTAATTCTGCTCGGCTTTAGCCGGTTCGCCCTCTTCAGGCGAGTCAAACGCCACTGCGCCGTAGCCCAGCGCGGCAAGGCTCTCAAGCTGGACTTTGGCCCCGCTCAGGCTGACATCGGCATTCACTCCCGACACGTTCCAGAAGCGGCTGCTGGTTTTCACCAGATTGGTAAAGCGACGGTCGATCAGCACATCAATCGCTACGCCATCGTTTTTATTATTGATGCTGTAGTCATAGATCCGACCTACCGGGATTTTGTGATAGTAGACCAGCGATCCGGTGCTCAGCGAACCTAAATCAGGCGCATACAGATGGATCAACAGTTCACCGGTATTGACCCGATATTTGGGTTGGGTATCCAGCGCGGTAAAGGCCTCGCTCGGTTTACCTTTGCCTGGCATCATGCCGATGTAGTTACCGTCGACCAGCGCATCCAGTCCCGATACGCCCGCCAGTGAGGCTTTAGGCGTCACCAGCCAGAACTGGGTATCTTCCCGCAGCGCATCACGCATATCGCTCTTGATGCTGGCTTTGATCTGAATGCTGCGATAGTCATCGCTCAGATTGATGCCCTGCACGGTGCCCACTTCCACGCCCTAGTAGCGAATCGGCGTGCGGCCCGGCACGATACCATCCGCCGTCTGGAAATTGATGGTGATAGTGGTGCCGCGCTCCTGATAATTGGTCCACAACAGCCAGCAGGCGATCAGCATCGCGATGATCGGCAGCAGCCAGAAGGGCGAAATTTTGCGCTTGTTGCGCAGCGTGGCGTTAGTCGGTGTAGTGGGCGTTTCCTGTTGCATGTGCATCCCAGAGCAGGCGGCTGTCCAGCCACTCAACAGACATAATGGTCAGGATCACGGCGGCGCCAAAAAACAGCGCTGCCGGTCCCATGGTAAAAGCCATCAGCTGATCACGGTTGACCAGCGACATGGTTAACGAAATGACAAACAGATCGAGCATTGACCAGCGGCCAACCCAGTTCACTACCCGCAACAGGCGTATGCGGGTTTTCAGTCCCTGTTCGCAGCGGAAATAGATGCTTAACAGCAGCGTCAGCATCACCAGCACTTTGATAAACGGCACTAGAATACTGGCGATAAACACGACGGCGGCGATGGGGATATTGCCGGAACCCAGCGAGACGATGCCAGAAAAAATAGTGTCTTCGCGCCGCGACCCGTTGAGATAGACGATGGAGATCGGCATCAGATTAGCGGGGACCAGCAGCACGATTGAGGCGACCAGCGCCGCCCAGGATTTTTGCAGGCTGTGACGGCGACGGAAGTCGAGCGGGGTATGGCAGCGCGGGCAGCGGCCTCGCGCATCCGGTACGCCGGTGTTGTGGCAGTTCAGGCAGACCTGCAGGTCATCACGCGCCACATTGCCGGGGCTTTGCGGATAGAAATGATCCCACAGCTACTCCATATTTAGATGGATCAGCGTCAGCACGCTCAGCACCGTCAGCGCGATATAGGCCACCAGCCCATAGCCGAGCTTCAGCGAGGCGTAGTCCTGCACTTTAAATCGAGGCGACGGCAATGCCGATCAGGTAGATATCCAGCATCACCCACTCTTTGAGCTTCTCCAGCATCAATAGCACCGGGCGTAAGTTCATCCCCAGCCGATGGCCAATGCCGAGATAGCAGATGCCGGCGACCAAGGTGACCGACGCGCCAATGGTGCAAATGCCACCATCGAGGCGGTCAGCACATCCCCCTGCTGGGTCATCTGGATCACGCCTTCCAGCACGCTGGCATTAATGCGCATACCGAGCAGCCGGATATCGACCAGCAGCAGGGAAAACGCAAACGGCATTAACACCATCATGGTGGCGGCCATCGCCATTAATCGGGTCATCGGCCAGTCGCGGCCGCTGAGAATTTGTGCGTTGCAGCGCGGGCAATGAGCCGACTGATGCGATTTCACATCCGGTAAGGAAAAAAGGGTATCGCATTGCGGACAACGCTGATAACGTGCGTGAGGCAATGTCTGGCTGATAGCGTGAATTTTCATAGGGTGATGCAATATTCGCTCATCGTAAGTAACACATATCGGTTGTTAAGACAGCGCCTGTGTGCCTGTCTCGGGCATCACGCTTCGATCCACAGAATGCTAAGGGTATAGTAACTAACGCTATGATTCACCTTGTGGCTCTGGATATTTAGTTTAGTGCTTATTTTTAACAAGCGGTGAAATAACCCCGCGCAGATGTTATTGATAACGGTTAAATAATGACCAAAACTGCCTTTTACGCCGATTTGAATCGCGATATGCGCGCCTTACTGGCGGGAGAAACGGCGTTCCTCGCCGCAATGGGTAACTTTAGCGCGCTGTTGTATGAACGTCTCGAAGGCGTGAACTGGGCAGGTTTTTATCTGCTGACGGAAGCGGATACGCTGGTGCTGGGCCCGTTCCAGGGCAAAATCGCCTGCGTACGCATTCCGGTGGGTAAAGGCGTGTGCGGTACTGCGCTGGCAGAAGATAAAGTGCAACGTGTTGATGATGTGCATGCTTTCCCCCGGTCACATCGCCTGCGACGCGGCCAGTAATGCTGAGATTGTGATTCCTCTGAAAGTGAATGGCACTGTGGTTGGGGTGCTGACATCGACAGCGTAGAGTGCAATCGCTTTGACAGCGACGACGAATCGGGGCTGGTCACACTTACTGATGGGCTTTGTGAAGTGCTTGCGAACAGCGACTTAGAAAAATATCTGCAGCTGACGCGCAGCTAATCGACTGGATCACATGGCATTTAGCGATGTTGTCATTATAATGTCGCCTGTTCATGCCTGCGCTGGTCGGCAAACCCGTTGTAATCAGGAAATTTCATGGAAAATCAACCTAAGTTGAATAGCAGTAAAGAAGTCATCAGCTTTCTGGCGGAGCGCTTTCCGCACTGCTTTAGCGCTGAAGGTGAAGCGCGTCCGCTCAAGATCGGTATCTTTCAGGATCTGGTCGAGCGTGTTCAGGGCGAAATTAATCTGAGCAAAACGCAGCTGCGTTCTGCCTTACGCCTCTATACCTCAAGCTGGCGTTATCTGTACGGCATTAAAGCCGGTGCGACTCGTGTCGATCTCGACGGTAACGCCTGTGGCGTGCTGGACAAGCAGCACGTCGAGCACGCACGCAAGCAACTGGAAGACGCCAAAGCGCGTGTTCAGGCGCAGCGTGATCAGCAACGTGCCGCCCGTCGTGAAGCAGGCGAAAGCGAAGAGGGCGCGGCACCGCGTCGTCCACGCAAGCCGGCTGCGCGTAAACCGCGTCCGCAGACCGCATCAGAACGCCCGACCGCCTCACAGCACCGCAAACCGGCCCCACGCCCGGAGCAGCAAGCCCAACCCATCACTGATACCTCAACTTTGCAGCCCGGCCAGAGTATTAAAGTTAAAGCAGGCAAAAGTGCGATGGACGCTACCGTTCTTGAAGTATCAAAAGACGGCGTTCGGGTCCAGCTCGCTTCCGGCATGGCAATGATTGTGCGCGCAGAACACTTGCTGTTCTGAAACGGAGGCTGACCCCGGCATGAACACCCTTTTTAAAATTGGACTTATTGCGGGCCTGCTGTTGTCAGGCGCTTCCTTTGGCGCGGAGAACATTACCCGCGCCGACCAGATTCCCCAGCTCCACGAAGATCCGCAGGACCCGACGGTCAGCGAGCGTGTCACCTCACGCTTTATCCGTTCCCACTATCGCCAGTTCGACCTGAATCAGGACTTTTCAGCGAAAATTTTTGATCGCTACCTGAACATGCTCGATTACAGCCATAACGTGCTGCTGGCCTCGGATGTGGCGCAGTCCGCCAGCAAAAAAACCATCGTCGGCGATGAGCTGCGCAGCGGTAAGCTGGACCTGTTTTACGATATCTACAATCTGGCGCAAAAACGCCGTTTTGAGCGCTATCAGTATGCGCTGACGGTGCTGGATCGTCCGATGAATTTTACCGGCAATGACACTATCGAAATTTACCGGGCTAAGGCCCCATGGCCGAAAGATCAGTCTGAACTGAACGCGCTGTGGGATGCCAAGGTGAAATATGACCGGCTGAGCCTGAAACTGGCCGGCAAAGATGAGAAAGAGATCCGCGAAGTGCTGACCAAGCGCTACAACTTCGCGATCCGTCGTCTGGCACAGAGCAACAGCGAAGATGTGTTCCAGCTGGCGATGAATGCTTTTGCGCACGAAATCGATCCACACACCAACTACCTGTCGCCGCGCAACACCGAACAGTTCAACACCGAAATGAGCCTGTCACTGGAAGGCATCGGGGCGGTGCTGGAGATGGATGACGACTACACCGTGATCAGTTCGATGGTGGCAGGCGGTCCGGCAGCGAAAAGTAAAGCCATTACCGTTGGCGATCGCATCGTCGGCGTCGGTCAGCCAGGCAAGCCAATGGAAGATGTGATTGGCTGGCGTCTGGATGACGTGGTGGCAAAAATCAAAGGGCCGAAAGGCAGCAAAGTCCGACTCGAAGTATTGCCGGCCGGTAAAGGGACCAAAACCCGCACCGTAACGCTGACGCGTGAGAAGGTCCGTCTTGAAGATCGGGCGGTCAAAATGAGCGTCAGAAATGTCGGCAAGAAAAAAGTTGGCGTACTGGATATTCCGGGCTTCTATGTTGGCCTGACCGATGACGTCAAAGTGCAGCTGCAGAAACTGCAAAAGCAGAACGTGGATAGCGTGGTGATCGATCTGCGTACCAACGGCGGCGGCGCGCTGACTGAAGCGGTGTCGCTGTCCGGGCTGTTTATTCCGAGTGGCCCGGTGGTGCAGGTACGTGACAACAATGGTCGGGTAAGCCAGGACAGCGATAACGATGGCGTGGTCTACTACAAAGGCCCGCTGGTGGTGCTGGTCAATCGCTTCAGTGCCTCCGCTTCTGAAATTTTCGCCGCAGCGATGCAGGATTACGGTCGCGCAGTGATTGTCGGTGAGCCGACCTTTGGTAAAGGCACCGTGCAGCAGTATCGTTCTCTGAACCGTATCTACGATCAGATGCTGCGCCCGGAATGGCCAGCGCTGGGTTCGGTACAGTACACCATTCAGAAGTTCTATCGCATCAACGGCGGCAGTACCCAGCGTAAAGGCGTCACGCCAGACCTGCTGATGCCAACCGGCGTCGAAGCGGCTGAAACCGGTGAGAAGTTCGAAGACAATGCGCTGCCGTGGGACAGCATCAATGCGGCGACTTACGTCAAATCCGGCGATGTGAAACGGCTGGTGCCGCAGCTGACCCGTCAGCATGCCGATCGTATCGCGCAGGACCGCGAGTTCAAGTACATCATGAAGGACATTGCCCGTTTCAATGCCCTGAAGAATAAGCGCAACATCGTGTCGCTCAACCTCGCCCAGCGTGAGAAAGAGAACCACGAAGATGATGCGTTGCGTCTGGAGCGGATCAATGCCCGCTATCAGGCCGAAGGCAAAAAACCGCTGAAGAACCTGGATGAGCTGCCGAAAGATTATAAAGAACCGGACCCGTATATTGATGAGACGGTGAAGATTGCTAACGATCTGGCGCAACTCGACAAGTCTCAGCCGGACGCGCCTGCGGTGAGCATTGATAAGCCGCGGTAAACCTGCAGGCGGGCCGGGCAGGCCAGCGGGCGTGACAAAATGTAAAGTTATGTCTTTTTAGACACTTAAACGTTAAGGTCGCTTGAAAACCCGCACAATGATCATAGGATATGTATCCGCGCATAAGCGCGTGAACCACTGAGGAAGATTAACAAATATGATGCGTATTGCTCTTTTCCTGATGACCAACTTGGCTGTGATGTTGGTATTCGGACTGATTCTCAGCCTGACAGGGATCCAGTCAAGCAGTGTTCAGGGCCTGATGATCATGGCGGGTCTGTTTGGCTTCGGCGGTGCGTTTGTTTCACTGCTGATGTCGAAGTGGATTGCACTGCGCTCGGTAGGCGGTGAAGTGATTGAACAGCCACGCAATGAAACGGAGCGGCTGGCTGGTGGATACCATTGGACGTCAGGCGCAGCAGGCCGGATTGCGATGCTACAGGTTGCGATCTATCCGCGCCCGACACCAATGCTTTTGCGACCGGAGCCCGGCGTGATGCCTCGCTGGTGGCCGTCTCAACCGGCTTACTGCAGAACATGAGCCGTGAGAAGCGGAAGTGGTACTGGCACATGAAGTGTCGCATATCGCCAACGGCGACATGATCACCATGACGCTGATTCAGGGTATAGTGAATACCTTCGTGATCTTTGTTTCACGTATTCTGGCGCAAATCGCAGCGGGCTTTATGTCCGGCAACTGTGATGGCCAAGAGAGCAGCAACGGCAATCCGCTGGTCTATTTTGCGGTGTCGATGGTGCTGGAACTGGTGTTTGGTATTCTTGCCAGCATCATTACCATGTGTTCTCACGTCACCGCGAATTCCAGCCGACGCAGGCTCTGCGAAGCTGGTGGGTCGTGAGAAGATGATTGCGGCGTTACAGCGGCTGAAAACCAGCTACAAACCGCAGGAACCGAGCAGCATGATGGCGTTCTGTATTAACGGTAAAGGCAAGTCGTTCAGCGAGCTGTTTATGTCGCACCCGCCGTTAGACAAACGTATTGAAGCGCTGCGCAGCGGTTAGTATCTGAAGTAAGTGTGATAACAGCAGAAAGGCGACCCGAGGGTCGCCTTTTTTTATGCCCGCGATCAGGCAGTGGCGCGGCTCTGGGTTATGCGTGACAGGCTGACAATCGCTGCCACCGTCGAGAAGCCGCCCGCCAGCAGCAGCGAGGCGTGGGTGCCGCTCTGGTCAAACAGATTGAACATCAGCGCTACCAGTGCCGCTCCGACGCTCTGGCCCAGCAGACGAGCGGTGCCGAGCATGCCACTGGCACCGCCGCTGCGGTGACGCGGTGCAGAGGTGATGATGGTGTGATTATTCGGTGACTGGAACAGGCCAAAGCCGGCGCCGCACAGCATCATCCGCCAGATAATATCGCCATCGCCCGGCTGGACCGGCAACAGCGCCAATAGAAACAGCCCGGCAGCAAACATCGCCAGACCAATACCGCCCAGCAGCCCGGTATGGACCCGCTCAATTAACCGGCCGGCAATCGGCGCGAATACCATGGTCGCCAGTGGCCAGGGCGTCAGCAGCAAGCCGGTGGTGACCTCATCACGGCCCAGCACGTTCTGCAGGAAGAACGGCAGCGACACCATCGCCAGCATCTGCGCGCAGAACGAGCAGAACGAGGTGCCCATCGACAGGCTGAAAATCGGAATGTGCAGCAGATCCACCGGCAGCAGCGGGACCGCCATGTTCAGCTGACGGCGAATAAAGAACCAGCCGACCCCCAGCAACGCCAGCAACTCTGCCAGCACCAGCCAGCCATTCTGACCCTGAGCAAAACCGCTCAGAGCGGAAATCAGCAGGCCGAAAAACAGCGCATTCATGATGGCGCTGGGAATATCGAACTTCTGAGCGGTCGCTTTTTGCGGGTTGTCCGGCAGGGTACGCAGCGCCAGCCACAGC
The DNA here is from genome assembly GCA_009830035.1 of Pantoea sp. Eser. Taxonomy (GTDB): domain Bacteria; phylum Pseudomonadota; class Gammaproteobacteria; order Enterobacterales; family Enterobacteriaceae; genus Pantoea. The sequence goes on from SZZY01000002.1 coordinate 45,737, forward strand.
GCAATCGCCCCCAGCGGGACGTTGATCAGGAACAGCCATTTCCAGCTGGCCACCGACAGAATCGCCGCGGCCACCATCGGTCCAGCCGCGGTTGATACCGCCACAATCAGCGAGTTGATCGCCATACCCCGGCCAAGGTAACGCTGCGGGTAGATGATGCGTATCAGCGCCGCGCCGCCAAAGCCCTGTAATACTCGGGCGAAGGTCAGCATGTAAAGTGAGGTGGAGAGGGCGCAAAACAGCGAGGTGGCGATAAACAGCGCCAGGCCAGCCTGATACACCCGACGATAACCCAGCATATCCCCCAGAAACGACAGCCACAGCAGCGAGACGATGATAGCAATCTGGTAGGTGTTAACGATCCACACTGATTCTGCCGGGCTGGCATTCAATTCACGCGCAATAGTCGGCAGCGCCACGTTGGCAATTGCGCCATCCAGCCACGGCCATGGTGATGCCGAGAGCGATTGTCAGAATGGCCCAGTAGCGCTGGGCGACCGGCAGTCCGTCTTGCGGAGAAGAGAGTAACATGGTGTATTTACTAAAGAGGGTGAATATCATCATGCTAATGAAATTGCCGCCAACAAGCAGCGCGGACGATGACAAAAAGTTGTCTTAAAATATGTCTTAGCCGCAACAGCATGCGCTGGCGGTGTGAGCGTAAAGCGCAGGGGCTGCCGTTGCGTTGCTTGTGTAGTCGTCAGCGCGACGGGTTGCCAGCCGCGTAAGCTGACTCACAGATTTAGCATCAGGCGCTGTTCCCGATCACCCTTCAGCGGGATAAACCGCCTAGGGCGACGTAAAGCATTGCCGCCGCCGTCAGCCTCGCTCTATACTGACAGTCCGTTCCATTTTTTTTGAAACAGGTTTAACAAGGTGCGCGATGTCCTCTGCTGAAAATGACAAACAGCCCGATTCAGTCTCCTCGGTCCTTAAAGTGTTCGGTATTTTGCAGGCACTGGGCGAAGAGCGCGATCACGGTATTACCGAGCTCGCGCAGCGCGTGATGATGTCAAAAAGTACCGTTTACCGCTTTCTGCAAACCATGAAGTCGCTGGGTTACGTTACCCAGGAAGGGGAGAGTGAAAAGTATTCGCTGACCCTAAAACTGTTTGAGCTGGGTGCAAAAGCGTTGCAGAACGTCGATCTGATCCGCAGCGCGGATGTGCAGATGCGGGAGCTGTCGCGTCTGACCAAAGAGACGATTCACCTCGGCGCACTGGAAGAGGACAGCATTGTCTACATCCACAAAATCGATTCGCTCTATAACCTGCGCATGTACTCGCGCATCGGGCGGCGTAACCCGCTGCACACCACCGCGATAGGCAAAGTGCTGCTCGCCTGGCGCGAGCATCAGGAAGTGAAAGAGATCCTGCGGGAGGTTGAATTTAAGCGCAGCACCGCCAATACGCTGGTCAGCGCGGAGGCGCTGCTGGAGGCGCTGGATCAGGTCAAAATTCAGGGTTACGGCGAAGATAACGAAGAGCAGGAAGAGGGATTACGCTGCATCGCGGTACCGGTATTTGACCGCTTTGGCGTGGTGATCGCCGGACTGAGCATCTCATTCCCGACCATCCGGTTTTTCGAAGACGCCCGCCAGGATTATGTGGCGATGCTGCATCGCGCAGCCCGAACCCTGTCAGCAGAGATGGGTTTTCATCACTACGAATTCTGAAAGCAGCGGGCCACTGGGCCCGCTGAATGAGAATTTAATTATCGATCACTTCTCCGCTATCTTTTGCCAAGGCTAAGGGTAGAATGAGCGGTTAAAGCGTTTTGGACATTCCACTAAGGTTTATTAGGCAGTTATGAATGAGTTAGCCGCAAATTCGGGACCACTGGTCAGCTATGGTCTGCTGGTGATTATTTTGATTGTGGCATTTATTGTCTGGTTCTTTGTAAACCGGGCCAGCGTGCGAGCCGGTGAACAGATTCAGTTACTTGAATCGCTACTGGAAGAGCAGAAGAAACAGACTATTCTGTTACGTCGTCTGGTTGAGGCGCAGCCTGGCGCAGAGACCAAAAAGAGCGAAGAAGAGTCAGGACAAACGTGATTTTATCCGCCTGATACCGGAACGTTAATCCCCGCATGGAGGCTGGATGGCCTGGAAAAACCCGTGGTACGACAGCAGTAAAACGCATCACACGCCTGAAGGCTTCCGCAATCCTGAACCCGATCTCCGTCAGCCGGGCGATCTGCAACGCTGGCGGCGTGAGCGTAAAGCGCAGGGGCTGCCATTGCCGCCCCGGGAGGGCTACGCAGCCTTTACCGCGCAGTGGTGGCAGCCGGCCGATCTGAGCGGCAGCGATGACCGCATCTGGTGGCTGGGACATGCTGCTCTGCTACTGCGGCTTAACCAGCGCTATATTGTGATCGATCCCGCCTTATCTTCGCGGGCGTCGCCGTTGCCGTTTGCCGGCCCGCAGCGTAAAACCCCAGCACCGCTGACTATCCGCGATTTGCCGTGGCTCGATGTGGTACTGGTGTCGCACAATCATTACGACCATCTCGATAAGCCGACTGTTAAGCAGATCGCCCGATATTTTCCCGAGGCGACGTTTATTGTCCCGCTCGGTCTGGCTAACTGGTTTACCCGCCAGGGTGTCGCCCGGGTGGAGCAACTGGACTGGTGGCAGTCGATCCGGGCCGACGAACTCTGTGTTGATGCCGTGCCGGCCCGTCACTGGAGCATGCGAACCCCGCGCGATCGAAACCGCTCACTGTGGTGCGGCTGGGTGGTGCGATCGCCTGCGCTGCGCTTCTGGTTTTCGGGCGATAGCGGTTACAGCGAGAATTTACGCGAGGTGGTGACCCGTCTCGGCCCGTTTAATCTTGCCGCCTTACCGATTGGGGCCTGGGCACCCAAATGGTTGATGGCCAGTCAGCATATGGACCCGGATCAGGCGGTAGAATTATGGCGTGGGGCAGGCAGGCCGCTGACGGTGCCGATTCACTGGGGCGTGTTCGAACTGGCGGATGAATCCCTGGACGCGCCGCCGGCCGAACTTGAGCGTGCGCTACAGCGGGCAGGGGAGGATAACCCACGGTTTTCGGCCTAGCGAATAGGGGAAAGTCGGGGGCTGGATAATATCTACCAGGAATAATCCTAAAGCGAGCGGAATGATTTAAATCAGACTCTGTCTTATCTGACCTCAATTTTTCAGTTCTAAAGCAAAATTTTTAATAAGCAAAATCCTAACCACTGCTTTTATTTGGAGCAACCCTGACCGGTGGCTCCTTTTTTTGGTGCAAAGTGCTTTTATTTTTGTACTTAATAAAATGTGTTGTACAGGATTAGCGCTGCGTTAATCATCTCTATCCGGTTACCGCTTCGTTTATTCTTTTCGCTTTTGCCATATTTGTGAAATATTAATTTCTTATGGTATCCATTGACTTAATGGTGGCGAAGCGCAGTGATACCGGTTTGCTGCGCCCGCCATTGCACCGAGTGGAATAGTGAAACGCTTTATTTCATCGGGCAGAAATGGGCGACTTCTGAACCAGACGGAACATTAATTGTCAGCACTCTGACAATTGTGTGCAAAGCTTCTCCCCGCGTTTAAAAATGACTTGCCATTATTTTAAGGATATGTGATAACTATTCGTGGGTTAAACGAGGTACAGTTCTGTTTATGCATGGCATCTTCAGTAAAGAAGTTACGAGTAAAGACGTTGATGTTGAATACCTGCCGAACCTTAATTAGTGCCTCATTCAGTAACGTCTCTGGTTTCTCTGTAGGTCAGCCTTCGGGCTAAATAAACATTCAAAGGAATTTGCAAAATGGCAAAGATTAAAGGTCAGGTTAAGTGGTTCAACGAGTCTAAAGGTTTTGGTTTCATTACCCCTGCTGACGGTAGCAAAGATGTGTTCGTACACTTCTCCGCTATCCAGGGCAATGGTTTCAAAACCCTGGCCGAAGGCCAAAGCGTTGAGTTCGAAATTCAGGACGGCCAGAAAGGCCCGGCTGCAGTAAACGTTACTGCAATCTGATTCGACCCCGACTCGGTGCACTGCACCTCGACACGGAATCTTAAAGCCATGGCTAATTAGCCGGGGCTTCCTTTATGCTTCCGATGCGCAAACGTTAAGGGTACACTGCGGCGCGTTACCTACTGCCGAAGCCCCTCATGTCGTTGATCTGCCCCCTTTGCCATACTCCTCTCGTCCTGACTGAACGCAGCTGGCGCTGTGAACATCGTCATCAGTTTGATCAGGCGAAAGAGGGCTACGTCAATTTGCTGCCAGTTCAGCATAAACGCTCACGGGAGCCGGGTGACAGCGCGGAGATGATGCAGGCACGCCGCGAATTCCTCGAGGCGGGCTATTATCAGCCGCTGCGCGATCGGGTGGTCAGTCTGCTGGCCGCGACGTTCTCCCAGCCGGGCAGCCAGATTCTTGATATTGGCTGTGGTGAAGGCTACTACACGGCGGCGCTGGCCGCAGCCAACAGCGAGACGGAACAGGTTTATGGGCTGGACGTTGCCAGAATGGCGACCCGGCTGGCGGCGAAGCACTACGCTGAGGTGCTGTTCTGCGTCGCCTCCAGCCAGCGTTTACCCTTTGCCAGCCAGTCGCTGGATGCGATTGTGCGGATTTACGCACCCTGTAATGAAGCGGAGCTGGCGCGGGTACTCAAGCCCGGCGGCATCGTGCTCACCGTGACGCCCGGTCCGCACCATCTGCAGCAGTTTAAAGCACTGATCTATCGTGAGGTGCAGTTACACGCAGCGGAGCAAAAAACCTATCCCGAATTTCACGAGATTGCGCAACATTCGCTGCGTTACCCGATGGCGCTGACCGGGGCCGCGGCCGTCACGCTGTTGCAGATGACGCCTTTTGCCTGGCGGGCACGTGATGAGGTCTGGCAAACCCTGCAGCAGAGCGACCTGTTCAACTGCGACGCCGATTTCACCCTGACGCTGTGGCAGCGCGACTAACGCGCCTCCACCAGGGTGTTATAGATGCGTTCCAGATCGTCAAGCTGCTGCACCGCGATTAACAGCCGGCGCTGTTCAAGCTGAATCACCAAGATGCCATCTTCCGAGAGATTCATCCCCTGAATTCGCCGGTAATCAATCCAGACGCCGGCATAAAACAGTCCATTGTTTTTCATCAGCAGCTTTGGCCGACGCAGCCAGAAGAGCCAGAAAGCGAGAAAGCTCAGCACCATCAGCAGCGAGGTAGTGAGCTGCGGGCCATCATGCGTGACGTTATTCCACAGCAGAATCAGCAGCAGACCGATGAAAATCAGGCTGTCGATTTTATGCCGCTGCTGCAGCGCCACCCGCAAGCGGGTCGGCCCATGACGACGCGGCAGAATCGCCTCATCGTAAATCGCAAACAGCAGCAGAGCGGCAATACAGCCTGCAATTAACATGTCGGTCAATGACATGGTACCTCCTCAAACAGGGTGAGATCAGCTCGCAAGAGCTCAGCACAAAAAAGTCGGGAGCCTGCGCTCCCGACCTCAGAGTATTACAGTCCGAGCAGACCAATCCAGTAACCGAAGATACCGATAGCGAAGAAGCCAACGATAATCCACAGCGCATTGACCTTACGGCGCAGCAGCCACATACAGGCGAAGGTCAGCAGCAGCGGAACCGCGCCCGGCATCAGCTGATCGAGAATCGACTGTACCGTGGTAACGGTGGTTTTGCCGGTTGAATCGGTAATGCGTGACACCACCAGCGGGATGTTGACGTGGGTCCACTTGTTGACCAGCGCCCCCATGACAAACAGGCCCAGTATTGAGGCGCCCTCCGTCAGTTTTTGCAGAAAGCCGCCGCCCATATCGCTAACGATATCGATCCCTTTACGATAACCATATGCCACACCGTAGTAACGGCTCAGCAGACGCGCTAGGTTAAACAGCACGAAGAACAGCAGCGGACCCAGCAGGCTGCCGCTAATGGCGTTGCCAGCACCCAGTGCGGCAAACACCGGACGGACCGTGCCCCAGAAAATCGGGTCACCGACACCGGCCAGCGGGCCCATTAAACCGACCTTGATACCGTTAATCGCACCATCATCAATCGCTGCACCGTTGGCACGCTGCTCTTCCATCGCCATGGTGACGCCCAGCACCGGCGCTGCCATGTAAGGGTGGGTGTTGAAGAACTCGAGGTGACGCTTGATCGCCTGTTTGCGTTCGTCATTGTTCTCCGGATAGAGACGGCGGATCACCGGCACCATCGAGAAACAGAAGCCAAGCGCCTGCATACGTTCAAAGTTCCACGATCCCTGAAACAGGTTGGAGCGCATAAAGACAGCACGTACGTCGCCCGGCGTTATTTTCTTTTCGACTTTGGTAATATCAACCATGTTCTCACCTGTTCCTTAATCGAGTTCGTTATCGAGATCGTTAGCGCTGGCAGGACCTGCAGGCGCACCCGCGACCCGGTTGTATTTCGGACTGAGCTGGATGTAGAGCACCGCCATCACTACACCGATCACGCCGAGCGCGACTAGGTTGAAGTTGGTGAAGGCAGCGGTGACGAAGCCCAGATAGAAGAACGGCATCAGGTAGCCTGCGCGCATCATATTAATGACCATCGCGTAACCGACCACCACGATCATGCCGCCGGCGATGTTGAGGCCGTTGGTGACCACATCCGGAATCGAACTGAGTAAGGCGTGAACCGCACTGGTGCCGACCGAAATCGCCACAATCAGCGCCGGAATGGCGATACGCATAGCCTGCAGCAGCAGGGCAGAGACGTGAATCCAAGAGATCGCGGTGAGGTTGCCTTTATCGGCCGCCTTATCGGCCACGTGCTGGAACGCCACGGTTATGGTACGGACGATAATGGTCAGCACCTGACCGGCTGCCGCCAGCGGAATCGCCAGCGCAATACCGGCACCGACGCTTTGACCGCCCGCGATGACCAGAATGGTCGAGATGATTGAGGCGAGCGCTGCATCCGGGGCGACAGCCGCACCGATGTTCATCCAGCCCAGCGCGATCATCTCCAGCGTACCGCCGATCATAATCCCGGTTTTCATATCACCCAGCACCGCACCAATCAGGGTACAGGCGACCAGCGGGCGGTGAAACTGGAACTCATCCAGAATCGACCCCATACCGGCAATACAGGCGACAATAAAGATCAAAATGATTTGTAGCGAGGTTATTTCCATCATACTTCTTGTCCTCAGCAGGATAACGAAAATGAGCCTGGCAAAGCAGGCGCAGACGGCACGCCGTTACGAATTAACCTTCGCAATCAGGTCCATCATTTTCAGTTTCTGGTCGCTGGAAACTTTACGGACTTCCAGTTCAATATTGCGCTCATTTAATTTGCGAAACGCCGCAATATCTTTTTCATCGACCGAGACGGCATTGTTCACCTGAGTTTTGCCCTGGCGGAAGGCCATGCCGCCGACATTGACGGTTTTTATATCGACCCCCTGTTCCACTACCCGCAGCACATCGGTCGGGTTGGTAAACAGCAGCATTACCCGATCCTGACTATATTTAGGGTTATTCCACACCCGCACCATCTTATCGACATCCACCACGTGCGCGGTTACGCCCGGCGGTGCAACCTGCGTCAGCAGGGTTTTACGCACGTGATCGTTAGCCACCTCATCGCTGACCACGATAATGCGCTGAATGTTGGTCTCCTTAGTCCAGCGTGTCGCGACCTGACCATGGATCAGGCGGTCATCGATACGGGCCAGACCGATTTTCATGTGGTCACTAGGTGCCATCGGTTTCGCCGGTTGCGCCGGGGTGGCCACAGGTTTTGTCGCCGCAACCGGCGCAGGCGCGGCCTCTTTGGCTTTCAGCGCTTTAACCCCTTCACGGCCGGTTTCGACCGCCACCGCAATCAGTTCATCAAAACTGGGGTTATCGTCGCGCGCCATCAGGGTTTCGACCAGCATCGGGATATTGACACCCGCCACCACATCACAATCGGGCTTATCCACCACGATGCGGCTGGCCGCGTTAAACGGACTGCCTCCCCAGGTATCCACCAGGAACAGCACGCCCTGAGCGGTATCAAGTTCCGCCAGACGCGCCTGGTACTTTTCAATCAGCGTTTCTGCATTTTCGCCGGGCACAAAGTCGATCCATCCGACATTTTCCTGCTCACCCAACAGCATTTCTGCTGTCTTTAGCAGTTGTTCCGCTGCCCAGCCATGTGTACCAATTACAATCGCAATGGTCACTTGCTACCTCCGTTCGCTTGAGAAGCTCATCTGAGTCAATGAACCGTATAAGTTATCGCTTCGGTTTTGTGAAAATTTTGTTACTGAATCATCCGGATAGTGCCGGAAAATCATCGGGTAACTGCGATAATGCCGTAAAGTCGCGATTTATTTTATTGATCGAAAAAATAAATTATGTGATGGCTGTCTGCTATTCGCAGCCTGATTAACCGAACGTGCAATTTAATGCGCTCCGTCATTTGAATAGCAAATTGTAAAAATAAGAAAAATTTTTGACGCCAAAGCGCGACCTGATACATTAACGATCTGCTTATTACTCAGGGGTAACGGGCCCCAGCCCACCTTTTATGGATCGCCACCGACGTCGCTTAACCTGTTCTTTGCGCCTGCTGGCGCGTCATCTTTCGCCTGACGGCGCATTCACTGCTTTCCCGATCGTCACTCTGTCACACTTTAACGCGCTGACACGCATCGGTTCACACTGTTCCTCGTTCAGGAGTCATTAATGGAATTTATATTCGACCCCTCAATCTGGGCGGGTTTACTGACGCTTGTGGTACTGGAAATCGTGCTGGGCATCGATAACCTGGTCTTCATCGCCATCCTAGCGGACAAACTGCCGCCGAAGCAGCGTGATAAAGCGCGTCTGATCGGCCTGTCGCTGTCGCTGGTGATGCGTCTGGGCCTGCTGTCGCTGATCTCGTGGATGGTGACGCTCACCACGCCCCTATTCAGCGTAGGTGATTTCAGCTTTGCCGGACGGGATTTTATTCTGCTGGCGGGTGGTCTGTTCCTGTTGTTCAAGGCGACCATGGAGTTGCATGAAAGGCTGGAGAACCGCCAGCTGGACGGTTCCGGCAACCGGGGTTACGCCAGTTTCTGGGTGGTGGTGACGCAGATTGTGGTGCTGGATGCGGTGTTCTCGCTTGATGCGGTAATTACCGCGGTCGGTATGGTGAACCATCTGCCGGTGATGATGACCGCCGTAGTGATTGCAATGGGTGTGATGCTGCTGGCCTCTAAGCCATTAACCAACTTTGTTAATGCGCATCCAACGGTGGTGGTGCTCTGTCTGAGCTTCCTGTTGATGATTGGTCTGTCGCTGGTGGCCGAAGGCTTTGGTTTCCATATTCCTAAAGGTTACCTCTACGCGGCGATCGGCTTCTCGATCCTGATTGAGCTGTTTAACCAGATTGCCCGTCGTAACTTTATTCGCCATCAGTCGCATCGACCGATGCGTGAACGTACGGCCGAAGCGATTCTGCGGCTGATGGGCGGCCGCAATCGTGCCCAGACGGCTAACAGCAGCAGTAATGAAGAGTCAGCGTTAACCGAAGCGATGCCGCAGGAAGCGTTTAAAGACGAAGAGCGCTATATGATTAATGGCGTGCTGACTCTGGCCTCCCGTTCGATTCGCAGCATTATGACACCGCGCGGTGAAATCTCGTGGGTGGATGCCAATCGCCCGGTGGATGAGATTCGTATTCAGCTGCTGGATACGCCGCACAGCCTGTTCCCGGTCTGTCGCGGTGAGCTGGACGAAATTGTTGGCGTAGTGGGGGCGAAAGAGCTGCTGGTGGCGCTGGAACACGGCGTCGATGTGGCGACCTTTGCCGCCAATACCCCGACCATCGTGGTGCCGGAAACGCTGGACCCGATCAATCTGCTCGGCGTGCTGCGTCGTGCCAAAGGCAGTTTTGTTATCGTCACCAACGAGTTTGGCGTGGTGCAGGGTTTGATTACGCCACTTGACGTGCTGGAAGCGATCGCCGGTGAGTTCCACGATGAGGATGAAAAACCGGATATCATCGCCGATGGCGACGGCTGGTTAGTGAAAGGCGGTACCGATTTGCACTCGCTGCAACAGCTGCTCGACTTCCATCAGCTGGTTGACCCGGATGAAGATCACGCTTCGCTGGCAGGCTTGCTGATTGCCCAGAAAGGGCAGCTGCCGCAGCCGGGAGATGTGATTGATATCACGCCTCTGCACTTTCAGATCATCGAAGCGACCGATTACCGTATCGATCTGGTTCGGGTCGCCAAAGATCAGCCGCAGGATGAAGAAGAACGCTAAGGCGTGGCAGGCAAATAGCGTGCGGCCGCCCGCTTGCTGAGTCGAACGCGGGTTGTCTGACGTTGTAGAAAGCCGCTGCCCTGATGCAGCGGCTTTTTTTTAGCCTGGCGTTACCACGGATTCATCATCTGCAATCAGCTGGGTAACGGCTCAACGTCTGGCTTGTGCTTCGCCAGCCAGCCGGCCTGTTCTGCGGTTTAGACCCCTTCCGCCACCAGACTGATATTCAGGCGCTGCGCCAGTGAAATCACCATGTCGGTGACGGTGGCGTTAATCGCATCGGTACCGATGGCGGCGGTAAAGATTTTGTCGATCTTCAGGACGTCGGGCTTTAAATCCTTCAGGTAGGAGAGCGAGCTGTGGCCGGTGCCAAAATCATCAATCCCCAGCTGTACGCCAATCTCGTGCAGCTGGGCGATGACCGATTGATCGACCACCGGCAGGGCGTCGCGTTCGGTTAATTCGACCACCAGCTTCGGGATCGGATTGGCCGGCCACCAGAGGTTTTGCAGATCCTGCAGGATAGCGTGGTCGCGGAAATGGCTGGCGGCAACGTTAATGGCGATATGGAAAGCCGGACAGGCCGGCAGGTGAGGGAGCTGCTTTACCACCTCATTGAGTACGAAGCGGGTCAGCGGCTTTATCAGATTCTGTCGTTCGGCCAGCGGAATAAACACATCGGGTTCCACCCAGCCCTGACGCGCATTATGCCAGCGCAGCAGCAGCTCAATACCATCGCATTGGCCGCTTTTGGCGTTAATCAGCGGCTGGCAGTAGACCATAAACTCGTTAGTGGTAAGCCGTAGCTGATTTGCCAGCTCAGGCTCATGCGGTTGGCGGTCGCCAGCCAGACGATATAGCCCATCAGCAGGCTGAGCAGCAGCGGCAGCTGCGACGGCACGTGTGCAGTGCCAGCCGGGTCAGGGAGGGACCGTAGAGCGTCAGGGTGTAGGGATAACGCAGCGAGGCCTGATAGTAACTCACCTCATCTTCTGACGGCAGCGTCGGTTCAATCAGCGGATTGCCATACTCCAGACTCTCGCTGTTGGCGTTGAAGACCGCCCGTTCCACCCACGGCAACTGCGGCTCCAGCAGATAATTACTCATCATTTCGATGTTAATCACCTGCAAAATACCGGAGCGATTATCCAGGCTTCTTGGCGTCCAGAGTAATAATACCGGCGACCCTTTTAACAGGTAATTGTCGGTAGCGAGCGTCATGCGCTGACCGGTGAAGGCCAGTTCGGGATAGGTCTCGCTAAACGGGATCGCACGCGGACCAAAGATACTGGAACAGTAGATCGCGTCATTATCGACCAGCAGAATGGCGCGCACCGTTTGCAGCGCGGAAATTTTCTCAATCAGCGGAAAGCGCACGTTGCGGCAGGGCACACCGACCAGTCCGAGGGTGTTATTGGCGGAAACATCCAGCGGTGAAAACATCCGGTCAAAACGCATAATCGCTTTATCGGCGAAATCCATCGCCTGCTGTTGAATACGCGACTTCTCTTCAATATAACGAAATGCCAGCGTCAGAATCAGTACCACGGTGGCGATCGCCAGCGCAATCAGCAAACGCTTGCGTCTGAATTGTCCGACAAGTTGCTGGGCCATGTGCATCAGTAACCACCTTCCCAAAAAACCAAAAAAAAGCCAAAAATAACAGGGTTGTTATCGGCACGGCTCGATCAACATTGAGGCTGTAAAGACGCGCGGTTCACTGGTGCGACGCAGGGCCATACGCGCCGCATTGATCGCTTTGACCGAGGCGATAGCGTTTCGCTCAATGCACGGCACCTGAACCTAGCCGGCGACCGGGTCGCAGGTCAGCCCCAGGTTATGCTCCATGCCGATCTCGGCGGCGACGCAGACCTGTTCCGGGCTGCAGCCCAGCAGTTCTGCCAGACCGGCAGCCGCCATCGAACAGGCGACACCGACTTCGCCATGACATCCCACTTCCGTGCCCAAAATCGACGCGTTCATTTTATACAGCACGTCTTCGGTATTCAGACCGCGATCGATGCAGGCCTGCATGGTCTGCCAGATGTTGGCGAAGTAGGCGTGGATCTCATCGCGACTGTGCAGTGCCAGTTCGTTTTTCATCACCAGACCGGACAGGGACAGTCCGGTTTCGCGGCAGTGCGCCAGCAGATCTTTGGCGGAGTGGAACGGCCACGGCACAGAAACTTCATCCAGCGCGGACTGACCGAAATGCTCTTCATCAACGATAAAACCGCCACCGACTGAGTAGTAGGTTTTCGACAGAATCAGCAGATCGCCAGCGAACGCCAGCAGACGCAGACCGTTTTCATGTAGCGAGAGGTTTTCACTGCGGAACACCATGCCGCCCTCACGGGGAAAGTCGACTTCATCCGTCCCTTTGGCCAGCAGTAAACGTTCACGCTGGGCGACATCTTTAATAAAGGCCGGGATGGCATCAATATCGACCGTGTCGGGAGATTCACCCGGCCAGTCCCATAATTATGGCGATATCGGTATGGTGGCCCTTACCGGTCAGCGACAGTGAGCCGTAAACATCTACCGCCAATGCGGGTCACCTCCTGCAGCTTTCCCTGTTCGGATAACAAATCCATAAACTGCTTACCCGCTTTCATCGGGCCGACAGTATGCGAACTTGATGGGCCAATGCCCACTTTGAACATGTCGAAAACACTAATCAAAAGTGACACTCCTCACAAGTTATTCTCAGTCTGCCGGGGCAGTTTATGGCGCTAATGGTCATAGTCATGCCGGAGAAAAGAGCAGCTTTTCGCATGAAATAAACTTATTAAAACCGATAGAAAAAATTATAGCCCGGCCCGCCGCTCAGCAGGCCGGAAACCGGAAGGTTAATGGCAAAAATGGGCGTCAGAACGCAATTTGCTCACTGAGTGAACGGATAATGCCGGCGGTCATGCCCCAGACCAGGTAATCCTGATAGCGCGACAGCCAGACCGGATGACGTACGCCAGCGCGGTGCACCTCCAGCGCGCTATAGCGGCTGAGCCGTAACGCTTCGGCCAGCGGCATCTCAAAGGCGCTGCGCACCTCGTCCGGGTTGATTCGAAGCGGCAGATCCGGCGGGATGATGGCCAGCACCGGCGTTACCTGAAAGCCGGTGCTGCTGGTGACGGCAGGCAGCACGCCTAACACCTCAACCTGCTGTGGATCGATGCCCACTTCCTCCTGCGCTTCCCGCAGAGCGGTCGCAATCAGCGAGGCATCGGTATCATCCTGCATGCCGCCGGGGAAGGCGACCTGTCCGGCATGCTTACGCAGCGCATGGGAGCGCTGGGTTAATAACAGACCCGGTTCCGGTCGCGCCACAATCGGCACCAGCACTGCCGCATGCTGTCCGGCGAGCCGTTGCGTATTGTGTTGCGGTGGCTGCAGCAGGAACCGGCTGCGGAAGGCGTCAAGCGTAAGCGCCATTCAGAACACCTGTTCCAGCGCTGGCAGAATGCGGCTGACTTTATCCAGCGTCTCCTGATATTCCGCCTGCACCTCGCTGTCGGCGACAATGCCGCCGCCCGCCGCACAGTAGAGCTGCTGACCTTCAGCAATCAGGGTGCGGATGGTGATACTGGTATCCATGCGGCCACACAGGCTGAGATAGCCAATGCTGCCGCACCAGGCATTGCGGCGCTGCGGTTCCAGCTGATCAATAATTTCCATCGCCCGGATTTTTGGCGCGCCGGTGATCGAGCCGCCTGGGAAACAGGCGCGCAGCAGATCGGTGGCCTGCAGATCCTCGGGAAGCTGTGCCCGCACCGTGCTGACCAGATGGTGAACGGCGGGAAAGGGCTCGATCACAAACAGCTCAGGCACGCTGACCGAACCCGGTACCGCCACGCGGCCAATGTCGTTACGCAGCAAATCGACAATCATCAGATTTTCGGCGCGATCTTTTTCTGCGTTTTGCAGGGCGTCGGCCTGTTGCCGATCGGCGATCGGATCGGCACAGCGTGGACGGGTGCCTTTGATTGGGCGGGTTTCGATCTGTTTATCATTCAGCGACAGAAAGCGCTCCGGCGACAGGCTGAGGATCGCGCTTTGCGGCAGGCGCAGAAAGGCGCTGAACGGTGCGCGGTTGGCCTGGTTGAGGGCACAAAATGCCTGCCACTCATCACCTTGGTAACCGGCCTGAAAACGCTGAGCCAGGTTCACCTGATAGCAGTCACCTGCCTGAATATAGGCCTGAACGGCGGCAAAGCGTGCCGCATAGCCAGCGTAACTGAGGTTGGATTGCCACCGGCTGGTGAGGCTGAATGGCACCGCTTCACGCTCAGGCCACTGCGCCAGCCAGGCGGCGCGGGCCTCAACATTTTGCAATGCCAGCAGCGTCAGGGTCTGACGATGATGATCGGCAATCAATGCCCAGTCGTAGATGCCGACCGCCATATCCGGCGTGGTGAGATCGGCCTGTGCCTGCTGCGGCAACTGCTCAAACCGGCGTCCGAGATCGTAACCGAACAGGCCTAGCGTGCCGCCCTGAAACGGCAGGTCGTCATGACTGCGCGGCGTGACGCCGAGCGCATCGCACTGCTGCTGTACCAGTTGCAGCGGATCTGCACCAGATTCGCTACAGCCGCTGGCATCGGTGATTTGGGTAACGTCGCCGCGGGTCACCAGCGTGGCGCGCGGATCGGCGGTCAGAATATCAAAGCGGTTGTCGCTATGGTCGGCATGAGCAGAAGAGAGCAGCATTGCCCACGGCAGGCTGGCAATCGGGGCGAAACGCTGATTAAGCGCATCCGGGGTATAATCAAGGCTGAGGGTTTCAACAATCATCAGGCAGACAAATCAGAGAGCAAAGAGGTCGCTAGACTGACATATTTTTTCCTGACTGGCACCTGTTTGTTCGGCGTGTGATAATCGCTGTCCCCAACGCAGGAGTGAAACATGGCTATAGGATTACCGGCTATCTCTCATGAGCAGCAACAGCAGGCCGTCGAGCGTATTCAGGAACTGATGGCGGGTGGCCTGTCGAGCGGCGAAGCTATCGCCCAGGTGGCGCAGGAAATTCGACAAAATCATAAAGGCGAGCACATCCGGGCGCTGTTCGACGACGAGGATGAAGAAGAATAGCGCCCGGCAGGCTTAACGTGCTGCGATGATTTTGATTTCGATTTTGTATTGCGGGTTCATCAAACCTGCACTGAACAGTGCAGCGTACTGGCGCGTTATCCGGGAAACCCAGGCGTTCCAGGCGCGGTTCATTGCTGGCAGGTCCGCTTTGTCCACCAAAAACAGGGTGGCATCAAGAATTTTACTCTTATCGCTGCCGAGTCGCGTCAGCACTCTATCAATCACCGCCAGTGCATTGGCCGTCTGCGCTTCAGCATCCTCATCCAGATTCTCTGGCACGCTGGTGTAATAAATAGTGTCATTGTTAATCACGGCTTCGGACATGCGATGTTCCGGATCGATGCGGGTAATACTCATCTTTTTCTCCTTGGTTTGATGGGCATTAGCCTGGCACATTCCTTATGCCGCTGTCATCTCTGCCCCCTCACAGGAAGCGTTTGACGATAGCCTGACGCTCGGCCATTACCTGTGGCGACAGATTAAAAGTGGTAAAGAATTTTACCCCGGCACCGTGTCGCTGTGGCGTCACATCGGCGAATATCGAATCTTCCCACGTCAGGACGGTGATCTGCTCACCTCGCGGTTGAGTATGGGTGGTGTTGTCCTTGGCGATCACCTCCGTGGTGGACCAGCCACGATAAATACAGTCGCTAAGCTGCGGCACGGTGCGGGCGCTCTGGGCCTGAAACACCGGCTGACCGAGGCGCGCCTGATCAGGTGTAGGTGCCTGGCAGCCACAGACCAGCAGCACGCCGATAAGCGATCCGATGCGGGAATGATTCATAACGTTCCTTCGCCTGAGGCAGGCAGTGCGGTAGAGGCGGTCTGCGCTAATGTGCCGACCGCACCTCACCTTACGGATGCCACATCTCAACGATAAGTTGATGTAATGATTATAATCTGTGCACTTGGTTCCTCGCAGCTATCTGTCGCATTTGATAGCGGCATCACACTGTCTCAGGCGGTAGCGGAAGGTAAGCGGCACGCCGGGCAACAGAAGTGGCGCACCCCGGAGCAAAAAATGATATAAATCAGCCGATAAATGACGCCACAGGATGAGGATTAAAGCATGGCGAATACGCAGTATCTGTTTTGGGTAATGGCAGGCGCACTGACGCTGCTGTTTATTGTGGTATCGGCGTTTGTCGGTCTGTCGTGTGGTGCAAAGCAGGGTTTTATCACCTTTGCCGTTCTCTTCGTCATCATGCTGGCGGGGGCCTTTTACATTCATCACTAGCGGCCACGGCAGTCAGGGGCACGGCAGCAGGATTATTACCGCTTAACTCACACTTTTAACCAAAAACGGGCGGGCGGAAGTGGCGGTTAACTATGCTGAGATGAAATAGCAGCACTGCTATTTATCACCGGAGGTAATTATGTCTGAACGTCCTGATTACGATGAACCGCTGCCTGATGACGCTGAAATCTATCCGGAAGATGAAGAAGAGCCCGGACAGGATCCGTTAGAAAAGGATATTTAACCTTCCCTGCCAGCCTGACCCTCGGTAGCTAACAGGCTTTTTTAATCACCTGCTGTTATCACGCGACGCAGTCAATGCGTCACCCCAACAAAACCGTCATTCAGGCGGTTTTGTTGTTTCTGACCCTCGTTCTATATCCACAGGGCGGTTTAACCTGGCGGGTTTGTCCGGCCCGCTGAGCACCTCATCGATATAATTTCGCCGCCTGTTATCCGTCGGTCCGGGGTGCGTCAGGCAAGCCCTAGTGGCCGGTTTATCGTTAACCTGCTGATTATCCTATATTTTGCTTTGTGAATTTAATACTGACATAATTACATTGTTTTTGCCGTTCTTTGAGAGGGTATGTGGTAGACGATTTGCAGTTGACGGCACGCTGGCGCAGGCTATAGCCGGCTTTAAACCGCGTGAAGCGCAGCGTGAAATGGCGCAGGCGGTATCCGAAGCCGTAAAAGAGCAGGATGAACTGGTGGTAGAAGCCGGTACCGGCACCGGGAAAACCTATGCTTATCTGGCTCCCGCGCTGCGGGCCGGCAAGAAAGTGATCGTCTCGACCGGATCGAAAGCGCTGCAGGATCAGCTTTACGGCCGCGATCTGCCCAACATGATCGGCGCACTGAAATACAAAGGAAAGACCGCCTTACTGAAAGGGCGATCCAACTATCTCTGCCTGGAGCGGCTGGACCAGCAGTCGATGGCGGGCGGCGATCTGGCCGTACAGGCGCTGACTGACCTGGTGACGCTGCGGAGCTGGTCTTCACAGACGGTGGATGGCGATATCAGCAGCTGTGCCGGCGTCACCGAAGACAGTCCGGTCTGGCCGCTGGTCACCAGCACCAACGATAACTGTCTCGGCACCGACTGCCCGCGTTATAAAGAGTGCTTTGTAGTCAAAGCGCGTAAGCGGGCCATGGACGCGGATGTGGTGGTGGTAAACCATCACCTGTTTCTGGCTGACTTGGTGGTCAAAGAGGGTGGGTTCGGCGAACTGATTCCCGAAGCGGACGTAATGATCTTCGATGAGGCCCATCAGCTTCCCGACATCGCCAGCCAGTATTTCGGCCAACAACTCTCCAGCCGGCAACTGCTCGACCTCGCCAAAGATATTATTACCGCCTACCGCACCGAAGTGCGCGACGTGCAGCAACTGCAGAAGTCCGCCGATCGTCTGGCGCAGTGCGCTCAGGATTTTCGCCTGTCGTTAGGCGACCCGGGTTACCGCAGTAATCTGCGTGAACTGCTGAGCGATAACAACATCCTGCGGATGTTTACGCTGCTGGATGATGCGCTTGAACTCTGTTACGACGTCATCAAACTCTCCCTTGGCCGTTCAGCATTGCTGGATGCGGCGTTTGAGCGGGCGGCGCTCTACCGTGGCCGGCTGAAGCGGCTGCGGGCGATCAATTAGCCGGGCTACAGCTACTGGTATGAATGCACCTCACGTCACTTTATTCTGGCGCTGACGCCACTGTCGGTGGCGGAACTCTTCCGCGAAGTGATGGATAACCGAAAGCGGCCTGGATTTTTACCTCAGCCACGCTGGCGTGGATGAGAAGATGGAGCACTTTGCTGAGCGGCTGGGCGTGAACGCAGCAAAAAGTTTGATTCTGAACAGTCCGTTCGATTATGCCCAACAGGTGCTGCTATGCGTGCCGCGCAACCTGCCTGAACCTAATCGTCCCGGCGGCGCACGTCAGCTTGCCGCCATGATGAAGCCGCTGATTGACGCCAACAAAGGGCGCTGCTTCTTCCTCTGTACCTCTCACCTGATGATGCGTGAGCTGGCGGCGGAATTCCGTGCCTCAATGACTTTACCGGTGCTGGTGCAGTGCGAAACCAGCAAAGGTCAGTTGATGAAACAGTTTATCGATAAAGGCAACGCCTTACTGGTTGCGACCAGCAGTTTCTGGGAAGGGGTCGACGTGCGCGGCGATGCGCTTTCGCTGGTCATCATCGATAAGCTTCCGTTCACCTCACCGGAAGATCCGTTACTTAAGGCGCGAATGGAAGATTGCCGTATCCGCGGCGGCGATCCGTTTACCGATGTGCAGTTGCCGGATGCGGTAATCACCCTGAAGCAGGGCGTCGGGCGTCTGATCCGCTATACCGACGACCGTGGCGTGCTGGTGATTTGTGATCAGCGGCTGGTTTCGCGGCCTTACGGCGCGCTGTTTCTCAACAGCCTGCCGCCGACGCCGCGCACCCGCGACATCGCCTTTACACGGCAGCAACCTGACGCCTGATTTTATGCTAAGATGCGCGCCGTTTTCATTCTCCTGAGGTGGTCATGTCAGCCCGAATTTTAGCGCTGGATACGGCGACAGAAGCCTGTTCAGCCGCCTTGCTGAATCAGCAACAGATTGATGCCCGATTTGAGATTGCCCCGCGCGATCATACTCAGCGCATTTTGCCGCTAATCGAAGAGTTACTGCTGGCGCAGCAGCTCGACCTGACCGATCTCGACGCGCTGGCCTTTGGTCGCGGTCCCGGCAGTTTTACCGGCGTGCGTATCGGGATTGGTATTGCCCAGGGCCTGGCGCTTGGTGCGGCGCTGCCGATGATCGGTATCTCGACGCTGGCCACGCTGGCAGAGGGCGCCTGGCGTCTGCAGCGTGCCACCCGCGTGTTAACCGCCATTGATGCGCGGATGGGTGAGGTCTATTGGGCCGAATACCAGCGTGACGAGCAGGGTGTCTGGCAGGGTGAAGCCAGCGAAAGCGTGCTGTCACCCGCGGCCGCGCTGGCACGGATGCAGGCGTTGTCGGGCGAGTGGATGACCGCCGGCACCGGCTGGCAGGCCTATCCCGAACTCCAGCAGGGCCATTCCCTGACGTTGCAGGCCAGTGAAGTCAGCTTACCCGCTGCTGAAGATATGTTACCGCTGGCGGTGATTGCTTTAAGCCAGGGTAACACCCTGCAACCGGAAAATGCCGAGCCCACCTATCTGCGTAATGAGGTGGCATGGAAAAAGTTGCCGGGCCGCTAGATCGCACGCAACTTAATTGTTATGCGTCCAGTCTAAGTCTTTACGTAACGGGAGGACGCCTATGTCAGTGTGCGCGAAAGGGCTAACAGGTTTGTTGCTGACCTGTACGCTGGTTTTTACAGGTTGTGTCTCGATTCCGGACAGCCTGCAGGGCAGTCCACCACATCCGCAGCAGGATTTGTTGCGGGTCATGAACGATCCGGCCATCTACACCGGCCAGGAGTCGCGTTTTGGCGGTAAGGTGGTGAATGTCACTAACCTCAACGGCAAAACCCGGCTGGAGATCGCCACGCAGCCGCTGGATGAGAGTGCCCGTCCACGGCTGGGCGCGGCCTCGGTGGGCCGTATCTATGCCGATATCCACGGCTTCGTCGATCCGGTGGATGTGAAAGATCAGTTTGTCACGGTGCTAGGCAACATCAAAGGCACTAAGCCCGGCAAAATTGGCGAGGCGAACTACAAATTTGTGGTGATTGATGTGCGCGGCTATCAGCGCTGGCATCTGACCCGACAGGTAATGTCGCCACCGCAGCCGATCGCTCCGTGGATCTGGTATGGTCCGACGCGTCATCGTCCCGGCTACTGGGGACCCAATCCCTACTGGGGAATGTACAATAGCGGTCCGGCACAGGTCGAAACCATTCTAACTGAGTGACCCGGCAGTGACACTTTTTTGGCCCGGTAGCGCTGGTCGCCGCCGGGCTTTTTATTTGTCTGTTTTAACAGCACGAAATTTAGTGATGCACTTCGCAACCTCAACATGCCGAAACAGGCAAACTGGTACAATCAGTTAAAATATTGTTAACAAAACAGATTGGTTGAGGCAGCGATGGAAATACAACATGATTATCGGCGTGGATCCTTGAATAAGGTTTGGCTTAAACGCTACCCGGCTGATGTGCCAGCCGAAATAAGTGCAGATCGTTATACTTCGCTGGTGGATCTGTTTGAGCAGGCCGCCAAACGCTACGCCGATCAACCTGCATTCTGGAATATGGGTCAAAAGATGACCTATCGCCAGCTGGAAGAGAAAAGCCGCGTGTTTGCCGCCTATCTGCAACAGCAGCTGGGCTTAAAAGCGGGCGATCGGGTGGCGCTGATGATGCCAAACCTGCTGCAGTATCCGGTGGCGCTGTTTGGCGTACTGCGCGCCGGCATGGTGGTGGTGAATGTGAATCCGCTCTATACCCCGCGCGAACTCAAGCACCAGCTGAATGACAGCGGTGCCAGCGCCATCGTTATCGTTTCCAACTTTGCCCATACGCTGGAAAAAGTGGTGGCGGAGACTGCTGTCCGCCACGTAATTCTGACCCGAATGGGCGATCAGCTGGCACCGGTCAAAGCGACGCTGGTCAATTTCGTGGTCAAATACGTCAAGCGACTGGTACCGAAATACCATTTGCCCGGCGCGATCTCGTTTCGTCAGGTGATGGAGAAGGGTGCCACGCTGACGTATCAGCGGCCAACGGTCAGCAATGACGATCTCGCTTTCCTGCAGTATACCGGCGGCACTACCGGCATCGCCAAAGGCGCGATGCTGACTCATCGCAATATGCAGGCCAATCTGGAGCAGACTAAAGCCACCTACGGTAAAGTCCTGCGCGACGGCAAAGAGTGCGTGGTCACGGCGCTGCCGCTCTATCACATCTTTGCATTAACGGTGAATGGCCTGCTGTTCTTGGAACTGGGCGGCCAGAATCTGTTGATCACCAATCCACGCGACATTCTTGGTTTTGTTAAAGAGCTGGCGAAGTTTCCGTTTACCGCCATCACCGGCGTGAACACGCTGTTCAACGCCCTGCTGAATGATGAGCAGTTCAATAAGCTCGACTTCAGTACGCTGCGACTGTCCGCCGGGGGCGGAATGGCGGTGCAGAAAGCGGTGGCGGAACGCTGGGAAAAGCTGACCGGTCACTATCTGCTGGAAGGCTATGGGCTGACTGAGTGCTCGCCGCTAGTGTCGGTCAATCCTTACGATATCAGCTGCCACACCGGCAGCATTGGCTTGCCGGTTCCCTCAACCGATGTGTTGATTGTGGATGATAATGGCAACGAGGTTGCACCGGGCGAACCGGGCGAGCTGTGTATCAGCGGTCCACAGGTGATGCTCGGCTACTGGCAGCGTCCGGATGCCAGTGAGGAAGTGCTTAAAAATGGCTGGCTCCACAGCGGCGATATTGTTACCGTTGATCAGGAAGGCTTTATTCGCATCGTCGATCGTAAGAAGGATATGATTCTGGTATCCGGTTTCAATGTTTATCCCAACGAGATCGAAGATGTGCTGATACAACATCCGAAAGTACGTGAAGCGGCCGCTATCGGCGTGCCCAGCGATCTTTCCGGCGAGGCGGTGAAAGTCTACGTGGTGAAAAAAAATGCCTCACTGACTAAAGAAGAGCTGCTCGACCACTGTCGCCGTCAGCTGACCGGATACAAAGTGCCGAAAATTATCGAGTTTCGTGATGAGCTGCCAAAAACCAACGTCGGCAAGATTTTGCGACGCGAATTGCGCGACGAAGTGAAAGCCAGCGCAGGCTAAGTTTTGGCAAGGATTCAGGTTAGACGCCGGCATGTCCGGCGTTTTTATTGTGTTTAACATGGAGCACCGCACGTTGTTGGCTGCGGTGAAAAACTAGACGTGAACTACTCTCTGATCGACCAGGATGAACAACTGGCTGAAGTCTGCCAGAAAGCGCGCCAGCATACGGCAGTGGCACTGGATACTGAATTCGTCCGCACCCGAACCTACTACCCGCAACTCGGTTTGATCCAGCTGTTCGACGATCACCAGTTAGTGCTGATCGATCCCCTTGCGATCCGTGACTGGTTACCGTTTATCGCGTTGCTGACCGACACCGCAGTGACCAAATTCCTGCACGCCGGCGGCGAAGATCTGGAAGTGTTCCTGCACCGTTTTGGCGTGTTGCCACAGCCGATGATCGATACCCAGATTCTGGCGGCGTTCTCCGGCCAGCCGCTGTCGTGGGGCTTTGCCTCGATGGTGGCGCATTTTACCCAGGTCGAACTGGATAAGAGCGAGTCGCGCACCGACTGGTTAGCGCGCCCGCTGACCGAGAGTCAATGTCAGTATGCCGCGGCGGATGTCCACTATCTGCTGCCGATAGCCCATCAGCTGATGGTGCAGACTGAGGCGGCAGGCAACATGGCGGCTGCACTCAGTGAGTGTGACAACCTGTGCCAGCGTCGCCTTGACAGCTTGGCGCCTGAAGAGGCGTGGCGTGAGATCACCAACGCCTGGCAACTGCGTCCGCGTCAGCTGGCAGCGCTGCAGCGTCTGGCCGCATGGCGTCTGAAACTGGCGCGTGAAAAAGATATGGCAGTTAACTTTGTGGTGCGCGAAGAGCATCTGTGGAAAGTGGCGCGTTTCCTGCCGGGTTCGCTGGGCGAGCTGGACCATCTAGGCCTGTCTGGTCATGAGATCCGTTTCCACGGCAAAATGCTGGTGGCGCTGGTGGCAGAAGCCCAGGCGCTGGATGAGAGTGAATTGCCTGCGGCGCTCGGCAATCTGATCGACCATCCGCATTACAAGCAGGTGTTTAAAGCGATGAAAGCGCTGGTTCAGCAGGTGGGTGAGCAGAGCGGATTTAGTCAGGAATTACTGGCGTCACGGCGACAGATTAATCAGGTTCTGAGCCAGTACTGGGGATTGAAGCCACAGGGACGCCAGCCGGAGTTACTGACCGGATGGCGGGGCGAATTACTTAAACCCGGCATAGAAAAGATTCTGGCCGAGGTGTGACCGATAAAATTTCCCCTGCAACAGCGCAGGGGAAATTCAGGAAACAGTCAGCGTCATTTAGTCACTTCTTCCGTTTCCGGTAGCGTGACGTTCAGCTCCAGAATCGAGATGTCGTCACCTTTCTGATCGAGCTGAACCGTGACCATTTCCGGATCGATTTTCACATATTTGCAAATCACTTCCAGAATGTCGCGCTTAAGTTGAGGAAGATAGTGGGGCTCACTGTCGCCCCTTCTGCGTTCTGCCACGATAATCTGCAGCCTTTCCTTGGCTATATTGGCAGTGTTCTTCTTCCTGGATAAAAAGAAATCAAGTAATGCCATGGTTTATCCCCCGAACAGGCGTTTCAGGAAACCTTTCTTCTCTTCTTCAATAAAGCGGAAGGGGCGTACTTCACCGAGCAACCGTTCAACGGTATCGGCATAGGCTTTGCCAGCATCAGATTCACCATCAAGGATCACCGGCTCGCCCTGGTTAGAGGCACGTAACACCGATTGATCTTCTGGGATCACGCCGACCAGAGGAATGCGTAAAATTTCCAGCACGTCTTCCATACTCAGCATATCGCCACGATTCACACGGCCCGGGTTGTAACGGGTCAGCAGCAGATGCTCCTTAACCGGCTCCTGGCTGTTTTCAGCGCGACGGGATTTTGACGAGATGATACCGAGAATACGGTCTGAGTCACGTACCGAAGAGACTTCCGGGTTAGTGGTGATGATCGCTTCATCAGCGAAGTACAGAGCCATCAGTGCACCGGTTTCAATCCCTGCTGGAGAGTCACAAACGATGAAATCGAACTCCATCGCCGCTAAGTCGTTCAGTACTTTTTCGACCCCTTCACGGGTCAGTGCATCTTTGTCGCGGGTCTGTGACGCAGGCAGAATGTAGAGCTGCTCGGTACGTTTATCGCGAATCAACGCCTGGTTCAGCGACGCATCGCCCTGAATCACGTTGACGAAGTCGTAGACCACGCGTCGTTCACAACCCATGATCAAATCGAGGTTACGCAGGCCGATATCAAAATCGATAACGACCGTTTTTTTGCCTTTCTGCGCTAAACCGGTGGCGATGGCCGCGCTTGACGTGGTCTTACCAACGCCCCCTTTACCGGATGTAACTACAATAATGCGTGCCATAAATGTTGATTTCCTTAACAAAAGAAAAGGGGCCTAATTAAGTGTCTGGATGGTGAGTGCGCCATCCTGCAGGCAAAGGCGCGCCGCTTTACCAAAATATGCTTCGGGGATCTGATCCATGATCCAGTATTCGCCCGCAATCGAGACCAGCTCTGCTGCCAGATTGGTACAGAAAATCTGACAGTTGCGGTCTCCGCTGGCACCGGCGAGCGCGCGACCGCGCATCATGCCGTAAATATGAATGTTGCCGTCTGCAACCAGTTCGGCACCGGCACTGACGCTGCTGGTGATGATTAAATCAGCGTCACGGGTATAAATTTGCTGACCCGAACGCACCGGGGTATTCACGATGCGGGTTTTTGCTGCCATCGTCGGTTCAACGGCGACCGGCTGAGGTTCAGGCGCGGGAGCAGGAACGTCACTGCGCGTTTTCGCCTCTTTACCCTCCGCCAGAACCGGCAAGCCAGCGCGGGAAATCATGCGTTTCAGCGCGTCATCTTTACAGCCGCTGACGCCGACAATCCGCAAACCGGTGGCGATAATCGCCTGCTGTAGCTGCTTCCAGTTAATATCGGCACTTAAGGCCGCAACGTTCAGCACTACCGGCGCGTTTTTCAGAAAATCCGGAGCCTGGTCAATCTTGTCCTGAAGTGCCTTACGAATCACCGCGGGATCGTGGTTATGCAGATGGACGACAGATAGGGTGAAACTGCTACCTTTGAATTCGATTGGCGTTTGCGACATCTGTCCCGACTCAGTCCTGTTTTCACTACCGCTGGCTAAGCGATGATAAAATCATCATTAAAGCGCCAACGGTGAATATTCGAAGTTCTGCAAGCATGTTATAGTTACAGCTATATTCAGACAAGCCTCAACGCTGGTTAATTCGAGTAAAAAATATCTTTTGTGTGATCTACAGAAGCCCGCTGCGCGACCAGACTTATCTTTATGTTGAAAAAAAAAGACGATTCCTCTCGCGTTCCGCCAGAGTTGCTGAAAGGGTTTGGCAAGCCGCAGCTGGCGATGGTGCTAAAGCTGGCGGGCCGTGACAGGCTAATGCAGATATCAATAAAGTAAAGCAGGGATTGAGTGAGCAGGGCTATTATTTACAGCTGCCGCCGCTGGTAGAAAGTCTGCTTACCGTTCATATGCAGACAGATAAAAAAGTTTAATTCAGATTCATCTGTAAATATTAATCCTGTCGCGCTGATGCTGACAGGATTAATATTTTTCCGACCCCGCTAAAGTTAAACCTACTGCTTATCTATCCAGTCATTTTAAATTGACTGCCTGATATTTAACGTCATTTGTACGTTTATTCATCACTTCAGCGCGCTGATTCACGCTTTTTTGACAAATTCTTCCCCCCCCCGGAGAGCTAAAAGCGTCTTATTATCAGGCGATGAGATTGGCATTTCGATCAACACAGCCGCAAACATCGACCCGCCAGCCACGCTGGCATCACACCTAACCTACGCAGGGGATAACATGTATCAGCATCGTAACTGGCAAGGCGCTCTGTTGGATTTTCCGGTCAGCAAAGTGGTTTGCGTTGGCAGCAACTATGCGAAACACATTAAAGAGATGGGCAGTGCCACTCCCACCGAACCGGTCATTTTCATCAAGCCGGAAACCTCACTGTGTGATTTGCGCCAGCCGCTGTCGATTCCGGATGCGTTTGGCGAAGTGCATCATGAGGTTGAGCTGGCGGTACTGATTGGCGCACCCCTGAAGCAGGCGACAGAAGCGCATGTGGCGCAGGCGATTGCCGGATATGGCGTGGCGCTTGATTTGACGCTGCGTGACCTGCAGGCGGGGCTGAAGAAAGCGGGCCAGCCGTGGGAAAAATCGAAAGGTTTCGATAATTCCTGCCCGATTTCCGGTTTTATTCCGGCCGCTGAATTCAGTGATGACCCGCAGAATACCGAACTTAAGCTGCAGGTGAGTGGTGAGGTGCGTCAGCACGATTCCACGGCGGACATTATCCATAAAATCCTGCCGCTGATTGCGCACATGAGCCAGTATTTCACCCTGCGCGTCGGCGATGTCATCCTGACCGGAACACCGGAAGGGGTCGGCCCGATGCGCTCTGGCGACCAGCTGGAAGTGTCACTGGCCGGACACGGCATCAGCACGCGCGTACTGTAAAAACTTGCATCGCCGCATCAGAGGCTTTATAAGGTGCGGTTTACGCTAAACCCGGACAATCATCATGGCTGACACCCCTTTCTGGCAACACAAACGCTTGGCACAAATGAGCGATGAGGAATGGGAATCCTTGTGTGATGGTTGTGGGCAGTGCTGTCTGAACAAGCTGCAGGATGCTGACACGGATGAGATCTATTTCACCAACGTTGCCTGTAATCAGCTGAATATCAAAACCTGCCAGTGCCGCAATTATGAACGTCGCTTCGAATATGAAGAGGATTGCATCAAGCTGACGCGCGAGAACCTCACCACTTTCAACTGGCTGCCGCGTACCTGCGCCTATCGCCTGTTGGGTGAGGGCAAGCTGCTACCGGCGTGGCATCCGCTGCGTGCCGGTTCGAAAAAAGAGATGCACGCTCAGCGAATTTCGGTGCGTTACATTGCGGTGCGGGAGAGTGAAGTGCGCGACTGGGAAGATCACATTATCGATCGACCTGACCGCAACGGCTAAGCGCCGGAGTAATCATCAAAAAGGCTGCCAGTGGCAGCCTTTTTGCTATCAGCGACTAAACAGATCGCGGCGTTTTGCTTTAAACGGCTGGGCGATCAGCACCAGTAGCCCGACCAGCAGATAAGCGGCGAACACCACGATCATCCACTGCGGCATATTGAAGGACAGGAAGGTCCAGCTGCGTTTTGCACAATCGCCGCTGGCGAGAAATACTGACGGCAGCCATTTATCCAGCGGTAAGCAACTGGGGAAGCGGGCAGCGAAGTCACAGGTGGTAAAAGGATTGGGATGCAGCTGAATCATGGTGTGTTCGTAAGAAAGGCGCAGACCTTGCCATGCGCTGTATAACCACAACGCCAGCGCCACCAGTCGTAACGGCGTTTTTGGCGCTATGGCGCCGATCAGACCGGCACCCATCACGCCAAATAACGCATTGCGCTCATAGATACACATTACGCAGGGCTTGAGACCCATGACATGCTGGAACCATAACGTCGTAAGCTCGAGCGCCAGCGCTGTCAGGGCCAGTAATAACCAGGTTCCGCGACCACGAGAACATTGATTCAGATATCGTAACATATTGCATTCCCTGTAAACGTTTATGCCTCGCAGTGTAAACCAAAAGCGTCGCCAAACCAGCCTAGTGCGGGGAAAAATCATGTTCAAATATGACCTGAACCTGATCCAGACCGGCTAAAAGGTCTACAGGTGCGGCGGTAAAAGCCATCCGATACTGAGCAGGCTGTGAGTATACGGCACCAGCAGAAAGTGGATTCCCAGATAGCCCACCAGCGACAGCACCACGGTAAACGGCAGCGCCATCCACACCATTCGTCCGTACGACAGACGAATCAGCGGTGCCAGCGCCGAGGTCAGTAGAAACAGGAACGCCGCCTGGCCGTTCGGTGTGGCGACCGATGGCAGATTGGTGCCGGTATTGATCGCTACTGTCAGCAATTCAAACTGCTGGGCGTCAATCGCGCCACGATCAAAGGCATGGCGCGCCTCATTGATGTAAACCGACCCAACGAAGACGTTATCTGAAATGGAGGAGAGCAGACCATTGAAGACGTAAAATCACTTAAGCTGAGCGTCGGGTTCAGTGCTGAGCACGAAGGTGACCAGCGGCGCAAACAGCTGCTGCTCGATGATCACCGCCACGATGGCAAAAAACACCGTCAGCAAGGCGGTAAAAGGCAGCGCTTCGGTAAACGCCTGACCAATAGTATGTTCATCGGTGATGCCGCACAGCGCCGTGGCCATAATAATCACCGACAGCCCGATCAGGCCGACCTCTGCCAGATGAAACGCCAGCGCGACAATTAACCAGATGCCAATCGCCGCCTGAATCCACAGTTTCAGCTTCTCCTGACGGGTACGCTGCGCGGTGTTTTGCTGTTCACTCTCTTCCAGCAGCTGACGCACGCTGGCGAGCAGGGTGGCACCATAGCCAAACCAGCGGAATTTTTCGACCAGCACGCTGGTGATGATGCCGCAGATCAGCACCGTGACCGTGACCGGCGCCATCCGCAGAAAGAACTGAGTGAAGTCCCAGCTGGCGGCGTGAGCAATAATCAGGTTTTGCGGTTCTCCCACCATGGTCATCACGCCACCCAGTGCGGTCCCGACGCCCGCCTGCATCATCGGGCTGCGCAGAAAGGCGCGGAACTGGTCCAGCGTTTCACGCTGCGCCAGCGGGTGATGCTGGTATTGCGGATCGGAGGCGACACGGTGACAGCTTTCATAAAAGCTGACGGCCACGCTGATCACCACGGCCAGTACCGTCAGCGCGTCCAGGAAAGCAGAAAGAAAGGCGGCGGCCAGACAGAACGTCACGCCGAGCAGCACTTTTGAGCGGATTGACAGCAGCAGGCGGGTAAAGACAAACAGCAGCAGCTGCTTCATAGAAAAGATGCCTGCAACCATAAAGATCAGCAGCAACAGTACTTCCAGATTATTTGCCAGCTCGGTTTTGACCTGATCGGCGCTGGCCATGCCGATAATTATCGCCTCCAGCGCCAGCAGGCCGCCTGGCAACAGCGGATGGCATTTAAGCGCCATACCTAGGGTAAAAATAAATTCCGCCACCAGCAACCAGCCGGCGGCAAACGGGCTGACAAAAGCATAAATCAACGGATTCACGATCAGGAATACCAGCATTAATGCTTTATACCAATCGGGCGACTGGCCGAGAAAATTCCGTTTTAACGCCTGCTCGTATGTCATATCCATCGGAATGAGTATCCTGTTGTTGTGTATGCATTTCTGCCGCAAAGAATAATCTTTAGCGGTGCCGGGCGCAAATTAGCGCAGTTTCACCGTGAGTCAGCCCGGAAAATTGCATCTGCGTCCGGTTTAAAGTGTTGCGCAGGCTATATCCGCTATAGGGCGTCTGGTATGATGAGTGCCCATCACGATTAAGAAAGCAACGAGAACACACTGCTATGGTAATTAAGGCTCAGAGCCCAGCGGGATTTGCTGAAGAGTATATTATTGAAAGCATCTGGAACAGCCGCTTTCCGCCAGGGTCGATTCTTCCCGCTGAACGTGAGCTTTCTGAATTGATTGGGGTAACACGGACCACCCTACGGGAAGTGTTACAGCGCCTGGCGCGTGATGGCTGGCTGACCATTCAGCACGGAAAACCGACCCGGGTGAATGACTTCTGGGAAACCTCCGGACTGAATATTCTGGAAACCCTGGCGCGTCTCGATCACGACAGCGTGCCGGTGTTGATCGATAACCTGCTGTCGGTTCGTACCAATATATCGTCAATTTTTATCAGTCGCGCCCTGCGTCATCATCCGGAAAAAGCGCGTGAAGTGCTGGAGACCGTTGCCAGTGCCGATGGCCAGGCTGAGGCCTATACCGAACTCGATTACCGGATATTCCGTGGTCTGGCGTTTGCCTCCGGCAACCCGATCTACGGCTTAATCCTGAATGGGCTGAAAGGACTCTATACCCGGGTAGGGCGTCACTATTTCTCCAACCCGGAAGCTCGTCAGGTGGCGCGTGATTTCTACCTCTCGCTGCTGGCGCTGTGCGATAAAGAGCCGAGCCAGGACGAGATCGTTGATGCGGTACGCCACTATGGCCGTCGCAGCGGTGAAATCTGGCACAGCATGCAAAAAAGCATGCCGGACGACTTCGGCAGTAAACGCTAATAAAAAACGGGACATCGCGTCCGGTTTTTTATTCTCAGGTCAGAGCGGTGAGCCGCGTGAGGGCGTGCGATCCAGCAGCTCGACGCTGCCATCTTCATTCTGCTGTTCCAGAATCACATTAAATCCCCACAGACGATGCACATGCTTCAGCACCTCGCGCCGGCTTTTATCCAGCGGGGTACGACTCTGCGGCACATAGCGCAACGTCAGCGAGCGATCGCCACGTAAGTCCACGTTATACACCTGAATGTTAGGCTCCAGATTGCTCAGGTTGTACTGCGCCGAAAGCTGCTGGCGAATCGCCCGGTAGCCCGCCTCATCGTGGATAGCCACAATCTCAAGGTAGTTATTGCGATCATCATCCAGCACGGTAAACAGCCGGAAGTCACGCATCACTTTCGGCGACAGGAACTGACTGATGAAGCTCTCATCCTTGAATTCACGCATCGCGAAGTGCAGGGTTTCCAGCCAGTCCGAACCGGCGATATCCGGGAACCAGTAGCGATCCTCTTCGGTTGGTGACTGACAGATACGTTTGATGTCCTGGAACTTCGCAAACCCTAAGGCGTAAGGGTTGATGCCGTTGTACCACTGGCTGTTGTACGGCGGCTGAAACACCACGTTAGTGTGGCTGTGCAGGAACTCCATCATGAATCGTTCCGACACTTTGCCTTCGTCATACAGATGGTTAAGGATGGTGTAGTGCCAGAAGGTGGCCCAGCCCTCGTTCATCACCTGGGTCTGCTTTTGCGGATAGAAATACTGGCTCACCTTACGCACGATGCGCAGGATTTCACGCTGCCACGGCTCCAGCAGCGGAGCGTTCTTCTCCATAAAATAGAGCAGGTTCTCCTGCGGTTCAGACGGATAACGCGCCGCTTCAACCTGCACCGTCTCTTTTTCACGCCGTGGCAGAGTACGCCACAGGGTATTCACCTGGCTCTGCAGATACTCTTCACGACTCTTCTGCCGCGCTTTCTCCTCCTGCAGCGAGATCTTCTGCGGCCGTTTATAACGGTCAACGCCGTAGTTCATCAGCGCGTGGCAGGAGTCGAGCAGTCGTTCGACTTCCTCGACGCCGTAGCGCTCCTCGCAATCACTGATGTAATTTTTGGCAAACAGCAGGTAATCAACAATCGAACCGGCATCGGTCCAGCTGCGGAACAGGTAGTTATTTTTGAAGAAAGAGTTATGACCGTAACAGGCGTGCGCCATCACCAGCGCCTGCATGGTCATGGTGTTCTCTTCCATCAGATAGGCGATGCAGGGATTGGAGTTAATCACAATCTCGTAGGCCAGACCCTGCTGACCATGCTTGTAGCGCTGTTCGGTTTCAATGAACTTTTTACCGAATGACCAGTGTGAATAATTGATCGGCATACCGACGCTGGAATAGGCGTCCATCATCTGTTCAGAGGTGATTACTTCGATTTGGTGCGGATAGGTATCGAGCCGGTAGAGTTTCGCCACACGGTCGATCTCGGCTAAGTAGACATCCAGCAGTTCGAATGTCCAGTCTGGTCCGTCATTGAGTCGTTTGCTGTCCTTGATGGGATCGTCAAAGATTGTCGTCATAGCGCACCTCTTTTTTTTTGCAAACTGGCTGACCCGAAAAGCAACCCGTTCCGGTTATTTGGTTATTTAAGGCTTCATCCTGAGAAAGGGAACCCGAAAAAAACTGAGCGAACACAACAATGATAGCCCACTGTCGCTTATCCGAAATGCTAATTCAAATGAATTCTTTGGCAGAAAATCATTCAGAGTGGATTAGTGTGGAATTTAATAGCCTTTAACTCGACCAGGAATTTAAAATGCGGAATATAATCCTGTTTATAAGCGCTTTGTATGGGGTTGAATGATTCTCCTGCCAAAAGCAGATTTAACTGGCTTCGTTGTCATTTATTTCTGAATTGGCCCGATAAGGCGGATAAATCTCTGAATTTTGCGCAGTAATATGATTTTAGTTACCTGTTAAGTAAAAAAGATGTGAAATAGTTGCTGAAATTTCGGGGTGACGTCCGCTGAGTGAATCCGCTGAATTTCGCTTGATGAAGAGTGAATTATGTTTTTACATGCCGGGTGGGAGACATATGCACGTTGTGATTCTGGGAAGTGGTGTGGTAGGTGTGGCGAGCGCGTGGTATCTGGCGCGGGCCGGACATCGGGTGACGGTGATTGATCGTCAGCCTGCCGCGGCGCTGGAGACCAGCGCAGGCAATGCCGGGCAGATTTCGCCAGGCTATGCAGCGCCCTGGGCGGCGCCGGGCGTGCCGCTGAAAGCGGTGAAGTGGATGTTTCAGCGGCATGCGCCGCTGGCGGTGCGGCTGGATGGCAGCAGCTTCCAGCTGGAGTGGATGTGGCAGATGTTACGTAACTGCGATATCAACCACTATCAGCAGAACAAAAGCCGGATGGTGCGGATTGCGGAATACAGCCGTGATTGCATGAAAGCGCTGCGCGCCGAAACCGGCATCGCCTATGAAGGCCGGCAGGGTGGCACCCTGCAACTGTTCCGCACGCAACAGCAATACGACAGCGCCAGCAAAGATATTGCTGTACTGCGCGAAGCGGGCGTGCCCTACGAATTGCTAGAGGCGCATGAGCTGGCACGGGTTGAACCGGCGCTGGCGGCCACCCAGCATAAACTGACCGGCGGTTTACGCCTGCCGAATGATGAAACCGGCGACTGCCAGCTGTTTACCCAGCGGCTGGAAAAAATGGCAGAACAGGCCGGCGTGGTGTTCCGCTTCAATACCCCGATCGACCACCTGCTGCGCGACGGTAACCGTATCTACGGCGTGAAGTGCGGCGAGGAGATCGTTAAGGCGGACAGCTATGTGGTGGCGCTGGGTTCCTATTCCACCGCGCTGCTGCGCAACGTGGTCGATATCCCGGTCTATCCGCTGAAAGGCTATTCACTCACCATCCCGATTAAAAACCCGGATGCTGCCCCGGTCTCAACCATTCTCGACGAAACTTACAAAGTCGCGGTAACCCGCTTTGACGATCGTATCCGGGTTGGCGGCATGGCGGAAATTGTTGGTTTTAAAACCAGACTGACCGAAGCACGGCGGGAAACGCTGGAGATGGTGGTCAGTGATCTCTATCCTGAAGGTGGTCATCTGGCGCAGGCCAGTTTCTGGACCGGCTTACGTCCAATGACGCCCGACGGTACGCCAATTGTCGGTGCCACTCCGGTGGCTAATCTCTGGCTCAATACCGGTCACGGAACGCTGGGCTGGACGATGGCTTGCGGTTCGGGTCAGCTGCTGGCCGATCTGCTCTGCGGTAAAAAACCGTCGATCGCCGCCGATGACTTATCGGTGTTCCGCTACTTACCCGGTTTCGTGGCGAGTGCTTCGCCACTGCGTAACGCCAACGCTACCCGTTAAGCTCTCAGGGAGAGGAAGGATGTCACGTCCGATTGTCGCCACCATCAATCAGCAGGCATTGCGACATAACCTGGCGGTGGTTCGCCAGGCCGCACCTGCGTCCCGCGTCTGGTCGGTGGTTAAGGCTAACGCTTACGGCCATGGTCTTGCCCGCGTCTGGGAAAGTCTGGCCACCACCGATGGCTTTGCCCTGCTTAATCCGGAAGAGGCAATTCTGTTACGCGAGCAGGGGTGGAAAAAACCGATCCTGCTGCTGGAGGGATTTTTTCAGCCAGAGGACCTGCAGCTGATCGATCGCTATCGCCTGACCACAAGCGTACACAGCAACTGGCAGATTAAAGCGCTGGCTAACGCGACGCTGTCGGCGCCGGTCGATATCTACCTTAAGGTCAACAGCGGAATGAACCGGCTCGGCTTCCGGCCCGAACAGGTGAACGCGGCGTCGCAGAAACTGCGCGCGCTTAACAACGTCGCTGAAATGACCTTGATGGCCCATTTCGCGGATGCGGAAAACCCTGATGGCATTATTGTTCCGCTGCAGCGGATTGAGCAGGCGACCGAGGGGCTGAGCTGCCCGCGATCGCTGTCCAACTCCGCCTGCACCCTGTGGCATCCAGAAGCGCACTATGACTGGGTGCGGCCCGGTATTATTCTTTATGGCGCGTCACCGAGCGGCGACTGGCAGGATATTGCCGGCAGCGGTCTGCAACCGGTGATGACGCTGAGCAGTGAGATTATCGGCATTCAGCAGCTACAGGCGGGCGATGGCGTCGGGTATGGCTACCGTTATCATGCGACGCAGGCGCAGCGGATTGGCGTGGTGGCCTGTGGCTATGCTGACGGTTATCCGCGTCATGCCCCAACCGGTACGCCGGTCAGCGTCGATGGGATACTGACCCAGGTGGTGGGTGCGGTGTCGATGGACATGATCACCGTCGATCTGACCCCCTGTCCGCAGGCCGGAATCGGCTCACGGGTGGAATTGTGGGGCGAACAGGTGAAGATCGATCAGGTGGCAAAAGCGGCCGGAACGGTGGGGTACGAACTGATGTGCGCACTGGCTCCCCGCGTTCCGGTTCAGCTAAGTTAAATTCAGCTCAGCGCGGTCACCCGGCC
The DNA here is from genome assembly GCA_009830035.1 of Pantoea sp. Eser. Classification (GTDB taxonomy): domain Bacteria; phylum Pseudomonadota; class Gammaproteobacteria; order Enterobacterales; family Enterobacteriaceae; genus Pantoea. The sequence continues at coordinate 80,767 of SZZY01000002.1, forward strand.
GCGCATCTTTCTACTGCAGCGCCAGGCGATCAACGCCAGCATGGCACCCAGCAACATCATCAGGCTCAGTGACAGCTTTTCAGCCATCGGCAGCGCCACGATAATCAGGCTGCCTGCCGCACCGCCCGCCATCTGGATAAATCCCTGTAATGCGGAGGCTACCCCAGCCTGTTGCTGATACGGCTCCAGAGCATAGCTGGTGGCCGGACCGACGGTAAACGCCAGACAGGCTACCGATACTGCTACTGGGAACACATACAGGGCCCAGTGAGTCTGCATCGACGCCGGTAACAGCATCATTCCCGCCAGCAGCAGCGCGCCCAGCAGCATGGTAATAAAGCCCATCGCCAGACAGAAAGGCCGTCCCGCTTTGCGGATGGTTTTATTGACGAACACGCTGACGAACATGATCCAGAAGCCGTTGGCACCAAAGGCAAAGGCAAAGGCAAAGGCAAAGGCAAAGGCAAAGGATAACTGAATTGGCGATAAGCCACCCTCGGTCATCAATACCTGCGGAGCCAGCGAGACATAGGTCAGCACCATGCCCAATGTGCCGGCATTGGCAAAGGCAAAAGCGAGAAAGCGTGGCTGGCGCAGACATGGCGGCATACTGGGCAATCGGCAGGTCTTTGACCCGCAAAGTATCGGCCGGACGCGTTTCCGGCAGCCAGATAATCACCAGCAGCATGATCAGCGCACCGTAGCCGCACAGGAACCAGAAGGGCGCGCGCCAGTCAAAAGCGCTGGCCAGCAGGCCACCCAGCAGCGGTGCCAGGGCCGGCACGATGTTTAACGCGCCATTCAGAAAGCCGTAGGCGCTTGCTGCGTCATTACCGCTCAGACGGTCACGTACGCCTACGCCGCTGAAGGCGACCACTGCGCTACAGCAGACGCACAGCCCTGCACCAGGCGGGCAATCAGGAACAGCGGAAACGAGGTGGCCGTGGCGGCTATGACGCTGCCTGCAATATAGAGCGCCAGCCCGAGTAGGGCGATCGGCTTGCGACCGTAGTTATCCACCAGCGGGCCGGTTACCAGTTGTCCCAGTCCCATCACCAGCAGAAACAGAGGAACAGTGGTCTGCACCAGATTGACCGGGGTATTCAGCCCTTCCGCAATCTGCGGCAGCGTGGGCAGATAGATATCGATGCCTAAAGGTGCCAGCAGCACCAGGCTCAATAACAGTAGAGTAAATTTTTGCATAACGACCAGAGGGTAAACGTTCTGTTAAAAAACGAGCCGCAGAGGGTAATGATTCAGCGCGAAAAAAGATAGCGGGGAACGTGCGGAAGTTGCGATGCCTGATGTAAACAGGCATCGCATAACAGGCTTAGTAAGCGCCGTCGCGGCGCAGTACCACACCGGCGGTTTTAAACAGGATAGCGATATCGGTCCACAACGCCCAGTTTTTTACATACCAGGAGTCAAAGTAGACGCGGGTGTCATAGTCGATGTCGTTACGTCCGCTGACCTGCCACAAACCGGTCATTCCGGGCTTCGCTATCAGATAGTAATTTACATCGCCAGCATAGCGCTCCAGCTCCGCTTCAATTACCGGACGCGCGGCCCCACCAGGCTCATTTCGCCGCGGATCACGTTCCACAGCTGCGGCAGCTCATCTAGGCTGGTTTTACGCAGGAAGCCACCGATCTTAGTGATGCGCGGATCGTTCTTCAATTTAAAGTCCTTATTTAAGGCATTTAAACTTCTTACCATCATGGCCGACGCGCTCATGACCGTAGATGGCGTTGCCACCGTCGCGTTTCACCATGTAGCAGAGCAGGGCGAAAATCGGACCGAGGAACAGCAGCATCGAGGCGACAATCAGGTCAAAGGCGCGCTTCAGGAACCGCGACGAATGTTTGGCCAGGTTGTTGCCGACCCGCAGGATCATCACTTCATGACTGAAGATAAACGACATGTCGGTACCGCAGAGCGGCACACCGCGCAGGGTCGGGATCACCGAGACTGAACGACAGTTCATCTTCGACAGGAACTTCAGCCAGCGGTCGCGCATCGGTTGCTGCTCATATTCCATCGCCACAATAAACTGCACGTTGTCGCGGTCGATGGTTTGTCAGTTGATATCCTTCCAGGTGATCACCGGCACGCCATTTACCGTCTGCTGCGCTGGCACATCATCTACTGAGATAAATGCCTGCACGTTATAACCGAGGATCTCCTCGCTCTGCAGCGCGGCGTAGGCTTCGGTGGCGTTGCGGCCAGAACCAATAATGATGGTCTCTTTCTGCCACTGACCGGCTTTGTTAATGGCGCGCTTAACCAGGGCGCGCATTAATGGCAGCAGCAGCGCGTACGTCCAGCTGTACACCCACACCATGCGGGAGAAATCCCACTTAGAGAAAGCAATCAGAGCGAGATCGAGCAGGGAGAAAACGAAAAGCGTCTTAACGATTTCTTTCTGCTCGAACCAAAAGGGCTTGCGATAGGTGTAGTGGCGCAGGCGTACCCAGAACCAACAGGTACACATGACGGACATAATAAACTGCGCGACAAAACGGTACTCAATTTGTTGCGGGGGAATAGAATAAATGTATCCAGCTCTCCCCAAATACCACTGAATAGTGGCGGCCGATGAAAACAGCGCCAGATTAAGTGCAATCAAATCAAAAAAACTCAGGGCGAACTTCACGATGATATTTTTACGCGTTCCGCTCCACAAGCGGCTCGGGTTATTCATTATCAATGTACTTGCCATAAAACCTGCTTAAGCCGGGATTGGTATCACAGGGGATACTGACGGTGTCGGGGTTGTCACTGTCAAGATCGGCATCCACAATCTCATAACGTCCAATTTTAACCACGTGTCCCATTCATTTCTCCCGTTTATGCTGGCTTGAACTATTAGCTTAGTGCATTAGCAGAAATTAACGTGGCCGAATGATTAGGATTATTCCTTCTCTTCAGACGGACGTACGCCAATCTTCACGATCCGGTTATCTTCTTTCTCGGCGACGGTCCAGGTCAGCTGATTCCATTCCACCTGATCGCCAACCACCGGCGCGCCGCCCAGCATGCTGAGCATCAGCTGCCCCAGCGATTGCTGGTCATTGGTCGCTTCGTCCAGCTCGAGGCCGTAGATTTGTGCCACATCGCGCAGACGGGCTTCTGCATCAAGGATGAAGTCCCCGAAGAAGCGCTGATCGAGCGAGACCGGCGGCGACTGGCTGAACATCTTGCCGAGCGCCGGCAGATCGCGCTCGCGGCCAATCACGCAGATTACATCGTTCTCTTTCAGGCGCGTCCCGCCATTGGGGTGCATCAGCACGTTATCGCGGAATAGCGCCGCAATCCGGGTTTCACGCGGTATCTGCAAATCGCGCAGCGCGGCACCGACACACCATTTATCGGCGCTGAGCTGATAAACAAACTGCTCCCACGGATTCTCCGGATGAATGTCCAGACCCACCCGGCTGATAGGCGAGGCGGTCGGCGGCACCACCACTTTGGCTTTTTTGGCGGCAAAGCCCAGCGAGGTGCCCTGCAGCATCAGCGAGACCAGCACCACGAAGAAGGCAATATTGAAGTAGAGCGAGGCGTTTTCTAATCCCGCCATCATCGGGAATACCGCCAGGATAATCGGTACCGCACCGCGTAAACCCACCCAGCTGATAAAGAAACGTTCGCGGGTTGTGAAACTGCGGAACGGCAGCAGGCCGATAAACACCGAGAGCGGACGCGCCACCAGAATCAGCCACAGCGACAGAATCATCGCTGGCACCGCGATATGCCACAGATCAGACGGCGTAACCAGCAGGCCCAGCACGATAAACATACCAATCTGACTCAGCCAGGCCATGCCGTCGAAGGTCTGCAAAATACCGTGACGGTTACGGATTGGGCTGTTGCCCAGCAGAAAGCCGCACAGATAGACCGCGAGGATGCCGCTGCCTTCTAATACCGTGGTCAGGGCGAAAACCAGAATGCCGCCACTCAACGCCAGCAGCGGATAGAGTCCACCGGCTAGGCTGATGCGGTTGATTAACTGCTGTAACGCCCGGCCGCCACCCAGACCTAACACAATGCCCAGCCCGAACTGCTGCACCAGATGCACAAGGAACATCCAGTCGAGCCCGGTCTGGCCCTGCTCAATCATCTCAATCAGGGTAATGGTCAGAAACACCGCCATCGGGTCGTTACTGCCGGACTCAATCTCAAGGGTAGAACTGACGCGCTCATTCAGCCCCTTATCGCCTAGCAACGAGAACACCGCCGCCGCATCGGTTGAACCGATAATCGCGCCAATCAGAAAGCCCTGCATCATATCCAGATTAAACAGCCAGGCTGCCACCACCCCGGTTAAGCCGGCGGTAATCATCACGCCGACGGTCGCCAGCGACAGGGCGGGCCCCAGCGCCACCTTAAACGAGCTGGCTTTGGTCCGCATGCCGCCATCCAGCAGGATGATAGCCAGCGCTAGGTTAGAGATCAGATACGCGGCGGGATAGTTATCAAAGGCGATGCCGCCGATGCCATCAATCCCGGTCAGCATACCCAGTGCCAGGAAGATAACCAGGATAGGAATGCCGAGGCGCGAGGAGAAAGAGCTGAGCAAAATGCTTGAGGCTACCAGCACAGAACCGATGATAAACAGACTGTAAACAATGGTGTGGTTCAAACCCGGGCTCCTGAGATATGGCGTTGAGTTGCATCAAATCATGACAAATGTCCATGCTATGTCTGACAGATAATGTTTTATCAAGGAGTTGTCATGGTCAAAATGAGAATTATACAAATTGCTTAGTGGTAAATGGAATCAGATTAATGTGAAGAATGAGGGAGTTGGCAGGCAAGCGGCAGAAAACCGACTGTTTTATCAGGTTATTAGGCAGATAAAAAACAAGCCGGTGATAAGCCGGCTTGGATGATCAGGCTTCGGTCGCCTGTTTACGAAACAGAGATCGGAACACCGGATAGATATCTTCCGGTTCGCGAATATGCTCTATCGCGAAGTTGTCGAACATCGCCTGCAGATGCTCATACTCGCGCCATAGCGTCTGGTGGGCACGGCGGGTGATCTCGATATAACTGTAGTAACGCACCACCGGCAGGATATTCTTCGCCAGAATTTCGTGACAAAACGGTGAGTCATCGGCCCAGTTGTCGCCATCGGACGCCTGCGCAGCGTAGATATTCCACTGTGCCGGGTCATAACGATCTTTTACCACCTCATCCATCAGCTTCAGGGCACTGGACACGATGGTGCCACCGGTCTCCTGCGAGTAGAAGAACTCCTGTTCGTCGACCTCTTTAGCCTGAGTGTGGTGGCGGATATAGACCACATCGACATTTTTGTAGGTCCTGCTCAGGAACAGATAGAGCAGAATGTAGAAACGCTTGGCCATATCTTTAGTGGCCTGATCCATCGAACCCGAGACATCCATTAAGCAGAACATCACCGCCTGGCTGGAGGGTTCCGGGCGTTTCTCAAAGTTTTTGTAGCGCAGGTCAAAGGTGTCGATAAACGGCACCCGTTCGATGCGTGCGCGCAGCTCGGCGATATCTTTGCGCAGGCGTTCCTCTTCCAGCAACTGTGCCGGTTCCGATTTTTCCACGATGCTGAGCGTCTCTTCCAGCTCATGCAGCATGCGCCGTTTACCTGCGGTCATCGCCGTACGGCGCGCCAGTGAATTTTGTAACGAGCGCACTACGCTGATGTTGGCGGGAACCCCGTTAGAGGTGTAACCGGCGCGGTGCGTTTTGTACTCATTCAGCTGACGATGCTGGTTGCGGCGCAGGTTGGGCAGCGCCAGATCTTCAAACAGCAGATCGAGATACTCATCCTTGGAAATCTGAAAGACGAATTCATCCTGACCTTCGCCATCCTGACTGGCATTGCCCTGACCACTGCCGCCGCCACCGCCGCCCTGCGGCCGCTCGATGCGGTCATTCTGCACAAAATGGTCGTTTCCGGGATGCACGCGATGGCGATTACCGCCGCGTCCCTGGTGAAAAATCGGCTCATTGATGTCATCAATAGGTATCGAAACAGATTCACCGCTGCTGACGTCGGTAACCGAGCGTTTATTAATGGCCTCGGAGATCGACTGCTTGATTTGCGACTTATAACGGCGCAAGAAGCGCTGGCGGTTGACCGCGCTCTTGTTTTTACCGTTAAGCCGGCGATCGATGAAATAGGCCATAGTGTTCCCCCAAACTACATTGCAAGCAGGTCGGGCATGCCCGACCTTTAGACAACCGGTATCGCAATACCGGCTTGCTTACGTTAATCAGGACGATTTACGCACACGCAAATACCATTCACACAGCAGGCGAACCTGTTTGCGGGTATAGCCTTTTTCCATCATGCGATCGACGAAATCGTCGTGTTTCTTCTGCTCATCGGTAGAGGTCTTGGTATTGAAGGAGATCACCGGCAGCAACTCTTCCGTATTCGAGAACATTTTCTTCTCGATCACGGTGCGTAATTTCTCATAACTGGTCCAGTTCGGATTACGACCGTTGTTGTGTGCCCGGGCGCGCAGCACAAAGTTGACGATCTCGTTACGGAAATCTTTCGGGTTACTGATGCCAGCAGGTTTCTCAATCTTCTCCAGTTCCGCATTCAGCGATTCACGATCGAACAGCTGACCGGTATCGGGATCGCGATACTCCTGATCCTGAATCCAGAAGTCGGCATAGGTCACGTAGCGGTCAAATATGTTCTGACCATACTCGGAATAGGATTCCAGGTAAGCGGTTTGAATCTCTTTGCCAATGAACTCAGCATATTTCGGGATCAGATAGCCTTTCAGGTGCTCGAGGTATCTTTCCGCCTGGTCCTGCGGGAACTGCTCACGTTCAATCTGCTGCTCCAGCACGTAGAACAGGTGTACCGGGTTTGCCGCCACTTCGGCATGGTCGAAGTTAAAAACCCGCGACAGGATCTTAAAGGCAAAACGGGTCGACAGACCGTTCATCCCTTCATCCACGCCAGCGTAATCGTGATACTCCTGCCACGATTTGGCTTTAGGATCGGTATCTTTCAAGCTTTCACCGTCATAAACCCGCATTTTGGAGTAGATGCTCGAGTTTTCCGGATCTTTCAGCCGCGACAGAATCGAGAAGCGAGCCAATGTTTCCAGCGTGCCGGGCGCGCAAGGCGAGGTGGCCAGCTCACTATGATTCAGCAGTTTTTCATAAATTTTGATCTCTTCTGAGACCCGCAGGCAATAAGGTACTTTGACGATGTAAACACGGTCAAGGAAAGCCTCATTGTTTTTGTTATTACGGAAGGTGACCCATTCTGATTCGTTTGAGTGCGCCAGAATGATGCCGTTGAACGGCAGGGCCGAAATGCCCTCGGTACCGTTATAGTTACCTTCCTGGGTGGCGGTCAGTAACGGGTGCAGCACCTTAATCGGTGCCTTGAACATCTCGACGAATTCCATGATGCCCTGGTTAGCGCGGCACAGTGCACCGGAGTAGCCGTAGGCATCAGGATCGTTTTGCGCGTGATTCTCCAGTTTACGGATATCCACTTTACCCACCAGCGCCGAGATATCTTGGTTGTTCTCATCGCCAGGTTCGGTTTTGGCAATCGCCAGCTGTTCAAGAATCGACGGCCAGACCTTAACCACTTTAAAACGTGAGATATCGCCACCGAAATCGTTTAGACGTTTGGCCGCCCACGGCGACATAATGGTGCCGAGGTAGCGACGCGGAACGCCGTACTCTTTTTCAAGGATATGGGCATCTTCTTGCGGGTTGAACAGGCAGAGCGGATGGTCATTGACAGGGCTGCGTTCGCCATCAGCGCTCAGTACGTAGATCGGTACGCGCTGCATCAGCGATTTGAGCCGTTCAGCCAGCGAAGATTTACCGCCGCCGACCGGACCCAGCAGATAGAGGATCTGTTTCTTCTCTTCGAGTCCCTGAGCGGCATGTTTCAGGTAGGAGACGATTTGTTCAATCGCTTCCTCCATGCCGTAAAACTCCTCGAACGCCGGGTAGCGTCCCATCACACGGTTGGAGAATATTCTGGAAAGGCGTGGCTCCTGAGCAGTGTCAACCATTAATGGCTCACCAATAGCCATTAAGAGTCGCTCTGCAGCGTTGGCGTATGCACTGCGATCCTGCTTACAGATAGCAAGAAATTCCTGCAGTGTAAACTCTTCGTCCTTGGCAGCTTCATAACGCTGACGATAGTGATCGAATATATTCATAGCGATGCCCGTTCTTTCGTTTTTAGCACAGGTAAGGAGCGTAATTTAGAGGCTCATGCAGCTCCCGGAAGATATTCTCTATTGAGTACAGCAACCCTTTATGCCAACCTGATCGTTTTTATCGGGATACACAATTTTTATGGTCACTCTGCTCGTACTGTATGTATGGTCTTACTTCTAACTGTAGATGGCTTCTAAGAAATTTCCTCCATGGCTGTGGATAGGTGAGAGTGAGATCAACAACATAATCGGTTTGATGTAAGGCCGGTATGCGCCTCTGATGACTTAACTTAACGTGATTTTAACCTTTAATGCCACTTTCAGCGGCTGGTCGCTTAAAGGATTTCGATAGTAAGTTAATCAAGTCGCAAAAAAACGTTAGACTTCATGTTTGATTGTTATATTTATGGAATGAATAAATTGTGAACCAATTCAAATTTAAGGCGCTTGTCGCACTTTTACCTTGTCATTTGGCTCTCTGGCGGCGTTAACGCCGCACCGCCTTCTGTCGGTGCTTCAGTGATTTATGCCGAGTCCCCTTATCGTGGTGGTCAGGACCGTTATCTGCCGGTTCCGGTGATCAATTACGAAGGTGAAAACTTCTGGTTCCGCAGCCTGCAGGGCGGTTACTACCTGTGGAAAGACTCGCAGAACCAGCTGTCACTGACGGTGCTCGGTTCTCCGCAGGAGTACAAACCCAGCGACAACGATCTGGGCGATATGAAAGGGCTGGATAAGCGCCGCATGACCCTGATGGCGGGTGCCACCTATCGTCATACTGCCGACTGGGGGACGCGCTGAACAACAGCAACGGTATGATCTGGGACTTAACCTACCTTTACGGTTTCGAAATGGGTGATTTCAGCCCGACCCCAAGTATAGGGGCGATGTGGAACAGTGCCAATCAAAACCGCTATTAATACGGTGTTTCCGGCCATGAAAGCGCCCGTACCGGCATCAGCCGTTACAATCCGGACGACAGCTGGTCACCGTACGTTGAGCTGAGCGCCAGCTATCAGATCTCGCCGGAGTGGAACGTCGGCGTCGTTGGACGCTATACCCGCTTCGACAGTGAAATCAAAGACAGCCCGATGATTGATAAAAGCGGCCAGGCGATACTCTGGACCGGCGTCAGTTACACCTTCTGATAACGCTCTAAAAGAGGGCATTTTATGCCTTCTTTTCTTTTATGGGGTCTCATAATGGGGCGGGAGAGCGGAACGCGTAACATCATCAATTTTGCCGGCCACCACTCTCTGCAGGTAATTGGCCAGGGCACCTGGTATATGGGTGAAAAACCGGCGCAGCGTGCGACCGAAGTCGCTGCCTTGCAGGCCGGACTGGCGTGCGGTCTGCGCCTGATCGACACGGCGGAAATGTACGCTGACGGCGCGGCCGAAGAGGTGGCCGGTGAAGCGCTACAGGGCCGCCGTGACCAGGCGCTGGTGGTGTCAAAAGTCTATCCGTGGAATGCCTGGTGAGCAGGACGCCATTGAAGCCTGCGAGCGCAGCCTGCGCCGCCTGAGAACCGATTACCTCGATCTTTATCTGCTGCACTGGCGCGGCAATATTCCGCTGGAAGAGACGGTGAGGGCGATGGAGCGTCGGCAGCAACAGGGTAAAATCCGTTACTCCGATGATATGGTTGAGTTGTGGGATGAAGCGGGTGGGGCGCAGTGCGCGACCAACCAGGTGCTTTACCATCTCGGCTCACGCGGCATTGAATACGATCTGTTGCCAGCCAGCCAGCAGCGTAACCTGCCGATCATGGCTTATTGCCCGCTGGCACAGGCCGGACGACTGCGCGAAAGCCTGTTCAGCAATCCTCAACTGACGCAGCTTGCACAGCAAAAGGGCATCAGCGTGGCGCAGCTGCTGCTTGCCTGGGTGATCCGTCAGCCAGGGGTTATCGCCATTCCCAAAGCTAGTTCTGTCGCCCATGTGCAGGAAAATGCTGCGGCGCTGGAGGTGGTGCTGACAGAGCACGAACTCACTCTGATTAACCAGCGTTATCCGGCACCGCAGCACAAGTTGCCGCTCGACGTGGTTTAAACCTTAACCGCCTCGCCGCTGACTTTTTTCTTCAGGCGGAAAGTGGTCGCCAGACGGGCCGGCTTTTCGCCTGCGCTGCGCAGTGGCTTGTTGATACGGGCCGTCTCAACGCAAACCATGGTCTTGTAGCCCTCATTCGGCATATCGGCCATGCTACAGGAGAGCTCCACCCCTGGATTCCACGTCACAACGTCACTGTGATGGTGGTGATAGACTTCAATCTGACGCTGGGCAGCCGGATCGTTGATCACTGAGCAATCTTCGGCTGCGGTAAAGATGCGGTCAATCCGGCCCGGATAGCGTTGCTTACCGTCACTGCTGCCGATCTCACCCTGATTCACCTTGTCGATATAGCTGTTTCCCAGACCTGACACTTCAACGTCGCTGATATCGCTGACAGTGAAATAGCTGTGCAGGGCAGCGGTAGCCTCAAAATCACCGTGCGCTTCCAGTTCGATCTCGCAGTGCTGGCCGAGCCGGAAGCGGGCAATTAAGGTGAACTCATGCGGCCACAGCTTCAGCGTCTGAGGATTGCTTTCCAGCACCAGCGTCAGCATCACGCCATCTTCATTTTCATCGTGTGCCGAAAGCGTCCACGGCTGATTGCGGGCAAAGCCGTGCGCCGGTTCGCCTGCCGGGCCAAACCATGGCCAGCAGATCGGCACGCCGCCGCGAATCGCTTTACCGGGGGCAAACTGGCTCTTGTCGCTGAGCCACAGCACCGGCTGCTCACCGCTGGGCTGCCAGGCAATCAGATGGGCGCCCTGCAGAGTAAGGGCCGCGCGCACTTTGGGATGGCTGACGATAATCGCCGGCAGTTCTCCGACTTGACGCTGCGACAGGTAAGGGGAAATCTGCGTCACCACCGGCAGAGAAAGCAGTTTATCTTGCATGTTCGATTCCTTGCTGAGCGGATCAAAAAAAGGGCGACCGAAGTCACCCTTGTTCTCAATGATGTCTGGCTGCCTTATTTAGCAGAAACCAGCGCAATCAGGTCGAGAACTTTGTTTGAGTAGCCAGTTTCGTTGTCGTACCAGGAAACCAGTTTCACAAAGTTGTCGTTCAGCGCGATACCAGCTTTAGCGTCAAACACTGAAGTCAGGATTTCGCCGTTGAAGTCAGTAGAAACTACGTCATCTTCAACATAGCCCAGCACGTCTTTCATCTCGCATTCTGCAGCGGCTTTAATGGCAGCACAGATTTCTTTGTAAGATGCCGCTTTTTCCAGACGCACTGTCAGGTCAACGACGGAAACGTTAGGGGTTGGTACGCGGAAAGCCATACCGGTCAGTTTGCCGTTCAGTTCTGGCAGAACTTTACCCACTGCTTTCGCTGCGCCAGTTGATGAAGGGATGATGTTCTGAGATGCGCCGCGGCCGCCGCGCCAGTCTTTGTGAGACGGGCCATCAACGGTTTTCTGAGTAGCGGTAGTCGCGTGAACAGTGGTCATCAGACCTTCAACGATACCAAACTTGTCGTTGATCACTTTTGCCAGTGGTGCCAGGCAGTTAGTGGTGCACGATGCGTTAGAAACGATATCCTGACCTTGGTATTTGTCGAAGTTTGCGCCACGAACAAACATTGGGGTGTCATCTTTCGATGGACCGGTCAGAACAACTTTCTTCGCGCATGCAGTGATGTGTTTACGTGCAGTTTCATCGGTCAGGAAGATACCGGTGGCTTCAGCAACAACGTCAACACCGACTTTGTCCCACTTCAGGTTAGCCGGATCTCTCTCAGAGGTAACACGGATTTTCTTGCCGTTAACAACCAGTGCGCCGTCCTGAACTTCTACGGTGCCGTCGAAACGACCGTGAGTAGAGTCATACTTCAGCATGTACGCCATGTAATCGGCGTCCAGCAGGTCGTTGATTGCAACGATTTCGATGTCAGAACGTTGTTGAGCAGCACGGAAAACGATGCGACCGATACGGCCAAAACCGTTGATACCTACTTTGATAGTCATATATTCCACCAGCTATTTGTTAGTGAATAAAAGGTTGCCTGTAAAATTACAAAAACCTTACCAGGCGTCAAGCGGAATCGTGTCAATTGTTGCGAGAGGTCGATTCGCCTGAAAGGAATTATTCGATACGCAATCGATTGCGTATCGCCAATGATATCGCGCTTCGTTTAATTAATCGCCGAATATATAGGGATGTCCCGGATAAAAGGTGATCGAAGTCACAAATCCGGGTTGCAGACGTCGGACTGAAAGGGTGAGCACGAAAAAAGACCCGTCTTATGTTGATCATTTGTTAGAATAGTAGTCGAGATTTTCAGAATGGCACCTTCCGGAATCTTAAAAATGGCTAAAGACACCGCACCCGAAGCAAAAATTTCGCAGCTGACAGAAATGCAGCGGTATGTGACCCAGCATCGCGGAACGGAGCCGCCTTACAGTGGCGCACTGCTGCACAACAAACAGGAAGGCATTTACCACTGTCTGGTCTGTAACGCGCCGCTGTTTCTGTCTGAGACCAAATATGATTCAGGTTGTGGCTGGCCGAGCTTTTACCAGCCGGTAAGCGACGACGCGATTCGTTATATTGAAGATGATTCACACGGCATGCAGCGCATTGAGATTCGCTGTGGTCAATGCGACGCACATTTGGGACACGTCTTCCCTGATGGCCCGCAGCCGACCGGAGAACGCTATTGCGTCAATTCTGCCTCATTGAATTTTACTGACGAGCAGGGCGAACAGACCAAAGGATAATGGCGATGAAGCAGCAACTTGAAGCGATACTCGCCGCAATGACGCCAGAAGTCTATCAGCGACTGGCGACGGCGGTAGAGATTGGTAAATGGCCGGATGGCGTAGCGCTAACTCAGGAACAGCGCGACAACTGCCTGCAGCTGGTGATGCTGCGGCAGGCGCGGCATAACGACACCCCGCAGCACATGACGATTGGCAAAGACGGCGAGATGGTGACGAAGTCGAAAAAGCAGCTTAAGGAAGAGTTCGGCATCGACTCAGATGTGACCCGCCTTAACCTGCACTGAGTGAGCCGCATTCACCGTCAACGGTTGACCTGCCTTCACCGGGCAAAAAAAAAGCTGGCTTAGCGCCAGCTTTTTTTATATCAGCACCGCGCCTTGGTGCGGTCATTTGCGCGAATGCGATTTCGTTGTCCTCGGGATTCAGGTTCACGCCGCGACAGCCTTCTTTGACCACCTCAACCTGATAGCCCAGCTCGAGCGCGTCCAGCACGCTGTATTTCACGCAGTAATCGGTCGCCAGTCCCAGCACCACCAGATGCGTGATCTCGCGTTCGCGTAGCCAGCTGTCGAGTTCGGTTTTGCGGCGATGGCCGTTATCGAAGAAGGCGCTGTAGCTGTCAACATCCTGGTCCTGACCCTTATGGAACACCGCATCAAACAGCGAACGATCGAGGCCGGGATGGAAATCGGCCCCCTGGCTTCCCTGAATGCCGTTATCCGGCCACCAGATCTGCGCTAGACCGTTTAATTCGCCGAGGGTATAGACCGGTTCGCCGGAGACCGAGGCGAAACTGCCATGGTCAGCCGGATGCCAGTCCTGCAGCGCGACCACCGGTTCACCGTTCTGGATGAAGGTGCGCGCATAGCGGTTGGCGACCTCAACGGTCTGGTCGCCTTCATGGACGGCCATTGGGCCGCCTAGACAAAAATCATTCTGGATATCAATAATGATGAGTGCGCGTTTCATTACAAGTCGCTCCGTCTCAGTCTTTTGTCAGTTCACCGCGCAAATTCTGCTGCATTTTGCTGCGTATTTCATCGGCGGAGAGGTTCTGGCTAAGTAAGAAGTGCAACTTAGTCAGCGCTGCCTCGACGGTCAGATCAAAACCGCTGATGACGCCAGCATGTTCCAGCGCGTTGCCGGTGGCGTAGCCGCCCATATTGACCTTGCCCGAAATGCATTGGGTCAGATTGACCACCACGATACCGCGCTCGCTCGCCTGCTGAAGTTCAGCTAGGAATTCAGCATCCTGCGGCGCATTGCCGACACCGTAAGAGCGCAGGATCAGCGCTTTTACCGGCTGACGCAGGAAGTTGCGCACCACATCGGCCGAGATGCCAGGATAGATGGTCACCACGCCAATCGGTTGTGGCGTAATGGTGTGCACAATCAGTGCACCTTGGCCCTGCGGCGCAGGTGGGGTATTTAGGCGGTGAATATGAATACCGGCTTCCAGCAGCGCGGAAAGGTTAGGCGAAGCGAAAGCATTAAAGCCATCGGCATGCGCTTTGGTGGTCCGGTTGCCGCGGTAGAGCGTATTGTTGAAGAACAGCGACACTTCGCTGATCGGATAATTGGCCGCCACATACAGCGAGTTCAATAAGTTCTGCTGCCCATCTGAACGTAGCTCCGCCAGTGGAATCTGCGACCCGGTGACGATAACCGGTTTGGCCAGATTCTCCAGCATGAAGGAGAGGGCCGATGCGGTAAATGCCATGGTATCGGTGCCATGCAGAATGACAAAACCATCATAGCGATCGTAATTCTGACGGATATCCTCTGCGATTGACTGCCAGTCCTGCGGCGTCATATCGGACGAATCGATCAGCGGCTGATACTCATGAATGGTGAAATCGGGCATCTCGGGACGGTGGAATTCAGGCATGTTAGCCAGCTGCTGCTGCAGATGGCCGGAAACCGGAATGTAACCCTGTGCCGATCGCTGCATACCGATGGTACCGCCGGTGTAGGCTACGTAGATGTTTTTCTTTTGCATTAGAGAACTCAGACTTGCCGTAAAACGCGCAGCAGTATAAGGGGAAAGACCGGGAAAAGCAGCCCGACCAGCGGCCGGGCTGCGAGGTTTATCGCACGTCGCCGCAGTTCAGGCAGAAGGCGTAACGGTTTTGCGGATCGTTAAGATGATCAAACAGACCGGGTTGCGCTTTCATCGCGCTCATCACATCCAGCATCGGGGCAGGCAGCCAGGCCTTGAGCGGATCCGGCAGCACCGCGTGTACCGAGGCGTTGACCTGGTTCAGCATCATATCGAGGAAGCTCGGGTCATCCTGATACCAGCTCAGCTGCGGTTTGCTCACTTTTGCCAGCTCAACGGCTTTCTTCACCGCATCGTCAAAGTCACCCAGCGCATCGACCAGACCATTGGCTTTGGCGTCGCTACCGGTCCAGACGTGGCCCTGCGCGATGGAGTCAATCTGCTCCGGCGTTTTGTTGCGTGATTTCGCCACCAGACCAACAAAGTTGCGATAACCATTTTCGATGGTCAGCTGCATCAGCTGCTGAACTTCAGCTGGCAGCGCTTTGGTGGTGGAGGTATCGGCCAGCGGCGAGGTGGCCGCACCGTCAGTATGCACGCCAATCGCATCCAGACTGTTTTCCAGCGTATTGATCACGCCGAAAATACCGATAGAGCCTGTCAGGGTGCTGGGGTTCGCCACGATGTAGTTGGCCGGCGTGGAAATCCAGTAACCGCCGGATGCCGCCATGCCGCCCATCGAAACTACAATTGGCTTACCGGCAGCATGCGCCGCCGCCAGCTCTTCGCGAATCGCTTCGGAGGCCGTCACGCTGCCGCCTGGGCTGTTAACCCGCAGGATAATGGCTTTGATTTTTGGATCGAGGCGCGCATCGCGAATCTGAGCGGCGGTGGTATCGCCACCGAGGTTGCCTGGCGACTCTTCACCGTCTATGATCGCGCCGCTGGCGAGCACCACGGCAATGTTGCCATCCTGCGCAGAGGCCGGTTTAACCGCATAGTCGTAGATGCTGACGCTGCGATAATCATTACTCTGCTTATCGAGGCCAAAGGTTTTCACCAGCTCCTGATCGGCGGCGGCGCGGGAAACCAGCGCATCCACCAGCTTGTTATCCAGCGCGTACTGCGCGGTATCTCCCTTAACGGCATTCAGCCCGGCAATCACCGCCGCCGCACCCGGGAACAGCTGCTCAGGGATAATCTGACGGTTAGCTGACACGGTATTCAGGTAGTTCTGCCATAGCTGACTCACCCAGCGGCTGTCAGCGTCGCGGGCGGCAGGTGACATATCGTCACGCAGGAACGGCTCGACCGCGGATTTATAGGTCCCGACCCGGAATACATGGGAAGTGACTTTCAGTTTTTCCAGCAGGGTTTTGTAATACAGGCCGTTGGTGGCAAATCCATGCAGATCGACCGTGCCCTGCGGCGACAGGTAGATTTTGCTGGCGTAGCTGGCGAGATAATATTGCGCCTGGCTGTAGCTGTCGCCCAGCGCATAGATCGGCTTGCCGCTGTCGCGGAATTCGCGCAGTGCTTTACCCACGTACTGCAGCGAAGGCTGATCGCCGCCGGCAAAGTCGCGTAAATCCAGTACCATGCCTTTAATATTGCTGTCCGTTTTGGCCTGTCGAATCGCATCGACTACGTCAAACAACGAATTTTCCTGCAGCCGATCGCTGCTGGCACCCAGCAACTGACGGCCAATTTTGCTTAGGCGATTACTGACCGAAGGCTTATCGACCAGCACACCACTGAGGTCGACCCGCAGCGCACCTTGCTGCATCGGCGCTGAACTGCCGCCCGATCCGCTCACCTGCAGCCAGATCCCGACACCTGCCACAATCAACAAAATCAGGAAAATATTCAGAATGAATTCCCTGATAAAATTTAATACCCGCCAGGTCCAGCGAAACAGACCTGCAATAATTCGCCACAATGTGCGCATCAGACTCTCCATATTCATGTAGCCGGAAGTGGCCGCCGCGCGTACCAAGCTTCCCCGACGAGCTCATCCTAAAGAGCGGCGTGCTAAAAGTCAGCAGGAATTCACCGACAACTATTACAAAAAATCTGACTGTGCCAGGATTACTGCAACATCAATGCCATCGGGAGCAAAAACATGGATGCACTGGAGTTACTGGTTAACCGTCGTTCGGCATCACGTCTGACCGACCCGGCGCCCGCCGGCGAGGCGCTGGAAAATATTCTGCGCGCCGCTATGCGCGCACCGGATCACGGCACGCTGCAACCCTGGCGCTTTATTATTGTGGAAAATGAGGGTTGTGGAAAATGAGGGTCGCAATCGGCTGAGTCAGCTACTGGAGCAGGCGGCACGTGATAAGCAACTGGATGAGAAGGCGATCAACAAGGCCAGTCAGTCGCCGTTCCGCACACCGATGATCATTACCGTGGTAGCACACTGTGAACCCCACCCGAAAGTGCCGCGCTGGGAGCAGATTGCATCGGCCAGCTGTGCGGTAATGGCGATGCAGATGGCGGCGGCTGCGCAGGGCTATAACGGTATCTGGCGCAGCGGCCCTTGGACTGACGATCAGAGGGTACGTCAGGCATTTGGCTGCCGGGAGCAGGATGCGATTGTCGGCTTCCTCTATTTAGGCACGCCGCAGCTGAAGTCCAGCACCACCGTGCTGCCGCCCGACACCGCGCCTTTCGTCAGCTATTTCTGATCCTTTTTCTCAACCTGCTGGCAGGGCATCTTCTGGCCCTGCTAATTGAACGCTTCCTGTGCGAATGATCGCTATCCCGGCCCGTGACGCTTACGCCAGACGCCTTGCCAGGCTAACATAGCCGCCATATTTGCAGCCAACAGCGAACAACCTGTTATCACTGTTATTCCATGATGTTAAGGACTACCTGATTCAATGCGTTTGTTTATTGCGGAAAAACCCAGTCTTGGGCGGGCCATTGCCGATGTGCTGCCAAAACCCCATCGACGCGGCGAGGGATTTATCGCCTGCGGCAACGATCAGGTGGTGACCTGGTGTGTTGGACATCTGCTGGAGCAGGCGCAACCCGACAGTTACGACAGCCGTTATGCCCGCTGGTCGTTAGCCGACCTGCCGATAGTTCCGCAAAAGTGGCAGCTTAAGCCGCGCCCGTCAGTCGCTAAACAGCTGAAAGTGGTGGAAGGATTGCTGGCCCAGGCCAGTGAGATCGTGCATGCCGGTGACCCCGATCGCGAAGGACAGCTACTGGTCGATGAGGTGCTGGACTATCTCAACCTGCCGGCGGAAAAGCGCAGCCGGGTAGAGCGCTGCCTGATCAACGATCTTAATCCCCAGGCAGTAGATCGCGCGGTAAATCGCCTGCGGGAAAACCGGGAGTTTATTCCGCTGTGCGTCTCGGCGCTGGCCCGCGCCCGCGCCGACTGGCTGTACGGCATCAATATGACCCGTGCCTGGACGCTGCTGGGGCGCAGTGCCGGCTACGATGGCGTGCTGTCAGTCGGGCGGGTGCAGACGCCGGTGCTCGGGCTGGTGGTGCGGCGCGACGAAGAGGAAGAGATTGAAAACTTCCTGCCCAAAGATTACTTCGAGGTGAAAGCCCACATCATCACGCCGGATCAGGTGCGGTTCGTCGCCAGCTGGGTACCGAGCGAAGCCTGCGAGCCGTGGCAGGATGAAGAGGGGCGTTTGCTGAAGTGGGCGCTGGCTGATCACGTCGTAGCGCGTATCACCGGCCAGCCAGCGGCGGTGACCGCCTACAGCGATAAACGCGAAAACGAAGGCGCACCGTTACCGTTCTCCTTATCCAGTCTGCAGATTGAGGCAGCGAAGCGTTACGGGCTGAGTGCCCAGACGGTGCTGGATACCTGCCAGCGGCTGTATGAAACCCACAAGCTGATCACCTATCCGCGTTCGGATAGCCTTTATCTGCCGGAGGAGCATTTCGCCGGCCGGCATGCGGTACTGAACGCCATTCACAGGCTCATCATCCGCAGCTGACGCCGCCGGCCGATTTTGATGCCGATCGCCGTAACCGCTGCTGGGATGACAAAAAGGTCGATGCGCACCATGCGATCATCCCGACTGCCCACGCCAGTTCGGTAAAACTGAGTGAGAACGAGCAAAATATCTATGCGCTAGTGGCGCGCCAGTATCTGATGCAGTTCTGTCCGGATGCGGTGTTCCGTAAATGCGTAATTGAACTGGAGATCGCCGGCGGCAAATTCGTCGCCAAAGCGCGTTTCCTGGCAGAAGCGGGCTGGCGGGCGCTGCTCGGTAACAAAGAGCGGGATGAAGAGAATGATGGTATGCTGCTGCCGGTGGTCGCCAAAGGCGATGAGCTATTGTGTGAGCGCGGTGAGGTGCTGGCGAAGCAGACTCAGCCACCCCGTCCTTTTACCGACGCGACTATCCTTTCGGCGATGACCGGGATTGCCCGCTTCGTTCAGGATAAAGAATTAAAGAAAGTGCTGCGTGCGACCGATGGTTTAGGCACGGAAGCGACCCGTGCCGGCATTATCGAATTGCTGTTTCGTCGTGGCTTCTTGGTGAAAAAGGGCCGTTATATCCATTCAACCGAGGCTGGTCGTGCCCTGATTCACTCGTTACCCGATCTGGCTGCACGCCCGGATATGACCGCGCAGTGGGAATCCACCCTGACCCGGATCAGCGAAAAGGCCTGCCGCTATGATGAGTTCATGCAGCCGCTGGTACAGACCCTGACCGGACTGATTTATCGGGCGCGGCAACAGCCTGCAGTGCATGCCTTTCGGGGATTACCGTCCACTGGACAAAAACGTCCGGTGCGCAAAACCAAGCGTAAAGTCAAGGAGACGGAATGAGGCGTTTTTCACTATTGATCGTGCTGGCCCTGTCGCTGGCTGCCGGTGCAGCAGAGGCCAACAGTCGACACCAGCCGCCGCCGGACAGCGACAATGGCGTCAGCCGGACTGTCTGCGCTGCTGTATTTTTGATTATCGTAACTACAGCGAAGGGTCGGTGGTGAAATCGGAAGGGGTGTTACTGCAATGCGCCCGTGATGAACACTTGCTGGGCACCAATAATCTGATCTGGAAAATAGTCAAATAGTGGTCGCGTGGCAGCCGGCCACGCGACCTTCAGTTAACGCGCGTCGATCAGAAGCGGAAGGTGGACCAGATCGGCGCGTGATCCGACGGTTTTTCCATGCTGCGGATAGCATAATCAATGCCGCTCTCTACGCAGTGGGCTGCCAGGTTTTTACTCGCCAGAACCAGATCGATGCGTAAACCGCGGTTATCATCGAATCCCTTTGAGCGATAGTCGAACCACGAAAAGCGATCGGCGGTTTCAGGATTGTGCTCACGCCAGGTATCCACCAGTCCCCAGCCCAGCAGCCGATCCATCCACTCACGCTCTTCCGGCAGGAATGAACATTTGCCGGTACGCAGCCAGCGCTTGCGGCTCTCTTCACCAATTCCAATATCCAGATCGGTGCTGCTGATATTCATGTCGCCCATGATCAGCACCGGTTTGTCGGCGGGCAGATCGTCGGTCAGAAAACGTTGCAGATCGCGATAAAATTTCTCTTTGGCCGGAAACTTGGTCGGATGGTCGCGGCTTTCGCCCTGTGGAAAATAGCCGTTAATCACTGTGATGTCGCCAATCGGGCTGGGGATTTCGGCCATAATCAGGCGGCGTTGTGCATCGTCATCATCACCGGGAAAGCCGCGGCGTACCGCTACCGGCTGAACGTTTGTCAGCAGCGCAACACCGTAATGGCCTTTCTGGCCATGATAGAAGACGTTGTAACCGAGCTTCGCCACCTCTTCCAGCGGGAACATGTCATCGTGGACTTTGGTTTCCTGCAGGACGATGACGTCCGGACTGTGTTGTTCAACCAGTGCCTGCAGCTGATGCGGACGGGCGCGCAACCCATTGATGTTGAATGAAACAAATTTCATGGAATCGACCATTGTTCAGCGAGTAGTAGGCTGGGATGGTAGCGATTTTTGCTGAAAAAGTCATGACCGAAGCGCGGAAGATTAAACGACAGGGCAGGGACGGACCAACACAACAGGGGAAGTAATCAGAAACAGCAGGATAGAACAGCAGAGGGTGGTGGGAGAAGGATTATTCGGCGCGTTGCGCCTCACCCTTCGGGCCGCGCTGAAGCGCGTTGTCTCGCAAATGCCCGACCCTTAATCGAAGGTTCTCATCCCTCTCCCCGCAGAACAGGAAGCTTGGGTATTAGTTTGGAAATTGTGTGCAATATGCGAGATGGTGGTGGGAGAAGGATTCGAACCTTCGAAGTCTGTGACGGCAGATTTACAGTCTGCTCCCTTTGGCCGCTCGGGAATCCCACCGTGGCCTGAATCTTTATGTCTTAAAGCGGGGCGCATCATACCAAATGCGATTAAGGGTGTAAAGCGCCCATCGGCAAAACAGCATCTGTTTGCCCACTTTTTGCCCTTAGCGCTGAATCTGCAGGCAATTCAGCCACTGGCGTGATTAAAGAATAATCGTTCGGTTACCGTAAACAAACACGCGCTGACCCAGCACTTTATACAGTGCGTGGCTTAACATGTTCTTTTCTACGTCACGACCGGCACGCATCATCTCTTCAGGGGTGTAGCTGTGATCGACGTTAATCACGTCCTGCATAATGATCGGACCTTCATCCAGGTTGTCATTTACGTAGTGCGCGGTCGCGCCGATAATTTTCACGCCGCGTTCATACGCCTGATGATAAGGACGGGCGCCGATAAAGGCCGGCAGGAACGAGTGGTGGATATTGATGATCTGGTTAGGGTAGCGCTGCACGAAAGCCGGGGTCAGCACGCGCATATATTTCGCCAGCACCACATAGTCAGGCTGATAGCGATCAATCTCTTCAACCATCCGGCTATCATGTTCTTCGCGCGTCAGGCCTTCATGGCTGACCAGCACGAAAGGAA
Source organism: Pantoea sp. Eser (assembly GCA_009830035.1). Classification (GTDB taxonomy): domain Bacteria; phylum Pseudomonadota; class Gammaproteobacteria; order Enterobacterales; family Enterobacteriaceae; genus Pantoea. The sequence goes on from SZZY01000002.1 coordinate 102,630, forward strand.
TATCGAAACGCTCAACCAGCGAACGCAGCGTGTCATGGTTGCCGATCACCGCGGCAATTTCCATACCCAGACCGCCAAAGGCGCTCTTCATCAGCAGATCGCCAAGGCAGTGTGCCTCTTTGGTCACCAGGATAACCACGCGGCGGCGGCCGGCGCTGTGCAGTTCACGGACTGAACCCTGTGGCAGGGCGCTATCGAGATCGGCAAGCAGGGTGTTGTCGTTAAAGATCCCTTCCAGCTCTGTGCGCATAAAAAAACGCCCGGTGCGATGATCAACAAACTGATTGTTTTGCACAATATTCAGCTCGTGCTTGTAACAAATATTGGTGATTTTGGCGATCAGACCTTTTGCATCGGCACAAATGGTACGTAAAACTTTTTTTTGCATGGTTTGCGCTTGCATCTCAATCAAACTCCTGTCAAAGCATTAGGGGTAGAACCGTTGCGGTTGCCTTTGGCTCAGCCACAACATTTTTTGTATTTTTTGTCGGATCCGCAGGGGCACCGATCGTTACGGCCAACCTGTGGCGCCGTTCCGTCGACATAGTACCAGCGTTGATCCTCACGAAGAAAGCGTGAACACTCATGAATGGCCTGAATGGTCATTTTTTCGCGGTATCGCGCAAACAAAGGTGACGAAAGCTTCATTCTCATGGCTTCCATGATTACAACGGGTTACATTCAGGCTTAGCCATTCAGTGCCCTGAAAACTTTCAGATAAAAGCCCTGCCAGCGCGGGCTGACGTTTGGCAGGATGCTAGGTAGAAACCAGATAATCTGCATTCTGCTGAACATAGGCGCAATAACGTGAACGCATAAGTTTTTCAGCTGCAACAGGAATTTGGGTACCCTTAAAGAAAGGGCTCGCAACATAAGCTATACTGCTCTCCGCTACAACACGGGCAGATGTCTGACACGTGATCTCCTGAGGGTGATGAGTCGGTATAAACCAGCGCGCTATGTTTAGCTGACCCTACGTTGTGACGCTATGTATTGACGGCAGGACCAGACACAGATGAGAAAGGTAAAAATTGGATTGGCTCTGGGTTCTGGAGCGGCCAAAGGATGGGCACATATGGGCGTAATTAAGGCGCTTGAGCACGCCGGAATTGAAGTCGATGTGGTGGCGGGATGTTCAGCCGGCGCGCTGGTCGGCTCGGCCTATGTTAATAACCGCTTGCCGCTGATGGAACAATGGGTCAGCGCGTTTCGTTACTGGGATGTCATTCGCCTGATGGATGTGTTGTGGCAGCGCGGGGGATTATTGCGCGGCGAGCGGGTATTCAATCATGTCCGGCAGTTAATCTCCAATGACACCATTGAAACCTGCGGTAAACCCTTTGGCGTGGTCGCGACTAACCTCAGTACCGGCCGTGAGCTGTGGCTGACTGAAGGCGATTTGCATCAGGCGTGCGGGCATCCTGCAGTATGCCACGTTTATTACCGCCCGTGGGCTACAATGGGTATTGGCTGGTGGATGGTGCCGTGGTTAATCCGGTGCTGATTTCATTAACGCGTGCCCTGGGCGCTGACATTGTTATCGCCGTTGACCTGCAGCATGACGCGCATCTGATGCAGCAGGACCTGTTTTCCGTGACACCCCAGAACAGTGAAGAAGAAGCCGCCGCGGTGGCATTGAGCTGGAGCGGAAAGCTGCCAGCGTCTGGTGAACTTTAGCCAGCGTCGTGCGTCCCAGACACCCGGAGCGATGGAGATCATGACCACCTCTATCCAGGTGCTGGAAAATCGCCTGAAGCGAAATCGTATGGCAGGCGATCCGCCCGATGTTCTGATTCAGCCCGTCTGTCCGCAAATTTCGACGCTGGACTTTCATCATCGCGCTGAAGAGGCTATCGAGGCAGGCAAGGCCGCCGTTGAGAAGAAAATGGATTAACTGTTACCACTGGTCCGTGGCAGATAATCAGGTTGTTCATTCTCAGATGTTACTTCGGGCAATTCTGAAAGGCGCAACTGCGTTTTATGAACCACTATTTAAATATATGGTACGCAGGGGGAAAGAATGGAAAAACCACTAATCGGCAAAAAGATACTCATTGTCGAAGATGAGGCTGTTTTCCGTTCGTTGCTGGACCAATTTTTGTTATCGATGGGTGCTGTGACGTTACAAGCGGAAGATGGTCTGGAAGCAATTGCACAACTACAACAGCATACTGTCGACCTGATAATTTGCGATCTGGAGATGCCGCGCATGAGCGGTACCCAGTTCGTTGAGCATATTCGTACCCGTGGCAATGCGGTACCGATTTTGATCATCTCAGCAACCGAAAACATGTCTGATATCGCCCACGTGCTGCGCCTTGGGGTGCAGGATGTGCTGCTGAAACCGCTGAAAAACTTTGAGCGCTTCCGTGAAGCGGTCTATGAGTGTCTTTATCCCTCAATGTTCACCTCTAAAGTGGAGGAGGACGAACAGCTGTTCCAGGACTGGGATGCACTGGTGCGCGATCCGAAAGCGGCCGCCAAGTTGCTTAAGCAGCTTCAGCCGCCGGTGCAACAAACCATCGCCAACTGTCGGGTCAACTATCGCCAGCTCACCATGGCCGAGCAGCCTGGCCTGGTGCTGGATATCGCCGCTCTCTCTGATAAAGACCTGACATTTTACTGTCTGGACGTCACCCGGGCGGGCGGCAACGGGGTACTGGCCGCGTTGCTGTTGCGTGCGCTGTTCAACGGCTTGCTGCAGGAGCAGCTGTCGGGGCAAAAACAGCGTTTACCGGAACTCAATGGCCTGCTCAGACAGGTCAATTTGCTGTTACGTCAGGCCAATCTGAGCGGCCAGTTCCCGTTACTGGTAGGGTATTATCACCGCGGATTAAAAAATCTCATCCTGGTTTCAGCCGGTTTAAATGCCACGCTCCATGTTAATGCCCATCAGATTCAACTCAGCAACGGCGTGCCTCTCGGCACCATGGGAAGCACCCATCTTAATCAGATCAGTCAGCGTGCCGAAAACTGGCAGTGCCACGTCTGGGGCGCGGGCGGGCGCATTCGTCTGATGCTATCGGCTAAAGAATAAACAGCAAAAATTAATTTAATCTGGCGCTGGAGACAGGGCCAGAAGTTAGCTTTACACTTGGGTAATAGTCTTAATTTCGAAGGTTTCAGTTCTTCCAGGATAAATCCGTTCGATACTAACTGATATACTCATTTCCGAATTTAAACCGACATATCAAGTATTAACTTGAACGGCCTATAAGAGAGGTATCTTAATGTCTGCCTATAAGTCCAAAGTAAAGAAAGCGGTAATCCCGGTAGCGGGTCTGGGTACGCGCATGCTCCCAGCCACTAAAGCGATTCCGAAAGAGATGTTACCGCTTGTTGATAAGCCGTTAATCCAGTATGTCGTTAACGAGTGTATTGCTGCCGGCATCAACGAAATTGTGCTGGTGACTCACTCTTCTAAAAACGCCATCGAAAACCACTTCGATACCAGCTTCGAACTGGAATCTATGCTGGAAAAACGCGTTAAGCGTCAGCTGCTGGATGAAATCCAGTCAATCTGCCCGCCACACGTTACCATCATGCAGGTTCGTCAGGGCATCGCTAAAGGCCTGGGCCACGCGGTTATGTGTGCACATTCATTAGTGGGGGATGAGCCCGTTGCCGTGATCCTGCCAGACGTGATCATCGACGAATACGAATCTAACCCAACCAAAGATAACCTGGCAGAAATGCTGAGCCGTTATGAAGAGTCTGGCCGTAGCCAGATCATGGTTGAGCCGGTTGCTGATGTGACTGCGTACGGTGTTGTAGATTGCCAAGGCGCAGAACTGAACCCAGGCGACAGCGCACCAATGGTCGGTGTCGTTGAGAAGCCAAAAGCGGCAGAAGCGCCATCTAACCTGGCCGTTGTGGGTCGTTATGTTCTTTCAGCTGATATCTGGCCACTGCTGGCGAAAACGCCTCCAGATGCAGGCGGCGAAGTTCAGTTAACTGACTCTATCGCGATGCTGATGGAAAAAGAGACCGTTGAAGCCTATCACCTGAAAGGTGTGAGCCATGACTGCGGTAACAAACTGGGCTACATGCAGGCTTTCGTTGAGTACGGTGTTCGTCATCCGGTACTGGGCAAAGATTTTTCTGAATGGCTCGATGGCGCGGTTGGCAACAAAAAGTAATTCATAAACACAGGATAACTCGATGAAAGTCACTGTATTTGGTATCGGCTATGTCGGTCTGGTTCAGGCTGCGGTGTTGGCCGAAGTCGGACATGACGTTCTCTGCATTGATGTCGACGAAAAGAAAGTCGAAAATCTGAAAAAAGGCATCATTCCTATTTTCGAACCAGGTTTAACGCCGCTGGTAATGTCCAATTACGAAGCGGGTCGTCTGAAGTTCAGCACCGATGCTGAGCTGGGCGTAAACCATGGTGTTATGCAGTTTATTGGAGTCGGTACCCCCCCGGATGAAGACGGCTCTGCCGATCTGAAATATGTTACCGCTGTAGCGCGCACCATTGCGCAATACATGAACGATCACAAAGTGGTTATCGACAAATCAACCGTTCCGGTTGGCACAGCAGACAAAGTGCGTGCAGTGATGACGGAAGCGCTTAAAGCGCGTGACGCTAACATCACTTTCGATGTGGTCTCTAATCCTGAATTCCTCAAGGAAGGCGCGGCGGTTTATGACTGCATGCGTCCAGAGCGCATCGTTGTCGGCACCGATAACGATGAAGTGGTTGAACTGTTACGCGAGCTCTATAAGCCGTTTAACCGCAATCGCGATCGTATGATCATGATGGATATCCGCAGCGCAGAGCTGACCAAGTATGCCGCAAACTGCATGCTGGCGACCAAAATCAGCTTTATGAACGAGATCTCCAATCTGGCTGAGCGCTTAGGCGCGGATATTGAAAAAGTACGCCAGGGTATCGGCTCTGATCCCCGCATTGGCTACCACTTCATCTATCCGGGCTGTGGATACGGCGGTTCCTGCTTCCCCAAAGATGTGCAGGCGCTGATCCGTACCGCAGAGTCTATTGGCTATAAGCCTCGCCTGTTACAGGCGGTGGAAGATGTCAATGACAGCCAGAAGACCAAGCTGCCGACCTTCATTAAGCGTCATTTCGGCGACGATCTGAGCGGCAAGACCTTTGCCCTTTGGGGTCTGTCATTCAAGCCGAATACCGACGATATGCGTGAAGCCTCCAGCCGCGTGCTGATGGAAACCCTGTGGAAAGCCGGTGCTTCTGTCCAGGCGTTTGACCCTGAAGCGATGGATGAAGCGCAGCGCATCTATGGTCACCGCAGCGATCTTAAGCTGATGGGAACCAAAGAAGCGGCACTGCAGGGCGCTGATGGCCTGGTCATTTGTACGGAGTGGCAAAACTTCCGTGCACCTGACTTTGACGTCATCAAAAATGCACTGAAAGAACCCGTGATTTTTGATGGTCGTAACCTGTATGATCCAGAGCGTACCAGCAAACGCGGATTCGTTTATTATGCAATCGGCCGCGGAGCGTCTATTCAAATTGCGTAATTAACGAGGGATTTATGAACTTTCTGGCCACCGGCGTCGCAGGCTTTATTGGTTTTCACGTTAGCCAACGTCTGCTGGCCGCCGGTCACCAGGTTGTCGGTATCGACAACCTGAATGATTATTATGACGTAAACCTTAAGCATGCCCGTCTGAATCTGATCAAAGCCGATCCGGCTTTTACCTTTATTGATATTGATCTGGCTGACAGTGACGCAATCGCGTCACTGTTTAAGCAACAGCAGTTCCAGCGCGTGATTCATTTAGGCGCCCAGGCGGGTGTTCGCTATTCAATAGAGAATCCCCACGCCTACGGCGACGCTAATCTGATTGGCCACCTCAACATTCTTGAGGGCTGCCGTCATCATAAAATCGAACATCTGCTTTATGCATCCTCCAGTTCGGTTTATGGCCTGAATCGTAAAATGCCTTTCTCCACCGAAGATAGTGTTGACCATCCGGTTTCGTTATATGCGGCGACCAAGAAAGCTAACGAGTTAATGTCACATACTTACTCGCATCTTTACCAGCTGCCGACCACCGGCCTGCGGTTCTTTACCGTTTATGGTCCGTGGGGCCGGCCGGATATGGCATTATTCAAATTCACCCGGGCGATGATTGCGGGTGAATCGATTGATGTTTATAACCAGGGCCAGATGAAACGCGATTTCACCTATATTGATGACATTGCGGAAGCGATTGTTCGTTTGCAGGATGTTATTCCGCAGGCGGATGAAAACTGGACGGTAGAGGCGGGATCGCCAGCCACCAGTTCAGCGCCTTATCGGGTTTATAATATTGGTAATAGTCAGCCAGTCACGCTGATCAACTATATCGAAGCCATCGAGAAAGCATTGGGTATTACGGCGGTTAAGAATCTGCTGCCAATGCAGCCTGGTGATGTGCTGGAGACCAGCGCCGACACCGAAGCACTGTTTAAGGCGATCGGTTTTAAACCGCAAACCGGTGTAGAAGAGGGCGTCAAGCGCTTTGTTGACTGGTATCGGGACTTCTATCAGGTCTGACTCATAAAATAAAAAAAGGAAGCGCAGGCTTCTTTTTTGTTATCTCTGAGGGTAATCAGTCGTCAGAAGCGAAGTTCGACCGGTTATAAGAGCAGAAAATCGTCTAACTGTTTACCTTGCTCTTCCAGTGCTTTTTTAATCACTGCTGGCGTGCGACCCTGACCCGTCCAGGTTCTGGTTTCGCCTTTTTCATCAACATACTTATATTTTGCCGGACGAACTGAACGGTTGCCTTTGCCGGCGACTTTGTTGTCTGACAGGGAGCCAAGCAATTCATTCAGATCGATGCCGTCCGCCAGCAGCATTTCACGATACTGTTCCAGTTTACGTGCACGCTCGGCATTCTCTGCCTGAGTCAGTGACTCCTCTTCGCGGCGTTCTTTTACCACCACTTCAAGTTTTTCCAGCATCTCTTCCAGCGAGTCAATCGGATACTCTCTAGCCTGAGCACGCAGCGTACGGATATTATTAAGAACTTTTAGTGCTTCGCTCATTGTCCTGGTCTCTGAATAATAAAAAAGTTGTTTTGCCCGACAATAGTAGAGGCGGTAATAAATAACTTCAACACAAATTAATATTAAAGCGCGACGGGAAAATAAAAGAGAGCAAAGATTATTCTTCAGAATAATTTACTTTTTAGCCGGTTAATGCCTATTTTTGTGTCATCTTTAAAAGACGTAAATTTAATACATTAATTACATCCGTGAAAAAGACCGGATGTTGTTGGGGTTAATATCCAGGCTGCCTGCTCAGGCAGGCAGCGGTTCGGCCTGAGTTTTTGCCCGCGCAGGGCGGCCAGTTCCGAACATTATTCAGCGGCTACCCGCTAAGTTTTAGCGGCGCTTTGTGCTAATATGTGCGCCATTCCGTTAAGTCCTGATGAAGAACCCGCTGCTATGGCCCAACTCTATTTCTACTACTCTGCGATGAATGCGGGTAAATCCACCGCTTTACTCCAGTCCTCCTACAACTACTAGGAACGGGGAATGCGAACCCTGGTCTACACCGCTGAAATTAACGATCGCTTTGGTGCAGGCACCGTCAGCTCGCGTATTGGCCTCTCTTCGCCTGCCTTGCTGTATAATGCAGATACTGCGCTTTACCGCGATATCGCCAAGGAGCACGCTGCTCAGCCGATTCATTGCGTGCTGGTCGATGTAAAGTCAGTTCCTGACCCGTGAGCAGGTGAAGGCCTTGTCAGACGTGGTCGACAACCTTGATATCCCGGTGCTCTGCTACGGTTTAAGAACCGATTTCCGCGGTGAGCTGTTTACCGGCAGCCAGTATCTGCTGGCGTGGGCTGACAAGCTGGTAGAACTGAAGACCATCGTCACTGTGGCCGCAAAGCCAGCACGGTGCTGCGGCTCGACGGCTCGACAGCGAGGGTAAACCGTTCAGTGAAGGTGAGCAGGTGGTGATAGGCGGCAATGAGCGCTATATCTCGGTGTGCCGCAAGCATTGCAAGCAGGCGATAGAGCAGGGGTCGCTGCAGGCGATTTACGGCGCACAAACGCCGCTGAACTGAAAATGCTGTGCCAGAAATAAAAAAACCCGCCGAGGCGGGTTTTTTGTTTGTCAGCCGATTAGACGTTTTTTGCTTTCTTCTCGACCTTAACACCTTTTACCGGTTGCTCAACCACGGCTTCAGCGACGCTGGAGAAGGGTTCAACAAATTCGCGGCCATAATAAGTGTCCAGCATAATTTGTTTCAGCTCAGCAATCAGCGGATAACGTGGGTTAGCGCCGGTACACTGGTCATCGAATGCATCGTCTGCCAGCTTATCGACTTTCGCCAGGAAGTCCGCTTCCGCCACACCCGCTTCGCGGATAGAGGTCGGGATACCCAGTTGGGTTTTAAGCTCATCCAGCCACGCCAGCAGTTTTTCAATTTTCTGCGCGGTGCCGTCAGGCCTAAGTGGTCAGCGACTTCTGCGTAGCGACGACGTGCCTGCGGACGGTCATACTGGCTGAAAGCGGTCTGTTTAGTCGGGTTGTCGTTCGCGTTATAACGAATGACGTTGGCGATTAACAGCGAGTTAGCTAGGCCGTGTGGGATATGGAACTCTGATCCCAGTTTATGCGCCATGGAGTGACAAACCCCAAGGGAGGCGTTAGCAAAGGCGATACCGCCGATGGTTGCCGCATTGTGTACGCGTTCACGCGCCACCGGGTTTTTCGCGCCTTCGGCGTAGCTGGCTGGCAGGTTCTCTTTCAGCAGCTTAAGAGCCTGCAGCGCCTGACCGTCAGAGTATTCGTTAGCCAGCAATGAAACATAGGCTTCCAGCGCGTGGGTTACCGCATCCAGGCCGCCGAAGGCGCACAGGGAGCGCGGCATATCCATCACCAGGTTGGCATCGACAATCGCCATATCCGGGGTTAACGCATAGTCTGCCAGTGGGTATTTCTGGCCGGTGGCATCGTCGGTAACCACCGCCGAGGGCGATAATCACGTCAGGTTTGAAGCTGTTCATCTGCTCAGCGCCTTTATGCACGATGCTCAGCGTAGGGTCTGCCTCAACTTCGAAGAACACTTCTGTCTCAACCCCGTGTGCTTTCAGCACGCGGGTTACCTGGTCGGCATAACCGTTGTTAAACAGGAAGCGGTCAGTGACGATGAACGCACGTTTGGCGCCATCCGAAGCCACCTCTTCCAGTGCAATTGGCAGAGAGCCACGACGGAAGTAGATGGATTTAGGAAGTTTATGCCACAACATATTTTCAGCTCGCTTGGCGACAGTTTTGGTATTGATCAGGTGTTTCGGGCCGACGTTTTCAGAGATAGAGTTACCGCCCCATGAACCACAACCCAGCGTCAGAGAAGGTGCCAGCTTAAAGTTGTAGAGGTCACCGATACCGCCCTGTGAAGCCGGGGTATTGATCAGAATACGCGCGGTTTTCATTTTGTCGCCGAAGTAGTGAACGCGCTCGGTCTGGTTGTCCTAGTCGGTATACAGGCAGGAGGTGTGTCCGATACCGCCCATCGCCACCAGTTTTTCCGCTTTATCGACGGCATCGTGGAAATCTTTTGCCCGATACATCGCAAGGGTCGGGGAGAGTTTTTCGTGAGCGAACGGCTCAGACTCATCTACCAGCTGCACTTCACCAATCAGAATCTTGGTGCTCGGCGGCACGGTGATGCCCGCCATCTCGGCAATTTTAAACGCTGACTGACCGACAATCGCCGCATTCAGACTGTCGTTTTTCAGAATGATATTCTGTACCGCGTTCAGTTCAGCGCCCTGCAGCAGGTAGCCGCCATGGCTGGCAAAGCGTTCGCGCACCGCGTCATAGGCGGAATCCACCACAATCACTGACTGCTCAGAGGCACAAATCACGCCGTTATCGAAGGTTTTTGACATCAGGATAGAAGCCACGGCGCGTTTCACGTCGGCCGTTTCATCAATCACCACCGGCGTATTACCGGCACCCACACCGATAGCCGGTTTACCTGAGCTGTAAGCTGCTTTCACTATGCCGGGTCCGCCGGTGGCCAGAATCAGGTTGATGTCAGGGTGATGCATTAACTGGTTAGACAGCTCTACAGAAGGCGTGTCAATCCAGCCGATAATATCTTTTGGCGCACCAGCCGCAATCGCTGCCTGCAACACGATATCCGCCGCTTTATTGGTGGCGTCTTTAGCGCGTGGGTGTGGCGAGAAGATAATTCCGTTACGGGTTTTAAGACTGATCAGTGCTTTGAAGATGGCGGTAGAGGTTGGGTTGGTGGTCGGCACGATGCCGCAAATCAGGCCAATTGGTTCAGAGATAGTGATGGTACCAAAAGTATCGTCGGTTGCTAACTACACCGCAGGTCTTTTCATCTTTGTAGGCGTTATAGATATATTCAGAAGCAAAATGATTTTTGATCACTTTATCTTCGACGATGCCCATGCCGGATTCAGCAACGGCCATCTTAGCGAGAGGAATTCGGGCATCTGCGGAGGCAAGCGCGGCAGCACGGAAAATGGTGTCAACCTGTTGTTGGGAAAAGTTGGCGTATTCACGCTGGGCTTTTTTTACACGTTCGACCAGTGCATTAAGTTCAGCGACATTAGTAACGGCCATGGTGTTCTCCTGAAGGAAGTTAAACTTTTTTAGTAAACAATCCTGCGTCCCGAGTATAGTCGCGCCTGGCTGGCGCGTTGGTTTGGGTCAGAACGCCCGGATTTTCAGATGTTTACTAAACTAGTCTGGTCTGGCAGTACCGGTGTTAAACCGTAATACTGTTAATCCTTCCGTTGCGAAAAGATTACCTGGTTTGAGGTACGGCAATTTTGATACAGATCAATTTGAACGCAAGCTGATACCTTTCAGCTGCACTTTTCGGCACCCGGTTGTTGAAACCGCTTGCGCCCCTGAAGGTGAGAATCACAGAGGCTAAAACCAGCTGCATTTTAATGTCTGGCGAAATGCGCTGAATCGGGCGCAGATCGGCAGAATAAATAGCTGTGCGCGCATCTGGCGTCAGGGCGCTTTTTCCCTTACATTAGGCGCGTTTTCCTCCCCCAGTAGTACGGAGTCTGTCGTGAACCCTGCGCTATTAGATTTATCAGGCTATATAAAATTTTTTGTCGGGCTTTTTGCACTGGTCAATCCGGTAGGCATTATTCCGGTGTTTATCAGCATGACCCGCTATCAGGGTGTTGCCGAGCGTAATAAAACCAATCTGACGGCTAACCTCGCGGTCGCCATCATTTTGTGGACCTCACTGTTTCTCGGTGATGCGATTCTGCATATTTTTGGCATTTCTATTGACTCATTCCGCATTGCCGGGGGGGTTCTGGTGGTGACCATCGCGATGTCGATGATCAGCGGTAAGCTGGGCGAAGATAAGCAGAACAAACAGGAAAAACCAGAGACCGCGATTCGTGAAAGCGTTGGGGTGGTACCGCTGGCACTGCCGTTAATGGCCGGACCGGGTGCCATCAGTTCGACCATTGTCTGGAGCACGCGCTATCACAGCTGGGTCAATCTGCTGGGATTTAGCCTGGCGATTGCGCTTTTTGCCTTCTGCTGCTGGCTGTTGTTTCGGGCCGCGCCATTAATGGTGCGGGTGTTAGGCCAGACCGGCATTAACGTCATCACCCGTATTATGGGGCTGTTGCTGATGGCGTTGGGTATTGAGTTTGTGGTGACCGGAATGAAATCAATTTTCCCGGGCTTACTCAATTAATGACCTGACTTAATTCAGTGGTCGAAGCGAAGTTGTGAATCATAATGGTGCAAAGCCCTGAAATATTGCACCATAAAAATGAAATTATTCATCCCGCTTAATAGATTAAGCGGGTTATTACTTTCGTTACTGCCGGCCGGAATTTGCCAGTTTTTAGTCGCAGCAATGTCACAATTTTCACATGATAATCTGCTTTCTTATTCGCTCTTAGCCTGACAAATCGCGCCCCTGTTTACGGCGGGCGCGCTTTCATCGCGTCTGATGACGCATCCCCGGCATAATTGCCAAAAAGTGTTTTTATCCCGCCGCTGGCCATAGAAAAAGTCCGTTTTTATTTAAAATCGCTATTTTTCATATCGATAAGATATTTTCAGGACAAAAATTAACACTTCCGCTGCCTGACTTTTCATGATGAAAGAGAATTAGTTAACATTTTAGCTATTTTGCTTTGGCGTCCTTCCGCTGCTTCTGATAATTTTTTTTGGCGCAACGTAAAATTTTTTCTCCGACAGTCCAAAGTGAGAACGCTTTTTGCTTAAGCCTATCGGGATACTTAATAAAAGGTTGGCGCTTTCGCATGACTGGGATGAAAAACTTGCAGCAACAACGGTGTAAAATCGCATTAAGTCTGTTAATCGCCTTTTCACTGGCCTATGGCGCCACGGTGCCAGCCGGGACGATTCTGGCCCCGCAGCAGCAAATCGTCATTAATAACTGCACCGAGGTGGCGTCCCTCGATCCACATAAAGTCGAAGGCGTGCCAGAATCGAATATTGTTCTTAATCTGCTTGATGGCCTGGTTAACACCGATAACAGCGGCAAAGTGGTGCCCGGCGTGGCTGGGAGCTGGCAAAACCAGCAGGGCACCCAGTGGACCTTTACCCTGCGGGATGACGCAAAATGGAGCAACGGCGAACCGGTAACCGCCGATGATTTCGTTTATAGCTGGCGTCGGCTGGCCGATCCCGTGACGGTTTCTCCTTATTCGAGCTATCTGCAGGCTGCCCATTTCGCCAATATTGACGCCATTCTGGCCGGTAAAATGTCGCCCGATCGGCTCGGTGTGAAGGCGCTGGATGCCCATCATCTGCAAATCACCCTGAGTGAACCGGTGCCTTATCTGGTCGCCATGCTGGCGCATACCGCGATGAAGCCGGTTTATGCCCCGGCGATCAAACAGTGGGGCTAAGCCTGGACCCGCCCGGGCACTACGTCGGCAACGGTGCGTATACGCTGAGCGACTGGGTGGTCAATGAAAAAATCGTCTTGCAGCGCAATCCCCACTACTGGGATAACAGCCATACGGTGATTGAGCAGGGTACTTTCCTGCCGATCGCCTCTGAGAACAGCGATATTAATCTCTATCGCAGCGGCGGCACCGACATCATCAACAGCGCAATCCCGCCAGAAATGTTCGGCAAACTGCGCAAAGAGCTGGGCGAGCACGTCAAAGTCAGTCCGCTGCTCTGCACTTTCTATTATGAAATTAATAATAAAAAGCCGCCGTTTACCGACCCGCGCGTACGCGCTGCGATCAAGATGACCCTCGACCGTGAGGTGATTGCCAACAAGATCATGGGGCAGGGACAGATTCCGGCCTATAGCCTGACGCCACCGTTTACCGCCGGGATCAATTTAACCCCACCGGCGTGGTTCAGACAGACCCAGACGCAGCGCAATCAGGCGGCGAAAAAGTTACTGGCAGAGGCGGGATTTGATGCCAGCCATCCGTTAACCTTCACGCTGCTCTATAACATCTCCGATCAGAATAAACGCCAGGCCATCGCGGCGGCGTCAATGTGGCAGAAGAACCTCGGTGCGAAGGTGACGTTACAAACCAGGAGTGGAAAACCTTCCTCGACACCCGTAATCAGGGCAACTTTGACGTTTCGCGCGCCGCCTGGTGTGCTGACTATAACGAACCGACGTCGTTCCTGAACATCATGCTGTCGAACAGCAGCAGTAACACCTCGCATTATAAGAGCGAGGCATTCGATCAGGTACTACGTGATGCAATCAAAGCGCCGGACGACAAAGCCCGTACCGCCGATTACCAGCGTGCCGAGCAGATTCTGGATAAAGACAGCACCATCGTCCCGGTCTACTACTACGTTAACGCGCGTCTGGTGAAACCTTACGTTGGCGGTTATACCGGCAAAGATCCGCTGGATAAATCGCAGGATAAGAACTTCTACATCATTAAACACTAATAGCACACAGGCTATCGACAGCGGCGGCGCGTCTGCGCCGCCTTTACGTTTTATTTATTTGTTGTGAAGCAACAGCCTGGTAGGTACGGTAATGTTAAAATTCATCCTGCGTCGCTTGCTTGAAGCGGTCCCGACGCTGTTCTTCCTGATTACCGTCTCCTTTTTTATGATGCGACTGGCACCCGGCAGTCCCTTTACCGGCGAGCGCACCCTGGCGCCGGAAGTCATGGCCAACATTGAGGCGAAATATCACCTCAACGATCCTATTGGTAAGGAGTAGTCGATTACCTGGTGCAGCTGGCGCACGGCGATTTCGGCCCCTCATTTAAATACAAAGATTATTCGGTTAACTATCTGGTTGCCCATGCGTTTCCGGTCTCGGCCAAACTCGGGCTGGCCGCCTTTCTGCTGGCGGTGGTGCTCGGGGTTGCTGCCGGGGTCATCGCCGCGCTTAAACAGAACAGTCTGTGGGATTTCGCGGTGATGGGGGTGGCAATGACCGGCGTGGTGATACCGAGTTTCGTGGTCGCGCCGCTGCTGGTTCTGGTATTCGCCATCACGCTGAAATGGCTACCCGGTGGTGGCTGGAATGGCGGACAGTGGAACTACATGCTGTGCTGCCGATGGTGGCGCTGTCGCTGGCCTATATCGCCAGCATCGCGCGTATCACCCGCGGATCGATGATTGAAGTGATGCACTCCAACTTTATCCGTACCGCGCGTGCCAAAGGGCTGCCGCTGCGCCACGCACTGAAGCCGGCGCTGCTGCCGGTGATCTCCTGTATGGGTCCGGCGTTTGTCGGCATCATCACCGGCTCGATGGTGATTGAGTCGATCTACGGCCTGCCGGGTATCAGTCAGCTGTTTGTTAACGGCGCACTGAACCGTGACTACTCGCTGGTGATGAGCCTGACCATTCTGGTGGGTTTTTAACCATTCTGTTTAACGTGGTTGTTGACGTGCTGTATGCCGTTATCGATCCGAAAATTCGTTACTGATTGCGGAGTTCGCCATGATGTTAAGTAAGAAAAACAGCGAAGCTCTGGATGCGTTCAGTGAGAAGCTGGAAGTGGAAGGGCGCAGTCTGTGGCAGGACGCCCGCCGTCGTTTTATTCATAACCGTGCAGCCTCACTCAGCCTGCTGGTGCTGCTGCTGATTACGCTGTTTGTGATTGTTGCGCCGATGCTGTCGCAGTTCACCTATGACTATACCGATTGGGGCATGATGTCCTCTCCGCCGGATACCACCTCTGGCCACTGGTTCGGCACCGACTCGTCGGGACGCGATCTGCTGGTGAGGGTAGCGATTGGCGGTCGGATTTCACTGATTGTGGGTGTGGCTTCCGCCTTGATCGCGGTGATCGTCGGTACCCTGTACGGTTCCGTTGCCGGTTACCTCGGCGGCAAAACCGACTCAGTGATGATGCGTATTCTGGAAATCCTCAACTCGTTCCCGTTTATGTTCTTCGTCATTCTGCTGGTGACCTTCTTTGGCCGTAATATCCTGCTGATCTTTGCCGCCATCGGCATGGTGTCGTGGCTGGATA
Organism: Pantoea sp. Eser; assembly: GCA_009830035.1. GTDB lineage: Bacteria > Pseudomonadota > Gammaproteobacteria > Enterobacterales > Enterobacteriaceae > Pantoea. Next base: position 118,083 of record SZZY01000002.1, read on the forward strand.
TGGCGCGTATCGTGCGTGGACAAACCCTGAGCCTTAAGCGCAAAGAGTTTATTGAAGCCGCTCACGTTGGCGGCGTCTTTGCCTGGAAAATCGTGGTTCGCCACATCGTACCTAACGTGTTGGGCGTGGTGGTGGTTTACGCCTCGCTGCTGGTGCCCAGCATGATTCTGTTTGAATCTTCCTGAGCTTTCTTGGCCTCGGGACGCAGGAGCCGCTGAGCAGCTGGGGCGAACTCGATGGAAGTGTCGCCGTGGTTGCTGCTCTATCCGGCTGGCTTTCTGGTGGTCACGCTGTTCTGTTTCAACTTTATCGGCGATGGCCTGCGTGATGCCCTCGACCCAGAAGATCGTTAAGGAGTTTCCCGATGACTATTCATGAATTCCAGCCAGCAATGGCGGCCCGCGCGGGATAGCGAACACAGTTACTGCAGGTGAAGGATTTGCGCGTCACCTTCGGCACTCACGACGGCGATGTGACGGCCGTCAACGATCTTAACTTTTCGCTGCGCGCCGGTGAGACGCTGGGTATTGTCGGCGAATCCGGTTCCGGCAAATCACAGACCGCCTTCGCCCTGATGGGGCTGCTGGCGAACAACAGCCGTATCGGCGGCTCGGCACTGTTCAACGGCAAGGAGATCCTTAAACTGCCCGAGCACCAGCTTAACCGGCTGCGCGCCGAGCAGATTGCCATGATCTTCCAGGACCCGATGACCTCGCTCAATCCCTGCATGCGGGTCGGCGAGCAGTTAATGGAAGTGCTGAAGCTGCATAAGGGCATGAACAGCGCTCAGGCCTTCGAAGAGTCGGTCAGAATGCTGGACGCGGTGAAAATGCCCGAAGCACGCAAGCGGATGAGAATGTATCCGCATGAGTTCTCTGGCGGGATGCGTCAGCGTGTGATGATCGCCATAGCGCTGCTGTGCCGGCCAAAACTGCTGATTGCTGATGAGCCGACCACGGCGCTCGACGTGACGGTGCAGGCGCAAATCATGATGCTACTTAACGATCTCAAACGCGAGTTCAACACCGCTATGATCATGATCACCCACGATCTTGGCGTCGTCGCCGGGATCTGCGACAAAGCTCTGGTGATGTATGCCGGACGCACTATGGAATATGGCCGCGCCTGTGACGTTTTCTATCAGCCGGCGCACCCGTATTCAATCGGCCTGCTGAATGCTGTGCCGCGTCTGGATGCCGAAGGCGAGAGCCTGACCACCATTCCCGGCAATCCGCCTAACCTGCTGCGTCTGCCGGCGGGCTGCCCGTTCCAGCCGCGTTGTCCACATACGATGGATATCTGTGCCAAAGCGCCGCCGCTGGAACCGTTCGGGGCGGGCGTTTACGTGCCTGCTTTAAGCCGGTGGAAGAATCAGTATGAGCGCCGTAGCCGAAAAAAGAGTGTTACTGGAAATCGCCGACCTCAAGGTACATTTCGACATCAAAGATGGCAAGCAGTGGTTCTGGCAGCCGTCAAAGACCCTGAAAGCGGTGGATGGCGTCAGCCTGCGCCTGTACGAAGGGGAGACGCTGGGCGTGGTCGGCGAGTCGGGCTGCGGTAAATCGACGCTGGCCCGGGCGATTATCGGCCTGGTTAAAGCCACCGAAGGTCGGGTGGCGTGGCTGGGGCGCGCTCTGCTGGGGCAGAGCGAAGAAGAGTGGCGCAAGGCGCGCAGCGACATCCAGATGATCTTTCAGGACCCGCTGGCTTCGCTCAATCCGCGTATGACCATCGGCGATATCATTGCGGAACCGCTGCGCACTTATCATCCAAAAATGGCGCGTCAGGAAGTTAAAGATCGCGTCAAAAATATGACGATGAAGGTCGGTCTGCTGCCGAACCTGATCAACCGCTATCCGCATGAGTTCTCCGGCGGCCAGTGCCAGCGTATCGGTATCGCGCGTGCGCTGATCCTCGAGCCTAAGCTGATTATCTGTGATGAACCGGTGTCCGCCCTTGACGTCTCGATTCAGGCGCAGGTGGTGAATCTGTTGCAGCAGTTGCAGCGCGAGATGGGACTGTCGCTGATCTTTATCGCCCACGATCTGGCGGTGGTGAAACACATCTCCGATCGGGTGCTGTTGATGTATCTCGGTCATGCGGTCGAGCTGGGCACCTACAGCGAGGTCTACAGCAATCCGCAGCATCCTTACACCAAAGCATTGATGTCAGCGGTGCCGATTCCCGATCCGGATCTGGTAAAGAGTAAGCAGATTCAGCTGCTGGAAGGCAGTTTCCGCCATTCGGTCTCCTGTCTGAAGGTCGATCCGTTATAATGCAAAACGCCGGGCAGTGGCCCGGCGTTTTTTTATCGCGGCGACGGCTATTCACGCCACAGGATATGACACAGCTTGTGGTCTTTTTCACGGCACAGCAGTACGCGTGCAAAGACGTCGGTAATCGGTTCACCATCCGCTTCACCCAGCCCAATCAACACTTCCGCGAAAAAGTCAGGATTCAGATCGAAATCAACATGTTCCTGCCAGTCATCAGAAGGATCGAACAGCTCAGCGCCGCCGCGTTCTTCGAACTGCAGATTAAAAAGGATGATGTCTGCCGGATCGAGATTATCGCCTGCCAGCTCGAGAAAAATATCGTAAGCCTGTTCCAGCGTTTTGTCTTCAGTAAGGCGATTATTTAAATCCATGGTCTGTCCTGTCTGCCCTGCGGGCGTTTACACAATTTGGCTCGTTTTACAGTAAAGGACTAAAGAAGTAAAACAGTCGTTCGACGATGCGTTGCCACCAGGCACGTTTTGACCAGCGTTTACCGTCCAGCAGGCGTGAGCGGGCAATATAGTCATCCTGCACGCATGCCAGATCGCTGCCAAATCCGGCATCGTCTACCACCAGTGTAATCTCAAAATTGAGCCACAGGCTGCGCATATCAAGATTTACCGTGCCGACCAGGCTGAGCTGTCCATCAACCAGAACGCTTTTGGTATGCAGCAGACCATCTTCAAACTGGTAAATTTTAACGCCCGACTCCAGCAGCTCACTGAAGAACGCCCGGCTGGCCCAGCCCACCAGCAGTGAATCGTTATGGTGCGGGACAATAATGCTGACATTCACGCCGCGCCGCGCCGCGGTGCAGATGGCATGCAGCAGATCGTCGCTTGGCACGAAGTAGGGCGTAGTCATGATCAGCTGTTCACGTGCGGAATAGACCGCCGTCAGCAGCGCCTGATGGATCATATCTTCCGGGAAGCCGGGACCCGAGGCGATAACCTGCACCGTATGGCCGCTCTCCTGCTCAAACGGCATGATATTTCGGTCGGGCGGCGGCGGCAGAATGCGTTTACCGGTTTCAATCTCCCAGTCGCAGCTGAAGACTATCCCCATCGTGGTTGCCACCGGACCCTCCATCCGCGCCATCAGATCGATCCATTGCCCGACGCCGGCGTTCTGCTTGAAGAAGCGCGGATCCACCAGATTCATGCTGCCGGTGTAGGCAATATAGTTATCGATTAACACGATTTTTCGGTGCTGACGCAGGTCCATCCGGCGCAGGAAAACGCGCAGCAGGCTGACCTGCAACGCTTCCACCACATCAATACCGGCATTGCGCATCATGCCCACCCATGGGCTGCGGAAAAAGGTGACGCTGCCGGCCGAGTCGAGCAGCAAACGGCAATGTACGCCGCGACGTGATGCCGCCATCAGCGACTCCGCCACTTCATCTGCCAATCCGCCAGGATGCCAGATATAGAACACCATTTCGATATTGTGACGCGCCAGCTGGATGTCACGGATCAGCGCCTGCATTACATCATCCGAGCTGGTGAGCAGTTGCAGCTGGTTGCCTTTGACGCCAGCGATGCCCTGACGGTGATGACAAAGCTCGAACAGCGAGCGCGCAACGTCGCTGTGTTCGGTGGCGAAGATTTCACGGCACTGCTTCAGATCGTTCAGCCAGCGCGCCGTCGATGGCCACATGGTGCGGGCGCGTTCTGCACGCCGTTTACCCAAGTGCAGTTCGCCAAAGGAGAGGTAGGCGATAATACCCACCAGCGGCAGAATATAGATAATCAGCAGCCAGGCCATCGCCGAGGTAACGGCGCGGCGCTTCATCAGTATTCGCAGGGTGACACCGGCGATCAGCAGCCAGTAGCCAAACAGCAGCATCCAACTGATCAGGGTGTAAAAAGTGGTCATTAAGTGGACATCCCGTTCGCGCTTTCGTCTGGCAAGTTTACGTGCTGTTAAGGGTCAGCGAAACCCCCTCTGCAGATCCGATTTGGCATTGGCGATAAGATCTTTATAATACGTGCGCGTGAATTCGATGTAAGGGAGGAAGTGATGAGACGAAGCAGAAATGAAGTGGCGCGTTGGCGAATGTTACGTCAGGTGGTGCACCGCCGCCGTTCACGCTGGCTGGAAGGGCAGTCACGCCGTTATAAACGTATCCACAGCATTCGCCATCAGCTGGCACAGCAGCAACGTCGCTCCATTCTGTCTGTTTATTACGCAAAATATGTAATCGTCGTCGCCGGTTCTGACCGTTCAGGCGTGAGCCGGACAGCCGGACGGGGGATGACGCCCTAGCGAACGCCCGCCTGGGCGATGCCGGCTCAGGCTTCGAAAAAGCCCATCTCCGCCATAAAGTGGCGCGCCTGCAGATGCTCCTGTTGCGACGCGCCGCGATCCTTCACTTCACACATCAGGCAATCGGTCGGGCTGCCCACGTCCATCGGACGTCGGTAACCGGCACGGTCATACCATTCAAAAGACCACTTATCTGTTTTGCGATGATAATAAATGGTTAACCAGGCAGAGCAATTTGCCGGGGGTAGCCGCTCAGCACTTCTGTTTTCGGATTGGAAATGGCCTGCATCCGGGATAACAGCTGATCGAAGAGAGTTAAGGCGCCCTGAATATTATATGTTTTATGCATAATGAGCCTGCGACTGTGCTGTAGCGTCCATTCTGAGCTTCAGAGTGTAATAAAGAAGTCATAAATGTAGACAGCGATAGGCAATAATTCCTGTCTAGGGTAAAAAAAATTGCTCAAAACGCGGTTTTTACACTGTCGGTGTCAAGTGAGACCTGTAGTTCGCGGATTGTACGTGGGTTATGTGCTCATTGCGCTGGCGAAGCCTCTCCTGGCGGGTACGGCAAATTCTGTACAACTTTACAATCACGCAAGTGACTGTTTGATAGCCATTTATTTGTTTGATTGCTGTTTCAGTGCAAATAACTGTACAACTATATTGGAGTTGTATAGCTTTACTGCATCGGTTGTAAAAATTAAACGAACTCTATGAGGGTTAACCATGCAAACCAACGTACGAATTCCGGCCTCCATTTCTGATATTTATGCATATCTCAACAGTGCCGCTCTGCCGTCGCAGCAGGCGATTCTGGGTTCAGTGGTAACCGAGATTATGCGTTCAGGACGCAGTCTCAATCGTAAGGCGATCTGTACACGCTTGATTAGCCGCTTACAGGACGTCACCAGTGCGGAAGAAGAGCACCATTACCATGCCCTGATTGGCTTGCTGCTGGATCGTAATTAATTCGCCAATGAGTGCATTTGCTCTGTGGCTGGGGTTGACCGCACGCTATAGCACTCTGCACAGGAGCAAATTGCTGAGGAAAGTGCAGCACACCACACTCTGATGGCTAGCGAGAAAGATACGCCACAGGCGCAGCGCAAGTAGATAGGTAGGCCATATTGACAAGGCCTCAGCGTTTTTGTAGAAATTAGTCATCTTTCGTGATCGTTTTTCGTTGTCCAATCATTCATCTCTCACGGAAGATCGAAGCCCTGCCAGACCGGCAGGGCTTTTATTTTTCCCCGCGACAATCCGCTCATAATCAGTCCAGTATAGATGCCCGCAACAATCGCGCTGACAGGCATGATATGCAGCAATTCAGTCATGACGGCCTCTCCTGTTGTGTTGAACGATTCTTTCAGTCAAGAATACGATAGCTGACAGGTCAAAAAGATTTACATTTTTACCGGTCAGGATGCGGTGGTGATGCCAGTAATAATGAATAATCCATTGAAAAATAATTCATCTTGTAATTTATCGCTGCGGTTATTGTTTAACGATGCTAAGTGTTGCTGGGTTGGCGACAGGCAACGCCGGCGGATTGTTTATGTGCAGATCACAACCCCCGGTAAGACTGACGCTACGCTAAACCGGTGGTAGTCGATGCGGATCGAAGATATTTGCATCGTGCTTTTAACGGCACGCCAGATTGCTGCTTTTCAGATCCTGCGATAAATTGAGAAGAAATACCTTTGGGAGTCAGTCGATGAAAAAGAAACCCAGTGGTGGCATCATCGCCTTAGCCTGCTGTCTGCTGTTTACGTCGCCAGCCTTACTGGCCAATCCGGGCAACGGCAATGGTAATGGAAAAGGTAATGATCATGGGCATTCGTCCGACTATGGCGGCAAAGGTGAGGGCAAAAACGGTAAAGATCATTCGTCTCAGGGCAAAAAGAAAAAGGGCGGCGATCCTCACCGGGCAGAATCAGAGATCAGCTATGCATTCGCCCGCGATCTAGCCAGACAGCATGGGCTGACCGGTTATTCATCACTGCCGCCGAGTATTGCGAAGAATCTTGCGCGGGGTAAACCTTTGCCGCCCGGTAAAGCCAAACGGTCGGTGCTATCCTCCATGCTGGATAGCCTGCCTGATTATCCCGGTTACCAATGGAAAATTCTCGGGGATAACCTTGTGCTGATTTCGCTCAGTACCGCGGTGGTGAAGGCGATCATCAATAACGTCTTCGATTAAGCTTAGCGGGCCTGGCGAATCGATAAAAAACCGCCGGACGGCGGTTTTTTATTTTGAACTCAGCGGGCGAGGGTTTTAACTGGCCAGCCGCGCCTGCGCGGTCAGCAACAGGGTTACGTTCACCAGCTGCAGCGCCGCTGCCAGCACAACGCACATCACAATCAGCTGTTTTTTCTTACGCCAGCCGTGGACCCGCCATAAATAGAGCGCGGCACCAGCAGCTCCAGGATCATCATTTGCATCGTTGCTTCACCCGAAAAACAAAAATGGCTTCTGTGCGGAGCACAGAAGCCATTTCTTTACTTGGTACGCGCGATCAGAAAACGCGTTTAAACGGTTTCACGGCGACCTGTTTGTAGACGCCAGCAGCAATATAGGGGTCATCTTCTGCCCAGGACTGCGCCGCTTCTAATGACGGGAACTCGGCTATCACGGTGGAACCGGTGAAGCCCGCCACGCCCGGATCGTTGCTGTCGACAGCAGGCATCGGACCCGCAATGATCAGGCGTCCTTCTTCATGCAGTAGTTTCAGGCGAGCCAGATGAGCAGGGCGCACCGCGTTACGTTTTTCCAGTGAATCTGCGTTGTCTTCTGCATAAATGACGTAAAGCACTTGGGAGCTCCCATTAACTCTTCAGAATTTCGCAACACGTTAAGGGATTGCCGATCAGAGTGCAAATGAAACCTCTGACCACTTCAATGCTCAGCATAATGGGCTAAAAAACGCTTTTCTTTCGGCTGGATGGCGGGAGTTATTGAAACTGATTGCTATTTTCATTTAAAATCAGCTCTTCATTGTTATTGTCTGTTGCTTTACATGGTGCCGTAATTGCCGGAATTCTTTACGCCTCATTCCACCAGGTGCTCGAAGTCCCTAAAGCGTCGCAGCCTATCAGCGTAACCATGGTCGCTCCTGAAGTTCAGCCTGAGCCGGCACCGGCAGTGGTTGAGCCACCAGGCCCACAGCCAGAACCTGAACCGGTACCAATTCCTAAGCCGGAACACAAGCGTGAGCAGCCTAAACGCGAGGTCAAACCGCGTCAGGAGAGCAAGCCGCAGGCCAATCCGTTTAAGCAGGAGGCGCCCGCCACCCAGAACAAGCCGACCGCCGCGCCGAAGTCGACGCCAGCACCGAGTCAGACGGTGTCTAATGGGCCGAAAGCGCTGAGCGTCAGCAAGCCGGGCTATCCACCGCGTGCATTAGCATTACGCGTCGAGGGACGGGTGCGGGTGAAATTTGATGTGGACAGCCAGGGGCGAGTGGATAATATCCAGATACTCTCCGCCGAGCCGCGTAAATATGTTTGAACGTACAGTCAAACAGGCAATGAAGCAGTGGCGTTACCAGAGTGGGCGTCCGGGGCAAGGTCTGACCATGAACATTGTCTTTAAGATCAGTGGCAGAGCCAGTATTGAATAGTAAACTGGCGGTCGGGCAGCAAGCTCACCTGACCGCCAGGCGATCGGCTAATCGCTGGGTTGCTGATTCGCCCGTCCGGCAGGCAGCGGACGGGAGTTACCGTCATTGTCGACTGCGACGTAGATAAATACCGCTTCGGTCGCACAATAGGTCTGCCCAATCGGCTCAGACGACACCTTCTTGATCCACACTTCGACATTGATGGTCGTTGAATTGTTGCCGGTACGGATGCAGTGTGAATGGCAACTGACCACATCGCCCACCGCGACCGGTTTCAAAAAAGACATGCCATCAACCCGCACCGTAACCACCCGGCCTTCGGCAATCTCTTTGGCCAGGATCGCACCGCCCATATCTATCTGAGACATCAGCCAGCCGCCAAAAATATCGCCGTTGGCGTTGGTATCTGCTGGCATGGCTAACTTACGTAACACCATTTCGCCTATTGCTTTCATTCTCCTGCAGGTGATCGCTAAAAAAATGCCCGGCAGGACCGGGCAGAGCGATTATTTTTGTTGTTGTTGCGGCATCTGTCGCCAGATGTAGAGCCCGCTGATCAGGGTAAACAGTAAGGTGAGGCCGGTCAGACCAAACACCTTAAAGTTAACCCAGAACGCCTGAGATAACCAAAAGGCGACATAGATATTGACCAGACCGCAGACCAAAAAAAACAGCGCCCAGGCGGTGTTCAGCCGACGCCAGACCGGGTCCGGCAGCTGTAACTCTTTGCCCACCATGCTCTGGATCAGCGTTTGTTTCATAAACCACTGGCTGTAGAGCAGCGCCACGGCAGACAGGCTGTAAATCACCGTCACTTTCCACTTAATGAACTCATCGTTGTGGAATACCAGCGTCAGCGTGCCAAATACCGCCACCAGCACAAAGGTGAAAATCGTCATCTTCTCCAGTTTACGGTAAAGCACCCAGCTGACGACTAATGCCAGACCGGTTGCGACAATCAACGCGCCAGAGGCAACAAAGATGTCGTACAGCTTGTAGAAAATGAAAAAAACTACCAAAGGGAGAAAGTCGAGTAACTGCTTCATAATAGTCATTCCAGTTAGAGCTGAATTGGGGACGGATGCGCCCGAAAGCGCATCAGCCATCAACGTAACAGCATATAAAGCCGATACAGATAGATAATTAACATGGCCGAAACCAGATTACCTGCAGCGGTAAAAATCACCGAAGAGACGTTCATCGGCAGAACGGTCAGCGAGGAGAAAAACAGCATCACCACCACTTTCGCCAGCAGCCAGAGAATAATGGCTGGCGCGATCAGTCTCACGTTCTTCCAAGCCATCCGCATGCTCGCGCGCATCGCAGCGAACACGCCGATCTTCTCGCTAGCCAGTATCACCGGTGCCAGTGACAGCAGAATAGTCAGCAGAATGCCGGGCACCACCAGAATCATAAAGCCGAGCTGCGTCACCAGCGTAATCAGGAAGGTCAGCAGTAGCAGCTTCGGCAGTAACGGTGCCGCCGTACCAATGGCACGCAGCGCACTGACCCGCTGGCCAGAAGAGACCATCGGTATCAGACACAACATCCCGCCGAGCAACAGCGTATTGCCCACCAGCGCCGCGAAGGTGCCTGCCGCAGAGGCGCGCAGCAATACCTGCTGCCGTTCAGGTGACATATTCTGCACCATCTCAAACAACGAACTGGCACTGTCGTCACCCTGCTGCAGGATCGCCATTTGATCGGCGCCTGGGGTCAGCGCATGTACCAGCATTACGGTGATGAAAGTGGTCAACAGCGACATCAACAGTAAGGTAACCAGCTGATGGCGGGTAAAATTTCCAGTGTCACGGTATAACGAGCTTGCCGTGATAGACATGTACACTCCTTGGAGGAACCGGGTTAATTAATCCGGCGATTGTACATGTTCTGGCAGCTCGCGGGCACCCGCCGCGGCATAACTTTCTGTCATAACAGGTAAAGATGGGTTAAAAAGGGCGGGAAGACCGTAACGGGCGCGGGCGCGATCGCAGGCTTCATTGGCTAAACCCTCTTCGCCCGACATCGCAAACTCCCGACAGGGCGTCGGGCGTTGTTCATAAATTCCACAGGAGACGCATCCACCAATCTCGCCCTGCAGGGCAACACAGCGTGGTGCGCGATCGTTAGTGCCGCGCATATTGCGCATCAGCAGGCTTAGCGGCTCGGTTAATTCAGTCGGCACCGGACCGCCGGCATCATCGGCTTCAGCCCAGTAGAAAGAGACACGGAAATGGGCGCAGCAGGCGCCACAGCTAACACAAGGATTAGAAGTTTCGCTCATTTGATCACCCGCCACTCCTGAGGCATCGAACCAAAATCAACAATCTGGATCAGAAAAATAAGCCGGGCAAAATATTTCGGAAAGGGGAATTTTTCAGCGCCGGCACCGGCCAAAATTGATCTACATCAACTCGTTGTTTTTTAATTAATTTATTTCAGCCGCTCAGAGTGCAATTTTATGTAAATCACGTTGAATCGTTGCTAACAAAAAATTGATGACCTGAGTATTTTTCCCTTTAGCAAAGGAGTGACGATGGAACTGGCAAAATGCACGATGTTACTGGCTCTGGCTCTACCCCAACTGGCGATGGCGCATCAGGCGGGTCATTTTTTTATGCGCGCGGGCAGCGCCACGGTACGGCCGACTGAAGGTTCTGACAACGTGCTTGGCATGGGTGAGTTCAGTGCCAGTAACGATACCCAGCTTGGCCTGACCTTTACCTATATAGCGACCGATAACATCGGGGTCGAGCTGCTGGCCGCCACACCGTTCCGCCACAAAGTGGGGCTGGGTCCGACCGGCACGCTGGCGACGGTACGTCAGCTGCCGCCAACGCTTATGGCACAATACCATTTCTTCGACAGCAAAAGCAAAGCGCGCCCGTATATCGGGGTTGGTATCAACTACACCACCTTTTATGACGCTGACTTCAACCAGACCGGCCGTGATGCAGGTGTCAGCGATCTGAGCGTGAAAGATTCCTGGGGTGTAGCGGGACAGGTCGGTCTGGATTACCAGATTAACCGCGACTGGATGCTGAATGCGTCGGTGTGGTACATGGATATTGATACTGAAGTGAAGTTCAAGGCAGCAGGTGAGCAGCAGAACATCAATATGCGCATCGATCCCTGGGTTTTTTTCTTCGGCGCGGGTTACCGCTTCTGATGAGAAAAAGGCCGCTGTTTAAGCGGCCTTTCAGTTAAGCACAGCAGCGATTATTTGATCTGCATATTGTTAACAACGGATTTCACGCCTGGCACGCTGCGCGTAACCTGCACCGCGCGATTAGCCATCTGTGGTGATGAGACAAAACCGCTCAGCTGAACTTTACCTTTAAAGGTTTCTACGTTGATTTCAGTCGATTTCAGCGAGTCATCTTTCAGCAGTTCACCTTTCACTTTGGTGGTCACCACGGTGTCGTCGATATAGCCACCGGTTCCCTCTTTGGTCGCGGTTGGCGCACAGGCGCTCAGTGTCAGCGCAACCACGCCCGCCATCAACGCACCCGCCAGCAGTTTAAATAATTTCATTGCTTTCTCTCCCTGTCACAAATTTGATACGACGTTACCGTAACGGCGCTCTGACATTGTGGTGCAGATTTTGCAAAAAGGGCAAATGGCGGGATGTAAAAAAGGAAAGAAATCATGCCTTATCACGTGATAAGGCATGCTGACAGAATCAACGGCTGGCGGCTTTGAGACTGGTGACGAAGTTTTTCAGTTCGCGCAGCATCACTTCCAGTTCGGCGTGATTTTTTTCAATAATTCGCACAATGGCAGAGCCAGAGATCGCACCGGCCGCGCCGGCGGCGATGGCTTCCTTCACCTGTGACGGTTCAGAGATACCGAATCCCTGCAGCGGCGGGGCCGCGTTGTATTCACGCAGCTTTTCAATCAGATGCTGCAGCGGCAGGCTGGCGCGGTTTTCCGCGCCGGTCACGCCGGCACGGGAGAGCAGATAGGTATAACCGCGTCCGTGTGAGGCGATCTCCCGCAGCAGCGTATCACTGGCGTTTGGCGGGCAGATGAAAATCGGCGCGATACCATGACGCAGCGCCGCCTGACGGAACGGTGCAAACTCTTCCACCGGCACGTCTGCCACCAGCACTGAATCGACACCGGCTTCGGCACAACGCGCGTAAAACGCATCCACGCCGTTGGTGAACACCAGATTGGCATACATCAGTAAACCGATTGGCAGACCCGGGTATTTACGCCGGATGGTTGCCAGCATTTCAAAGCACTGGCTGATGTTGGTGCCCGCCGCAAAGGCGCGCAGCGTCGCGTTCTGAATGGTCGGGCCGTCGGCCAGCGGATCGGAGAAGGGAATGCCTAACTCCAGCGCATCTGCGCCGCCTTCCACCAGGGCGTCAATCACCTGCAATGAGAGTTCCGGCGACGGATCGCCCAGCGTCACGAAAGGCACAAAGGCACCTTCGTTACGGGCAGAGAGACGTTTAAACAGTTGATCGTAACGTTCCATCAGATTTCTCCCTGCGCATTCAGAATGTCGTGAACGGTAAAAATATCTTTATCGCCCCGGCCAGAAAGGTTAACCACCACCAGTTGTTCTTTGTCCGGCTCGGCCTGAATCATCTTCAGGGCGTACGCCAGCGCATGGGATGATTCCAGTGCCGGAATGATACCTTCAGCGCGGCACAGCTGTTTAAAGGCGGCCAGCGCTTCGTTATCAGTAATTGAAACATACTCGGCGCGGCCAGTGCTGTTCAGATGCGCATGCTGCGGTCCGACTGACGGAAAATCGAGGCCGGCAGAGATCGAGTAAGACTCTTCAATCTGACCCTCTTCGGTCTGCATCATCGGAGCTTTCATGCCGAAGTAGATACCGACGCGGCCATGCTTCAGCGGCGCGCCATGCTCGCCAGTTTCAATGCCGTGTCCCGCTGGCTCAACGCCAATCAGCTTGACGTTGCTTTCGTCAATAAAGTCCGCGAACATGCCGATGGCGTTAGACCCTCCGCCAACGCAGGCGATAATCGCGTCCGGCAGGCGCCCCTCTTTTTCCAGAATCTGCTTTTTGGTCTCTTCGCCGATCATCCGCTGGAACTCGCGTACGATGGTCGGGAACGGATGCGGGCCAGCCGCGGTGCCCAGCATATAGTGTGCGGTTTCATAGCTGCCGGACCAGTCGCGCAGAGCCTGGTTACAGGCATCCTTCAGGGTGGCTGACCCACTGTGTACCGGGATCACTTCGGCGCCCATCAGACGCATACGGAACACGTTAGGAGACTGACGCTCAACGTCTTTGGCACCCATATAGATGCGGCACTTCATTCCCAGCAGCGCGCAGGCCAGCGCTGAGGCGACACCGTGCTGACCGGCACCGGTTTCGGCGATAATTTCGTTCTTGCCCATGCGTTTGGCAAGCAGCGCCTGGCCCAGCACCTGATTGGTTTTGTGCGCGCCTCCGTGCAGCAGATCTTCGCGCTTCAGGTAGAGCCGGGTTTTGGTGCCTTTCGTCAGGTTCTTACACAGCGTTAGGGCGGTAGGACGGCCGGCATAGTTTTTCAGCAGTTCCATGAATTCCGCCTGAAACTCAGGATCTTTCTGCGCGTCGACAAACGCCTCTTCCAGCTGGCGCAGCGCTGGCATCAGGATCTGCGGAACATACATTCCGCCAAATTCGCCAAAGTAGGGGTTCAGTAACGTCATTTTTAGCTTCCTTTTTCGGGCCCGCCGTAGAGCAGGCCAGGCAAATCAGTAGGCGCGCAGTGTCTGGAACACCGCCGCGATTTTACGGGCATCTTTGATACCGGGCGCGCTCTCCACTCCTGAGTTGAAATCAAGTCCGGCACAGCCCAGCTGCGCCGCTTCAACACAGTTATCCGCGCTCAGCCCACCGGCCAGCAACACGTTGTTGAGCGCTTGGCCCTCTAACAGTGACCAGTCAAAGCGCTGAGCGGTTCCGCCGTCGCCATTATCAAACACGTAACGATCGATGTGTGGCCAGTTGCGCGCCGGTAAAGCGCCTTCAACGCGCAGCGCTTTCCAGATCTCAATGCCGGCGGGCAGGGCCGCGCGCAGTTCGCTGACAAATTCCGGGTTTTCATTGCTGTGCAGCTGGACGGCGGCCAGCGAAAGTGCAGTGGCTTTCGTGACAATGTCACTAATAGTGTTATTGCGGAACACGCCAACGTAACGCAACGGCGCGGCGGCCATCACCGTACGGGCGGCCTCAGTCTCGATGTGACGCGGCGAACCTTCGGCAAAAATCACACCGCCGTAAATGGCACCGGCTTCATTGGCGGCACGCGCGTCTTCTGCCCGGGTCAGACCACAGACTTTATTGGCACCCAGCGTTACCCGGTGCACCGCCGCGGTCAGGTCGGGTTCTTCCATTAGGGCCGAACCGATCAGGAAGCCGTTGGCAAAGTGGCTGAGCTCACGAATGTCTGCGTAGCTGTTGATGCCCGACTCACTGATCACCGTTACGCCGTGCGACATGCGCGGGGCCAACTGGCGGGTGCGGTTAAGATCGATCGACAGATCGCGCAGGTCGCGGTTATTAATCCCGACCACTCTGGCCTGCAGCGCAATAGCGCGCTCCAGCTCCTGTTCATTACTGACTTCGGTCAGGATGCCCATTTTCAGGCTGTGGGCGACGGCGGCCAGCTGACGATACTGCTCATCATCCAACACCGACAGCATCAGCAGAATGGCGTCTGCCTGATAGTAACGCGCCAGATAGATCTGATACGGGTCGATGATAAAGTCTTTGCACAGCACCGGCTGGCTGATAGCGGCACTGACGATCGGCAGAAAAGCAAAATCGCCCTGAAAGTATTTTTCATCGGTCAGCACCGACACCGCCGAAGCGTAGTGACGATAAACACCGGCAATCGCCGCCGGATCAAAATCGGCGCGGATAATCCCTTTCGAGGGCGACGCTTTTTTACACTCGAGGATAAACGCGGTGCGCGCACCCTGGAGCGCATCATAAAAATGACGGCTGGCAGGTTCAATGCTGTTCTGGAAGGTAGAAAGAGGCTGCTGCTGACGACGCGCTTCAACCCAAATCGCTTTGTCCTGCACAATTTTTTCTAACACGGTACCTTGCATGGTTATCCTCTTGCTGCCAGAGCGACCATGCGCTCGTATGCCTGTCCACTGCGGATAGCGTTGAGCGCAAGCTGTGCATTTTCACGCAGATCTTCATGACCGAATACTTTAAGCAGCATCGCCACATTGACGGCGACCGCTTCCTCATGGGCCTGCTGGCCATTACCCTGGAGTAAAGCCGTGAGAATGTCACGATTTTCTTCCGGGGTGCCGCCAGCCAGCGCTTCCTTGGGATGGAAGCCAAAACCGAAGTCTTCCGGCGACAGTTGATAACGGGTGATTTCCCCGTCACGCAGCTCTGCCACGTGAGTCACGTCGTGCAGCGCCACTTCATCCATCCCGCCGCCGTGCACCACCGCTGCACGCTGATAGCCCAGCACTTTCAGGGTCTGCGCAATCGGCATCACCAGCTCCGGGCTGTAAACGCCAATCACCGCCAGCGGTGGACGTGCCGGGTTAATCAGCGGGCCTAACACGTTAAACAGCGTTCGGGTTTTGAGCTGCTGGCGTACCGGCATCGCGTGGCGGAATCCGGTGTGATACTGCGGCGCAAACAGGAAGCAGACGTTGAGATCGTCCAGCGCCTGACGGGCTTGCTGAGCCGGCATATCCAGATTGATGCCAAACGCCGCCAGCAGATCGGAA
The DNA here is from genome assembly GCA_009830035.1 of Pantoea sp. Eser. GTDB lineage: Bacteria > Pseudomonadota > Gammaproteobacteria > Enterobacterales > Enterobacteriaceae > Pantoea. The sequence goes on from SZZY01000002.1 coordinate 133,977, forward strand.
GAGCTGGACTTGCTGGAGACGCTGCGGTTGCCGTGCTTCGCCACTTTCAGGCCGCAGGTTGCCGTGACAAACGCACTGGCGGTTGAAATGTTAATGCTGTTGCTGCCGTCGCCGCCGGTTCCGACGATATCGGCAAAAGCGTAGTCGGGACGCGGGAAGGGTTTGGCATCTTCCAGCAGCGCGGTGGCCGCACCGGCGATCTCTTCCGGCGTTTCGCCCCGGACTTTCATCGCAATCAGGGCTGCCGCCAGTTGGGTCGGCTCCAGCTGACCGGTAATAATTGCGCTGAACAGCTGATGACTCTCAGCTTGATCCAGCGTCTGCGCCTGGTAAAGTTTTTCCAGTGTCGGTTGCATAGTCATTCTCCCTGTTACTTCGCCAGCGCCCAGGCCAGCGTCTGCTCAAGCAGTCGCGCGCCCTGAGTGGTCAGGATGGATTCAGGATGGAACTGGAATCCGCATACCCGGTCAGTTTCGTGGCGAACCGCCATCACCATGCCGTTGTAGCTGGCATTGACGGTAAGTTCATCCGGCGTATTGCTGCCGACCAGTGAGTGATAGCGCGCTACCGGCAGCGGGTTGCTCAGGCCGGCAAACATCGCCTCGCCATCGTGAACTACCGCAGACGCTTTCCCGTGCAGGATCTCGCCAGCCTGACCGACGTGGCCGCCATATTCTTCAACAATCGCCTGATGGCCGAGGCAGATACCGATAATCGGTAACCGGCCGCGCATCGTCCGCAGCAGTTCGGGCATGCAGCCGGCATCTTTCGGCGCGCCCGGGCCTGGCGACAGCATCAGCACCGGGTTCTCCATCTGCTGCAGCTGCTCAATTAACAGTGCCGCCGGCAGGTTGTTGCGGTAGATCACCACGTTGTGACCAAAGGTCCGCAGTTGGTCGACTAGGTTATAGGTAAATGAGTCGATGTTATCGAGCAGCAGAATATCGGCCATCAGAAGATCTCCTTGCAGTGATGGGCGGTTGCAATGGCGCGCAGCACGGCGCGGGCTTTATTGCGGCTCTCATCGGCTTCCGCCTGCGGATTCGAGTCCAGAACCACACCGGCACCCGCCTGAACGGTTGCTACCCCATCTTCTACATAAGCGGAGCGGATGACGATGCAGGTATCCAAATCACCATTGGCGGTAAAATAGCCGACCGCACCGCCGTAGCTGCCACGGCGGGTGCCTTCGGCGCCGGCGATCCGCTGCATGGCGCGTACTTTCGGCGCACCGCTCAGGGTGCCCATGTTCATGCAAGCGCGATAGGCGTGCAGCACATCAAGATCGGCGCGCAGGGTGCCGACCACGCGTGATACCAGATGCATCACAAACGAGTAGCGATCAACCTTGGTTAGATCGGCGACGTAGCGGCTGCCCGGCACGCAGATACGCGCCAGATCATTACGCGCCAGATCGACCAGCATCAGATGCTCCGCCAGTTCTTTATGGTCGGTGCGCATCTCCAGCTCAATCCGGCTGTCCAGGTCGCGATCCAGCGAACCGTCCGCTTTACGTCCACGTGGACGGGTACCGGCAATAGGGTAGATCTCAATCTGACGTGAGCTGGCGTCATACTTCAGCGAACTTTCCGGTGAGGCGCCGAACAGCGCGAAATCCTGATCCTGCATAAAAAACATATATGGGCTGGGATTGCTGTTTTTCAGCGTGTCGTAGGCTGCCAGCGGCGAAGGGCATGGCAGTGAGAAACGCCGTGAAGGCACTACCTGGAAGATTTCGCCGATGCGAATCGCCTGCTGCATGGTGCGCACCACCTCGCAATATTCTTCATCGCTCTGGCTGGTGGTCAGTAACATCTGCTCCACCGTCTGGACCGGCAGCGCCGGAGCCGGTTGCAGCATCTGGCCATGCAGTTGTTCAATCCGGCGTTGCAGACGCTGGAATTCATTGGTTGACGGGCAGAACAGGCTGGCCTGCAGCCGTGCGCTGCGGGTCTGGTGATCGATCACCAGCAGCGTTTCCGCCAGATAAAAACAGTAGTCCGGGCAGCGCTGCATATTTTCCAGCGGCGGCAGGGTTTCGAAGCCCGCCACCAAATCGTAGGCAAACAGTCCGCCTAACAGCACGGCTTCACGCTCATCGGCAGGCGAATTGACCAGCTGGGGAATCAGACGCAGCGCGTCAAACACCGACAGCGCCTGCAGACGTGAATCTTCATCCTGCTGGCCGCTGCCCGGCGGGAAAGTGAGTTCACGGCCATCGGGACGCACCTGGTTATCGACAGTGCCGGGCAGCGTGGCGTCCAGCAGCGGCAGCAGCGCACGGCCATTTTCTGACAACGCCTGAATAGTCACCTGGTTATCCAGCGCGCTGATACGCAGTGCGCTGTCGACAATCAGCAGGCTTTTGAGATTCTTTTTGCTGTCGATATCGGCAGATTCGAGCAGCAGGGTTGCCGGACGTGCGCCGCATAATTGATGAAACACTGCGGCCGGATCTTCGCGATAAGGCGCGTTGCCGGTAATCAACTTCACTGTAGGTTTCGCAATTGGCATGATGATTTCTCTAAATTTCGCTCAAAAAAAAGCCCGCTCGGTGGCGGGCTCAGGTATCTGCACAGCGTTTACGCAAAATGTGCACGACCACGTAGCCCGTGTTCGGGAACATCGCGCCAACAACCGTTAAAATGCGTGATAACAACAGCCATGATTGAATACCCGTTACGTGTGAACTTGTGTACTAGTTAACGGGTTCAGGGCGAAAATGTCAATACACTTTTTCACCGGCAGCTAAAATCGTTATCATGCTGGCCGGTTTAGTTTCCAGCAGGAGTTCTCTTGAGCGATATCGCCCGTTTCCCGGTTTATGATTTACACAGCCACACGCGGGCCTCGGATGGCTTGCTGACGCCGGCCGCGTTGGTACAGCGTGCGGTTGAGATGCGCGTAGGCGTACTGGCGATTACCGATCACGATAGCGTCGCGGGTGTGGATGAAGCCCGGCAAACGGTCATCGATCAGGCTTTACCGATCAAGGTGCTGGCGGGCGTTGAGGCTTCCACCCTGTGGGAAAATCATGAAATTCATATCGTGGGATTAAATATCGATATCCGTCATTCGACGCTGGTCGGTTTTCTCGCCGGACAGCATGCCTGTCGGCAGGCGCGGGCGGAACAGATTGCCGGGCGGCTGGAGAAAGCCCGCATTCCGGGCGCGCTGGCTGGCGTGCTGCGGCTGGCCGACGGCGGGGTGATCACCCGCGGCCACTTCGCGCACTTCCTGGTGGAGCAGGGCAAGGCGGATAATATGGCGCAGGTGTTCAAAAATTATCTGGCGCGTGGCAAAACCGGCTATGTGCCGCCACAATGTTGTACAATTGAACAAGCTATTGATGCGATTCATCATTCTGGCGGTTGCGCGGTGCTGGCGCACCCCGGGCGCTATGGCTTATCGGCGAAGTGGCTAAAGCGGCTGGTGGCCCATTTCCGAGAAGTCGGTGGTGATGCCATGGAGGTCGCCCAGTGTCAACAGGCGCCGAATGAGCGTACGCAGCTGGCGCAATACGCCAGAGACAATGTGCTGGCCGCATCACAAGGTTCTGATTTTCATCAACCCTGCCCGTGGATTGAGCTGGGCCGCAAATTGTGGCTGCCCGCGGCGGTTGAGCCGGTATGGGAACACTTCCCGCAACTGGCTCCCGGCGATTTATGCACGGAAAGGTGACACGAGGTTTCTATGAGTCAATTGTTTCACATCCACCCGGATAACCCGCAACCCCGTCTGATTAACCAAGCGGTGGATTACCTTAATAAAGGCAGCGTGATCGTCTATCCGACCGATTCTGGCTATGCGCTGGGCTGCAGGCTGGAAGAGAAGGGCGCGATGGAGCGTATCTGCCGCATTCGTCAGCTGGACGGGCACTATAACTTCACCCTGATGTGCCGGGATTTCTCTGAGCTTTCTGTTTATTCTCAGGTAGGAAATTCAGCCTTTCGTTTGCTGAAAAACAACACCCCGGGTAACTACACCTTTATTCTCAAGGCGACCAAAGAGGTTCCGCGTCGTCTGATGAATGACAAGCGGAAAACCATCGGGCTGCGCGTGCCGTCTAATCCGGTGGCGCTGGCGTTGCTGGAGGCGCTGAATCAGCCGATGATGTCGACCTCATTGATCCTGCCGGGTAATGACTTCACCGAGTCCGACCCGGAAGAGATCCAGCACAGCATCGGCAAGCTGGTTGATCTGATTATTGACGGCGGCACGCTGGGACAGCAGCCGACCACGGTGGTCGATTTGACCACGGATTCGCCGGAAATTGTGCGCGAAGGCGTGGGCGATACCCGCCCGTTCCTGTAACCAGAGCGGATCAGGCACCGCGTGTCGGTGTCTGCGCCAGATTGGCCTGCAACCAACTCTTAAATTGGCCGCAGGGAATATAAAGTGAAACATCTTTCAGGATCACTTTTCCATTACGGCCATTTTTAATTGCGTCAGAATAACCAACAATAACGCCACCCGGGGTTTCATCGCTGTTATACACTCCGCCGCCCGACATTCCCTGAACCACGCCAGCATTAGACGCAATTGCCATGCAGGGGCTTTTATTCCAGCCGTTACGAATAGAGGTACGGGCTAAATTAACCCCTGAGAATTCGACCGGCAGCGCGGAAATAAAACTGTAGCCATACATTTAACCGGATCGCCAATATCGCTACTGCGGAATTGGGCTAATGTTTTGGCATCATTCTTGTGGTAGATAATCGCCAGATCGCAATAAGGATGATAAGACTTCACGCGTTGCACGGCGGTTTTCGCGACGTGGGCAGCGTCAGACTGTATTCAGGCGTCAGGGGGATGCTGGTGCCAAGGGTACCGAGACCGAGGATCATCGGAATAACGGTCACGCTCATATCAACGTGCTGCGTTGCGGTACGACTGTACTCAGTATGGCCCACGGAACACCCTGTCAACGCCAGCGCGGCAAGCGCTGGGCACAGAAAGAGGTTTCTCATGTTGGTATTCTTTTTTCAGGCATATTGTGAAAATCCCTAGTGAAGACTTCTGACATGCAATCAAGGCTCATCACTGAACCGTATTAACGCAACAACTCAGGATGCGCCGGTTTATTGGATTAATGTAAAAACACTATTTTTGTTAATGAATCTTTAAATTTTTATTGTTCTACGTGCGCCATTTTTAACTGCGGGCACTGTGTTTATAGGTGCTTCAACGTAAGAGTTTACACCCCTTATTGTTATGCACAATTAATTAAAACTAATTTTAAGAAAATATCCCGCAAAATAAGGTGATAAACAAATCTACGGCGGGGTTGCGCTGCAAATTTTTATTTAACAACGGAGTTATGGTGGATAAAATCAACTAAACAGAGTTTTGTACTGCGTTGTTGCGTAAGGGTCGAGGAAATGAGGCGGGATGAAAGTGGCGGAAGTGTAATATACCGTGAATATTTTTATTACTGGCAGATTGCTTCGACAGAAGGCACAGTTCAGAAAATTTAAATTTCGCTGACTATAAAGTTTTTGGAAATTGCGTTTTATTCAGCATCTTTATTAATTATATCGCCCGCGATGCACTCGCCGTTTTGTCTGGCTGAACGGCGGAAAAAGTCAGCCGGACCGGCTACCCTTAAATCGACTCGGTTAACCATAAAGCGCGTTACATCAGGGGTAAATGTCTGTATAATGGGTCAAACTTTTTAAGTTAAGCTATTGATTTAAAAATATTTCCCGCCCTACCGTGACGCCTGGGAAGGCGACAAAGAGGAAGCTCAATGAGCGAGAAGTTACAGAAAGTCTTAGCGCGTGCCGGTCATGGCTCGCGTCGTGAAATCGAATCTATGATTGCCGCCGGCCGTGTCAGCGTCGATGGCAAAATTGCCACCCTCGGCGACCGAGTCGAAAGCAGCAAATCCCTGAAAATCCGTATTGATGGCCATCTGGTCTCCATCGCCGAGTCGGCGGCGGAAGTCTGCCGGGTGCTGGCTTATTACAAACCGGAAGGTGAGCTGTGTACGCGTAGCGACCCGGAAGGACGCCCGACGGTGTTTGACCGGCTGCCACGCCTGCGTGGCTCGCGCTGGATTGCGGTGGGTCGTCTGGATGTGAATACCTGCGGCCTGATGCTGTTCACCACCGACGGTGAACTGGCGAACCGTTTAATGCATCCGGGCCGTGAAGTGGAACGTGAATATGCAGTGCGCGTGTTTGGTCAGGTTGACGATGATAAAATTCGTCAGCTGAGCAAGGGCGTGCAGCTGGAAGATGGACCGGCCGCCTTTAAAACCCTGCGTTTCGGTGGCGGAGAGGGCATCAACCAGTGGTACAACGTGACCCTGACTGAAGGCCGTAACCGTGAAGTGCGTCGTTTATGGGAAGCTATCGGTGTGCAGGTGAGTCGTCTGATGCGCGTGCGCTACGGCGATATTACCCTGCCGAAAGGGCTGCCTCGCGGTGGCTGGACCGAGCTGGACCTGCTGGTGGTTAACTACCTGCGCAACCTGGTCGGAATGGATGACGAGACGGTAACCAAGCTGGTGGTGGAGAAAGATCGCCGCCGCACCAAAGCGAACCCGATCCGCCGTGCGGTGGAGCGCCACAGTAAAGTGAGCAGCAATCCACGTCGTAATCCGGGCAGCAAACGCAACTCCGGCTAATTACGCCAACATCGCTAAAAACGCAGCCCCGGGCTGCGTTTTTTTTGCCTACCAGTCGATTCCCTGCTGTGCCTGAATGCAGGCATCAAACGCATGCTTCACCGGCCGCATCTCGGTAACAGTATCGGCCATCTCCAGCAAGCTGCGGTGACAACCGCGACCGGTGATGCTCACGCTTTGCCGGGCCGGACGCTGACGCAGAGCGTCAACCAGCTCCTCCAGCGGCACAATCTCACCGAGAATGCCGGCGTTGTACAGCACACCATCTAGGTGAGTAAACTGCTGCGCCAGTTGGTGTGCCAGCTGCTGGCAGCGTTCAGGCGTGGCCTCGGCCAGGTCAAACACCAGCGTGTGGGCAGGGCATTTGTTAAGTTGATTAATGGTCTGCTCGACCTGTTGCAGCTTGTCAGCATTGCGTCCCAGCAGGATCACTTCGGCGCCATAGCGGGCATAAGCCAGCGCCGCTTCACGGCCAATCCCCCTCTGATGCGCCGGTGACCAGGATGATGCGATGATTAAGCAGGTCGCTTTTCGGTTTATAATGCACGGTGGGATCCTCCATCGAAAACAGCATGATTCCGCTTTATGCCTGAAATTACGAATTGGCGCAATCGTCAACCGGCACATTTCTGTGCTAGCTGCCGGCATTTCAGGCGACGCATAGGGGCAAAACGGCTAAACTAGCCCATTGTCTCTAATTCTCTGTTTACTAAGGCGACACAATGGATCTTCTTTCGAGTTATGGACTGTTTTTAGCAAAAGTGGTGACGCTGGTGGTGGCGATCGCTGCAATTGTGCTGATTGTGATGAATGCCGCGTTGCGCAAACAGGGTCAGAGCGGTCAGCTGCGACTGACGCATCTGGGTGATGACTATCAACAGATGAAAGAGGACTTGCAGCTGGCGAAGATGAAACCGCAGGCGCAAAAAGTGTGGCTGAAAAATCATAAAAAATCGGAGAAGCTCAAAGCGAAGGTGGAAAAGCGGGCCGCGAAGCAGGGCGAAAGCGAGGTGAGTAAACCGACGCTTTACGTGCTGGATTTCAAAGGCAGCATGGATGCCAGTGAGGTCACCTCGCTGCGCGAAGAAGTGTCGGCGGTGCTGGCCGTCACCCAGCCGGGCGATGAAGTGCTGTTACGGCTTGAAAGTCCCGGCGGCGTGGTGCATGGCTATGGCCTGGCCGCATCCCAGCTGCAGCGCCTGCGCAATCACGGTCTGCAGATTACCGCTGCGGTGGATAAAGTGGCGGCCAGTGGCGGCTATATGATGGCGTGCGTGGCCGATCGTATCGTGGCGGCACCTTTTTCGATTATCGGTTCGATTGGGGTGGTGGCGCAGGTCCCTAACTTTAATCGTCTGCTGAAGCGCAACGATATCGACGTGGAATTACATACTGCCGGACAGTACAAGCGCACCCTGACCCTGTTTGGCGAAAACACCGATGAGGGGCGTGAGAAGTTTCAGGAAGATCTGAACGAAACCCACCTGCTGTTTAAGCAGTTCGTTCATCAGATGCGTCCTTCACTCGACATCGATAAAGTGGCGACCGGCGAGCACTGGTATGGCCGGCAGGCGCTGGATCTCGGTCTGATTGACGAAGTCGGCACCAGCGACGATCTGATTATCCGCCAGATGGATCGGTTCAACGTGCTGGGCGTACACTACGCCCGTCGTCGTAAGATGATTGACCGCATGACACACAGTACCGGATCGGTTGCCGAACGCCTGCTGTTTAAGCTCTGGCAGCGCGGCGAGAAGCCGCTGCTTTAAGCGCTGACACGACATAACACGACCCGGCCTGTGCCGGGTTTTTTTATTCCAGGTGGTAGAGCGGTGACAACACCACGGCAAGGTGTTTGAACACGTTGAACACCGTGGTGGTTCTGGCGGTGGACAACTCATCTGTATCAAGGAAAAATGGGCCGCGAAACACCAGTACGTCGCCTTGCTGAATCACATCATCCGCCTGCATACCGGCAAAATAATCGTCATGCTGTTTGATTAGCGTATTGGTTTTCTCCAGCAATTCCTGGCGTGAAATAGGTTGGGTTAATGTCTTCATTGTTTGCTCCTTTTTTGACAGCACCATAATCCTTTCTATATTACTTGCGTGTCGCATTAGTGTGACAAATCGGCGTAACGGCGGAAAAATTGGCGGAAATTTAGCCTGAGTGCTAATTAAGTTGCGTAACAGATTTTATCAGGTAGAGTGTGGGCGATTCCGATTTCAGGGATTTTGCACCGGGATGTTTGATTATTTCAGATGGAAAAATCGCTTTTTATCATGCAGTTGCACATCGCCACGTCGTCTGATCTGAGATTGCCCCCTCCGCCTTGAAAAATGTTAAGCAGGCGCAGCAATATTGAACCCGATGGGTTTTTGGGCATCCAATCCTCTCCCGTTAAGCAGGAAGTTTTCATTAGGTAAAGGCAAATATGGGTAAAGCACTCGTTATTGTTGAGTCCCCGGCAAAGGCCAAAACAATCAATAAATACCTCGGCAGTGACTACGTGGTTAAATCCAGCGTCGGTCATATCCGGGATCTGCCGACCAGTGGTTCAACCGCCAAGAAAAGTGCTGACGACTCGACAGATAAAAAAGTCAAAAAAGATGAGAAAGCAGCACTTGTCAGCCGGATGGGCGTTGACCCTTATCACGGCTGGGAAGCGGACTATCAAATCCTGCCTGGCAAAGAAAAAGTGGTTTCCGAGCTTAAGGCGTTAGCCGCCAGCGCTGACCACATCTATCTCGCAACCGACCTTGACCGCGAAGGGGAAGCCATTGCCTGGCACCTTCGGGAAGTGATCGGCGGCGACGATAAGCGTTTCAGCCGGGTGGTGTTTAATGAAATCACCAAGAATGCGATTCGCCAGGCGTTTGAAAAGCCAGGCGAACTGAATATTGATCGGGTTAATGCGCAGCAGGCGCGCCGCTTTATGGACCGCGTAGTGGGCTATATGGTGTCACCGCTGCTGTGGAAGAAAATCGCCCGTGGCCTCTCCGCCGGACGCGTGCAGTCGGTTGCTGTACGGCTGGTGGTGGAGCGTGAGCGTGAGATTAAAGCGTTCATGCCGGAAGAATACTGGGAAGTTAATGCCGCGCTGACCACGCCGAAAGGCGACGAACTGTCGATGGACGTCACTCACAAAGGGGACAAGGCGTTCCGGCCGGTCAATCGCGACGAAACCTATGCCGCCGTTGCACTGCTGGAAAAAGCGCGCTACGAGATTGTCGATCGTGAAGATAAGCCGACCAGCAGCAAGCCGGGCGCGCCATATATCACCTCGACGCTGCAGCAAGCCGCCAGTACCCGTCTCGGCTTTGGCGTGAAGAAAACCATGATGATGGCGCAGCGCTTGTACGAAGCGGGCCACATTACCTATATGCGTACCGATTCGACCAACCTGAGTCAGGATGCGGTCGCTATGGCACGTGGCTATATCGAAAGCCATTTCGGCAAGAAATATCTTCCTGAAGCCGCCAATACCTACGCCAGCAAAGAGAACTCGCAGGAAGCGCACGAAGCGATTCGTCCTTCTGATGTGGAAGTAGTGGCGGAACAGTTAAAAGATATGGAAGCGGATGCGCAGAAACTCTATCAGCTGATCTGGCGCCAGTTTGTCGCCTGTCAGATAATGCCGGCGCAGTACGATTCCAGCACCATTACTGCCGCCGCAGGTGATTTTAAGCTCAAGGCCAAAGGCCGTACGCTGCGCTTCGACGGCTGGACTAAAGTGATGCCAGCGCTGCGTAAGAATGATGAAGATCGGACCTTACCTGCGGTCAGCGTGGGTGATGTGCTGGATCTGCAACAGCTGTTGCCTGGCCAGCTCTTCACTAAGCCACCGGCGCGCTTCAGCGAAGCTTCACTGGTGCGTGAGCTTGAAAAACGCGGTATTGGCCGTCCATCGACCTACGCTGCCATTACCTCGACCATCCAGGATCGCGGTTATGTGCGGGTTGAGAACCGCCGTTTCTATGCGGAAAAAATGGGTGAAATTGTGACCGATCGGCTGGAAGAGAACTTCCGTGAGCTGATGAACTACGATTTTACCGCGCATATGGAAAACAGCCTCGATCAGGTGGCTAACAATCAGGCGCAGTGGAAAGCGGTGCTGGATAACTTCTTTAGCGACTTTACTCAGCAGCTCGAGCGGGCAGAGAAAGATCCTGAAGAGGGCGGCATGCAGCCTAACCAGATGGTGCTGACCTCGATTGACTGCCCGACCTGTGGCCGAAAAATGGGGATTCGTACCGCCAGTACCGGGGTATTCCTCGGCTGTTCAGGCTATGCGTTACCGCCGAAAGAGCGTTGTAAGCAGACCATCAACCTGATTCCGGAAAACGAAGTTCTGAACATTCTGGAAGGGGATGATGCTGAAACCAACGCCCTGCGCGCCCGTCGTCGTTGCCAGAAGAAATGTGGCACTGCGATGGACAGCTATCTGATCGATAACGAACGTAAGCTGCACGTCTGTGGTAACAACCCGGAGTGTGACGGCTACGAAATCGAACAGGGTGAGTTCCGCATTAAAGGCTATGACGGCCCGGTGGTTGAGTGCGAGAAATGTGGTTCCGAGATGCACCTGAAAATGGGTCGCTTCGGCAAGTACATGGCCTGTACCAACGACGAGTGTAAAAATACCCGTAAGATTCTGCGTAACGGTGAAGTCGCACCGCCGAAAGAAGATCCGGTTCCGCTGCCTGAGCTGGCGTGCGAAAAGTCGGATGCCTATTTCGTGCTGCGCGACGGCGCTGCCGGGGTCTTCCTGGCCGCTAATACCTTCCCAAAATCGCGCGAAACCCGTGCGCCGCTGGTTGAAGAGTTACAGCGCTTCAGCGATCGCCTGCCCGAGAAGCTGAAGTACCTGGCTGAGGCACCGGCTGCCGACCCGGAAGGCAATAAAACGCTGGTCCGTTTCAGCCGCAAAACTAAACAGCAGTATGTCTCCTCTGAAAAAGAGGGCAAAGCGACCGGCTGGTCCGCCTTCTACATTGATAGCAAATGGCAGGAAGCGAAGAAGTAATCCTATAAGGCCAGCGCTCGCTGGCCTTTTTCTGAGCCTTATATCAATCCGTTCTACAATCACACTTAAAATGATATAGTTGTTATAGCATTTCCGACCTTTCCTGATGCATGGCTTTTCTTCACCCTGTTAAGGCGACAATACGTCAACCGGGGATGCGACTCTGTAACTTACCGGGATGGAATAGATATGAAATTACAGCAGTTGCGCTATATCGTCGAAGTGGTTAATCACAACCTTAATGTCTCTTCGACGGCGGAAGGACTCTACACCTCGCAGCCTGGCATCAGTAAACAGGTCCGGATGCTGGAAGATGAGCTGGGCGTACAGATTTTCGCCCGCAGCGGTAAACACCTGACTCAGGTGACGCCAGCCGGTGAAGAGATTATCCGCATTGCGCGTGAAGTACTTTCCAAAGTGGATGCGATTAAATCGGTAGCGGGTGAACATACCTGGCCGGACAAAGGGTCGCTGTATGTGGCGACGACACATACCCAGGCGCGTTATGCACTGCCAGGCGTAATTAAAGGCTTCATTGAGCGTTATCCGCGGGTATCGCTGCATATGCATCAGGGTTCACCGACGCAGATTGCCGAAGCGGTCTCGAAGGGCAATGCGGACTTCGCCATTGCTACAGAAGCGCTGCATCTGTACGACGATTTAATTATGTTGCCATGCTATCACTGGAACCGGGCGATTGTGGTGACGGCTGACCATCCGCTGGCCGGAAAAGGGCAGGTGACGATTGAAGAGCTGGCCGAATACCCGCTGGTGACCTACACCTTTGGCTTTACCGGACGGTCAGAACTTGATACCGCATTTAATCGTGCTGGTTTGACGCCGCGGATTGTTTTCACCGCTACCGACGCTGACGTTATCAAAACTTACGTAAGATTAGGTCTTGGTGTCGGGGTGATTGCCAGCATGGCGGTCGATCCGGTCTCCGATCCTGACCTGATTCGTATCGAAGCGGCGGACATTTTCACCAACAGTACCACCAAGATTGGCTTCCGTCGCAGCACCTTCCTGCGCAGCTATATGTATGATTTTATCCAACGTTTTGCGCCGCACCTGACGCGCGATGTGGTTGATACCGCCGTGGCATTGCGCTCCAATGAAGATATAGAAGCCATGTTTAAGGACATCAAACTGCCGTTTAAATGAGGCTGATACTAATTAATGATTATAAAGGCTGCCATGGGCGGCCTTTTTTATTGCCAAATGTTAGCGCCAGACGAGACTCAAAAGTTTTTATTATTTTTTGTAAATGAAACATCGATCACATGTTTTCAGTTTGGTCTTTCTTAAATGCGAATTACTACACATTTTTCACCTTGCCGCTTTGCGGGACGCCAAGAATATTCCCTTACTCCAGTTAAGACCTGATGAGAAGCCAGTTGAAATCAGGTTCTTTAATCTACTCTTTAGTTTTGAATGGTCCTAAATGTAAATTAAGTCGAATTTATAATGTGATCGTTTAATTAAAAGTTTGTTCCACGGTTAATGATTTCTGATGTGATTAGGCCTTATTGATTAATACCGTTAATCATTTTACTCAATAAAAATAACTGGATTTTTGGCCTTAACGCGTTTAGGATTCGTCCTAAATCTTGATCGTTGTTATCAATCATTTTGTTGAGAGTGATTATCAAAAACTATGAATACACGACTGACTGTACAACCGGGTTTCCCGGCAAAAAGCACCAAGGTTGAGCGCACTGGCAACACCTGCCGCAACACCTGGCTGACCGTATTCGCTGCCTCAGCGCTGTTCTGGGTAGTTGTTGCTTTAATGATCTGGCGTATCTGGGGCTAAAGCCATGTGGGCAAATACAATCAGCCATAAACGTTCTTTGACTGATCGCCAGCACAAGCCTGCTTCCTGTAAAGGGAAAGAGCCGCTTGCAAAGGACGAAAAAGTATCTATCCCTGATTGCTGGGATTTGAGTGATAACCAGCGACACTTTATCGAGTCGTTCTTGGACCCTAAAACTAAATAACGCTGTTTGTTGTACCGTTTATTATTCTTACTGCTGTTTGCTCTTCTTTCCGGTTTCTCCGGCGGGCACGTTAAAAGCCCAACTCCACACTCAGTAACACAAACGGGTTTCATCCTTAACGGATGATCGCAGGCCTTTGTATGCCAAGTTCAGGCGAAGGAGTGAACTCAATGAATACCATAAAAATGTCCTGGCTTAGCGCTTATGCCTTTTGCTTTGCGTTCTGGTCTGCGGCGGTGTGGATCACGCTCTGATTTGAATTAAATCACCTCTTTCTGAGGCCTCGTCTCCGGACGGGGCATTTTCGTTTCGGCTGATTGTAACAATTTGTGTTGTAATCAAAACGTTAACGAATTTGTGGTCTATCTTTAACATAAACCTTTAACTCTCTGAGGTTTAAAGACCACGATTATATAAAGGAGTAGCTATGTCGTATACCCTACGCGAGCAGAGTCAGGAAATACTGCAGGTCGACAATCAAAACTATCACATCTTCAGTCTTCCCCGCGCTGCTCAACACCTCGGTAACATTGATCGATTACCCAAATCCCTGAAGGTTTTGCTGGAAAACTTATTGCGCTGGCAGGATGGCGATTCCGTGACCGCGGAAGATATCCAAGCACTGGCCGACTGGCAAAAAGATGCGCATGCCGATCGGGAAATCGCTTACCGTCCTGCCCGGGTATTAATGCAGGACTTTACCGGCGTGCCGGCCGTGGTCGACCTGGCGGCGATGCGCGAAGCAGTCAACCGGCTGGGCGGCGATGTCGCGAAAGTGAATCCCTTATCGCCGGTTGATCTGGTGATTGACCACTCGGTCACCGTCGACCATTTCGGTGATGACGACGCGTTCGAAGAGAACGTCCGGCTGGAGATGGAACGTAACCACGAACGTTACGTCTTTTTGCGCTGGGGCCAGAAAGCCTTCGATAAATTCCGCGTGGTTCCGCCTGGCACCGGTATCTGCCACCAGGTCAACCTGGAGTATCTCGGCAAAGCGATCTGGCATGAAACTCTGAACGGGGAAGAGTATGCTTGGCCCGACTCGCTGGTCGGGACCGATTCCCATACCACCATGATTAATGCGCTCGGCGTGCTGGGGTGGGGCGTGGGTGGCATTGAAGCGGAAGCCGCGATGCTCGGCCAGCCGGTCTCGATGCTGATTCCGGATGTGGTGGGCTTTAAACTCACCGGCAAATTACGCCCGGGCATCACCGCTACCGATCTGGTGCTGACCGTTACCCAGATGCTGCGTAAGCACGGCGTGGTGGGTAAATTCGTTGAATTCTATGGCGACGGGCTGGCCGATCTCCCGCTGGCTGACCGGGCAACTATTGCGAATATGGCACCTGAATATGGTGCAACCTGTGGTTTCTTCCCGGTCGATGAAGTGACACTGAGTTATATAACGCTGACCGGGCGTGACGCTGAACAGGTGGCGCTGGTCGAAGCCTACGCCAAAGCGCAAGGCCTGTGGCGCAATCCGGGCGATGAGCCACGCTTCACCAGCACCCTGGCACTGGATATGAACGAAGTGGAATCGAGCCTGGCCGGACCTAAACGTCCACAGGACCGCGTTTCACTCGTTGACGTTCCCGCTGCCTTTGACGCCAGTAACGAACTAGAAGTCAACCCTCAGAAACCGCACAAAGCGGTCGACTATACCGACAGCAATAACGGCCTGACCCATACGCTGACCGATGGTGCAGTGGTGATCAGCGCGATTACCTCGTGTACCAACACCTCCAACCCCAGCGTGCTGATGGCTGCTGGACTGCTGGCGAAAAAAGCGGTTGAACGGGGCCTGAAACGACAACCCTGGGTGAAGGCCTCGCTGGCGCCAGGCTCGAAGGTGGTGTCCGATTATCTGGCAGTGGCGCAGCTGACCTCCTATCTGGATCAGCTGGGCTTTAACTTGGTCGGCTACGGCTGCACCACCTGTATCGGCAACTCCGGGCCGCTGAAAGATGAGATTGAATCGGCGATTAAGCAGGGCGATCTGACGGTTGGGGCGGTGCTTTCAGGTAACCGAAACTTTGAAGGCCGTATCCATCCGCTGATCAAAACCAACTGGCTGGCATCACCGCCGCTGGTGGTGGCCTACGCGCTGGCGGGCAACATGAAGATCAACCTGCAAACCGATCCGCTCGGCCACGATCGCAGCGGCCAGCCGGTCTACCTGAAAGATATCTGGCCATCGCCGGAAGAGATCTCTACTGCGGTGCAGCAGGTTACCAGCGACATGTTCCACAAAGAGTACTCTGAGGTGTTTTACGGCACGCCAGAATGGCAGCAGATCAAGGTGAGCGAAGCCGCGACCTATGACTGGGACGAAGGCTCGACCTACATTCGCCTGTCGCCGTTCTTTGATGACATGGAGAAAGAACCTAAGCCGGTGCAGGATATTCGCGGCGCGCGGGTGCTTGCGATGCTGGGTGATTCCGTCACCACTGACCACATCTCTCCCGCCGGCAGCATTAAGGCAGAAAGCCCGGCGGGATGTTATCTGCTGTCGCACGGGGTAGAGCGCAACGACTTCAACTCCTACGGTTCCCGTCGTGGTAATCACGAAGTCATGATACGCGGTACCTTCGCTAATATTCGTATTCGTAATGAAATGGTGCCCGGCGTTGAGGGCGGCTACACCCGTCACTATCCGAGTGGCGAGCGGCTGGCTATTTACGATGCCGCTATGAAGTATCAGGCGGAAGGCATACCGCTGGCGGTCATCGCCGGTAAAGAGTATGGATCGGGATCGAGTCGCGACTGGGCGGCTAAAGGTCCGCGCCTGCAGGGCGTTCGGGTGGTGATTGCCGAATCATTCGAACGTATTCACCGTTCGAATCTGATCGGCATGGGGATACTGCCGCTGGAATTCTCGCAGGGCGTGAGCTGTAAAACGCTGGGACTGAACGGGGAAGAGCAGATTGACGTAGGGAACTTGAGTGCGCTGACGCCAGGCTGTACGGTTAAAATCACGCTGACCCGCGCTGATGGCAGTAAAGAGGAGCTGGATACACGTTGCCGCATCGATACCGGCAACGAGCTGACCTATTACCGTAACGATGGCATCCTGCATTACGTGATCCGTAACATGCTGGACTAACAAAAAAGCCGGGGAGACCCGGCTTTTTCATTTACGACTTCGGCAGTATATGCCCCATTTTTTCCGCTTTGGTGTCCAGATAGTGCGCATTCTTTGGATTGCGACCCACTATCAGTGGCACCCGCTCAACAATGTTAATGCCGGCTTCGCTGAGGATCTCCACTTTGCGCGGATTGTTAGTCAGCAGATGCACTTCATTTACGCCGAGCAATTTAAACATATCAGCGCACAGCGTGAAGTCGCGTTCATCGGCGGCAAAACCGAGTTGGTGGTTCGCTTCAACCGTGTCGTAGCCCTTATCCTGCAAAGCATAGGCGCGGATCTTATTCAGCAGGCCGATGTTGCGTCCTTCCTGACGGTGATAGAGCAACGCGCCGCGACCCTCTTCAGCGATGGCATTCAACGCCGCTTCCAGCTGGAAGCCACAGTCGCAGCGCAGGCTGAATAGCGCATCGCCGGTCAGGCATTCGGAATGAACGCGCGCCAGTACCGGCTCGTTGTCATTAATATCGCCAAAGACCAGAGCAACGTGGTCGTGTCCGGTTGCCAATTCTTCGAAACCGACCATCAGGAAATCTCCCCATGGCGTGGGCAGTTTGGCTTCTGCCACCCGTTTAAGCTGCATGTGACTCTCCAGAACCTTCAGAGGATGCACTATCATCATGATAGCGCACAGGCCAGTGTGTGCCTGACAAACGTGCAATATTGTGCCACAACCCAGCGGCGCGCTGGTAATCTGTCAGAACAATTGGTGTGATAACGCACAATTATCTAATCTAAAGCGCTTATGTTATTATTTTTTAAGCTAAAGTTATGCTGGTTTCGCTGTTTGTCGCCGATATAAGGGAAAAGGATGTATAAAATTTCGCGTCGTACCACCTTCGGGATGTTACTGCTGTTAATTATGCCGATCGGCGTCTGGTTATCGGGCTGGCAATGGCAACCGGGTGAAAGCAACGCGATGCTGAAAGGCCTGTTCTGGATGACCGAAACGGTGACCAATCCGTGGGGGATTGTGACCAGCGTGCTGCTGAGCGCCTGGGTGTTATGGTGCCTGCGTTTTCGTCTCAAGCCGGCCATCCTGCTGTTGCTGATAATGAACGCCACCATTCTGGCCGGACAGTACACCAAATCGTTCATTAAAGAGCAGGTGCAGGAACCGCGTCCGTATGTGATCTGGCTGGAACCGCATCACGGCCTGGACGACAAAGCGTTCTACCAACTGAAGCGCAAGCAGCGTGGCGAAATGGTCACCTCGTTAATTGCCGATGAGAACCAGATACCTAGCTGGCTGAAGCGCCACTGGGCCTTCGAAACCGGTTTCGCCTTTCCGTCGGGTCACACCATGTTTGCCGCCAGCTGGGCCCTGCTGGCGATCGGTTTGCTGTGGCCACGTCGCCACTACAAAACGGTGGTTATCGTCTTTCTCTGGGCGATGGGCGTCATGGCCAGTCGTCTGTTGCTGGGTATGCACTGGCCGCGCGATCTGGCAATGGCAACCGTGCTGTCGTGGGTGCTGGTCACCGTCGCGACCTGGCTGGCCCAGCGCGTCTGTGGTCCGCTAAGCCTGCCGCCGGCGGAGCAAAAAGAAGTGGCGCAGCGGGAACCCTGATTGTAATTCGTTATAAAGTCCCCATATTATTGATCGGGCTGGCGTAAAAGCCGGCCGTCCGATGCTGCTGGGAGCACATTTTTGCCGGCGTTTTGGCATAATTCTACCTTACAACCTTACAACAGGATGCACTGTGAAATATTTGCTGATTTTTTTAGTGGTATTGGTCATTTTCATTATCTCCGTCACGTTAGGCGCGCACAACGACCAGGTTATTACCTTCAACTACCTGCTGGCGCAGGGTGAGTTCAGCATTTCGACCTTACTGACAACCCTGTTTGGTACAGGTTTCGTGCTCGGCTGGGTAATCTGCGGTTTGTTCTGGTTACGCACCCGCGTTTCGCTGGCCAATGCCAATCGAAAAATTAAGCGTATGCAGGCGCAGATTGAGCAAAGCACCGTGATAGCGACAACGCCATCTTCACCGGCTGGCCGGGAATAAACATCGATGCTTGAGCTGCTGTTTGTGTTACTGCCGGTTGCGGCTGCGTATGGCTGGTACATGGGCCGCCGCAGTGCGCAACAGGACAAGCAACAGGAAGCCAACCGTCTCTCACGCGAATATGTCGCTGGCGTAAACTTCCTGCTTTCCAATCAGCAGGATAAAGCGGTCGACCTCTTCCTCGATATGCTGAAAGAGGACAGCGGCACCGTTGAAGCTCACCTGACGCTGGGCAACCTGTTTCGCTCGCGCGGTGAAGTCGATCGCGCCATCCGCATCCATCAGGCGTTAATGGAAAGTGCCTCCCTCAGTTATGAACAGCGTCTGCTGGCGATCCAGCAGCTGGGCCGTGACTACATGGCGGCCGGGCTGTATGACCGCGCAGAGGATATGTTTAAGCAGCTGACGGATGAAACCGATTTCCGCATCGGTGCGCTGAAGCAGCTGTTGCTGATCCATCAGGCGACCAGCGACTGGCAGCAGGCGATTGAAGTGGCAGAGCGGCTGGTCAGACTGGGCAAAGATAAGCAGAAAGGCGAAATCGCCCATTTCTACTGCGAACTGGCACTACAGGCGATAAGCAGCGACGACCTGGAGCGCGCCATGAGCCTGCTGAAGAAAGGGGAGGCGGCCGATCGTCAGAGCGCGCGTGTCTCGATTATGATGGGCCGTATTCTGATGGAGAAAGGCGACTACGCCAAAGCCGTCGGCCACCTGCAGCGGGTGCTGGATCAGGACAAAGAGCTGGTGAGCGAGACGCTGTCGATGCTCGAAACCTGCTTCCAGCGGCTCAATCAACCGGAAGCCTGGGCTGAATTCCTGCAACGCTGCGTCGAAGAGAATACCGGTGCCGCTGCCGAACTCTATCTGTCAGATATTATTGAACAGCAGCAGGGGCCGGAAGCGGCGCAGAACTACATTAACCGCCAGCTTCAGCGCCATCCCACTATGCGGGTCTTCCATCGCCTGATGGATTTCCACTTGCACGAAGCGGAGGATGGGCGCGCCAAAGAGAGCCTGATGGTGCTGCGCGACATGGTAGGCGAACAGATTCGCACCAAACCGCGCTACCGCTGCCAGAAGTGTGGCTTCACGGCCCATGCGCTCTACTGGCATTGCCCATCGTGCCGCACATGGTCATCAGTTAAGCCGATTCGGGGCCTTGACGGCCAGTAATCACCGTGCTTTATGGTGTATTGCCAACGCCGCATTTAATTACAACATACTAAAGAATATCACTACACCCCAAAGCGGCAACGGTGCGCACCAGATCAAGCAGGGTGAGAATGGCGGTTGTGATGACCCGAGGCCGCAGGTAGAATGCTTGCCGTTTGTCTATCGCGCCCGCGGGTGCCAACTGCAGAGGAAATGACATGCCTTCACCCCACACCTTGACCGCTTCGCCGATTTTGGTGGCACTTGATTATCACGACATTAACAGCGCGTTGCACTTTGTCGATCAGATCGATCCGCGCAGCTGCCGGATGAAAGTGGGCAAAGAGATGTTTACGCTGTTTGGCCCCTCGCTGGTCACCACGTTGCAGCAGCGCGGATTTGAGGTATTTCTCGACCTCAAATTCCATGACATTCCCAACACCACTGCGCATGCGGTGGCCGCCGCAGCCGATTTAGGGGTCTGGATGGTCAATGTACACGCCAGCGGCGGGGCGCGCATGATGAACTCCGCCCGTGAAGCGCTGCTACCCTATGGTAAAGAGGCTCCGCTGTTGATTGCCGTCACCGTGCTGACCAGCATGGATGAAGAGGACCTGAGAGGCCTGGGCATCACACTCTCGCCGGCCGAACAGGCTGATCGACTGGCAAAGCTGACCCGCGAATGCGGCCTTGATGGTGTTGTCTGCTCAGCGCAGGAGGCGGTCCGCTTCAAACAGGTGATCGGTCATGATTTTGCGCTGGTTACGCCGGGTATTCGTCCGGCGGGCAGCGAGGCCGGCGATCAGCGTCGTATTATGACGCCCCTGCAGGCGAAACAGGCGGGGGTGGATTATATGGTGATCGGCCGTCCGATTACCCAATCTGCCGATCCGGCAGCGGCACTGCAGGCCATTCTGCACAGTTTGGAGGAACAGTAATGGCGAATGATAATACATTGGTTTATTCAACCGACAGCGGCCGGATCACGCAGCCGGAGCAAGAGGCTGAACGTCCAGAAGGTGATGGGATTGCCCGCATTCAGCGCCAGACCAGCGGCCGTAAAGGCAAAGGCGTCTGCCTGATTAGCGGTATCGATATGGATGATGCCGGGTTAACGCAACTGGCGGCTGAGCTGAAAAAGAAATGTGGCTGTGGCGGATCGCTGAAAGAGGGCATCATTGAGATTCAGGGCGACAAACGCGACCTGCTGAAAACGCTGCTGGAAGCCAAAGGAATGAAGGTTAAACTGGCGGGCGGCTGAATAAAAAAATCGGGCTACAGAGGTAGCCCGATTGACAGGTAGATGCTTAGCGTAGCCGATTATTATTTTAATACGGTCTCATTAATGGACCTGATGACCGATAATACCACCTACAGCCGCGCCGCCGACCGTGCCGAGCGCGCTACCGTTGGTCAATACTGAACCACTAATCACACCCGCACCCGCGCCAATCGCGGTATTACGGTCACGTTTAGACCAGTTAGAACAGTCGCTTAACGTGACAACTAATGTGGTGGCCAGTACAGCAGCGGCGATTCGTTTCATTGTAATTGAAATAAACTTTTCCTTTAATGTGCTCACAGAGGCAACACCTTAAGTATAGCTCCGATATTTCCTCAACCCGCTTGTGCGCCCATTATTGCCGCTTCCCTGTCGGCATCGAAACAGGATTCACCATCGACACACTGTCTGTAACGGGTGAGTCACAACGCCGGATCATCAGGACCACGCGTTGCCTGAGAGAATTCTATGCGTTCTGTGCCAATTACGAAGATAGACAATTCTGAGATCACGACACATTTTTGCATTCACAGACATTTCCCTCTGCGTTTATAGCCATTTGCTCCATAACCTTTTCGCGCCGTAATCCCAGAATTTAAGGACAATTGTCGGCAGGAGAAAAGGCATGCTGGAACAGCTTAAACAACAGGTTCTGGACGCGAATCAGGATCTACCTAAATACAACCTGGTGACTTTCACCTGGGGAAATGTCAGCGCGGTAGACCGCGAGCTGGGCTTACTGGTGATAAAACCGTCCGGCGTGCGTTATGAAGAGATGACGCGCGACGATATGGTGGTGGTTGAACTGGCGAGCGGCAAGGTGGTGGAAGGCGATAAACGTCCCTCGTCCGACACCGCCACTCACCGTGCACTCTATCTGGCCTGAGGTCGGCGGTATCGTCCATATCCATTCACGACACGCGACCATCTGGGCGCAGGCAGGGCGGCCGATTCCCGCCTGGGGCACCACCCATGCTGATGATTTCTACGGCGAGATCTCCTGTACCCGGGCGATGCGCGATGAAGAGATCCAGCAGCAGTATGAGTGGAATACCGGTGAAGTGAGTATTGAAACCCTCGCCCGGCGGGGCCTGTTACCTTCAGCGATACCTGCGGTACTGGTTAATTCGCAGGACCCTTTGCCTGGGGTAAAGATGCCCATGCAGCGGTGCACAGCGCGGTGGTGCTGGAAGAGGTGGCCTATATGGGGCTGTTCAGCCAGCAGCTGACGGCAAATCTGCCGCCGATCCAGCAGACCCTGCTTGACCTGCACTACTTGCGCAAGCATGGCGACAACGCCTGGTACGGGCAGAAATAATCGTCGGGACGCCAGCTGCGTCCCGTTTTTTTAGCTCCGCCACAACTGGTATGGCGATCGTGATTATACTTATCAAAACAACTTATTAATAAAAATAAAACAATATTTCATTTTATCGAGGCGATCACTGTTTTCGTTACGCTCAGTCACTATTTTGCTTGCATCGCCTTCGGGTACTTTTCGCAGCTCCCACTGGCATAGCAAAGGTGACATCAATATGTATATCAAACTTGCAATAGACAAAATTCCTAGAGGCATGATGTTGATTCCGCTGTTTATCGGCGCGCTCTGTCATACCTTCTCTCCCGGTGCCGGGAAGTACTTTGGCTCCTTCACCAACGGTTTAATGACCGGCACCGTGCCGATTCTGGCGGTGTGGTTTTTCTGTATGGGGGCGTCGATCAAGCTAAGCGCCACCGGCACGCTGGTGCTGACCAAAATTGCGGTTGCCTGGGTCGTGGCGGCCATTGCGTCGCGCGTGATGCCGAAGAACAGGGTTGAGGTTGGCATGTTTGCCGGTTTATCTACCCTGGCGCTAGTGGCGGCGATGGACATGACCAACGGCGGACTCTACGCGTCGATCATGCAGCAATAAGGTTCAAAAGAGGAAGCGGGCGCATTTGTGCTGATGTCGCTTGAGTTCTTCGGCAAAGCGGTGCATACCCTGATCCCGTTCTTCGCGTTTGCGCTGGGTAACACTATCAATCTGGCGGTGATCATCATTACTGGCATCCCGCTGATTCTTACCGATCGGCTGATTGGCGGCGGTGACGGCACGGCGGGCGTGGCCGCGCCGGTGCTGATTGCTGAAATGCTGCCGCAGTTTAAAGCGGTTGCGCCAGCGGCAACGGCGCTGAGAGCCTTCACCCACGTCGCGGGCAATGCCGCTCAGCATTTCCGGCGTGACCACAAAGCCCCAGCCGTTGACCACCTGTGAGGCGCTCTCAACGGTGGTGCCGATGCGCCATGATCGCCACGAATGACTCCATCAGCATCGCGCCGTAACCAATGAAGCGGATATGACTTTCACGCTCCACCAGTTTCGGCGTGGTGCCGCTCGACACCAGCGCATGGAAGCCGGAGATGGCACCGCAGGCGATCGTGATAAACAGGAACGGGAACATTGCGCCGGAGAAGACCGGGCCGCTGCCGTCGATAAATTTGGTCACCGCCGGCATTTTCATCTCTGGCATAGCAAACACGATGCCAATCGCCAGCCCGACAATTACGCCAATTTTGAGGAAGGTTGACAAATAATCACGCGGGGCCGGCAGGACCGAGGCAATGAAGCCGTAAATCACCAATACCCAGGTGAGCGAGGTGCCTTTCAGAGTGAAAAACGGCCCCCGGTAAGGATGCTGCGCCACGTCACCGCCATAGATGATCGCCGCCATCATCAGCACAAAACCGATCAGCGACACTTCAGCGATTTTTCCGGGACGGATAAAGCGCATGTAAACGACCATAAACAGCGCGATAGGAATGGTGGCGGCGATGGTGAACAGGCCCCACGGGCTGTTGGCTAACGGCTTAACCACCACCAGAGCCAGTGCCGACAGAATGATGATCATCACGCCGAGCGCGCCGAGCATGGTCACCACACTGGCAAAGGCACCCAGTTCCTGACGTGCCATCTCGCCCAGCGAGCGGCCATCACGGCGGGTAGAGATAAACAGGATCAGGAAGTCCTGTACCTCACCGGCCAGCATCACCCCGACAGAATCCAGATGGTGCCGGGCAGGAACCCCATTTGTGCCGCCAGAATCGGCCCGACCAGCGGACCGGCTCCGGCAATGGCCGCGAAGTAGTGACCAAACAGCACCCACTTGTTGGTCGGCACATAATCGAGACCGTCATTCAGCCGCTCGGCGGGCGTCAGGCGGCGGTCATCCAGTTCAAAAATATTGCGGGCAATAAACAGGCTGTAAAAGCGATAGGCGATGCTGTAGCAGGCAACCGCCGCAATCACCAGCCAGACTGCGTTGACGTGTTCGCCGCGGCTGAGTGCCAGCATAGCGAAAGCGCCCGCGCCGATTAACGTCACCACTAACCAGATCGCGCCGGTTTTGACGTTTTTCATGACTAACTCCTTGTGAGGATCGAGAGAGATGCGATCGAAAACAACGAGTCAAACTTAATGTAATGGAATGTAAGTGAAAGTTAATCGATGAAGAAGTGTGAAGCGGGGTACAAATTTAACATTTTTGCAAAGCAGAGGCGGCGGGAAGTGACGGGATAATCAGCGTTATCCCGTCAGATTTCAGACTTAAACGGCGGGGCGAGCCACCACGCTGCGGGTTTCCATCCGGACTTCCGCAATGGTCACGTCGATAACGTCAGTGACACGGTAAACCACTTCGCCTTTGATCTGCACGGTGCCATTTTCCTGGCTGCAGACCAGCTCGTCACGTACTGCGTGGATGAACGGGGCCGGGATAAACGCTACCGCGCCGAACTCCAGCAGGCGCACCCGCATACCGCCGCGCGATACGTCGATGATCTCGGCGCTGAAGCGACGATCGGTCGCCGCGAACGGTGCCAAGTAGCGGGCATAGAGCCAGTCACCGACATTGCGCTCCGCCATGCGGTTGAGGCGACGACGTTCACTCATGGTGACGGTGAGCGCTTCATCCGGACGGGCGATCTGATCGCCACGAATGATCGCTTTCAGCAGGCGATGGTTGATCATATCGCCAAACTTACGAATCGGTGAGGTCCAGGTGGCGTAGGCTTCAAGGCCGAGACCAAAGTGCGGGCCCGGCTCGGTGCTGATCTCAGCAAAGGTCTGGAAGCGACGGATGCGGCTGTCGAGGAACTGCGTCGGCTGGGCATCCAGCTCACGGCGCAGCACGCGGAAACCTTCCAGCGTGGTAATCGCCTGGGCATCAACGCTGATACCGTGGTTAGCCAGTACGGCGGCTGCCTGTTCGGCATTGGTGCTATCGAAACCGGCATGCACGTTGTAGATACCGAAACCGAGCGTATCACGCAGCACTTTGGCCGCGCAGACGTTAGCCAGAATCATCGACTCTTCAACGATACGGTTGGCGATGCGGGGAGGTTCAGCCACGATCTCCAGCACTTCGCCTTTCTCACCCAGCAGGAAGCGGTAGTCAGGGCGATCTTTGAACACCAGCGCATGGGTCTGACGCCATTCGCTGCGTGCCAGACAGAGGCGGTGCAGCAGACGGATTTGCTCAGCAATCGCCTCGCTTTCCGGCTGCCAGTCGCCGCTGTTTTCCAGCCAGTCAGACACGTCGTCATACGCCAGTTTGGCTTTGGACTCGATCCAGGCAGCAAAGAACTGCGGATCATCAGCCAGGCTGCCATCCGGGATGACGGTGACGCGGCAGGCCAGCGCCGGACGACGCGCATGCGGACGCAGCGAGCAGACGTCATCAGAAAGCTGACGCGGCAGCATCGGAATATTAAAGCCCGGCAGATAGTTGGTGAAGGCACGCTGCGCCGCCAGTTTATCCAGCTGGCTGCCTTCTGGCACGTAGGCGGTGGGATCGGCGATAGCCACGGTCAGGCGCAACGCGCCATCTTCCAGCGCTTCAACGTATAGCGCATCATCCATATCTTCGGTGCTGGCGCTGTCGATGGTGACGAAATCCAACGCGGTCAGATCTTCACGCGTCAGGTTTTCATCCAGCATCTCGCCAAAGCTGACATCAGGCGCTTCACGCTCAAGGTTATGACGCGACAGCGTCACCCACCATGGCGCGAGGTGATCGTCAGCTTTGACAATGAAATCGGTCAGTTCGGCATAAAAACCGCGAACGCCTTTCAGCGGATGGCGGCGCATCTCAGCGACGGCCCAGTCGCCATTCTCAAACTCATGCGTCAGTCCACGCACCGGACGACATTGAATGGCGTCCTTCAGCAGCGGATGATCCGGCACGATGGACAGGCGATCGTCTTTTTTCTGTACCCTGCCAACAAAGCGGCTCAGGAACGGCTCAACCAGCGTTTCTGGCTCAGCGCTTTCACGATCTTTATCGCTGTGGATCACAGCAACGATACGGTCACCGTGCATCACTTTCTTCATCTGCGGCGGCGGGATGAAGTAGCTTTTTTGTGCATCGACTTCCAGGAAGCCGAAGCCTTTTTCGGTGCCTTTAACGACGCCTTCAGCGCGAGGCGTTTGCGAGTGGAGCTTCTCTTTCAGCTGCGCGAGCAGCGGGTTATCCTGGAACATAATTTTTACGTTTCGTGGCCTATTAGCGGCTGACAGTTTTACGCGAATCGACGCCGCGCGGCAAGGCAAAAAGCCGGACAAGCCGGCTTTTTAGGGGAGGAGAACTGACCGCGATCAGGCAATGCGTTGGTCGGCCAGCGCCGACGACAGTTCAAGTTTAACCGGCACCGATTTCGAGGTCGGCGTACCGCTGCCATCGCCAAAGCTGTTCAGCGGCACCAGCGGGTTAGTTTCCGGATAGTAGGCCGCCAGATTGCCGCGTGGAATATTGTACGGCACCAGTTTGAATCCGCTGACGCGGCGGGTGATGCCATCATTCCACAGCGTTTCAATATCGACATTTTGGCCTTCCGTGAAGCCTAAATCCGCCATGTCGTCCGGGTTGATAAACACCACTTCACGCTGACCAAACACCCCGCGATAACGGTCATCAAGGCCGTAAATGGTGGTGTTGTACTGGTCGTGTGAACGCAGGGTCTGCAGGGTGAACGGCACTTCCTGATCCAGATTCGGGAACAGCGAGGCCGGCAGAGCCGCGGCGCTGAACTCGGCTTTGCCACTGGCGGTATTGAAGCGCAGTTCCGCCGCTGCGTTACCGAGGTAGAAGCCGCCCGGGATATCGCATTTAGCGTTAAAGTCAGCAAAGCCAGGAATGGTGGCCGCGATGTGCTCGCGGATCAGGTTGTAATCGCCTGCCAGCTCCAGCCATTTCACTTTATCATCACCCAGCACCGCATGGGCGATACCGGCCACAATCGCGGTTTCAGAACGCTGAGTCTCTGCCAGCGGAATACCAATCCCTTCAGAGGAGTGCACCATACTGAATGAATCTTCCACCGTGATTAACTGGTTGCCGGTGGCCTGACTGTCACGCTCGGTACGGCCCAGCGTCGGCAGGATCAGCCCTTCGTGACCCGGCACCAGATGGCTGCGGTTCAGTTTGGTGCTGATGTGAACCGTCAGTCCACAGCGTGACAAGGCTTCTTCAGTACGCGGCGAGTCCGGCGCAGCGGCGGCCAGGTTACCACCCAGTGCGATCAGCACTTTCACTTCGTCACGCAGCATCGCATTCAGCGCTTCAACGGTGTTGTGACCATGCGCGCGTGGTGGTTCAAAGTTGAAGTGGTTACCCAGCGCATCAAGAAACGCCTGCGACGGCTTCTCATCAATCCCCATGGTGCGGTTGCCCTGCACGTTACTGTGGCCACGAACCGGGCACAGGCCGGCGCCTTTTTTGCCCAGCTGGCCGAACAGCAGCTGCAGATTGGTGATTTCACGCACCGTATCAACCGAATGCTTATGCTGGGTAATGCCCATCGCCCAGGTGCAGATCACACGGTCGGCACTCTGGTAAATCGCCGCGGCTTCGCGGATTTGCGCCTGAGTCAGCCCCGACTGCGCCACAATCTGCATCCAGTCGGTATTATCGACGGCCTCAATATAAGCTTCGATGCCGTTGGTTTTTGCATTGATAAAGGTCTGATCGAACAGGCCGCTTTCACCGGCGGCCAGACGGGCGCGATGGGTTTCCAGCAGGCATTTCACCATGCCGCGCACCGCAGCCATATCGCCGCCGAGGTTAGGCTGGTAATAGGAGGAGCTGATGGTGCCCGCCGTCGAGGTCACCACTTCCAGCGGTTTTTGCGGATCGGCAAAACGTTCCAGCCCGCGCTCACGCAGGGTATTAAAGGTGACAATTTTCGCGCCGTGGTCGGCGGCATGACGCAGGCTGTGCAGCATGCGCGGATGGTTAGTGCCGGGGTTCTGACCGAAGACGAAAATGGCATCCGTATGGTCAAAGTCATCCAGACGAATGGTGCCTTTGCCGACGCCGATACTGCGCTTCAGGCCGGTCCCGCTCGCTTCATGGCACATGTTGGAGCAGTCAGGGAAGTTGTTGGTGCCCATCAGGCGGCCAAACAACTGATAGAGCCACGACGCTTCATTACTGGCGCGACCGGAAGTGTAGAGCTCCATCTGGTCCGGGTTGTCCATCGACTTAATGTGGCGGGCGATCAATGCAAACGCATCATCCCAGCTTATCGGCTCATAGTGGTCGGTTTCGGCGTTGTAGCGCAGCGGATGAGTCAGACGACCCTGATATTCGAGAAAATAGTCGCTCTGGGTATAGAGCGTGGTCACGCTGTGACGGGCAAAAAATTCACTGTCGACTACCCGGCGGGTCGCTTCCCAGGTCACCGCTTTGGCACCGTTTTCGCAGAAGCTGAAGGTACTTTTATTGTCATCGCCCCAGGCGCAGCCCGGACAGTCAAAACCGCGAGCTTTATTCATGCGCATCAGGTTGCGCATATTTTTCAGGGCCGCTTTGCTGTCAAGAACGAAACGCGTGGTGGCTTCCAGTGAACCCCAGCCGCCCGCAGCCGCGCGATAGGGTTTGATTTGGCGTTTAAATTTCATATTGAGTCCAGGCTTTTTTATAGTAGGAAGTATTGTATATAGTTTGTTATCAGGTTATGGCCTGATGGTGAAGTGGAGTGTGCAATTATCATCAAACCTTGTCTAATTGATTGACTTAATGGTGCGATAGCTGCCGTTTATCATGCATCGGCCAGCATTGTGCTGCTGCTCAAATTTTACTCGCCTGTAACCAGCCGATAACGGGAGTTCTTTTTACAACGTGCTAATACTTGCTGTTCATAACAGAAGAGGGCGCGACTCGATGAAACAGCTGACCAGCCAAATTCATGCATTCGGCAAAGCGTTAATGATGCCAATCTCGGTGATCGCCGCGGCGGGGATCTTTCTCGGGCTGGCGGCGGCAATAATCACCGGCGATGCCTTTGCACAGATGCAGGTGCCGCAGTTAATTATCGGCTTTATTCGCAAGGTGGCGGGGGCGCTGTTCGTTAACCTGCCGGTGTTCTTTGCGGTTGCCGGCGCCATCGGACTGGCAAAGGCGGAAAAACCGACCGCCGCCTTTGCCGCCGTTATTGGCTACACCGCCATGAACGTCGGCATCAACGCCACGCTGGCGGCCAAGGGCATCACGGCGGCCACCACCACGCCGCAGGCGTTACAGCAGGCCGGGCTGGACCAGACTACCGCCATGATGACCTCTGCGGAATATATCGAGATGCTGGGCGTCTTCACCTACAACATGAGCGTGCCGGGCGGGGTGATTGCCGGGCTGGCGACGGTAGCGCTACATAATCGCTTTTATACCCAGCAACTGCCAACGGCGATCAGTTTCTTCGGCGGGCGACGCTTTGTGCCAATTGTTACCGTGGTCCGTCTGCCAATGATTGGGGTGCTGCTGGCGATGATTTGGCCGACCATCGGCAACGGCATTGCGTGGATTAGCCAGATGATCGGCAAAAGTGGTCAGTACGGCGCTTTTCTGCTCGGAGCGTTTGAACGCATCCTGATCCCAACCGGCCTGCACCATAATCCTCAATGAAACCGTGCGCTTTACGCCGATTGGCGGTATGGCAATTGCTGACGGGCAGACCATTGTCGGCGCGCTGAATATTTTCAACACCTCACTGACCCATCCGGGGCTGATCCCGGACGATACGTTGCGCACCGCCACCCAGTTTCTGGCGCAGGGCGAAATTCCGGTAATGATGTTTGGCCTGCCGGCGGCCGCGCTGGCGATCTACCACACTCCACGGCCCGAGCAGACGAACGCACTCAGGTGATCATCAGCGGGCTGGGCGGGCAGGCCAATATCGAGGATGTCGATTGCTGCTTCACCCGGCTGCGGGTGCGGGTAAAAGATATGAAAGAAGTGGTCGATCAAACCCTGCTGAGCACCGGTGCCAACGGCGTAAAGTCTGGCTTATTGTAACTAAAAAAAGCCGTACCCTAATGGGGTTGCATTTCAGGCCGATATAGCTATTAATCCTTTTACACTTTGGAACGTTGCTATGTCGTTAAAAAAATCCTCTCTGCTGATCTTCTCTTTCCTGCTGGCGCTATTTCTCACCAGCGTGGCCATCAGTACCTAGCTGCTGATTCATAGCAATCAGTCGTTAAATGCGGTTAATAAAGAGATCCGCGTGGTGCTGTCGGTCATCGACCCGATTAACCACAGCCGGACGCTGCGCGTGCGTCTGATGGAATAAATGAAAGAGATTGAGGGCAGCGAGGCGAATAATCCGGCTGCCTTAGAGAGCGTAAGGACCGTTGCCGGTAAAGCTGATGCCGCCTTTTACGCCTATATGAACGCGCCGCGCCTGCCGGGTGAAGACGCAGAGGCCGATGCCTATCGCCAGGCTTATCAGGCTTACCGCCAGCAGGGACTTCAGCCGTTGATTGAGGCCGCTGAAGCGCACGATCAGCTACGGTTCAAAAACCAGATCGCCAACGTGGTGCGGCTGGATCGACAGTATGAAATTATCCTCGATCCGGTACTGGCCCAGCATGAAGCCTATGCGAAAAAGCTCAACATCGATGCGCAAAGCCACTTCACCTCGGGGATCACTCTGCTGGCTATCTTTGGCATTCTGTTCTTTGCCATCATCATGGCGATCTATCTGTTCATGAAGCGTTATGTGCTGTCGCCGCTTAACGATGCGCAGGCGCACTGTAAGCTGATTGCCGCCGGTGTGCTTGATAGTGCGGTGCCGGTGAAAGCCGGTTCCCGTAGCGAAATCCAGCAGCTGATGGCGCTGATGGCGTCGCTGGAGCAGATGCGTAGCGCCCTGACCGCGATTATCCTGCAGGTGCGTGACTCCACCCGTTCGGTCTCTGGCGCGTCACAGGAGATCGCCGCCGGCAATATCGATCTGGCGTCGCGCACCGAACAGCAGGCAGCGGCGCTGACCGAGACTGCCGCCAGCATGGAGCAGCTGGGCGCCACGGTAAAACAGAATACCGAGAATGTGTTTGAAGCCTGCCGCCTGACCAGTGAAGCGGTCAAAAATGCCGAAAGCGGTGAGAAAGTGTCGCAGGAAGTGGTGGTATCAGATGGAGCTGATTAACGCCAGCTCGAAGAAGATTGAAGAGAATCACTACCGTGATCGACAGTATCGCCTTCCAGACCAACATCCTTGCGCTGAATGCGGCGGTTGAAGCGGCCAGAGCCGGTGAACAGGGGCGCGGTTTTGCGGTGGTGGCAGGTGAGGTGCGCAACCTGGCGCAGCGCCGTGGCGGCGAAAGAGATAGAAACGCTGATCGCTGAATCGGTGGCGATTATCCATGCCGGTTCCGAGATCAGGTCAGCCGCACCGGTGATGCCATGAACGCCATCATATCCTCGGTCAGCCGGGTTAATCAGCTGATGGAGCACATCTCTACCGCATCAGACGAACAGAGTCGCGGCATCGGACAGATCGAGCAGGCGGTGACTGAGATGGACAGCGTGACGCAGCAGAACGCCGCGCTGGTGCAGTATCTGACGCAGTCGGTCTCCACCTTCCGTCTGTCAGCCAGCTAACCGGCAATGCCGTCCTGGATGCAGGGCGGCATTGTGGCGGCGGCAAGCGAACGACAGCTTCTGGCAGTTGCCTGACGTGGCGCAGGGTAAATCTGTTTTGTCTGAATCGGTAACTTGTTTGCGATAAAAAATCGGTGGATTATACCCGCAATAATGACCCGGATTCGTAGGTTCCATGCTGATTACCACTGAGGATGCACGCAGCCACAGCGCCGATAGCCGACTGGCCTGCACCCTGGCCGCGGCCGCAGGCGCGCTGAATATCGCCGCATTTGAGATTGTCGGCTTTTTCTCCGCCAGCATGACCGGCAACGTCTCATCACTGTCCGATCATCTGGCAAAAGCTAAACTCGGCGCGGGGCTGTTTTTCCTGTCGGTCGTTTGCCTGTTCATTACCGGTTCACTGATCTCAACGCTGGTGATTAATTCAGGCCGCCGCCGCAATATTTGCACTATCTATCTATGCGTTTGTCATTCTGGCCGAAGCCAGTTTTGTCACCCAGCCGACCCTGTCGATGCGCCTGAAAAATCTGGAGCGTGAGCTGGGCCTGTCGCTGATTAACCGCAGCAATAACTTTGCCGGTTTTACGCCGGAAGCCGATCGGGTGCTGGCGTGGGCGCGGGAAATCGTCTCGGTTTACCAGGGACTGAAGCTGGAAGTGGAGTTGCTGAAACATGGGGTCAATGGCACCCTGCTACTCGGGGTAGTGCAACAGTGCAGCGTGGCGTTGCCGCTGCTGCTAAAGGCGGTGCAGGCTCGTTATCCGCAGCTTGATTACCGGATTGCGGTGCTGAGCGCCGACCAGCTGCTGGAGGCGCTCAACAGACACACCGTGGATGTCGGCATCGGTTTTTTTTAGATGGCCAACGCTGCGAGAACTCCATTTTCAGACGGCGATGCTGGCCGATCGTGGGGTCGAGGCGATCTTCCATCCCGATCATTTTCCCGACCTGGTCTCTGCAGAGCCGCTCACGCTCAGTGAACTGGCGCAGCAACCGCTTTGCTTGGCGGAACAGACGCGCTACTTTCGCCGCTATCTCGATATGGCGTTTCGCGAAGCGTCGCTGGTGCCGCGGGTTATTGTCGAAAGTGCGTCGGTGATGCAGCTGATGCAGTGCGCGCGGGTCGGGCTGGGACTGCTGGTCTCACCGGTCGGCCATCTGCTGCCTGCTTCCCAGCAGGGATTACAGTAGCGGCCGATTACGCTGCCGCGCGAAGCGGCGCTGGTGATTGCCGAGCCGGGACGCGCAACCCCTCTGCGCAGCACTTTTTCGACTAAGCGCGCGGGCAGTTACCGGTTTAAACGGCTTACTGCGCCTCGCCCAGCGCATAAAAGAGACGGCTGTTCCAGTTACCGATCGCCACCGACTGAATCAGGTCAAACAGAGCATCGGCTGACCAGCCTGCCTCCGCCAGCGGTTGCAGATGCGCGGCACTGAATCGCTCCGGCGCACGGGTCAGCTGGGCGGCCAGCGCGATAATCTGTCGCTGAGTCTCAGGTACTTCCGCCTCATCCGCGCCCTCAATTAACGCGTCGACGCCCGACAGTTGCTGGAAAGCCCAGCGACTGCCGAGAATGCGTGCGGCGGTCGCTTCGGCCAGCGGTTGTCCGTCAGAGAGCTGCTGACGCAGCATCACCCAGCCATACAACACCGGAGCATCATGCGCCAGCAACCACACCGCATCCTGCATGCCGGCTAGCGCCGCCTGGCTGCGGGTCACCGCCGCCAGCTGTTCGGCACTGGCGTAGCGCAGCTCCAGCGGTTTCAGCGCCGGACGCCAGGCAGCCGGTTTACCAAAGCCAGCCGCCTCCGCATCCGGCGGCGGCGTGGTGCCGGGCAACCAGCGTACCGGCTGAGCCTGCAGCGCCTGCAGTCCGGCGACCACTCGCGCCTGATAGCTGACAAAGCCGATCAGCTGATTGAGCGTCACGATGTCCGGCTCGGTCAGTCCTGCCGCATCAAGCGCGGTAATCGCACTGGCGGTGATCAGCTCAGGCTGCATCGCCAGCTGACGGGCATACTGGGTAATCTGGGTCAGGCGGTTATTGCTCTCACGGGATGAATCCGGCCCCGGCAGGGGATTGAGGCGCGCTGAATAGTGATTACACAGGCGCTGGACGCCCGCAACCTGGGCGACGGTCAAAGCTGTACTCAGGCGATCGTAAAGGGTCAGCGTGTGGGTCAGCGACGTCACAACGCGGTCAGGGAACAGCAGCTGGGCCAGATCGCGCGCCGCCAGTAAGGCGGGCTGGTTAGCGCGTAACAGTGACGGCAGCTGATCGTTAACACATCCCAGCAGAAAACGGTCATCGATATCGGCGGCTTCAGGTACCAGCGGAGCGG
Source organism: Pantoea sp. Eser (assembly GCA_009830035.1). GTDB lineage: Bacteria > Pseudomonadota > Gammaproteobacteria > Enterobacterales > Enterobacteriaceae > Pantoea. The sequence goes on from SZZY01000002.1 coordinate 168,495, forward strand.
CCTGCGAGGTACGTGGACTGGTCTGGCTCTCGTAAAACCAGTGGTTATGGCCCGGATAGCGGCGTTGTTCCATGATCAATCCTTTTGCAAAATTCTGGTTCGGCATGCAGGCGGCAGAATCTGAAAAAATGCATAAACCGAAGGGCAGACGTATCGTCGCCGAAGGCCAGGCCTGGGCAAAAGAATGATCGGTGATAATTAATAGCGTTACGGTATAACGACAGGAAAATCAGTCGGGAAGAGGCGAGAGGTAGGAAAGAGAAGGGCGAGTCAGACTCGCCCCTAAGAACTTATTTCAGTTCCAGTTCATTCATTGCCGCGATGCTGAAGCCGCCATCAACGTGAACGATTTCACCGGTGATGCCGCCCGCCAGATCGGAGCAAAGGAACGCGGCTGAGTTGCCGACGTTTTCGATGGTGACGGTACGACGAATCGGGGTAACCGCTTCGCAGTGTGCCAGCATCTTACGGAAATCTTTAATGCCTGATGCCGCCAGTGTACGGATTGGACCGGCAGAAACGGCGTTCACACGGACGCCTTCCGGACCCATCGCATTGGCCATATAACGCACGTTGGCTTCCAGCGACGCTTTCGCCAGACCCATCACGTTATAGTTCGGGATGGCGCGCTCAGCACCAAGGTAAGACAGGGTCAGCAGCGCAGAGTGTGGATTCAGCATCGCACGGCACTCTTTGGCCATCGCAACGAAGCTGTATGCACTGATGTCATGCGCGATTTTAAAGCCTTCGCGGGTTACGGCATTCACATAATCACCATCCAGCTGGTCGCCAGGGGCGAAGCCGATGGAGTGAACGAAACCGTCAAATTTCGGCCAAGTTTTTGCCAGTTCAGTGAACAGGGATTTGATGCTCTCATCTTCGGCCACGTCACATGGCAAAACGATGTCTGAACTCAAATCTTTAGCAAACTCTTCCACACGACCTTTTAATTTGTCGTTCTGGTAGGTGAAAGCCAGTTCTGCGCCCTGTTTGTGCATCGCCTGTGCAATACCGTAGGCGATGGAAAGTTTACTGGCAACGCCAGTAATCAGAATGCGCTTACCGGAAAGAAAACCCATAGCTGTAGTCCTTATGGTCATTGTAGTTGGCGGCCGCATTGTTTAAAAAGTAGGCGACCGACGTTGATCGACGTGCGGATTCTAGCACGTCTGTCAGAGATCAGGTAAATCAGCCCGCAATTTCCAGGATATACAGCAATAATCAGTGCTCACGCCGCCAGGCTTCGGCGGTTAACGCCTCACCAAAGTGGCTGCTGATCAACCGTCGGGTCAGATCGTGCAGCGGGGAGGCCAGTACATCGGCGGTGCCGCCACGCTCCACCACTTCGCCCTGATGCATCACCAGCACCTGATCGCTGATGTGCTTCATCAATACCCAGATGCTGGGTGACATATATGTAGGCGATGCCGTGTTTCTCCTGCAGCTCCAGCATCAGATTAACCAGCTGGGAGCGCATGGTCATGTCGAGTGAGGCCAGCGCCTCATCCGCCACAATCACTTTCGGTTGCAGGATCAGCGCACGCGCCAGGCCCAGACGCTGTTTCTGGCCGGGTGCCAGCATATGCGGATAATAGCCTGCGTGATCGCGTAATAGCCCCACCTGACGCAGCGTGGCGATAATGAGTTTTTCGCGCGCCTCTGCCGGGAGATCGGTATTGAGCCGCAGCGGAAAATCGAGAATCTGACTGACCCGCTGACGCGGATTAAGCGACGTCGAAGGATCCTGAAAAATCATCCGGATACGCTGACTGCGATAGCCGTAATCGCCAAAGCTAAATCGTGACTGATCAGCAGAATAGTGGTGTTGTTATTCTGATTGAGACGACTCAGCAGACGGAAAATCTGCGCCTGAGTGGTCGGCTCATCGGCAATCAGCAGACGCGGCTGATTCGCCAGCGCGATGGCGATCATCACTTTCTGGCATTCACCTTCAGTCAGCTCATAAGGAAAGCTGCGCATGATATCTTTGTGATCTTTGATGCCGACGCGATGCAGCAGCTCAATGGCGCGGGTTTTGCGCCAGAACCAGAGCGCTTCAGCCACGGGCCTTTATAGGTCCAGCGTGGGATCGCCTGCATCAGCTGACGGCTAATACTTTCTGACGGATCGAGACAGGACTGCGGCTCCTGAAAAATCATCGAGACGTTATGGCCGATAATGCGGCGGCGCTCGCGGGGTGACAGGCGCTGCAGATCGACATCATCAAAAACCATCCGGTCGGCGGTCACGCGCCAGTTATCTTTGGTCACGCCGCAAATCGCTTTTGCCACCAAGCTTTTGCCCGAACCTGACTCACCCACCAGGCCACGAACTTCGCCTTCGCTCAGGGTCAGATTAACGCGATCGACCGCTTTGACCGGCCCTTCGGCAGTCATAAATTCAATGGTGAGATTACGAATATCGAGTAACGGCATCTATTCCACTCCCGCTTCGACGGCGCGACGGAGGCCGTCACCGAGCAGGTTAACAATTAACACGCTGACCATCAGCGCCACGCCAGGCAGCATTACCGTCCACGGCGCGACGACATAGATCAGTTCAAGTGAATCACCCAGCATCGCACCCCATTCAGGCGAGGGCAGCTGTGCGCCCAGGTCGAGAAAGCCCAGCGCGGCAATGTCCAGAATAGCCATCGACAGGGCGCGGGTAATTTCACTGATTAATAATGGCAGAACGTTGGGCAGAATGGCGTAGCGCAGGATATTGCTGCTGCTGGCACCGTCCAGTCGCGCCGCGACTACATACTCTTTCTCCAGTTCATCATGCACCGCGCTGTAAATCTCGCGCACCAGCCGCGGCATCAATGCCAGCCAGACCGCCAGCAGCGCGTGCTCCAGTCTGGGCCCGAGAAACGCTACCACGATGATTGCCAGCAGCAGTGACGGAATCGAGAGCAGCGTATCCAGCACGTGATTCATCACCGCCGATCGCACGCCGTGGGTCATGCCGGCCAGAATACCCAGCACCAGCGCCCAGAATGTGGCAAACAGCGTCACCAGGATCGCTGAACCGACCGTCGGACCGGCACCGCTCAGCAGGCGGCTCAGCACATCGCGGCCAAGATCGTCGGTGCCGAGTCGGCAGGCGTTTTTCGGCGTAGGTATTATCGGAGGGCATACCATTCCTTATGTTTCAACGGATTCATCGCTGCGCCAATCACGTCGGAGATGACGTTGACCAGAATCACCAGTCCACCAATCACCATCACGCCGGCCGAGATTGCCGCATAATCCTGCTGGCGAATGGCATTGATCAACCAGCGGCCAAGACCAGGCCAGTTGAAGACCATTTCAGTGATCATCGTCAGCGTCAGCATGGTTGAAAATTGCAGGCCAAGACGCGGAATCACCGGCGGTAAGGCGTTATGCAGTACGTGACGTCGGATCACCGTCAGCTGTGACAGTCCGCGGGTCGCGGCGGCTTTAACATAATTTTTTTCCATCACCTCGCTGGTGCTGTTGCGCAGCAGGCGGATCACTTCGGTAGTCGGTGCCATCGCCAGTACCAGCACCGGCAAAATCAGATGATTCAGGACTCTGATAATCATCTCGTGACGTTACGGTGAGCGGCTGAGCCAGGCATCAATCAGCGCGAAGCCTGATACGTTCTGTACCGGATAGAGCAGATCGTGCCGCCCCGATACCGGCAGCCAGCCAAGCGTCAGCGAGAAAAACAGCGTGAGCAACAGGGCCAGCCAGAAAATCGGTGCTGAAAAAGCCGATCAGCGCCAGCGCACTGATGGTCTTATCCTGCCATTTATTGCGCATCACCCCGGCGCAGATGCCGAGTGGAATACCCACCAGCAGTGCAAACACAAAGGCCAGAATGCACAGCTCCATGGTGGCGGGAAAAACTTCGCGCAGCTGCAGGCCAATTTCCTGACCGTTGGTGCTGGAGACGCCGAAATCAAACTGCAGCATCCCTTTGAACCAGAACCACCAGGCGTCAGACAGGGCCGTGCCTTCCAGCGGCGCGTTGGGGGTGAAGTGGCTGAGGCTGAAGCTGACCAGCGACAGCAAAAACAGCGTAATCAGCAGCAGGCGGCGCAAAATATAGATGATCACTTACTTTTCCTCACCCTCTTCACGATAAACCCCGGCAAACGAGGCGTTGCCAAACGGACTCAGCACCAGCCCTTTAATGTCATGGCTAAACGCCTGCAGACGCAGCGACGATGCCAGCGGCAAGACCGGCAGCTCCTGAGCCAGAATCTGCTGCGCTTTGTCGTAACTGTCGATGCGTCCCGACAGTTGCTGTGTTAACAGAGCATTCTGCAACGTTTCATCAAAGGCCGGCGAGCACCAGTGCGCATAGTTGGTCTGGGAACGGATCGCCGCGCAGCTGAGCAGCGGACGGAAGAAGCTGTCCGGATCGTTGCTGTCGGTTGCCCAGCCCGCCAGGGTCAGGTCGTGATTCATCGACATCAGCTGCGCCTCTTGAAAACGTCCCTCGACCGGCACAATGGTCAGGCGAATGCCCACCTGCGCCAGATCGGCCCGCAATAACTCGGCGGTTTTAAGCGGGCTGGGGTTCCACGACTGCGAGGCCGACGGTACCACCAGCCGCAGATGCAGGTCGGTCAGGCCGAGTGCTTCCAGCGCGGCGCGAAACTTTTTAGGATCGTACTCGGTCACCCGGGCATCACTGTCATAAGCCCGGGAGGCGCGCGGTAATATCGAGGCCGCGGTTTCGGCCGTGCCGTAATAAATCGACTCCATCAGTCGCTCATTATTGATCGCCAGCGCATGCCGGACTTCGGGTCGATCGAGCGGCGGCTTGCGGGTGTTGAACGCCAGATAGGCGATATTCATCCCGGGGCGCAGCGTCATTCGCAGGCGCGGGTCATCGCGCAGAATACTGAGCTGACTGACGGCCGGATAGGCCAGCACGTCGCACTCGCCGGTCAGCAGTTTCGACAAACGGCCTGTGCCGCCCGCGCCCAAATCGATCACCGCCTGCTGCAGACGTGGCACGCCTTTCCAGTAATGCGGATTGCGCGCCAGGCGAATGTACTGGCCAGTGCGATATTCACTCAGCTGGTAAGGGCCGGTCCCCACCGGCTGGCGATCCATCTCTTCCTGGCGGCCCTGCGCCGTCAGCTGATCGGCATACTCTTTAGACAGCACCGGCGCATAGTGGGTCGCCATGTGCCAGAGGAAGGAGGCGTCCGGACTGTTCAGCCGGAACTCAACCGTATTGTTATCCAGCTTTTTCACGCTCTGCACTGAATCGGCAAACTGCAGGCTATCGAAGTAGGGATGGTTTCCGCCGTTGACGTTATGCTAGGGATGATGGCGATCGAACATCCGGGCGAAGCTGAACACCACATCATCCGCGTTCAGAGTACGTGTCGGTTTGAACTGGTTGGTCTGCTGGAACTGCACGCCGCTGCGCAGGTCAAAACGATAGGTCGCGCCATTGTCACGCACCTCCCAGCTGGCGGCCAGATCGGGCTTCAGACGGTAAGTGTAGGGATCGACATCCAGCAGGCGATTGTACAGTTGCGCCGCCAGGGTATCGACGGTTAACCCACTGCTGACCATTTGAGGATTGAAGGTGTTCAGCGTGCCGCTGACGCAATAGACAAAGCCGGTCTGACGAATATCACCGGCGGGGGCCGACCACGCAGGCGAACTCAACACGCTGAGGCTGAACAACAGCGAACATATTAGTTTTGACATAGAACTCAACGATCTTGAGGCATTAGACGGAGTGTATCGCAAAGCGGGCGTTGTCCCAAAATCTGCAACGCTGCCCGGCCTTATATTCATTCAGCCTGCGGCAGAAAAAACGTACAGAGAGTGTAGTAATGAGAAATATTCTCAATTATCGCTTTATAGATGATAATAAGAATGATTATTATTCATCTGCACTTCGACGGTGGCTCTACCGAAAAAGAGCACGACATTGCTCACATTGCTTCCAGCATTGTTGCCCGCCTGATGGTGGGCTTTTTTTGCCTGAAATTGTCAGCACGCCAGCGGATAGCTGGCCGGGCAGTCGCCTGAGACGGCAGGAATACACCCATGATGAATTACGCCTGATGCATGCTGAGGGCGTACGGTGCACGCTCGATATCTGGGAACTTGAGGGACTTATTTCATGAGGGCGCATGATCTGGAGTAAGCACGCACCGAAGTGAGGTGTGCACTGGTCGATTACCCAGGGAAAACAAAAGGCCAACTGGAGGCATTCAGCGAAAATCCTTCGGCTGAAAAAAACGCCTGTTGAGAAAACCCATTCACACTGTCGAGCTGGATGATGGAAAGGGGGCAAAAGAAAAGTCAAAGCGGAGAATACCGCTGTTTACGCTTTAGAAATTCACAGCAGGCGCAGACCAATGCCGCCTATAGGTAATGAGGTTTTCGCTGCGTCACTGTGGCGGCGCGCTGTTAATCAGCTACCAGAGCATGAACAGGCCTGGCTTACGATATTGCCAAGGATATGATCTAGATTTTCGCCATCAGATCACCCTGTGCAGATACGTCTGAAGTGAATTTCAATCCGTTTACCTCCAGCGTTAATTAGGAAAACGCAGAGGCGGCTTTCATCGCTCGTTTGGGTCGAAGTGCAGGAGATTGCATGTTCGCAGTCGAACAGCGCATTTAAGAAGTATGCCGATGCGTTACTGGCGTCAAGGCTGGGCGTATCGCGTTCAACCTAGTCCCGAATCTATTTTCCGCACTGGGAAGCGTTGAAAGCGCTCGTTCGGGGGTTGGATGAAAGGGCGCTCAATGGTGCCCTGGAAAATACATCATCGCCTGGATGACTGACTAAGAGATTATAGGAAAATCAAATTACTGGCCGGATCAAAGTTAATGATCATGATATTAATGAAAAGTTGAGGTCACTCAAACCTTCATATGTATAATGGGAGCAGTGCTTGAATTTAGGCTTGCACATTCAAACGTAAAAATATTGCTTTCCTGGAGGTAAAGACGATGAAAGTTAAATACTACATGATCAATTTACTTTTTGGAGTGGTTGGTGTTTTAGCGCTCGGAACAGGATGGTATGAAAACCCAAGTGATCCAAAAAAAACAGCTCTGGATGGCTTTTGCAGTTGTTTCCTGGTTGGCTTTTCCCTTTGCAAAGTTTGCTGTTGAGAGCATTGCTTTAAAATTTACTGAAGAAAGTTTCTGGCATCGGTTTTTTTAAGGATGACATCGGAAAGAATGGTTTGGTAGCAATCTATTGGGCATTTTGTTTCTTTTTTGCGATACCTCTCTCATTGATATCGATCCCGTTTTTGAAAAAAAGCTGAAGAATCTCCAGCCTTTTATAACGCTTTCGGGAATTTAAATTCCTAAACGTCCATTGATTGTTTCCATAAGTTGCTCATTAACCAGCGACCCAACTAATGCCATTATCAAAGCAAAACCTATGATACCTAATGGCAAACCAAACATAGCCGAGAAGGCAAATGCAGTAACTGCGGTGGCAACCCTTCCAGCAGTAAGCGCTTCGATTTTGACTAATCCAGGACGCCAGTTATCGGTCTCAAAACCTTTTTTAACTTCTTGGAAAACACCATATGCGTCAGTTGCTTTACCGTAATACCCAAAAGCCTTGCTCATTTTAGAAAGCTGAGAGGCCATTCGAGCCATATCTACTGAATTTAATGCATTAACGATTGCAGCTCTATCTGCTGCGCTGAATTTCGCCCCTAAATATGAACGATATCGTTCATAAGCAGCCAGAGCCTCGTCAACATTCCGGATGGTTTTCCCCTTGGCTTGTTCTGCAAGCTCCTGAGCAAGTGATGCTGCCTGCTGTCCGTATTTTCGTGTAAGTTCGCTTTAGAAGTCAGCTACAAGTTTAATGCCATCTTGCAGATCTACAGCTTCCTGAGCTTTTTGCTGGCGAGAATAGTTAATTGATGCCAGCTCTTGCTGTGCTTTCAGGGTATCCTGCTTTGCTTTATAGATGCGGTTGCCACTTTGACCGCTATGCACTAAGTTGTAGTTTTTGCGAATAGTCTCTTTAAGTTGTTTGATTCGCGCTTCGGATTGATCTCTTGTGTAACCTGGCCCAGGTCCCTGTAATGGGGCGTCTTTTTTCATGCCACCATTATTGCCAGGCGCTGATAGGGGCCAAGGTCCTCGCCGTTAGCATCATCTGTTCCTACAGGGAACTGGCCAACAACATTGCCATAATCATCTACGATATAACCAAAATATAAACCTGGCTGCATGCCGTTGGCCTTCGCTGCATCATTTCCAACGGTTTTTGTAATTATCGAATAAGATTGAATTTGAGGCTTATTATTACCACCAGCACCAGCACCAGCACCTGAGTTATCGCTGTTCCTGGCATTGCCCGTGCTACCACCGCCTGGTGCAGGGCCACCCCTCTCTGAACTCCAGTCTGTTCCGTCACCCGCAGCACCATAATTGAATCCTGCCATATAAAGCTCCTTTTAGAAAAAATCCAGTCGCATACAGAAAATTAATGAAATCATCTATATGAATAAATTCAAGTTTATTAGTGGCATGTTAAACCAACAACTTTGAGTTAAAACGCTATTAGAACTAGCCTAACCATGCAAACTATATTTTGTGTTTTTGCGATGTTTACGATTTTTTTCATGTAGTAAATGATTATTCAATAGATATCTAATAAGTACCTAAAGTATACTGATTTCTTAATGTGGTCGAGCATGAAATTTACCCGAAAGATTTAACTTACAAATAACCTTATATCTGAATTTATTGGTGATGGTTTGAGAGTTATCCCTTAGGCATTTCAATAGTACTTTAAAGGAAGTCTCTGGAGCGTTGCTGGCCTCACAACTGTGAGTGTCTCGATCAACTTCATTCCGGATATATTTCCCACACTGGAAATTGCTAAAGGGAGTTATTCAGTGGCTGGATGAAAATCCACTACACAGAGTTCTGGAAAAATACAACATCTCGCTGAAGGATTGACTAAAAGGGGCTTAAAGCCCATTAATTTATGAACCTAAAAAAATCTTAAGTCATGAAGAAAATCTTTAAGCCATGGATTTTCTTCAGATTGGTGCTTGATATCATTTTCATCCAGACTTGAAACTAAAAGTGGTATTGCAATAATCAACGCTTCCTGAACCGAAGGGGTTGTAAAACTAAGAAGTCGCGCTACTGTACTCTTCATCTGATTTCCTTTCAGAGTTAATCAGCCATCTCTCTGATATTGATATCGGCCATGCCTTTATACAAACGGGCCGCTCCGAAATCTTACTCAAGCGATATGAAATGCTAATGATTTAAGTCCTTAATCGAGCTGGATGGCTGATAAAGAATGCGGACTGAACGAAGAAGGAGCTTTATAGTCTCTTCTTTCTTTTCATAGCGGTGGTGCTGGCCGGGGCGGGTAGGTAGAGCACTGTCAGGTGGGGAACATCCGGCAACACCTGTATGAGGATTACCCGCAACTGGGGAGGTTGTTCCCGAGCGGTATAATTACTCAGGACGGCGAGACCATCGATGGCAGAAGGCTGGATGGCGTAGTGGTATTAGGGCGAGTTACCTCTACGGTGCTGTCAGTATATGAGTCGTACAGACCTACTATCTGACGTTAAACCGGTCAAATCTCTTTCCAAAAATGAAAATGTATCTGGTGAGAAAACAATGCGTTATGAGGCATCTTGAAGATGAGATATTTGACCGGATTTTTCTTGATAACTCTTTGATTATTAAATTTTAATGTTCGTTTGTGATACCATGCTTTTTCATCATTGCGCGCAGCTGGTGGTAGGTAACGCCCAATAACCCGGCGGCGCGGCGCTGATTGTATCGCGCGCGTTGCAGGCTGGTCTCCACCAGCTCTCGTTCCTGCTGATTTTGCCACTGACGCAGATCGAGCGGCAGCGCAGGCAGGCCGCCTTCGGGCGCGGGACGGTTCACCGGCAGGGTATCGACCGGCTCGGGCCGATGAGCGAACGGATTAATAATCACGTTATCCAGCGGCTGCTCGCTGCTGTTGTGACGATAAACCGATCGTTCCACCACGTTCTTCAGCTCACGAACGTTGCCAGGCCAGTGATAACTCAACAGCGTCTGCTGCGCCTGAGCGGTAAAGCCCGGAAACAACAGCAGGCCAAGCTCACAGCACATCTGGATAGCGAAATGCTCAGCCATCACCAGAATATCACTGCGACGTTCACGCAGCGGCGGCAGCTGAACGACGTCAAACGCCAGACGATCAAGCAGGTCAGCGCGGAATTTTCCCGCTGCCGCCAGCGGAGGCAGGTCTTCGTTGGTGGCGCAGACCAGACGCACATTAACCTGTAACGAGTGATTACCGCCGACGCGCTCCAGCTGTCCATATTCAATTACCCGCAGCAGTTTTTCCTGCACCAGCATCGGTGCCGTCGCCAGCTCATCAAGAAACAGCGTGCCGCCATCCGCACGCTCAAAGCGGCCCAGATGTCGCTTCTGAGCGCCGGTAAAGGCCCCAGCTTCATGGCCGAACAGCTCTGAGTCGAGCAGATTTTCATTCAGCGCGGCGCAGTTCAGCGAGATAAACGGCCCCTGCCAGCGGTCAGAAAGATAGTGTAAGCGGCTGGCGATCAGCTCTTTACCGGTACCGCGCTCGCCAATCACTAATACCGGTTTTTCCAGCTGTGCCAGCTTCGACACCTGCTCCAGCACCTCTAGAAAATTGTTGGACTCACCGAGAAGGTTGTCGTTGTTTCCTGCCATGATGAATTTCGCCACCCCTTAATCATTTTCACTATATTAGAACAAGCTAAAAGGGCTGTAAAATTTTAAAAATTATAAAAATCAATTTTTTATAAAATTGGCACGCATCTTGTATTAGCAATACAGCACAACACGCCATGACACATTTAGAGAGGAACATCATTATGGGTATTTTTTCTCGTTTCGCCGACATCGTAAATGCCAACATCAATTCGCTGCTGGAGCGTGCGGAAGATCCGCAGAAACTGGTCCGTTTGATGATTCAGGAAATGGAAGACACCTTAGTTGAAGTCCGCTCAACCTCTGCACGGGCGCTGGCTGAAAAGAAACAACTGACACGCCGGATTGAGCAGGCAGAAATTCAGCAGGCTGAATGGCAGGGAAAAGCCGAGCTGGCACTGCGTAAAGATAAAGATGATTTAGCCCGTTCAGCGCTGATCGAAAAACAGAAACTGACTGACCTGATCGCCGCCCTGAAACAGGAAGTGAGCCAGGTAGAAGAGACGCTGGAACGCATGAAAGGCGAAATCAGCGAGCTGGAGAAAAAACTGAGCGAAACGCGGGCGCGTCAGCAGGCGTTAACGCTGCGTCATCAGACGGCTTCCTCTTCACGTGACGTTCGTTGTCAGCTGGACAGCGGTAAAATTGATGAAGCGATGGCGCGTTTTGAATCATTTGAACGTCGCATCGATCACATGGAAGCAGAAGCGGAAAGTCACGGTTTTGGCAAACCTAAAACGCTGGATCAGCAGTTCACCGCTCTGAAAGCGGACGATGAAATCAGCCAGCAACTGAATGCGCTGAAAGCAAAAATGAATCGCAGTGAATAATTATCGACGTTGCGATGAGTGATTAAGGAGAGTCAATGAGCGCACTTTTTCTTGCCATACCGCTAACGATCTTCGTGTTGTTTGTGGCACCGATCTGGTTATGGCTGCATTATAGCAACAAACGCAACGGCGGTTCGGAACTGTCGCAAAGCGAAATCCAGCGCCTGCATCGTGTTGCTCAGGACGCGCAGCGGATGCGCGAACGCATTGATGCGCTGGAGGCAATTCTGGACGCGGAACACCCTAACTGGAGGCAACCATGATGAAGGGCCGCAAGTTATGGCGTAAGCCCGACGAAGGAAAACTGATGGGCGTCTGCGCAGGTCTGGCGGAGTATCTCGATATTCCGGTGCGGTTACTGCGTGTCATAATGGTGCTGTCACTGTTTTTTGGCCTGTTTATGTTTACCTTAGTCGCCTATTTCGTGCTCGGCTTTGTACTGGATGTTAAACCGGCCGATGCCGCTGACAACCCACTTCAGCCCAACGCCAGCGAACTGCTGGACCAGTTAGAAAGCGCACTGCAGCGCGATGAGCGCAGCGTGCGCGATGTAGAACGCTACGTCACGTCTGAAACCTTTAGCGTGCGCAGCCGTTTCCGCCAGCTTTAATTCTGATTATCAGGGCCTGTTACAGGCCCTTTCGCTGACCCTTCGGAGGTGTCGATGCCCTTCTCGCGATCCACTGCTTTTCGCCACCGCGCGGCACCCGCGTTGAAGTCGGCGGCTAAATTCATCATTATCAATGCTGTGACTTACGGTCCTGCTGGCGTCACCGGCTGGGCGGTGAAATCGGTAGCACGCCGTCCGTTACGTCTTTTACTGGCGATGGCGCTGGAGCCATTGCTGAAACGAGTAATGAATCGCGCGGCGTCGCGCTTCATCAGGGAGAAAGATGAAAAGACTGCAAACTGAATTTGCCGCGTTAATGAACCGCGGCGTTGACCGGCACCTGCGCTTAGCGGTTACCGGCTTAAGCCGCAGCGGAAAAACGGCGTTTATCACCTCGCCGGTTAATCAACTTTTGACGGTCCACAGCGGCGCACGATTGCCGCTGTTTTCCGTGGTGCGGGATGAGCGCCTGCTCGGGGTAAAGCGGGTACCCCAGCGCGATATGGGAACGGCCGCTTTACCTACGATGAGGGACTGGCGCAGCTTTATAGTACGCCGCCCGCCTGGCCGACACCGACCCGCGGCGTCAGTGAAATTCGGCTGGCGCTGCGATACCGGCCCAATGAATCATTGCTGCGGCATCTGAAAGAGACCGCCACGCTCTATGTGGAGATGGTGGATTATCCCGGTGAGTGGCTGCTCGATCTGCCGATGCTGGCGCAGGATTATCTGGCTTGGTCGCGGCAGATGAACGGGCTGCTGCAGGGCGATCGCGCTGAGTGGGCAACGCCGTGGCGCACGCTCTGTCAGCAACTCGACCCGCTTGCGCCTGCCGATGAAAACCGGCTGGCGGAGGTTGCCGCGGCCTGGACCGACTATCTGCACCGCTGTAAGGCTGAAAAATTGCATTTCATCCAGCCGGGCCGGTTTGTCCTGCCGGGGGACATGGCGGGCGCACCGGCACCGCAGTTTTTCCCGTGGCCGGTTACCGACGACGGGCAGCTCAGCAAACTGGCCCAGGCCGACAAAGGCAGCAACTTCGGCATGCTGCAGCAGCGGTTTAACTACTATTGCCAGCATGTAGTGAAGGGTTTCTATAAAAAGCATCTCCTGCGCTTCGATCGTCAGATCGTGCTGGTCGATTGCCTGCAACCGCTCAACAGTGGACCACAAGCCTTCAACGATACGCGGCTGGCACTGACGCAGCTGATGCAAAGCTTTCATTATGGTCAGCGGACGTTGTTCCGCCGGCTGTGTTTTCACCGGTTATCGATAAATTACTGTTTGCCGCCACCAAAGCGGACCACATCACCAGCGATCAGCACGGCAATATGGTGTCACTGTTGCAGCAGCTGGTGCAGAACGCCGCGTTCGAGGGGATCAGCATGGACTGCATCGGCCTGGCCTCGGTGCAGGCGACGCAGAGCGGGCTGGTGGACCACCGCGGTGAGAAGATCCCGGCGCTGCGCGGCAATCGGCTGAGTGATGGCGAACCGCTGACCGTCTATCCCGGTGAAGTGCCTCCACGGCTGCCGGGTAATGCTTTCTGGCAGCAGTAGGGTTTCCAGTTTGAACAATTCCGCCCATAGCAGCTGGACGTTGATCGCCCGCTGCCGCATATCCGCATGGATGCTGCGCTGGAATTTTTGTTAGGAGATAAATTGCGATGAGTGATCCGCTGAATCCCCGTATCGATTTTGCCCGTCCGCTGGATGAGGCGACAGAGGTGCCGTTACGTCCTGCGCAGACCTTTGACGCGCAGGCGCAGGCAGCGTTTCTGGCGGTGCAGGATGACGAGGCCGCCGTCGAGGAAGAGGGCGCAGGTGAGCGCGCGGTGGAAGCGGCGCTGAAACCGAAGCGCAGTCTGTGGCGCAAACTGGTGATGACCTGCGTCGCACTGTTCGGCGTCAGCGTTGTCGCGCAGGGCGTGCAGTGGACCCATGATGCCTGGCTGGCACGCCTCGCTTCATGAAACCCATAACGATAGCGAAGTCGTACGCCTATATGCCCAGCTGGTGCAGCCGGTGCTGGATCGTCAGGCACGACGTGAAATCAGCCGTCACGCGGCAGAAGCCACGCTGATGATCGCCGTCAGTCCGCTGGCGCTGGTTGATATGGCCTTCATTGCCTGGCGTAACCTGCGGCTTGTCAATCGCATCGCCGCGATTTACGGCATTGAGCTGTGCTACTTCAGTCGTATACGCCTGTTCCGGCTGGTGCTGCTCAACATGGCGTTTGCCGGTGCCTCGGAACTGGTGCGCGAAGTGGGGATGGACTGGATGTCGCAGGATATCGCCGCCCGCCTCTCCACCCGTGCAGCGCAGGGTATTGGTGCCGGTTTGCTGACCGCGCGACTGGGCATTAAGGCGATGGAACTGTGTCGCCCATTGCCGTGGCTGGAGCAGGATAAGTCGCGACTGGGCGATTTCCGTCGCGAGCTGTTAGGTCAGATGAAAGAGGCGTTGCAGAAGGGCGGCAATAAGCCCTCCTAGCGGATGCTGTGACGCCATCAACCAAGGCGGCCTGGCCGCCTTTCTTTTTGCTTAATGAGGCTGGCGCAGCACCGCGCGCGAATCAATAACCAGACAGTCACCCGGACAACCGGCTTCATCGGTGATTATCGGATTCGCTGGCAGCGTAAACGCCATGGCATTTTGTTGCCGCATAAAATGCGCCATACCGGCAAAGGTCCATGACGTGCTTAATCCCAGCCCGCCAAAATCATCATATTTCCGCAATGTCGCCACTTTTGGCAGATCTTCCCCGGTCAGACGATAATAAAGCGCGCCGTGAAAATCTTTTGGCGCTTGAGTGGTAATAGCCTGATTAAGCAGCGCAAACTCTTTGCGCGCCGGAACCGAATAGCCGTTGTTCAGATGACTGATGGCCAATGAAGCCGCCACCAACACCAGCACGGCATATAAAGACTTTTTCCATCTAAATTTTTGGCCGATCTCAAACAGACCCACAATAAAAACGCTGGTTGAGATAAGGGAGCCGGCAATCAGAGTACGGTAGGCCGCCATGCTTTCACTGACAATAAGATTGGGCAGCGCGGCGATCAGCAGTAAGAAAAAGACCAAGTGAAACTTATCATTGCCGGCGGCTTTAATTTTCTTCAGCGCGAAGCCAATGACGATTACAGAGAGAATGACCGAAACGGTTTTAGCCCCAAGGTCAAAATGACAGATGATGTTTTTAAGGTACTCTGAAAGGAACCATTTCACCTTATTCAGCAGATCGTAGCTAAATGCCGAGCGCGGCAGCGCATGGCCATAAAGCTGGACTGGCAGGACCTTAGACGCAATCAAGGCAGCAAACATGACTGCGCCCAGTACCATCAGCGAAATCACAGCACGTTTTTTATCGATTCTGCGCGCTGAAAGGCACAAATCCAGCATGGCAAAAAAGGTAAAGCTCATCGCGGCCGGCTGGTAAATACAGAAGGCGATGGTCAGCAGAAAGATCGCCAGTCACGGCCCAGCCACGCTTGGCTTCACTGACCAACGATAGCTCGCGCCAGCCAGCAGAATCGCGGCGATATAGGGAAAGCAGGAAGCCCAGGCGATATAAACCTGGAAAGAGGGCAGCATGCAGAGCAACAGAGAAAAGGTTATGCGCTGCGCCTGGCTTTCCATCAGCGCGTATTTCTGAGTCAGGGTATAAATATAATAGCCGGTAAAAATAAGCAGAATAATTGCCACTGAACGCAGCAAAGAGGCCGCATACTGGATGATTCCGTACACCGGTCGGCCTGATAACGTATCCCAGTTTAAAATACTCAGCTGATCGAAGCTGGCTCAGTAGAGGTTGGTTCAGTCATCGGTATAGGCATAATGGGTTAAATACGCCGGATAGTATGCAAAAAGAAACACCACTATAAAGAGCGCAAACACTTTGCCACGGCTGAGGCCCTGTTTACCGATCATCATCTTTCATCCTTTGTTATTGGCACGCTGCCGTTGCCACGCAGTGGCATAATTCATCGTTTTTTCAGTGCTGGGATTTTTTTAACTTATCGCTTTTTCGCAAAATATAACGCGGCCGGTTTTTGGTCTCCATATAAATGCGGCCGATATATTCGCCGAGCACGCCAATGCCGATAAGCTGGACGCCGCCCAGAAACAGCACTGAAACCAGGATCGAGGGATAGCCCGGCACCGGATTGCCAAACAGCAGTTTGTCGACAATCAGCCACAGGCCATAAAGAAAGGCCAATGAGGCGACCAGAAATCCAATATACGACCAGATACGAAGCGGTACGGTCGAGAATGAGGTCAGTCCTTCCAGTGCCAGATTCCAGAGCTTCCAGCCGCTGAATTTACTGTTGCCCGCTATCCGTTCAGTACAAACATATTCGACAATCTCTGTCTGCCCGCCAGCCCAGCTAAGAATACCTTTCATGAATAAATTTTTTTTCAGGCAGCAGCTTAATATTTTCCACCACTTCCCGTGACATCAACCGGAAATCACCCACGTTCTCTTCTATCTGGGGATGGCTGATGCAGTTATGCAGCTTATAAAACCAGTGCACGGTCTTACGTTTCAGATGGCCATCGGCGCTTCGGTCAATACGCTTGGCTAAGACGATATCAGCACCCGCCTGCCACTTGCTGACCATTTGCGGAATCAGCGTAATCGGGTCCTGCAAATCAACATCAATCGGGATGATGGCATCTCCTGTAGCGGCTTCCAGCCCGGCGAACAGCGCCGCCTCTTTGCCAAAATTACGGATAAAGGAGAGGGTGCGCACCAGCGGATCGCGCTGGCTAAGCTGGGTGACCAGCGCCCGTGTGGCATCCGTACTGCCATCATCAATAAAAACAATTTCAACCTGCCACTCGGCAAATGCGGCATATTTCCTGACGGCATCGTAAAAAAGAGGAATCACCTGTTCCTCATTGAAAACCGGCACCACCAGAGAAATCTTCATTTCTTTCCTTTAAACACAATAAAGTAGGAAAAGATAAAGCCACAGGCCAGGCTCAGGGTCGAAGAGGTTATCAGCGTAACGATCGGGTAAAGGCCGATCCGGTCCGCCAGGTAGCCAACACCCAAAGGCCATCGCACCCATAAAAATCACATACAAAATATAGCGAAAGGGAGTGGCTTGCTGATTAAAGGTCCAGCGTGCATTAACAAAGAATGAAAAGGTCACAGCCAGACCAAAGGCAATAACATTCGCGGTGGATTGCAGTAAACCCTGACTGATACAGATAAAAAATGTGACCCAGTGGATAAGGGTATTCAATACGCCAACGGTCAGGTATTTAGCAAAGAAAGTAAGCATTTTATAATTGTTACTAATGGGTTGAGTGAAATATACAGTAAGTCAGCAACGATCAAAAGTTTCGTACTGACAAAGACTGACAATCCCAGCCTCCACAACAAATTAGCGGCAGGCAGTATAAAAGGCAGCCAAACGCCTCGCAGCTGTCAACTTTTCCTGACAGAGCCCTTTCTGACGGCGCATCTCTTAGCGTATCATCGGCCCATCTGAACCTGATTAAGGCCATCGCAATGCGTCTGGAAGTGTTCTGTCAGGACCGAATCGGTCTGACGCGTGAACTGCTCGACCTGTTGGTTGCGCGCAATATCGATCTGCGCGGTATCGAAATCGCGGCGTTAGGCCGCATCTAACTCAACTTCTTCGCGCTGGAATTTGATGCTTTCAGCAGTCTGATGGCAGAAATCCGGCGTACACCGGGCGTAACAAATGTGCGCACCGTGGCGTACATGCCTTCGGAACGTGAGCATCGTGCGTTGAGTGCGCTGCTGGTGGCGATGCCGGAACCGGTCTTTTCCATCGATCTGAAAAGTAAAGTGGAACTGGCGAACCCGGCGGCGCAGAACCTGTTCAATCTTGACGAACAGAAGATGCGTAATTTCAGTGCCGGTAACCTGATTAACGGTTTCAATTTCATGCGCTGGCTGGAAAGCGAGCGGGTGGAAGCGCAGGCGCAGCACGTGGTGATTGAGGGGCGGGATTTCCTGATGGAAGCGCGCCCGATCTATCTCTCCGGTGAAGAGGGCCAGAACGATCAGCCGGTCGGTGCTATGGTGATGCTTAAATCCACCGCGCGCATGGGCCAGCAGTTACAGAACTTGGTGGTAACCGACGAATCGGAGTTCGACCATATTGTCGCGGTGACGCCAAAAATGCGTCAGGTGGTGGACCAGGCGCGCAAACTGGCGATGCACGATGCGCCGTTGCTGATTATTGGTGACACCGGCACCGGTAAAGATATGCTGGCCCGCGCCTGTCATCTGCGCAGTGCGCGCGGTAAAAAGCCGTTCCTTGCGCTTAACTGCGCCTCGCTGCCGGATGACGTTGCCGAGAGCGAACTGTTTGGTCATGCCGCCGGTGCCTACCCGAATGCGCTGGAGGGCAAGAAAGGCTTCTTTGAACAGGCCAATGGCGGCTCAGTCTTGCTGGATGAGATCGGCGAGATGTCGCCAAGAATGCAGACTAAACTGCTGCGTTTCCTCAATGATGGGACTTTCCGCCGGGTCGGCGAAGAACATGAAGTGCATGTCAATGTGCGCGTCATCTGCGCCACCCAGAAGAACCTGATTGAGCTGGTGCAGCGCGGCGAATTCCGTGAGGATCTGTTCTACCGGCTGAACGTCCTGACCCTGCATCTGCCACCGCTGCGCGATCGTCCGCAGGATATCCTGCCGCTGATCGAGATGTTTGTTGCCCGCTTCGCCGACGAACAGGGGATCCTTGCCCGCGCCTGTCGCCGCAGCTTAATGCCTTTTTAACCCGCTATGCCTGGCTAGGTAATGTGCGTCAGTTGAAAAATGCGCTTTATCGCCAGCCTGAGGATAACTGACCCGCAACGGTACTGCGTTACCCTGAAAATGAACAGTCTGAGACATACTGATTCCTTTTTGATGGTGAAGAGATCTGACCTATAAACGGCTAAAAACGCGCTATAGTCGTTATTTATGACACAAATTTTAAGGGTTTACGAGTTCAATTATTGAGTTTAGTGCAGGCAGCCTGCCAATGCGTTGCAGATTCTGGAGAGTAAATGAGAACGGTAAAAAGTTATCCCGAAGCCTAGCCGTTGCATACGCCGTTTGTCATTGCCCGTGGAATACGCACTGAAGTAAAAGTGGTAGTTGAAATTGAAGAGGCAGGCGTGAAGGGGGTCGGCCCTACGCACGCTACGGTGAAACCGAAGCCTCGGTACTGGCACAAATCGCCCCGCTGCTGCCTGCCTTACAGCAGGGAATGACGCGCGAAGCGCTGCAACAGGCACTGCCCGCTGGCGCGGCGCGTAACGCCATCGATAGCGCGTTATGGGATCTGGCGGCCCGTCAGCAACAGAGCAGCCTGTGGCAGCTCAGCGGCGTGGTGGCACCTGATTGCGTGGTCACCGCCCAGACTGTCAGTATTGATACGTCGGAAGCGATGGCCAGCAGCGCTCAGGCGCTGTGGCAGCACGGGGCGACGCTGCTGAAAATTAAGCTGGATAACAATTTCATTACCGAACGTCTGATGGCGATCCGCGCTGCGGTGCCGCAGGCGACGTTAATCGTCGATGCTAACGAATCGTGGCATGCGGAGATACTGGCGGCGCGCTGTCAGCTGCTGGCCGATATCGGGGTGGCGATGCTGGAGCAGCCGTTGCCAGCGGGAGAAGATGCGGCGCTGGATAACTTTATTCATCCGTTGCCGAGCCGATATGTGCCGATGAAAGCTGCCACACCCGTGACAGTCTGGCCGCGCTGCGCGGTCGCTATGAGATGGTCAACATCAAGCTGGATAAAGCCGGCGGCCCAGCAGCAAGGCTTTGCGCTGATGCTGGGCTGCATGCTCTGTACCTCACGCGCCATTCGCGCCGCATTGCCGCTGGTGTCGCAAACCCGCTTTGCTGACTTAGACGGGCCGACTTGGCTGGCGGTCGACGCTGAACCGGCAATTAAGGTGCAGAACGGTCAGTTGATCATTGCTGCCAGCGCAGCAGATTAACCATCATCTCCAGATAGGTTTCCGTGGCTTCATCGACTGAAATCACTGGCATTTCTGCCGTGACGCACGGCAGACTGAGATACTTACACCAGCTACCAAACGAGCCTGGCGTATCGTAACCCACGCTGCTGACGCGCGGCAGCCTGGTCTGTTGCGCCAGCCAGCCACCGATCTCCGCCTGATGCGGATCGTCAATGCAGCCGAGCGATTCGTGCCATGAGACAATCCAGCGCGGCTTGAGCTGGTGAATCAGGGCGCACAGCGCCTGAGTTTCCGGTTCAGATGCCGGATGACTGCCGGTGGATAAGGCGACATCGCGCGCGTCCGCTACGCTGTTCCAGCGATAAACCGTGTCGCCCGATTGCCAGTTCGCCGCCGGGAAATTGCGGTTAAGATCGACCCCGTTGGCGTTGGCGCGCAATCCCAGCTGACAGCCATCCGGGTTGACCGCCAGCACTACGTGGTGACGGCGCAGCGCGTCCGGCAAGGTGCGAAGCGCGGCAGAGAGTGTGGCGATCGCCGCATTTTCGTCGCCGTGGGTGCCCGCCAGGATCAGTCCGCTGTCGGCATCGCCCAGCGGAGCCGGGAACCACAGCAGCGGCGCGCTCAGCACTGAGCGGCCATATTGCTTATACGGAACGTCCAGTTTGCCGCGCAGCGGTCGTGGGTGTAATGACGACATGGTGATTTCCTCTGAAAGGATTTTCCTAAAAGTAGCGGAAAAGCAGCGCGCGGAAAATAGCTATTTATCAATCAGCAATTTGCGATAAAGTGCCGCAAGACAAGCTGCGTCGGCATCGGACCGGGGCAGCGCTTCTTTGGGGTAAAGGAGTGATGATGGTTAATACCTTTCGCATGACGCTGGCGGCGCTCAGCCTGAGCAGCGTACTCACACCCGCGATGGCGGCGACGCTGCCCGCAGGTGCGCAACTCGCTGACCAGCAACAGATTGTCCGTCGTATCAAAGATGAGCCCGCCTCGCTCGATCCGCTCAAAGCGGTCGGGCTGCTGGAAATTCAGGTTATCCGCGATCTGTTTGAAGGACTGACCAATCAGGATGCGCACGGCAAAATCGTCCCCGGCGTGGCGCAAAGCTTGAGCAGCAGCGATAACAAAACCTGGATCTTTACCCTGCGCAACAACGCCCGCTGGTCCAACGGCGAGCCGGTCACCGCACAGGATTTTGTCTACAGCTGGCAGCGTCTGGTCGATCCTAAAAACAGTTCGGCCTTTGCCTGGTTTGCCGGCTTAAGCGGCATTGAGAATGCGGCAGCGATCACCAAAGGCGAGATGACGCCCGAAAAGCTGGGCCGGGCAAGCCGCTGCGCCTTAAGCTGCTGTACAACACCTCTGAGAGCCATCAGAAAATCGCGATTGCGGTGGCCTCGATGTGGAAAAAGAACCTTGGCGTTGATGTCACGCTGGAGAATCAGGAGTGGAAAACCTACATCGACAGCCGCAACAGCGGCAATTTCGATGTTATCCGCGCCTCATGGGTTGGCGATTACAACGAGCCCTCCACCTTCGCGAACTGTGGATTGAAAAGCACTAAGCCGTTTGCGGCCTGCAGTCAGGCCGCACACTGACATCTTTCTACACAGCCCGGTGATTGCAACTCAACGCCGCCACGCTAGACTGTATCGTATTGATTTTGATAGTGAGGCAAGGTTGTGGATGTAATAGACGGAAAAGCATTGCAGGTTTCAGACGCCATTATTTCCTGCCAGCTGGACGGAAAGGGTGGGTTAATCCCGATCGCAGAAGATGAAGTGATCCACTGCGAGCGGCCCTGCTGGCTGCACCTGAATTATACCCATCGTCAGAGCGCGGAATGGCTGCAATCGACGCCGCAAATCCCTGATGCGGTGCGTAACACGTTAGCCGGCTGGGCGACGGATTTATGATTGTGCTGCGCAGCGTCAACCATAATAGCGATGCACGTCCCGACCAGCTGGTGGCGATGCGGGTGTTCATCAACGATGAATTGATTGTCTCGACCCGGCGGCGCAAAGTGTTTGCGGTGGATGAGGTGCTGACCGATCTGCAAAACGGTAACGGGCCGATCGACTGTGGAAGCTGGCTGGTGGACGTCTGCGATGCGCTGACCGATCACACCAGCGAATTTATCGAAGAGCTGCACGACAAAATCATTGAAATGGAAGATGCGCTGCTGGACCAGCGGATGCCGGCGCGCGGCGAACTGGGCTTTACTGCGCAAGCAAGCAGCTGATCGTAATGCGGCGTTATATGGCGCCGCAGCGCGACGTCTATGCCCGGCTGGCCAGCGAGAAGCTGGCGTGGCGCGGACCGCCATTACTGGCCGATGAAGTTGCCTCGCAGATGGCGGAGTCGATGAATCGCCGCACCTACACCATGTTGCTGATGGCGATGATTTTCCTGCCCGCTACCTTTCTCACCGGTTTATTCGGCGTCAATCCGGGCGGCATCCTCGGCGGGGAGAGCGGTACGGCTTTTCGCTGTTCTGTCTGCTGCTGGTGGTTCTGGCGCTCAGTGTGGCGGGCTATCTGCGCAAGCGGCGCTGGCTGTAGTGCATCACCGGCAGAAGAGCGCTGTCCGGCCTGAAAAGCGGCACTAAACAGCCGCTGGCAGCACTAAGCGAAAAAAAGCTGGTCGATATCAATAACCCTTAAGCGCGACTGACGCAAACTCTCTCCCGCAGGTGAATGCAACGTCAAGCGATGGGCGTTGCGCTCCATATTGTCTTACTTCCTGATTTAGAATTAATGCATAGCACATTTAATTCGAAACACGCCGGTCACACTGTGCCGGCTTTTTTTGCCGCTTGGCTGAGATGCGTTTCCTTTCCTATGCTTAAACTTTGATTCGCAAGAAAAGGAGTACGGCATGAACGCGATTCTTAACAGCGAGCCCATCCCCACGGATCCGACCCCGATTCCACAGCCGCAACCCGATCCGCCACCGGACCCGGAGTTTCCGCCGGTAATGGGTCCGCCACCGCACCGAAACATATAAAAAAGGGGGCGTGCTGTTAACAGCACGCCCTTAATCATGGCAAAGTGGCTTATTTAATCTGCACCACATCCAGACGCGCGCTGACATCCGGCGCATCCTCTTCCTCCACCCGCCAGCCTGCTGGCTGCAGCGGCAAGGTCTCACAGTCAAACGCCAGATCGCCACCATCGACCACCGCATCGCCGTGCTTAATCTCTTTAAAGTCGAACAGGTTAATGTCCGCCAGGTGTGAAGGCACCACATTCTGCATCGCACTGAACATGGTTTCGATCCGACCCGGATAACGCTTGTCCCAGTCACGCAGCATATCGGCCACTACCTGACGCTGCAGGTTCGGCTGCGAGCCACACAGGTTGCAGGTAATAATCGGGAACTGGCGGGCTTCAGAGAAGCGGATGATATCTTTATCACTTCAGTAGGCCAGCGGGCGAATCACGATGTGCTTGCCATCATCGCTCATCAGTTTCGGTGGCATGCCTTTCATTTTGCCGCCGTAGAACATGTTCAGGAACAGGGTTTGCAGGATGTCATCACGATGGTGGCCCAGCGCAATTTTGGTGCAACCCAGCTTGCTGGCGACACGATAAAGAATTCCGCGACGCAGACGAGAGCAGGTGGTTTTGCCTTCCGGAATCTTATCTTTAACAATCGAGTAGGTATCTTCTTCGATGATTCGGTATTCGACACCCTGCGACGCCAGATATTCTGGCAGGATGTGCTCCGGGAACCCCGGCTGCTTCTGATCGAGGTTAACCGCAATTAGGCTGAAATTGACCGGCGTGCTCTTTTGCAGCGCTGCGCAGAATTTCCAGCACGGTGTAGCTGTCTTTACCGCCTGACAGGCAGACCATGATGCGGTCGCCTTCTTCGATCATATTAAAATCAGCAATCGCTTCGCCGACATGGCGACGCAGGCGTTTCTGTAATTTGTTGAAATTATATTGTTCTTTTGAACTGGTCACGTGATTCCTAGCCTGTAAACAGAGACGTCAGCGTCAGGGCTGACGATAGAAATAACTTTTGCTGTGTGTGTATGGTACTTAATGTGCGCTGAAATACCAGTGCCAATTGGCGGCGGGCAGGGGCAAAAGCTGGCCTGCCCGCGATAAAGCTGATTACATCATCTCCTGCGACTGCACGCCTTTGATTTACATCACCTTATCGTACAGATGTGCATCGTTTGATTCGCGTGACAACGTCACCTGGACGCTGAGTTCGCACAGGCCGCTCTCTTCATCGCGATTGATCACCGTCACGTTGCCGTAGCGTATCCCTTCCCGTTGCATCACCAGCAGCACCAGCGGGACGCTTTTGGGTTTGAGAAACACCAGCAGCGTATGATGTTTGCCAATCAGAAAATGGCTGAGACGGCGAAACACTTCCAGCACCACCAGCGCCAGTACCGTGCCGTAAATGCCGATCTCGTACATCCCGCTGCCGATCACCAAGCCAATCGCTGCGGTCTCCCACAGACCCGCGGCGGTGGTTAATTCTTTCACCACCTGTTTCTTGATCATAATGGTGCCCGCGCAGTCCCGCCTCTTTGGCCCGCATCTGACGTTCCATTCCGATCAGGCCGCCCAGCACTCCCGCCAGCGCGATCGCGATGCGAATTAACATGTCCATTAACATGGTATTACTCCGATTTAATAAATCGCCGGGAAAGTCTGACGATTCCCTGATAGCAGGTAAACAAGATAATTCTGCTTGAAAATGCCGCTGGAAAATTTTGTAAAAAGCTGTTTCACCCCTCGACCCCTTGCGCTGCCTGACATATGCTGGCCTAGCATTTAACCCCAATCCCCCGGAGTCTGACTGATGAAAGCAGCCACCTTTTTGCTGGCCGGTGCCGCGCTGACCCTCTTTGCTTGTAGCAGCAACAGTGATGACAACGAGCCACCGCAACAGGCGACAGCCGCCCATATCCAGCCACGGGTGATGATGTCCTCGCTGGCCGAAAGCACCTGTTCTAACGCAGGTGGCACGCTGGCTTTTTCCCATCAGCTTGACGGTTCCCGGGTTGGCATGTGTCAGTTAGTGAATGGTCGTCGTTGTGATGAACAGGCATTGATTGGCGGACGCTGCGCTCGTTAAGTCAGACGCTACGCCCGTTAAGTGACAGGCCGGAGATTTCCGGCCCGCATTTTCAGGCAGAGAGGCAATTCGGGCAATCTTCGCCGCGGTCGAGCTGGCTAAGATTATTCAGTGTCGTTTCATAGATGGCGGTCAGCGCTTCGGCGGTTAAGAACGCCTGATGACCGGTAAACAGCACGTTGTGGCAGGCCGAGAGTCGGCGGAATACATCGTCCTGAATCACATCATTCGACTTATCTTCAAAGAACAGATCGCGTTCATTCTCATACACGTCCATGCCGAGCGACCCAATCTTCTGCTGCTTCAGCGCATCAATCGCTGCCTGTGAATCAATCAGGCTACCGCGGCTGGTGTTGATGATCATTACGCCATCACGCATCTGACTGAACGCCTCGGCGTTAAGCAGATGATGGTTTTCCGGCGTCAGCGGGCAGTGCAGCGTAATCACGTGCGATTCTGCAAACAGCGTTTTCAGGTCGACATATTCAGCACCCAACGCCAGCACCGCATCGCTGGGATAGGGATCAAACGCCAGCAGGCGCATGCCTAATCCCTTGAGGATCCGCATTGTCGCGATACCAATTTTGCCGGTGCCAATGACGCCAGCGGTCTTACCGTGCATATTAAATCCGGTCAGGCCGTCGAGTGATAAGTTGGCGTCACGGGTGCGTTGATAGGCTCGATGGATGCGGCGGTTCAGGGTGAGCATCAGACCGACCGTATGTTCCGCCACCGCTTCCGGCGAATAGGCGGGCACTCTGACGACCGGCAGACCCAGCTCCTTCGCGGCGTCCAGATCGACATTGTTGAAACCGGCACAGCGCAGGGCGATGTACTTCACGCCCAGCGACGCCAGCTCTTCCAGTACCGGGCGGCTGCCATCATCGTTGACAAAGATACAGACGGCATCACAGCCGACGGCGTTTTTCGCCGTGCTCTCGGTCAGCAAAAAGTCAAAAAAGACCAGCTCAAAACCGAATTGCTGATTAACCTGTTCGAGGTACTTCTGATCGTAATGTTTGGTGCTGTAAGCCGCGATCTTCATCGTTGTGGTCCTGCATAGGGGTGTGGATCAAGGATAACGTTTTCTGACTGACTTTGCTCTAACCGCTGATTTACGCGCTGGCCGGACCTTCACCTTCTGGGCGTTACATGCCATCATCGTTGTCAGGATACTGTAAGGAAAAGGGTTATGGCTGTGATGCCACGGATTTTCCGGCGACGGCTGGTGGCCCTTCTGGCGCTGATTCTGCTGCTGCTGGGCTTACTGCTGACGATCACCCAATGGCTGCCGGCAGAGACCCGCATTGTGCTCGCCGGTTCGCCGCGCTGGCGGGATGGCGGCCTGTGGTTTCCCGGCATTCGCTATCTGGCACAGGATTGTCCGCTGGCGGAGATCCAGTCGGCCTCGCTCGGCTGGCATGATTCGCGCTGGAAGCTCAACGCCGCACAGCTGACGCTGAACAGCGAATGCCTGCAAAAATTGCCCGCCGGTGACGGCCAGTCAGCAGCGCCCAAAACGCTGGCTGAGTGGCAGGCGATGCTGCCGGGGGCCGACATTCATCTGGCGAAGCTGGTACGCCGTGGCAGACCTACGCCGGTGCGCTGGATCTGACGCTGGAAAAACAGCGTCAGCAACTCCGTTATCAGGGGGAGAATCTGCAGCTGGCGGCGACGCTGACCGGCCAGCAGCTCGCCGTCAGTCGCCTGACGCTTAATCATGCCGCGTAACCTGAGCCGGTCACGCTGAGCGGTCGCCTCGAACTTCCGACCTTCGCCAGCGGCCTGCCGGTCAACGGTGAAGTCGCCGGGCAGCTGCCGCATCCGCTGCAACTGACCCTTAACTGGCAGCAGCAGTATCACCGAGTGGCAGAGCAGAACCATTTAACTACCGCCGAGGTTGCCAGCATCGCCGGGCAGAAGCTGGTCAGCCTGGCCGCAGCGGGGGAGTATGTGCGCGGCATCAACGGTCAGTGGCTGAAAAAAGAGTAACGGCAGGCGAAAAAAAATCGGGCAGATAGCCCGGCAAGTACAACTACAACGGCATCAAAAGATGATGCCGTCACGATCTGCTGGATAGCGTCTTTAGCTTCAGCGGTCGCTTTGATCGGACGCGGTGTCTTTGTGAAT
This sequence comes from Pantoea sp. Eser, assembly GCA_009830035.1. Classification (GTDB taxonomy): domain Bacteria; phylum Pseudomonadota; class Gammaproteobacteria; order Enterobacterales; family Enterobacteriaceae; genus Pantoea. Next base: position 195,837 of record SZZY01000002.1, read on the forward strand.
GCCGCCGCGGCTGGAGATCACCACCGCACGCTTACCTTTCACCACACCTTCCGGGCCTGCTTCGGTGTAGCGGAAGGTCACGCCAGCACGGGCGATCAGGTCGAAGTAGTTCTTCAGCTGAGTCGGGATGTTGAAGTTGTACATTGGCGCGGCAATGACGATTTCATCATGTGCCTGCAGTTCTGCAATCAGCTCATCCGACAGCGCCAGCGCCTCCTGCTGACGTGGCGACAGTGGCGCATCAGACGGACGCAGCGCACCGACCAGTTCACCATCCAGTACCGGAATCGGGTTAGCCGCCAGATCGCGTACCGTCACTTCATTGCCCTGAGATTTTGCCTGTTCGACGTAGAAGTCAGCCAGTTGGCTGGATTGTGAATAGCCTGCAGGGATGCTTGATTTCAGAACTAAAACTTTGCTCATGGTAATTTCCTGTCTGTAACGCGGAAGGCTTTGTGCTCAATGGTTTACACTCTAGGTTTATCAATGGCGCGGTGAAAGCGCAATATTTCGAGGTCAATGTTCGAATTTATTGAATAAGCGTAACGTGCGCCGACCTCCGGCACAGGTCGAAATGTGCTATGATGCGCACAATTATTTTATTGAATCAGCCGGTTATCCCGGCTTGCAGCGCGCTGCTACCGGCAGCGACAGCGTCTGAGTAAGGTACGTCATTATTATGTCATCTCCCGATACCTCCCCACTGGCTGCACTCTGGTCACGGCTTGACGGGTTAATGCTGCGCGATCGCCAGCGCCTGCAGCGCCGCTTACAGGGTGCCAAGAAAGTGAAAAATCCGGCCGCTCAGCAGGGCATCGCCAGCGAGCTGGAGCAGGATTTTAGCGCCGCCGAGCAGCGGGTAGCCCAGCGTCGAGCGGCCACACCGGCCATCACCTTCCCGGAAAATCTGCCGGTCAGCCAGAAGCAGCAGGATATTGCTGAGGCGATACGCGATCATCAGGTGGTGATTGTGGCGGGCGAAACCGGCTCCGGTAAAACCACCCAGCTACCGAAGATCTGTCTGGCGCTGGGGCGTGGCGTGACCGGGCTGATTGGTCATACCCAGCCGCGTCGCCTGGCGGCGCGTACCGTGGCGAACCGCATCGCCGAAGAGCTGGATACCTCGCTCGGCGGCTGCGTCGGTTACAAAGTGCGTTTCAACGATCAGGTCAGCGATCTGACCCAGATTAAATTAATGACCGACGGGATTTTTCTGGCGGAAATTCAGCAGGACCGCCTGCTGATGCAGTACGACACCATCATTATCGATGAAGCGCATGAGCGCAGCCTGAACATCGACTTCCTGCTGGGCTACCTGCGTGAACTGCTGCCGCGTCGGCCAGATCTGAAAGTGATCATCACTTCAGCGACCATCGATCCGCAGCGTTTTTCGCGGCATTTCAATAATGCGCCGGTGATTGAGGTCTCTGGCCGCACTTATCCGGTGGAAGTCCGTTACCGGCCGGTGGTGGAAGAGGCGGATGACGGCGAGCGCGATCAGCTGCAGGCCATCTTTGATGCGGTGGATGAGCTGGGCCATGAGAGTCGCGGCGACATCCTGATATTCATGAGCGGTGAACGCGAGATCCGTGATACCGCAGACGCGCTGATCAAACGCGATCTGCCGCATACCGAGATTCTGCCGCTCTACGCCCGGCTGTCGAATGCCGAGCAGAACCGGGTATTCCAGTCACACAGCGGCCGGCGGATTGTGCTGGCCACCAACGTGGCGGAAACCTCGCTAACGGTGCCCGGCATCAAATATGTTATCGATCCCGGAACGGCGCGCATCAGCCGCTACAGCTACCGCACCAAAGTGCAGCGGCTGCCGATTGAGCCGATTTCGCAGGCGTCGGCCAACCAGCGTAAAGGGCGCTGTGGTCGTGTGTCAGAAGGGATCTGTATCCGGCTCTATTCCGAAGATGACTTCCTCAGTCGTCCGGCGTTTACCGATCCTGAAATCCTGCGCACCAACTTGGCGTCGGTGATTCTGCAGATGACCGCGTTGGGACTGGGTGATATCGCCGCGTTCCCGTTTGTTGAAGCGCCGGATAAGCGCAACATTCAGGATGGGGTACGCCTGCTGGAAGAGCTGGGCGCGCTGACCCTGAACGAAGAGGACGGCCATTACCGGCTGACCGGTTCCGGCCGTCAGCTGGCGCAGTTGCCGGTCGATCCAAGATTGGCGCGAATGGTGCTGGAAGCGCAGAAATTTGGCTGCGTCCGCGAAGTGATGATCATCACCGCCGGCTTATCGATTCAGGACCCGCGCGAGCGTCCTGCCGAGAAAAAGCAGGCGTCTGACGAAAAACATCGGCGATTTGCTGATAAAGATTCCGACTTCCTCGCCTTCGTTAACCTGTGGAATTACTTGGCTGAGCAGCAGAAGGCACTGTCAGGTAACCTGTTCCACCGCCAGTGCAAAAGCGATTTCCTCAACTATCTGCGGGTGCGTGAATGGCAGGATATCTACACCCAGCTGCGGCAGGTGGTGCGCGAGCTGGGTATTCCGGTCAACAGCGAGCCGGCAGGAATACGCGAAATTCACTGCGCGCTGTTAAGCGGCCTGCTGTCGCATATCGGCCAGAAAGATGCAGATAAGCAGGAGTTTACTGGCGCGCGGAATACCCGCTTCGCCATCTTCCCGGGCTCCGGGCTGTTTAAGAAGCCGCCGAAATGGACCATGGTGGCGGAACTGGTGAAGACCAGCCGGCTGTGGGGCCGCACCGCCGGGCGCATCGAGCCGGAGTGGATTGAGCCGCTGGCCCAGCACCTGATCAAGCGCAGCTACAGCGAACCGCACTGGGAGAAATCGCAGGGCGCGGTGATGGCCACCGAGAAAGTGACTCTGTATGGCCTGCCGATTGTGGCGGCGCGCAAAGTTAATTATGGCCGCATTGATCCGACCCTGAGCCGCGAGCTGTTTATCCGCCATGCGCTGGTGGAGGGCGACTGGCAGACGCGTCACGCCTTCTTCCGTACCAATCAGAAGCTGCGCAGCGAAGTCGAAGATCTGGAGCATAAATCACGTCGTCGCGACATTCTGGTCGATGACGAAACCCTGTTCGCCTTTTACGATCAGCGTATCGGCAAAAAGGTGGTGTCGGCGAAGCACTTTGATAGCTGGTGGAAACAGGCCATCCGCGACAACCCGGAATTGCTTAACTTTGATAAGCAGATGCTGATCAAGGAGGGTGCAGACAAGGTCAGCCAGCTCGACTATCCCAACTTCTGGCATCAGGGCAACCTCAAGCTGAAGCTCAGCTATCAGTTTGAACCGGGCGCCGATGCCGATGGCGTAACGGTGCATATCCCGCTGCCGCTGCTTAACCAGGTGGAAGAGAGTGGCTTTGAGTGGCAGATTCCGGGCGTGCGGCGCGAACTGATTATCGCGCTGATCAAGTCGCTGCCTAAGCCGCTGCGGCGCAATCTGGTGCCGGCACCGAACTACGCCGAAGCGTTTCTTGGCCGGGTCGCGGCGATGGAGATGCCGCTGCTGGATGCGTTGTCGCGCGAGTTTCGTCGCATGACCGGCGTCACGCTGGAGCGGGAAAACTGGCAGTGGGAACAGGTGCCCGATCATCTGAAAATGACCTTCCGGGGGGTGGATGAACACAACCGCAAACTGCTGGAAGGCAAATATCTGACTGCGCTCAAGGCGCAGCTTAAAGGGAAAGTGCAGGAAACCCTGTCAAAAGTGGCGGACGACGGGCTGGAACAGAGTGGCCTGCATATCTGGAGCTTCGGCGATCTGCCGCGCAGCTATGAGCAGAAGCGCGGCAGCTATCAGGTGAAAGCCTGGCCGGCACTGGTTGATGAGAAAGAGAGCGTCGCGATTCGGCTGTTCGACAGCGAGCAGGAGCAGCAGAAAATGATGTGGCACGGACAGCGTCGCCTGCTGCTGCTCAACGTGCCGTCGCCGGTGAAGTACCTGCACGAAAAACTGCCGAACAAAGCCAAACTCGGGCTCTACTTTAACCCGTATGGCAAGGTGCTGGAGTTAATCGACGACTGTATCGCCTGTGGTATTGATAAGCTGATTGCCGAAGCGGGCGGACCGGCCTGGGATCAGGCCGGGTTTGAGGCGCTGCGGGACAAGGTGCGCGCTGAACTGAATGAGACCGTGGTGACCATTGCTAAGCAGGTCGAGCAGATCCTGACGGCGGTGTTCAACATCAATAAGCGCCTGAAAGGGCGGGTCGACATTACGATGGCGCTGGCATTATCCGATATCAAAGCGCAGCTCAGTGGCTTGGTCTATCGCGGTTTTGTCACCGGCAACGGCTGGCAGCGGCTGGGCGACAGCCTGCGCTATCTGCACGGCATCGAACGGCGGCTGGAAAAACTGCCCGCCGATCCGCACAGCGATCGGGCGCGGATGCTGAAAGTGCAGGCGGTGGAGCAGGCGTATCAGGCGTGGCGCAATAAATTGCCGCCGCAGCGTCAGGACGACGAAGAGGTGCAGGCGATCCGCTGGATGATCGAAGAGCTGCGGATCAGCTACTTTGCCCAGCAGCTCGGCACCCCTTATCCAATCTCTGATAAGCGCATTCTGCAGACCATGGAGCAGATTGCCGGCTGATAAAAAACCGGGCGCGTCAGTGATGACGCGCCCCCGGCTTCTGTTTGCGGCACATGTTCTGTTACTGCGCTAACGCTTCCAGCTCGTCTCTGAACGAGGTGACGGCAATCGCACGGTTATCGGCCAGATAACGATCTTTCGCGGCGGGCGCTGAGCTTTGTACCGCAATCAACTGCCAGCCTTTATCACTGTTCAGCAGCAGCGGTGAACCACTGTCGCCGGGCAGCGTATCACACTGATGCGACAGCACGGCGCGTTGCACCCAGCCGGTAATCAAACAGTCACTGTGAGAATACAGCGTATCAAGATGATCGGCCGGATAACCCGCCTGGGTCACTTTGCGACCGGTCTGCTTCAGCGCCGCAGTTAACTCACTGCGTGAGCCATCAAACAGCGGAATCGGCGTAATGGCAGAAGGGGGATTACGCAAAATCACGATGCCATAATCAAATGGCGCGGCGTTGCTCGGCACGATCCAGCCTTCACCGTCCGCTTTCAGCTTTGAGGCCAGCGACGGTTCGACGCGGGCATCAATGTCGTGGATTTCATAACGCCAGCCTTTATCACTGGCCATAAAGCGCAGCGCAACCGGCTTATCAAAATTGCCCTGTGGCGCAAGTAAGCAGTGTCCGGCCGTCAGGGCCAGATGCGGTGAGATCAGCGTGGCGGTGCAAAGGTTACCGCTTTCGGTTTCCAGCTGGCCAATGGCATCCCAGGGGGCCGCGGTAATATCGGTGATCGCTTTGCGTTGGTCTTTGCCGAAAAACAGCATTTTGATTTCGTCAGGCGTTGGCGTGTCGTCATCATCATCGGCGTGAGCAAAGGAGGTAAAGCTGAAAAGTCCAACCATTAACAAGATAGCTAGGCGCATAGAACTCTCAATGGCAAGAAAAATTGACATTATTGTTATCAAGCAACTGCGATAACTATAGTCTGTGAGCGCTAAAAAAGGGATTTTTATTGGTTAATCAGTACGCTACAACTTTTAAATAAAAAAGCTGGCTGCCACAATGCCACACAGGATCATAATCAGCAGAATAATTTCGAAGCGATAGCGACGCACCATTTCATCCACTCCAGTAAAGAAACACCCGGCATAACCGGGTGTTTTTAATCATTAAAGCGTGGTCGGGCTCGCTACGGCGACCTTAGTTCTTAGCCGCTGGTTTAACGACTTTTTTAGCGGCCTGCGCTTTCTGTGCTGCGTCTTTCTTCATCACTTTTTTGTGTTTCTTGTGTTCAGTTTTGTGTGCAGTTTTCGCTGGTGCTGCTGCGTTAATTGAAGTCGCAGCCGGCGCAGCGGCAGGAGCAGCCGTTGTATCAGCAGTGAAGGCAACAGAAGACATACCCATAGCAGCGGCGACAACCAGTGCAAATAATTTTTTCATTGCAAATTCCTCGGACATTTTTTTCATGTGTAGCTCAATGCGGGGCCGGTGAAGAGACTATAGGGAAATCGTCGCAGGGTGTCCGTGGGTGTTTGGTATCGGCGTGTAACCGATTGTACAAAGCGGGAAAAGGGCGGTCAGATGACCGCCGCGCAGTTTAGTTATTCAGATAGCGTTATTCAGGATGCTGACGGAAAAAGGCCGGATTCAGCGGTTCGCCGGTAGCATTGATCAGCAACTGGTTGGTAGAGAAGCGGCTGCCATGCTGCCAGATATTCTGTTGCAGCCAGTCAAACACCGGTTGCAGTTCGCCGTGCTGGATCAGCTCGCTGAGCTGCGGAATCGCCTTCTTCACCGCCTGGAACAGCTGAGCCGCGTACATGGTGGCGCCCAGAGTGTAGGTCGGGAAGTAGCCGAAGGCACCGTCAGTCCAGTGAATATCCTGCATGCAGCCGTCGCGGTAGTTGCCACGCGTATCCAGACCCAGCGACTGCTGCATCTTCTCATCCCACAGCGCCGGAATATCCTCCACCTCAATCTCGCCTTCAATCAGCGCCTGTTCAATCTCATAACGCAGGATCACGTGCGCCGGGTAGCTCAGTTAATCTGCATCAACCCGAATCAGTCCCGGTTTAACCTGCTGCGCCAGTCGGACAAAGTTATCCGCCTGCAGCGCGGGCTGGTCGCCGAAGCGGGTGGTGATTTGCGGCAGAATACGCTGCAGGAATCCGCGGCTGCGTCCCAGCTGCATCTCCATAAACAGGCTCTGGGACTCGTGAATCGCGGTTGATCTGGCCAGCGCCACCGGCTCGCCATCCGTCAGGTTATCGCTCATCTCCAGCCGGTAACGCAGGCGGACCAGCGGCGTACGTAACTCATGGGCGATGCCATCAATTAACTGCTTCTTACTGGCGACCAGCGTGTTGATATTCTCCGCCATCTGGTTAAAGGCGATGCCGAGCCGGAACAGGCTGGAGGTGCTGTCAAAGTGGGTACGCACATCGAGTTCGCCACGGCCGAAGCGCTGCGCCGCTTTTTCCAGCCGCTGCATCTCTTTCCAGTGCGGGCGCATCCAGATAAACACCGGCAGCAACATGCCAATAAACACCAGCAGCCGCATCTGATGCAGGTAGAACAGGTAGGGGATCGGTCCGACCGACAGCACATAATGGCTGCGCGGAATATGCTGCCAAAAGGTGTACTGAATCGTCGATCGCCACGATTTCACCGGCGCGTAACCGGCGCATATTGCCGTCATCGAGTTGATACTTGCTCATTGGCTCAATGTGCAGATCAAACGAGAGCCCGAGATCGAGGCTCTTGATGGCTTTATTCCAGTCGCGCGGCGGGATCTCCCGCAGTTCACTGCGAATCAGATAGAGCGAACTGGCCATCAGGTCGTTCATCGACTGGCGGCCGGCCCGCTCAGCGGTGAACTTGTAGACCAGACCGACCAGCAACGTCATCACCAGAAAGCAGACAAACAGCAGAAGATAGAACTGTATAAAAAGCTTTCTCATAACACGCGGGTGTCCCAGGCCTGTGGCGCAAACAGATAGCCTTTGTTACGAATCGTTTTGATGCGGAACGGCTCGGTGGCGCTGTCGTGCAATTTTTTGCGCAGGCGCGAAATCGCCACGTCAATTCTGCGGTCGAGGCCGTCATAGCTGACGCCGTGCAGCGTTTTGAGCAGCGCATCGCGATTAAGGATTTGTCCGGCGTGGCTGCTGGCCAGCACCCACAGCAGATCGAAATCGGCGGTGGAGAGGGCGATCCGCTCGTCAAACAGTGTGACCTGACGATTCAGCGCATCGATGCTCAGCGAGCCGAACAACATAATATCCAGCATCACCAGGTCCGGCTGTTGTTCAGCAATCACCGCTTCGGCACGATCGCCACGCGTCTCAACAATCACTTCAATATCATGAAGTCTCTACGCCATCGCACGAAATATCCCTATCTCACTGGTATATAACCGGCAAAATGTGCCATCATAACTGCGGCCTCTTTGCGCCAGGTTCGGAACCGTAATGATTACTATGAGGAGCGTGAGTGTGTCTGATAAAGAGCTGGCATCAGCCATATACAGTGACCGCATCTGCTTCAATTACAGTGCTTTTCTTTCCGCTTCCTGTAAAAAACGCTGGAGCTTCGTCGATGCGATCTATGGGGTGATGCCGATTTTTGGCATGGTGACACGCAAATCTGCGCACAGCTTACAGGCCAGTGGCGACCCGCTTAAAGAATTAGCATTACAAATCATTTCTACCCAGGTCAGCGACGAAATTAACATTGCCCGCCTGATTACGCTCGCTGAACAGCAACAGATCAGCCGCTTTGATATCCAGCTGCCGTATCCGCTTTCGCCCGAGCAGCTGGACGCCATTCATCAGGAATACCGCAAGCCGCTGAATCTGACACAGCAGGATGACCTGCTGTGCGTCTCCATCCCGCTGCAGTCACATTAAGTCGTCAGCTGCCATACCGCAGGCAGCGTCGCCGTAATCAGTAATCCCATCGCAATCCATATTCCAGGGAGGTCAGCGCAATATCCGCGCGGCCGCCACGTCGGGCAAACATAAACAGCAGCAGCCCCGGCGCATACAGCACCACTGAGGTCATCAGGTGCAACGGACCCGACGCATAGAGCAGCCGGATACCGTACAGGCTTGCGCCGATGCCTACAGCCATCGCCAGCGGTTTGCGCTGACCGCGAACCACTTTAATCAGGTAGAGACCGACCAGCAGATAGGGCACCAGAATCATCTCTGAGGCGATAGTCAGCAGGTTGTTGTAATTGACTCCGGTAAGCGCAATCAGGATCAGACAGAGCTGAATGCTGCCGTTGGTCAACCACAGTGAGGCGGCTGGCGCGTTGTGCACGTTTTGCCGGGCAATACTGCGTGGGAAAGCGCCGAGCTGTGCGGCGATCAGCGGCACTTCAGCCGCCATGATGGTCCAGCTGAGATAGGCGCCACACACCAAATGATCAGGCCAGCGGCGATCACCGCATCACCCCAGTGACCCATCAGGCGGGTCATTAATCCGGCCATTGAGGGATTGCGCATCTCTGCCAGCTTAGCATGTGGCACCACACCCAGCGACAGCAGCACTGCCAGCAGCGTGGCGCGTCCGACATCCTTTTTCTGGCGGGCGCTGATACCACTACTGATCCTTCCACACCGATAAACACCCACAGGGTGATCAGCATGGTCTGCTTAATCTGTTCCCACAGCGGTTGTCCCAGCGTGACGCCGGAGAAATCGAAGCGAAACCAATCGTAGTTAAACGCCAGCACGATAAACAGCAGAAGCGGCACCAGTTTGCCCAGCGTCGCCATCAGGTTGATGCTGGCAGCGGTTTGCACCCCACGCAGCACCGATGCGCCGAGCATCGCCTGCCAGGTATTGCCGTCGCCAAAAACGTCGTTGCCCGGGCTGTAAGTGAAAAAGCTGAGCGCGGAGGAGACGATTACCAGATAGGAGACATTGGCGATCACCGCGCACAGCCAGTAGCCTCACGCCGAACAGAAGCCCATCAGCTCGCCGAAGCCGGTGCGCGCGTAGGTAAAGATGCCGCCGTCCAGATCGGGTTTGAGACGGGTCAGCAGCATCGCCAGCGACAGAAAGATAATCCCTATGCCGGTAATCAGCCAGCCAATCAGCAAAGCGGCCGGACCGGCCACGGCGGCCATATTTTGCGGCAGGCTGAACACGCCTGCGCCGAGCATTTAGCTCAACACCAGCGCTGTCAGGGCACCGAGACCTAATTTTTTCTCCAAAACAATCTTCCCGCTAGCATATATGGCTGGGTAAACCGGATTTCATCACAGGTATATGGTCGCCGCGAGGGGATTACTTAAAGATGTCTGCGGTCACGGTCAGGTTACCGCCGCTCTGGTTCTGCCACTGACGGGTCACGTGGTAGTACTTAGCACCCTTATCCGCGGCACGCTTGGCCACTTCTTCAGAGATTTCGGTCGGAGTACCGAAGTGTCCGGTGAAGGTCACGGTGTCGAACGGCTGCATCTGGGCGGCAGTAATCGCGTTGACTTTCTGCACGGATTTGCCGTTTGGCAGATTGACCGTATAGCGTTTGCCGGTTGAGCTTTGCGTCTCATAGAAACGGCCTGCACTTTTACTTGGGGTCTCAGAAGAGGCCACGCCCGGAATTTCAACGTTGGCTGCGGCTGAACCGCCAGCGGCCAGCGCGGCTTTACCGGCTTCTGAATCAGCCGGGATGGCGTTTGGCGTCTGCACCTTACGTTCTTTCGCATCGGCCTTATAAACGTAGGCGGTCACGTACTGATTGCCGCCGTTGTTGGCATCAATCTGGCGAACAATAAAGAACGAGGCTGCGCCTTTCTCTTTTGCCGCTTTGGAGATCGCATCGTTAACGTCAGGCTGGCTGGCGAAGAAGCCGCTCACAGATACCGTATCGAAAGGTTCGAGTTTATAGGCTTCAGCTTTAGGTAATTCGTTGATGCCGTTGAAGCGACGGTAGCGGGTGTCGCGGGTCGCTTCAGGCGCATCGGCTTTATAAAGGTCGGCAGTGACGCGCCAGTTGCCGCTGTTGCCGTTGGTGTCGTTAATGCCCTGGATGTAGTAAGAGGTGGCGCCTATTTCATCAGCACGCTTAGACACCGCATCGGCGGCATCGCCAATTGCGTTGAAACGGCCGGTGATATTAATACGTTCGAATGGCTTCAACACGGCCGCTTTTTCTGGCGTCAACTCCTGCGCAGCGAATGCGTTAGCTGCCAGCAGGGATAACAAGGTGGACGCCAGAATAGTGTTCTTCAGCTTCATAAAAATAATCCTTCGCCCTACGCAAAAATGAGTACGAAAACGTGCCGGACTCTTGATGTATAACAGATTAGCCGCTGATTATTGCATGTTATAAACAGACTGTAGCAGCGATTTTTTGCGTCAGCTAGCGTTATTCAACCGGGCAATCTTCATCTGATTGTCATGAAGCGGGTTTATAGCCCCTTTTTGGTGCGGATTATCGTTAAAGCCGGTAAGACTTATTATCATAACAGTTAATGCATTGTTAAATAAAGGTCTTTATTAATCGGATCTACGCCCTGACACGATTAAGCACAGCAGATTATCTGCTGATGACCGGCTTTAGTAGTGGGATAACACGGGTTTTTATCTTTAACACTGAATAATTGGGTGAATGTCTCTACTCCGCCAGGCCGAACTGGATCGCCCGTCGCAATTTCAGTAGGTTATAAACACTTTGAAATAAGTGCATTTCGTTCATAAGCAGCCGAAACACTGTTTCAGTTGCGCTGTCGTCGTGCAGACTTCTTGCCATAATCCTTTAACCGATGAAAGGAAACACTATGTTAATTGGAATACCCAAAGAACGATTGCCTGGCGAGTCACGTGTGGCCGCCACGCCACAGACCGTTGGGCAACTGATCAAGCTGGGGTTTAGCGTCACACTGGAGCATGACGCGGGCCTCAACGCCAGTTTTGATAACGACAGCTACCTTGCGGCAGGCGCCACCCTGAGTGACACCCAACAGGTCTGGCAGTCCGATATCGTGCTGAAAGTGAATGCGCCGGTCGATGATGAAATTGCGCTGACGCGGGCGGGCAGTACCTTGGTGAGTTTCATCTGGCCGGCGCAGAATCCTGCGCTGCTGGAGAAACTGGCAGCGCGTCAGGTGACAGTGATGGCGATGGATTCTGTGCCGCGTATCTCACGGGCGCAGTCGCTGGATGCCCTGAGTTCGATGGCCAACATTGCCGGTTATCGCGCGATTGTCGAAGCGGCCCATCAGTTTGGCCGATTCTTTACCGGTCAGATTACCGCAGCCGGTAAAGTTCCACCCGCCAAAGTGATGGTGATTGGTGCCGGAGTAGCCGGACTGGCTGCGATCGGCGCGGCGGGCAGCCTCGGCGCGATTGTCCGGGCGTTCGATACCCGGCCGGAAGTGAAAGAGCAGGTGCAGAGTATGGGTGCCGAATTCCTCGAACTCGATTTTGAAGAGGAAGCGGGCAGCGGTGATGGCTACGCCAAAGTGATGTCCGAAGCCTTTATCAAAGCCGAGATGGCGCTGTTCGCCAGCCAGGCCCGGGAAGTGGACATCATCGTCACTACCGCGCTGATCCCCGGTAAACCGGCTCCGACGCTGATTACCGAAGAGATGGTTGCCAGCATGAAGCCGGGTAGCGTAATCGTCGATCTGGCGGCGCAAAACGGCGGCAACTGCGCTCTGACGGTCGCCGATCAGGTTACCGTTACCCCGAACGGCGTGAAGATTATCGGTTATACCGACTTGCCCAGCCGGTTACCGACCCAGTCATCGCAGCTCTACGGTACCAATCTGGTCAACCTGATGAAGCTGTTATGCAAAGAGAAGAACGGCGAAATTACCCTTGATTTCGACGATGTGGTGGTGCGCGGCGTGACGGTGATCCGCGAGGGTGAAGTGACCTGGCCTGCGCCGCCGATTCAGGTTTCAGCTGCGCCGCAGGCCACGCCGGCTACGGCAAAAGCGGTGCAGCCGGTCGAGAAAAAACCGGTTGCGGTGTGGCGTAAGTATAAGTATCTGCTGATCGCGCTGGCGATAGTGCTGTTTGCCTGCCTTGCAAACGTCGCGCCGAGTGATTTCCTGTCGCACTTTACCGTCTTCGCGCTCTCCTGCGTGGTCGGCTACTACGTGGTGTGGAACGTCAGCCATGCGCTGCATACGCCGCTGATGTCGGTCGCCAATGCCATTTCCGGCATCATCGTCATCGGCGCGGTGTTGCAGATGGGGCACGGTGGCTGGGTGACGTTTATCTCTTTTATTGCCGTGCTGATTGCCAGCATCAATATCTTTGGTGGCTTTACCGTCACCCAGCGCATGCTGAAAATGTTTCGTAAGGGGTAATTCATGTCTGGCGGATTAGTAACTGCAGCCTATATTGTCGCTGCCATTTCGTTTATTTGTAGCCTCGCCGGTCTCTCGCGACATGAGACCTCTAAGCAGGGCAATATTTTTGGTATCAGCGGCATGGCGATCGCGCTGGTGGCTACCATTTTTGGACCCGACAGCGGCAACGTAGTGTGGATCCTGGTGGCGATGGTGATCGGCGGGGCGATTGGCGTGCGTCTGGCGAAGAAGGTCGAAATGACCGAAATGCCGGAGCTAGTGGCGATTCTGCACAGCTTTGTTGGTCTGGCGGCGGTGCTGGTAGGCATCAACAGCTATATCGATCATGCGCCTGACCTGCCGGCGGTGATGGAGAATATCCATCTGAGTGAAGTGTTTATCGGCATCTTTATTGGTGCCGTGACCTTTACCGGTTCGCTGGTGGCGTTTGGCAAGCTGTGCGGCAGGATCTCCTCGCGGCCGCTGGCGTTGCCGCATCGTCATAAACTCAATCTGCTGGCGCTGGTGGTCGTCTCGTTCCTGCTGCTGTGGTTCGTTAACACCAGCAGTACCGCGGCGCAGGTATTTGCTCTGCTGCTGATGACCCTGATTGCCCTGACGTTTGGCTGGCATCTGGTGGCGTCCATCGGCGGGGCGGATATGCCGGTGGTGGTGTCGATGCTCAACTCTTACTCCGGCTGGGCAGCCGCTGCAGCCGGCTTTATGCTGAGCAACGACCTGCTGATTGTCACCGGTGCGCTGGTCGGCTCCTCCGGTGCGATCCTCTCTTACATAATGTGTAAGGCGATGAACCGTTCGTTTATCAGCGTGATTGCCGGCGGTTTTGGCAGCGAGGCCAGCACCGGTGATGACAGCGAAGCTGCGGGTGAACACCGTGAAATCAGCGCGGAAGAGACCGCAGAGATGCTGAAAGCCTCTTCTTCGGTGATCATCACCCCTGGTTACGGTATGGCGGTGGCGCAGGCACAATACCCGGTGGCGGAAATCACCGCCAGACTGCGTGCGCTGGGTATCAACGTGCGTTTTGGTATTCATCCGGTTGCCGGTCGTTTGCCCGGACATATGAACGTGCTGCTGGCCGAAGCCAAAGTGCCGTATGACGTGGTGCTGGAGATGGATGAGATCAACGATGACTTCAGCGAAACTGACACGGTGCTGGTGATTGGCGCTAACGATACCGTCAACCCGGCGGCGCAGGAGGATCCGCGCAGTCCGATTGCCGGCATGCCGGTATTGGAAGTGTGGAAAGCGCACAACGTCATCGTGTTTAAACGTTCAATGAACACCGGTTATGCCGGGGTGCAGAACCCGCTGTTCTTTAAAGAGAATACCCAGATGCTGTTTGGCGATGCCAAAGCCAGCGTAGAAGCGATTCTGAAAGCGCTGTAATAAAAAAAGGGCGGCTGATTAGCCGCCCTTTTTTCTGAGCAGGATTAATCCTCCTCATCCTCTTCATCATCCAGATCGATCGGCGATTTGAAATCATCAGGTTTGATTGCCAGCAGATCGCAACGCAGATGATCAATCACCTGTTCTGCCGTATTGCCGAGAAACGCGGCCGACAAACCGGTACGTCCGATGGTGCCCAGCACCACCACACCCGCGCCCAGGTGCACCGCCAGATCAGGAATCACCTCTTCAGGCAAACCTTTAGCAACATGGGTGAACTCTTCACCAATGGAAAATTTCTGTCGCAGCGCCTTCATCGCCACCAGATGCTGGCCGCGAATGGCGTCGTTGTAGACGCTGGGGTCAAAATCGGGCAGCTCGATAGCGATATTTATCGGGGTGATAGGGTAGGCGCCTACCAGATGGACTTCGGTGTGATTGACGGTTTCGGCCAGCTTAACCGTTTCACGGATCAGCTTCTGATTCAGGCCGTCATGATGTGGCTCTTCACTAGCGAGGTTCACCGCCACAATCGCTTTACCGCCTTCCGGCCACGGCTGATCTTTCACCATCCATACCGGGCACGGACACTTACGCAGCAGATGCCAGTCCGTCGGGGTGAAGATCACCGACTCCAGCCGGTCGTGCTGGTGCGCCATTTTCAGCACTAAATCATGCTGGTGGGCTAGCACTTCCTGAATGATGGCTTCATAGGGACGGTTGTGCCAGATCACCTTGATTTCGATCTCGACACCGGCATCCAGATAAGCGTGTGCCTGTTCGCGAATCCACTCGGTGCGCTGGCTGATCACGCCCTGACGCATTGAGGCGCGTTCATCAGGTGACAGCAGGGTGGTCATCTCATAGGAGAAATCATAGATAGGCAGAAAAGCTTTTATTTTGCCGCCGATGAATTGATTGAGATAGACCGCACGCCGCAGCGCAGGCTGGTCGTCTTGCTGGGCATCGATCGCGACCAGAATATTTTGGTACTGGGACATAGAGGAACTCTCCTTAAACCAAAGCGACTGGATTAAAGATAGCCTATGTTGCACAGCGGAAGAAGTGAAAAAGTTGCTGCCGGATCAATAAAATAACAATTATTAATCCGGTCGGCGATCAGGCAGCCTGATGGCTCTGACCCGCTAACTCTTCCAGTAAGGCGTGGTTCTCAATGGTAATATATTTACCCTTCACCGCCAGCATGCCCGATTTCTGGAAACGGCCCAGCAGACGGCTGATGGTTTCGACCGTGATGATAACGATCTTTTTCGAGACGCCATGGGAGATGTCACTCCGTTAAAAGACACCACCAGCACCTTATGGCTCAAATCGCCCTCGACGAAAGCGCCGCGCCATCCTCCGCGCGATCCTGAACAGGAGAATTTCCTGACCCGGGGTTATCTGGATATTGTGCCACTGAACACGCCGCTGGAATATAAGGCCGACGGCATTCAGCAGGGCGTGCTGGATAAGCTACGCAAAGGCGAATACCGGCTGGATGCCAGCCTGAATCTGCTGCGGCAGCCGGTGGAAACCTGCCGCCAGGCACTGCTCAATTTTATGGTGCAGGCGCACAAGCAGGGATTGCGCAATCTGTTGATCATTCATGGCAAAGGCCGTGACGACGAGTCGCATGCCAATATTGTACGCAGCTATCTGGCGCGCTGGCTGACCCAGTTTGACGATGTTCAGACCTTCTGCGTCGCCCAGTCACAGCATGGCGGCGCTGTACGTCGGGCTGCGTAAAACCGACAAAGCGCGGCTGGATAACCGTGAACGGCATGCTAAACGCAGCCGCTAGCTGTGAAATTTGCGCATCGTTGACATCAGCACTTCGGCGCTCAGGCTAAGCTGACTGCCGGTGCGGGTAATAATGCCCACCGGCTCGCCCGGACCGGATGAGTTAATCGGCAGGGCATAGACCGCATTGTGGTTTAGGTCTTCCTTGATCGCGCCGGAAGGCACAAACCAGATGTAGTCGTAACGCAACGCCAGCTGACGCGCCAGCGAGGTCGAAGAGGTCTCGATACAGTGCGGCGGCAGCGAGCAACCCTGTTCGTCCAGCATTTGCTGCGCTATACGGCGCGGCGCGGTGCCTTCAGGCGAAATCACTACCGGCCACTGCATAGCGCGCGACAGGGTGACGTTGTCACTTAATAGCGGATGTTCCGGCCGGACCACCAGCTTGAGCGATTCGAGAAACAGCAGTTCATAGGTCAGCCCGGTCATCATTTCACTGTCGGCCATACGGCCAACGCCAATGTCGAACTCACCGGCCCGTAACCCCGCCAGCAGAACATTGTTATGTAAGGTCGCCACCTGAATGCTGGTATTAGGTTGCAGCTGATGAAACCGGTCAAGGATCTGCGGCAACATGCCCATTGCGGCGGTGGTTAACGCCCCCAGCCGGATAATCGCCGGCTGGTCGGCAGGCTGCTCATAAAAACTCTGTCCGGCATGGTTGAGCGCGTCGAGCACCCGCACCGCATGCGTCAGAAACTGTTCGCCCATCGTGGTGAGTTGCGCACCAAGCCGGCCACGCTCAAACAGCCTGACGCCGGTCAGCTCTTCCAGCTCATTCAGGGTTTTTGACAGCGCAGGCTGGCTCAGGCTAAGCGTTTCGGCCGCCCGGCCCAGCGTGCCTTGCTGCGCAACCGCAACAAAGGTATGTAAATGGCGCAAGCGAATGCGCTGATTAAAAAGGATATTTTTTTCCATCCGTTAAACTTAATGAGGATCACCGGTAACAGGCAACTATTTAAAATGGATTTTGTTAACTTAGCTGCAAAATTATATTAACAAACGTCATCATCTAACCGGCTCACCGATTAAGCCGCTGAAAATAAACGTGTCATATGAGAACACGGCCAGCAGACAGCAGAACAGGGCAACAGCAGATCAACGGTTTAGTGATTAAAAGTTGAATAATTCTCAATATCATATAAATATCTGACGTCTTAACGTTAACGATCGGCTATCATTGGCGCCGTTTTTTTTACTAATTCTGATGTCCGATGCCGGGTGCCCGAAAGGAGTTTTCATTGACCAGCGTAGAGGCGGTAGATGTACGCCAGCTCATTACCAGCAGGCGCTGAGTCGCTGGCAAAAGCGGTTAATCGCGCTCTGCTTTATTGTGGTGGCGCTGGATGGCATGGACATCGCGATTATGGGCTTTATTACGCCGACCCTCAAAACTGCGTGGGGCGTCAGCAACCATCAGCTGGGGATGGTGATCAGCGCTGCACTGATTGGTCTGGCGCTCGGCGCGATGGTGGCTGGCCCGCTGGCCGACCGCTACGGCCGCCGGATGATGATTATTCTTAGCGTTTTCTTTTTTGTCCTCTGGACGCTGGCAACCGCGCTATCACAAAACGTCGAACAGATGATGCTGTTTCGTTTTCTCACCGGACCGGGGCTGGACGCAGCGATGCCAAACGTGGGTACGCTGGTGGCTGAATACGCGCCGGAGCGACGTCGGGCATTCATCATCACCGTGGTGTTTTGCGGTTTTACCTTTGGCGCGGCCAGCGGGGGATTTGCTGCCTCGTGGCTGTTACCGCGCTACGACTGGCACTCGGTGCTGCTGCTCGGCGGGATCCTGCCTTTTCTTATCCGTGGGCTGCCGGAATCGGTGCGCTTCCTGATTAGCCGCGGCGCGCCTGCGGCACGCATTCACGCCATCGTTGACCGGATGATGCCGGGCGTCACGCAGCCGGATAGCGCTTTTCATGCGCCTGAAGCCAGCGTTGCCACGCGCGGGGCGATCGCCACAGTACTGTCGTGCAGCTACCTGTTTGTCAGCACCATGCTGTGGGGCGGCTACTTCATGGGGCTGTTTCTGGTCTACCTGATTGGCAGCTGGCTGCCGTCGCTGGTCAATACGCTGGGGATGTCGGTTACTGAAGCGGCAATTATCACCGCGATGTATCAGGCGGGCGGAACGCTGGGCTCGCTGTTTGCCGGCTGGCTGATGGATCGCTTCAATGCCAACCTGGCACTGGCGGCGATCTACTTTTGTGGCGGGCTGTTTATCGTGGCGCTGGGGTATTCACCGGCGGAAGTGGGCATCATGAGCGGCATCGCATTCTGTAGCGGCTTCTGCTTCAACGGCGCCAATACCGGGATGAATGCGCTGTCTGCCAGCTATTATCCGACGCATGCCCGCGCCACCGGCTCCAGCTGGATGCACGGCGTCGGCCGCGTCGGCGCAATTCTCAGCGCCTTTGTCGGCGCAGAAACGCTGTCTCTCGGCTGGACATTCAGCGTTATTTTCCTGCTGCTGGCTATCCCGGCGGTAATCACCACTCTGATGCTGCTCCTCAAAAACCGCTACGGCTTTAAGCCGATCACAAATTCGTGATTTTTTCCGCTGGCGCCAACCCGTTGCATTACAGTAGCAGCAACGCTCACGGTGTCAGGTGGAACAGATGGACAACTTTCTCACTGCGGATGCAATCCGCACCCGCTTCTCTCAGGCGATGTCCGCCATGTATCAGCAGGAAGTGCCACAATACGGCACGTTGATGCAGCTGGTGATGGCGGTTAACGACCTACGCTGGAGTCCGAACCCGCGATGAAAGATCGCCTGGCGGCGGCGGATGAACTCAGCCGGCTCAATATTGAACGTCACGGTGCCATCAGGGTCGGCAGCGCCAGCGAACTTGCCACGCTGCGGCAGATGTTTGCGGTTATGGGGATGTATCCGGTCGGCTACTACGATCTCTCCCAGGCCGGCGTGCCGGTGCATTCCACCGAGTTCCGCCCGATCGACGAGGCTGCCCTGCGGCGTAATCCTTTCCGCGTCTTTACCTCACTGTTACGGCTTGAGCTGATTGGAGAGCCTGAACTGCGTGAAAAGGCGGCAGCGATTCTGGCGGCGCGCGACATCTTTACGCCGCGCTGTCGGCAGCTGCTGCAACTGCATCAGCAGCAGGGCGGATTCACTGCCCCGCAGGCGGCGGAGTTTGTTACCGAAGCTCTGGAGACCTTCCGCTGGCACGCCCACAGCAGCGTTGATAGCCAGACCTATCAGGCATTGAATCAGCAACACCGATTGATTGCTGACGTAGTCTGTTTGCCCGGCTGTCACTTCTCCGGTATTGACGCGAAACTGATAAATTTAAATTAACTATACGGTCAATGAACAGCAGAAGAGGATCTGCGCTAAGCCGTTATGATTTGTTGTAATTATGTGTGTGCGGTCTTCTTTTTTGCTGTCCGTCCGAATGTTAACCGAACCGGCAGGCACAGGCGCTGGATGGAAAGCGTTAGCAAATATAATAAAAAACCCTTCTGCTTCCTATTCAAACCTTTTGATGAAGTTGTTCAGTCCTTTGCTGCAACCTTCGGCATAATCTGCAAATCCGCCTCAGACATAGACTTTGTCTCAAGGCCTGCAAATAATGGAGCGTCATAAGAACAGGGATACAGGAATGAAAAACGAAACAGGTCTGCGGATTATGACTGCAGAGGGTGAGTTGCGTGGATGCATGGATGATGACCTTTTCGTATTCAAAGGCATACCTTATGCCGCCGCCCCGGAAGGTGCACTGCGCTGGCGTCCGCCGCAGCCGGTCACGCCGTGGAACGATCTGCGTGATGCCACCCAATTTTCGGCTTCAGCCTGGCAAAACTGCGATTATTGCCGGGCAGTTGGCGGCGGCGATCCCGGCGAATTCAGTGAAGATTGCCTTTACCTTAACGTCTGGACCCCGGACGTCGAACCGACAAAACCGCTGCCGGTGATGGTCTGGTTACACGGCGGCGGCGACACCATCGGCGCGGGCGGCCTGGCGCCCTACAGCGGTAAACCGCTGGCCTCGCGTGGCGCGTTGGTGTTAACGATTAACTACCGACTCGGCCATCTCGGTTTCTTCTCCCATCCGGCTTTAGATGCGCAATATCCGGTTGCCAGCACCATAAATAATTTGGTCTGCTCGATCAAATCGTGGCCCTGCGGTGGGTACAGCGCAACATTCCGGCGTTTGGCGGTGACCGCCGCAATGTCACTCTGTTTGGTGAATCCTCTGGCGCGCGCAGCGTGCTGTCGCTCTGCTGTTCGCCGCTGGCCGAAGGGCTGTTTCACAAGGGGATCGTGCAGAGCGCCTACAGCTTACCGGATACCCCACTGAAGAAAGCGCGTCAGCAGGGCATGGCGGTCGAACAGCATCTGGGTCTGCCGCCCGATGCCAGTGCCGATGCGTTGCGGGCCTTACCCGCAGAGGCTTTCTGGTCGCCGGACGGCCCGCTGGCGATCCAGCCAGTGCCGATCTCCGGCGATGTGGTGCTGCCGGAACCGATGCTGAAAACCTTTTTCGCGGCCCGGCAGCATCGCCTGCCGTTAATGGCCGGCAGCAATAGCGATGAAGCCAGCGTGCTGGACTATTTTGGTGTGGATGCCACCGCCGTGCTGCATCAGATGCGCGACAAAAATCGGGGGATCTACCGGATGCTGAAGTGGATGTACGACATCCATGACGATCAGCGCCTCGGTCGTGCGGTGGCGCGCGACATGGCTTTCAGCGTGGTGCCGTAGCTGGTGATGCGCGCCCAGCATAATGTTGGCATGCCGGGATGGCGCTACTGGTTTGATTATGTCTCTGAGAATGCGCGCGATCTCTATCCGGACGGCACCTGGCATGGCAATGAAGTACCCTATGTGCTCAACACCCTGAGCCAGATGCCGGATCCCAATGATAATCCGGCCTTTCAGCGACGGCGATCGGTCATTTGCCTCGCGCGTCAGCGACTACTGGTTCAGATTCGCCCGCGATGCCAGCGAATACAAGCAGCAGCTGGACGGTGAAGTGGTGTGGCCCGCGTGGCATCCGGGTGACGATGTGACGATGTCACTTGGAGATCATCGCCAGAGCGGTTTAGTTCTGAAACGGAACTTTATGCGTGCCAGGATGCGCCTGTTCCGCCTGCTGATGATCAAAATGGTGCGTCTTTAATTAGCCAGCTAACCATCAAATTGCGCGAATAGAATTATTGAAGCCATTCGTGCATATTCCCCTGAAAATAAAGTCAATTATTATAAATCCTCGTTATCGACGCTGTAAAACTATAGCTAACAAAAGTGTTACATCTTCACTATATCTAGATCTCCTATGCCCGACACTTACGGGTAAACGTATATAGGATTTTTGTATGGGAATGCTCAAAAATTTCACCATTCGCGCTGTGATGCTCACCATTCTGGGCCTGTTCTGCTTACTCTGGAGCGGAGTCGGGCTATTCAGCATTCATTCTCTCGGCGCGCTGAGCGAAGGGAATGATGTTGACCGCCATCTGGTTAAGCAAATGACAGTGCTCAAAAGGCAACGATCAATATTCCCGCGTCATCACTCGTCTTTCACGCGTAATAGACAGCAAAGCGGGTGGCAAAACACTGACTGAGGAGGCCTATGCGCCGGTTCAGCAGGCGCTGGATAACATGACCCAGCAGCTGGCTACTTTTAAACAGTTGGCATCGGGTCCGATGAACCCGGATACGGTAGACAGCGTGATTCAGAGCTGGCAGAAACTGCTGGATGAGGGCGTCACGCCGCAGTTACAGCTCGCCCGTCAGGATTCAGCCGACGCCTATCGTCAGCAGGCCAATAATAATGTCACGCCGCAGCTCAGTCGGGCGTTTGGTGCCAGCGCCGAAAAATTCAATCAGAATGCCGCACAGATCCTGGATCATACCCGGGTTGAAGTTGACCACTTAACCGCGCTGACAAAAATGATCATTACCGTGACGGTGATTATCGGCCTGTTTATCCTGCTCTTTACCGATCGCTACCTGGTGGCGATGCTGTATTGCGGAGAAGAAAAGGAGGGCTGCGTATCGGTTTTACCTCGTCAGAGCCGTTTACTGCGGTGGTGTCCGATGTGCTGTACCAGTTTCGCCAGCGCTGGCCGCAGGTGCATATTCAGATGCAGGAGATCAACACCCGCCAGCAGCTGGCCCCGCTGCATGACGGGCGGCTCGATCTCGGCGTGATGCGCAACACGCCACTGCCGGCAGATTTGCGTCACCAGCTGCTGCTGAGTGAACCACTGTATGCGGTAGTGCACTGGGCGCATCCACTGGCCACGGCAGACAGAATTTCAGTCAGCGCGCTGGCGGCTGAGCCGTTTGTCTTTTTCGATCCGCAGGTCGGGACAGCACTCTATAGCGACATCCTGGCGCTGCTCCACCGTTACCAGATTAAGCCCTACATCACTCAGGAAGTGGGTGAGGCGATGACCATCCTCGGTCTGGTGGCGACGGGGCTGGGCGTGTCGATTTTGCCCGCCTCTTTTCGCCGGGCGCACAGCTGGCTGATGTTATCTGGCTGCCGCTGGCAGAAAGAGATGCTATTTCAGAGCTGTGGTTAGTCCGGTCCGCAGAGCGCGAAATAAATGAGCGGATGCGTCATATGATGACGTTACTGCAGCAAAAAAGGCGTAAGTCTGGCCGGTCCCGCTAACAATGTGTGCGATAAATCACATTTCTAATCAAATATTTGACGCTGCCGCCTGATCTGCCTCACCATGGCGGCGCATGTTTATTTAGAAGCGCGAAAATAACTGGGAGCAGGGTCGTGAATCTGGACAGTCAACCTGGCCATATTGACCAAATTAAGCAAACCAATGCAGGCGTCGTTTATCGATTAATTGATCAATTCGGTCCTATTTCGCGTATCGAACTTTCCCGACTCGCCCAGCTCGCGCCAGCCAGCATCACCAAAATTGTCCGTGAAATGCTGGATGCCCATCTGGTGCAGGAGACGGAGTTTCAGGAGCCAGGCAGCCGCGGCCGTCCGGCGATTGGGCTGATCCTCGACACCGACGCCTGGCACTATCTGGCGATTCGCCTGCACCGTTGCGCCATGACCTTTACCCTGCGCGACCTCAGCAGCCGGGAACTGGTGGAGGATAGCCTGCCGCTGCCGGATGAATCGGCTCAGCCGCTGCTGACTGCGCTGATCGACCAGGTCGACGCTTTCTTTATTCGTCATCAGCAGCGGCTGGAACGCCTGACCGCCATCGCCGTGACTTTACCTGGATTGATTTATGCCTCCTCCGGCGTGGTGCATCGTCTGCCGGGATATCAGGTACGCGACATACCGCTCGGCGACGCGCTGGCGGCCCGTACCGGCGTACCGGTATTTGTTCAGCACGATATTTCCGCCTGGACGCTGGCCGAATCGCTGTTTGGTGCCTCACGCGGCGCAGAAGATGTGATTCAGATTTTGATTGATGAAACGGTCGGGGCTGGCGTGATAAGCGGCGGGCAACTGCTGCATAAACGTGGTCGGGCGCCGGTGGAAATCGGCCATACCCAGATCGATCCCTACGGCCAGCAGTGTTATTGCGGCAATCATGGCTGCCTCGAGACGGTAGCCAGCATCGGCAGTGTGCTGGCGCTGGCTGCGCAGCGACTGCCGACCCAGCCTGACAGCTTGCTGAACCATCAGCCGCTGACGCTGGCGTCACTCTGTGCCGCGGCGCAGTCCGGCGATCGTCTGGCGCGCGACACCATTGCCGGCGTCGGACATCACGTGGGCCGGATCCTGGCGATGATGGTGAATATCTTTAATCCGCAACATATTCTTATCGGTTCACCGTTCAATGCCGCGGCAGATGTGCTGTTTCCGGCGGTCAGCAACACCATTCTGCAACAGTCGCTGCCCGCCTACAGTGCCTGTGTTCAGCTGGCACCCACCGCGTTTAGCGAGCCGGGAACGCTGGGCGGCGCGGCGCTGATCAAAGATGCACTCTATAGCGGTTACCTGTTGGTGAAGCTATTGCAAGGTTAAGCCTGACTAATTTTGCGCTAACGCAATCTTTTCTCATCTTCCATTCCTTAAAATACGGGTTATTAGTAGGGTTAATCGCCGATTGACCGCAACCGGTTTAAGAAGAGAAGTAGAGTGAAGAGACTATTTGTTACCGGCACCGACACCGCAGTCGGTAAAACCGTGGTATCGCGTGCGCTGTTGCAAAGTTTTATCAAAGCAAATTTCAGCGCGGTCGGGTACAAACCCGTGGCGCGCTGCGCAGTAAAAACCGCTGACGGCCTGCGCAATAAAGATGCGCAGGTGCTGCAAAGCGCTTCTTCTGTGGCACTGCCGTATCATGCCATCAACCCGCTGCTGTTTGAGGAGCAGGAGATCGCTACCCACAGCGGTCAGGTTATCCAGTATGAATTACTGACCCAGGGGCTGAACAGCCTGGCGGAGCAGGCGGATCGGGTGGTGGTGGTGGAAGGCACTGGCGGCTAGCGCAGCCTGATGAATGATGCGCGTCCACTTTCCGGCTGGGTGATTGAGCAGCAGTTACCTGTGGTGCTGGTGGTCGGTATTCAGTCTGGCTGTATCAGTCACGTGCTTCTCACCGGCCGAAGCCATCCGACAGGATGGATTACCGCCGCTGGTCGGATGGGTCGCAAATCGCATAAATCCGGGTCTGGCACAATACAGCGACATCATCGAAGTGCTGCGAGAAAAAATTCCGGCACCGCTGCTGGGTGAACTTGCCGTATCTGCCGCGCGCCGAACAACGCGATCTGACCGCCTACATCTATATCTCACTGCTGGATCGGCCCGGCCTGCACCCCGTGAGTGCAAAGATCGCCTGATAATGAAACAAAATAACTCATGTGCGCCGGTGGTAAATGTAAAGTTGCATCTTCGCCACCGGCCGCATCACGGAATTTTATCCTTATTTTTCAGTTACCTGACCTGAGAGGCGAGGTGACACTCAGGTAATGGCGCAAAACATGCATTAATCCGGCTAATCACTGTTGCCGGAGCACCGTCATGTCGCAATCACACTAGAAAGGTTTGTTGTATGGGCTGGATGCCCGTATTGGTCCCGTCCCGGCGTTTCTCGCCGCCCTGCAGCATCTGCTGGCCAGCGTCGTCGGCATCATCACGCCGCCGCTGATAATCGGTTCAGTATTAGGGTACAGGCCTATATTCCCTACCTGATCAGCATGTCACTGTTGGTTTCGGGCCTCGGCACCTTTATACAGGCCCGGCGCTTTTTCGGCGTCGGAGCCGGAATTATCTGCCTGCAGGGCACCAGCTTCGCTTTTCTCGGCGTGCTGCTGTCAGGCGGCCTGATGGTAAAGGCGCGCGGCGGATCGCCCGAGGAGATCATGGCGATGCTGTTTGGCTGCAATCTGGTGGCGGCGCTGATCCCGATCCTAATTAGCCGCTACGTCGGTCCGTTGCGTAAAGTGCTGACCCCAGTAGTCACCGGTACGGTGATCAGCCTGATCAAAGTCAGCATCACCGACTGGGCCGGCGGTCACAACGCCGACGATTTTGGCGCGCCCGGTAATCTGGCGCTGCTGGTGATTGTGGCGCTTAACCGTGCGCGTAACCGCTGGGCCAGACTGGTAGCGGTGGTGGCCGGAATTGGGGTGGGCTGCATCGCGGCGGCGTTAACCGGTCATTTGCAACTGAAAGCGCCGGACCACAGCGCCACGCTGGTCCTGCCGGCGCTGTTTAAGTTCGGCTTTGCCTTTGACTGGACCATTTTCCTGCCGATTGCGTTGGTGTCGGTGATTGAGGCGGTGGGCGATCTCACCGCCAATTGCCTGATATCACAACAGCCGATCAGCGGCGCACCGTTTCAGCAGCGTCTGCAGGGCGGTATTACGGCAGACGGAGTCAGCTGTCTGCCGGCGGCCGTGTTTTCGGCATTCCCGAACACCACCTTTGCGCAAAACAATGGGGTGATCCAGATGACCGGCGTGGCCAGCCGCTATGTCGGGATGGTGCTCGGGCTGTTCCCGGCGGTCGGCTCCCTTTTGCAGCAAATCCCGCCGCCGGTGCTGGGCGGGGCGACTATCGTCATGTTTGGCAGCGTGGTTGCCGCGGGCATCCGGGGGATGACGCAGACGCCTTTAGGTCGCCGTGAGATGCTGATCGGTGACGTCGCCTTCCTGCACCAGCAGCAGACGCTTCAGCGTCCGCCTGACCAAGGAAGATCCGACAAAGTCGTTGGCTGGCGCACTGCACGATCTTGCCCTGACCAAACACCGCGATTCGGTCGCCGAGTTTCAGTGCTTCATCGATGTCATGACTCACCAGCATCACGGTTTTCTTCAGCTGACGCTGCATATCGAGAAATTCGTTCTGGATCACTTCCCGGTTGATCGGGTCCACGGCACCAAACGGCTCACCCATCAGCAGCACCGGTGGATCAGCCGCCAGCGCCCGGATCACCCCGATACGCTGCTGCTGGCCGCCGCCCGACATTTCACGCGGGTAGCGATGCAGGAACTTGCCCGGGTCGAGCGCCACCATGCTCATCAACTCGGTGGCGCGCTCCCGGCAGCGCTTCTTGTCCCAGCCCAGCATGCGCGGCACCACGGTAATGTTCTCTTCGATGGTCATGTTGGGAAACAGGCCAATCTGCTGGATCACATAGCCGATGTTACGGCGCAGCGTGGTGGTGTCCTGGGTACTGGTGTCTTCGCCATAGATCAGGATGCGGCCGCTGGTGGCGGGGATCAGCCGGTTAATCATCTTCAGGGTGGTGGTTTTGCCGCAGCCCGATGGCCCCAGCAGCACGCACATCTCACCGGCTGGCACTTCCAGACTAATGTTGTCCACCGCTTTCATGGTGGTGCCGTTTTTCTGGGTAAAGGTTTTCCAGTGTAATCATTATCGAATTCCCTTAGGAGTCAGCGCCTGCTGCAAACGGTGCAGCAGCTAGTCAAGAACAATCGCCAGCAGGCAAATCATTAACGCCCCGGCTATCAACATACGGATATCACTGCCGCTGATGCCGTCGAGCAACAGCTGACCCAGGCCACCGGCGCCAATCACCGCGGCGATCGCCATCACGCCGACGTTCATCATCACCGCGGTGCGGATACCACCGAAGATCACCGGCAGGGCCATCGGAATTTCCACCCAGCGAACCGCTGCCAGAAGGTCATGCTAATGTCACGACCGGCTTCGCGCAGGCCGTCGGGCAGATTCTCCAGCGCGGTATGGGTATTACGCACAATCGAATCGGCAGCAGCGAGTAGAGAAACACCGCGGTAATCGCTGGCAGGGCGCCAATGCCCTGACCGATGATGGAGAACAGCGGGATCATCGGGCCAAACAGCGCGATGGTCGGAATAGTCAGCACCACGGTGGCAATACCGAGGATCGGCGTCGCCAGCCAGGTGTGCTGCCAGCTGAGCGTCAGCAGGCTGTTCCAGTTATCCATGATGTAGTGAAGGGTATCCACAGTGCCTCCTTACAGCATGTTTTTGGATTTAAGGAAATCAAGCGCCACCTGTTCGGGTGACTGGTGATCGATATCGACCCGCTTGTTCATTTCGGTAATCACGGGGAGAGCTGGTTCAGCGCCGCTTCCAGCCCCGGATGGCTCTCCAGCACATCTTTACGCACCACCGGCGTGACGTTATAGCTCGGGAAGAAGTGCTTATCATCCTCCAGCACTTTCAGGTCGAAGCCTTTCACCCGGCCGCCGGTGGTATAGATCAGACCGGCATCGACAAAGCCATCACGGATGGCGTTATAGACCAGTCCGGGGTCCATCTGACGGATCTGCGGCCGATCCAGCGCCATGTTGTAGGTCTTCTGCAACGGCTTCACGCCGTCTGAGCGGCCGGAGAATTCCAGATCCAGCCCCAGTCGCCAGTTGTGTTCCGGGTCCTGTTTCCGCACCTGCTCCAGCTTCGTCACCAGCTGCGACAGGGTGGTGATCCCCTCTTTTTCCGCCCGCTGCCGGGTCATGGCAAAGGCGTAGGTGTTGTTCATCGGAGCCGGGTTAAGCCATACCAGACCCAGCTCTTCGCATCGAGTTTCTTCATCGTTTCATACGCCTGCTCAGAGGACATCGGCTGACTGATATGGTTAAAGATGATAAATGACGTGCCGGTGTATTCCCAGGTCATGTCGATCTGCTTGTTCAGCAGCGCATTACGGCCGATGGTGGTGGCGATATTGCGCTTCGGAATCACCTCAAAGCCCTTTTTCTGTAGCCACATCACCGTCATTGCCGGCAGGATATGCTGCTCGGTAAAGCTCTTAGTCGCCATTACCAGCGGGGCGGCGGCCTGTGCCGTCTGGCTCAGGGCCAGCGTCGCCATCACGGCAAGAATTAGCGTCGGAAAGTCATTGAGGTAGATGCTTGGAAAGATCAGCTCACCAAAGCTGCTGGCACCAATCAGAAAAGCCAGCGGCGCGGTGCCGACATTGATGGCGGTGGTGATGCGCACCCCAGTCAGGATAACCGGCAGCGCATTCGGGATTTCGACCTGGCGCAGACGCTGCATTTTGGTCATGCCAATGCCAATGCCGTTGGCGGCTTCGATCAGCGAGGAGGGCACTGCGCTCAGACCGGAGAGGGTGTTACGCACGATAGGCAGCAGAGAGGCGAGAAACAGCGCGATCAGCGCCGGACGGTCACCGATGCCGATAATTACCATCGCTAATGCCAGCACCGCCAGCGGTGGCAGGGTATCGCTGACGTTAAAAATCTGCATCACATATTCAGCCCAGCGACGGGCAAAAGGGCGGCTAAGGATGATGCCGCTGGGAATACCGACCAGCAGGGCGAACAGCATCGACCAGAAGACTAAAAACAGACGTTGTTGTCCGAGATAGAGCAGATCGACCTTTCTGGCGACCAGCTGGTCCCAGCCGAGGCCCCAGATTAGCGCGCCTATCACCGCAACCACCGCCAGCAGTGCCAGACCGGCACGGCGGACCAGTGAAGCATTTTGTATAAGGGAGTCTCCCTGATAACGATCTCAATTGTTATAACAACCATTAACAGTCTGACAGAAGCAGCAAAAACGGCCACGGCTCCCAATACAGAAACTGCGATAAAATGTAGACAAAATGACTATGTATCTACGCTTTTTCAGTGAATAATGAGAAAGAAGCCTTAATTGCTATAGCAGCCTGAAGCAAAGAGCGCTAGCTTTTTAGCGTCAAATCAGGGGATTAAAAGCAGGTTTAAAATAGTGTTAAAGCCGCGTGGCGATTGGGCTGACGACGCATCAATGAAAATTTTTCATCGACTTTGGGTGACAATGTCACAGATGGACCAGATGATGCGCACTGACGGAAAACTGCATGAGCGGATTTTCAGCTACGCTTGCAGCTAAAAAAGGAACCCTATGACTGAAAGCGCACAACTCCAAACCGGACACCGTCACTGGATTTTAATTGCCTGCATGCTGGCGACGTTTATGGCGGCGATTGAAGTCACCATCGTTGCCACCGCTATGCCCACCATCATTGCCGAACTGGGCGGTTTTTCGCAGTTTGGCTGGGTATTTTCCATCTATCTGCTGACCCAGGCGGTCAGCGTGCCGCTCTATGGACGGCTGGCGGATCGTTACGGCCGTAAAATGATGTTTTTTATCGGCACCTCCATTTTCCTTATTGGCTCGGTGCTGTGCGGTTTCGCCCACAGCATGACCTGGCTGATCCTGTTCCGCGCCTTTCAGGGACTGGGTACCGGGGCCATCATGCCACTGAGTTCGACTATCGTGGCGGATATCCACTCACCGCGCGAGCGCGCCAGCGCGCAGGGCTGGCTCTCCAGCGTCTGGGGCGTCGCGGCTATCGTCGGCCCGCTGACCGGTGCCTGGCTGGTGCAGCACTTTAGCTGGTCGGTTATTTTCTGGGTCAATCTGCCAATCGGGCTGATCAGCATGCTGATGCTGGCGCGCTGGTTACCGGCGCATCAGCAGGAGGAGCAGCGGCAGTCGCTGAACCTGGCCGGCAGTGGCTGGCTGATGCTATGCGTCAGCGCGCTGCTGGTTGCGCTGCTGCAGGCAGAACAGCTCGGCTTATGGCTGATCCCTTTCTTGCTGTTTTCGCTGTTTGCCGGCTGGATGCTGAAGCGGCACGAGCAGCGGGCCGACTCGCCGCTGTTTCCGCTGATTATCTGGCGCAGCCGGCTGATTATGGCCGGTAACGCCGGCAACCTGATCATCGGGGCCGCCATGATGGGGATCAGCGCCTTTCTGCCGACCTGGATTCAGGGGATCGGCGGCGGCTCGCCGCTGCAGGCGGGCAGCGCCCTGGCAATGATGTCGATTGGCTGGCCGCTGGCCAGTACCCTGAGCGGCCGTCTGATGCTACGCACCTCTTATCGCTTCACCGCCCAGCTGGGTGCGCTGTTGCTGATAACCGGCAGCGCCTTACTGCTGCTGTTGCGGCCCGACAGCTCGCTGTATCAGGCTGGCTTTACTGCCTTCGTCATCGGTACCGGTATGGGAATGACCAGCACCACGTTTCTGGTCTCGGTACAGAATCAGGCGGATTACGAGATTCGCGGCATCTGTACCGCTTCGATTATGTTCAGCCGGATGATGGGGTCCGCGATTGGCACCGCCATCATGGGTGCGGTGCTGAACCTTAATTTACACTGGCGGTTGCCGCAGGCGCAGGACCCGGTGCAGCAGATTATGGCCGATGAAAGTCGCCGTCAGCTGACGCCGGAGACGCTGCAGCAGATGGTGCAGGCGATTGCGGCTTCACTGCACTGGGTGTTTGTGGTGGCACTGGTGATTGCGCTGTTTGCGCTGGGTGTGGCGTGGATTATGCCGCGTCAGCGGCCGGAACATGCGGAATAGCGAGCAGGGCGGACAGTGCGTCGCCCTGAGGTTATTTACTGTGCAGGCGCGTCCTGTGAACTGCCGGCACTGTCTGGCACGCTGGCGTCGTCGTCACGCCCCATGCGCTTGTAAACAATCTTTTGTGTGTCGTTCTCACAATGTCCCACCACCTGACCGCCGGCCTGATCAACCTGATCGTTGGCGACGATGTCGAGACTAAAACCCGATTCGGGCACACCGTTCTGAATAATTTTCTGGCTGATCTCGGTTTTGACCGATTCACAGGATGCTTGTGCCAGCACGGGCAGCGCGAACAACGTCGCCGTTAACAAAACCCTTTGTAGCTTCATCACGTATTCCTTATGTTAGTCGTCCGTGATTACTATAGCTGAAAATCAGGGCGCAACTGGCCGGCCGGAGCGGCGATCCAGACAACGCAGGGTATTTGGCTCCCAGTAAGCGTTAAGGTTCAGGTTCTTCTCACACTTATCGCGGGTATCAAACGCGCGATCGGCCTTATCAAACTCTTTCTCGACGCGGCTATTCACCTTGTTACGCAGCACCCGCGTGTCATTCCACTGCTCTTTATCCTGACGCGCTGCTGCCATCTTCAATAATCAGGCGATTGGTAGTGGCACTGGCATTAAATGCTGCCGCTGACAGCAGGACCGGGATCAGTTTTTTCATTGCGCTTTCCTTCAGTTAACGCAGATATCGCCAGGGGTAACGGTTGTTTCCGCGGGCAAAAGCTTAGTATATCATCGCCGTTTCTTTGCTCACCAGCGGTGAGTCGTTTGTTTACGTTTGTGAGAGAAATACCGCCAGACCTGCTTACAGCCGGGCGAATTTATCCGCGCTATTCGTATCGATAAAGTGACGGTGTCACCGGATTTTGTCGCGTGGAAAGTCTCTAAGCGGCTTGATGATGACATTTCAGCGGTGTTAGCCGCCTTTAATCTTGAGATTGAACAGGGCTATGTCCGCGCGGCATGGCCGCCACGCCTAAAAGAGCCACACACTGCGAACAGGCCCAGCTGGATCAGCCGTTTAATGCCGTGACGGTGTCACGCGCGGCCGCCGCGCTGGCGGAAGATTTCCAGCCGCTGTCCGATTTCCGTGCCAGCGCCAGCTACCGTCTGCAGGTCGCGCGTAACCTGCTACGGCGTTATTACCATCGCTACAACGACGAATTATCCTGTGTTGAGGTGGCCCGCTATGTCTCATAACCGTCCTGAATTAAATGAACAGGTGATCAAGGCGCAGCATGCTGCCGCGATACAGAGCGGCGTTGGCCGCAGCAATAAACACGAAAGCGCAGAGAAGCACGTCTCCGGTGAGGCGCGCTTTATCGACGATAAGCCTGAACTGCCTGGTTTGCTGCACCTCTGCTCGCGGCTGAGTGAGCACGCCCATGCCCGCATCAGCCATTGACGTCCAGCCGTGTTATGCCATTCCCGGCGTGGTCAGCGTGCTGACCTGGCAGGATGTGCCCGGGATCAATGATGTCGGTCCGCTGGAGCCAGGTGACCCGCTGCTGGCGCATGAAAAGGTGGAGTATCTCGGCCAGATTGTGATGGTGGTAGCAGCCGAATCACCGTGTGCCGCACGAGCCGGCGCTGCTGCTGCTGCCGTGATTGAATATGAGGTGCTGGAACCGCTACCCGATGTCGAGCAGACTCTGGCGCAGAACATTTTGTACAGGAGCCGCACGTTCACCAGCGTGGCGACGTCGAGGCCTCACTGGCACGCGCACCGCATCGCATCACCGGTTCCATTAATATTGGCGGACAGGAGCATTTTTATTTGGAAACCCAGACCGCGCTGGTGATCCCCGGCGAAGACCAGCAGCTGCAGGTCTTTTCCTCGACCCAGAACCCCACCGAAATGCAGAAGCTGGTGGCGGAGGTGATGGGCATCCGCATGAATCAGGTCACCATTGATATGCGGCGGATTTGGCGGCAAAGAGACCCAGGCGGCGGGCGTCGCCTGTCTGTGCGCCATCGTCGCCCGCCAGACCGGCCGGGGGCAGCGAAGATGCGGCTTTCACGCCTTGACGACATGCGCATTACTGGCAAATGGCATCCGTTTTTTTTCCGCTATGAAGTCGGCGTTGAGGATGATGGGTTGTTGTGCGGGGTGAAGGTCGATCTGGCGGGCAACTGCGGGTATTCACTCGATCTCAGCGGATCTATCGTCGATCGGGCGATGTTCCACGCAGATAATGCCTACTACCTTGGCGATGCGCGCATTACCGGTTGCCGCTGCCGCACCAACACCGCCTCGAATACCGCCTATCGCGGCTTTGGCGGCCCGCAGGGCATGGTGGCGATTGAGCAGATCATGGACCACATCGCTCGCGAACGCGGCCTTGATCCGCTGGCGCTGCGTAAACGCAACTATTACGGCAAGCAGGATCGCAACATTACCCATTATCATCAGCAGATTGAAGATAATCTGCTGGACGAGATCACCGAACAGCTGGAGCAGAGCAGCCATTATCAGGCCCGTCGGGCGGAGATCCGCGCGTTTAATGCCCGCAGCCCGCTGCTGAAGCGCGGTCTGGCGCTGACGCCGGTTAAATTCGGCATCTCGTTTACCTCCAGCTTTCTCAACCAGGCGGGCGCACTGATTCTGATTTACACCGACGGTACGGTGCAACTTAATCACGGCGGCACCGAGATGGGTCAGTGTCTCAACACCAAAATCATCCAGATCGTTGCCGAAGTGCTGCAGATTGAAGTCGATAAGATTCAGATCACCGCCACCGATACCGGTAAAGTGCCGAACACCTCGCCGACGTGGCCCGGCTGGCAGGGCGCGGCCTGCTGTGAAGTGGTGATCGATACCTTAAACCGGTGAATATCGCCTGCTGTGCGCAGACATTCTGCATGACGCGGGTGCCTCGCTGAATCCGGCAATCGACATCGGCCAGGTCGAAGGCGGATTTGTGCAGGGCGTTGGCTGGCTGACCTGTGAAGAGCTGGCGTGGAGCGAGAAAGTGCAATTGCTGACTGACCGACGGCCCGGCCAGCTACAAAATCCCGGCCATCAGTGACGTTCCGGCCGATCTGCGGGTGACGCTGGTGGAGAACCGTAAAAATCCGCAGGATGCGCCCGCCACGCCGGAACGGGTACTGAATGGCGTGCTGAAACTGGCAGGAGCCTGTGATGACCTACCCTGACTGGATAACCGTGCTGCACCAGCTGCGTATTCACTCTGCAGCCGGAGGACCCGCTGGACTGCGTGGCGCAGGCCGCACCGGACAGTTACTTCATCATAATGACCCATCATCATCCGCTCGATTTCGACCTGTGCGAAGCGGTGCTGAAACGCGGAGATTTTCGCTATGCGGGTGTGATTGGATCGCAGACCAAAAGCCAGTGTTTCCGCTACCGGCTGGCGCGGCTGCGTTGTCCGATCGGCCTGCCGGACGTGAAAGGCAAGCTGCCAGCAGAGATTGCGGTGGCGATTGCCGGTGAAATAATCAGCGTTTATCAGCAGCATCTGAGCTGAGTTGTTTAACCGCCGGCAACCTGCCAGGATAGGACTTTGCGATGCCCATCAGGAGCGAATCATGAACGCCCGTCAGAATCCTTTCTTTAGCGTCAGCACCTTGCCTTATCAGACGCCGCCGTTCGATCAGATCGAGGAGCAGGATTTCCTGCCCGCGTTACAGGCGGGCATTGAAGAGAAACGCCGGGAAGTCGAGGCGATTGCCACCAGCAGCGACGCGCCAACCTTTCAGAATACCTATGAGGCGCTGGAGAAGAGCGGGCAGTTGCTGAACCGGGTGAATCTGGTGTTCAGCGCCATGACGTCGGCGCACACCAGCCCGTATCTGCAGCAGGTGGATGAAGAGATCGCCCCGCACTTACCGCACTCACGACGATATTATGCTCAACCGGCCGCTGTTCTCGCGACTGGATGCGGTGTATGTGCAGCGCACCCAGCTTGACGCTGAATCAAAACGGCTGGTCGAGGTGATCTGGCAGCGCTTTCGATTGGCG
The DNA here is from genome assembly GCA_009830035.1 of Pantoea sp. Eser. GTDB lineage: Bacteria > Pseudomonadota > Gammaproteobacteria > Enterobacterales > Enterobacteriaceae > Pantoea. Next base: position 230,675 of record SZZY01000002.1, read on the forward strand.
GGCGCTAATCTGCCGGAAACCCAGAAATACCAGCTCAAAGCCCTGAATCAGGAGGCGGCGCGCCTCAGCACCCGCTTCACCAATAAGCTGCTGGCGGCCACCAAAGCGGATGGACTGGAGAATGCCTGGCTGTTGGTGCTGCAAAACATCACCCAGCAACCGGCGCTGCAGAGTCTGAGCGATCGCGAGACCCGCACCGAAAAAGGCGATGACAACGACACCTGCGAGCTGGTGCTGCGTCTGGCGCAGGTGCGGGCGGAGCAGGCCCGGCTGCTGGGCTTTGCCAGTTACGCCGACTGGAAGCTGCAGGATCAGATGGCAAAAACTCCGGATGCCGCGTTTGCTTTCATGCGCAATATCGTGCCTGCTGCACGGGCGCGGGCTGAACGGGAAGCGGCGGCCAATTCAGCAAACTATCGATCGCCAACAGGGCAATTTCACCCTACGCGCCTGGGACTGGAATTTCTATGCCGAACAGGTGCGCCATGCGCAATACGATCTGGATGAGAGTCAGATCAAACCTTACTTTGAACTGAATAGCGTGCTGCAGAATGGAGTGTTCTGGGCGGCGACCCAGCTTTACGGCATTCAGTTTACGCCACGTCAGGATCTGCCGGTTTACCATCCCGACGTGCAGGTTTACGAGATTTTTGATGCCGACCAGACGCCGCTGGCGCTGTTCTACACCGACTTCTTCAAGCGTGACAGCAAAGGCGGTGGGGCGTGGATGAGTAACTTCGTCAATCAGTCGACGCTGCTTGAGAGTAAGCCGGTGATCTACAACGTCTGCAACTTCACCAAACCGCCGGCCAGTTCGCCCGCCACTATCAGAGCGGAGAGCCGATGCCCGCCGCGCTGCACGAAAAGATCATCCGCGCCGGTAAATTTAACAAAGGCTATGAGATGAGTGAGCTGCTGGCCGCGGCGTTGCTGGATCTGCACTGGCACAGCCTGACCGGCGATCAGGCCCCGCAAAGCGTCGACGGCTTTGAACAGCAGGCATTGCAGAGCGATAATCTGGCGTTAGCCGCGGTGCCACCGCGCTATCGCTCCAGCTATTTCCAGCACATCTGGGGCGGAGGTTACGCCGCCGGCTACTACGCCTATATCTGGCTGGACCCGGATGCTGGCCGATGATGGTTATCAGTGGTTTGTCGAACAGGGCGGTCTGACGCGGGAAAATGGCGATGTTTTCCGCCAGAAAATTCTGTCGCGCGGTAACAGCAGCGCCTTCGTTCAACCTGCACCTCATTTCCGGTACGTGCGCCGCTGCCACAGCTGACGCCTGCCGCCGCGCGATGCGACGTCTCCGCCTGTCAGACCAACTGCTACGTCGAACGATCCCATTGTAATACCCGTGATACCGGGGCGTGCAGCTCACAAGCGCAGATCTGTGTGCAGGCCTGCGCCGACCAGTGCAAATAAATCGATTCAGTGAAGAAACCGTTAATTGCCAATAAAAAAGTCTTCGCCTTACCTTGTTTTGTGGTCCCTTTCTGCCAGCTGTGTTGCCGCCGACTTAACCTCACAGCAGGTCACCTCTCTGGTTAAAGCCGCTATCGAACCGCTGATGGAGCAGCAGGAGATTCCCGGTATGTCGGTGGCGATACTGTATAAAGGCTGGGCCCAGTTCATCAACGCCGGTGTGGCTGATCTGGCGTCCGGCCGCAGAGTCACTGAAAACACCCTGTTTGAACTCGGCTCGGTCAGTAAAACCTTCACCGGCGTGCTGGCCGGGGTGATGATCCGCAATGGTGACATCGCCCTTAACGATCCGGTGCAGAAGTACTGGCCGCAGCTGACCGGCGCGCAATGGCACAACATCCGGATGCTGCATCTGGCGACCTACACTGCAGGTGGCCTGCCGCTGCAGCTGCCGGATGAGGTGACCGATCAGGCCTCGCTGCTCAACTATTATCAGCAGTGGCAACCGCAGGCTGAGCCGGGCACGCTGCGTCAGTACTCCAATGCCATTATCGGTCTGTTTGGCGCGCTGATGGTGAAGGGCGATTACCAACAGGCGATGCAGAAAAATGTGTTTCAGCCGCTGCGCCTGACGCGTACTTACACCACCGTGCCGCCCTCGATGTGGACTACGCCTGGGGTTATAAAAACGGGCAGCCGGTGCGGGTTTCGCCCGGCATGCTGGATGCGGAAGCGTATGGGGTGAAATCTACCGCCCGCGATATGCTGACCTTTAGCAGGCCAATGCCGATCCTAACCGCTTATCGTCAGGCAATACCGTGCTGCGTAATGCGATTCGTACCGCCCAGTCACGCTATTTCAAAGTGCGTGATTTCTATCAGGGGCTGGGCTGGGAGATCTACGACTGGCCGGCCAGTGCCGCCACGATAATCGCTGACAGCGAAAGCAGCGTCGCGCTTAAACCTCAGCCGGTGACGTTACTCAATCCTGCCGTGCCATCGCAACGCGCCAGCTGGGTGCATAAGACCGGCGCCACCAACGGGTTTGCGCCTACGTTGCGTTTATTCCCGAGCAGAACATCGGCATCGTGATACTCGCTAACAAGAACTACCCCAATCCGCTGCGGATAAAAACCGCCTGGCAAATTCTTGAAGCGTTGCAGTAATCCCTGACGCCAGCGCCCGCCGGTCTCGTCGTCTCAGGGCCATCGGGACGCGCGGATCACCTCGCAGAAGTTGAGCGGCTGAAAGTCGGGCTGTTTGTCTTTGATCACATCTGCTTTGACGTCATCAAAAGTGGTCTGCGGTTTATCTTTGATCCCCTGGTAAAACGCCTGAATAATCTCCTCTTTAAACGCCGCCGGACGCGGGTGCGCCGCACTGTAGCGTTCGAAATTAAGACCCAGTACGTCCATCTCCACTCCGGCGGTGACCAGAGCAATTTCCGGGGACATAAACTCAGGAATACCGGGCGTGGTATGCAGGGCAATGGCGGTCCAGACTTTATCAATCTCCGCCTGAGCGATACCGTGCTGCTGCAGAAAGTCGCGCGCCGCATTGGCACCGTCCACTTCAAACCGTTTATCGCAACTGCAGTGCGTCCGGGTCAGCCCATGTCGTGAAACAGACAGCCGACATACAGCAGTTCCCGATCGACGCTCAGATCTCGCTGTTCTCCGGCCAGTGCGGCCCAGTAAAACACCCGGCTTGAGTGATGAAACAGCAGCTCAGATTCAGTATCGCGGACCAGCTCAGTCGCCTAGCGTGCCAGGGCAGTTTGCGGCACGGTGATGCCTGCTACGGATAGGTTCATTTTTTTGATTGTCTGAACTCAGCATAAGGTGCACACTTTGTGTCGTATATCGTCCTGTTACGACGATAAGAGACATTCCGATACCTGCCGACCTGGAGTGAGTGATGCAGCATGATATCGCTATTCTGGCGGTGCCCGGCGTCCAGTTGCTGGACGTTTCCGGACCGCTGGATGTTTTTGCCGAAGCTAACCGGATGCTGAGGCGCAGGGTGTAACGCAGCCAGCTGATCAGCCTGCATCCGGGTGAAATCCGCACCTCATCCGGGGTACGGCTGCTGGCCGATCGGGAGCTGACGCAGTGTGATTCGCTGAGGCTGCAGACTTTTTTATTAGCGGGCGAGCCGGAGATCGACAGCCTGGTGGCCGGGCCAGAAACCCTGGACCGCATCAGCGGGTTATGTGAGCGCAGCCAGCGTTTTGGTTCGGTATGCAGCGGTGCGCTGCTGCTGGCGTAGACCGGCCTGTTGCAGCATAAGCGGATTACCACTCACTGGGCCTGTGCCGCTGCGCTGCGTGAACGCTTTCCGGCAATTCAGGTCGATGCGAATGCGCTGTATGTGGCTGATGGCCGGGTCCGCACCGCAGCGGGCGTGACGTCCGGTCTCGATCTGGCGCTTCGGCTGGTGGAGGAAGATCTGGGCGCGGAGGTGGCGGCCAATCTGGTGATGTTTTTTCGCCGTCCGGTCGATCAGTCACATTTTGTCCGGGGCGATTCAGCACCTTGACCAGGTCAGGAACGTCACTACGCTGGCCGACCGCCTGCAGCTCAGCGAGCGAGCGGCATCTGACACGGCTGTTTCGTCAATCGCTGGCAATGACGCCAGCCAGTGGCTGGAGCGCGAACGTATCGCAAAAGCGCACCAGCTAATTGAGCAGGGAGTGGATAAAGGTAAGACGCTAGGCGGATCGCTGCGGATTTGCCAGCAGCGACGTGATGCGCCGCACCTTTGTTGGCGTCACCAGCCTGACGCCAACGCTCTATCGCCGACTGATACGTCAGGGGTAATAAAGCTGGCGCGCCGTGTTCATTTGCGTTTGCGCTAAAATTTAATTTAAATTAAATGAACAGAGGGCCGTGCTATGTCAATTGCCATTTATACGCCCGCCAGCAGTCGCCGCAACAGTTCGCTGCTGCATGCGCTGAACCTGCCGGATGCGCATCAGCGGATTGCCGTTGGCTTCAGCAGCGAGGTGCTGAAACGCACCGCGTCGTTATCCGCCTTTGATGAAATCTGGCTGTGTCGCCTGGGGGCACCGATCGCAGTACCTACAACCGTAAAGTCAAAGATCCTCAGCAGATCTTTTCGCCCGATCAGAGCGGACGTATTTACATGCTGATCCGCGTACTGTCCGCTGCCAGCGCACTGCTCCGTGACGATCCGGCGCGGCTGGTGCGGTGGCTGGAAACGCCAGCCAGGGCACTGGGCGGCAGAAAACCGGCGGAGATGACCACTACGGGCGCGGAAGCGGTGCTCAACCTGATTGGTCAGCTCGAACATGGCGTGATCACCTGATGGCGGCGGTGCGCTTTTTCCGGCTGGTGAAAAGCGAATATGCGATGACCGCCTTTGACGGTTTCGGTGACCAGCAACCTACGGCGGCCGCTGGAATTCAGTTGGCATCGGCTGTGTCTATCTTGGATCAAGCCGGGCGCTGGTGCATCTCAGCATTCAGGATCTGGCGCACCACTATTCGATGCTGTCGATCAGCGTGCCTGAAACGCTGATCACCGAGCTGTCGCTGACGGCGCTCCCCGACGACTGGTAGGCCGATCCCGCACCGCCCTCGACCCGGGAGATCGGGGATGGCTGGCTCGCTAGCCCCGATCACGGGCTGATCCTCAAGGTCCCGAGTACCCTGACCGGGGAGTGGAACGCGCTGTTTAATCCTGCGCATCCGGCCGCCGCCGCGATTATCAGCAACGTGGTGGTCGAGCCTTCAGGCGATCAAACAGCGGTTTTGCATCCAGGTTTTGCGCGCACCACCAGTCAATCGAGCCATCCGGCGCAATCAGCGCCACTGAACGCCCCTCGCCAATGGCGGCATAATCACACAAGCCGGCAAAGCCATTGTCGCGGGCCGGCTGATGGAAGATCTGGTTTTCCATGGTTTTCTTCCTTAGTTTTACTGTGACAACTGACAAATCGGGCGCAGGCAGGACAAAAAAGTGGCCGCATAATGCGGCCACCGGGGAGCGTGATTACAGGGTGCCGGTGCCGCCATCGGAGCACCAAACCTGGCCGGAGGAGTAACTGCTCTCCGTCGAGGCCAGCGTAACGTAGAGCGGGGCGATTTCGACCGGCTGGCCAGGGCGGCCCATCGGTGAATCGGCACCAAACTGCTTCACTTTTTCCTGTGGCTGACCGCCGCTGGATTGCAGCACGGTCCAGTATGGGCCAGGCGCGACCGCATTAACCCGGATGCCTTCGCCGCCCAGCTGTTTCGCCAGTGACTTGGTAAAGGCAACAATCGCTGCTTTGGTCTGGGCATAATCCAGCAGAATATCGCTGGGTTTAAACGCCTGCACCGACGAGGTATTAATAATCGATGCACCGCGTGGCAGATATTCCAGCGCCGCTTTGGTGATCCAGAACATCGCATAAACGTTGGTTTTAAACGTTGCGTCAAAATCTTCGGTACTCAGGGTACGAATGGACTCATTAAACTGCTGGCGTCCGGCGTTATTAACCAGAATATCCAGACCGCCTAATTTATCGGCCGCCTGTTTTACCAGCTGCTGACAAAATTCTTCAGAACGAATATTACCCGGAATAGCGAAGACTTTACGGCCTTCCGCTTCGATTAATTTAATCACTTCATCGGCATCGGGCTGTTCTTCAGGCAGATAGTTAATCACCACGTCTGCACCTTCACGGGCATAGGCGATGGCCACCGCACGGCCAATGCCGGAGTCGCCGCCGGTGATCAGTGCTTTACGTCCGGTCAGTAGGCCGGTGCCGCGGTAGCTGGTTTCACCGTGATCGGGAACCGGGATCATTTTGCTGGCTAAGCCAGGCGCCTGTTGCGGTTGTTCCTCAAAAGGAGGCTTAGGAAATTGATCGAGATCGAGCGTCTTGTTCGTTGGTGTCGTCATTGTAAGCTCCTTCAACATCATTATCTGAGTGATTAAGCTTGGCACAAATGTGATATTTGTCACATCTAACTGCTTATTCATTGAGCAGTGAAGCGCCGGGTGAATTAATAATGTTGATCAAGGATAGACACAAAATCGGGATGCTGCGCCCGCCGCAGGGTGATAATTTGCGGCAATAAGTCCGCTTAATTTAAAGCGAAGCGTAAAGCAGGGAAAGGGCTATTATACCGGTACCGGCGCAAACGCACCGGCGATAAAATTAAATCGGGCGATTTACCCGCCGCGTACTGAACCGCGCCACACCACATCAGCCTGATATATCCGCCGATAGCTTTGCTGTTCGGCGGTGGGCTGGAATTGATCCTGCTGCGCCTCGGTTTCGGTCAGCCAGCGTATCGCGTCACGGGCAAACTGCTCTACCGGCTGGGCAAAGGTGGTGAGGTTGTAGGAGGACCAGCCCGATTGCAGAATATTGTCGTGACCGACAATGCACAGATCCTCTGGAATCCGCAGGGCAAAGCGGTGGCGCAGAACACCGCGTCAGGACGGATTTTACGGGTCAGCAGCCGCTGCGCCAGGATCTGACCGCTTTCATAGGAGGTCGAACCAAAGTGCTCAACCTGGACGCTGACCCCGTCTTTCCCCGCCGCTGCCAGAAAATCCCGCTCGCGTTTCAGCAGGCTCGGGGTACCGGTCAGTGAGTTAACAAACGCGATGCGCTGACAGCCGGCACGGATAAAGGCGTTGACCGCCATCTCCGCTGCCGGGCGCGAGTCGAGATTAATGCTGAGGGAGCCGGGCAGGGACTCATCACGGTTAATCAGCACCAGATGCTGCCCATTGCTTGTAGCAGAGCCGGGTTATCGCGCTATCAGGCATACCGGAGAGGATGATTGAGGCAATCGGCGCAGAAGTTAATCGCCTGCTGTAAGGCAGCAGAGGCCCATTCATCTGAGCGATCAGTATCAATCAGCATAGCCACCTTTCCCGCTTCCTGCAGATACTGGGTCATCCAGCGTACTAGGCTGGCGCGGTAGGGGGTGTCCACTTCAGAGGCGATCAGGCAGACAATGCCTTAAGTTAATGCATGGTTTTCTCTACTGCTGCCGTTAGCTGCTACCGTTAAACGTTTTGAGTCTGCCTGAAGTTGCAAGGGTGTGCAAAAGGTATCGCATACAAAATGTACTAAATTTGTGACAGCACCTTACAATTGATTAACATGCTGATTGACACGCCCTGAGGGTCGCCTTACTACTTTGCCTTTGCACAGCAGTGCAAAAAAAAGCGCGATCAGGCGCTATCCCCGCCCTCAAGGAGAACACCATGCTTACTCATCTCTGTTCGCTGCGGCCGGTAATCTCAACATGATCTGCTCTGCGGATGTGGTGGTCTGTGAACAGATGACCCGCCAGTTCAGCCAGTCCCATCCCGACATTAGCGAGGCGCGCAATCCGCGGACCGATTATCTGGTGGGCCGGCACCGGCGATCCGCAGTATGCAGGCAGCCGAAGAGGGCTTAACCCAGGTGTATAAATCACTGCTGCTCGACCAGCAGCAGCCGTGGTCGCAAAAAGTGGCGGAGATCTCCGGTTATCGCACGGTGGGCGTTTATGCCGGTGCGCTGGGCTGGGGTTACAAACACCCGGCTGCTGGCAGAGAAAAAGCTCAAGGTGCCGGCCTGCTGGGCCGATCTGCTCGATCCGGGCTTTAAAGGTGAAATCCAGATTGCCAATCCGAACTCCTCCGGCACCGCCTATAAAACACCCTGGCGACGTTGGTGCAGATCATGGGAGACACCCTCTGCGTCATGATGAAACACCGCCAGCGGTCCGCGGTTTTCACTGCCGATAGTTGTCGCAAGGAGGATTGCAGCAAATAATAGCCGGCGATACGGTTAAAGGCTGGCACAGAGAAAAACATTTCCCGCATTGGTCGCGGGCAGTTTCAGAGAGAGAACGCAGAAATAGAATCCGGGGAATGATGTATGGACGTTGGTTGGCTAAGATAAGCATGAAGGTGAAGTGGTGAAGTATTGAGTCAGCCAGGATCAATCGCCGAATGACAGCAAACGGCAGAATTGAGCGATATCCGGCCATCATAATCAGGCGGTTATCTAAATGCGCTTAATCTATCTTATGTTAAATTAACATTCTCACACAGAGTGCCAGACTCTCGCGCCTACCCCCTGCTGCACATTCCTTTACTGCTCCGCCACATCAGAGCGGTCACCACGCGTCGTTGGATGAGAGATGACGATAAACTCAATGCGCTATCAGAGTCGTTTCGCGCCTGATGCTTTGCCTGTGGCGGGATTTCAATCCCCTGCCTTGCGTTTGCCCGCGATATTCGTGAGCAGGTATCCATTCCGGTGATTGTGGTTGGTCTGATCACCGAGCCGCAGCAGGCGGAAGATCTGCTGCAACAGGGTGAAGCCGATCTGGTGGCACTGGCACGCGGTATTGGTATTCTCTACGATCCGCGCTGGACGGTAAAGTCCGGGTTCCGGCAGCAATATCTGCGATCAGAACCGCACGACGTCAAAGGCATCCTGACCGGCGACGAATAAGCACATCGGCAGGCCGTCGTGAGGCGGCCTGCCAGCCAGATTGGGTGCTAAAGAATGCCTTTCAGCCGCAGATGTTGCAGCAGCATGATGGTTTTCGCATCCATGATTTCACCGTCTGTTATCGCCTGCAGCGCCTGGTCAAAATCCATCTCCAGTACCTCGATATCTTCCCCCTCTTCAGCGATACCGCCGCCCTCACCGCTGCGCTGCCGATCGGCATATTCGGCGATAAAGAAGTAGAGCTTCTCAGTGACCGAGCCGGGACTCATAAAGGCTTCAAACACCTTCTCCACCTGCGTGACGCGAAAACCGGTCTCCTCTTCGGCTTCGGCGACGATGCGCGCTTCCGGCGAGGCGTTATCCAGTAATCCCGCCGCCGCTTCAATCAGGAAACCGTCATGACCGTTAAGGTAGATTGGAAAACGGAACTGGCGCGTCAGCACTACACTTTTTTTGTCACGGTTATAAAGCAGGACCACCGCACCGTTGCCCCGGTCATAAGCTTCCCGGCTCTGCTCCTGCCATTGCCCATCACGCCGTAACAGCGAAAAGGTGTATTTCTTCAGGGTGTACCAGTTATCCGACAGCAACTGCTCGCTGATGATGCGCACACGGTCACGGTTCTGCTGCATAGTGATCTCCTCGATGAGTGGACAGCGGTAACGCTATCATGCACAATCGTGCAATATCAAGCAAAAGAGGCAGGCACGGTGATGTTATCAGGACAACGTAAACAGGCGATTCTGGCGCTGCTCGCCAGCGAAAAACAGGTGCAGTCACGCGATCTCAGCCAGCGATTTGGCGTCTCAGAAGACTCTGTGCGCCGGGATTTGCGCGAAATGGCTGCTGAAGGATTGCTGCAGCGGGTCCATGGCGGCGCCCTGCCGGTGTCTGCCGCACTGGTAGGATTTGAAACACGCAAAAGCGTGCAAACCGACTCAAAACGCGCAATTGCGCGGAAAGCCGTTGCGCTGATTCAGCCCGGACAGATCGTGCTGATCGATGGCGGGACCACCAGCGCTGAACTAGTGCCACTGCTGCCCGCAGCGCTGGATTTTACCGCGGTGACCCACAGCCCGAGCGTAGCGCTGGCGCTGGCCGATCATCCGCGCGTCGAAGTGATCCTGATTGGCGGCCAGCTTTATAAGCACTCGGTGGTGGCGGTCGGCGCGGCGATGCTGGAATCGATCAACCGCATCAATGCCGATCTGTTTTTTTTGGGGGTGACCGGTGTGCATCCGGCAGCAGGCTTTACCACCGGTAATTTCGAAGAAGCTACGGTAAAACGTGCGCTGGCCGCTCGGGCAGCGGAAACCGTGGTGATGGCCTCTGCGGAGAAACTCAATTCCGCTTCAGCCTTTGCGATTGGCGATCTCTCGCTGGCCAGTACGCTGGTGGTCGACACGTCGCCGGGCGAGCCGCTGCGCCAGGCTCTGACCGCCCACGGAGTCACTCTTATCTGAGGGCGTAACAGGCCTGTAAAGCCAGATGGGGCGCGGTCAGCGGTCGCTGGCTGACAGCAAACTGCTGCGCCACCGGCGTCATCGAGCTTTGCGCCAATGCCACCTGACCCGCGCCCTGCTGATAAGCCTGCTGCACCGCGTCCGCAATCAGGGCAAAATAACGCGCACTATCACCGGTTTTAAAGGCTGCCCAGGCGCCCTCCACCAGCCGGACCTCAACTTCGCCGCCCGGCCGGCAAAACAATGATCGGGTCGCGCCAAGCGTCGATTCCGCAGCACAGAGTGCAACCGAGGGACCCTTATGACGCTGCAGCGCCTCAGCCAGCATTTTATCGCTGCGCGGTATCCAGCCATGCTGACCGGCAGTGACAAAATCATCGGCGACCGGTGCGAGGGTTGAGCAGGTGATCACTATCGCATCCATCTGCGGCAGCAAGGCATCAATCAGCCGGGCGATCCGGGCGCGCAGTTCTGCCGTCATGCCGCCGCTCCGCCTCCGCCAGCCAGTCAGGCATCACCAGGTGGTTAAGCGGGCGTGCAGTGGTCGCCAGCGAGGCGGCAGCGTCATCAAAAATGGCGATATTACTGGCCGCAGTATGAAGACAGAGCAGATTCATGGTTCTCTCCGGGCAGGGGTACGTGGGGTGAGGGAGCAGCTAACAGACTTAACCGGTTTAACCGCCCTGTCCAGCGCTTAAGGCTTCAGGTGAGGCCACCGGCAATATCGCAAAACGATCCAGCAGCGCCGCCCGATGGGTGGAATCCGCTAACCGGCCGAGCCGGATAGCCACATCAAAACGGCCAGAAATCAGATCGTCAGTCGCGGTCGAGGCGACGTGCCGGATACGCAGATCGGGATGCTGCCGCTGAAAGGCAGTGAGCTCCGGAATTATCAATCGCGCTGCACGTCTTCAAGCATCCCCTGCGCATCCTGCAACAGCGTCACGCTGCGTCGATAAAAGACGTCGCCTGCCGCAGTCAGCGCCAGCCGTCGGGTGGTGCGCAGCAGCAGGCTCACGCCCAGCTCCGCTTCAAGCTGCCGCAGGCTGAAACTCACTGCCGCTTTAGTCTGACCGAGCGAGGCGGCGGCTGCGGTAAAACTGCCGCTCTCCACCACCGCCACAAACATCGCCACTCACCAGCCGCACCCTGGTGTGCAACGCGCTGGGCTACTTCTCCTTCCTTCTACATCACCTTTACCCTGGTGACGTGGATGCCGAAATACCTGCAGGATAATTTCCATTACGACCTGCATTCGCTGTGGTACGTGGCGATGATCCCGTGGAGCGGTGCCTGTGTGACCGTGCTGCTGGGCGGACGCATCGCGGATACCCTGCTGGCCCGATTTAATAACCTGCGGCTGGCGCGCAACCTGTTCGCCGCGGTCACGCTGTGCGGCACCGCCTGTTGCTTTATGGCGATCTCTTACGTGTCGTCAGCCGCCGGGATTATTGCCCTGATGACGCTGGGCAACGCGCTCAACGCGCTGGTGAATAACGTCTACTGGTCGGTGGTGATTGACGTCACACCGAAAGCTTCGGTCGGCACCTACAGCGGCATGACGCTGGCGATTGCCAATCTGGCCGCGATTATCTCGCCGATGTTATGCGGCTGGCTGGCGGAATATTACGGCTACAACGCGATGTTTACCGTCACAGCGCTGATCGCGTTTGGCAGTATGCTGGTGATGACCCTGCTGCAGCCGGAAAAACCGCTGGTCGCTGATACCGCGTCGTCTGAGGTGGCGGAGACGTCGGTGGCATGATGGTTGTCGCCCCGGTTCGCGCCGGGGCGACCGCTACGCGGTCCGGCAGTCGTGACGCTCGCAGAACTGTTCAATATCATCGCCCTGCTGAAAGTCCGCCAGGTTAGCCAGCAGTTTCTCCAGTGGCCAGTCCCACCAGGCAATACGCTGCAGCCGGGCGGCAAAGAAACCGCGATCGCGTTGGGCGTCAGGGTGGTAATACTCCGGGCAGTAGATGAAGCAATGCTGAGAGGCGCGATCCATCGGATGATTAAGCGCCGATGCGCACTTGATTGGCGATGGCGCAGAAGCGGCCAATCTGGCTATCGGCGATGCTGCAATGCTCCCCGACGTAAGAGAAGTCCCCCAGCTCGCAATATTCCAGCGCGCTGTGGGCCAGAATTTTACACTGCTGGCCGATGTGGGTTTCACGCAGGCGCACACTCTCATCAATCCTTGTGTGCTGGAGTCTGGCGGGTATAACGGTGGCAACTGACATAACACTCCCGATCGCGAAAGGTTACGCCAGGCTGGCGTCACGCTGTCGCTACACTCTACCCGGCCAGCATGACAGCCAATTGACAGCGAAAAAAGCGGAGTGGTTAGCTCCGCCTTGATTCAAGTTCCGGTTAACCTGCGTGACCGGTCAGTTGCATAAGGGCAACGATGATCTGCAAGATGACCCTGATGAGATCCAGAATCAGCTTAGTCAGTTCCATCACTTTCCTTCTCCTGTAACAGGAGCGCGCTGTTCGGCAACCGGCAACCGAGGCTTTGACTCTACCCGCCGGGCGCCTAAGCACATCTTTGTGGAGAGGGCTGAGCGGCACTCATGGTTAAAGCCACAGGCCAGCACCACCTGATGCCTGCCGGGATTTTGGAAACCGTGCCCCTGGGAGCGGCCAGTCGACAATGAGGCTTCGCTCAACACTCAGCACATGTATAAAAATACAGTATTTTAGCGAAACTTGAAATCCTTAGCCGCACATTTTACACTCTGCTGAGTGGAGAGTGCTGAGCACCTCGTTCGCAGCGCGGTTACCAGCCGGGTAGCGAACAAAAAAAGGATTTGGCGTAATGCCAAATCCTTTTTTTATGCCGGTCATAAACCGCTTAGTTGGCGGCGCTGATCCGCCAGACGGTATTGCCGGCATCATCGGCGATCAATACGCCGCCCTGCTGGTCGCTGGCCAGGCCAACCGGTAGTCCCCGCACCTGCTTCTCATCTTCCGTCAGGAAGCCGGACACCACCGTTTGTGGCTGCCCTCTACCGGCTTACCGTTTTCAAACTTCACCCACACCACCTTGTAGCCGTTGAGCGGCGTGCGGTTCCAGCTGCCGTGCTCACTGATGAAGGCACCACCGAGATACTGCGGCATGTTATCAGCGCTGTAAAACAGCAGTCCGAGCGGCGCGACGTGCGAGCTGAGCGCGCAATCCGCTTCTATCGCCTTCTCAACCAGGTCAGGACGCTGCGGTTCAGCGCGGCTATCGACATGCTGACTAAAGTAGCTGTAGGGCCAGCCGTAGAAGCCTTTGTCCTGCACCGAGGTCAGATAGTCCGGCACCAGATCGGAACCGATTTCGTCACGCTCGTTGACGATGACCCACAGTTTGTCACTTTGCGGTTCCCACTGTAAGCCGGTCGGATTACGCAGTCCGCTGGCGTAGATGCGGCTGGCGCCGCTGGCGGCGTCCACTTCCAGCACCGCCGCACGCCGGTATTCGGCACCGATGCCGTTTTCGGTGACGTTACTGTTGGAGCCGACGCCGACATACAGTTTGCTGCCGTCCGGGCTGGCTAACAGCGCTTTAGTCCAGTGGTGGTTAATCGGGCCGCCCGGCAGTTCGGTCACCTCTTCCGGTAGGGTGTGGTCGGCTTCGCCGGCCCGTTTCGTTTGATTCCGCCACCAGCACATCGTTATTCGGCAACACATAGACCTGACGCGGATGCTGCAGATTCTGGGCGATTTTCTCGATTTTCAGCCCCTGCGCCACTTTTGGCATTTCGCCCGCTTTCCACGCGTGCCTTCCGGCACCTGCATTGGCGGCATAAAGAAGTTCTGCGCCTGCGGCAGTTCCGGGTTGGGTCCAGTCTGTTTCTGCGGATCGACCAGCGCGCCATCATCACAGCCCACCAGCAGAGCCGTCAGGATAGATTTATGCTGCATTTTCATGGTGGCTCCTCCTTAAGCGCTACGCTGACGTAACGCAAGTTGCACATTCGCCAGCAGCCACAGCCAGAAATGGCTCTTTTCTGCACTGTCGCTGCCGCGGAACAGATAAACCAGCGCGATGAGTCGCGGCACAATCGCCAGCCGGCGGCGTCGATCCAGAACTGGACAAAGGTCTGGCTATAGAGGATATCGAACAGCCAGGCCGCGACAAAAAAGCCCAGCGGCACCGGCTCCAGCAGAGCGTACAGCGTCACGGCGAACGCCGATCTTCCCGAGGTATTGCGCATGTTTCTCTCCATTTTAACGATGAATGCGGATCAGGCCAGACGTCAGGCTGCCGGTAGCAACCGATATCGTGCCTGTAAAATATTAGTAAACATGAAGAAAAGCGAAGGGTTAATTCGGCGAGAAGTGAAAATCAGGGCGGTGACCCTGCGGTCACCGCCCTGCGATCAGGACTTATCGGCGGGCAGCGTCACCCAGTAGCGTGGCTGATACGGCAGCAGCAGGAACTGCTGGTGAAACTCACGGAAAGTCGCGTCCGGATCGAGATCGGCAAACAGATCGGGATGCAGCCACTTGGCCAGCGCCTGAATCGCGACAAACTGATACGGGCTGTCATAGAACTGATGCCAGATAGCGTGCGCGTTGCCGTTGTGCGCCACCGGCAGGGTTTTGAACGCATCCCGCATCATCAGGGCTTTCAGCCGGGCGCGGGCTTCTGTCTCGTTGGCACCCGGACCGACCCCAACCCATTTACCGACGGTGTTGTAGTTCTTCCAGTTGGCACCGGTCACCACCACCACATCCGGCTGGCTGGCAATGATCTGCTCCGGGTTAACCGTACCAAACGTGCCGGGGATCAGATCCTTCGCGATGTTTCGTCCGCCAGCCATCTCCACCATCTGACCGAAGTTTTCATTACCAAAGGACATGCAGTATTCATCGCTGTAGCCGCCGGCCCGGTCAATCATCACTTTTGGCCGGTAGCCGGCTGAAGTTGGCCAGTTTCGACGTCACCCGGTCAATCTGCTGCTGACGAAAACGGATAATCGCCTGCGCCCGCTCCGGCTTGTTCAGCAGTTCGCCCATGATGTGGATGCTTTTCTCGGCGTTAACAAACGGCGATTCACGGAAATCGATAAACACCACCGGGACACCAACCGCCTGAAGCTTCTCGATCAGCTTGCCTTTGTCGGTTGCTGCTTTTGATTCGAGGTTCATCAGCACCAGATCGGGCTTCAGGGGTTAACGCCTGCTCGACGTTGAATGTGCCATCTTTCGCGCCGCCAAAGGTCTGCAGCTGTTTAATCTGCGGATAGCGCTGCTCATAAGTCGGTATCATACGCTGCCAGCAGGTAAATCTGACGTCCCTCACCCAGAATGATGCGTTTTGCCTCCTGCGGCACCTCGATCTGGCGTCCGGATGGTTTTGGCCGAAGTCATCCCTGCCAGCGTGATTAGCCCCAGCACTAAAAGCCATTTTTTCATAGTCAGAATCCGCAGTAATGATAATGAGAATTATTAATATAAAGCGGCGTTACTATCACCTAAAAACAGTATCGGGGTAAGTGATGGTGTGAAATGTTTTTGCCCGGTTGGCCGCGGCGTAGCACACCCTGCGCTTTCGTCGGGTGGCAGAAGTATCGACAAGCACGCTGCGACCTGCTGTCAAGCGGCTGTGTTACTGCTCACAAAACGGTCAACTTTCGTGAATATGCTCACAACGTCTTGGGCGATTGCACACATATTAGCCAGCAAGATACGCCCTTTGGCTAATGCGTTAATAAAATGTTACAGCTAGATTGAAAAATGAAACGACGTTTTAATATCTTGTCAGGATAGCCAACCACAGGAGCTTAGCCGTGAAGATTAGCGCGATTGATGTCACTCTCTTTACCTATCCGACCCAACGCTGCAGCGACAGCGCCGGGCATTCCCATCCCGGTCCGGAAAATGAGGCGCAGATGGCGCTGCTCACCCTGACCAGCGAGGACGGTGACTGCGGTTGTGCCTTTGCCCCGCCCGAAGTCATCCGTCCGCACGTGGTTAATGCCTTCTTTCGTAAAGTGCTGATCGGACAGAACGCCTTTGATCGTGAGCGCTTATGGCAGGATTTGGTACACTGGCAGCGCGCATCAGCTCACCGAGCGGGCGCTGTCGGCGGTGGAACAGGCGCTGTGGGATCTGATTGGCCGCAAGCTTAACCAGCCGGTACACAAGCTGCTGGGCGGCTATCGCGAAAAGATCCCAGCCTACGGCAGCACCATGTGCGGCGATGAGCTGCGCGGCGGCATCTCTGCCACCCTCAAAGTGGCTAACCTCGCCGAGGCGTTCGGCATGGACTGTGAAGTCCACGGCAACGGCGCTGCCAGCCTGGCGGTGGTCGGGGCGATCCGTAACTGCCGCTGGTACGAGCGCGGTCTGCTGCATCCATTCCTCGATTACGACACGCCGCCAGCCTATCTCAACAGCCTGGTCGATCCGATGAATGAGCAGGGTTTTGTTACCCTGCCGAGCCGCGCCGGACTTGGCGAGGACATTAATTTTAGCTGGATCGAGACCCGTACGCTGAATCGCTGGTAAGTCGCGATCGCCCCCTACACCAAACAATAATAATTCCTAATCGCCACCGGCTTAGCGCCGCGCTGACTGCCTTGCAGTCAGCGGGCCGACCGGCTGAAAGACGATCGGGCAACCTCTGACCTGCCGGACCCGACTTATGAAACTGTTTAAATCGTGTGGCAGCGGGCTGATCGCACTGTTGCTGCTGCTGATGGACAGCCCCGCGCTGCAGGCACAAACGCCTGACGACCAGCTGATCGTCGGCATGAACATGAATAATCTGCTCACCCTTGATCCGGCCGCCATGACCGGCAACGAGGTGGTGGGCATCGTGGTCAACCTCTACGACGGGCTGGTTGAGCTCAACCCGAAAAAGCTGACAGAAGTGCGTCCGGCGCTGGCTGAACGCTGGTCAGTCAGTGCGGATAACAGCACCCTGACCTTCCACCTGCGTGACAATGTCACTTTTCACTCCGGCAATCCGCTGACTAGCGACGATGTGATCTGGTCAATGCGGCGGGTGCTGCACCTCAACCTGGCGCAGGCTTCGGTGTGGAAATCCTACGGTTTCAGCCGCGACAACGTCGACCAGATGATCACCGCCCCCGATGCCCGCACCGTGGTCATCACCCTGCCAGAACCCAACGATCCACAGCTGGTAATCTACTCGCTGGCGGCGCTCGGCAGCATGGTGGTGCTGGATCGCAAAACGGTGCAGCAGCATGAGGTCAACGGTGACTGGGGCAACCGCTGGCTCAGCACCCACGAAGCCGGTTCCGGCCCGTTCCGGCTGGATATCTGGCAGGCCAAAGATGTGCTGCGCATGAGCCGCTCTGCCGGTTACTGGCGCGGTGAGGCGAAAATGTCCCGGGTGGTGTTCCGCCATCTGCAGGAGTCGCAGACCCTGCGCCTAATGATGGAGAAAGGCGATCTCGATATCGCCAGTAACATGTCGATTCCCGACGTGCGTGCCCCTGCGCCACGATCCCGATCTCACCATTGATACGGTGCGGCGCGGCACGATCTACTACCTAGCGATGAGCATGAAGGACCCACATTTTAACGACGGCCGGGTACGCGAAGCGGTGCGTTATCTGGTGGATTATCAGGAGATCAGTAAGAGCCCGATGACCGGCTACCGTGAGGTGCAGTTCAGCGCGGCCGGTTTACAGCGGCTGCAACAGACGTTTGGCGTGACGCGTTCCTGACCTGCCGCTCAGCCAGCCTCGCCTGCCCGTCCAGCGCCGCAGCGGCGCTGTTACACAGTTATGAATTCTGTCACATTTCCGCAAACTGGTGGCACGGGCCAGCCGCCACGCCGCAGCTCAGGGCCATCCGATAACTCACTGATAAAAACGTATTTAACCAAAACAAGCCGCCGAATCATGCAAGCCACGCATCAATCGATGCCCTTTTTGCACTTATTAACCGCCGGTCGCTGATCCACTCTTCAGTCACAGGCGCGGCAAAAAGCGTCATTCATCGACTGGAGCTCACTGATGCAGACCACCTCACCGACTACGCTTTCCACACGCGCCCGGATCGGCGCAATATTCCGTGTGACCTCAGGCAATTTTCTCGAACAGTTTGATTTTTTCCTGTTTGGATTTTATGCCACCTACATCGCCCATACCTTCTTTCCGGCCAGCAGCGAGTTTGCCTCGCTGATGATGACCTTTGCGGTGTTCGGTGCCGGTTTCCTGATGCGGCCGATCGGCGCAGTGGTACTCGGGGCTTACATTGACAAAGTGGGCCGCCGTAAAGGGCTGATTGTAACGCTTTCGATCATGGCGGCAGGCACCTTCATGATTGTGCTGATCCCTTCCTATCAGAGCATTGGCCTGCGGGCACCGCTGCTGGTGCTGACCGGACGTTTGCTGCAGGGCTTTTCAGCGGGTGCCGAGCTGGGCGGCGTGTCGGTGTATCTGGCCGAAATCGCCACGCCGGGCCGCAAAGGTTTTTATACCAGCTGGCAGTCAGGCAGCCAGCAGGTGACGATCATGGTGGCCGCAGCGATGGGCTTTATACTCAATGCGCTGCTGGCCGAGACCGCTATCCGCGAATGGGGCTGGCGTATTCCGTTCCTGTTCGGCTGTTTGATCGTGCCGTTTATCTTCGTGCTGCGCCGCAAACTGGAAGAGACGGCGGAATTCAGCGCCCGACGCAACCCGCCCGCGCTGGGACAGGTATTTAAAATTTTGCTGGTTAACTGGCAGGTGGTGATTGCCGGCATGCTGATGGTGGCAATGACCACCACCGCCTTCTACCTGATCACCGTTTACGCCCCGACCTTTGGCAAAAAAGTGCTGTTGCTCAGCGCTTCTGACAGCCTGCTGGTGACCCTGCTGGTGGCGGTATCAAACTTCATCTGGCTGCCGATTGGCGGCGCGCTGTCAGATCGCTTCGGCCGCAAGCCGCTGCTGATCGCCATGACGCTGCTGGCGCTGACCACCAGCTACCCGGCGCTGAGCCTGCTGGCGGCGGCCCCCAGCTTCTCGATGATGCTCGGGGTCCTGCTGTGGCTGTCACTGATTTACGGCCTGTATAACGGCGCGATGATCCCGGCGCTGACCGAAATTATGCCGGGTGAAATCCGGGTTGCCGGCTTCTCGCTGGCCTACAGTCTGGCCACTGCGCTGTTCGGCGGTTTCACGCCGGTGATGTCGACCGGGCTGATTGAACTGACCGGTGATAAAGCCTCACCCGGTTACTGGATGAGTTTTGCTGCCGTCTGCGCCCTGCTGGCGACGCTCTACCTCTACCGCCGGACCGGCAATCCGGCCCCGGTCGCCAATAACGCGCTGAGCTAAGGAGACCGACATGAAAGGTTATTTTCTCTGTTCATCGCCCTGCTTATCAGCGTGGCGGGCAGTGCCAGCGCGCAGACCACAGAGCTGACCGTGATGATCTCGGGCGGCTTCAAAGCGGCGTGGGACCGGTTATCTCCGCGCTATGCGGCGCGTGAAGGGATCCAGATCAATACGGTGGCTGGCCCGTCGATAGGCAAAACGCCGCAGGCGATCCCGGCCCGGCTGGCGCGGGGTGAACACTCCGATCTGGTGATTATGGTGGGCGATGCGCTGGGCAATCTGGAAAAACAGGGCCGCACGCTGCCGGGTTCGCGGGTTGAACTGGCCGATTCACGCATCGGGGCGGTGGTCAAACAAGGTGCAACGCCGGTCGCCATCGACAGCGAAAGCACCCTGCGCGCCACCCTGCAATACACCACCCGCTTTGCCGGCGCGGTGATACGGCAGTCAGCGCAGCCCGATGAAGCGAGCCAGCTGCTGCGCTGGCTCGCCTCGCCCGAGGTCCAGAAGGTGGTGCGTGAAACCGGGCTGCACCCGATCGGCCAGACCCAACCGGCTGGCGCGACCCAGCCGATCAGACAGCGTGATACTGTTCAATAATCAGCGCTTCCAGCTCACCGGCGACGTGTGACAGCGTGCGGCCGGTTTTCCGCAGCAGGCCAACGGTGCGTTTCACCGCCGGATCGGTCAGCGGCACCGCCGTCAGCGCGGAGTGACCGGAAGCCGGCCTCGACATGGCGGGCACGGCAGCAATGCCGAGGCCCGCTTCAACCATGCCCAGCATGGTGGTGACATGCCGGGTTTCGCAGATGCAGGCTTTCTCCGGCACGATATGCTCCAGCGCCTGATCGAGCAGATTGCGGTTACCGGAGGTCTTGTCCAGCCCGACCCACTCCTGCTGGTAAAACTCTCGCCAGCTCAGGCTCTGTTTTGCCGCGATCGGATGCTCATGCCGACAGGCCGCCACGTAAGGATCGTCGATCAGCGGCAGAAAATGGACATCGGGCTGTGCCCGGCCGGAAAAGCTGATGCCGAAATCGGCCTGACCTCCAATCACCGCGTCATAAACATTGGCGGCGCTGCTGTCGATCAGCTTGACCCGTACCCGTGGATAGCGGGCCTGAAACAGCCGGATAATGTTGGGCATAAAATAATAGGCGGCGGAGGGCACGCAGGCGACGGTGATCAGCCCGGTCCGCGCCAGGCTGACCTCACTCAGATCGGCCATCACCTCTTCAAAATCCACCAACAGCTTGTCTGACCGCTCAGCAAAGGCGTGTCCTTTCAGCGTCAGGGTGACGCGGCGCGTGGTGCGCTCAAACAAACGGATCCCCAGCGCCGTCTCCAGCTTGTCTATTCTGCGGCTCAGCGCCGACTGCGACAGGCAGATTGAGTCCGCCGCGAGACGGAAATTGCCATACTCCACCAGCGCGCGAAACGCATAGAGATCGTTAAGATCGATATTAACCGGCATAGTTGCGCCCTCCTGTAACCCGCATCATGCGTCGTCCCTCTCATCGCCCTGCAAAGCGCTAAAATCGGTCACAAATTGCTGCAGCAACTGTTCCAAAGCGGCACGGCCGCTCTGCGGCCAATGAGCGAACACCCGCTGGTAGATCTGCGCCCGTTGCGCATCGATTTTATCAGTCATCGCTTTACCGGCCGGGGTAATTGCCGCCTCGTTGATCCGCTTATCCTCGGCATTTTTTTGTCGCTGCACCAGGCCGGTCTCTTCTAGCTTCGCCACCTGGCGGCTGACGGTGGTGTAATCGCGCCCCACCCGATCGGCGAGCTCCCCGACCCCAATCGGTCCGAACCGGCCGACCTGCACCAGCAGCGGGAACAGGGCGCGATCAAGCTCAATGCCCGCGCCCCGGATCATCGCCAAATCGCGCTGTGGCCGGTTAAAGGCAGCCACAATGGTGAGTAAGCTGTTATGCAGCGCATCGAACGATGAATTATGTGTATTTTGCACTTTTTTCATTGACGCCATCCAGAGGTAGGAATGATATGTGTAATTTACACTCATTTAACCGCAGACAGAAGGCCGCACTCCATGAAAGCAGCAATAATTGATCGGGCTGGCGCGACACCCCACTACGGTGATTTTCCGGAACCGCAGGCAGCAGCAGGCCAGCAGCGGGTGACGGTGAAAGCCGCCGCCATCAGCCAGCTGGCAAAATCACGTGCGGCGGGCACCCATTACAGTGCCGTGGCACGCTATCCGTTGATGGCACCGGCTTCGCTGAACGCATCCAGCTTTTTCTCGGTCAGGCCAATGCCGGAGGTAATCAGATTGGTGTAGAAGCCGAGGTCGCGCGCCGCTTTGATCAGCTCAGGCAGATCCTTACGCACCAGCGGCTCACCGCCGGAAAAACCGAGCTGTACGCTGCCCATGGCGCGCGCCTGATGAAACCAATTTCTGTCAACGGGGTGTTCTGTCGCGCTGCCCATCGGCGCGCAAAAAGGCGTTGCCGAAGTTAATCCCGACCAGCCCGCCGCTGTCGCGGATCGCCACCAGCTGGGCATCGGTCAGATTACGCGGCTGTGGACAGAGCGCATGCGCATTGGAATGGCTAGCGACCAGTGGCGCATCAGAGAGTCGCGCGGTATCCCAAACGCTTTTTCATTCATGTGCGATACGTCGATCATCATTCGCAGCGCATTCGCCTGCTGAATCAGCGCTTCGCCCGCCGTCGTCAGCACCGGGCCGGTATTGGGCGAGCCGGAAAAGCTGCCGCTGACTGGCGATCATGCCCAGCTTCATTAAACAGCACGTGGCTGCGCGCGCCGGCGAACAAGAACAAGGCGATCAGCGCGTCGGTTTTTTCCACGCCGATGGTGCCCATCTGACATAAAATGGCGCCCGGTTTAAACGCCTCCTGACTCTGCTGCAGCACCTGCTCCGTGGTCTCGCCGTCCGACAGCATCGCAATCACCACATCCGCCTGACGCACTGCCTCTGCGGGCGAATCGGCCAGTTGCAGACCGGCATGCAGCAGATCGTCGCCGCGTGCGCGGGTCCGGTTCCAGCCGTGGACCTTAAAGCCTTTCTTCAGCAGGTTAGCGGCAAACGCGTGGCCCATTGCACCCAATCCCAGAACCGCCACTTCAGGTTGTTGACTCATGCTGACTCCCTTTGATCAATTAGAGGTGATGCGCCGTGACCCGTCCGGCCCCGACGCATCATGCTTAAAAAAGGCTGTCTTCAGCCTGACGGCAAACGGCCAAAAAATCCAGCCTAACGCGACGGGTCAGCCGGCAATGACCTATTGCGGCGCGCACGCTGTCGGCGCGCTAATATTCCGGCCGCGTAAGCCTCTTATTCAGGTGACTGCGCTGAATCACCTTTCTGCCTTGATCAACAATAAACAACTGCCCTGCTGCTGCCGCATTTTGCGTCTCATCCTGCCAGGTCTATGCTTTATTCACTTTCATTCCGCAGAGGCGGTGTAATGCAGCAATTTGATCCGCAAATGCTGCTGTTACTTTGTTTCGTATTACCGGTCTGGCTTATTGCTGGCTTCGCTGACTGGATCTGTACTCGGGCGACCGATATTGAAAATACCACTGGCCTGAAAGAAAGCTGGATCCCTATTCTGATGTTTTTGGAGAGGGAACTGCCGTTATTACCGGCCCTGTTTTTAGCGGTAAATGCGCTGGTGATCGGCTTTATGATTGTGCTGTTTTTCTGTCACGAAGCCACCGCGCTGTGGGATGTCAGCTACGCGGTGGCGGCGCGTGAGGTCAAGCCGATCAAGCAGCATGTTCACAGTTTTCTTGAGATGGTGCCGCTGATGGCGCTACTGCTGATTATTTCACGGCACTGGCCGCAGTTCCAGGCGTTATTGGGTTTCGGCGATGAGCCGCCCCGTTTTGAGCTGATGTGGCGCGCCGATCCCCTGCCGACCGGTTATATTGTTTTTGTTCTGTCGACTATTTTCCTGCTGGAGAGGCGAACCTGGCTGGAAGAGTACTGGCGCGGTAAAAAAGCGCGTAAGCGTGCCGCGAATAAAGCCGCAACCGGCGATTGATTCCTCACCCTGCCGACGGCGGCTATTTGCGAAAGGCAGATGAGCAGAAAATAAAATAACCGCCGTCGGGCGCAGAACCGATAAAACAGAGTCTGCGGCTGCGCGGCGTCGGGTGAACAGAATAAGCCTGACGACACGTAAAGATCTATACCGCAACCCGGCAAAGCATTACCATACGCGCCAATTGTTCCAGCTGGTTCATTATTCATCTTTTTCAGGCCGCATTCATCTTTTTCAGGCCGCTAAAAATGAAAATAACGTTACTGCTTCAGGCGACGCTGCCGCTGTTGATCCTGCCTGCCCTGTTTCCGCTGTCACTGCTGGCAGAAGAGAATGACAATACCCTGGTGGTCAGCGCGACCCCGTCCGAGAGCGGCCTGAATGTACTTGACACGTCCGCCGCGGTCAGTGTGGTCAGCGGTGAGGAGATGCGCCACGCGTCAACCTGTCGGAAAATCTCAGCAGCGTGCCCGGCTTACAAATCCAGAAAGGCAGAATCCTGCGCTAGAAGAATCCCAGTGCATACGGCTCTTAGGACAACCTACAGCTTAACAAAGGATTTTAGCTGCGAAGTTAATTATGAAAGAATCGTTAACGGGATTGATTATGGAACTGATGTATTTTACTTAAAGGACTCAAATGAATTAATGAGAAATTTACGCCCTTCATATCAAACATGCAGAAGAAACAAAAGCGACTTCCTGAGAAACACGGCCGGGTTATCAGATTTACAATTTATGCTATTACATTGCTCATAGTGTCGATTCTTTTATGCATGAAAAACATAGAGTTAGAAAATAAAAAGGCCTGGTTTTCAGTTTTAAGCTCAGCTTGTGTCTGCTTGATTTATACCTTGTCTATATATTATCAATTTGCCAGTTTTCCTGAAAAACAAAAAAATTGAAAGCTCAGGTTGATTCTTCAGCAAACCTGCTAGCGCTTATAGTGCTTATCGTAACCTATGTGACTGTTGTTTTTTTGGTAAGCCTGATAACTTCTTAGCGGTGATAGCATCAAGCGGTGCCGGGAATATTATAATGGGCGCGATATCCGGTGTCTTGATTGCAAGGGTATTCTTCCCTTTCTGGGATTTGCACTCAAAATACCGGAAAATTTAAATGCCCGGTCGCCGGGCTTTTTATCCGTCCAGGCCATCAAGGTCTTTAAGACTGACTCCCATGGCATTAATAATCTCAGACTGTTCAGAGATAATTTTATGCTGGGCCTGTAGTGCCTGAGCTAGCTTAGCAATCATTGGCACCTGATTAAGGAAGTATGCATCTGAATTATTTGGATCAGCTTCGATATCATAATCTTCCGGTAATCTCTTACCGCCAACGCATTCCGGTGAGACTTTCACAAGGTCGTTTGCAATAAATCCGAGCTGGTCTGCTGTTTCGGGAATGATGCCACGAGCCTTCATTTTGAAATCGGCTGGCCGCCACTGTAACACTTCTTCAAGAGCCTTAGTCGCATCATCCCTGTAGTTGATATCTTTGTTCAGACCCTTATCAGACGTACTCGACAGAGTTACATTGCCAACCTGTGTCGAGTCAATCCAGGCCTCAAGTACAGGTGCAGCGGAATTTTAGGAATTCCAGTAATACTGCCACGTATTTTCCTGATAAACACCAGAGATACCTCTCTTCCCTTTTATACCTCTTACCTGACCAATTAACGAGTCGGCGAGGGTCATGGTGCCGCCGGCGGCACTTCCTCTTGCAAAGTTTAAATTACCGTCATTTATATTAATTCCCCATAGCGCATTGCTGTCACCATTTCCCCGGTAAATATTTATCCCTCCGCTATAGTTGGCACCTCCTACACGCAAGCCACCATCGATACGGAAAGATACACCCCCGCCTGATGCGCTGACCTCAATGGCCTGAGCTTCAGTATGAATAATCCTAGCCGTGTAATCAGCTGTCGAACTGTTATAGTGAAAATCAATGTACGGGGTGCTGCCGGTTAGCTCGATTGCTGGCGCTGTTAATGCAGCCGTCATGGCAACAGAGCCGTCACGTTTGATTAAACCTCCCCATGCCGGGCCGGTGTACTGGCTGCCATCAGGGAGTGTCACTGTGACATTCCCTGTGCCGCTAAAAATCTGTTGCCAGTTCTGCTTGTCCAGATTAAGGCCGCGAATGGCCCTGGCAGTATCAGCTGCTGTCTGAGCAGTAATGCCTACCATCGCGGCATTTGGCAGTGCAGTCCAGGCCACGCCCGATGCTGTGGGCCTGGTGTAAGCCGTAACTAGGGTAACGCCAGTGGCGGAGTTAACGGATTGCACAGCGAGCGTGTAGGTCACGCCACCGACGACTGCGATAATAAAATCGTTGGCTTTTCTCAACACCAATCCCCATACCAGCCGCGTATTGGCGACCGTTGCTGTCTACCGCCACTTTTACGGAGTACTGCGCTGAAGCTGAAAGTGATCGGCTGGTGGTGAACCTGCCGGACGGCACCGCGCAGACCCGCACAATTGGCAGCATAAGCGCCGATAAGAAAACGGTCAGCGTTAACACCGCCTTTCGCATGACACCAGTGGCGGGCGCGGTATGGGCTATGGACAGAGATAACCTGGCAATCCAGTATTTCCGTATCACCTCAGTAGCCGGGAACGATGACGGCACATTTACCATCACCGGCGTACAGCACGACCCGAATAAATACCGCTACATTGATGATGGTGTGCGCATTGAACCAGCCCCGAGATGGCAATTGCTGGCGCAAACAACCAGAACCGCGCTGATATCCTGACCGTTAAACAGACCATCGCCACTAACGACCAAGCGTATGCGCAGAAGTTTGAGCAGGTGCAGGCGGCAGTGGGTGACAACGTTGCTGCGATACAGCAGACGTCGACGGCGCTGGCTGACACCAACGGATCACTAGCTGTGTAATCCACCGGGCGGTCGAGGGTGATGCGAAGGCCATTGACCGAGCTGATGCGGCCACCGTTCGGCTTACCGCTGCGGAACGGGTCCGCCACGCCGATAATCTCAGCAGGGATGGGAATATAGCCGTCCAGTCCGACGCCGAATGAAACGGTCCCGTCCTTGGCGTTGGAGAGAATGGTCCATCGCCCGCGCCCCGGTGCGCCTCGCTCTGTGACGTGCAGCCGATGGCCGTCAGGCTCATTTCCCGCACATCATAGCGCTGCACCAGGGTCTGAGTCGTAGACGCCCTCAACAGTGTCAGAGTAGTGGTTAATCGGATCGGACCAACTCACCTGACAGGATGAATAGCGGTTTTTATAGCTGCCTCCTGCATAGGTGAACAGGCCGTCAATAACGTTCGCCGCATGTTATACGAAATCAACATCAACGTTGCCGTCAGAATCAACCTGCGGTACGTCTGCATTCACGAAAATCTGGCTGTTACCCCAGAACGTAATGCCACGGAATATTGCTGCAATATCCTTCAGCACGGTATAAGGATACTGCTGGCTCCGGATAAAGACGTTGCAGGTGAAGCGCGGCTCCGTGCCGCCTGCGCCGTCTGATCGCAGTATTGTAAAATGCTGTAAAGCTCCCACTTGTCGATCATGGTGGCATCAACGCGCGTGCCCATGCCGAAGATTTTATCCAGCACCAGGTCATAGAAAATCTAGGCCGGGTTGTCTGTATAGGCGTATTTGAAATCACCCTGCCACGTGCCGGCATAGGTGCGCGACACCGGGTCATAGGTCGTCGGCACGCGGACCAGCCGCCCTTTTGGCTTGCAGGTTACCTTTGGAGCCTGCCCGCTGAACTGGCTGGCATCAACCTCGATATACAGTAGGGCGGTGTTTGGATAGCGCAGCTTACTTTCGATGACCTCTGCAAAAGAGAAAATTTTGAAGGCATTAATGAGCTTTGAAGATGTTGATTCAGCGGTGATGCGACGCACCCTGCTTGACCAGCAAGATGTCGCTTTGGGTAAGTCGATGCGGTGATCGCGTTGATATTCAGAGGTGGTTTTGCCATTGAAGCTGCCGTCAACCACCGTGACCCATGATCCGCCGTCCGTTGAGATGTCCATCGCATACTGCGTAACGGTACCGACCATGTCGCCGTTATCTTTGTATTGATATTGCACCGGCAGGCTAAGCTTAATGCGTACGGCATCCAGAGTCAGGTTGGTGAACTGGCGCGTCCAAGCAACCGACTGTGTAACCACGACGCCAACGGACAGCTCATTATCAACTTCCGGCATGCCCTGAATATAGGTCTGGTCCTGCGCGCCTTTGCGCCAGTCCCAGATTACTCCGGTGAAATTGTAGGTACCGTCTTCGTTCACCAACCGCGTATCGTTCAGGTAAAGCTGCTGCGCAGTCAAATCGCCCTGAATCTCACCCTCAGAGATAGCCAGCATTTTAGTTTGGCGATAGATAGCAGATCGCCTGCCTGCGCGGCGGCGATGGTCTGCTTTGCCGTCTCCGCCTGCTGAAGCGCATTTTTCCGCACTGCGGCTTCGTTCGCCGCCCAGCCCGAGATGTTTTCCCTCAGCCCTGCGGTGAGCTTTGTGGACAGTACGGGAATGAGCGTATAAAGCGCGACAGAGGCTACGGCATTAAAGTTATCGGAAAGCGTATTGATGCCTTCAGAAATTGCCTGGATGCCGGAACGCAGAGGACCGCTTCCCGACTGGCCCACTTTGATGATCAGCCCTTCAAAGGCGCTGGTGATTACCATCAGGTCGCCGTTCAGGTTGTTCACCCTTACCGCTGCCTGTTCATGTGCCGTCTGCGTGCCAGTGAGGGATTTGGTCAACTCATCAATTTTGCCGCGATTGCCCGTCAGGATCGACGCAGCGTTGATGTTCTCCACCCCAAACAGTTTAACGGCCTGCGCAGTTGACAGGTTTTTGCCGGCCAGGTTTTCCAGCGCCTTACTGAGCCCTACAACGGACGGCTTGAGTGTTTTATCTGTGCCTTTTTCAAGGCTGAGGATGATGTTGCGCAGCGCTGTGCCCGCTTCACCCTCTTTGATTTCACGCGATGCCAGCACCTGGATGGCAGCATTCAGCGTTTCAAATCCGATACCGGCCTGTGCGGCGGCCAGACCACCATTTTTAATCGCGGCGGCGGTGTCGTTAATTTCGGATGCGCCAAATTTTGCACCGGCTGCCAGGACGTCAATATACCGGTCGGCCTGCTCAGCACCGGCACCGAACTGATTCAGTGACAGCGCCAGCGTTCTGGTGGCATCCGGCAGCGTGCTGCCGCGCGCCTGAGCCAGCAGTAGTGCGCTGTTGGTCGCCTTTTGCAGCCCGTCAGCCGTATCAAGCAGCTTAGGCTTGGCTGACGCCATCAGTTTCAGCGCCTCAACAGCCTGGCGTATTCGGTAGTGCCATCTGCTGCGCTGCTGCATCCAGATCACGCAGCTTATTGCCGGTTGCGCCGGTAATGGATGACAGGTCAGACAGTGCCTGAGAGTACTGGCGCGACGTCTGGATAATGGTACCGAGTGACAGCCCTACGCCAGCCAGCCCGGCCAGTCCGCGACCGTAAGCCTCTTCCGTTTTTTTGCATCGTCCTGCGCCTGTTTGTTGAACTGGCGGGACTGCTTACCGGCATCGCCATACGCACTGACGATCTGGCTTTTAAAATTTGCGGCGTTGAGGTGTAACCCTACCGCCAGCGATGCTACGTCAGACATTACATTAACGCCCTCATTACGGCGTCACACTGCTGATCCACGCTGTGCGTGGCCGTGCTCTGCCTGGTGTCGTGTGGGGATTGCACGGATTGCGGTTCGGAGCGGGTCAGGATGTCCTGCTGAAGAAAGTAAACTCGCCAGTGGTTTAGCGTGTCAAAGGGGAATGCGGCTATAACTGACGGATCAGGTTCGCCCCACCTGTCCGCCAGCTAGAAAATCAGCTGCAGCCACGGCGAGCCGGTCAGTTTTTTTCGGCGGCTTCCAGCTTACCGATGGCATGCGTTTTGACGCACTCAATCGCGGCCATCAGCGTAGGGTTATCGTGAGCCTCCAGCAGCTCTGCAGCGGTCGGAAGCAGTTCAGCCTTGATAGGTGAGCCGTCAGGATTCACCAGACTGTCGAGCACCAGTTGCACGCTCATTTCAGAGATTGCACGGACATTGCCGGTCGCCTGCGCTGCATCCAGCTCTTCTTCGTAGCGGATCAGCTCACCGGCAGTGCGGCGGCGGATGTATACCTGAGCGCCCAAAAGCTCTGTTTTAATAGCAGTGGATTTAGGCTGCAGCAGAACCGACTTTAAATTGGTCGCTTTGATCCCGTAAGGTGGTAAAAGCGGCCATTCAGGCGGCGTGGCTGTGTAAATCAGGAGCCTGCGACAACGCCCCATTCAATGTTGTTCTGCTTACCCTGGACAGTAATCTGGATCACCTCGCTGGCTGGCGCAGTGATTTCATTCATCTGCCAGCCCGACAGCGCCAGCACCATGTTGGCGGTGCGGCCGTTCGGGAGCTCAACGTAATACTGCACTCTGCGCGGCATTCAGGAAAGCGGCAAAAGCGGTGTTAGACGGATCGTCGATAAAGCCCAGCGATTTCTCCGGGCCTTCCGGCAGGTCTGAAATGAACTGTTTGCTTTTATCAATCAGCGTGGTGCAGTCCACGAAGCTGCCAGTCTGGCCGGTAGCACCGAGCGCCTTACAGTTAATCAGCGGCTTCATCGCTGAGACCGCGGCACCTGATGGCCCCCATTTCACTACGGTTCCTGCAGGCAGCATCGCGTATTCTGGCTAAGTTTTATCAGCCATGACTTTCTCTCTCTTTGAAGTTGGTAGCGGCTGCTACCCGTTGTTTTGAATGCGGTCGCGTATTTCTACCGCGAGGATTCGAAGAACGCGGGATTTGTTGTAATCCAGCGCCGAGCGAATAAAGGGATCGGGAACCTGCTTGACCGTGCCGAACTCCTCAGCAAGCGCCTTGATGCAATGCTGCTTACTGGGCCCGATGCGAAGCACAACCACTGCATTACCTCTCGTACGGGTTGTTGAACGGATCTTGATTGAATCACGCATATGCGGGCCTTTCGCTGACTCGTCATAGCCTGCATGCTCTTTCATATCCTGCTCAACGATTTCAAGCGCAGCCCGGCCAGCCTCGCGCAGAACCTTTGTTCCGGCCTTTTCACCCAGGGCAATAAGCTGCCGTTCGAGCTCGGCAAGTCCGCTGACCTGCATCGTGATCATGCTGTGACCTCCGGACAGTAAAAAATGTAGTCCCGCGCCCGGCGATACTTCCCGCCGTCATCCGCATCAAAACTTTCGGATAAACCTCCTCGCTCAACATACTGAACGGGGTAGCCACCAACCGAGCCATGAGCAATATCCCGCCAGAGCGCCCATAAACGGTTATTCCTTTCCTCATTGTTCCGGTATGCGGATGGGATAAAACTGACCTGAAAGCGTGCGGCAATCAGCCGCGTGCGGATTGTCCCGCACTCAAGATTCGGATCGCTGACCAGCTGCAGTGTGACGAAATCCGCTTCAGTCTGTGGCCCTATCATCGGATAAACATTAATGCCCAGAAGATTTTCAATTTCGCTTTTCAGTTCACTGAACATGGCTGAAATCCTCTGTACACAGCACCTCTATGTTGCGACGGTCCCGCGTCGGCAGCGGTGCGGTTACGGTAAACACCCGGCCTTTGCCTCTGCCGGTCACCTCAACAATTCTTGTCGTTGTTGCCCTGATATCATCGCGGTAGCGCATGTAGATTTTGGTCGTGACAGATGATCGCTCAGCATTACCGCTGATAAAGTCACGTCCGTTAACTGAACGGATATAAGCAGGCACATTTTCCGCAACTGCTTTCCACCCCACCGGCTGCCCGCAATCATCACGGTCGTCGCTTTTTACCTCAATGCGCACACGGTGCCTTAATCGACCGGGTTCCATCAGCTGCCCCTTTGAGGATCGACATCCTCTTTCCCGCGCCAGTTACGGTAAATTAACATCATCCGCTCAGCGGCGGCGTTTTCATAAAGCTGAACTTCGCCCTGTGCTGTGCGGTGTTCGAACATATCAGCGAACACCAGCAGAACCGCTCCCTTAATGGCGGCAGGAATATCTGTCGGCACCTTCCAGGACGGTTCATCGCACCAGCGTATGCAGTAATCAAATGCAGCCTGAGCATAAAGCGTGGTCAGCTCGTCACGGTCATCACCCTCAAATTCGACCTGCTGCTTTAGCAGGTTTAAGCTCACCACCTGAAGAACATCAATCGCCATATGTTAAAAGGGCGGGTTTCCCCGCTCCCCCTTATCATGAGCCAGCAGCAAAGCTGCCTTTGATGATCGCTGTCGGGCGATAGTGCGCCAGCGCCAGACGCTCTTCACACAGGATGGTCAGCATGTTTTTCACGAAGTTATCGCGGTCCTCACGGCTGACCTCCACCGTTGCGTCCATGCGATCCCAGACCTGAGAGGCCATATCGAAGCCACCCACAGTGAAGGTGCCGGCTGCCTGCGCTTTGGTTGGTACAACCGGCAGGCCCCACATGATGTTGCTGGTAAACGCCTGCGGACCACCGAAGATATAACGGCCTTCGCCATCCTTCAGCAGAGCAATGTTGTGCCAGTCACGCGGGTTAAGCACGATGCCTGACGCGCTGAATTCAGACTCCGTTACCTGATAGATGGCGTGCGCGATAATGTCTGCGCGGGTGTCACCACTGGCATTCAGTGTGGTGTCATAGGCCGTTGCCACCTTGTTCAGGCCCTCAAGGTTATCGCCTGAGCCGTCGCCGTTCAGCAGCTGACCTTCTTCCTTCAGCGCCAGTCCGTACATTAGGCGGTTATTGACGTAGGACTGCAGCATCGGCGCATCGTCCATTACCTGACGGGAAGCCTGTACCCAGTGGGCGATGGTTTTGACGTTCGCAGTCTGCTTGCTGAAGGTGATTTCAGACTCAGGCTTCAGCGCCTTCTCTGCCACGATATCGGCATTGTTGGTGAACACCTCTTCTTCGCGCACATACTCCAGTGAGTTACTGGAGATACGACCCTGCGCCAGTAGGCCACGAATGGTCAGACGACGCAGACCCGGCATGATGATGCCCGGCACCTGCATAGGCTGGATCAGGCTTCCCGCCGAACCGGCGTCGCTGCCCAGCGATTTGTTAAAGGTTTTCTCATCAAAGCTGCCTTTGCTGCCGTTCTAGGACTTCTGCAGCTCTTCAGCAGCACGCTCGGAGAAAGACTTTTTCTCGGCCGGATTCTCTGCACCGGATGCCAGCTTTTGCTCCAGATCGAAAAGGCGGGTGCCGGATTTCTGCAGCTCCTGATTGACCTTCGCCAGATCGTCCTGCAGCTGCTTAGACACTTTACCGGTGCTTTCGATCTCGGCTTTCTGCGCATCGAAAAACTGGGTCATTTTGGTCTGTGACTCTTCGATGGCTTTCTGAATTTGTGCAAGTTCGGACATGTTATTTACCTAAATGAGAGGTGAATGATTTAATGCTCTCAAGGAGAGCGCTGATTTGCGTTTTGTTCGCGTCATTCTCGGACTCGCTCCGAATTGCTGACTTAAACCGGGCTATAAACCTAACTGCCTGCGACTTGGTCAGGCCGACTGAATCCCTCAGCCAGCTCTCCACGTCAAGAATGGTTTCGATACCGTCGACACTTTTCATCGCTGCGACGCCTACCAGCTCGTTGGCCGGGAAGGTACAGACGCTGATTTCACGCAGTACCGGAATGTTTTTGAAGATGTGCCCGCTGGTCCCCATTGAGTAGTCGTCCTTATTGACCGAGAAGCCAACCGACATGCCCTCTACGGTGCCGTGCTGCATCGCTGCACGAAGGTCAGTAGCCCCGCTGTGTCCAGGTGTCAGCTGACCGCGCACGTAAAGCCCTTTATCGTCCTCAGCAATGCTGTCCCACTTACCGACCGGCAGCTCCCACGTTTTGTGGTTAAATAACATCGCCACTTTGCGGGTCTGGCTGGTCAGAGCGGTTTTAAACGCCCCCGGCAGAATAATATCACCGTCTGAGTCAGTGTTGTTGAACACGGAGGCATACCCTTCAAAAATTCCCTGCTTGCCATCACCGGTGAATTTGATTTCGGTTTTATCGAACGACAGCGTTTTTACGATCTCAGGCATCACGGCCCCCATAAAAATTAAGCCCCGTCATTGCGGGGCTCTTTGTTGGTTCCTAATTCGGTGATCGGCACGTACTGTGCCTGGCGCATCGCTACGTCACAGCCCGGCAGAGGCGGCAGGTTGTCAGTTCGCCGCATTTCATTAATTGTTCTGAGGCCCGCTTCGCCCATAGCCTTCATAAAGGCGGCACGGGACGCAGAATCGCCGCGCAGGAGGCCGTCAAGGTTATGCTCGGCGTGGTGGTACCGACCAACATCAGCCGGTGTTATCAGCCAGCGCTGGATGCTGTTCTCCCAGCGGGAGATGTAAGGCTGAAGAGTGTACTGCAGAAATCCGAGATTCTGCTGTTCGATACCGGTTCCCCAGCTGGTCGATTTCTCGACATCACCAACAAGATGAGGCAGAACGCCAAAGAATCGGGCCAGTTCACTGACCTGAAACTTTCTTGACGCCATCATTTCAGCATCCTGTTGCGTCACGCCGATAGCTGATGTTGAAAAGCCAGCTTCGAGGATCCAGAGTCGCTTTTTAACCGGCCCGCCTGCTATTTCTTTGAAGTTGTCTTCGACCTGTGAACGCTGCGCTTCGGTCAGACCTTTTCACCGGTTGACAGAATCTGAGGAGATTTGGCTCCGTTCGCGAAAAAATCACGCTGCTGATCTTCCATTGCCACCGCAACGCCCGCCGATTTACAGGCAAATCCAATAGGTGACAGGCCCGTGAGGCCGGTAAAGCCAAATCCCTTGAGGTGAAAAATTTCTTTCTGAGCGAAATCTGCATAGCTGCCGTCACGCTGATAGCGATAAACGAGACGTTTAACGTCCATACGTACTATCCATGTTGGCAGACTGCAGGGGCAGCAGGCTGATAACGTCGCCGGCACCGTTTCTCTCAACCAGCGCATAGGCATTACCGTAAAAGCAGAGCTGCATGGTCATGGCCTCTATGAACTCCTGAGCGGTCATGTACTGGTTAGGTGAGTATCGAAGCAGGCGTGCCAGCGGATTGCTCATTCCGACTTTTGAGCGGTTATCGTCAGCATCAGTTTCAAAAACATCGAGCGGCAGGCAGTCAGCGTTGAGATCATGCTGACACATCGCCACACGGTGGATATCTGTAAAATCCGCTCATCATTAACGGCAGAGTCGCCCAGATGACCGGATGCGGAAACCGGGCCGGACTGTGATCCCTGTCCAGGCGTTACCAGCCTTCCGCCAACGAACCATGACTGCAGCTTTGCCCACAGCCCGTTGTTGGTCCGAAGGTCAATCGTGTATTTAGTTTCTTCCATCACATGCTCAGCGGTCTGAAAATAAAGTCCTCAAAGTCACCGCCCTGCTCAGTGACCTCCCTGTTAGCCGCGCCGACAGTCATGGTCATGGCGACCATGCCATCAATGCGGCCTGTTGCTTTGGATTTATCAAGCTTGCGGTTTCCTGCCGCGTCTTTGACCACAACGGC
The DNA here is from genome assembly GCA_009830035.1 of Pantoea sp. Eser. Taxonomy (GTDB): domain Bacteria; phylum Pseudomonadota; class Gammaproteobacteria; order Enterobacterales; family Enterobacteriaceae; genus Pantoea. The sequence continues at coordinate 265,901 of SZZY01000002.1, forward strand.
ATTCACCGCACACATGGTCAGTACCGGATGCATACCGTGCCTGACGCGACCGTTGAGCATCAGGGACTCAAGCGTGCCAACCGCTGGCCCCATATCCTTAAAGCCCTGACCGAACTCGACCAGCGGCAATGAAAGGCCAATGGCGTCGGCATCTTTTCTGAACTGATCAAGTTGCGCTGCAGTTCCGGTATCTGCTTTCGCAAATCCTTTATCAGGCCTTCATTCCGCTCTTCGCCACGTATGCGCTCTTCTTTGCGTAAAGTCGCTTCTCCGTCGGGGTAATCAGTCAGGAGTTGGCGAATAACTTTCTCAGTCTGCTTTACTTTCGCCTGGCTTTCTTCAGGCAGTGAGGCAATCAGCCCTTTGAACATCAGGATAGTCTGTTGGTCTTGCGTCATTACCTGCTCCAGTGAGATGCGGGATCGAGTGGATAGCCATTAGCATCACAGCCAATTACCGTTCCGCTCTTCTCCATCCTCTGCTTTGTTGAGTCGTGATGCGCTTTGCGCAGTGGCTGCCAGTTCTCTTTACTCCAGAACAGGTGCTGTGTTTTCGATATCACCAGAGTGTTGCCTGACTTCAGCGCGTCTTTGAGTTTGTGTGGTTCGATATGGTCAACAACCGTGGCCGCTGTGATTCTTCCCTGCTGTTCGCACATCGTGCATAGCGGGTGCTGCTGAAGGAAACGCAATCGGGCTTTGTCCCAGCGACTGCCATACACTCGAGGTTCTTTCGCCGTGAATAAGTTTGCTCATGACAAGGCAATCACTGTTAACCTCGTCAGCATCCACCAGCATGCTCATCCAGTGAATAAATCAGTTTCTCTGAGCCAACGACATCAGCGAACGCCCAGCTGGTTAACCCCGCGTTATGGATGCGCAGCGCTAAATCAGAGTGCTCATACATGCCGCGCTGGTAGATGGGATCGAAGCCGCCAACTTTCTCAATCGCGCTACGATGGTAATACAGCATCACGCCGCGCTGGCCGGTGTAGGCTACATGCTGATCATCCCGATAGAGCACCGCAATGTCGTTAAGTTTCTGCCCGGTGGCAAAGTCCTGAAACTGTTAAGCAAGATGGGGCTCAGGTGATTCGATGTAGGGCTGCTCCCAGCCACCAGTAATAGGCCAGGCGTCATCGTCCCAAAGAAAGAGATGCTCACACCCGGCATCAATCAGTACTTCAATGCTGGTGTTCTTGGCTGCGACGATACCGCGCGAAGCGGCATGACGAACAACCCTGACACCTTCTGGCGCTGTCACCGGTTTTGCTGAACCGTCATCAATAACAACCACCAGCGCACCGGCCGGCAAAAACTTCAGTTGATGCTCAAGAGCACGGGATAAAACGTCATGGCGGTTATGGGTGCTGATGGCGATACCAATATTTGATGCCCGCTCAGTGACCGGCGCATAGCGCATGCCATCAATCATAACTTCCATATTCACCCCAATAAAAAACCTCCTTCGGGAGGTTTTCGTTTGTGAAGCAGTCCGCCAGGCTGAAGCTCTTTATTGAGCCGTTCCGCAATGGTTTTCTGAACCAACTGACCCAACTGCTCAGAGTCTTTATTTTTCTCAAGCCCTGCGGCAATAACGCTCAGCTCTTTTAGTAAAGGATCTGCATCAACGCTAATGCTCAAATTAATCACACTGTGGTAATTGATGTTCTTCCGCCCGAAATCTGTTTCTACCAGATGCTGGATGGCAAACTTCTGCCCTTCCGCTGTCAGGAACGTGAAGCGCCCATCGGTTTGGCGCTTTGCAGCGATTGAACGAGTCTCTGCTAATCCTGCCTCACGAAGTTCGGATGCTCCTGACTTTGATGGCACGTCACCAGATGCGAGAGTGCCACGTGTAAAAAAGGGCATAGAGCACGTCACTGGCTGCGCCCGATAGAACAATATTTTTTGGCTCATCAGAGTTTCCTGCTGGCTGGATGTGTTTAACCCTCGGCTAAGGGTGGGACCAGCAGCCGATGATTCATTGTGTTTATGCTAAAAATTGAACTCAGTGAATGCAGTTTTCAGCACAAAATAAAAAAACCGCCAAATGGCGGTCATTTCTTTATATTTTCAAATTTCGCTTCAACCGTCTGCTTTCCAAACTCACCCATGTCCTTATACATGCTTCGGAGGAACTGTATAGTGTTTGAAGCTGCACCGTCCAGCCTCCATTGGCAATCGAAGAACTTACACCCAACCAAATTTATTTCACTAGTGCCTGCGTAAACTATTATGCAGTCTTTAAAAGTGCACTCCTCATAATAGTGATTATCAAGAATTACGGTGGTTTTCTCAAAGGTTGATTTGATGCTCTTAATCATGCTAATTCAAATCCGGTGGCAGGTGTATTGCTTTCAACCGCATTGTTCATTACTACGCCATTGGCGTGCATAAACCCGCTGTCATCTTTGTAGTCACTAGGAGCATATAGCGCTACATGGTTAAAATTCAGGGTCAGAAAAATATTAGAACTAAAATGGCCGGGAACAACATTAAGAACCAAATGTATGTCCCCTGCTGTTTTGCCTCCAGAAAAGGCAGCACGAGATTTGCAGAAACTTCAACAATACCAGCGAATATGCCGATAATTTTTAATGGACTTTTATGTGGCTTATCTTGGACACATTAATACTCCCTTTGTAGTGTGGGCATAGTAATCTGTCACCAAGATATTGCCATCATCTCAGCGTGTCGCGTTAAAGAGTCTATCGAATCACTTCGTACACTGCTCTCTGATGTACTGCTGCAATCCGGCTATTTGCTTTCCGGCGACTTCGATTCGCTCCCTGAGGGTGAAATAACCCCGTTCAGCGGCTTCAGTGAGTCGGGCGCTGGTTGCAGCATCCATGCGGCACTGCTTTTAACATGGCAAGATATCACAGTGATTAAAAGCAGTACGCAAGACTTTATCCACCGGAGAATGTTATGGGATCGTAAACATCAACGTTCCGTATCCCAACTGGTCAAAGCCACCTGAATTACCGCCGTATTTTCCGCCACCGCCTTCTGGGCGAACTTTAGCCGCAAACTGCTCACAGTAAGGTGCGTTAATACCTTTTATCTTACTATAATGATTGTAAAGCAGTTCCCACGCAGGCCGGATGTTTGGGCGACCGGTTGATGATATGGCCGTCATAGTCCAGCCATCCGCATTAGTATAATCCGTCCATGGAACGTCAAATCCCAGATTGTATTTGGCAACATACTCGGCACCTTTGAGAAGAATGTTATCCTCAAAGGCAAACAGATCTTCCCCCTGATTGAAAGCCACCTGAGCAATGATGCCCATCAACGCAATATCCAACCCGGCGTGGCCCTGATCGCGACCAGATTCCTGAATCTGTCCAAGCCCCTCCGGATAGACATGAACAACGGCGTTTTTGAATGCGCCCATGCCCTGACCTGTTTTGACGTAATTTACCGCCTCTTCAAATAGGTCCTGACGGTTACATAATACGGCAATCGAAATAACGCTGCAGAGCTGTGCAAGGTCCCAGTTCGCCCAGTAGTGCCCCCCTGATGCACCATAACCGTTATGGTTGGTGAGGAAATCATGGTTCATTGGATAGAAGACTTTGAGAAGCATATCCTGGAGCGCTTTAAGACCAATCCAGCTTTCATAACCCCGGATAATTTCACCTGCATTGGCCAGCTGATAACCATAGAGGCCTGACGCTAGGAATTTGTCAGACGTGCCACCGATACCTCCCAGCTTTGAAGACCAGTCATCAAGAACACCCGCACTCGCAGTGGCGTAAGACTCATCACCTGTAATTTTCCAGCGCAAAGCCAAAGCGTATGCTGCTGCCGCATCCCGGAACAGATACTGGTAGTTATCTTTACCCCAGCTTGGATTGCCGCGGATGATATATGCCTGAGCGGTTGGTTTGTAATTTGAGTCAGCAAATCTACTGTCAGTCAGCTCAGTAAACCCTGACTTAATAGGATCCAGCCCTTTAGCAAGCGCATCCTTAATTCGCGAAAAATCTTCTTCGGTATGTAATGCACCCGGATGAACAAAAACTTTGACTGTGTTTTGTACTGCTACAGATGTATCCGTCATTTTATGGGCCTCATTATCAGCTTAAGGTCAAACCAGTCCCTGGTACTGAGTCTTATACAGTTAAACATCAAACCATCAACGTCGGAAGCAACAGTCCTGTTCAGATCGGGGACCACAACCGCATTTCTCCGTGAGAACATTCAGAATTTAATTAACACTATAGAAAAATCATCTGCTTCTGAATCGGATAAAGAACAGGCGAAAGGATTACTCCAGAATTTTCTTGAACACCCTCTGTAACCACAATTGCAGGATCAGCTGCAGGTGTATTTTTATCATAAAAGGAATCCCCGCCGAGTGCGGGGATTCCTTTTATGTGTCAGTGCGTAGTGACAACTCATAGCAGAATAATGCGGGTTTTGTCATGACGCAATACGCTTCAGCTTTTCTGGATAAATATTTTCTTTAGTACATTCCCGATCCATTTCCAGGCGAATATTCAGGGCGCAAAGACAGCCATCAATGAAGCTTTCAGCCTTCTGAATCCTTAATGAGATGGTGTTGTAAGAAACGCCACATTTTTTCTCCAGCGAGCGCAGCGGAAGCCCGTCAATGTAATACCACTCAATGAGAGAGCAAAGGTGAGCATCATTTTTGCTGAGCCGGATCATGGCCTCGTTAATCAGCATGCCATCATCATCACAACAGGAAGGACGGCCCTGCCTGCTGGCCGGAAGAAGTCGGGCGAGATCTGCGGCTGTTCGCGGGTATCCAATATTTGTTTCGCCGCTGGCGGCCCAGGCACCCCATCGGGCCATAACCATCTGAATGTCACGCATTATGCTGCCCCTATTTTAGAATAACGCTTGTTACTGGTATAGGCTTCTTCCCGTTCCGTACTGCGGGCGCGGGCTTCTTCTTGGTCGATATGGTGGTAATGTCCGTTCCAGAACCGGCGATACACGGTACCCAGCGGCCCGTTACGGTTCTTAGTAATATTGATTTCGGCAATGCCAGCTGCTAGCGATTCCGGGTTATATACTTCATCCCGGTACAGCATCATGATGATGTCTGCATCGGCTTCAATTTCACCTGAGTCCTTCAGGTCTGCGTTTACCGGACGTTTGTTAGGGCGACTTTCCACGCTGCGTGACAGCTGGCTAAGTGCCACCACCGGATCGCGATTCAAGAGCCTCTTTGTATTCCCCGATCTTCAACCGTGCAGCTCTCAATGAAATCTCTGGGTAGCGCCCAATCCCAAGCCGGTACTGCTTGCCATTAAACCGGTACCGGTATTGAAAGCTGATTATTCCTTTAGGTGTTATGCGTATACCTAGCCCGTCTGCGTCAGTAATCTCAGAAGGTCCATCGTAGGGCTTGCCATGCAATCCCCCGTAGTTTCTATCGCTGATAGCCATGTGTGTACTCAAGTAGTAAATATGGTACTCATATTGTACTCCAAGCCGCTTGGACACACGAATACTCATTAGTACAAACCAATACACGAGCATACAGAGCAAGCTAATAGTATTGCGCGGGCCGTTTTCCGCGCTGTACGGCAATTCCTCTGGCGGGGTGCTGAATGTCACCACCTAGGCCGGGCAGCACAGCCGCCCACGCTGGAGGCCAGTAGCTGGTACGGCAGCTATGGCAGCTGGCGTACCAGCGTCAAAGCCAGCGGCGCGACCGGCGACGGCAGCCACACCGGGGATGTGAACTACACCGTCTCCGCCTCACGCTTTACCACTCACGGCTATCGTGATCACAGTTCGGCGCAGAAAAACCTCGGCAATGCGCGGCTCGGGGTGCGCATTGATGATGTCAGCACCTTAACCCTGCTGTTCAACAGCGTGCATATTGACGCGCAGGACCCCGGCGGGCTGACGCCGTCCCAGTGGCGCGACAATCCGCGTCAGGTGGTGAGCAACGTCTCGCTCTACAATACCCGTAAAACTGTCGACAGACCCAGGGCGGCCTGCACTACCAGCGCCAGATGAGCGAAAACGACGATCTCAGCGTTATGGTCTACGCCGGGGTACGGGAAACCACCCAGTTTCAGTCGATTCCCGCCAGCGTACAGAGCAATGCCGGCCATCCCGGCGGCGTGATCGACCTGACCCGCCATTATCAGGGTATCGATACCCGCTGGACGCACCGCGACACGCTGCTGTCGATTCCGGTGACGCTGACCGGCGGTCTCGATTACGAAACCATGACCGAACGGCGTAAAGGCTATGAGAACTTCACCGTCAGCGACGGCGTGACACACTACGGCGACCAGGGCAACCTGCGCCGCAATGAGCGTAATCTGACCGATAAGCTGTCGCTGGATGCGGGCATGCGCTTCAGCACCGTTAACTTCGACTCCAATGACTTCTATGTCCGGCCCGGTAACGGTGACGACAGTGGCAATGCCCGCTATTGCAAATGGCTGCCGGCGGCGTCGCTGAAATATGCGTTTGACCCGAGCTGGAACGCCTATCTCTCGGCCGGTCGCGGCTTTGAAACCCCGACCATCAATGAGCTTTCTTACCGTTCTGATGGTCAGTCTGGCTTGAAACCGGCCACCAGCGACACGCTGGAGATCGGCAGCAAAAAACGGATCGGCAATGGCACTGGTCAGTGCGGCGCTGTTCCAGACCGGTACCCAGGATGAAATTGTCGCTGACCCCAGCAGTGGCGGAGGTTTGACTGTCAGTATAGAGATACGAAGGTAAACTGTGTAGTTTGCCCTGGTATCAATTTGTAATTTCCAGCCGTTGCAGATAGTGGATCAGGCTGTGAAAGCGCAGCGGCGTGTTGAGCGGATTGCGGTAGCTGTGCGTGACATCGGCGCGAAACTGAAACGCCGCGCCGCGTGGCAAACGCCGCCACAGATCGCCGACCCCAAGCAGCAATTCCCCCTCTAATCACCACCACTTGCTCGATGCAGCCCGCCTCATGCGGCGAAGAGATGCTCTGCGCACGGCGGCCAGTTCAACCGCCAGCAGGTCAAAGCGCAGTTGCGGATCGTAGGGCAACAGCGGCTAGACCGACATTTCGGCGTTGTGCTGGCTGAAGGCGGCGGGGCTGCCCTCAACCCTCAATGAAAAACGAAAACGGCACGTTAAAGCCGGTGGCGATCTTCCACAGTGTCGCCACCGTCGGGCTGGATTCGCCGCGCTCGATCTGGCCGAGCATCGCTTTACTGACGCCGGTGCGTTCGGCTGTCAGCGTCAGGCTCCAGCCGTTGGTCTGACGTAACTGTCTGAGTGCGCTGCTCAGATGGTGTTGAAGATTCCCCATTAATACTCCTGATGCGGTCGTCAGCCTGTTCGCTGACCTGATGGCGGCAGTGTAGCACTTGTGCGTTATAACGCACAAGTGTGGATCAACCGATGTCTGAGGTCGCCGTTCAACCCCGATTTACCCTGCCGATGCTGGTGTCGGGTTTTGTTGCCGTGCTGGTGGGATGCAGCAGCACCGGTGCGATTGTTTACCAGGCTTTTCAGGCGGCTGGCTGGCGGTGCTGGGATCGGGCTCGGCATCGCCACGCTGGGGCTGTCGCTGCGCTATCGCATGCCGGTGCTGGCAGCATGGTCAACGCCGGGCGACAGCCTGCAGCGTGCGCTAGAGCAGCCGGCCGAGCGGGTCTCTGACCGCCGCGAGCAGGCGATCAATCAGGCGCTGCGTGAGTTTGAATATCAGGCACACTACCTCAATCTGCTGGAGCTGCTGGGTGAACAGCTGAACCTCAGCGAGATCCACATTCAGGCCACTACGCTGCAAACCCCAGCGGTTAACGTCGATATCATTCTGGACGTCGGCAACTCACATACCTGCGGCATTCTCGTGGAAGATCACCCGGAAGAGAGCAACGGACTGAAGCAGACCTATGAGCTGCAGCTGCGTGATTTATCCCAGCCGCATCAGGTCTATAACGAACTGTTTGACAGCCGGCTGGAGTTTGCCGAAACCCGTTTCGGTAAAGAGAACTTTTTCCCTGGAAAGCGGCCGCGAGCACGCCTTTATGGATCGGGTCAGCCAGTCGCTGCGTGAATGGCAGCGTCTGCAACCGACCCAGGAGTCTGCTGAAAAACCGCGGCTGATCTGGGCCATCACGCCGCATGACGCCCGTCATCAACATCCTTCACCAGGCGCAGTTCGCCTTTGAGCGACTGCGCCGCCTCTTCCAGTAACGCCAGCACCGGTGCCAGATCGGCATAATGCTGCAGCCGCACTTCTGCCGGTCAGCCAATCCCACAGCGCATCCAGGTTGTTGCCAAAAAAGCCCGGCGTACCGCCGCTCTGCGCGGCAAACTGCTGGTAAAACGCCGCGCGGCTGGTCAGCTGGCGCAGATCAAATTGCAGTATCAGCATTATCAGGGTACCTGTTTAAAGCTGCGATAGTGATCGGTGGAGAGCAGTACCAGCCCGTCGGCGTCGCGCCGTCCGCCTCATACCACTGGCGGCCCGCCCGTTGCGGCAGGCGTTTCTCACGGTTGGCGAAGCGATCGCCGCCTATGGCTTTGCCGGGCAGCACCTCGCACAGATTGCCTTTGGCCGGATTCCAGCCGCGCTTGCGGGCTTCGCTTTTGGTCAGGTAGTAGTCAGGCAGTTGCTGATGTTGCAGCACTCAGCGCGCCACCGTATGGGCGTCGGTCAGCGCGGCAATGTCTGCCCGAGCAGGTGCCGTGCCGTAGAGGAGTTCAGATAAGGTTTCAGGCCGTAGAAAGCGGCCGCAAGGGCAGGGAAAAGTCCAATCCAGAGTTTTTTTGACATGATGGCATCCGTGACGACAGGATGCAGATGATAGCGGTTTTGCGCGCCGATAAAAGCGCGGGCCAGGCAGGCTGGCCCTGGCGAGGTTATGCAGCATGCGAATCACCACTGTGTCGACGCCATGCACCCGGTGCCACACCGTACTGACGTTTGAAGCTGCGATTAAACGACTGTTGCGAATCGAAACCTAATGAAATCGCCACGTTAAGGATTGGTTCATCGGTACTGGTTAGGCGATCGGCTGATTTTTTCAGCTTCTTAACCCGGATATATTCACCCAGTGGATAGCCGGTGTGCTCTTTAAACATCCGCTGCAGGTGCCATTTTGAGTAGCCGGCGCGCTCTGACACGGTGTCCAGATCCAGACGTGCTTCAATGTTGTTATCAATCCAGTCGATTAAATCGTGAATAAAGGCGTCACTCATCATTCCAGTCTCTCCCGTCGCCGCGGCGAACAGTATCAGTTGCAGTTACACTTAAAGGGTGAATGACTATGTCATTTAATGCAAGTTTTGTTAGTACATTAAATGCCGCACTTTTATTAAGGTCTTTTGCCAGCCGCTTAGCTTTTAACCTGCCGACAACAAACCGCACATAAAGTGTATCTGTTATTATTGCAACTTACAGCGACGCAAGCCTACACTCCTCGCGATTCATTGCAATCTCAAAAGTTGCAAATATTGGCCTGCGGGTCGTTTTCGCTTTATCGCGGAATAACAACAATGATTACCAACTGGGTTCGTCAGGGTTTTACCCTTTTAGGGATGGTACTACTCATCAACCAGCTAAGCGGTTGCGATGACGGTGTGGCGCAAAACGCCCCGCCGGTACTGATCAAGCCGGTCAGCAAGTGGGACAGTTTTAATGGCCGGGTTGAGGCGGTGCAGAGCGTGCAACTGCGTCCGCGCGTCTCAGGCTACATCGAGTCGGTTAATTATCGCGAAGGCGATGAGGTGAAGAAAGGTCAGGTGCTGTTTACCATCGACGACCGCAGCTATCGTGCGGCGCTGGAGCAGGCCAAAGCAGAATTAGCCCGCGCCCGCGCCAGGCGCAGGGGGATGTACTGGCCGCTGAAGCCGCCGTCGATATGGCGCAGCTGAATCTCGATTTTACCCGCGTTACCGCGCCGATTGATGGCCGCGCCAGCCGGGAGATGATCACCGCCGGCGACAGCGCCAGCGTATTAACCACGCTGGTCTCGCAGCAGAGCATGTATGTCTATTTCGACGTCTATGAAAACACCTTCCTGCACTATCAGTGCGATGGCGCGTCAGGGCCAGCAGTGCCATGCGTTGCCGGTTGAAATCGCGCTGTTCGGCGAACAGGGCAATGTGGACTTCCTGGATAACCAGCTGACCGCCAGCGCGCAGTTTGAGGCGGTGCTTATTGATGATAAAGCGGTGTTAACCGACCAGGACCGTAAGTATGTCTATGTGGTGGACAGCCAGGGCAAAGCCCAGCGCCGTGATATCGAACCTGGCGCGACGGTGGACGGTCTGCGCATCGTCAAATCGGGCGATCGGGTGATCATAGCCGGTCTGCAAAAAGTGTTTATGCCCGGCATGCCGGGCACTGCTCAGCAGGTCGCCATGCGTGCGGCAACCGCTCAATAATCTGAGGCTGTTATGGACTTTTCCCGCTTTTTTATCGACCGGCCGATCTTTGCGGCGGCGTTATCGATTCTGATCTTTGTCACCGGGCTGATCTCCATTCCGCTGCTGCCGATCAGTGAATATCCCGATGTGGTGCCGCCCAGCGTGCAGGTGCGGGCCGAATATCCGGGCGCGAACCCGAAAGTGATTGCTGATTCGGTGGCAACGCCACTGGAAGAGGCGATCAACGGCGTCGAAAACATGATGTACATGAATCGGTGGCCTGTTCTGACGGCGTGCTGGTGACCACCGTGACCTTCCGTCCCGGCACCGATCCCGACCAGGCTCAGGTGCAGAACCGCGTGGCGCAGGCGGAAGCGCGTCTGCCGGAAGATGTGCGTCGGCTGGGTATCACCACCCAGAAGATGTCACCGACCCTGACGCTGGTAGTGCACATGTTTTCGCCCAATAACACCTACGATTCGCTCTATCTGCGTAACTAAGCCACCCTGAAGGTGAAAGATGAGCTGGCGCGTCTGCCAGGTGTCGGCCAGATTCCGATTTTCGGTGCCGGTGAGTATGCGATGCGCGTCTGGCTCGATCCGAATAAAGTAGCGGCGCGTGGCTTAACCGCCGCTGATGTGGTCAGCGCGATGCAGGAGCAGAACGCGCAGGTTTCTCACGGTCAGCTGGGTGCCGAACCGCTGAAGAAGCAGAGCGATTTTCTGCTGTCGATACAATACGCAGGGACGGCTGGAGAGCGAGCAGCAGTCGCGGTGCGGGCCAAAATGGATGAGCTGGCGACCCGTTTCCCCAACGACGTGAAATGGGCGGCACCGTACCTTACGTAAGCTGGTAAGGTATAATTGGTGATAAAGGACGAGCGATCTTCAGCGCTGCCGATCTGCACACATAAAAAAAGCCGCATCAGCGGCTTTTTTTACACAGATCATCAATCTCATCGGGCTCCGGTTCCGGAACCGCGGTGCAGTTGCTGGTATCGCGTTTCTTCAGCTCATTGAGCGCATCTGCGACGGTGCGTTTTGCCAGCACGTCCAGTGACGCCTGCTCGGCTTCATCAGCAATCGATTTGAAGTACCAGCAGAGATTGGCGCTGACCAGGCAACGCGGCGTGACATCGGGACGCGCCGCCCAGATTTTTTTGTCTTCGATGACCGAGACGTAGATGTCCCGCAGGGTAATCTCTGCTGCGGGGCGACCCAGATGGATCGAACCGGTACGGCCTAGCGTCGAGACGATGATGCCGTCACGGGTCAGCGGGACCATTAATTTTCGAATGAAACTGGGATTCGCTTCCAGCCCGTAGGCCAGAATCGCGCTGGTAGAGCGTTTTCCCATTTGCTCCGCCATCGCTACGCTCAGAACCATTTGCAAAGCTGTCGGGAAGCGGTAATCAAGCATTTCTTTATCCTGAGTTGCGGTGCATCTTATTGTTTTATTGCCGCATAAGTGAACAATCAATGAGCAATAAATATAACAAGCACTGTTGCTTTTTAGAAGCAAGCCAGCGGTGACAAGGCACGTATTCACCAAAGCCGGCAGCCTGATAGCACAAGGTGCTTAGCCTGCTAACGGCCCGCGTCATCGGCTACTAGCGCGGTCAGCCGATGTCGACTGGCGCGGCGGGTAACCATTGGCTTGCAACAGGGTAATCAGCTGCACGGAAATGGCGGTCATGATCACCGATGCCAGGGTGAAGATGGCGCACAGCAGTCAGAACAGGCCGGGGGCAATCTCAGTGGAAGACGATCGCGGTGCGCGGGTGTTAACCGGCTTTATCGCCCGCGTTGCCGGCAAGGCATACAGATACGCTGGCAGCCGAGGGCGTGAATCAACAGCGCCGTCCCCAGCCACACCAGAGTGGTACAGAAGCCGGAGATCAGGGTGATGCCGGTAATCGCCGCGTGTGCCTGAGCGCCATAACAGGTGCTGAGGGTAGCAGACAGCGTATCATACAGTCCCATCGCCATCCCGATGCACTGCTCGGATGGCGGCACGGTTTTTAATGGTATCTTTAACATTATGTTGTAACTAGTGTTACTATTGCGTCCATCCGCCGTTTCTGCCACATTATGAAAGTTGTAACTATGGGAGCCCAACATGGCGCGCTACGACTTAGTGTCAGATATGCATCAATGCGTAAACGATTTAGAACAGGCGCTGGGCGAGCTGCGCCAGCAGATTGAGGCCCAGCCGCTGCTGATTGCCCGAGTGTTCAGCCTGCCGCCGATAGTAAAAGGCCGAGAGCATGAAGCGATTACCCAAATCGCGGTGGAACAGCATCTTTGGCAGCACGCCTTAACGCTGGCGCTGAACCACTACTGCCGTCTGTTCATGCAGCATCAGTCGGAGCAGCTCAGCACCAAGGCGGCGGTGCGTCTGCCGGGTGCGCTGTGCATCGAGTGCGATGAGCAGCGTGAGGCGGAAATCAGCGCGCTGGTCGACAGCATCAATCAGCTTAAAGCGCGGCTGGAGCAGCTGATTACGGTTGATTCCGGCCTGCCCAGCGAGGCGCGTTTCGAATTTGTCCATCAGCATCTGCGCGGGCTGATCACCCTGAATGCCTATCGCACCATCACCCTGCTCAGCGCACCGGACAGCCTGCGTTTTGGCTGGGCGAATAAGCACATCATCAAAAATATGCAGCGTGAAGAGGTGATCGCCCAGCTGGAAAAAAGCCTGAAGGCAGGCCGGGCCCAGGCGCCGTGGTCACGCGAACAGTGGGCAGAAAAAGTGCAGAATGAGTTAGCCAGCGTGCGCGCCCTGCCCGCCTCGGCCCGGCTGAAAATTAAACGCCCGGTCAAAGTCCAGCCGGTGGCGCGGGTCTGGCGCGCCGATCAGAAAAAGCAGACGCAGCTGGCCTGTCCGTCGCCGATTCTGGTGATCTGCCGCGACCGCAGCCAGGTGCCGGTGCTGGGTGAACTGCTGAATTACGATGCCGATAACATTACCTATCGCCATAAGCCGGCCGCCGAGCCGCTTAATCTGCTGATCCCAAGGCTGCACCTGTGGGTGGACTGCCCGATCTAAGGCATAAAAAAGCCAGCACTCGCTGGCCTTTGTACAGCAGAAAGCTTACGACTTCATGCTGCCGACCATCTCTTCCGGACGCACCCAAGCATCAAACTGCTCTTCCGTCAGATAGCCCAGCTTCAGCGCCGCGCCTTTCAGCGTCAGCCCCTCTTTATGAGCTTTCTTGGCGATTTCGGCCGCTTTGTCATAACCGATATGGGTATTCAGCGCCGTCACCAGCATCAGTGACTCATTCAGCAGCTGTTCGATACGCTCGCGAACCGGTTCAATGCCAATCGCGCAGTGGTGATTGAAGCTATCCATGCCGTCCGCCAGCAGACGAATCGACTGCAGGAAGTTATGGATCACCATCGGACGGAACACGTTCAGCTCAAAGTTACCGGACGCGCCGCCCATATTAATTGCCACGTCATTGCCCATCACCTGACAGCAGAGCATGGTCATCGCTTCACACTGGGTCGGGTTCACTTTACCCGGCATGATCGAGCTGCCTGGTTCGTTTTCCGGAATGGCGATTTCACCAATGCCGCAGCGCGGGCCGGATGAGAACCAGCGCACGTCGTTGGCGATTTTCATCAGCGAGGCCGCCAGCCCTTTCAGCGCGCCGTGGGCATGCACCAGCGCATCACAGGTTGCCAGCGCTTCAAATTTATTCGGTGCGGTAACAAACGGTTGCTGAGTCAGATCGGCCAGTGCTTTCGCCACCCGTACCGCATACTCCGGATGGGTATTCAGGCCGGTGCCGACGGCAGTGCCGCCCAGCGCCAGTTCCGCCACGTGCGGAATGCTCTGCTCGATGTGCTTCAGGTTATGTTCGAGCATCGCCACCCAGCCGGAAATCTCCTGGCCGAGCGTCAGCGGCGTGGCGTCCTGCAGGTGAGTACGGCCAATCTTGACGATATCTTTGAACGCCTCTGACTTCTCGCTCAGAGTCTTTTTTAACACCTGAATCTGCGGGACTAACTGCTCGCGCAGGGCGATGACCGCGGCCACGTGCATCGCGGTCGGGAAGACGTCATTCGAGCTCTGGCTCTTGTTAACATCGTCATTGGGATGGACCAGGCGCGATATGCCCCGCTCGCCGCCCAGAATTTCGCTGGCGCGGTTGGCCAGCACTTCATTCATGTTCATGTTGGTCTGGGTGCCGGACCCGGTCTGCCAGATGGCTAACGGGAACTCGTCGCTGTGCTTATCGGCCAGCACTTCATCCGCCGCGTTAATGATCGCTTCGGCGCGCTCGGCCGGCAGCAGCCCCAGATCGCGGTTAACAGCGGCAGCGGCGCGTTTGGTCAGCGCCAGCGCGTGAACCAGCGCGGTCGGCATTTTTTCTGTTGAGATGCGGAAGTGTTCCAGCGAGCGCTGCGTTTGCGCGCCCCACAGTTTATCAGCCGGTACATCAATGGGGCCCATTGAATCTTTCTCAATGCGGTTGGCTGCCATGAATACGTCTCCTTCGCTCTATTTTAAATGAATGCCCGCCCAGCGCATCGTCCTGTGGGCGACATTCGGGCGGGCAAGATAATGATATACAATAATTTAACATTATGAGAGCTTAACGTCTTTTTTGCACTTGATATGTATTTTCCTTGGCACTTTCTGCTTTAATAGCGCCAATAACATCCCGTGATGAAGGGTTATATCATGCAAAAAATGAACAATTCGCTGCAGAATTACGCGTGGGGCAGCAAAACGGCGTTAACCGAACTGTACGGCATTGCCAATCCGCAAGGGTTACCGATGGCCGAGCTGTGGATGGGGGCGCACCCGAAGAGTCCGTCTATCGTTGACGACCGGGGGACAACGCGCTCCCTGCGCGAGGTGATCGACGCCAACCCGACCGCGACCCTGGGTGACGCGGTGGCACAACGTTTCGGTGAACTGCCTTTCATGTTCAAAGTGCTGTGCGCTGACCAGCCCCTATCGATTCAGGTTCATCCCAGCAAAAGTGCCGCAGAAGCCGGTTTTGCGCGTGAAAATGCCGCCGCCATTCCCCTCAGCGCCGCCGAACGCAACTATAAAGATGCCAATCACAAACCTGAGCTGGTCTATGCCCTGACGCCCTTCCAAGCAATGAACGGCTTCCGCCCGCTGACCGAAATGGTTTGGCTGCTTGAGCCGGTTGCCGGTGCGCATCCGCAGATTGCCCATTTTTTGCAGCATCCCGATCGGGCCAATCTGGCGACCCTGTTTTCCACACTGCTGTCGCTGGCCGGCGAGGCCAAATCGCTGGCGCTGGGGGTACTGAAATCGGTGCTGGGCCACCAGCAGGGCGAGCCCTGGCAGACCATCAGCGTCATCGCCACCGACTACCCGGACGACAGCGGCCTGTTTTCGCCGCTGCTGCTCAACGTGATTACCTTGCAGCCTGGCGAAGCGATGTTCCTCTATGCTGAAACGCCGCACGCCTACCTGAAAGGCGTGGCGCTGGAAGTGATGGCGAACTCCGATAACGTGCTGCGGGCCGGCTTAACGCCGAAATATATCGATATCCCGGAAATGATGGCCAACCTCAAATTTGAGGAGAAGCCCTCCAGCGCGCTGCTGACGCAGCCGGAGCAGCATGGCAGCACCCTGCGCTTCCTGATTCCGGTCGACGACTTCGCCTTTGCGATCCATACCCTGAGCGCGCAGCCGCAGTCGCTGGATCAGCAGAGCGCGGCGCTGTTGTTCTGCATCGAAGGACAGGCGGTGGTGGCGAAAGACCAGCAGCAGCTGGCGCTGCAACCGGGCGAATCCTGTTTTGTTGCCGCCAGCGAAGCCCCGGTAACGGTCGCCGGAACCGGCCGGCTGGCACAGGTATTTAACGAGTTAGGGTGATGCGGCTGACGGACCTGCGGTTAACTGCTATTATTATCAACCTATTAGCTTTTAAAACGCCCGCGGGAGTTTTTTCTTCAGTCGTCGGGGCTAACCTGCGGCGTAAGCGGACTCAAGGATAAGGACGAATCAGCAATGAAAAAGACCAACGTTGCCGTGGGCGTGATCATCGCGCTGGGCGTAATCTGGACCGGCGCGGCATGGTTCACCGGCAAGCAGCTCGAAAATCACATGGACCAGCTGCTGCAGAACGCCAATACCCAGCTGAATGCTTATGCCCCGAACAGCCGACTGAAGATCAGCTATCAGGATTATCAGCGCGGCGTCTTCAGCAGCAAAGCCAACCTGGTGATTCAGGCCAGCTCGCAGACTGAAGATAACGCCCTGCTGAAGCCGGGCCAGAGCGTGATTCTGAATGAAACCATCGATCACGGTCCGTTCCCGTTTGCGCAGCTGAAGCACTTTAATCTGATCCCGAGCATGGCCTCGGTGCACAGCGAACTGGCCAACACCGATGCGGTGAAGAAGCTGTTTGAACTGACGCAAAACAAATCGCTGATCAATGCCGATACCCGCATTGGCTACAGCGGCGCGACCGATACCGCGCTGCGTATTCTGCCGATCGACTATCAGAATGCGCAAACCGGCGAGCGTCTGGCGACCAATGGCGGCACGCTTAACGTCAGCGCCGACAATAAAGGCGATAAATTTTCGCTGGAAAGTGACGTTGATAGTCTGGCGCTGACCAGCAAAAATGAGATGGGTCAGCCAGTGCTGTTCACCATCAATGGCCTGAAGCTAAACGGTAATACCCACCTTACTCCGGAAGGCGTGCGGGTGGGCGATCAGTCGATCGATGTTGAGAAGGTCAACGCCAGCATTAACGGTCAGGATGCCCTGACGCTGCACAAGATGAAGGGTTCCTATTCATTCGACAACAGTGCCGGTAAGATCGGCGGCAACCTTGATTACAAGGTCGACAGCGTTCGGCTGCGGAAACAGGATTTCGGTCAGGCCGCGCTGAACATGAAGCTGTCGCAGTTCGATGCGCAGGCGGTGAAAGCTTTCTCCGATCGCTACAACGCTCAGATGCAGGATCTCACCAGCCAGAAAGGTCTGGTGGACGATCCGATTCGCTACCAGGCGGGCGTCAACGCCATCCTGATGAGCAACCTGCCGGTTCTGCTGAAAGGATCGCCTTCGATCAGCATCGCCCCGCTGAGCTGGAAGAACGATAAAGGTGAAAGCACCTTTAATCTGACGGCCAATTTTAACGATCCCGCTACCGTGACCGGCGAACCACAAACGCTGAAAGCGATGGTTTACCGGGTGCTGAAAACGCTGGATGCGAAACTGGTCATCAATATGCCGATGGCGACTGAAACCATGCACAAAGTGGGTCTGGCGGAAGGTTATCAGGCAGATGATGCGCAGAAGTTGGCCGATCAGCAGGTTAAAGGTCTGGCGGCGATGGGACAGATGTTCCGTCTGACCCAGCAGCAGGATAACAACATCGTCACCAGTCTGCAGTACGCTAACGGCCAGGTGAATATGAACGGCGACAAGATGACGCTGGAGCAGTTTATGTCTCGCTATATGCTGGGTATGCCGACCAGCGAAGGCATGCCGCAGTAACGGCTGATCCGTGATAACAAGGCGACCCCGGGTTGCCTTTTTTTATGCGGAACCGCGAATAATCAACTGCGGCGGCATAATCACATTCTGCCGTACGGCATCCGGCTGCGCCAGCCGTTGCAGGATGCGTTCAGCTGCCACGCGGCCAATCTCGCGCGCCGAACTGGTGACAACGGTCAGCGGCGGATCGGTCAGCTCAGCCTGCGGTTCGTCGCCAAACCCCATCAGCGCCAGCTGCTGTCCAATAGTAACTGTCGACCGCGCCGCGGGCGAACGTCCGGCCGGTGCGCAGCAGGCCAAAATAACAGCCCAGCGCGGTGGTGGTATTGTAGGCCAGTATCGCCGTCAGCCGGGGATGCTGTTGCAGCAGCTGGACCGCCGCCTCTTTTTGCGTATCGCCGCACTCAATAATCCACTCGGGCCGGAACGGCAAGCCATATTGTAGCGGCGTAGCGCAATAGCCGCCAAAACGTTCTGCCCGGGTTAACGAAGCGCTATGACCGCCCAGCCAAGCGATGCGCTGATGCCCCTGGCGGATCAGATATTCGGTGGAAAGACGCGCCACCTGGGCGTTATCCGGCCGGATCACATCCACCTCTTCCAGACTGCTGGCACTCGCGGCGCAGACCAGCGCAATGTTCAGCTCACGAGCGCGGGCCAGCCTTATCCGCCCCGCCGCCCAGCACCACGCCATCAACCCCCTGCGCCACCAGCGACTCAAAGCAGCGCTCTAGCTGCTGGCCCTGGCGACCGCTCTGGGTCAGAAACAGCAGCTTGCCCTGCTCTTCCAGCACGTCACTGAGACCGGCGGTCATTTCGGCGTAAAACGGCTGGCTGAGATCGCGGACGATCAGTCCAATCACCCCGCTTTCACCGCCGCGCAGCATGGTCGCCGAGCGGTTGCGCACAAAGCCCAGTTGCTCAATGGTCTGATTAACCCGCGCCATGGTTTCGGCAGAAATCCGCCCTTTGCCGGAGAGCACCAGAGAGACGGTGGTGACCGAAACGCCTGCAGCGGCGGCCACATCATGGATGGTAATTCTGCTCATGCCGTATCTTTCGCTTTGCCATCCTGCACTTCAATATCAAAACGCCGGGCCGCGAAGTGGAAAGTGCCAGTGCGCTGGCAGCATGATGAATTTCTGTCGGCCTGCTGCCACTGGATGGCCAGCCGGTTCAGCTATCAGCCGTCGCCCGATTCGCTGGTTTATGGGCCGTCGGTGATCTAAATGGTGGAGCAGATAATCCGGCACTGGAGCGAGGTGGGCGATGAAGTGCTGATCCATACTCCGGCCTACGATGCGTTTTACGAAACCGTGCACGGCAACCAGCGGCAGGTGCTGGAAATGCCGTTGCAGCGGGAAGGCCGCGAATGGCGCTGTGATATGACCGCGCTGGCGGCAAAATCCTGTTGCTGTGTAGCCCGCACAATCCCACCGGCAAAGTCTGGACGGCTGCCGAGCTGCAGCAGATGGCTGAACTGTGCGAGCGTCAACACGTTCGGGTGATCAGTTATGAGATCCATATGGATATGATGGTCGGCGATCGGCCACATACGCCGTGGGCCCGCGTGGCGACTGGGCGCTGTTTACCTCAGCATCGAAAAGCTTCAACCTGCCGGGGCTGACCGGTGCCTGGAGCATTATTTCGCAGCCAGGCGATCGGGCAGACTGGTTTCAGGCGCTTAAAAATGCCGACGGACTCTCCTCTCCGGCGGTGCTCGCCGTTGCCGCGGACATCGCCGCCTACCGGCACGGCGGCGCCGTGGCTTGACGCGCTGCGTGACTATCTGAGGGGTAATTTGATGCGGGTCGCCGACCGGCCTAACGCCGCGTTCCCGCAGCTTGACTGGCAGCCGCCTCAGGCGACCTATCTTGCCTGGATCGATCTTAATCCGCTCGGCATCACCGAACAGACGCTCCAGCAGGCGCTGATCCAGTAACGCGTGGCGATTATGCCCGGCTCAACCTACGGCAGCACCGGCCAGGGTTTCCTGCGGCTCAACGTGGGCTGTCCGCGCAGTAAGGTCGAAGACGGCGTCAGCCGGTTGATTGCCGCGATTCACGCCTCGTCCGCCTGAACCAAAGCCATTTGCTCGCCATCACCGGCCGGTTATGGGTAATTAAACAGCATCCGGGCCGGTTGTTGCGCAAATAGCTGGCGCTGTTGCGCAAGATATTTTTATAATGTTATGCACTTTAGTTACCACTGAGCGAGTGCACCATGATCGATACCACCATTCCTCTTACCGATATTCATCGCCATCTCGATGGCAACGTCCGTGCACAAACCATTCTTGATTTAGGTCGCCAGTTTAATCTGGCCCTGCCCACCACCACGCTGGATACCCTGCGTCCGCACGTGCAGGTGGGCGACAATGAGCCTGACCTAGTGAGCTTCCTGCAAAAACTCGACTGGAGCGTGAAGGTGCTGGGGCGACCTCGATGCCTGCCGCCGTATTGCGCTGGAAAATGTTGAAGATGCGGCTCGCGCTGGCATTAACTATAACTATGCGGAACTGCGCTTCTCGCCGGGCTATATGGCGATGAACCATCATCTGCCGATCGCCGGCGTGGTCGAAGCGGTGATTGATGGTGTCAGAGCCGGTTGCCAGTAGCACAATATCGACGTGCGGCTGATTGGCATCATGAGCCGGATCTTCGGCGAAGAGGCCTGCCTGGCTGAACTGGACGGCCTGCTGGCGCATCGCGATCACATCACCGCCGTCGATCTGGCGGGCGATGAACTTGGCTTCCCCGGCAGCGAGTTCCTGAGCCACTTTACCTAGGCACGCGATGCCGGTTTCCGGGTGACGGTGCATGCCGGTGAAGCTGCTGGGCCGGAGAGCATCTGGCAGGCGATTCGTGAGCTGGGTGCCGAGCGTATCGGCCACGACGTGAAGGCGATTGAAGATCGGGCGCTGATGGATTTCCTTGCAGAGCGCCACATCGGGATTGAATCCTGCCTGACCTCCAACATTCAGACCAGCACCGTGGCGTCACTGGCGCAGCATCCGCTGAAAGCCTTCCTTGAGCACGGCATTCTGGCAACGTTGAATACCGACGATCCGGCGGTTCAGGGCATTGAGCTGGCGCATGAGTATAACCATGACGCCCCGGCGGCGGGACTGAGCCCGGCGCAAATCCGTCAGGCGCAGCTAAATGGTCTGACCATCGCGTTTCTCAGCGACGCCGAGAAAGCCGCGATTCGCGCCCGCGTGCAGTAAGGCTGTAGCTTCAGCAAAAAAACGGGCCGGTTATCCGGCCCGTTTTGCGTCTGTCACGCGGGAGCTGACTGCAGGAGCTATCAGACGCGTTTCAGCGACAGCGTCTGGCGTTTCTCGGCGGAATGCAGTCCGAGTTCAATCAGCTCCATTACCTGAATCGCTTCTTCTGCCGTCACCGGATTACTGCCGCGACCGGCAATCGTATCACGAATGCCCGCATAGTAAGCCGGATAGTTACCCGGCTGCGTCAGCTGGCTGGTTTCGGTCAGTGAATCGCCGTCGACCAGCGTCAGGGTGCCATCACGCATGTCGTAGCCCCAGTCTTCCTGCGGCGGGAAATCACCGGATTTCAGGCGATCTTCCTGTGGATCGAGACCATATTTGACGTAGCTGCCGCAGGTGCCGTGCACGGTGTAACGCGGCGACTCGGCGGCCACCAACATGCTGGCGTGCAGCACCACGCGGCGCTGCGGATAGGTCAGCGTCGCGTGGAAGTAGTCGGTGGTTTGCGCGCCCGGCCGCATCTCGGCCAGATCGACGTTAATCGCCACCGGCGGGCCAAACAGCTGCAGTGCCTGATCCAGCAGATGCGGTCCCAGGTCATACCAGATACCACTGCCGGCGCCTTTCATTTCACGCCAGCGCTGACGCACTTCCAGCCGGAAGCGGTCGAAGTGCGACTCGAAATAGCGGACTTCACCCAGCGTACCGGCTTCGATCAGCGATTTCAGCGTCAGGAAATCACTGTCCCAGCGACGGTTATGGAACACCGATAACAGCAGCCCTTTCGCTTTGGCTAAGGCATCCAGCTCGTGCGCCTGTGACAACGTCACGGTAAACGGTTTATCGACCACCACATGTTTACCGGCATTCAGCGCCGCTTTGGCCATCGGAAAGTGGGTATCGTTGGGGGTAGGAATAACAATCAATTGCAGAGACGGGTCGTCCAGCAGAGCCTGAGGATCAGCCACTACCTGAACGGCAGGCCAGTCGGCGTGGACTTTGCTGGCATCGCTACTGGAAATAGCAGCCAGCTCAACGTCCGGGGTGCCCGCAATCAGCGGGGCATGAAACGTTTTGCTGGCAAAACCGTATCCGATTAGGCCAACACGCAGTTTATCGCTCATTTTAATTCCTCTTAAAGCCTATCCCAGTAGTCGTAATTGTTGCAGACAGTCTGGACTCGGACAGCGCGGAATAACCGGAGCGTACACCCCTAGTACGTGAGGATTGTGAGCACTGCCTAGGTTCAGACTGACAAATAAAATAGCCTAATGGGATAGGCTCTTAGTTGCTAACCTGTTTGATTTAAGACTATTAACCAGGCCAGGACAAGGAGGAATTTCCCGAAAAAACTAAGAGATAGTAATCTGTGTCATCGGCTAGGCGGTTTGCGCCGCCAGGTTGTCGTGTGCGTCCTGATTGCGGCGACGGAAGTCACTCGGGCTGACACCGACCCGCTGATCTTCGCGCCAGCGCAGCAGGTTAACCCCCATCTGTTCGCGGAACAGATGCGCCAGCCGCAACGGTGACAGGCAGACATGGCGCGCCATCTGCCGACGCCTGATGCGTCCGCGTGTTAACTGCTCGCCAAATCAGGCTTTATGTTTTTGTTTGTAGCGGTCAAATATCACCGCTGCTAACAGTATCAGACCGCGCACCACATACTGTGAGAATGGCGAGATATTCAATAAATTCATCGCATTCTCAACGGTTCCCAGA
Source organism: Pantoea sp. Eser (assembly GCA_009830035.1). Taxonomy (GTDB): domain Bacteria; phylum Pseudomonadota; class Gammaproteobacteria; order Enterobacterales; family Enterobacteriaceae; genus Pantoea. The sequence goes on from SZZY01000002.1 coordinate 288,716, forward strand.
ATCAGTACCATCGGCTGACCGCTGGTCATGCGTGAGGCCAGAATGATGCCCGCCGCGGCCGAGACCAGACCGGAGAGGATAAAAGATAATGATCCGGGTCCGCACCACCGGCACCCCGGCCAGTCGCGCTGCTTCTTCATTACCGCCAATCGCCAGCGTATTACGGCCAAAGGTGGTTTTGTTCAGCAGGAAGCCGAAGATCAGCATGGTGGCAATGGTCAGCAAGATGGGCGCAGGGACACCCAGCCAGTTGGCAAACCCGAGTGCGAAGAAGCGTTCATCTTCGATACCAACCGCTTTACCGTCGGAGAAGATGTAGGCCAGCCCGCGCACGATCTGCATGGTCGCCAGGGTGGTGATCAACGCATTGATCTTCAGCCGGGCGATGACAAAGCCGGTGAGCATGCCGAGCACCAGACCGGCTGCCACGCCAATCCAAAGGCTTTCGGTCATGTTGATCACCACCGCCGTGACCACGCCGGCACAGGCGATGACCGACGCGACCGACAGGTCAAAATCGCCGGATGCCAGGCAGAACAGCATGCCGCAGGCGACCATGCCGGACATCGACATTGCCAGCCCGAGGCCTTTCATATTGATAAATGAACCGAAGTTCGGCACAAACACCGCACAGGCAATAAACAGCAGCGCAAACACCACCAGCATGCCGAAATTGTCCCAGATGCGACCAAACTGCAGGCCGCTGCGTGACACTGGCGGCGGCGTATTTGAGGTCGTGGATGAAGCCATGTTGCTCTCCTGTCAGGCCACGGCGGCCGCTTGTGTGGTTTTTGGCATTGCCAGGCTCAGCGTCTGCTGCTCCGTGGCGTCGTCATGCAGCACTTCACCGGCAATCGCCCCTTCACGCATCACCACGATGCGATCGGCAAGGCCCATCACTTCCGGCAGGTCGCTGGAGGTGAACAGTACCGCGATGCCGTCGTTGGCCAGTTGGTAAATCAGGTTATAAATTTCGTGTTTAGCCCCGACATCAATGCCACGCGTCGGCTCATCCAGCAGGATCACCTTTATCTCTTCGGATAACCAGCGGCCGAGAATCGCCTTCTGCTGGTTGCCGCCGGAGAGGTTCATGATCAGCTGTTCTGCCCCCGGCGTTTTGATGTTGAGCGAACGAATATGGCTGTCGGCGTTGCGGCTTTCCCAGTCGTTTTTGATCAGGCAGCCCGCGGTAAGGTTGTGACGCCGGGCGCTGATGTTGATGTTGTCGCGCACCGAGTGCACCGGAATGATGCCTTCAGCTTTACGAGCTTCCGGGCACAGCATAGTGCCGGCGCGGATGGCGTCGATCGGTTTGCGCAGCGGCAGCGGTTTGCCATCCAGCAGCACCCAGCCGCCGCGCAGGCGCGTGCCACCGAACAGCCCTTTCAGCAGTTCGCTGCGTCCGGCGCCGACCAGGCCAAACAGTCCGACAATCTCGCCAGCGTGGACCTTGAGCGAAATCGGCGTACGCACCCCCTTAGCTTCCACCTGGTCCAGCTCAAGGCGCACCGCGCCTTTTTCACGCGGTGAATAACCGTAGATGTCGCCGAGGTTGCGGCCCACCATCGCCTGCACCAGATCGTCATGATGGGTGTTGGCCATGTCGGTAAAGGTGCGGACATAGCGGCCATCTTTGAACACCGTGATGGCGTCGCTGAGGGCAAAAATTTCTTCCATCCGGTGTGACACGTACAGCACCACCCCGGCATCCAGCGCATCGGTGGTGTGCTGGAAGTTAACCGGCTGGCCTTTAATCCGAATCTCGCTACCGCTCGGCTGGTAGCTGCAGCTGAGAATTTTCAGCAGTGTCGATTTGCCCGCGCCGTTCTCGCCCATTAAGGCGTGGACTTCACCGCTGCGGCAGTCGAAAGAGATATCCTGCAGCGCTTTCACGCCAGGAAAGGTTTTACTGATGCCATGAAACGACAGAAATGCTGAAATCAGTGTTCATTTTTATCCTCACTATTTCGCGCCGCCTGGCCGCGCCGGACGTTGATGCCCAGCGGCAGTCTGGCAGCACGAAATACACGGGCTGACTAAATCGTAACGCCGTTGTGTTCAGACACCGGCAGGAGCAGGCCTTACATCAGCCCTTTCTTCGCCAGTTCGGTTTTGAAGTTGTCGCGGGTGATTAACACCACGTCGGTGACTTCGGTGAATTTTGGTGGCTCTTCGCCTTTGCTGACCCAGTTGTAGAGCATCTGGCTGCTTTTATAGCCGTGAACGTCCGGGCTCGGCAGCAGGGAACCGTAGAAAACGGTCGCTTTGTCTTTTGACAATTCGCTGATTGCATCGACGCCGTTGATGCCGATACCGATAACGTCAGCCGCTTTAAAGCCCTGACCTTCGGTGGCGCGCACGCCGCCCAGCACGGTGTTGTCGTTCATGCCGACAATCAGCCAGTGTTTGACTTCAGGATGCTGTACCAGCAGTGAGTTACCGGCATCAAACGCGCCCGGAATATCATTCGATTTTGTCGGCACCTGATAAATCTGCGCGGCCGGGAAGCCAGCCGCTTTGATCGCCTCCATTGAGCCGCCGGTGCGACGACGCGCGGTGTCCAGCTCATTCGCAGTAATTGCCATTACGCCAGTGGTTTTCACATCCCAGCCGCGTTTCTGCATCTCTTTGTAGAGTTCCTGACCCTGACGCTCGCCAATTTTGGTGGCCGCCATCATCACCAGTGGAACGGTATCCATCGGCTTGCCTTTGGCGGTTACTAACTGATCGTCCACCGCAATCACCTTCAGACCATAGCCACGCGCTTTGGCCATGATCGCTGAGCCGAGCTTAGGATCGGGCGTACAGATGACGAAGCCTTTGGCGCCGTTAGCGGCCAGGCCGTCGATGGCGTTGAAGGTTTTCTCACCATCAGGAACGGCAATCTTAATCACGTCAAAACCCAAATCCTTGCGGGCTTTATCGGCGAACTTCCACTCGGTCTGGAACCAGGGTTCCTCCGGTTGCTTGACTAAAAAACCGAGCTTCATGGTCTCGGCGATAGCGGATTATGACATAACCGCTGCCAGGCCGATGGCCGCGAACGCTTTAGTGAATTTATGCATGATGCTCTCCGGTGCCAGGTTGTTTTTCACTGCTAATAACGAATCGGTGTAAACGCTACCAGTGTTTTCTCATTTGTAGGTACAGGCATAAATCAGTGCGTTATAGTGCTATGTGCTGAAAGCCTGTTCAGACGCTGGCCTAATTTTAGCCGGAATAGCGAAGAAAAATGTAGAGCGGTATCACGTCTTAAAATCACGGCAGAGTGGTCCATATATTCAGCAAATTTAACCGGACATTAACTTTTGCAATGGATCACAAAATCACTGCCGATGACAGAAAAGTGCATATTGTCAGCCAGCCATGACTAACCGTTCTGGCGCGCCGGTCACAGGATGGAAGATGCGGCAGTGCGTGACGCGGCGGTCTCCTGGGCCGAACTGTGCGACTGGGTGCCGGCGTTACTGAGCGGCACCACGGCGCCCGATCGGCTGCGGCGTGGCCGTTGCGCCGCCGGACACAAAGCGCTGTGGCACGGTGACTGGAACGGCCTGCCCGAAGCAGATTTCCTTAATGCGCTTGACCCGATGCTCACTCAACAGCTCGATTCACCGCTGTTCAGCGACACCTGGACCGCTGACGTGCCGGTCGGCACCCTCAGCCCGGAATGGGCACAGCGGCTCGGTCTGCCGCAGACGGTCACCCTGTCCGGCGGTGCGTTTGACTGCCACATGGGCGCTGTCGGCGGCGGCGCGAAGTCGTATACCCTAGTCAAAGTGATTGGCACCTCCACCTGCGACATCCTTGATTGCCGATGCTGACCAGGTCGGCGATCGCGCGATTAAAGGTATCTGCGGTCAGGTTGATGGCAGCGTGATGCCTGGCGCTGTCGGGCTGGAAGCGGGACAGTCTGCTTTTGGTGATATCTATGCCTAGTTCAGCCGCCTGCTGGGCTGGCCGCCAAGCGTCATCCGGCGCTGAAACCGCAGCTGGCGGAGATGCAGAAGACGCTGATCAAAGATCTAACAGAGGCCTGGGCGGCCAATCCTCAGCTCGATCATCTGCCGGTGGTACTCGACTGGTTCAACGGTCGTCCCACCCCTAATGCAACCAACGCCTGAAAGGGGTCATTACCGATCTCAACCTCGGCACTGATGCGCCGGCGCTGTTTGGCGGGCTGGTTGCCGCCACCGCGTTTGGTGCGCGCGCCATAATGGAGTGATTCGAGCAGCAGCAGATCCCGGTAGAAAACATCCTGACCCTTGGCGGTATCGCGCGTAAATCGCCGTCGATTATGCAGGCCTGCTGCGACGTGATGAACCGGCCACTGGATATCGTCGCCTCCGATGAATGCTGCGCGCTGGGCGCGGCGATTTTCGCCGCCGTCGCGGCCGGTGTTTACGCCAGCGTGCCCGAGGCACAGCAGATGATGGCCATCCGATTGCCGTCACCCTGCAGCCCGACCCGGCGCGCGTGGCACGCTATCAACAACTCTATCAACTCTATCAACGCTATCAACAATGGTGCGTAACGGCTGAACCGCAATACGCCGCCCGCCCCGCTTCCGCTAAGTAAAGGAGTGGATTTATGCAACAGTTAAACAGCTACAGCGTGTGGTTTGTGATTGGCACGCAGCACCTCTACGGGACGGAGACGTTACGCCAGGTCGAACAGCATGCGCGTCAGGTGGTCGAGGGATTAAATCAGGCTGGCCTGCCGCTGCAGCTGGAGCTGGAGCTGAAACTGCTAGTGAAATCACCGGATGAAGCACTGACGCTGTGCCGCGACGCGAATCATGACACCCGCTGCGTCGGCATCATTACCTGGCTGCACACCTTTTCACCGGCCAAAATGTGGATTGGCGGCCTGAGTGTGCTGAATAAACCGCTGCTGCAATTCCATACCCAGTTCAATGCTGAAATTCCGTGGGACAGCATGGACATGGACTTTATGAACCTGAACCAGACCGCACACGGCGGCCGTGAGCTTGGTTTTATCGGCGCGCGCATGGGGCTGTAACACAGCGTGGTCACCGGTCACTGGCAGGACGGGGCCAGCCAGCAGCTTAAAGTGGCGCGCTTTGGCGATAACATGCGTGAAGTGGCGGTTACCGAAGGGGATAAATCGCGGCGCAGATTCAGTTCGGTTATGCGGTCAACGGCTGGGGCGTCGGCGATCTGGTTGAGGTGATCAATCAGGTCAGTGATGGCGACGTCAATGCGCTGATCGATGAGTACGAGAGCCTCTATCGCTTTACCGATGTGGCAGCCCCGGGCGGCGAAAAACGGCAGAACGTACTGGATGCAGCGCGTATCGAGCTGGGCCTGAAGCGTTTTCTGGAAGCGGAAGGCTGTCAGGCGTTTACTACTAACTTCCAGACGCTGCACGGCATGACGCAGTTGCCGGGACTGGCGGTACAACGTCTGATGGGTCAGGGCTATGGCTTTGCCGGTGAAGGCGACTGGAAAACCGCAGCGCTGTTACGCATTTTCAAAGTGCTGGCGGGCGATCGCCCTGGCGGCACCTCGTTTGTGGAAGATTACACCTACCATTTCTCTCCGGGTAACGATCTGGTGCTCGGCTCTCACATGCTGGAAGTCTGCCCCTCCATCGCCATTGAAGAGAAGCAGTTGATCGATGTGCTGTTCCTTGGCATCGGTGACAAAGCCGATCCGGCCCGCATGATCTTCTCAACGCCGGCCGGGCATGCCATTAACGCCAGCGTGATCGATATGGGCGATCGTTTCCGCCTGCTGGTTAACGTGGTTGATGCGATTGAACAGCCGAAGCCGCTGCCGAAGCTGCCGGTCGCCCGCGCCTTGTGGTGTGCCCAGCCGTCGCTGGCCACCGCTTCCGAAGCCTGGATTCTGGGCGGCGGCGCGCACCATACGGTGTTCAGCCAGGCGCTGGACCCCGACGATATGTATCTGTACGGCGAGATGAACGACATCGAAGCGCTGGTGATTGACGAGCATACCCGACTGCCCGCCTTCAAAGATGCACTGCGCTGGAATCAAGCGTACTATCGGCTGAAACGTTAATTACTCAGCTGTGGCAGCGCTGTTCATTTTAACCATTAGCAGCGCGCTAAAATCAATGAAACGACCGATGCAGGCTTATGCAGCATCGGTTTTTTTATAAAAACTGTGCTATTCAGTCGGGAATGGCGGGCGTTGCGTAACGTCGCCGTAAAGAGATCCCGGTAGCCCCGGCCGCCGGGCTACTCGCCTCATCCATCAGGCTCGTCCGCAAGTGAGCCAACGCTTCGCGTTGTTCGAAACGCTGTCGGCATTTTTGTCCATGCGGCGGACACCTTACTTCACTGCCAACGTTGGCCTCCTTTCGTTCAGTATCGCACCGATTTTTTACGGCCCTGACCCGGTCCATCGGGTCAGGAAAGGGTTGCCTGAAAAGCAAAGCGTCCGCGCCAGGGATGGCGCGGCCGATCCGCATGGATGCGGGAATTATTTGCGATCGGGCAATCCTTTGTGGACCCTGCACCTTCAGCCAACAGCGATTATTTCATCCGTTCAGACAAAAGAGCCTCTGACGCCAGGCAGTGCGAACATCCTTTACTGCAATGTAACCTCTTCATGATCTTGCACTTTCACCCACCAGCCTGTATTGCTTGATGCCTGATAAACTAAAGGTGCCCTGCACATGCTTATTGCCGAGCTGAACCAACATCCCTGCTACGCCGAACAAACCGCACAGCTGCTGCACACTGAATGGTCACAACTTCCGGCATGGAGTCATCGGCCCACCCTCCTTGCGCGCATAAAACAGCGCAACTAGGCACCTTCTGCAGAATTTACCCTCATCGCCACGCCGGATGGCGAAACCGTCATTGCCACCTGCAGCGTGATTCGCTATGAACTGGATGACATTGCCGCTCGGGAATACTGGATTGGTGAGGTGGTCACTGATAAGAGATTCCGCGGTCAGGGCGTGGCAAAGGCGTTGATCCAACAAGCTATTGCGCGGGCTCGCCAGCAGGCGATAACCGAGCTGTGGCTGTATACCCCCGATCAACAGGCGTTCCGCCAGCGTCTGGGATGGCAGGCCGTTGAGCAGCGACAGGTAGCCGAAGAGACGGTGACGGGCGGCTCAGCCGAGCCGCCCGCTGATTCAGTGACTTAACCGTTTTACCGGTGCATTGTGCTGGCGATCCCAGATCACCATCAGCAGACGTTGTAACGCGATAAAGGCAAACAGCAGGATACCAATGGCGATTTTGGTCCACCACGAGCTGAGGGTGCCGTCAAAGTTAATCCAGGTCTGGATCAGCCCCTGAATCAGCACGCCGAACAGCGTACCCAGTACCGTACCGACTCCGCCCGACAGCAGCGTGCCGCCGATGACCACCGAGGCAATAAATAGCATCCAGCTCTACGCCCAGTCCCGCCAGCGCATAACCGGCCGAGGTGTAGATAGAGAAGACGATACCGGCCAGCGTGGCTAAGGTGGTGGAGAGCATATAGATTTTGATGGTGGTGGCTCGGGTTGACACCCCATCAGCTGCGCCGAGGTCAGGTTACCGCCAATCGCGTAAACCTGATTACCAAAGCGGGTGCGGTGCGCCAGAATAATCCCGCCCAGCACCACCGCCAGCAGGCTGAGGCGTCCGACGACCGGCACTTTCCACGCCAGGCTGGAGAGCATGGTGTAGAACAGATGATCGATCGGAATCGAGTTCTCCGACACCAGATAGCTGCAGCCGCGCAGAAAGAACATGCCGGCCAGGGTGATGATAAATGCCGGGGTCTTCAGCGCGTCGATCAGCCAGCCCATCATCGCACCGAACAAGGAACCCAGCGCCAGAATCACCGCAAATGCCAGCAGCGGATCGAGGTGGAAGTCGCCAATCGCCCGCGCCAGGAACCCCCCGGTAAAGGCGATCACCGCGCCGACCGACAGATCGATACCGCCGGTGGCGATCACCAGCGTCATGCCAATTGCCAGCAGCGCCACCGGCGCAGCGCGGTTGAGGATATCAATCGGACTGCCGAACAGTCGGCCATCCTGCAGATGGACAGCAAAAAAGTTATTTGCCACCAGGCTATCGATCAGCAGCACCAGCAGCAGCGCCGCGATTTGCGGCATGCCCGGTGGCAGTTTCAGCTTACGGCGTTGCGGTTTTTCAGGTGTCATAGGGGTCTCAAGCATGTTGTGCCCCTCCGTCAGCGATAGCGTTGACGATCGACGCCACCGAAAGTTGCTCCAGCGGGATTTCTGCCACCGGCTTCAGGTCGCGCATAATCAGCACCCGATCGGCATAACCCACCAGTTCTTCAAGCTCAGAGGAGATAACCAGCAGCGCCAGTCCATCAGTACATAAGGATTCAATTAAACGAATAATCTCGGCGTTCGCGCCCACGTCAATGCCGCACGTCGGCTCGTCGAGGATCAGAAACTGCGGTTTAGTCACCAGCCAGCGCGACAGCAGCACCTTCTGCTGGTTGCCGCCCGATAGCAGCTCCACCGGTTGATCGGCGTGCGGCGTACGAATGCCGAGACTTTTGATAAAGCGTTCGGCGATCGCCTGCTGCTCGCGTTTTTTAATCGGCCGTAACCAGCCGCGCTGCGCCTGCAACGCCAGAACGATATTTTCGCGCACCGATGCCGCGCCAATAATCCCGTCGGTTTTGCGATCGTCAGGACAGAACCCCATGCCCAGCTGCGAGGCGCGGGCCGGGTTAGTGATTCGCTGCACCTTGCCTTTGATTTTTGCCGTACCGCGATCGGCGCGGCGAATACCAAACAGCACTTCTGCGGTTTCGGTACGACCCCAGCCCAGTAGCCCTGCCAGACCGACCACTTCGCCCGGCCGGACCTGCAGATTAAACGGCTCGATGGTGCCTTTTTTACCGTAATCTTCAAACGATACCACCGGCTGATTGCTGCGCAGCGTACTGCCCTGCCGCTGCAGCGCCGTTTCCAGCAGCTCACGCCCCAACATCAGTTTGATCAGTTCAATTTGCGGCAGCGAGGTGGTATCGCGAGTAGCGATAAATTGCCCGTTGCGTAATACCGTGATGCGATCGGTAATGCGGTAAACCTGATCTAGAAAGTGAGTCACGAAAATCAGGCTCATTCATTTGGCTTTTAGCTGCGCCATCAGGGTAAACAGCATCTCCACTTCACTGGCGTCGAGGCTGGCGGTCGGCTCATCCAGAATCAGCACCTGGGCGGAGAGATCGACCGCGCGGCAGATGGCGATAATCTGCTGCATCGCCACTGAATAGTGTCCCAGCGGGCGCGTCACGTCGAGTGAAAAACCGTAGTTGCGCATCAGCGCGTCGGCATTCCGCACTATGCGCCGCCGATCGAGCATGCCGAAGCGTCGTGGCTCGCGGCCTATATAGAGGTTATCGGCCACCGACATATTCGGCAGCATGTTCACTTCCTGATAAACGGTACCGATGCCCATCTCCCGCGCCTCGGCGGTGTTGTGCGGGGTAATCGGCTTACCGTTATAGGGTGATGGTGCCGGCATCACGGCTGTAAACGCCGGTCAGCACTTTGATCAGGGTTGACTTGCCCGTGCCGTTCTCGCCCAGCAGCGCCATGATCTCGCCCTTGCGAATATCAAACGAGACGTTGTTCGACGCATTAACGCCGGGAAACCCTTTGCTGACGCCGCTGATGGTTAACAGCGATGTTTCATTGTGTGTGGTCATTCTGCTAACTCCGCCTCACGTCATGATAAACCTCCCCGCAGGGCGGTCTGCGGCTTAGTAACCCATGCCTTTTTTGCGTTCCAGCTGCTGCTGAGCGTCAGCAGGCAGGAACAGTTTCGATTCGGTTTTGATCACTTTTGGCGGCAGCGTGCCCTCTTTACTTAAATTTCTCCAGCGCATCAAAGGCCGGGCCAGCCATGTTTGGCGTCAGCTCAACGTTGGCGTTGGCTTCGCCTGCCAGCATCGCTTTATAGATATCCGGTACGCCGTCAATCGAGCTGGTGAGAATATCTTTGCCAGGCTTCAGACCGGCTTCTTTGATCGCCTGCATGGCACCGATTGCCATGTCATCGTTGTGGGCGTAAACCATGCAGATGTTTTTGCCGTTGTTTTCCGCCTTGATGAAGCTTTCCATCACCTCTTTACCTTTGCTGCGGATAAAGTTGCCGGACTGAGAGCGGAGCACTTTGATGTTTGGATGGCCGCTGATTGCTTCAGCAAAGCCTTTCTTACGATCGTTCGCCACGCTGGCCCCGACCGTGCCCTGCAGTTCCACCACGTTACACTGCTTGTCGCCGACGGTTTTCACCAGCCAGTCGCCAATCAGCTTGTCTTCCAGCACGTTGTCTGCCGTGACGACCGCCTGATACAGCGATTTGTCTTTGACCACGATGGCGCGGTCCAGCAGATAGACCGGGATTTTGACGTCTTTGGCTTCTTCCGGTACCGGTTCCCAGCCGGTCTGCACCACCGGCGCGATTAAAGATGGCGTCAACGCCCTGGGCGATAAACGATCGAACCGCTTTAATCTGGTTCTCTTGTTTTTGCCGACCATCAGCGATTTTCAGCGTGATACCGCGTTTTTTAGCTTCGCTTTTCGCCACGTTGGTTTCGGCGGAGCGCCAGCCAGATTCAGAACCCACCTGCGAGAAGCCGACCGTCATGTCCGCAGCCAACACTGGTCCGGTCAACGCGGCGCTGACCAGCGTGGTCAGAAGTAAACGTTTCCACATAGTTTTTATTCCTCTGAAGGGCATTTGCTGTTTGGGGTAGAGAGCCCGCTTAGCCTGGACTAAAAAAGGGTGCAGAATGGCGACATGCTTCACAAAATTGAGCAATTTAAAGGAGTTACGTCAACATCAGCCGTTTTCTGGCGCAGGCGATTATGGATAAAATGACTGAAAGTAAAAACGGGGTGGGTTAAATAATTGTAATAAACAGAATCGCTTATGTGCAGCCCACTGAAAGCCATTACAGCCAGGCGTACAAAATGGGTTATCCACTTGCCGGATGAACGAAAAATGGGATTTGTGATTGTCCGCACAGTGCGATTTTCGGGTGGCTGACGGGCGAAACGTTTCTCTGACGACTTCTACGGGCGGTTGGGTGACCAGGCGGCGACGGTAGGCCACCAGCGTTGCGGAGTTAAGCGCTATCCTGATTAATCGGTTTTTTTATTCCGCTGCGGTGTTTTTACTGCTCTATCTATGTTAGCGTGTTGTTTAGCAGTCACCACTGAAGGCAACATCATGTTTATCTCAGGTTCGATCACCATCACTACCACCACCCGCACCGCTTTGAGCGGCGGCGTGAACACATCTGTGACCGGCACCTGACAAATAGATCTTCGCTCCCCGCCTAACCGGACGGGGACCTGTTCTCCGTTCTTTACCCTCTGAATGGAGAAACACCATGAGTTCATCTGAAAGCGCATTATTAGTCATCGATATGCAACAGGGCCTGTTCAGGGGACCTGTCACGCCTTTATCACGCCCAAAATGTGTTAGCGAATATTGGCCTGCTGATTGAAAAAGCGCGGCAGGCTGAGGCCCCACTCTTTTTTGCACGCCATACCGGGCCCGATTATTCCCCGTTCAGTGCGCAGAGCCCGTTAACCCGCCTGCTGCCGGAACTTAACGTTGATGAGGCGCAGGATGGTGTTTTTACCCAAAAATTCCCCAGCTGTTTCAGAGAGACGCCGTTGCTGAGCCAGCTCAGAGTTAAAGAGGGATTAAACAGCTGGTGGTGGCCGGTATGAAAACCGAGTTTTGCGTCAATACCAGCTGTCGGGCAGCCGCGGATTCAGGTTTTTCAGTGGTGCTGGTTTATGATGCCCACACCACCGTGGATAATCTCCATCTGCCAGCAGAAAAAATCATTGCTCACCATAATCTGACACTGGCCGGTCCGTTTGTTACCCTCTCAACTGCCGCTGAGTGGCATTTTTAGCCAGAATGGACTCGTCAGAATATGCGCGGTCAGGACAGCAGCAAAAATCGGCCGGCTGCGGTGTGCTCCCGTTGGCGCGTCAACGCGGACCGATCATTTTCTGGCGCTGGCCTTGATGCAAAATTCCCCGTTCAGCGCCCCTGGCAGGCAACACTATCCATGAATAAACGTGCAAAAATGGACTTTTAGCGGCGTATCCCGGTCGTTTGTCTGATTTTCGCCTTTTTTTAACCTCAGGATCTGGACAGGTTTAGGTTGCACCTATACTGAGCACTCCTTTGTTCCTTCTACTGTTATGGCAATGATGACTGCGTACGACTACCTGCTTAAATTTCGTAAAGTGAATAACTCAGACAGTCTGGAAAAGCTCTTCGATCACCTCAATTACTCGCTCACCGATGAGATGGAAATCATCAGTATGTACCGTGCTGCCGATCATCGGCGCGAAGAACTGGCGTCGGGCGGACGGTTATATGATCTTGGCTGTGTGCCTAAGACGGTGTGGCGCTACGTGGCATAATTCCCTGCTGCCTGATTTTTTGTCACGTTGTCCAGGCGGGCGCGCTCCATCTGGACATGCTATTCTGCTGCGCTTCGACTTCTCAGGACAGGAATTACCGCTATGAATGAACAGGTTGCTGCGCAGCGCATCGGTGGCCTGGCTGATTATGACCCTGTTAACCACTGCGCTGGTAATGGCGATGTACTTTACACCGCTGTTTAATCCGGAATGGCGCGCGACTCTCTTTTCCCATGGCAGCACCCTTTTTTCTTACTGGGCCATCTCCCTACTGACTGCCGTGGCGGTCTGGGCTTACAGCCTGTGGATTAGCTGGCTGTTCTTTAAGCGCTCACGCCGTTTACCGCGCCATTATCCGCTGTGGTTGCTGATTACCATGCTGTTAGCGCTGAAAACCTTCACCTTTACCCCGGTTACCGACAGCCGCGCCCTGCAGACGCTATTGCTTTCACTGCTGGCGGCACGGTGTTTGCCCCCCACTTCAAACGATCTAAGCGGGTAAAAAGCACCTTTATTGAGCCGTAAAGCTGTGAGCTGTGTCAGGAATTTAATTCTGAGTGCGGTCTGCCCGGCCGGTTGCGGCGTAGCTGTTGAGATACGCCGCACTATCAATGATAATAAGTCGCTTTCTGGATTTCAGGCGAAAAAATGACCGATTATCTGCTTCTCTTTGTTGGTACTGTGCTGGTAAATAACTTCGTGCTGGTAAAGTTCCTTGGCCTGTGCCCGTTTATGGGCGTTTCCAAAAAACTGGAGACGGCGATCGGCATGGGTCTGGCCACCACCTTCGTGATTACGCTGGCCTCAATCTGTGCCTGGCTGGTGAATCATCTGATCCTGCTGCCGCTCGACCTGGTCTACCTGCGCACCATGGCCTATATCCTCGTGATCGCGGTGGTGGTGCAGTTCACCGAGATGGTGGTGCGTAAAACCAGCCCGTCGCTCTATCGCCTGCTGGGCATTTTCCTGCCGCTGATCACCACCAACTGCGCGGTGCTGGGCGTGCCATTGCTGAGCGTTAACCTCAATCACACCTTTTTGCAGGCGGCGCTGTACGGCTTTAGCGCTTCACTCGGCTTCTCGCTGGTGATAGTGCTGTTCGCCGGTATGCGTGAACGTCTGGTGCTGGCCAACGTGCCGGCCCCGTTCAAAGGTAACTCTATTGCCCTGATCACCGCTGCCCTGATGGCGCTGGCGTTTATGGGCTTTACCGGTCTGGTGAAATTCTGATGACCGCGATCTGGATAGCAATTGCTGTATTAAGTGCGCTTAGCCTGGTGTTCGGTGCGCTGCTGGGCTACGCCTCGCGCCGCTTTGAGGTCGAAGAAGACCCGATCGTTGAGCAAATTGATGCCATTCTGCCGCAGAGTCAGTGCGGGCAGTGCGCCTATCCCGGTTGCCGCCCTTATGCCGATGCGGTGGGCAATAACGGTGAAGCCATCAACAAGTGCGCGCCAGGCGGTGAGCAGACCATGCTCAAGCTGGCAGAGCTGCTAAACGTTGAGCCGCAGCCGATTGATGGTGATGAGACCGCCAAAGCGCCGGTCCGTACCGTGGCCTTTATCGATGAAGCGAATTGTATTGGCTGCACCAAGTGTATTCAGGCCTGCCCGGTCGATGCGATTGTCGGGGCGACCCGCGCCATGCACACCGTACTGAGCGATGTCTGCACCGGCTGCGCTCTCTGTGTTGCGCCCTGCCCAACTGACTGCATCGAGATACGGCCGGTTGAGACCACGCTTGCCAACTGGAAGTGGGATCTGAACAGCATTCCGGTGCGGGTGATTCCGGTAGAAACTCATGCTTAATTTGTTGAATTTTTTCAAAAAAGATAAGATCTGGGATTTTCAGGGCGGCATTCATCCGCCGGAAATGAAAACCCAGTCCAACGGTACGCCGCTGAGCGAACTGCCGTTGCCGCACCGTTTTATCATCCCGCTGAAACAGCATACCGGTCACGAAGGTGAAATCTGCGTGTCGCCGGGCAATAAGGTGCTGCGCGGTCAGCCACTGACTTTTGGCACCGGCCGGATGTTACCGGTGCATGCCCCGACCTCCGGCACAATCGAGGAAATCGGTCATCACATGACCGCTCATCCGTCTGGCCTGTCAGAGCTGTGCATTTTCCTGACGCCCGATGGCGAAGACCGCTGGATGCCGCTTGATCCCCTGCCCGATTACCGCCAGCATCCGCGCGCCGATATCGTGCAGCGCATTCACCATGCCGGGATTGCCGGTCTGGGCGGCGCGGGTTTCCCGACCGCCACCAAGCTGAAAGGCGGCCTGCGCGGTGTCAAAACCCTGATCATCAATGCGGCAGAGTGCGAGCCTTACATCACCGCCGACGATCGCCTGATGCAGGACTACGCGGCAGAAGTGCTGGAAGGCAGCCGGATTCTCGCCTGGGTATTGCAGGCAGAACGGGTGCTGATTGGCATCGAAGATAATAAACCTGAAGCCATCGCGGCGCTGAAGCAGGAGTTAGGCGGCGAGCGCGATCTGCAAATCCGGGTGATCCCCACCAAATACCCCTCTGGCGGCGCTAAACAGCTGACCCGCATCCTGACCGGGATGGAGGTTCCGCACGGCGGACGCTCGACCGATATCGGCGTACTGATGCAGAACGTCGGTACCGCCTGGGCAGTTAAGCGCGCGATTATCAACGGTGAACCGATTACAGAACGCGTCGTGACGCTGACCGGCGAGGCGATCGCCCAGCCGCGCAACGTCTGGAGCCGTCTCGGCACGCCTATCAGCCATCTGCTGCATCAGGTCGGGTTCCGTCCTGGCCCGCGCCAGATGGTGATCATGGGCGGTCCCCTGATGGGCTTTACCCTGCCGTCGCTGGATGTGCCGGTGGTGAAGATCACCAACTGCATTCTGGCCCCGTCCAGCAGCGAAATGGGCAACAACGACGAAGAGCAATCCTGCATTCGCTGTTCTGCCTGCGCGGATGCCTGCCCGGCTAAACTGCTGCCACAGCAGCTTTACTGGTACAGCCAGGGCGGCGACCACGATAAGGCGCGCGCCCATCACATTGATGATTGCATTGAATGCGGTGCCTGCGCCTATGTCTGCCCGAGCAATATTACACTGGTACAGTATTACCGGCAGGAAAAAGCTGAGCTGCGCGCCATCGATCTGGAAGCGAAACGTACCCTCGAAGCTAAAGCGCGCTTTGAAGCGCGCCAGGCCCGACTGGAACGTGAGAAGCAGGCGCGTGAAGCACGAGATGAAGAGGCGAAACAGCGCGTTGCCCGCAGTGACAACGGCGAGCTGGCGGCAGCGAAAGCGCGGGCTAACGCCCGTCGCGCCGAACCTGATGAAGCTGCAGCCGAAGCGCAGCGTGAAGCCCGTCTGCGTCAGGCGCTGAGCCGTCAGACCACCGATCCGCGTAAAGCCGCGGTTGAAGCAGCGGTCGCACGCGCTAAAGCGAAGAAAGCCGCACAGGCAGAAAGCGTGGCGGAGTCGCAGCCTGCCGCTGAAGCTGAAGATCCGCGCAAAGCTGCAGTGCAGGCCGATGAAGCCTCACGTGATGCCGCGGTAGTGGCCACCCAGGCTCACTACGCCGTCGAAAAAGCCGAACAGGCGCAGGAGCAAGCGAACAACGCCAATGTTGAACCGGAACAGGCACCTGAACTGAATCAACCCGATGATGCGCGTAAAGCCGCCATAGCGGCCGCCATCGCCCGTGCCAAAGCGCGTAAAGCGCAGTCGTCTACGACGATTGAGGATTAAATGGCTTTTCGTATCGCAATTTCCCCTTATACCCATAACCGCCGCAGTACCGGCAATATCATGTTGCTGGTGTTGCTGGCGGCGGTGCCGGGTTTTGCCGCACAGTGTTATTTCTTTGGCTACGGCACTTTTTTACAGGTTTTACTGGCTACGCTGACCGCCTGGCTGACCGAAGCCGCTATTTTACGGCTGCGTAAAGCGCCGGTGGGCAGCAATCTGGCGGATAACTCAGCGTTGCTGACCGCAGTGTTGATCGGTATCAGCCTGCCGCCGCTGGCGCCCTGGTGGCTGGTGGTGATCGGCACGGTGTTTGCCATCGTGATTGCCAAACAGCTGTATGGCGGGCTGGGCCAGAACCCCTTTAACCCGGCGATGGTCGGTTACGTGGTGCTGCTGATCTCCTTCCCGGTCCAGATGACCAGCTGGTTGCCGCCCGACACGCTGCAGGCGATTAAACCGACGCTGCTGGACAGCCTGAGCATGGTATTCCGCGGCCACACGCTGACGGGCGAAACCATGCAGCAGTTGCAGATTGGTGTTGATGGCGTCAGCCAGGCGACGCCGCTGGATACCTTTAAAACCGGGCTGCGTGCCGGTCACAGCGCCGATCAGTTACTGGCGCAGCCGATCTACAGCGGCGTGCTGGCGGGTCTCGGCTGGCAGTGGGTCAATCTCGGTTATCTGGCGGGCGGCCTGTTTCTGCTGTGGAAAAATGCGATCCGCTGGCATATTCCCGCCGCTATGCTGCTGTCGCTGGTGTTCTGCGCTACGCCTAGTTGGGTATTTTCACCGGAGTCACTCAACAGTCCGCTGATTCACCTGTTCTCCGGTGCCAGCATGCTGGGTGCGTTTTTCATCGCCACCGACCCGGTTACCGCCTCCACCACCAACCGCGGCCGCCTGATTTACGGCGCGCTGATCGGTCTGCTGGTCTGGCTGATCAGAAGTTTCGGCGGTTACCCGGATGGCGTGGCCTTCGCAGTGTTGCTGGCCAACATCTGCGTGCCGCTGATTGACTATTACACCCAGCCGCGCGTTTACGGCCATCTAAAGGATTAAGCGATGCTGGAGACGATTCGTAAAAATGGCGTGACGCTGGCGATTTTTGCCGCGATCACCACCGCGGCGACCGCAGTGGTTAACACCGTGACCAAACCCACGGTAGAGCATCAGACCCAGCTACAGCAGAAAAACCTGCTCGACCAGGTGGTGCCGACCTCGCTCTACGACAACAACATCCAGCAGGATTGTTACGTTGTCAAGGACGAGGCGTTAGGCAATGCTGCGCCCCACCATCTTTATCTGGCGCGTAAAAACGGTCAGCCAGTGGCGGCCGCACTGGAAACTACCGCGCCGGATGGCTATTCCGGGGCCATTCAAATGCTGGTCGGGGCTGATTTTCACGGTAAAGTGCTGGGCGTGCGGGTGATTGAACATCATGAAACGCCGGGTCTAGGCGATAAAATCGAGTTGCGTATTTCGGACTGGATCAACAGTTTTAATGGCAAAGTAGTTCAGGGTCCGACAGATAAAGCCTTTGCGGTGAAAAAAGATGGCGGTGAGTTCGACCAGTTTACTGGTGCCACCATCACACCACGCGCGGTGGTCAACGCCACCAAACTTACCGCACTGTTAATTGAAACCCTTCCGGAGAAACTCTCTTCGTTACCGGCATGTGGAGACGCAAATGAGTGAAGCTAAAAGCCTGCTGGTTGGTGGGTTGTGGAAAAATAACTCCGCGCTGGTTCAGCTGCTGGGTCTCTGCCCGCTGCTGGCCGTTACCGCCACCGCCACCAACGCGCTGGGATTGGGTCTGGCGACCACCCTGGTGCTGACCCTGACCAACAGTTTTATCTCCGCCTCACGCCGCTGGGTGCCGTCGGAAATCCGTATCCCGATTTACGTGATGATCATCGCCTCGGTGGTGAGCTGTGTACAGATGCTGATCAACGCCTACGCCTATGGTCTGTATCAGTCACTGGGCATCTTCATCCCGCTGATTGTGACTAACTGCATCGTGGTTGGCCGGGCCGAAGCGGTCGCCTCGAAAAGCAGCATTCCGCTCTCGGCGCTGGATGGTTTCGCCATCGGCATGGGCGCCACCTGCGCCATGGTGGTGCTGGGCTCGATTCGCGAAATCATTGGCAGCGGCACGCTGTTTAACGGCGCCGATCAGCTGCTGGGGCCGTGGGCTAAATCGTTGCGGATTGAGGTGGTGCATTTTGACTCGCCGATGCTGCTGGCGATGCTGCCGCCCGGCGCCTTTATCGGCCTCGGCATGATGCTGGCGGGTAAATATCTGATTGACCAGAAAATGAAACAGCGGGCAGCACAGCGCGCTGAAGCCGCTGCCGCCCCCCAGGGCGAGACCGGGAAAGCGGTGTGAACCAGACCAAACGTAATGAGATCCTCCGTCGACTGCAGCAGAATAATCCGCATCCGACTACCGAGCTAAACTTCAGCTCGCCGTTTGAGCTGCTGATTGCGGTCCTGCTGTCGGCGCAGGCCACTGACGTCAGCGTCAACAAAGCCACCGCCCGGCTCTATCCGGTAGCGAATACCCCGGCCGCGATGCTGGCGCTGGGCGTTGAGGGCGTGAAGAAGTACATCAAAACTATCGGGCTGTTTAACAGCAAAGCGGAAAATGTGATTAAGACCTGCCGCATCCTGCTGGAACAGCATAACGGTGAGGTGCCGGAAGATCGTGCGGCGCTGGAAGCGCTGCCCGGCGTCGGACGTAAAACCGCCAATGTGGTGCTGAACACCGCGTTTGGCTGGCCGACCATCGCGGTCGATACCCATATTTTCCGCGTCTGTAACCGCACCCATTTTGCGCCGGGTAAAAATGTTGAGCAGGTGGAACAGAAGCTGCTGAAGGTGGTGCCGGCGGCGTATAAAGTTGATTGCCATCACTGGCTGATCCTGCACGGCCGCTACACCTGCGTGGCGCGAAAACCGCGCTGTGGTGCCTGTCTGATTGAAGACCTGTGTGAGTATCCCGATAAGGTTGATTAACCTTCATTTCTGACCCGCCACGGCGGGTCTTTTTATTTAGCGCTCACCTGCCAGCGCCAATGACGACAGATAAACATCGTTGCTGACCCCATTATTTACCTTTTTTTCCGGGGTAAATATCGCCCCGAAGATACCTGCACAATTTGTTTGTCGGGTTGTTACATTGATGTTGATGATGGAAAATCGCCGACCCCGACGATAAGAAAAAGTTATGACACGGTGCGTAAAGTCATCAACAAAAGCCCTTCCAGCGGGCGGCAGGCGGTGCGCCTGTTTCTGTCCCGACTGTGGCCACATCCCCTGGCGGTGAGTAAAAAGCATATGATGATCGCCAGCCTTGGTGCGGGTATCGGATTGATCCTGACCAGTCTGCTGAGCCACTGGGTGCTGGGCGAACTGAACCTGTGGTTTGTCGCGCCGGTGGGTGCATCGGCGGTGTTGCTGTTCGGCGTACCGGCCAGTCCGCTGGCGCAGCCGTGGGCAATCGTCGGCGGCAATACGCTGTCGGCGCTGGCGGACGTCACGGTCAGTCAGCTGATCCCCAATCCTGCGATTGCCTGTGGCGTCGCCGCCTGCCTGGCGATCCTGCTGATGTTCCAGCTACGCTGTCTGCATCCGCCGGGCGGCGCAGTCGCCCTGACCGCCATTCTGGGCGGACCAACGGTGAATCAGCTCGGCTATCATTTTGTCCTGACGTCGGTGTTGCTGAATTCTATGACCCTGGCGCTGCTGGCTATCCTGTTCAACAACCTCGCCGGGCGGCGCTATCCCCGGAAGAGGTGAAACGGGCTCCGGTTGAGATCCCGGTGCCGCTGACGCGCGCGAATCTGCACCAGGCGCTGGAAGGCGGCGAACTGCTGGATATCGACGAAGATGATTTGCAGGCGCTGTTGCAGCGTGCCGAGCAGATCGCCCAGCGTCGCCAGGCCGCCAAAGCGAAGCGCCATTTAAGTAACATATTGATAACCAATGATGCCCAGGCCGGACGCCCAGTGTCCCCTGGGCGATTGCCCATAGAGCCCGCCTTTTCAGCGCCCTACACTTTACTCTTCTTTACGCAGCCGCGAGGAAGACCGATGGATAGCGCCCTGTCACCCCAGCACGATGAGCTGATTGCCTCCGCCACGCCATCAAAAAGTTTTCTACCCGCATCATTCCGATGCTGGCCGTGATGCTGATTATTAACCAGATTGACCGTGCCAACATTGGCTTTATCAAGGCAGAGCTGCACACCGACACCGGCATCAGCGCGGCGGCCTTTGGCCTGGGTGCCGGACTGTTTTTTATCGGTTATGCGCTATTTGAGGTACCGAGTAACCTGATGATGAAGCGTTACGGTGCCCCGGTCTGGCTGACGCGCATCATGATCACCTGGGGTCTGGTGGTGGTGACCGGATTTATCACCTCCCCGCTGCAGTTCTACCTGCTTGCGCTTTTTACTGGGCGTCGCCGAAGCGGGCTTTTTCCCCGGCATGCTGTTCTATTTTCGCCAGTGGGTGCCCAATGCCTGGCGCGGCCGGGCCACTGCGATGGTACTGAGCGCCACCGCCGGGGCGTTTCTGTTTTCCGGTCCGATCACCGGCGCGATCCTGATGCTGCACAATTTTCTCGGTATTGCTGGCTGGAAATGGGTGATGTTCCTCAAAGGTGGTGCCTCGGTGCTGGTGGGGATAGTGGCCGCCTGGGTGCTGGTTTCGCGGCCCGCCGATGCCCGCTGGCTGAGCGAGCTGGAAAAGCAGGCGCTGGCACATCAGCTCCACAACGAAGAAGCACACCGTGACCAGCTTAACCAGCAGCCTGGCCGGATGTCGCTGCTGCGTAACCGCAGCCTGCTGTTCTTCTGCGCCATTTTCTTCACCATGACCATGACCGGCTACACGCTGGTGTTCTGGCTGCCGCAGATTATTCAGCGTATTCAGGGCTTCAGCAGCTTTGGCATCGGCATTCTGACCGCCGTGCCCTGGCTGTGTGCGATTGTCGCCATCAATCTGCTGAGCCGCTTTTCAGATCGTCATCGCGATAAGCTGGATAAGGCGCTGGGTGTCGCCATGCTGGTGGCCGCCTGCGGCACCTTTATGGCGACGCTGGGCTCGCCGTGGTTTGGTTTTCTGGCGATGATCGTCGCCTGCATCGGCTCGAAGGCCAGTGCCACCTTCTTCTGGCCCATGCCGCAGGGTGAACTGCCCGCGTCGATTGTCGCCCCGGGAATTGCGCTGGTGAACTCCATCGGTAATCTTGGCGGTTTCTTCGTGCCGACGGTGTTCGGCTATCTGGAAATGAAGACCGGCTCGACCACCGGCGGCCTTTACGCGCTGACCAGCGTGTCGCTCCTGACCGGTCTGTGGCTGCTGCTGCGCCGCAAACCTACCCGTCTTCCCTTGTGCCTATGGAGAATCAACATGTCAGCCAGTCCAGCCATTAAAACGATGCGGGTGGTGCCGGTCGCCGGCTACGACAGCATGCTGCTGAATATTGGCGGCGCACATAACTGCTATTTCACCCGCATTCTGGTGATTATGACCGACTCCGCTGGCCGCACCGGCGTCGGTGAAAGTCCCTGCCACGCCTCGACCCTGGCGCTGCTGGAGCGTTTTCGGCCGCAGATTGAGGGCAGCGATCTGCTGCGGCTCAACGCAACCATTTCGACGCTATTTGCCAGCGATGCGCGACACCAGCAGAGCGCACATACCAATGACATTCACATTCCGCAGATGAACCCGGAGAAGTTCTACAATGCCGCCGCCGCGATTGAAGCGGCACTGCTTGACCTGCTGGGACAGCATCTCGATTTGCCGGTCGCCGAGCTGCTGGCCAGCGGCAAACAGCGCGATTCGGGTGCCGGTACTGGGTTACCTGTTCTATATGCCGACCGTAAACTGACCACCATGAATTATCAGTCGGGCCCCACCGGTGGCGATGCCTAGCTGCAACTGCGCCATGAAAAAGCGATGGATGCCGCCGCCGTGGTGCGGCTGGCGGAGGCAGCAACGGATCGTTATGGTTTCCGTGATTTCAAGCCTAAGGGCGCACGCGGAGGTGGAAGTCGAAACCGTTAATGCGCTGCTGGCACGCTTTCCCGATGCGCGGGTCACGGTGGACCCCAACGCCAGCTGGTCACTGGATGAAGCGATTTACTACGGTCGCCAGCTGGCGGGTCGCATTCCCTATCTGGAAGATCCCTGCGGCGCGGAGAATGGCTATTCCGGTCGTGAGACGCTGGCCGAATTTAAGCGCGCCACCGGCATTCCAGTCGCCACTAACATGATTGCCAACGACTGGCGTCAGTTGAAGCATGCCTTACAGCTTAATGCTATCGACATTCCGCTGGCCGATCCGCACTTCTGGACGATGCGCAATGCGCATACCGTGGCGCAACTGTGCCACGAATGGGGCCTGACCCACCGGCTGTCATTCGAACAACCATTTTGATGTCTCGCTGGCGATGGTGGCGCACCTGGGGGCGGCTGCGCTTGGCGATCGACTGACCGCCTTCGATACCCACTGGATCTGGCAGGATGGACAGCAGCTGACGCAGCTGGCGCCGCAGATTCGCGACGGCTATCTGGAACTGCCTGAAGGGCCAGGGCTGGGTATCACCTTAGATATGCCGAGGGTCGAAGCGGCACATGCCCTCTACAACGCGCTGCCGGATAAGAACCGTAACGATGCGATCGGCATGCAGTTCCTGATTAATAACTGGCGCTTTGATGCCTGACGTCCGGCGCTATTACGCGATTAAATGCACATCTGAAGGAAAAAGAGCGTATGTAAACGCCACTCCAAAGCAGGAATTCTATTGCTGCTTACTCCTGTATTAACAATGAGAATTACCCTTTTCCCTTTGCAAAAAAGGGCCCCATCTCCACACAGACGGGCCCTTTGCTTAATCATATTAGGTCTGATCATTACTTAGCCGCGAGCGGTAAGATAGGCATATTCGCTGCCAATCCAGCTATAACCCTCTGCGTCCTGGCGCAGACGACCAATTCCCGGAAATGCCTGGTGCGCCGCGCCGATCCAGATACCCGTTGACGACGTTTCTTTCAGAGCCCACTCTCGTGAACTCACTGCTTTTTCCGGAATAATGTCCAGATCTATAGTCAGTCGCTCCAGCATGAGACAACTGCACTGTCGGCAAGTGAGTGATGTCACCCCAGAACAAAATAGTTTCACCCGCAGATTCAATACGGAAGCCAGAATGGCCAGGAGTGTGGCCCGGCAGGCCAATGACTTTCACCAGCCCATTTAGCAGGTCGTCTCCATTTTCAAAAGTCTGGAAACGGCCAGCTTTGATATATGGCGCGGTAGCATTTTGTGCAACATCGATGAACCAGTGCTGAATTTCCGGAATTTTTTCAGTTGTTGCCGAATCCAGCCAGAATTCAGCATCCGCTTTAGGCACCCAGACAGTTGCGTACGGAATAGGTTGCATTACCATTATCATCAGAAATGCCACCAACGTGATCTGGATGCAGATGGGTAATCAAAACCGCATCAATATCTTCAGGAGTATAGCCAGAGGCCTTAATGCTACCTTCAAGACGGCCCATGGTCGGCCCGAATTTATTTCCTGAGCCCGCGTCGATCAGAACGATTTTTGAACCAGTATCAACGATGAATGCATTAACCGAAGTATTAATTTCACCGGTTACAGGGTGCAACTGACGCTGCAGGGCGGCCTGGAGTTTATCATCAGTAACGCCTGCGAATGCTTCAGGATTAATTGCTACAATGCCGTCATAAAGTGCGGAAATAGTGTAATCACCTAGGATACGACGCTGAAATCCAGCCGACTGCTCAAGGGAAGAAAAATTACGCGCAAGTTTTTTAATAGTACTCATAATGTCTCTCTTATTTAGGGTCGGAATCATTTCCGTGGAGAGAAATATATCCGCTTGTTCTAAAGGTCAGAAGACAGCAGATTTGGCCATACTAAGTTATTAAATTTAATACCAATCAACTTTAGCAAGGGAATCTTTCACATGTTATTTATTGCATTGATATTTTACAGGTGCAAATTAGTTATTTATCGCCCAAAGTAAAGCTTAAAAAGTGTTATTACTCTACGAAAAATCGTCAAATAAAGGGAAATGCCGATAAGACATAACATTTAAGTGGTAATCTTACTTTCATATTCTCACCCTATAATTTTTCATACTCTTCATGCGTAACTTTTTAAACGATATTTTCCCACAAGTGCTGAAAGAAATTAAAAAATTCCGGAATCGTTATGTTTTCATACTCTGAGACATTGCTGTTAAATAATGGATTTTCGAGCGTTGCTTTGGGGCTGCAATCAGTCATAATTTTACAGCTAGGAATTTGCAAGATTTCTGTCATCTGAGAATATGCGGCGTCAGCCCGAAAAGACAGATTGGGAAATGCTAAGGGTTTATCCATGAGATGAACGCCCCCTGCAAGCCAGTCAACGGCATTTTTCATGGCACACGGTATGCTTTTTACATATTCGGCAGAGACTAAAATCATCATACTTGCCGGGTCGACCGATGACTGCCACGATTTTACGACTTCAGGGACATCGATGCTTTCGGACTCGAAGGTCGGGAGCTCACGAACTGCATCTGAAATAACAGGTTCTATTACAGGCGGGCAGGTAATGGGACAGCGCCCTTAAAAAGACTGTTAATCGACTCCTTTCTAATACTGCCTGTGAGACAGCCAAAACTACCGGTTTTTTCATGGCAATATTTCCGTTATAACGCGTTCAAAAACCTCCAGCTCTGTTGGCTGGCGTCTTGTCAGGTATTCGCACGGTTGCTATATATGAAAGATTAATACTGCCTGTTTGCAGGAGTCGGACGCAGATCTGAAGCTGGGATGGTATTGAATACTGTTAAGTATAGGCATTCCTGCCGCTACGACATCCTTATATTGCAGACATAATTGCTGTTCCATCCAATCGACAGCAATCTCAGAAGTTCTTTAACAAACGCTTCTGAGATTGAGAAAATCATCGAACTTTTCAATCACTGAAGATGTTCCTTACAAGCATGCATTTTTGCAACTTTCTCAGCTAATTGAAGAATATACTCATCAGTGACGTTGTTCTCTTCCAGTGCATTATTGAGACGATGCAGATAATCAGCATTTGTTCCGAGCGGTCCCTGAGCACGTGCGATACATTCAGCGACGTTTTCAGATTCGTAATTACAGTCAAAATTGGCGTCATTCTGACTCATAACAAAAACGAGTGCGGTGATAACCTCCCCGTTATACAACTCTACCTGCTCCCATTTAGGAATATATGATGTCGTGCTCATTTCACGTTTCCACAGCACCACCAGTTCATACTGCAGATCATTCTCCCGAAGTCGATAAGCAATACCTTCAGTTCCGGTGCCGGGTACCAGGGCCAGCATTCTGCCGTGGCTATCTCCCGTTGCCCGGCCCGCGGTAAGTTTCATGCAGAAAGCGCGCTTCCAGTTTTTCAAAACCCCACGATAGCTCAGATCAAATTCAAGCGCTGGATTCCAGATAAGAGAACCATAGGCAAAAATCCAGATGCCTTCCCCCTCCGGACGCGACTGAAGCATTTCTAACATTGATGCGTGACGTTCATCATCGGAGAGGTAGCGACCTACACCGAGTCTGCCAAACACATCCTCGGGTGCTGCAGATGATAAAATTTCTCTGGACAGGCTTTAAACGGAGATTTTCCGCAGGCCAGCACCTGTTTCAGTTTTTAAGTACCGCAGCATGGCGGCAGGAAATGGCATCTTAATTCAGCAATTAAAGATGAAAAACCACTCAAAGAGTACTTCACTTTTTCCTCAAAAATAACAATCCTGACTCTGTTTAGCCCTGACAGTTTGTCGTGTTAAAACACAGTAGAACATGCCGTCTCTGACGCATGCATTACACTACGCCCACGGGGATAATCAGGTTTAAGATTCCGAGCATTAGTGAATATGACTGACGCAAAAACAACAATTTCAGGCGGTGATATGCGTTCAAAGATGATTGAATATATTAATATTTTTATGCAAGTCGTTGAGCAAGGTAGCTTCACCAAAGCTGCTGAATTTCTACAATTACACCGCCCTGCCGTGAGCAAAGCCATTCAATATCTTGAAGACGATCTTGGTGTTAAGTTAATCCACCGCACCACTCGAAAGCTCAGCGTTACCGCAGAAAGCGAAGAATTCTACCATCGTTCAAAGACCATTCTTTCTGAAGTGAATGATTGGTGGCCAGCTTTTCAACGACGCTGCCACCTCGTGGTCGTCTGAGGCTAGACGTGCCACTTTCATTAGCTCATGCCCTCCTGATTCCGCATCTGACTAAGTTCAAAGAAAAATACCCGGATATTGAAGTCGTTTTGCTTTCCTCCGATAAGAAAACGGATCTCATTACCGAAGGGGTGGATTGTGTGGTACGACTGGGCGAGTTGCAGGATTCGAGCTTTATCTCGAAACGACTCGGTGAGATCCGCATGGTGACCTGTGCTTCCCCGGCCTACCTTGAGGCCCATGGAACTCCTGAGTCTTTAGATGATCTGCAAAAGCACAAGGCAGTAAATTTCTTCAGTGACCATAGCCGTGAGGTTATGGAGTGGAAATTCACTGATAAAATATCGTCGTTTCGCAACGTCCTGCCAGCAGTATGCTTGTAGACAACTCTGACATATTACTGAGCTGTGGCCTGTCCGGCCTGGGTATCATTCAGGCGACTTATCCTGCGCTTAAACCCCACATCGATGCGGGTGTGCTGGTCGAAATACTGACGCAGTATCCGCCAGTATCCAAGCCTGTCTCAGTCATGTATCCGGACAGGGAATATCTCTCTCCGAAGGTCAGGGTTTTCATTGATTGGTTCAGCGAACTGTTTTCTCGACAGAGCAAGTAAAGGGTTGATTGTTACTGATTGGATAATACTGAAGTTCCTCAATGCCTGTTTTTATACATTTTGTAAGCGCGTAAATTATCGGCAGATGAAACGGGCATGCTTTATCACACTCTCCTGAAGCTTGCCCCCTACTCACGAGGTCTGATTATGTCAAAAGTAGTAACGTTTAACCGTACAGGTGGATCGGAAGTTCTGGAAGTTGTCGATGTTCAGGTTCCGGCTCCGTCAGCTAATGAAGTTCAGATTCGCGTTAAGGCTATTGGCCTAAACCGGGCTGAGATCATGTATCGCAATGGTCAGTATGTTATCGTACCTGAGTTTCCAGCACGACTCGGTTATGAAGCGGCTGGTACCGTTGAGGCTGTGGGTGAAAATGTGAAAGACCTCGCCAAAGGCGATCTTGTCAGCGTAATCCCCTCCTTCATGTTTAGCGAATACGGTATGTATGGCGAAATCGTGAATGCGCCAGTTCATGCCGTTGTTAAGCAACCAGAAAATTTGTCATTTGAACAAGCTGCTGCAAGCTGGATGATGCATGTCACAGCGTTTGGCGCGCTGGTAGAATATGGCAACCTTCAGGCTGGTCAAAACGTGGTCATTCGGGCCGCTTCCAGTAGCGTTGGCCTTGCAGCAATTCAGATTGCCAATATGTTGGGCGCTAAAACCCATTGCACTGACCCGCACCTGCGAAAAACGTGATCTGCTTCTTAAGGCGGCGCTGCTGCAGTCATTGCGACAGCTGAACAGGACATGGTCTCCGAGATTAATCGTGAAACAAATAACGTTGGTGCTCACATTGTCTTCGACCCAGTTGGTGGCCCGGATGTCGCTAAGCTGACCCAGGTTATGGCACCTTTGGGTATGTTCTTCCAGTATGGTGCACTTGATAGCCGTGACATGCTCTTACCTGTTTTCGATATTCTGGGCAAGCATCTCACCCTGCGTGGTTATGAACTGTTTGAAATCACCACGAACCCTGAAAAAATGGCGCATGCTAAAGCCTTAGTCACTGAGAGTTTGCGTTCAGGCAAACTTAAACCTGTCATCGATAAAACTTTTGCTCTTGAAGATATTGCCGAAGCACAACGCTATATGGAAGCAAATGGTCAGGTAGGAAAAATTGTAGTGACCGTAAATTAATTTCCTCCACGCTTCATATAACTGAAGCGTATAACAAAAAGCAAAGCAAGCTATATATTGCCTGGAGATGGAATATCTTACGGGCTTTTTTTAATATCAAACCCGCCTTAAAGACTCACATCAGAAAGCATTCAAATCATCACTCCCTCATAACCAAGGCAATGCGCTACAATTTCAAAATCCTATAAATACCGTTAACCTCATTCATTGTTTCTGAAATCCATAACTATGAATTTCTTTTTTACTTATTTATCGCACCTGCACTTCCTCATAAAATTAGGACATCAAAAAATAATTGAGGTAATATCATGAGACTCCGTAATTTAGTACTCGCGTCACTGTTGTTCTCATCTGTATTTGCTACTGCTAATGCAGCTGAAACCATTAAGGCTGCACCAGTTGGTCATGTATCTGCCTAGGGTGCCACCCTTGATGAAATGACTAATGCCGTTGAATCAGCCGCTAAGGATCTTAAAGTCACTTCTGCATACGGTGGAAATCGTTATTATGGAACTGCGATAATTTACAAATAACACACCCAGCCCGGCATAATTGCCTGGCTTTTTTATAATATAAGCACTTTACACAATACAGCCATTTTTAATCAGAACTTAATTTAACAAATCCTTCAGCCTTTACCCAGCGGAACACGGGTCTATTATTGACCTTTCACCTCATTAATCCCGTTACAAAAAGATAAAGGTTAAATAGCGGATCATATTGTCAATACAGCAAGCCTGAACTTCTCACTTATGTTCAAACCCTTCAATGGCCGGGCAACAAAAGATACTCAAGAGACGTGGTTGCTTTTCTGCCAGCGTTTTACCCTGTACAAACCCTTATAATGATTTTGTGGCAGAGCAGGCAATTCCCTTGAAAGTCTCTGATAATTTTCCTGCAGGATAAAGGATTGGTATGGGAATGTCCTCAGGTTGTTAATCAAAAACACCTGGCATTGCAGTAGAGTAGAGTAGAGATTAATAGTTACAGGGGTGAATAGTGAGTGAATATAAAGTCGTGCGCAGAGGGATCAGGGCTAAGTAGTTTAGAGGGAGTCTTTGCGACACCCTCTAATATTTATTGTAAGCACTGGAACTTCAGTGCATCCAGGTCGCTTTTGATTTCTTCAGTACCTAGATGTGCATTAACGCGATTTCTCAACTCTGTTGGCGTCATACCAAACGCCGAGCGTATGACACGAGACATAGTCTGCTGACTGGTATATCCATAGTCATAGGCAATATCCATTAAGCTCTCTGTGGTATACATAATAGCCTCAGCGGCCCGGACCAAACGACGGATCCTGACATGCTCTGATATAGAGCGGCCCGTTATCTCTCTAAACTGACGCTGAGAATGCCAGCAAGTATAGCCCGAGCGATCGGCCAACCGAGCTATATGCAGGTCATTGTCAAGATTGGCTTCAATCCAGTTAAGCGTATCGCAGACAACACTGCGCATTATGGCAGAGGAACGAAGGGAGTGAGGACCGGGCGTGCTCTTTAAGCCCCCTCTACTACTGGTTGTACAAAATGTATCAGGATCACAATACAGAGGGTCAGAACCTAGGCAGGATGAGTAGTTAACAGAATGTGTTGCAGTATGTAAGGACATTTAATCACCGTCTGAAATTAGCAGTAAATCAGGATCACCTGCCACTGTGCTTTTCTGAGCAACAGGCAGTTTGTTTTTATTCTATTGATTCAGGCGGGGCGGAAATATGCCTTTAAAGGAACCACTTTGTTATCATTTGAATACTAATAAATGCCAGGGCAGAAGTGCAGATGTTCCGCCCCGGCAATAGACTTTAACTGATAATAACATGAATTATACCACGAATCACGATGCCAATCAGTGCTCCAGGCAAAGCGTAGCGGAATAACCGTACAAAGCGACTGGCAATCCCCAGGAAAATACCGATACCCGGTAAATCAAATGTCTGGATAAGAAATACTGCAGAAGCATTGATCTGCTGTGGGGTCATCAAACCCTTGTGGATAATTTCAGTCATTACACCGTAATACGCCGTTCCACCAGCAAGGATTTTCGTCAGCGCAGGCATGACATAAACGTCAGATATATTGATATTGAAAAATGCCAGTAGTGGCGCTACCAGCGCAGTTAAACCTGCGATAGCACCACTCGCTTTCAGTATGCCGACGACAGTCAAAGATAAAATAAGCATAGGTACAGAACCCAGCGCCAATCTGATAGCATCTGATCCTGCGCCGTTAATAACGCCAATCAAACCCTGAGATGATTTTCCATCCTGAGTCTCAATATCCTCCCGTTTCAGATCCTTCCCTGATAGCCTGCGGGCGATCAGATGATATGTAAAGGCAGCAGCAAGGCCTCCCATTACCGAAATAATCAGCGCCTCACCCCAGTGTAATCCTGCTGGGATTAGAGGATAAAATACGTTTCCTTGTCCCATTGCAAAAAGCATAGCCAGCGTGGCAGCAAGATGCACTGTCAGAAGTGCCGCGTTTTTCCATGATAGCCAGTGCGGCCAGAGCTGCGGCGAAACTCACAAAGTTAAGCTGAATAAGTGCAAAGATCGCCAGTCCTGTTACACCAAATGGCTTAAGTATGGGAGTCATCAAGCGAACAATTGCGTCCAGTACCCCCTTCTGTTCCAGATACTTCATGATGATGAGCATCACCACCATGACAGGTATTATAACGTATACAAAGCGACGTCAACGGAAGTTCTTCCCGCTGACATGATGATTCCGATGATGTCCATAACTGGCTCCGATAAAATAATAAAGGAACCTTACCTCAACTGACAGTGATGCATATTTCATGGTGTGCTGTGCTTTTAAAAAACATCGATTTTTTTACGCAAAATAATCATCTGATACTTTTTATTATTACAGACAGGGAATCTATCTTTTATTCATTTATTAACAATCCTTTCAATCCGCTGAACAGATCAATGAGTAAAGAAATTAGCATTCAGAGTCATTATCCGGGTACTTACTCTATTAAACGCGGACGGCTCAAAAGGAAGTTGTCTTGCGCGTAGTGAATACCTCGAGCGCCATCCAGGCGAACTCTGCTTTATTCTCTCTCCGCAAACCAACGATAGCCTGCTTTACGACAGCATAACTTCAGCTTGTCATAATGCTGGTTTCGGCCCCCGCATCGTTCAGGAAGCACTTCAGCTCACATCTATGATTACCTGATATCAACAGCTATGGGGTTTGCGCTTGTTACTCAATTAAAGTTCAGATCAGATTTAAGAGAAGAATCAGGGTCGCTTCTGGCACAAACCAGGCGTTGCATTCTGAACTGCAATTCAAAGTCTGACACCGGCGAGAAGTACACAGCCTACTCCTGAATGCCGCTTTATCAGCATGGAAGTGCCAGATGATGTTAAAGGTGGCACTGAGCCAGAATGGCGCCAGACGCCCAGCGCTATTACCTGAATAATCGCGCGACCAGTGACACTGTCACCGGCTGCTGGTGATCAGCGCTGTGCCAGCGCAGCCTGCATCCAGGCGATCACCAGCGGTGAGGTCTGCTGCTGCAGTGCGGCCTGCTCTGACTGAAACAGCGTGGCGATGAAAAACGGGGATCGTCCAGCTCAACACCGCGTACCTCGCCGTCTGTGTCCCAGGCGCTGATCGCCAGCGTCCTGCCGGTCAGCGCTGCGCTGAAGTCTGGGTTGACGCCAAAATTACAATGGTAACCCTCATCGCTGTTGAGCGCGCCATAGGCCCGAGCAATACGCGAACCGGCGGCAAAGCTGACCGCGCCGCGCTGCTCCACCAGCCAACAGCTCAGCGGTGCTATCACCATTCGTCCGGTCCGATCGGTCTCTGCATGCGCCGCATTCTGCCAGTCGAGCACGTTACGGGCATACTCAATCACCGCATGCTGTTGCAGCCGGCTGAAATCGCCCAGTTGTTCAGTGGCGATACTCAGATGGGCGGCGGCACGTTCTATCGCCAGCGGAATCGCCTGATGGGCTACCGCATCAGCACGGTAATCGCCGCGCCGACCAGCGATAAACGTAAAGCGGATGACATAAACGATCCTCATGAGGGAAAGGATGAGGTTATAGCAATGTTAATTTCCTGTCGAGCCGGGCCAGATGCGCCCTGATCTTCCGCCCTTAGCCCTCTATCAAACCCGGCATCTGACGCCGGAGGGCTGGCAGCGCAGGCATTTTTTATGCTTCGATTGTCGCCTGCCTCCCTTTTTTGCTGCGCGTATTTCTAGCACGCAAACGGTTTCTTCTTTTTCTTCCTGAATTAAATCATCTATTTGTGCGCAGGATCGTCATTTGTTTATTTTTAGCGCAAAGCAGACGGATAAATGTCGGATATTTCGCCGCTTCGCCTAGAATTTAGCCGCTGACTGACGAATAGTGCTGGACAGTTATTATTCAACAAACTATTAATCTTCATAAACCTCCATTAGCAGTTAATATCAATATTATCCAGCGTTCGGCTCGCATCCACAGCATTTATACTGCTATAATCGACGCTTGCCATATTTAAACCCGATTAACAGTTTGTTATAAGTTTTTTAACCCCACAATATCAGGGTAAACCAGTGGTCAGAAAATTCTTGCCCTGTCGCGCTTAATCAGCCAAATTAGTCGCCGCTTTTCCCTTCTAATAACAATCTTGCGCATGCACAACTCACATGACGCGGACTTAATTCCTGTCCCGAAACAGGGTGTGATAAAATTGAGGTACATGTGTCAACTGCAAACAAACACACTGATGAGACAGTTAGTCTCAATGCGTTTAAACAGCCAAAGGCGTTCTACTTAATCTTCTCGATTGAGCTGTGGGAACGGTTTGGTTTCTATGGCCTGCAGGCCATCATGGCGGTTTACCTGGTGAAGCCGCTGGGGATGTCCGAATCCGGTTCCATCACGCTGTTCTCCTCGTTCAGCGCACTGGTCTATGGACTGGTGGCGATTGGCGGCTGGCTCGGCGATAAGGTGCTGGGTACCAAACGCGTGATTGTGCTGGGCGTGCTGGTGCTGGCGCTGGGTTATGCGCTGGTGGCCTTCTCCGGACACAACGTCAGCATTGTGTATATCGGTATGGCGACCATCGCCGTCGGTAGCGGCCTGTTTAAAGCGAACCCGTCTTCGCTGCTGTCAACCTGCTACGACAAAGATGACCCGCGTATCGACGGTGCTTTCACCATGTTCTATATGTCGATCAACATCGGCTCGCTGTTCTCGATGATGCTGACTCCGTGGTTAGCCGAGAAATATGGCTACAACGTGGCGTTCTCGCTGTCGGTCATTGGTCTGGTGATCACCCTGTTCAACTTCCTGTTCTGCAAGCGCATGGTCAAAGATTACGGTTCTAAACCGGACTTCGCCCTGCTGCAAATCGGTAAGCTGCTGATGACGCTGGTGGGCGTGGTGGTGCTGGTGGCACTGGCTAACTGGATGCTGCATCATCAGTCTATCGCCCGTCTGTTGCTGTCGGTGATTGCGCTGGGTATCGTGCTGGTGTTTGCTAAAGAGGCCTTTGCCCTGCAGGGTGCCGCGCGTCGTAAGATGATTGTCGCCTTCCTGCTGATGGTCGAAGCGATTCTGTTCTTTGTGCTCTACATGCAGATGCCGACCTCGCTGAACTTCTTTGCGATCCGCAACGTTGAGCACAGCATTCTCGGCATCACCTTTGCGCCGGAACAGTTCCAGGCATTGAACCCGTTCTGGATTATGCTGGCCAGTCCGCTGCTGGCGGCGCTCTACAACAGGCAGGGCGATAAACTGCCGATGCCGCATAAGTTCGCTTTCGGCATGGTGCTTTGCTCAGGTGCGTTTCTGGTGCTGCCGGTGGGCGCGAAGTTCGCCAGCGATGCCGGTATCGTCTCGGTTAACTGGCTGATACTGAGCTATGCGCTGCAGAGTATCGGTGAACTGATGATCTCCGGTCTCGGCCTGGCGATGGTCGCTCAGCTGGTGCCACAGCGTCTGATGGGCTTTATCATGGGCTCATGGTTCCTGACTACTGCCGGCGCAGCAGTGATTGCCGGTAAAGTGGCTAACCTGATGGCGGTGCCGGAAAACGTGACCGATCCGCTGATTTCGCTGGCCACCTACAGCCGCGTGTTCCAGCAGATTGGTATCGTGACGGCGGTCATTGCCCTGCTGATGCTGATAACCGCGCCGTTGCTTAACCGTATGACCCAAGACAACGACGCAAAAACCAAAGAGGTCGAGGCGTAAACCGCCTGACCCTTTACCAGCCGGGCACTGCCCGGCTTTTTTATTGCTGCCGCCGGTCACCCTCTCTCCGTTCCCCGATCGCCGTCACTGGCAATTCCGGGCCAGGCCCTTATGATGCAATCATCCCATCGCATCAAGGAGGCTGGTCATGAAATTGTTTTGCAAAGCGGGTGCCTGTTCTCTCTCACCCCACATTGTCATGCGCGAATGCGGGCTCGACTTCACCCAAGTGAACGTTGATCTGGCAAAAAAAATCACGGAACGGGGTGACGATTATTGGCAAATCAATCCCAAAGGACAGGTACCGGCGCTGCAGCTCAGCGACGGCACGGTCCTGACCGAAGGCGTGGCGATTGTGCAGTATCTGGCGGATCTCAAGCCTGACCGCCATCTGCTGGCCCCGGTCGGCAGCCTGACGCGCTATCACACCGTGGAATGGCTGAGCTACATCAGCAGCGAACTGCACAAGAGTTTTACTCCACTGTTTCGTCCGGATAGCACTGAAGAGGAAAAAAGCCGGGCGCGGACCCTGCTGACGGCTAAGTTCCGCTTTGTGGATGAGGCGCTGCGTGACAAGCAGTGGCTGATGGGGCTGCGCTTTAGCGTGGCAGATGCCTATCTGTATGTGGTGACGCACTGGGCAAAGGCGCTCAGACTTGATTTATCGGCGTGTACGGCGCTGGAGAGTTGGTTCAGTCGGGTGGCAGCGCGGCCGGCGGTGCAGGCGGCGTTAACTGCGGAAGGCTTATAGTAAGTCTGTTCTACGTCGGAAGAAAATGAGAAGGTCAGTAAACAGGGCCGGTGATCCAGCCCTGCTCTGTTTTACAGCTTTTCAGCCGCGAAGTGCTGAGTCGGCGCGGCAATCGCATCCTGCGCGGCCACCAGTTGCAGTTCATACTCGCCCATCGGATGGGTTTTCAGCATCACTTCATACACTGCCGCCGTCACGTGCTACAGCGCATCCTGTAAGCTCTTGCCGTGCAGCAGATTCACCAGCAGCAGACCGCTGGTCAGGTCGCCCACGCCAACCGGCTGACGTACGCCGAAATCGACCAGCGGACGGCTGATGTGCCAGGCATCTTCAGCGGTAACGAGCAGCATCTCAAAGCGATCGCTACGACGGCCCGCCCGCGCCAGATGTTTTACCAGCACCACTTTCGGTCCCCGGGCGATCAGCGCCCGCGCGGCATCGACATCGGTAATACTACGCTCACTCAGCATCTCCAGCTCCAGCAGATTCGGGGCGATGATATCGCTGGCTGGCATCGCCATTTTACAGTGAAACTCCGCCACGCCGGGCGCGACGATACAGCCCTTTTCAGGATGGCCCATCACCGGATCGCAGAAATACCAGGCATCGGGATTGGCCGCTTTGACCTGGCGGACAATCTCTAAGACCTGCTCACCCTGTTCCGCCGATCCCAGATAGCCGCTCAGCACTGCATCACAGGTCTTCAGGCGGTCAATGTCGGCGATACCTTTCACGATATCGGTCAGATGAGTGGCTGGCATGACCGTGCCGGTCCAGTGACCATATTGGGTATGGTTGGAGAACTGTACGGTATTCAGCGGCCAGACGTTCGCGCCCATGCGGCGCATCGGAAACTCGGCCGCCGCGTTACCGGCATGACCAAAAACAACGTGCGAATGAATCGCTAAAATATTTTTCACTTGTTTCCCCTGTCCTGCCTTGCCATAAAAAAGGGCCGGAAACTGGCCCTGAAATCTGACTGCCAGTTAATCAGGCAGTAATGTTTCTTGCCGCGACGCAGCAGCGTGTAGCGATTAAACAGCTTATCGCTGTCGCTGAAGCGGTACTGCGCATCCGACTGCTTCTCACCATTGAGCGAGACGGCGTTTGAGCCGATCATGGTGCGAGCCTGGCCGCGCGACGGCACAAGCTCAGCTTTCACCAGCGCCTGCTGCAGATCGTCCTCAGCGCTCAGGGTGATGGTCGGCATGCCATCCTGCGCCAGCTGTTCGAAATCGGCTTCGGTCATTTCGCTGATCGAGCCGGAGAACAGACTGGCGGTAATCCGTTTCGCGGCGGCCAGGCCTTCCTCGCCGTGCACCAGACGGGTAACCTGCTCGGCCAGCACATACTGCGCACGTGGCGCGGTGCCGCTGTTTTTATCCTCTTCTTCCAGCACATTGATCTCTTCAATGCTCCTGAAGGTGAAGAACTTCAGGAACCGGTAAACATCGGCATCCGCAGTGTTGATCCAGAACTGGTAGAACTTATAAGGACTGGTTTTCTTCGCATCCAGCCAGACCGCGCCGCCTTCGGTTTTACCGAATTTGGTGCCGTCAGACTTGGTGATCAGCGGAACCGTCAGGCCAAACACCTGGTTCTGATGCAGACGACGGGTCAGATCGATACCGGAAGTGATGTTGCCCCACTGATCCGAGCCGCCAATCTGCAGCGAGACGCCGTAACGCTCATTGAGACAGGCGAAGTCGTAGCCCTGCAGCAGATTATAGGAAAACTCGGTGAAGGAGATGCCCTGATCGTCACGGTTCAGACGCTGCTTCACCGCTTCTTTATTGATCATCTGGTTCACTGAGAAGTGCTTACCAATATCACGCAGGAAGGTCAGCACATTCATGCTGCCAAACCAGTCATAGTTATTGGCGGCGATAGCGCTGTTGCTGCCGCAATCGAAATCAAGGAATGGTGCCACCTGCTGGCGGATCTTTTCGACCCATTCATTGACGGTTTCGCTGGTATTGAGTTTACGCTCTGCTGCTTTAAAGCTGGGGTCGCCAATCAGGCCGGTAGCACCGCCAACCAGCGCGACCGGCTTGTGTCCTGCATCCTGAAAACGCTTCAGGCAGAGCAGCGGTACCAGATGGCCCAAATGCAAGCTGTCAGCAGTGGGATCAAAGCCGCAATAGAGCGAAATTGGCCCCTGCGCCAGTTTCTCTGTTAACGCGTCTTCATCCGTCACCTGGGCGATCAGGCCCCTCTCTTGCAATTGTTGTATCAGGTTACTGCTGGTCATCACTGACTCCAAATTGATCAGACTGCACCTATGCTGGTACACAGCTTTTCCGCTGAGTTGCGGAATCGAAAAAAATGAGGGCTATAGCATAAAGCGCTGACGCCTTCTGTGCCAGCGCTGAAAGGGGGGGGGAATCTTACCGATTCAGGGTGCCAGTCGGTCGATTTTCCAGCCGTCGTGATCGCGCTGATAGAGGAAACGATCGTGCAGGCGATGTTCGCCTCCCTGCCAGAACTCCACGGTATGAAATTTCACCCGGTAGCCGCCCCAGAAACTGGGCAGCGGGATCTCGCCCTGCTGGAACTTCTGCTTAAGCTCCAAGAACTTGCCTTCCAGTATGCCGCGCGCGGAAATGCGACTCGACTGCTTCGACACCCAGGCACCAATCTGGCTGTCACGCGGACGGCTGTGGAAGTACTTCAGCACCTCCAGCGGCGACAGCTTCTCGACCTCACCCAGCACCAGCACCTGACGCTCCAGAAAGTGCCACGGAAAATGCAGCGAAATACGCGGGTTGTGCGCCAGCTGCAGGGCCTTACGGCTGCCGAGGTTGGTATAAAACACCATGCCCTGCGCATCGAAATGCTTCAGCAGGACGATGCGTTGCCACGGCTGCCCCTGTTCATCCACCGTCGCCACGGTCATCGCCGTCGGATCGGGCAGCTTCGCTTCGCAGGCCTGGCTCAGCCACTGTTCAAACAGCGCGATAGGATCGTCCGGCAGATCCTTGCGGCGCAGCCCGCCGCGGGTATATTCACGCCGCAGGTGGGCAATGGTGTGTAGCGTATCGCTGTCGCTCATAATGTTCGCTCATTCAGATAAACAGTCAGCTGGCGGGTTGCAAGCTCACAATCATTGACGACAATTTTATCGTTACGTTCGATAAACGCGCCGTTTCCTTTGGACCAGAAGACGTAGTTGCCGTCGCTGTAGCGGACGCCCGAGGCGGATATCGTCTGTTTCAGCGTCAGCGGCTGTCCATCCATAATAAAGCTGACCTGCTGCTGTGCGTCATCAAGGGTGACGGTCAGCGGTAACGTACCACAGCGATAGTGTAGGGTCTGGGGTGCCGGTGGCTGTTTATGCATCAGGCTACAGCCCGACAGCAGCACAGCGGCAACGGTTAATCCTTTCA
This sequence comes from Pantoea sp. Eser, assembly GCA_009830035.1. Lineage (GTDB taxonomy): Bacteria > Pseudomonadota > Gammaproteobacteria > Enterobacterales > Enterobacteriaceae > Pantoea. Next base: position 327,252 of record SZZY01000002.1, read on the forward strand.
ACATGCGGGTCTCCTTTACGAGTGAAGCTGGCATTATAAGAAGAATTTGGCGTGAAGTAAGTGGGAATCCACGCCAATCTGGCCGACAGTTGACATTGAGGTACTTTATTGCGGTTTATCAGCCGGTTGTCTGAATGCACGCGCGGCTTTATCGGGCTACGCTCTATAGATCTGAAGCGAGGGAGACAAAAATGAAATTTGATAACGAAGATGCATTCAAACTGGCGGTAGCGTTTATGAACCACAAAGAGAACGCCACCATAGCCAGTAGCTACTTTAAAACCTTTATCGACACCTACCAGAAATTCGATCGCTGGCTGAGTGCCTCTCAATGCGATGAAAGCTGAGAAAGCGGCCGCGAAAGCCGGGGAAGACTCACTCCTCTGATCGGCCCTGCCGATCGGCTCACACTGTTGATCAGCACAGTTGATCGGCACGGTTAATCCGTCCTGTCCGACTCGGTACGACTCACTCTGCCGGGTCATCAATCTCCGCGATCAGGCTGGCATCCTGATTATGAATATTCCCCACCGCCTGGCTCACCGGGTGCCAGGCAAACGCCTGCTCCGGTAATGCCGCCTGCTGCGCAATCTCAACCGCCCGTTCTGGCGTGGTCTCCGGGCTTAGCCATTCAGCCACTGCGCTGGCCGCCAGCACCAGCGGCTGCCGATCGTGAATATCGACCATCCCTTTATCGCTGGCGGCAGTCACAATCACAAACTCCTCTTTGCCGTGCTCGCGGTCATAAGGCGCTTTGCCGATGGCGGCGAAGAACAGCGGTTGCTTCTGACGATGGTAGATAAACCACGGCTGCTTCTGTTTACCCTGCTTTTTCCATTCGTACCAGCCATCTGCCGGCACGATAGCGCGGCCGTGCGCCCATAACGGTTTAAACATCCGTCCCTGCGCCGCGGTTTCACTGCGCGCATTGATCAGCGGTGCCTTGTGCCACCAGTCGGGACCGTAACCCCACAACACCGGATCAAGATTCAGCCGATTGTCGCGCTGGTTCAGCAACAGCACCCGGGTGCCGGGCGCAACGTTGTAGCGGCCGATCGGTTGCGGGTCGTAAATAATTTCATCTGCCGGAATGCCCAGCGCATCGAAATAGTCATTCCGGCTGCTGTACTGCGCAAATCGTCCAAACATAAGCACCTCCTCGCTTAAGCATAGCTGATGCGGGCGGCACAACATGGGCGACGGCAGCAGGGTTAATTTTACTGGTCTGACCTTTTCACTGCGGGTTATTTGCGTACGATTTAATTAACCGGGCGGACAAATATCCTGCCCGCCCCCTTTCATTGGCAATAAATGCTATATCCGGCCCACAGAAGAACGATTATTCCCCTGCACGCCGCTTTCTGGCGAAAAAATAGCCAACGAAACGCGACAGGACCAGCAAAATTTATAAAGGCGTCTATGCTGTATACGTCTGGATTTACTTCAAGGAGATGAAAAAATGAAAATGAAATCCCTCTCGGCTGTCGCTTTGGTGGCCCTTTGTTTAGGCACCTTGGTGGGTCGCGCATCCAATCAATCGATTAAGACTACCGATGGCCGCACTATTGTTACCGACGGCAAGCTACAAATTGATGATGATACCGGACTGGTGTCATATCGCGATGCTCAGACCGGCAAAACTGAGCAAATCAATCGCAACGAAATTAGTAACATGAGTGAACTCTATAACTAATATAAGGTGATTACGATGAAAAAAGCGCTGATTTTACTTCTTGCTGCATTGATTGGTATGACCGTATTAACCGGTTGCACCCGTACCAGCTATGCCATTCATACCAATGATGGACGCACCATTATCAGTGATGGCAAACCTTCTGAGTCAGATGCCGGCCTGCTGGCTTATAAAGATGCCAATGGCGTCAAGCAGCAAATTAATAAAGCTGACGTCAAAGCTGTTTCTGAAGTGCCAAATAAATAATCAACGGTATTCCGTTATAAAGCCGCCTTGCGGCGGCTTTATTTTTACCTTTTTTCAGCTGACCGTTTAATCGTCCCCTGCCCTGTCACTTTTCTTATAACCGCCGCCATTCATCTGTGCGGGACAGCCAGGTGCTACTGCCGCGCTTTATTTCGCTCCGATACTTATCTGAATTTCAGGCATGTCCAACTTTTGTTACCGGTATTATGCGTACACGCAATTGCAGCAAAAACAGTGCAGCACCGCGTTTTAGCCAGATATCAGTAATTTAACTGTATACACAAAAGTTCATTTTATTTGCTGATGATTTTAATAGCGCCTGCCTTGGGTTATTCCGCTTTCGTTTAAGCTGCTTTTTACTAGAATAATTACTGCATTATTTAAATTTTCACTCAGGAGGTTACCCATGGTATTTCACCATAAATCAACCGGTCATATGATTCTTGGTGAAGCCGCCATTAACCTGGCGTTTGAACAACAGGATATTACGCTGGTATCACTGATTCGACAGTTGGGCGAGATGGCTGAAAATGAGAGTAACGACGATCGCGTGGCGCAAATCGCTGATGCGCGCAACTGGCTGAAAAGCTTTATTAATGCCTCTACCCGCGATCGGGCCGAGCTGAACTGGCTGGTGGTGACCGGACAGGAACCGGTTGAACTGAAAAACTATCGCTAAACCTTCCTCTCCGGCTGACGTTCCTGCCGGGGCTCCCTCTCTGGTGCCCGTATCGCGCCACTGCCTGCTTTTTGTTACCGCGTCATTGTATACACCAGAGAGGCCAACTTAAAGCTAACGCCCAGACGTGCACGGTAACGGCAGCATGACCTGTCAGAGCTGACGGTCGCGTTATCCAGTGGGTTTATTGAGTCAGTGGTTCGCCGTTTTCGGTTACGCTCTGATGCGACGGATGCTTTGTCGCATGAGTTTCGAACCCGCCACGGGCGGCAAAAACGGAACAGCCGATAGCGGCCACCAGGGTCAGTAAGATTAAGATTTTCACGAAACAGGCCTTAATTCTCTACGCAGGATAATGGAGCAGAAAAGCCTGGCACACAATAAGCCGTTCGGAAAGGCCGCCGCCGCATTTCTCTGGCTGAAAAGCGGTAGGCTAATGGAGTTTACGCGCCAGAATGCGAATCGCTTTCCGGCAGGACAATCGCGTATTACGATCGGGTGAACGGACGCGCAAACTGTGCAGCGCGTTGATGATCTCATGAACACTCAGCACTTCATTGGGCCTGATCAGGCGTGAGACCACTTTTCCTATCAGGGCGCGGATTTCATCATTAATCGCCAGGTCTTCGTCTGTCACTGCTCGCTCCTGGACGTCTGGCAGGCGACGATTGTCCCGCCGCGGGTTATGATATTTGTCATTGCGTTTCTCTTGTTCGCTACCTCTGTCCGTTTTACCAACAACTTTAGGAAGCGCTCGCCTCCTAATTAAGTAAATGTTAACCCAGCACTTCAGGGCAAGGGTTTGTTGTTCGTTTGCCACATCGCTGACCTTGCCCGCCACCAGCATCCCATAGGCAATGCAGAGGATCAGTCCGGCAGCCGACTCAACATCCAGCGTGGCGGAGACCGAGCCATCCTGCTGTCCCTGCTCCAGCAGCGAGACCAGGAAACACTGATTACCCGCCACCACCTGATTGATGCGTAGCGCCAGCGCCTCATCCAGCGTCTGCAATTCAATCGCGCTGGCGACCACCAGACAGCCGCGTCGTCCTTCAACGGCACGCGCGGAATTGACATAGAACTGCAGCAGTTCGGTTATCTTTGCCCGTCCGCTGGTACAGGGCAGCAGCCGGCGGCGCAGCTCGGCATTACGCAGCAGCAGATAGCGTTCAAACACCTGCAAAAACAGGGAGCGTTTATCTTTAAACGCCTTGTAGATGCTGCCTGCAGAGAGCTTCATCGCCTCGCCCAGATCGCTCAGTGATGCCGCGTGATCCCGTTTTTGCCGAAAAACAATCATGGCGCGGTCCAGAGCCTGTTCAATATCAAACTCTCTGGGGCGGCCCCGCTCTTTGTTTTTATGCGCTGTGGCTATCGTGATAATCATTACCGGCCAGGGGGGAAGGTGCTCCCGTAAAAATCAACGGGGGATGGTAGCCCAGTCGCTGATAAATAAGTATACCGCGCTGATGTTTTATCCTCGGACACAGGTTCGGCTGCATGAAAATTTAATCGCCTGAATGGTTAACGATGCTACTTGATTTATGTTTTTTAGTGCGGCCTTGTTTTCCCGGCATCAGAACAATTCCGACGCTTATTTATCCGGCAGTAATGCGGCCTCGGCGTGACGATCGGCCTTTTGCTGGTGGCGTTTCTCACTATTTATTTTGATCAGCCACAGCACAAACTGTTTAATAAGCAGGCTGGCATGGTTTTCATTATCCGCAAAACAGATAAATGGCTGAGATTTTATATTATTGCTTTCATCGACCGCATAAATCTCATATTCATCTTCGCGACGGCTTTTTACTATCGCGGTGAAATGTATGGCGGGCCACTGATTAATTCAGGTTTCAAATCGTCTAAATTTCATCACATTTACCTAAATATTTTATCAATACGCCCGACCATCTAACAACTGGTCGATCCGGGTAAAGGATAACTGCCCAATAATTTCACTTCGTGATAAAAAAGCTTTTAACCAGAAATCATGACGCTACAACGCAAGTAAAAATAGCAGGCCCTTACTTCACTTTCGCGACAGGTAAATCGGTCAGACGGGTGGTAATAGGCGGGTGACAGCATATCGCGCTTCATCGCCCACTCTTTGTGAATGCCCTGACCGGCAAACCACAGCTTTCCACCGCCGCTCTGGTTGATGCGGTCAACCAGCTGCATCAGTACCTCGCTGTCAGCTCGCGGTGGCACCTCATCGAACAGATTAAGCTGGGCAACGCCCTGACTGAAAAAATCACCCAGCAGGATACCGGCTTTCATATAGCGGTGGCCCTCTATCCAGATATTATCCAGGCACGCCATGGCGACGCGGATAATGTCACGCGTGTCGTGAGTCGGAGTCAGCAGCTGACCGGTGGACTGATTGCCATAGAACGTTTCGTTGGCCGCATGCGGACTGGTACGCACAAATACGCCAACCTGACGGCAATACTGCTTTTCCCGCCGCAGTTTTTCTGCCGCCCGTTCAGCGTAGGCGCAGATGGCTTGTCGCATCTGATTGTAATCTGAAATGCGGCTGCCAAACGATCGCGAACACATGATCTGCTGCTTCACCGGGGCGAACTCTTCCAGTTCCAGACAGGGCTCGCCACGCAGTTCCCTGACCGTGGTGCGCTCCAGCACCACATTAAAATGCTTGCGAATGGTCGGGATGCTCTGGGCGGCCAGATCCCGCGCAGTCTCGATCCCCATCGCATTCAGCCGTTTCGCGATGCGGCGGCCTACGCCCCAGACGTCGGCGACATCAATCAACGCCAGCAGCTTTTTCTGCCTCTCAGGGTCCGACAGGTCGACGATGCCGCCGGTTTTGCTCCACTTCTTGGCGGCAAAATTAGTCAGCTTCGCCAGCGTTTTAGTCTGGGCGATGCCGACGCCGACGGTCAGATGCGTCTCTTTCAGCACCCGATCCCGGACCTGGCGGGCAAAGGTTTCCAGCACCGTACAGTTACGCACGCCGGTCAGATCCAGAAACGCTTCATCGATCGAATAGATCTAAACCGAAGGGGCCATCTCTTCCAGGATGGTCATCACCCGATGGTTCATATCGGCGTAGAGCGCATAGTTCGAGCTGAAGACCTGCACCCCATGGCGCGTTAGCTCCTCATGCATTTTAAAATAGGGTGCGCCCATTTTGATGCCCACCCTTTTCGCCTCAGCGCTGCGGGCAATGACACAGCCGTCATTATTCGACAGCACCACGACCGGCTCGCCGCGCAGATCGGGTCGGAACACCGTTTCACACGAGGCATAAAAACTGTTCACGTCGACCAGCGCAAACATGATTAATGGGTCGATTTAATTACGAAGGTCACTACGCCGAACACCTCAAGCGCATCTTCCGTTTTAATGGCGATCGGCTTGAACTGGGTATTCATCGGCATCAGTTGCAGGCAGGGATGGAGCTGGAGGCGTTTAACCGTGAATTCACCGTCAACGGCGGCGACCACAATATCGCCATGGGCGGCGGTCAGCGAACTGTCGACCACCAGCATGTCACCGTCATTAATACCCGCGTCGATCATCGATTCGCCGCTCACCCGGACAAAATAGGTGGCGCTGGGCCGCTGAACCATCAGCGCGTTCAAATCAATTCTTTGTTCGACATAATCCTGCGCCGGTGAGGGAAATCCGCAGGGTACCCGTTCGATGTACAACGGCAACGGCATAACGGCGCGCAGGTCCGCAGGTTTGATGAATTCTATAATAACACTCCTTTTCCAGATAACTGTATATAAACACAGTAATATCGAACTACGCTTTTAATCAAGCGCAACGGAAAGGTTTAAGCTAAGTGGTTGATAAAATGCACTTTTTTGTGGCGTTTTTTTACGCTGGCGTAATATTCAGCAGAAAGTGATCACTATCACCGCACAACCTGAGCGGCACGGATTGTTCATCGCGCATGCCGGAATAACATCCCGGCTAACCTATTATTCTGACTTAAGGAAAATCTGACAAAGTCTGTCGGCTGCCTGCGTTGTTTGAACATCCGGCGCGGCATGGTTATTCTGCGGTTTTTAATCATGGAGGTGTTATGTCAGACGATGCGCGAATCAAACATCTTGAAGATGAAGTCCGTCAGCTAAAAGTAGAGACCACGGTATTAAAAGAGATCCTCGGTCGGCAAATTGCGCTGAATAATCTCAACTACAAAAGGTAAGTTTGATGATGTGCTGGCGGCGCTGGCGAAAGAATATGCCGGACGCGGCCTGGATGAAGGCAATAACCGGGCAATTCATGACACATTGCGGCAGTACATTAAATATGAGCCGCCATCAGTAGAATAAGCGCTATACCCGGCAGCCTATGCGTTGCCGGGCCTCAGCGGCGACCCGGCGCCACACCGCATCAGGTGCCAGATTTACACCTCGCTATCGCTTTCCAGCGCATCCTGAATCGCATCCGCCAGATTAGCAATTTCATTGGCTACCGCCTGCAGAACCCACGCCGTTTTTGAACCGGTCGCCGAGGTTGACGCGCTGACTGACTCTTTAGCTACCGCCAGCGCAGCCGCCACTGCCACCGTGCGTTTGTGTTGTTCCTGCGTGATGCCAGCAGGCGGAAGCGCGAAATAGTCGTTAATCATGATCATATCCTTCTGATCAGTAAGCGCTAAACCTTAGCCTTCTGTGGCGCAGGTGTGAAGTGAGTTGTGCTGGCTTCACAGTCAGGTGAATAAGATTGCAACCGTTACGCCGCCTGCTCGTACCCGCCAGTGCGGTCTGATCATCAAAACCTGTACAGGTTTTCGCGAAAAAGCGCGCATGCGTACAGCGTTTAGCAGAGCACTCTTTTCAGGGAATCTGATAGAAAAAAGGTAAAAAAAGCAGCGCTAAAACTTCAAATCACTGTATTTAAATTAATTAAATAAAAGCAAAACGTTAATCCCCCCTTACTTGCCAGGTAATTGCTCTCGTTACGCTTTCTTTTTTCGCCATCCCTGTCCAAGCTTTTTCCTCCATTGAGTGCAAACACTGACGAGGAAAAAAATCATGTTTCATCATTCATCAAAACTCCAGTTCCCGGTTCGCGTCGAGAAACCAGATCCAGAATTCGCCATGCTGTTACAGCAAGCCATTGGTGGTGTAGAGGGTGAAATTCGTGTGGCGATGCAATACTTTTTCCAGGCGATGGGCGCGCGTGGCGATGCCCGGATTCGGGATCTGCTGATCTCCACCGCAACCGAAGAACTCAGCCATATCGAAATGCTGGGCTATGCAGTGGCACTCAACCTTGAGGGCGCACCGCTCTCCTACCAGGAAGCCTCAGCCAAAGATCCGGTGGTTAACGCCATTCTGGGCGGCATGAACCCGCGCCATATTCTCTCATCGGGTCTGGCAGCAATGCCGGTGAACGCCAACGGTATGCCTTTCGACATGAGCCATATCTATGCTTCCGGCAACGTGGCGGCCGATATGCTGGCTAACGTCACTGCTGAAGCCACCGGCCGCGTGCTGGCGACCCGGCTGTACAATATGACGGAAGATAAAGGGATGAAGGACTTCCTGTCGTTCCTGATCGCCCGTGACACCATGCACCAGCAGCAGTGGCTGGCGGTGCTCGAAGACATGGGCGGCCTGAATGCTTCGCTGCCGATTCCGAACAGCTTCCCGCAGGAGCATGAAGCACAGGAGCACTCTTACTACTGCCTGAACACGTCGCTGGATAAACCGCTGCGGGAAGGCCGCTGGAGCAATGGCCCGGCCTACGATGGTCACGGTCAGTTCAGTGCGAAACAGCAGCCGGAGATCCTCGGTGACGAGCCGCTGCTCGGTAACGCTCGTCCAGGCTCAGGCGCGCAGCAGGAGCAGATTGACGGTGTCGCGTCACCGAAACCTTAATTGACGCCAGCGTGTCAGTCAGGGCCGCAGCCGTTCCGGCGGCCCTGACTGATTGTTTTACGCTAACGGATTTTTATGGAGGAATATTCATGTCATCAACTCAACGCCCGCAACCCCCTTTTGCCGAACAGCAACAAACGCCGCCGGGTAAAACCGCGGCCATGCAGCCACAGCCCGATCATGGTGAACAAAGTTATCAGGGCTCAGGCCGGCTGGCGGGCAAAAAAGCCATTATTACCGGCGGCGATTCCGGCATCGGCCGGGCGGTCGCCATCGCGTTTGCCCGAGAAGGGGCCGATGTCCTGATCTCTTACCTTGATGAACATGAAGATGCGCAGGATACCGCCCGGCTGGTCGAAGCCGCAGGCCAGAAAGCGATTCTGGTGCCAGGCGATATTACTGAGGCAGCACACTGTTCCGCCATCGTTGAGAAAGCGGTAGAAGCGTTTGGTGAGATCAACATTCTGGTGAACAAAGCGACTTATCAGATGACGCGTGAATCGCTGGATGAAATCAGCGATGACGAGTTTGATCGGACGATGAACAATTGCCGTTACCGGCGGCGTGGCGATTATCTAAGGTCGCTTCCTCCTTGCTGCCAATGCAGCAAGGAGGAAGCTGTCTGCGGTTACGCTATCCGCTGTTGCCGTTTCGCCCACTGGTAGAGCTGTTCCCGCGCCAGATTCTTCATTTTCACTTCGCACATGATGTCGAAATCCTGAAACGATAATGCCCAGTCATTGAGCGTGTCATTGAAGTAGTAATCGGAGTGCGCCCGCAGTTTGCTTTTCGACACGCCCAGCTGTTGCTGATCCGGCCAGCCCTGCGGCGGAATAATCCCCTCGTGTGAAATCGAATAATGCAGCACCGGCCGAACGCCGCGCCATGAGGCGATTATCGCGGCAATCCGCGCATCGTCAGGCTGTATAAACTGATTCTCTTTCACCCAGTGATGGTGAATATCCAGCACCACCGGACAGAACGCGGCGGCCTGCAATACGTCATCCAGCGAACAGGAAATTTCGTCATTCTCCACCGTCAGCATCCGGCGCGCTTCCTCGCTCAGCTGACCAAACGAACGTTTAAAACCGTCGAATCTCGCCTTACCGTTCATATGAATGTTGATTTTAAAATCCTGGAAGCGTTTGCCGTAGCCCATCAGGCAGGCGCAGAGGGTGTGATATTCGACATCCTCCAGCGCACGGCTCACCACATCTGGATTATCTGACGCCAGCACCGTATATTGCCCCGGATGGAAGGAGAGCCGGATCTGGTGCGTGCGTGCCAGTTCACCGCAGCGGGCGAACAGCGGATGAAGCTCGGGTAAGAACGCGGCAAACAGCGACGTGGCCTCCGGTACGGTATAGAGCGGCAACAGGTCGCTACCAATGCGCATCATTCTTAACGGCTCCGGTAAGGTCGCCAGATGCTCCAGCGTCAGGTAGAGCTGGTTCAGATTAGTAACGGATATTTCATAAATCAGTCGATTACGTTGATCGTGCGGTAAACTCAGAAAGCGTTTACGCGTAGTGGCGCGGAACGGGAAAAACTGTTTGCCATCGTGGTTGAGATACTTACATGCAAAGCCTAATTTCATGTCTGCTCCTGATTTATTCTTATCAGAAGTGTAACAGGCCTCCGTCACTCAGCCAGTGGGCAGAGGCTGACCGACCCGATAACTAAGAGATTCGCTATGCAGGGTGCTAATATCCAGCGCATCGCTATTAAGGCGGCCGAACGGCTGCCCACCGCCGCGTCCAGCTATCCGTTTGGACCGACACATCAGGTGTATAAAGTGTGCGGTAAGGTGTTTTTACTGCTGACCGTGCTGCGGGGGGTGCCGATCATCACCCTGAAATGCCAGCCGCAGCAGGCGGAACTGCATCGCGCTATCTATCCCTCGATTACCGCCGGTTACCATATGAATAAGTAGCACTGGATCACCGTCTATCCGGGTGATGCGCTGTCAGAAGGGTTGATCCAGCAGCTGGTCGACGATTCGTATCAGCTGGTGGTGAAGGGAATACCCGCTTCGCGCGGGCCGGTATGGGTTGGTTGACATCTACACAATTAACGGCGTTAATCAATAAATTAGCGAGGCGAGAGCCGCCATTATTCTGCCGTTTTGCTGGCATAATCCAGCCGGCAAACTAAAATTAATCTGTGACTAGCTAGTTCTTCTTATCTAAGGAACCTGATACGAGGCCTATCTATGACACAACAGAAATACCGGGGTGGAGCAGGCAACTTTGCCAATGACCCGGACCGTGCCAGTGAAGCTGGCCGCGGGCGGTAAAGTCAGTCGGCGCACCTCTAAGTAGATCTGAGTGAAGCGCTTTAGGATTTTGTACGCCAGGGATTGGCGATTCATCTGCGTAAACCGGCTGCGTTTGTGGCATAAAAAAACCCGCCGTCACGGGCGGGTGTGTCAAAAGCCGAAGCGAATCCTTAGTGATGCAACATCTCATCCACCACCTGCGCATTCATCATCTGCCAGGGATAGTAGGTCGGCCAGTTATCCATCTCTGCCAGTAAGGCTTACTGCGAACGATTACCCATAAAAATATGGAAGTGGGCAGATTTGCGCGGTGCGATAGTGTGATCGCTGAACTGCACATATTTCTTTCGGCGCGTCGCTGTTCGCGTCTTGGCATTCGAACAGGTAGCGTACCCCTTTCTTGCCCGAGGTGTAGGTCAGGATCCGGTGGCCCGCATAATGGTAGTAGCAGGCGCTGACCCGATCGCCGATATCAAACTCCATCACGCCGTTTTCGATGCCGATAGTGTCGACGTTAGTCGCGTAGCCTTTACGGTAATAGTCTTTAACCTGCTGCGCTTTTTTCTGCCATACCGGGTCCAGCTCGCCACTTTCCAATAGCGGATAGACCGACTGCCACAGGCCATCCCAGTCCGACAGCGGGCGATCTTTGACATCCGCATCGGCGAACACCCCTTCCGCTGCTTTCTGCTCCATGGCTGACAACGGTTTGCCGTGCGCATGATTGCCATGCGCCGCCACCTGATTGCTGATCAATAGCGCGCCCAGCGCCATCGCCCACGTACCTGTATGATTTGCCAACGCCGCGATCCTCAATAGAAGTTACAAAATGAAATGTTATGATATAACACTTCAAACTTCAATCAGGAAATGCACTCCGGCTGCAATTAAACGGACGCGTAGGCCGGATCGTCGTTACAGAACAGTGCCAGCTTATTGCCTGCCGGATCGCGCAGGTAAGCCACGTAAAAGTTCGGATTATAGCGTTCACGAGTGCCGGGCGCACCCTCATCTTTTCCCCCCGCCCGCAGGCCCGCTGCATAAAGCTCGTCGACCATTTGCCGCGTTGGCGCGCGGAAACCAGCCATATTGCCGTTACCAGGCTGCGCTTCTGCCCCATCCCATGGTTTCGCAATGAAAACGGCGCCGGGTCCGTTTTGCCGATCGGGCACCTCCGGCAGTGAAAAGATCAGCTGTTCGCCATCGGGCTCAGCGAGATAACCGAGCGGCAGCAGAACGGCCCGATAAAAGTGACCGGACAGCGCCACGTCATTCGCACCAATAAACAGATAGCTGATCATACAGACCTCCGAATAGTTGCTGTTGGCTGGCAATAAGCGAAACGACAGGCTGCCGCACCGGATGAAGGTTCTATTTTAGTTCGCCAAAAAGAAACCCGGCGAGGTCAGTTAAAGTCGCGGTTTACCGCCAGCATGGGTCAGGTTGTTCTATATTTAGTGTCGTCGAAAGTAAAATAACAGCTGGAGCATGGATTAATGTCGAAAGAAACGGAGAAGGAAGAAAGAACTGAGCCACCGCGCCCCCACCACCGGGCCGGAGTCGTCAGAACCGGGTCTGGGTTCGCTGGCACCTCAGGATGGATAACATCAGCCGCCAGCCGAACCGACGCCTCCCGGCAAACAACCGACCGCGCCAGGTAGCCTGAAGGCCCCGCAGACCCACAACGCCAAACTCGACCAGCTCAACGCCAGCCGTAAAAACGGCACCAACAGCCCGCTCACCACCAACCAGGGTACCCGTATTGCGAACGATCAGAATTCACTGCGTGCCGGTTCGCGTGGGCCAACACTGCTGGAAGACTTTATTATACGTGAGAAGATCACGCATTTTGACCATGAACGTATCCTGGAGCGCATCGTGCACGCGCGCGGCTCAGCGGCGCACGGCTATTTTCAGCCTTACCGCTCGTTAAAAGATCTGACTAAAGCGCAGTTCCTCAGCGATCCGAATCAGGTGACGCCGGTTTTCGTGCGTTTCTCCACGGTACAGGGCGGCGCCGGTTCCGCTGATACGGTGCGTGATATTCGCGGCTTCGCCACCAAATTTTATACCGAAGAAGGCGTCTTCGACCTGGTCGGCAACACCACGCCGGTATTCTTTATCCAGGATGCGCATAAATTCCCGGATTTTGTGCACGCGGTGAAGCCTGAACCGCACAATGAAATCCCGCAGGGCCAGAGCGCCCATGACACCTTCTGGGATTACGTCTCCCTCCAGCCGGAAACCATGCACAACGTCATCTGGGCGATGTCCGATCGCGGCATTCCGCGCAGCTATCGCACCATGGAAGGGTTTGGTATTCACACCTTCCGCCTAATTAATGCTGAAGGCAAAGCGACCTTTGTCCGCTTCCACTGGAAGCCGGTAGCAGGCAAAGCCTCACTGCTGTGGGATGAGTCGCAGAAACCGACCGGCCGCGATCCCGACTTCCATCGTCGCGACCTGTGGGAAGCGATTGAAGCGGGTGGCTTCCCGGAATATGATCTGGGCCTGCAGCTGATCCCGGAAGAGGATGAGTTCAAATTCGATTTCGATATTCTCGACGCCACCAAACTGATCCCGGAAGAGCTGGTGCCGGTCGAGATCGTGGGTAAGATGGTGCTTAACCGTAACCCGGATAACTTCTTCGCCGAGACTGAACAGGTCGCGTTCCACCCAGGCCATATCGTGCCGGGCCTCGATTTCTTCAAGGATCCGCTGCTGCAGGGCCGTCTGTTCTCCTATACCGATACCCAGATCAGCCGCCTCGGTGGGCCGAACTTCCATGATATCCCGATCAACCGTCCAACCTGTCCGTACCATAACTTCCAGCGTCAGGGGATGCACCGTCAGGATATCGACACCAACCCGGCCAACTACGAGCCGAACTCAATCAACGATAACTGGCCACGTGAAACCCCGCCAGCCGCTGAAGGTGACGGTTTTGAAAGCTACCAGGAGCGCGTTGAGGGCCATAAAGTGCGCGAGCGCAGCCCGTCTTTCGGTGAATATTATTCACAGCCACGCCTGTTCTGGATGAGCCAGACGCCGGTCGAACAGCAACATATTATCGGTGCTTACTCGTTTGAGCTGAGTAAAGTGGCACGGCCTTATATTCGTGAGCGGGTGGTCGATCATCTGGCACGCATCGATCTCGATCTGGCAAAAGGCGTGGCGGGTAATCTCGGTATCGCCCTGACCGCCAATCAGCTGGCTATCCAGCCGCCAGAAGCGGTTAACGGCCTGACCAAAGATGATAGCCTGAGCCTCTACGCCATCCCGGATGGCGAGATCAAAGGCCGTCAGGTGGCGTTACTGGTCAGCGATGGCGTGAAGGCGGCAGATGTGCTGTCGATTCTGCAGGAACTGAAAGCGGTCGGCGTTCACACCAAACTGTTGGCCTCGCACATGGGTCAGGTGCGCGCCGATGATGGTTCGGTGCTGCCGATTGATGCTACCTTCGCCGGTCTGCCGTCACTGACCTTTCACGCCGTTATCGTGCCGGATGGCAACATCGATGCCCTGCTGCTGAGCGGTGATGCGCGCTACTTCCTGCTGGAAGCCTACAAGCATCTGAAAGTGATTGGTCTGTCTGGCGACGCACGTCGCTTCAAGGCGCAGTTCGGTCTGGACGAAACCGAGCAGGAAGAAGGCATTGTTCAGGGTGACAAAGCAGGAAACGCCCTGATGACGGACTTCATCTAGGCGATGAAAGCACACCGCGTCTGGTCACGCAGCCAGAAAGCGCTGTCAGTACCGGCCTGACGATCGCGGTGCGCTCTGCGCGTCAGATCTGCAGTAAAAAACCGCCTTCCGGGGCGGTTTTTTTGGGCACTATCCGGTCGGCAAGCGGCACTGCTGCAGCCAGACATGCGCGGATCATTTCGTCCTGCTGCCCCGGTTTTCACGGAACAGCAACGTGACGACATCGAATATCCCGCCGGTCAGGAAACCGTATTCGAGATCGGCGGCATCCTTACGGATATCCTGCAGTCTGATCAACGCCCCTTCCGCATCTGGCGCGATAATTTCCTCAAACTGTTTCTGGTAGCCGTCAGCCTTAAGCCGTTCGGCTGCCGTGGTGTCCTTCCGGTCGGCAGCCACCAGCTGACGGCCTTTCCTGAAAAAGAAAAATTCGGGCATGCTGAGTTCCTTTGCAGTCACGATTTGAAGCTTCAACATAACCATAACCGCAATCAGACGCTGCGCCCAGCGAAAGTGCATCCTTGCGGCAACGGATGATGCGACAGGGATAGCTGTTCACCCGCGCTGACCGCAGCCTGCCTGTGTTCCGTTATCTGCGGTAACGGGTCGCCCTGGTAAATGCACTAAACCGGGATAGTGAGGAAAGCAGGCCTTTGCGCCAGCGACATTGATTCAGGCTCACGGACAACGGATGTGACTCGCAGATGGCTGCCTCTCACTGGAGTCTGGTGGAATGTGTGTCGGGTTTGTGGCGGAAGTGGACGTTGCTTTCTGGATCAATTCATTCTTAAAACACCTGAACATGAATGCGGATTCGAACCGGTTAAGACGATATCAGTCCCCATTAAACATCCCTATCTCTTACGTAATGCCTTAACCAGAACGCATTCAGTTGATGAAGCTTCACCGCTAGCGGCCGAGTATGTTGTCCCCTTCGCGTAGCAGAATACTTTAGGTTTTGCTTACGGATAAGCTTTTTTGTACATTAGGAATCATCCTAAAACTCAACCTCAAGGGGCATCATGACAGACGTTACTATTACGCATGTTATAGTTCATGAGTTGACAAAAGAAGGTAAGCAAGATTTTGATTACTCAAAGCCTTATAATTTAAGGAAAACGACGCTCGATCCTGTAAATCACACGGTAAAAAAACTCATTTCTGAGTTTTTTAAATTATACGGTACAAAAGGAAACTCGGCTCATTACGGGATTTTTAAAGATATCCCTGAGCAGCAAGACACGATATCGCATAAATTTCAAAATTATTTACTACATGAATGTGAAACGGAAAAAAATTTCATTCCCTTATCTATTTCAATTATGGAAAAGTTTGTCGAAACAGCAAAAGAAGAACCGTGGTCGTCTGGCGGATTCATTGCATTCTGTGATTACGAGACGGAAGGCACCCTTTTTTTCTCGTGTCCATGATTAAGAAAAAAGATGGGGTGACAATAAGCCCAAAACTTGAGCCAGAAGACATGGTTCACCTTGACCGGAATAAAATAAATCAAGCGGCACACATCAACTTTCAAATGCATCATGAATTCAAAGTAGCAGGCGAAGCAGATCAATCTGATTTAAACTATCTCAGCTTTGTTAGCAAAGGTAGTGGTCGGTCAGCTTCAGCCTACTTCATTGCAGCCATAGGATGTGATAAGGTGATGGCATCAACCGAAGCCACTACAAAACTCCCTGCTGAAGTTAAAAAATTCTTTCTGAAACATAACGAACTCAAAGGTAGCGCATTAAAATTCAGACAGGATGTCGTAGAGTACATGCAAAAAAAAGCCGAAAATAATACGTCAGCCAAATTAATCGATATCGAAACCCTTGCTGCCACTCACATGACATATATTGAAGAAGAGAGAAGAGAACAACTCATTCAAGAAATGATGTCACATTTAAATAGTGAACATATTCGCATACCCGTTGAATTTGTCAGCAGTAAACCTTCTCTGAAAAAGATGGTCAACATTACATATAAAAGTACTGAATTAAGTTTTAGCTTTGAGAGGGAACTTTTAGGATATACGGCAGACATATGGTATGATGAAAAGAGTGGCCGATTGTCATTCAACAATTCACCAGCAGAAATAAAAAGCAGGATTAATCAATGCATTAGAAGAAATAAAAATACTAAAAGATTAAGGGTAACATATGACTGAATTTTCAACGGTGGTAGAGTTGTATCGCTATTGCGGCCGACCTAAATTTGATGGCAGATCATTCTCTGCTACTGTTGAACTGAACGATAAAATTCGACAACTGATTGCTGCTATTTCCTCTTTGGAAAGCTTGGGCCGCTTTGAAGACGTTGAAATCGATGATGAACCAGTTAACCCAGAGACGATAGATTCAGTTTCCGGAAAAATGTCTACTTTATGTTTATTACGGCACGTAATAACGCAGAGCGCTTCTACACTACACTGACTAACTTTATATCAACGAACTCGTTGAAAAAAGGGATTCCCACAAAAAACTATTACATTTTTGAAATGGATTATTTTTCATCAGATCCGGTTAAAATACCACCTATTTTAATAGTGGAAAAGTTATGATCTATTATAGTGTCATTGTCAGAACTAGCTCATTTTCATGGTACAAAAACCTCGGCTGATAATTACCGCTTGGTTTTTGTTAAAAACTCCGATTCGAAATCATCCTCCATTGTGCTAGAAACGTCTTTCAGCGAAGAACTGGTCGCGAAAGATATTGATAACTCGGTCCTTTTAGAGTTAACTGATTCTAAAAATCATTCGGCACCTCACTATTCGGAGAAAGTTGGAACCTTCAGGAATACGTTGTTGGAGTGCAGTTTAGAATATGATTATGGATTCATTGAGCTTGTAAAAAAACTGGGATGAGTTTATATCAATCTATAAGAATAACCTTTCAACTTATATGAGTGGATTTTCTTTCCATAAAGCTGGAAAAGAAGTAGCTACAGCCGAGACTAATTTTGCCGAGAAAATATCAAAAATTATCAGCGAGTTAACCTCAAAGATATTGGCTATACCTGTTTCATTAGTGGCGTTTTTAGGGCTATTTAAAGTTAATAGCAAAAGTGAAATGCTGATAATTCTCTCCAGAATAATTCTGGCTTTTCTCTTTAGCCACTTCACACTTAGCAACCAAAGGGACCAGCTTGAAAGAATAAATAATGCAAAGAACATAGTATTTAAACCACTAACAAGTAACCAAAAGAAATATCCAGCAGCGTTAAAATTAGATATTGACACGGCACTTAACGAGCAGGTAAGAACTATGATAAATGTCAGAAAACCATTACAAATCTAATGTTCCTTTCGTGGCTTCCAACTTCTGTAGCTGCAGGAATATTTATCTCCAAATTGTTTTAGAATCCTTAAATAATCTCACATCGATAAAAACCCAGCCAAATATCGTTAATTATTAAATCTAACCATTTAATAATTAGCGGGACATGATTTATATGTTATTGATGTCATGCTAGACAGGGGCTCGCTTATAGCCAGTTCCTCGTTAACCATCATACAGAATTGTTAGTAAAACTTTATCAGCACTGAGAACAATTTCGAACGTCCGCCTCTTAAAAACATCCTCCATTCACAACCGCCGCACAGCAATCAAAGACCGTCCCGGTTAAGTTCAAACGCAGCGAGATGATCCGGTAAAGCGGACTATCCGATGGCCTGCCAGTTAGCGTTATCCGCCTGCGCGCTGACCGCAGCAGGACGCAGTTGACTCACTACCGGCTGGGCCGGTGCTGCGGAAAACGCCGCCTGCAGGCTGCCGGTTTTGAACACTGACACGGTTTTACGCAGAGTGCTGGCCTGTTCTTCCAGCGAGGCGGCCGCGCTGTCCGACTCTTCAACCAGGGCGGCGTTCTGCTGCGTTACGCCATCCATTTCAGAAACCGCAATGCAGACCTGTTCAATGCCGCGCGTCTGCTCGACCGACGATGAGGCAATCTCTTCGATCAGCTGGGTTACCCGGCTGACCGACGTGACGATACTTTCCATCGCCTTACCGGCTTCAGACGCATGGCCGGCCCCGGTTCTGATCCGCTCGGCGGAGCGATCGATCAGGCCGCGGATTTCCTGAGCGGCACTGGCGCTGCGGCCTGCCAGCGAACGCACCTCGCCCGCCACTACCGCAAATCCACGTCCCTGCTCACCGGCACGCGCCGCTTCTACCGCGGCGTTGAGCGCCAGAATATTGGTCTGGAAGGCTATGCTGTCGATAATTGCAATGATGGCAGCGATTTGCCCGGAGCTTTCACTGACTCTGCTCCATGTTGGCGATGACTCGGGCCACCGTTTTGCCGCCCTAGGTGGCGGTGGTTGAAGCCTGTTTCGATACGGCCGTTGCCTGCTGCTGCGCATTGTCGGCATTGAGCTTCACCGTTGAGGTCAGCTGCTCCATGCTGGCCGCCGTTTGTTCCAGCGCCGCGGCCTGCTGTTCGGTGCTGCCGGCTGAAATTTCTGCGGCGCCGGTAAAGATAGAGCGCGTCGCGTCATCAACCGAAGTAATGGTGACCACCAGCGCATCGCGCATTTGTTGCAGTTCGGTAATCAGCAACCCCATCTCATTGCGGCCTTCATGCTGAATGTCTGAGGTCAGATCGCCGGCAGAAATCGCGCGTATATAGCCGGTCAGGCGGCTAAGCGGGCCGATAAGCCGTTTTTGTAACCCGACCCAGACCGCGAAAATGATCACCACGGTCGCCAGGCTAAGCACCAGCAAGGTCCAGAGCGCATCGGTCAGGCTGCGCTAGTTCTGCTCAGAGGTGTTTTTCATCAGCTGAATGTTTACCGCGCGCCAGGCTTCATAAGCACTGTCGAGCCGATCCTGCGCCGCCTGTGCTTCCAGATTGCCGTAGCCCTGATAGTTCCGCTGTTTCAGGAAGGTCACCGAGGCCAGCATGGTGTCGTGCATTTGCTGATAGCCGGCCTGCACTTCGCTGGCCTGCGCTTCATCCTGACCCACTTTGCGCGGCAACTCCTGCCAGGCGCGGAATTCGAGATCGGCAGCGGCGGCTGACTGCCCAGCCTTATCCAGCAGCGACACCATCGCAGCCAGTGAAGCCGGGTCCTGCTGATTTTTAAGGAAGCGGACGCCACCCGGTTGATAGTGACGCGGGTTTTAATCAGGGTCTTCACCGCATCGCTCAGGTGCTGCTGCAAGGTTAACTGCTCCGCCGCAACGAAGTTCTGGTCGGCTTTGGAGACGGCGTTATACAACAGAAAGCCGGTCAGGCTCAGCAGTGCGGTAAAGATAAAAAGTACGGAGAGAATACTGTGGGTTATTTTGAGGTTTTTAAGCATTTCAGTAGACTCATGTCAGAGGAGATAATGCTGTTATCGGCCAGAATAGACTTTATCTGAGTGCCGGCAGGCGATGGGATGGCGATAAGATAAATAACCGGTCAAATGGGCACAGTTTTAATCGCCACCGCCGCCGGGACGGGGTTGCGGCAGCCGAAGCGGCCGCAACCGATCGCCGATCTGCCGGGCGAGACCCTGTTTGCCTGGCCGCATCAGACCACCGAACTGGCACCGGAGGCGATTGTGGTTCGTCTGGATAAAGGAGCCGCACAATGAACATCCCAACCGCCACCTACCGTATTCAGTTCCGTAACGGCATGACCTTTGATCGTGCGGCAGCGCTGGTGCCTTACCTGAAGCAACTCGGTATCAGCCATCTTTACACTTCGCCGATCTTCAGTGCTACCGCGGAATCGACGCACGGTTATGACGTCACCAACGTCAACCAGATCGAACCGTCGATTGGTGGCCGTGCCGGTTTTGACCGCATGGCTGCGGCGCTGAAAGCGGCCGGACTCGGGCTGATCCTCGATATCGTCCCCAACCATATGGCCGCCTCACTGGAGAACCCGTGGTGGCGCGACGTGATCGAGAACGGTGAGCAGAGCCGTTATGCCCATTACTTTGACATTGACTGGTCACGTCGCCTGACGCTGCCGTTCCTCGGCGACAGCTTTGAGGCGGTGCTGGCCAACGGCGAGATCGGCGTGCAGCGCGATCCGCAAAGCGGCAAACCAGCGCTGGCCTACTTCGACAACTATTACCCGCTGGCTCCGCACACCTGGCAGGGTCGTGAGGAAGAGGTGCTCGGCCTGCGCGAGCCGGACCAGATTGCCGCGCTGCATGACCAGCAGCCGTGGCGCCTGATGTCATGGCGTTACGCGCCCAACGATCTCTCCTACCGCCGCTTCTTCGAAGTGACCGGGCTGGTCGGCGTGCGGGTAGAAGATAAAGCGGTGTTCGACGCCGCACACCGGCTGATCCTCGAACTGGTGCACAGCGGCGCGGTGCAGGGACTGCGCGTCGACCACGTCGATGGGCTGGCCGATCCGCGTGGCTATCTTGAGCAATTACGCCAGGCCGCGGGCCCCGACTGCTACCTCACGGTCGAGAAGATCCTCGGCGAGAACGAGCAGTTGCCGGATGAGTGGCCGGTTTCCGGCACCACCGGTTACGAATTTATGGCCGCGCTGTCGAACGTGCTGGTGGACGGTAACCACCTTAGTGCGCTGCGCAAGGCTTATCAGGCGGTGATTGGCAAAACGGTCGACATGAAGGCCGAACTGCGCGCCGCCAAGCTACTGATGGCCAATCGCAACTTCGCGGGCGAGTTTAACCGCCTGCTGCAGCTGGCTCTGGGCATCGCCAGTCACGATGGCGCACCGCAGCCGGAAGCCGAACTGAAAAATGCGCTGCGCGAGCTGCTGGTGGCGTTCCCGGTGTACCGCACCTACGGCACGCCGCAGGGCCTGACGCCTGCTGATACTGCGCTGCTGCAACAGGTGGTGAGCCAGGTCAAAGCCAGCCCGGGTGCCCCGGATGAGCAGGCGCTTGATCTGCTGGTGCGTATTCTGCGCGGCGACGTCGCGGCGGAAGCCGCTGAAGATGCCAGCCAGTTCCGTACCCGCTTTCAGCAGCTGACCGGTCCGCTGATGGCGAAATCCGTTGAGGATACGCTGTTTTTCCGTCAGCACATGGCGCTGGCGCTAAACGAAGTCGGTGCCGAGCCGCTGGCGCGCCACTCTTCGCCGGACCAGTTCCACGCCGAGATGCAGGCGCGACGTGAGCATCAGCCGGATGCGCTGTCGGGCACCTCAACCCACGACACCAAGCGCGGCGAAGACGCTCGCGCCCGCCTGTATACCCTGACCGAAGCGCCAGACCGCTGGGCGGACTGTGTCGCCCGCTGGCGGGAGATGAACCACGGGCAGGTGATCGCGCTGAAAGATGGCCCGGCACCGGAACCGGCAGTGGAGTGGATGCTGTATGAAGCGCTGGCCGGTGTCTGGCCGCCGTCCCTGCAGCCAGAGGACGCCGATGGACTGGCGGCGCTGGAAGCGCGCTTTGTGGTTTACGTCGAGAAAGCGTTGCGTGAAGCCAAATTACGAACCGACTGGACAGATAACAACGATGCCTACGAACAGGCGGTGCTCGACTATGCCCGTCATCTGCTGGCACCGGCCAATATCCCCTTCCTGCGCGATTTCTGCTCCGCCCTGCGCCCGTTTATGCGTGCCGGACTGGTTAACAGCCTGACCCAGACGGTGGTGAAACTCACCGCGCCAGGCGTGCCGGACATTTACCAGGGCAGTGAAGCGCTGGACTTCAGCCTGGTCGATCCGGATAACCGACGCGAGCCTGACTTTGCTGCGCTGGCGGCGATGCTGGACCAGCCGCAGCATGACGAAGGCGACGGCCACTGGCTGCGCGGTCAGGTAAATCAGCAGGGGATTGTCCGCTTGCTGGCGGTGCGTCAGCAGCATCCGTCGCTGTTCCGCCACGGTGACTATCTGCCGCTGCCGGTGAACGGTGAGCATCAGGATCGGGTACTGGCATTTGCCCGTTGTGAACAGGATCAGGCACTGATTGTGGTGGTTCCGCGGCTGGTGCTGAGCAACCTGCCGGCGACGCTCGATCAGCCACCGGCATTGCCCTGCCGTCTTCACTCAGCCAGCGCCGCTACCGCGATGTACTGAGTGGGAATGAGATTGCGCCTGGCGACCGGCTGCAACTGGATAGCATCGCATCAGGCTGGTGTGCGGTGCTGCTGGCGCAGTGATCGCCCGCTTTCAGGAAGTTTTTTTAACGCGTCAATCTGGTCATTGAATAACGAGGCATAAATGTCAAACAGTAAGCGTTTTGAAATCACGGCGGGCTACAGCCATCTGCTCGGGGCTAATTTTGATGGTCAGGGCGTTAACTTAGCGCTGTTCAGTGCGCATGCCGAGCGGGTGGAGTTGTGCCTTTACGATCCGAGTGGCAAGACTGAAATTGCCCGGCTGGAACTGCCGGAGTTTACCCATGAAGTGTGGCACGGTTACGTGCCGGGACTGCAACCGGGCGCGCTGTATGGCTATCGCGTCTACGGTCCTTACGACCCGGAAAATGGCCATCGTTTTAACCCGAACAAATTACTGCTCGATCCCTACGCCCGTGAACTGGCCGGCGATATTGAGTGGAACGAGGCGCACTTTGCCTATGACCTTTATCACGAAGACAAAGACCTGACCTTTGACAGCCGCGACAGCGCGCCGTTTACCCCTAAATGCCGGGTGATCGATCCGGATGAATTCGACTGGCAGGACAAGAACCGTCCCAACGTGCCGTGGCCGAAGACGGTGATTTATGAAACCCATGTTAGGGGCTTCACCCAACTCAATACGGCGCTGCCACCGGAACTGCGCGGCACCTTTGACGGCATGAGCCACAAATCTACCGTCGACTACATCAAAAGCCTGGGGATCACCTCGGTTGAGCTGTTGCCGGTGCACTGGTTCCCGGATGACCAGCATCTGCTGGACAAGGGACTGAAAAACTTCTGGGGTTACAACACGCTGGGCTTCTTCGCGCCCGCGACGCGTTACTTCGGTCCGCGCAGTATTCAGGGCTTCCGTGACATGGTGCGGGCGTTCCACGACGCCGGTATCGAGGTGGTCCTTGACGTGGTGTATAACCACACCGCCGAGGGCAACGAGCTGGGCCCAACGCTGTCATTTAAAGGTATCGATAACTTCTCCTATTACCGCACCCTGCCCAATCAGCATCGTTACTACATCAACGATACCGGTACCGGCAACACGGTTAACACCTCGCATCCACGGGTGCTGCAGATGGTGATGGATTCGCTGCGTTACTGGTCTGAATCGATGCATATCGACGGTTTCCGCTTCGATCTCGGCACCATTCTCGGCCGTGAGCCCGAAGGGTTCGATCCGCGCGGCGGCTTCTTTGACGCAGTGATGCAGGATCCGGTCCGGGCGGCTATCAGGTTGGCGGCTTCCCGCCAGGCTGGGCGGAGTGGAACGACCAGTACCGCGACACGGTGCGCTATTACTGGAAAGGCAACAACGTCTCGACCGACTTTGCGGCTCGCCTGCTGGGTTCGGGCGATCTTTACAATCAGCGCGGCCGCCGTCCGTGGGCCAGCGTCAGCTTCATCACTGCCCACGATGGCTTCACCCTCAACGATCTGGTGTCGTATAACGACAAGCATAACGATGACAACGGCGAGGATAACAACGACGGGCACAACGATAACCGTTCTTACAACTACGGCGCGGAAGGCCCGACCGATGATGAGAACATTAACGCGGTGCGCGAGCGTCAGAAACGCAACTTCCTCGCGACGATGGTCTTCTCACACGGGACCCCGATGCTGCTGGCGGGTGACGAGTTTGGCCGGAGCCAGTTGGGCAACAACAACGGCTACTGCCAAGACAGTCAGATCTCCTGGGTGCACTGGGATAACCTGCCGGAATCAGCCGAGGCGCTGCGCGAATTTACCCGCCAGATCCTCAAACTGCGCGCTGACCAGCCGCTGCTGCGGCGCGAAAACTGGCGCGACAGCATGGATATCAAGTGGTTCAACTCCGGTGGCGGTTTCCAGCAGGCGGAACAGTGGGATGAAGGTTCAACGCTGGGCGTCTATATCGGGCGACCGGATCTGCAGACCGAGGAAGGCATCTGGCACGACGTGCTGATGCTGTTCAATCCGTTTGAGGGAAACGTGCCGTTCCGTATTCCGCAGTTTGGTGAAGGCGGCTGGGTACTGGAGCTGACCACCAGCGACACGGCGAAGCGCGGTCTGGTGATCACCAAAGAGAAGGATTTCGAGCTGGAGGGACGCAGTTTCGCCCTGTTCAGACGTCCATAGAAGTTAAGCAAGGCAGCCAGGCGCAGCGCATTTCGCGCGGCGCTTGAGTTTCTGGCTATGGCTGCCAGGCTTGACCGGTTATTAACACTCAATATTGATGCTGACGAGGAGGCATAATGTCCAGATTTACGCAGAAGGTTGTGGTTGTGACAGGTGCCGGTTCAGGTATTGGCTAAGCGGCGGCTAAACGCTTTGCTGAAGAAGGCTCATCGGTGGTGCTGGTGGGAAGAAACCCGCGAAAAACTGGAAAAAACGCTGGCCGGGCCGGCTGCGGGCGATCATCTGGTCGCCGCCTGTGACGTCTCCGACGCTGACCAGGTGAAGCAACTGTCAGAAACGGTACTGGATAAATATGGCCGGGTTGACGTACTGGTCAACGACGCCGGGGTGATCGTGCAGGGCCGGATCTATGAGGTCGAGCTTGATGACTGGAAAACGCTGATGAAAACCGACCTGGATGGGGTTTTCCACGGCGTACACTACTTTAGGCCCGCCCTGCTGCGCAGCAAAGGCAACGTCGTTAACATCTCTTCCGTTTCCGGCTTAGGCGGCGACTGGGGCATGAGCATCTATAACGCCGCGAAAGGCGCCATTACTAACTTCACCCATGCGCTGGCAATGGATTACGGTGCTGACGGCGTGCGGGTGAACGCCATCTGTCCGGGATTCACCTTTACGATTTGACTGAAGATATGAAAGATAACCCCGAACTGCTGGAGCGCTTTTACGACCGTATTCCGTTACGCCGCGCCGGGGAAGCGGACGATATTGCCCGCGCGATTGTCTTTATTGCCAGCGATGAAGTCGCTTATATTACCGGCGTCAACCTGCCGGTAGATGGCGGTATTACCGCCTCAAACAGTCAGCCAAAGCAGGCTTAATACCTGACCGACAATCTGACAAAAAATCTGACAGACATAATGAAAAGGGCATCGAATTTACGCTGCCCTTTTTCTTTTTTTACTGCCGCGCTTAACCACGCGTTTTATTATTTGCAGGGTCCAAGCCGTCAATAATCAGCGACAGCGGGATTAATGTCTGGGCGTATGGCGGGTTGGCGTAGCGGGGCGCGCTGGCTTAATTGTCGCACTGCTGGTGGTCGGGCAGATAAAATTATTCAGGCAAACGCTACACATAGTGGCATTAGCGTGATGAATTTTCGCAACGGTTAATGCCTGCTGACGAGCATAAAGCGAGCCGATAAATACGCGCTTATCGCTTTTTAACAGATTAACGCAACCTTCTTTATGTAAAATCCATCCACCCATGGGACGTGGGCACAGATAATAATAACTGGCTTTGAGCATGGTATTCATCCTATATAGTTGCTGTATGTATCTTAAAAAAACCGACAAAATTCGTAAGGGCTTATGTTTTTATCTGAAGCTTTATTAAACTAACTGAGAGTCGTACTTAAAACCACTTTATTGTACCGGTTAAACTGACTTTGGGATTTAGCCGTTTTCAGACGGTTGAGTCGCTTTAATCCTCCTGTGAGACTTAGTTCCCCTTTTGCCCCACCGCCGCTCGCTACATTCAGCTTGCTAATGATTATAATCGATATCTATAGCATAGATAGTTGTTTAAAATTAGTTAATTAAGAAAACTTTATCCCTCGCCACCGTGGTGAACGAGACCGATTTGATTAAATCAGATGTGGAAAAAAGTGCGCCTCTGCCCGGTAATTATGAGCGTTGATGAACTGAAGCAAAATCGTCCAGTCATTCAACTGCTGGCCTTAATCAGGCGCAGCGGCAGTACCGTCTGGCTTAGGGGTTAAGTTAATCAGTTAAGGCGAACGCGATAAATCGGTTCGCGCCTTGAAAAAGTAAAACGATCGGTTTACTTTTAAACCATAAAAAAGAGAAACGATATTATTCAGGCGGCCAAGCGGTTGTTCTATGCCAGCGGTTTTCACGCCACCAGTACCTACCAGATATGCCGCGCGGCAGGTGTTTCGACGCGCACGCTTTATCATCACTTTGCCTCGCGGGAGGCACTGACCGCTGCGGTGATGGATGCCCGCGAGCAACGCTTTATGGCGGACGTGTCTGCGCCACAACAGCCTGAAGCGATTGCCCGGCTGTTTCAGGTATTGGGCGAGTGGACGCCGCAGGCGAACGGGGCAAAAGGCTGCTTCTTTCTCAAAGCCTGGGGCGAGTATGCCAAGCGGGATGCGGCACTGGCCACCCAGGCGCTGGCCTTTCGCGCCACGCTGCGCCGTTACATTAGCGACTGCGTCACCGCCGCGCAGGGAGAAGAACATCAGCTGTTAAGCGACGCCATCTGGATGCTGTTTGAAGGCGAAATTACCTCGGCGCTGGTGATCAGTCCCGCCGCGGCTCAGCAGGCCGGTACGGTCGCCAGTCAGCTGCTGCAACGGCACGGCACAGCGCGATGAGATCGCCGGCGCGCTGGCGCTGACCGGATTTAGCCTGATTGCGGTGACCTATGGCATGGCGAGATTTTCATGGGGGCTGATGCTGCCGGCCGTTTCAGCGGATATTCCGTTCGGCCCGAAGCTGGCGGGCTTGCTCTCAGCCTACAGCTTTGTCGCTTACTGCCTTACTATTCTGGCTGGCGCAGCGGTGGTTTGGCGCGCGTCGCGCTGCTGGCGCTGAGCTGTATAGTGCCGGTGATGCGGGTGTTACCCGGCGACACTGAGGTCGATCACCGTTCCCGCCAGCCGTGGCATCATCGACTGTTTCGCCGCTCAATGACGCGCCTGGTCACCATCGCCTTGGTTGCCGGCCTGACGAGCGCCGCCTGGTGGAGCTTTGGTTCCCCCTGCTGCGCCAGCACGTCGGCCTCGATCCCGCCGCCACCAGCCTGCTGTGGCTGGTGGCAGGCGGCGCGGGCATTGTCGGCGCGGCTACCGGACCGGTCGCCGCCCGAATCGGCATGAACGCCGTTTACCGGCTGTCACTGTTGGGCATGGCGCTGCCGCTGCTGGTGGTCGCCTTCAGCCACGAGTATTCCGCCGGTTTACTGATTGCGGTAGCCTGTTGCGGTGCGGGTTTGTGTCACACTGTCAGGTGTGCTGCTGGTTTGGGGCGCGCAGGCAACCGAAGACGCGCCAGCTACCGGCGTCGGTATCTTGTTTTTTATGCTGGCTGTTGGTCAGGTGATTGGATCGCTGGTGTTTGGTCAACTCTATAGCGGCGGCGGGCGTGGCGCGGTGGTTGCCCTGCTATTGTTTGCGGTCAGCGCGTTACTGCTGCTGTTTTTTGCCCCGCAACAAGCTGCGCGCGTCAGGAGCAAAAAAAAACCGCACGCTGCGGGTAAAAGTTCGTTGCAGAGAAACTCTGTTCTGTTTCGGCAGCACGGCTGGGGCAAAGTTCATTTTTTCTCAGCGTACTCTTTTAAGCCTGGCGGCTATTTATGCCGCAGGCAGTAACTGCTGCGAATAAGCTCTTTCTGCGTCGGGCAGACTATTATGGCTGGGCAGACGTTTGACTCAGATGACGCGAGAATATTGTTAATTCTCGGATTTATCGTCTGGTTTAACAGGTCCTGTTCCGGCCCAAGATAATAAGGCACAGCACACTGCTTGCCATCTTTGGTGAAAATAACCTGATTATCATGCAGGAACAGTGCGGTGAAATGGCCTAATACCACGCCATTTAATTCAAAGCAGTGATTTCTTGCTTCACGAAGCCCCTGCTTGCTATTAAGAAAATAAACAAATCGCATCACGCTGCGTCTCCCTTACCGAATTTCATTCGCTCTGCTTTTTTATTAAACAGAGACCAAGCGAATGCTGTCCCTGGGAGTCACGTCGCAAGCATGGCGTGCTGCGTCGGCCTAAACATTTGCTGCTTATTTTTTAGCAGCACCAGGCGGATCCGGCAAGGCGGGGAAGAATCATTTGAGGAACTGAATGAAGCAAATCATCCGCGGTGATAAAGAACCCGCCCATATCCTGGCCGCGACGCGCGCGCTTGAAGCGCACTACTCTCGCTACGGTGAAGGCAATAAATACCATCCCATCATCTATTCCATCGCCTATCGAAACCGGTTTTATCAGATTGAAGTCATTACCCGCCGTGAAACCATGGTCGCTACGGTAATTACCGGGGTGCGCAATCTGACCCATCTCTCTGGCGCAGCCTGATACCAGACGGATCCTGCCAAAAAACGCGGGGGCAATCGGCCCCCGTTTCATTTGAGATCGCCTCAGCGCCGGTAAAGCGCGTTAGCAGGATAAATCGCGCCAAGCACTCTCTTTTCCCGCGCACCTGTTACGGCTGGCAGGTTGCCCGGTAAGCCGAAAAGCGTGCGAAAGGCCAGCCAGGCGAACGCCAGCGCCTCCATATCATCGCCACTGATGCCGGCAGCATCGGTAGTGGTCACTTCCGTACCCGGCAGATGCGTCGCCAGACGTGCCATCAGCAACGGATTGCGGCTGCCCCCGCCACACACCAGCAGGCGGTCGCAACCATCGTTGAGCTGAACCTGCTGGGTGATAGTGATGGCGTTCAGCTCCACCAGCGTGGCCTGTACATCCTGCGGCGTCAGACCGGGGAAATGGCGCAGATGCTGTTCCAGCCAGCCGAGGTTGAAATGTTCACGGCCGGTTCTTTTCGGCGGCGGCAGCGCAAACCACGGCTCATGCAGCAGCACCGGGATCAGCGTGCCGCTGAGCGCCCACCGGGCATCTTTGTCGTAGGCTTTGCCCTGATTGCGCCAAATCCACGCATCCAGCAGCATGTTACCGGGTCCGGTATCAAAACCGCGCACCGGCTGATCCGGAAACAGCAGCGAGAGGTTGGCAATACCGCCGATATTAAGCACCATGCGGCGTTCCGTGGCATCCATCAACAGCGCCTGTTGGAAGGCCGGCACCAGCGGTGCGCCCTGCCCGCCGAGCGCCATATCGCGGCGGCGGAAATCCCCGACCACAGTGATGCCGGTCGCCGCCACGATCTGGTTATTATCGCCAATCTGCAGGGTGTTCGGGGCGTCAATTTGGGGCTCATGCCAGACGGTTTGCCCGTGACAGCCGATCTCCACTACATTGATCGCCTCCAGCGATTCGCGCTTCATGAGCGTCAGCACCGCCTCAGCAAACAGCTGGCCCAGCTGTGATAGCGTCAGGCTCTGGCCCTGGCAAACCGCCAGAATCGCCTGACGTAAGCCGGGCGGCGTCGGATGACAGTAACTTGCCTGCTGCGCCACCAGATTCTCATCAATCGCTGCCAGCACCACATCCACCCCATCTAGGCTGGTGCCTGACATCACACCAATGTAACGTCCTGATTTCATAGCCATTGATTTTCCCCCGCTGGGTGTGCGATTCATCTGTGATTAGCCCGACAAATTACCTAGGCTAATTCTATGATTGACTTGTTTTTTTCTCAGAGATAGCGCACAGATAACGCAATGGGACACTTTTTTTTTGCTGCCGATTGAATTATTGTTAACCTTGCGCGGTCTATGCTTCGTCCCAACGTGTTTTATTCGGACAAGGATTAATTTGCTAGGTTTGTGTTTTATTACTGTGTGCAGGATACCGCGATAAACGTGGCGCCTTCTCGACTAAAGGAGTTTCAAATGATTAAGCGTGTAGTTGTGGTCGCTTTGACCGGTATGATGCTGGCAGGTTGTAGCAATACGAGTACGCTGTCGGGTGATACCTACAGTGCCAGTGAAGCTAAACAGGTGCAGAGCGTCTCTTACGGCACATTAGTCTCGGTTCGTCCGGTGAAAATTCAGGGCGGTGACGAGAGTAATGTGATTGGCGCGATTGGTGGTGCCGTGCTCGGTGGCTTCTTGGGTAATACCATTGGTGGTGGCAGCGGTCGCAGCTTGGCAACAGCCGGCGGTGCGGTTCTGGGCGGCGTTGCCGGTCAGGGCGTACAGGGCGTGGTGAACAAAACTGATGGTGTCGAGCTGGAAATCCGTAAGGATGATGGCACCACTATCATGGTGGTGCAGAAGCAAGCCGCTACACGCTATTCGGTGGGTCAGCGTGTCGTGATGGCGTCGAACGGCATCCAGGTGACAGTTTCACCTCGCTAATCCGCGAGAAATAAAAAAACCGACGCCTGGGCGTCGGTTTTTTTATTTCTCGCGATTCTGTAATTCGAGAATGTTTTTTTCAAGCCGGGCGATCAGCGTCACCATCTGATTGATCTCTTCACGGCTGATGCCAGACAAAATGTCATCCCGCGTTTCATCAATCACGCTCTCAACCCGTTCGATAATCGGCTCCGCCTGTTGCGTCAGTTTGATGCGCTTAGCGCGACGATCGTTGGCGCAGGTCGAACGGGTAATCAATCCCTTCTCCTCCAGCTGGTCCAGCGTACGCACCAGTGAAGGTTGTTCGATGCCGATGGCTTTGGCTAACTGAATCTGTGACTGCTCTGGCGGCAGTTGATGAATATTGTGCAGCGTTACCCAGTGGGTCTGAGTCAGCTCAAGCGGTTTTAATCGCTGATCAATCAACGCGCGCCAGATGCGCACCAGTCGAGATAAACCCGTTCCGAGGGGCGTATCCATTTCATCTCCTTATAATTAGCTTGCTAGCTATCAAGCCAGATTTTACACTATTCTGCGAGTTTACAGGACAAATTACAAATCCCGGGCCAGCGCCGCCCTGCTGATTGCCGGACATACCCTGAATGAACCCTGGCTGTTTACCTTCGCGATCGCCGGCTGGCTGGGGTTGTGTACCGGCGTCGCCAATCACTATCAGAACAACGTCGCCTACGCTTTTTCGCTCGCCGGTTACACCGCCGCCATTATCGCCTTCAGCAGCGTTAACATCACCGATATCACCAATTTGTGGACCATTGCTCAGGCGCGAGTCTGTGAAGTAATCTCCGGTATTTTGTGTGCCGGCTTTATGATTATGGTGCTGCCAAGCACCTCCGGATGGCGAGACCTTAATCACCCCGCTGAAGCAGATGCATGCGCGGCTGCTGGAACATGCGGTTTTACTGCTCCAGCCCTCGGTCAGCGACAACATTCGTACCGCGCACGAGAACGTTATCAGCCAGATTCTGACCATGAACCTGCTGCGAATTCAGGCGTTCTGGAGTCATTACCGCTTTCGCCGGCAAAACAACGTGCTCAATTACGTGCTGCACCAGCAGCTGCGGCTGACCAGCGTGCTCTCCAGTCTGCGCCGTATGTTGCTGAACTGGCCCGATGCGCCCGACGCGCTGTTTGCTGCGCAGCAACAGCTTGCTGGCAGAGCTGGGTAAACCGGAATGTGATAAATACCGTCTGGCGCGCATCCTGCGTAGCGTCACCCTAGCTGCCGATGGCGACTACCGGCAACGCGCCTTTTGTCAGCGGCTGCGCTACTTCTGCTGGATGTATCTCAACGTGCTGCGCTGGATCAGGCTGCTAGAGCGTGCCGACGCCGATACCCGCTCTGGCACGCGACAGCGCCGAAGCGGGCGGGGATGTGGGGGCAATTTATCGTGTTTATGGGCTCGTTCATCGCCGTTACCAACCCGCCGACCTGGGATTATCAGGACTTATTTAACGATAATATCGCCAAAGTATGCGGAGTATTGCTGGCCTGGCTGGCGTTTCAGCTGCTGCGCCCCAGCTCAGATGCCCGTCGCAGCCGGCGTCATATCCGGGCATTGCGGCTGGCTTTTCTTGACCAGCTCAGACGGCGTCCACTGCTGAGTGAAAGCCGGTTTGAATCGCAGATTTATCATCGCATCAGCCAGCTCAGTCACAGCCGGGATGAGCAGGCGCACGTCTGGTTATTGCGCTGGGGTGCGGTGTTGCTCAACTGCTCGCATATTGTCTGGCAGCTACGGCAGTGGCGGGCAGATTCCGCCACGCTGATGGAGGTACGCGACAGCAGCCTGCAGAATTTACAGCGGATTATCAGCAGCCGTGGCGTGCAGCACAGTTCGTTAGATCTGATTCTGGCGGAGCTGGAAAGGATGATCGCCCCATTGCTGGCGCTGGGCAGTAATGGGGCCCGTGAACTGGCCGGTATTATCTGGCGACTGCGCTGTTCGCTGGCCCAGTCGAAACAGGCGGTACCCGGCTGATTACTGGCAATATTGCTGCTGCCGGTTAAAGTCATCCTGTAACTGCTGCAGCGTTTTATGGCCCTCAAAGCGGTTTTTATCCACCTCGGTCATCGGTTCGATCAACAGCACTTTTTCATCCGGCGAGAAGATAAACCGGCGGGTCAGTTCCGTGCCGGTAAAACTTTTGCCCTGAATGCTGCCATAGACCATCGTCATGGTGCGCCGGAAGATGGTGGTTTCAATGAAATTGGTCTCGGTGGAGCTGCGGAACACCTGCTCACAACCCTTCGCTTCCAGCTTACGCACCGTATTGCGGCTCAGCCATTCACGCCCTCTAGCGATATTTTCACAGGTGCTGCGCATCGGGCTGGTATCAATAGTGCGCTGTAGCTCACGCCCGGTTTCCATCACCAACTGTGTATCGTTGGGTTTATCGCATCCCACCAGCAGTAATGCGCCCTTGAATTTCATCCTCCTGCTCCTTGACCCATCGCGCTTTCTTACCTGAATCAATTTCATAGGGGGGGAAATCGGCGGGATGGTACAACAATTCATAAACAGGCAGGAAGAAAAGCGGGCGGCAAGCGATCGCCGCCCCGAAACTCAGATAACACCGCAGGCAAAGCGTGCGCCGCCGCCGCCCAGCGGTTGAGGATGATCGGCATGATTGTCGCCGCCGACATGCACCATCAGCGCTTTGCCCTTAATCTCGCTCAGCGATTTGAGGCGCTGCGCCAGTACCGGGTAGCTGGCATTGCCTTTATCATCGATATACAGCGCTGGCAGATCGCCGGCATGCCCGTCGGCATAGGGACCCAGATGTTTGCCGCTGTTGGCCGGATCAAAGTGTCCTCCTGCCGCACCGGCAGCCACCACATTCCCCTGCGATTCACCCGGCTCACAGCTGCCCTTCGCATGCACGTGAAAACCGTGAATACCAAGCTGAAGCCCTTTCAGATCCGGGGTGAACTGCAAACCATACTGCGTCTCTTCAATCGTCACGCTGCCGAGCGATTTGCCAATCCCCTCCGCCGTAACCTGATGGAGGGTAACCTGATCACTGGCCGCCGAGGCCGCACCGCAGGCAAGAAGGGCTGATAGCACAACTGCTTTGATTTTCATTGTGACTCCTTTGAGGTACCAGGGTATGGCATAAGCTTGGTACCGGTTGCGCTATTCTGCCGAAGATTGACGCAGTTTTACGCTTCAGGGCACATCAAAGCCTAACGCCGCCTTGCGGATGCGGAACCATTGCTGACGCGTCAGCGATAAGTTAACCGCGGCTGCCGCTTCACTGACGCGTGCCGTTTTACCTGAACCAATAATCGTCAGCGGTTTGCTCGGCAGCATCATGATCCACGCATACACCACCTGCTCGAGGCTGCTGGCCCCGGTTTCCTGGCGGATGACCTCCAGCTCGTCACGCAGCGGCTGATAATGGGGATCGTTAAACAGGCCGCCGCCGCCAAGACAGGACCAGGCCATCGGCCGGAAACGCAACTGCTGGCACTGATCCAGCGTGCCATCCAGCAGCAGATTTTGTTGTACCGGCGAGATCTCCAGCTGGTTCGTGACCAGCGAAAACGGCAGGCGTGACTGCAGCAGCGCGAACTGCGCCGACGTGCAGCACTTTTCCGCTCTGGTGCAGGGCCATAAAGGCTTCGGCGACCTCATCGGCATCCATCAGCGGGTCGGGACGGTGGATTAGCAGCAGGTCGAGGCGATCGGTACCAAAGTGGCGCAGTGAATTTTCAGCACTTTGCAGGATATGGGCTTTACCGGTGTTGTAATGGCCAATCTGATGTTCAGGGCGGGCGCGGGTGGCAATACCGCATTTGGTGACGATCTGGAGCCACTCGCGCAGACCCGGTGCCAGCTTCAGCGCCTCGCCAAATGCCGCTTCGCACTGATAATCGCCATAGATATCCGCATGGTCAACGGTGGTAATACCGAGGCTGAGATGATGCTCAATAAACGCCA
This sequence comes from Pantoea sp. Eser, assembly GCA_009830035.1. GTDB lineage: Bacteria > Pseudomonadota > Gammaproteobacteria > Enterobacterales > Enterobacteriaceae > Pantoea. Next base: position 361,875 of record SZZY01000002.1, read on the forward strand.
CCCGCTGTTGCGGCGACATGCCCCACTCCATCAGCCGCCAGTACCCCATAATCAACAGTGAAAAATCCGGCCCCTGCGACGCGATGGCTTGCGGTTGTAACATAACGATCTCCCTGTGGCACGATGGCTGAAATAAATGTGTCAGAGAGTATAACGGAAAGCGAGAGACCGTCAGAACAAGCTCGGCTGATGTGGATCAAGCGGCTCCTCTTTATTCTGTTGCCGCTGCAGGCGCAGGCGACGCTGATAACAGAGACGGCAACACCTCACGCTTTTGCGCATCCAGTTGAACAGCTCATCACGGCTGCGTAAACATCCCAGACAATAGCCGCGGGCATCGCTCTGGCAGATGCCACGACACGGACTGGGAACCGGAAAAATTCAAGCTGCTCGGCCACCATGACTCCGAATTGAGAGAGTGAAGCAGTCTATTGAAGAGATCTTAGCCGGTTTGTGCAACAAAATAAGCATAAACTCACCCAATTTCTCTTCAATAACCCCAATATACTGAACACTGTGTGCCAAACGGGACCGGCTGGCATTGCATTAGACAGACTGGTCTACTAACCTGATGGCCATGAACAAGACGCAACAACGCAATGAAACCCGCGAACACCTGCTCCGCATTGGTGAGCAGATCTGTCTGCAACGCGGTTTTACCGGAATGAGCCTCAGCGAACTGCTGACCTAGGCGGAAGTGCCGAAAGGCTCTTTCTATTATTACTTCTGTTATTACTTCTGTTCTAAAGAGACCTTTGGCGTGGCGTTGCTGGAGCGCTATTTTGCGCGTTTCCTGCAGGATGTTGAGTTGCAGCTTAATCAGCCCGAAGGCACGCCGCGTGAGCGTCTGCTTAACTATTTCTGGGCGGCAGAACAGTTGTTTACCCAGCAGGGACACATAGTGGGTTGTCTCGGGGTGAAGGTTTCCGCTGAGGTCTGCGACCTCTATGAACCAATGCGCAATGCACTGCAACAGGGTGCGGCAAAAATTACTGCACTCTATACCCGCACGCTGAGCGCCGCTGCGCAGCAGTAACAGATGGCGGAGTTGCTGTCACTGCTGTGGCTTGGTGCCAGTTTACAGAGCAAGATTTCCCGCGAGCCGCAGCCGCTGCGACTCGCATTAAGTACCATCGAACAGTGGCTAAAAATCCACTGATTTTTTAAAAGATTGTTTGTAGACGACTGGTCTACTAATCAGGAGCTAACATGGCGAGTACCCAGCTGTTTCGTCCGCTGAAAATCGGCGCGATTACCGTGCCAAACCGCGTTTTTATGGCGCCGCTGACCCTTCTGCGCAGTATTGAGCCAAGCGATATTCCTACCCCGATGATGGGCGAATATTACCGCCAGCGCGCCAGCGCCGGTTTGATCATTACCGAAGCTACCCAGGTCTCTTTCCAGGCGAAAGGCTATGCCGGCGCACCCGGCTTGCATACTCAACCGCAGATTGCGGCGTGGAAGGCGATTAACGAAGGCGTCTATCAGGCTGGCGGACACACTGCAGTACAGTTGTGGCACACCGGCCGAATCTCACACAACAGCGTGCAGCCAGACGGTAAAGTACCGGTTGCGCCCTCCGCTATCGCCGCCGGCACCCGCACTTCGCTGCGTGCCGCTGACGGCAGCGTTTATCGTGAAGATACCTCGTTGCCACGTGAACTGACGGTGGCAGAAATTCAGCAGATCGTGGCCGATTTCAGCCAGGCGGCAGCCAACGCCCGTGAAGCCGATTTCGACCTGCTGGAACTGCACTCGGCGCACGGTTACCTGATCCATCAGTTCCTCGCGCCGGGCTCTAACCAGCGTACCGACGAATATGGCGGCAGCATTGAAAAACGTGGCCGTTTTGCGCTGGAAGTGGTTGATGCAGTGATCGCTAACCGGTCAGCCGACCGGATTGGTATCCGCGTATCACCGATCGGCAGCTTCCAGAATCTGGACAACGGTCCGGATGAAGAAGAAGCGGCGCTGTGGTACATCGGTGAACTGGCGAAGCGCAATATCGCTTATCTGCACCTTTCCGAGCCTGACTGGGCCGGCGGTAAGCCGTACAGCGACGCGTTCCGTGAAGAAAGTCCGTAACCTGTTACCTGGCGCGATCATCGGCGCGGGTGCCTACACCGTTGAGAAAGCGGACGACCTGATTGCGCGTGGCCTGATCGATGCGGTTGCGTTTGGTCGCGATTACATCGCCAACCCGGATCTGGTGGAGCGCCTGCAGCAGGATGCGCCACTCAATCCGCAGCGTCCAGAGAGCTTCTACGGCGGCGGTGCTGAAGGCTATATCGATTACCCAACGCTGTAAGACAGCGGGCTGCCATCCTTCCGGATGGCAGCCATTATTCATTGGCGATTTTGATCGCTATACTTAGCGCTTGTGTCATCCGGCGATGGCGTTTTGATTATTAAAGAGGATGTTTATGCGTTTACTTCATACCATCCTGCGCGTTGGCGATCTGCAACGCTCAATCGACTTCTACACCCGCGTGCTGCGTCAGAGTGAAAATACTGAATATAAATATACGCTGGCGTTTGTTGGCTATACCGAAGAGAGCGAAGGCACAGTGATCGAACTGACCTACAACTGGGGCGTCGATAATATGACCTCGGTAACGCTTACGGCCACATCGAGCTGGGCGTCGACGACGTTGCTGCAGCCTGCGAACGTATCCGTAACAATGGCGGTAACGTCACACGTGAATCGGGTCCGGTGAAAGGTGGCTCAACCATCATCGCCTTTGTTGAAGATCCCGATGGTTACAAAATCGAACTGATCGAGAACAAACACGCCGGTCACGGCCTGGGCAACTAAGCCTGCCCTGTCGGGTGGGCCGACCTCCTCTGCTCCTCTTCATCTGCTGCACCCGGGCCATATTTTTGCCATAATGCGCGCTGCCCTTTTTCTGCAATGAGATCCTGATGTCTGAATCGAATTCCCCCAATGCACTCAATCAACGTTTCCGTGGCTTCTATCCGGTGGTCATCGACGTCGAAACCGCTGGCTTCAACGCGCAGACCGACGCGCTGCTGGAGATTGCCGCTACTACGCTGAAAATGGATGACGAGGGCTGGATCCATCTCGACCAGACGCTGCATTTTCACGTTGAACCTTTTGTCGGGTCGCTGCTGCATCCTGAAGCGCTGGTGTTCACCGGTATCGATCCCGGCAATCCGCTGCGCGGCGCAGTGAGTGAATATGAGGCGCTGCACGCCATCTTTAAGATGGTGCGTAAAGGCATTAAGTATACCGGCTGCAATCGTGCCATTATGGTGGCGCATAATGCGACCTTTGATCTGAACTTCATGAACGCGGCCGCCGAGCGTGCCAGCCTGAAGCGCAATCCTTTCCACCCATTTGCCACTTTTGATACCGCGGCGCTGAGCGGACTGGTGCTCGGGCAGACCGTGCTGGCGAAGGCGTGTAAAGCCGCGGGCATGGCGTTTGACAGCACCCAGGCACACTCGGCGCTGTACGATACCCAGCAGACCGCTATTTTATTCTGTGAACTGGTGAATCGCTGGAAACGGCTGGGCGGGTGGCCTCTGCCCTTCGCCGAAGGCGAGGCAGCAGCGAGCGCTGACTGAAGAATCTGTAATGAAAAAGGCCGACGCTATGTCGGCCTTTTTGTTTTATTCCGCTTCTTTAAACTTCTCTGTGGTCTCTTTAATCAGCGACTGCAGTTCACCGCGCTGGAACATCTCGACGATGATGTCACATCCGCCGACCAGTTCGCCATCAATCCACAGCTGCGGAAAGGTTGGCCAGTTGGCATATTTCGGCAGCTCTGCACGAATGTCTGGGTTCTGCAGAATATCTACGTAAGCGAAACGCTCACCGCAGGCTAACAGCGCCTGTACCGCCTGCGCAGAGAAACCGCAGCTTGGCAGTTTCGGGGAACCTTTCATGTACAGCATGATCGTGTTTTCTGCGATCTGGCGCTGAATTTTTTCTACAGTACTCATAATTGCCTTCCTTAATTCATCACTTCGTGTTTGTTTATTGTAGCGACTTCGCCCCAGGACTGAAAATGAGATTTTGGCCGTTGCCCGATTAAATCGCCATGTTTGTTAAGTCCTCTTTTCGGCCCTGTTAACGCCCGATTATTAACCGCAGGTAACATATTAATAATTTGCAATAGTTTTGTGGACATAAGACGCTGAAAATGCTCATTTTCGACACAACTGCGCGAGGCCGAAAGATTAGTAAAAAAAGGCGTTATGGTTTTCAGGCGAACTGGATTAGAATGGCTTCGGCGCTGATCTTGGATCAGACTATCCCCAACTTTGTCGCGGTGCGTAGTGGCCCTGACAACTTAACTAAAACCGGACTATGCGTTTAATCATTACGCTTTTCATCCTTGCTTTTGCGCAACTGTTCTTCAACATCGCTTCTGCTTCCCCGCAGGCGCCGGTGAATGTCAGTTCGCATAAAGCAGAGAAAAAGAGTGCGCGCGAAGATGAGCGCCGCAAGCGTCGCCCGTTGAAAACGACGGCGAAGAAAACACGCGTCAGCCCGGTCCAGAAGCTCAAACTCAAAAAACAGAAAAAAAGCGAACTCACCGCCAGCCATCTTCCCGCAAAGAAAAGCAAAACTCCGCTCAAAACCGCCAGTAAGAAACGCTACGGCTATCAGCGTGCGCTTAAAACGGCTGACGCCAGCAGCAGTGACATCGGCACCATTAAAATGAGCAAGTCACACCGTCAGCGCTACCAGAAAGCGCGTGAGACGGCGATGACCAAGCTGATGGGCCAGCTGGGCAAACCCTATCAGTGGGGCGGCACCTCGCCGCACACCGGTTTTGACTGCAGCGGTCTGGTCTGGTACGCCTATAAAGATCTGGTTAAATTTAAGATCCCGCGTACCGCCAATGAGATGTACCGCCTGCGCGACGCCGCTCCGGTAAAACGCGAGTCGCTGGAGAAAGGCGATTTAGTCTTCTTCCGGATTAATGGTCGCGGCACCGCCGATCACGTTGGGGTTTATCTCGGCAACGGCAAATTTATTCAGTCGCCACGCACCGGCAAAGATATTCAGATCAGTGCGCTGGGTGAAGATTACTGGCAGCGCCACTACATCGGCGCGCGACGGGTGATGACCCCGAAAACCATTCGTTAAGCGGCTTCGCTACGCGAACAACCAGACAGAGAAAAGCCGGGCGATGCCCAGCTTTTTCATTAGTGCAGTACCGCTGTAAAGCTAAAGGCGACGATCATCAGCAGACAGCCGACGGTTGGTCATCAGGGCCAGTTTCAAATCTGTACTCATTTACCGCTACTTAGTCACACATTTTGTAGGGATAAGCGATTTTCCCATAGGGGCCGGTAAAAATCTCGTTTTATCCGCCCAGCCTTGTTAGAATTCTACCTTTGTTGCGCAACACGCGCAATCCCGGTTCCGTTTGCTCTCCTTTTCAGGCGCTCATTACCCGCCAGACGCCTGTTTACCGGTCAGAAAAGCCGCATAATTGCGGAGAAAACCCTGAGCAGACGCAAAGGTTTAACATTATGCTTATCATTGTGTTAGATAAGCCGTGGAGTCCGATTTTAATGGCAACAATTAAAGATGTGGCAAAACGCGCCGGCGTCTCAACGACCACCGTTTCGCACGTCATCAACAAAACGCGTTTTGTCGCTGAAGAGACGCGCAACGCGGTCTGGCAGGCGATTCAGGAACTGCATTATTCGCCGAGCGCCGTGGCGCGCAGCCTGAAAGTGAATCACACCAAAACGCTGGGCCTGCTGGCAACCTCCAGCGAAGCGCCCTACTTTGCTGAAATTATTGAGGCGGTGGAGAATCACTGCTTCGACAAAGGCTACACCCTGATTCTGGGCAATGCGCACAACGACCTGCAAAAGCAGCGTGCCTATCTCAGCATGATGGCGCAGAAGCGCGTCGATGGTCTGCTGGTGATGTGTTCTGAGTATCCGGACGATCTGCTGAAGATGCTGGAAGAGAATCGCAATATCCCGATGGTGGTGATGGACTGGGGCGAATCACGCGCCGACTTCACTGATACGGTTCTGGATAATGCATTTCAGGGCGGCTACCTGGCCGGACGTTATCTGATTGAGCGCGGACACCGTGACATTGGCGCGATTCCCGGCCAGATGGAACGCAACACCGGCGGCGGACGTCACGCTGGTTTTCTGAAGGCGCTGGAAGAAGCCGGCATTCAGCCGCGTGCCGAATGGATCGTGCAGGGCGACTTCGAGCCGGAATCGGGCTATCAGGCGATGCAGCAGATCCTGTCCCAGAAACAGCGTCCGACTGCGGTGTTCTGCGGGGGCGATATCATGGCGATGGGCGCGATTTGCGCCGCCGATGAGATAGGATTGCGTGTGCCGCAGGACATTTCGGTGATCGGTTATGACAACGTGCGCAACGCGCCCTACTTTGCGCCTGCGCTGACCACCGTGCATCAACCAAAAGCGCAACTGGGTGAGAAAGCGCTGGAGATGCTGCTGGATCGCATCACCAGTAAACGTGAGATTTCTCAGACCATCGAAGTACACCCGACGCTGATTGAACGCCGTTCAGTGGCTGACGGTCCGTTCCGCGACTACCGCCGTTAATCTTCGCTTAACCACTCCTGATTAAGCGTTTGCGCATCACCCAGATAGTTGAGTAACCAGCCCGTCGCCGGTGGTGCGCGATCTTCCGCCCGGCTTACGCAACAGGGGCTGTCCGGAAACGCGACCGGCAACGTCAATTCTACCAGCGCTCCGCTGTCCAGCAATGGCCGCGCCAGATGCCCTGGCACCATCGCCACACACAATCCCGCCAGCACGCAATCCAGTACGGTCTGCCATTCCGGCACCACCAGCCGACGCTGATTGTCGAGCGTCCACGTCATCCGGCGCGGCAGCGCGCGCGAGGTATCTTGCAGCACCAGCGACGGCCAGCTGCGTAGGTGTGTCGTCATCAATCTGACTCACTCCAGTCAGCGGATGGTGGTGCTCCACCACACAGCGCCAGTTGAGCGTCCCCATGTCGCGAAAGGCAAAGCGTCCACCGACCGGTATCGCCTGGGTGGCGCCGATGGCCACTTCAACCCGGTCATCGGCCAGCGCATTCCAGACGCCGTTAAACACTTTATAGCTGATGTGCAACTCCATGTCGGGGAAGTGGCGGTAAAAATCTTTAACTAACTGCCGGGTACGCTGCGGCTTGACGATGCAGTCGACCGCAATACCGAGCTGTCCACGCCCGCCGTTAGCCAGCTGCTGACACTGGCGGCGGGTGGCGAGCGTTTTTTTGATAACGCTGCGCCCTTCCCGGACAAAATGCTCGCCGGCAGGGGTTAATACCACCTCACGATGCTGGCGCTCAAACAGCGGTACCGCCAGCCACGTTTCCAGCTGACGCACGGTATAGCTGATAGCAGACGGCACCCGATGCAGCTCCTGCGCCGCGGCGCTGAAGCTGCCACCGCATCCACCACCTCTAATGCATATTCTGACCACATAATCTGCCTTCAAATTTTTTAACAGCAGCCGGCAAATATTAGCGTTTCACAGCGGCAAACGCACCTTTTACACTCTGCCGCGTTCAACCTGCAAAATGAGAATCAGATGTCACCGTCAAAAGGATTTATGCCTTATCTCGCTCTGCTGAGCATGCTGGCTTTTTAGCTACCGATATGTACCTGCCTGCCTTTAGCGCGATGCAGCAAACCTTTAATACCTCACCCGGCCTGATCAGCGCCAGTATGAGCCTGTTCCTAGCGGGCTTTGCCTGCGGTCAGCTGTTCTGGGGGCCGCTGTCAGATCGCATCGGCCGCAAGCCGGTATTGCTGGCCGGACTGACGCAGCCACTGCTGACCACTACCCTGATAATGGCGCTGACCATCCTGCTTGCCCTGCTCGGCTTCGTGATGCAGCATGTTGCAAACGCACAATCTGATGTTGCCACCCCCTCTACCGCCTGCCAAGATAATCACTGAAGCAATGATTTTTTTAGTTAGCAAACTAACAATAAGTCATTGAATATTGACCCGCGTGAGAATATACTCATTCGGGCCAATAATTCTGCAACAAATCAACAACATAATAACGTTACACAATGATTGGCAACCGGCTTGCCGGGATGGTGTCTGCGCGCACGTCAGGATTACCGCGCCGGATCCTTTTGCACCGTTTTAATCCTCTGTATCACGCCAGATATCTGGTTTACGGAGTCATCCGTGACTTTTCTCAATTCCTGAAGAAATTGACTATTCTTTTTCAGGTTAAGATTGGACAGGTGGTGGAGAAGCTATGAGTTCATCGTATGTAGAAGAAGTGAGCCTCGAAGAAAACCATTGGTATCGCATCGTTCACGAGCTACTGGAAAAAGCAGATATCGAAATTAATGGTTCACGAAGCTGGGATATTCAGGTTAAAAATCCTGACTTCTTTAAACGTGTTCTGCAGGAGGGATCGCTGGGTCTGGGCGAAAGTTATATGGACGGCTGGTGGGAATGCGATCGGCTGGATATATTTTTCCACCACGTTCTCAAACATAAACTGGACCAGCAACTTCCTCATCATTTTAAAGATACGCTGCGTATTGCCGCGGCGCGCTTAACCAACCTCCAGTCGAAAAAGCGCGCGTGGATTGTCGGTAAAGAGCATTACGATTTAGGAAACGATTTGTTTTCTCTGATGCTGGATCCGTATATGCAGTACTCCTGTGGCTACTGGAAGGAGGCCACCACGCTCGCCGCCGCGCAGGAAGCGAAGCTGGATATGATTTGCCGCAAATTAGCGCTGGAGCCGGGCATGTCGCTGCTGGATATTGGCTGCGGCTGGGGCGGACTGGCAGAATTTGCCGCACGTCATTATGGCGTTAAAGTGCATGGAGTCACCATTTCTGCTGAACAGCAGAAACTGGCGCAACAGCGCTCTGAAGGATTAGACGTCACCATTTTATTACAGGACTATCGCGATCTGAATGAACAGTTTGACCGTATTGTGTCGGTCGGAATGTTTGAGCATGTCGGTCCTAAAAATTACGCTACCTATTTTGATGTGGTCGATCGTAATTTAAAGCCAGACGGTATCTTCCTGCTGCACACCATTGGTGCGATTAAAACCGATATGAATGTGGATCCGTGGATCGATAAATATATTTTCCCGAATGGCTGTCTGCCTTCGGTACGCCATATTGCCGACGCCAGCGAGCCGCATTTTATTCTGGAAGACTGGCATAACTTTGGCGCAGATTACGACACCACTCTGATGGCGTGGTATGAACGCTTTATCCAGGCCTGGCCGCAATTAGCAGATAGCTACGGTGAACGCTTTAAGCGCATGTTCTCCTACTACCTTAACGCCTGTGCCGGCGCGTTCCGCGCACGCGACATTCAGTTATGGCAGGTGGTGTTCAGTCGGAGCGTGGAAGGTGGATTGCGCGTGGCGCGTTGAGGCCAGTCACAGAGTGTGATTAACGATAAAAGAAGGCGCTGATGCGCCTTCTTTTTTAGCTTTCTGCCGTCGGTTGCCCGGTCAGCATATTCATCGCCGCCGCATCAAGCTGCGCTAATACCCGCTCAACGGTGTCGACAATCGCCTGAGTATGCGTATCAATCTCAATATTAACCCGGTCGCCAAAGGTTTTTGCCCCTAAGGTGGTGCGTTCCAGCGTTTCCGGGATCAGATAGACGCAGAATTTGGTTCGGGTCACATCCCCTACCGTCAGGCTTATCCCGTCAATGCCAACGAAGCCTTTATGCAGGATATATTTCATCTGGGTCGGATCCTGGATCTTAAACCACACTTCGCGGTTATGTTCCGACTGGATAATTTTGCAGATTTCAGCGGTGGTCATAATATGACCGGACATCAGGTGCCCGCCTATTTCATCGCTGAATTTCGCGGCGCGTTCAATATTGACCACATCTCCCTGGCGTAAATCGCCCAAGTTGGTGACGCGCAGGGTCTCTTTTATTAAATCAAAACTGAACCGATCGCCCTCAATAGCCGTCACGGTTAAGCAGCAGCCGTTGTGTGCCACTGATGCGCCCAGCGCCAGGCCCGGCAATAATTCTTCCGGCAACCTGACAGTGTGAGTACGGAACAGTTCTTTCTCTTCAACGGACACTATTTCTGCGGTGCCCTGCACAATACCGGTAAACATAGTCTTTGCCTCTGCGAAGTTTGCGCTAGTTTATCACAGCTCACGTCCGCTGTTAGCTTTCAGCCGGCGGCGTAGCCTTACAGGCGTAGCAAAACGCATGCAGTGACAAAGATTGGCGAATCCGCTATCGCCAGTTACACTAGCTGACGCAATTCCTGGGGCTTCCCTGCCCCGCCATTATTTCATTTAACTTTTCAGGTGTTAACGTGCAGAAGTATTTAACAGAAGCGCGTCAATTGCTTGCCCTTGCGATTCCGGTCATCCTTGCTCAGGTGGCTCAAACCGCAATGGGATTTGTGGATACCATCATGGCCGGCGCCGTCAGCGCCACGGATATGGCCGCCGTCGCTGTCGGCACCTCTATCTGGCTTCCGGCCATCCTGTTTGGTCATGGTCTTCTGCTTGCATTGACGCCCACGGTTGCGCAACTCAACGGCTCTGGCCGCCGCGAACGCATCGCCGAGCAAATCCGCCAGGGTTACTGGCTGGCCCTGTTTGTTTCGTTGTTGATCATGGTGCTGTTATGGCATGCCGGCTACTTAATCCGGGCAATGCATGACATCGATCCGCTGCTGGCGATGAAAGCAGAAGGCTATCTGCATGCCCTGCTGTTTGGCGCACCGGGCTATCTGTTTTTCCAGGTCCTGCGTAATCAGTGCGAAGGCCTGTCGAAAACCAAGCCGGGTATGGTGCTGGGCTTTCTCGGTCTGATGGTCAATATTCCGCTGAACTACGTGTTTATTTATGGCCATTTCGGCATGCCAGCGCTGGGCGGTGTGGGCTGTGGCGTGGCAACGGCCTCTGTCTACTGGGTGATGTTCATCTGCATGCGCTTCTGGGTCCGCCGGATGGGAACCATGCGCGATATCCGCCCGACCAGCAGCTGGTCACCGCCTTCGCGTCCGATTCTGACCCGCCTGATGACGCTGGGCTTACCGGTGGCGCTGGCGCTGTTCTTCGAGGTCACGCTGTTTGCCGTGGTGGCGCTGCTGGTGTCGCCGCTGGGTATTGTTAACGTCGCCGGTCATCAGATCGCGCTGAACTTCAGCTCACTGATGTTCGTTCTGCCACTGTCGCTGGGCGTGGCCACCACCATCCGGGTCGGCTATCGCTTAGGTCAGGGGTCAACCGAGCAGGCCAAAGTCGCCGCCTGGACCGCCCAGGGTGTCGGCATCAGCATGGCCGCGTTGACTGCGCTGTTTACCGTGACCTTCCGTCATCAGATTGCCCTGCTGTATAACGACAATCCGGAAGTGGTGACGCTGGCGGCGCAGTTGATGCTGCTGGCGACCATCTATCAGTTCTCTGACTCGATCCAGGTGATTGGCAGCGGCATTTTACGTGGCTATAAAGATACCCGTTCGATCTTTTTCATTACCTTTATCGCCTACTGGCTGCTGGGTCTGCCGGCCGGTTATTTACTGGCGCTGACAGACTGGCTGGTGCCGCGAATGGGACCGGCAGGTTTCTGGTGCGGCTTCATTGTCGGGCTGACATCTGCGGCGGTAATGATGATTTGGCGCATCAGACGCCTGCAGCAGTCACCCGCCGGGGTGATCCTGACGCGCGCGGCGCGCTAACCGGTTGAGCGGGCGGTAAAAGGCCCGCGATGTCTAAAAAACGACGCATAGCACAGTTGCTGTTCAGTCACGGTGAAAAAACCATTTTTCCCCTTGCCAGCCTCTTCGGCTGCCGTTAATATTCGTCCCCGCTGTCGCCCAGACAGCATGTTGCGCTCTTAGCTCAGTTGGTTAGAGCACCACCTTGACATGGTGGGGGTCGATGGTTCGAGTCCATTAGAGCGCACCAAGTGCGTCCGTAGCTCAGTTGGTTAGAGCACCACCTTGACATGGTGGGGGTTGATGGTTCGAGTCAATTAGAACGCACCACTTTCAGAATTTCTCCCGCTTGCGCAAATCCTTCTTTTATTGATATACATCTTTTCCAGAACTGCTTTTCGATTGGTTTTCGCATACTTAGCGACTATACTGTGCCGCGTTGTCCACTTGAAAGGTTTCAGCGATCACGTGCCTATTGCGATAACTCAGATAATTTGCGCAACACTCAGAAGGTGGTTACCAACCGTAACCGCACAACTTCTTCCCTGCGCGCCTAGCCTTCGTCACCTATTCTTACTCTGCATAGCCCGTTTCGATTTCAAACAGAATTCTCACTTCGATGCATTGTCATCGGATTTCGCCCTTTATCATCCATCACAACATACAGATAACCCGTCATGAAAAAGACTAAGATCGTTTGTACTATCGGCCCGAAAACCGAATCAGAAGAGATGCTGACTCAGCTGCTTGAAGCTGGCATGAATGTTATGCGTCTTAACTTCTCCCACGGCGACTACGCCGAGCACGGCCAGCGCATCACCAACATGCGTGCCGTGATGGAAAAAACCGGTCGTCAGGCGGCTATCCTGCTGGACACCAAAGGCCCTGAAATCCGCACCATGAAAGTGGAAGGCGGAAATGATGCGCCTCTGAAAGCGGGTCAGACCTTTACCTTCACCACCGACCAGAGCGTGATCGGCAACAGCGAGCGCGTTGCAGTAACCTACCCTGGCTTTACTGCTGATCTGAAAATCGGTAACACCGTGCTGGTCGATGATGGCCTGATCGGTATGGAAGTAACAGAAGTCACCGAAAACACCGTGGTGTGTAAAGTGCTGAACAATGGCGACCTCGGTGAAAACAAAGGCGTTAACCTGCCAGGCGTTTCTATCCATCTGCCGGCGCTGGCGGAAAAAGATAAGCGCGACCTGATCTTCGGTTGTGAGCAAGGCGTTGATTTCGTCGCAGCGTCGTTTATCCGTAAGCGTTCAGACGTGCTGGAAATTCGTGAGCACCTGAAACAGCACGGCGGTGAGCACATCCAGATCATCTCTAAAATTGAGAACCAGCAAGGCCTGAATAACTTCGACGAAATTCTCGAAGCGTCAGACGGCATCATGGTTGCGCGTGGCGACCTGGGCGTTGAAATCCCGGTTGAAGAAGTGATCTTCGCGCAGAAGATGATGATCAAGAAGTGTAACAAAGCGCGCAAAGTGGTGATTACCGCTACCCAGATGCTTGACTCGATGATCAAAAACCCACGCCCTACCCGTGCTGAAGCGGGCGACGTGGCAAACGCCATCCTCGACGGTACTGATGCGGTGATGCTGTCAGGCGAAAGCGCCAAAGGGAAATACCCTCTTGAGTCAGTGACCATCATGGCCACTATCTGTGAGCGTACCGATCGCGTGATGAAATCTCGCATCGATAGCCAGAACGACACCCGCAAGCTGCGTATCACCGAAGCTGTCTGCCGCGGTGCGGTTGAAACAGCTGAGAAGCTGGAAGCTCCACTGATTGTGGTCGCCACTGAAGGCGGTAAGTCTGCCAAGGCAGTACGTAAGTACTTCCCGAACGCCACTATCCTGGCGCTGACCACCAATGCCACCACCGCGCGTCAGCTGATCCTGAGTAAAGGGATTGAGACCCGTCTGGTGACCGAAATCGCCTCGACTGATGATTTCTATCGTCTGGGTAAAGAAGCGGCGCTGGAAAGCGGCTATGGTCAGAAAGGCGACGTGGTGGTGCTGGTGTCAGGCGCATTAGTACCAAGCGGAACTACCAACACTGCCTCAGTACACGTCCTGTAAAACTATTTTCGCCATTTATTTAGAAGCGCCTTTTACGGGCGCTTTTTTATTTGTACTTAATACAAATGTCGGAAAATTCCAATCGAAAATAACTATTCAAATTCACTTTATATTAAGGTTAATCCGATTAAATCTTTCTGTTTTCGCTTAATTTTTTTATCATCTTCTGCGATTCGCTGCTTCTTTGAGCGAACGATCAAATTTAAGCATCTTCTCATCAAAAATTTATTCTCAACTTAAAAAGCTTTGTGTAATACTTGTAATGCTACATGGAGATTAACTCAATCTAGAGGGTGTAAATAATGAATCGTACTAAACTGGTACTGGGCGCGGTAATCCTAGGTTCAACTCTGCTGGCTGGTTGCTCAAGCAACGCTAAAATCGACCAGCTGTCTTCTGACGTTCAGACTCTGAACGCTAAAGTTGACCAACTGAGCAACGACGTGAACGCAGTGCGTTCAGACGTTCAGGCTGCTAAAGATGACGCAGCTCGTGCTAACCAGCGTCTGGACAACCAAGCTCACTCTTACCGTAAGTAAGAGTTCTGGTTTAAAAATGGCGCCTTAAAGGCGCCATTTTTTTTGCTTTGCGTTTACGCGGTTTGCCGCGTGACCGGCTTGACGGCGTAGCCGTTTCGGCTTCCGCCTAAGCAACCGGCGCAGCAGAAGCCGACGAAGGCGTCTCCAGCCCCGCAGGCGGCGTTGTTTCACTCTGGACCTACACCACTGCTTACCAGCACCGGCATGCCTGCGGCGCGTCAGGCTCGCTTTAATCAAGGCGCTATCACTGTTTTCGCTTTTGATAAATTGCTTCAGCCCGGCAGTCAGCGCTAACGGCATGGTTTGCGGATCGTCCTTATCGTTGCGCGATAACGGCTGATGCACCTCGACATAGCGTTTGCCATCAGGTTCTACCGCATACTTCACCGGCTGATTGATGATCTGCACCCGCGCGCGTACCTTTCGGCACCGAATTAAACAGCGCTTCGATATCCTCTGAACGCAGGCGAATACAGCCTGAGCTGACGCGCATGCCAATGCCGAACTTCGCGTTATCAGGTACTGGCCGCTACCGCGCGCCAGGCGCATCGCAAACAGCCCCATCGGATTATCCGGCCCGGCAGGCACCACCGCTGGCAGCGTGACGCCCTCTTTGGCATAGCGTTTACGAATGTTCTGAGTTGGCGTCCAGGTTGGGTTGGGAATTTTCTGACTGATTTGGGTCACCATTACCGGGGTTGCCGCCCCCAGCTGACCAATACCGATTGGATAGACAATGACTTTGTCTTCGCCTTTGGGATAGTAGTAGAGACGCAGCTCGGCCAGATTCACCACGATGCCTTCACGCGGGGTATCAGGCAGCAGCATCTGCAGCGGGACGGTGAGCTGCGTGCCGGCTTTCGGCAGCCAGGGATCGGTGCCGGGATTGGCCTCCAGCAGGCTAAGCAGGCCAACCTGATAGCGGGCCGCAATCTCTTCCAGTGGGCGTTTGTCGTCAGGAACCTGGGTCAGGGCGTTTTCGCCAATCAGGCGACTGTCAGGTGATGGCAGCGGGTATTCCGTGGCAAATGCGGGTGCAGAGAGCCCAAAACAGGTCAGCAGCTATGCACCGGCTAAACGTAAAGCAGGTTTCATGCAATTTTCTCGTCAGATAAAAAAATAGACGCCGGATGGCGTGTTTCGAGTGTAGCTTAGCTGAGGTTCTGAGCGGTATGGCGAATAGACCGAATCATCGCTTCCAGCCCCTGCGACCGGGTCGGCGTCAGGTGCTGCATCAGCGCCAGTTCACCGAACCAGTGGCGCACATCCAGCGCCACGATTTCGGCCGGCAGCAGATTTTGATAAAGGCTAAACACGGTAGCAATCAAGCCTTTAACAATGGCGGCATCGCTGTCGCCTTCAAACGCGATGGTGCCATCTGCCTGCGGCGTCATCCTGATCCACACCTGGCTCTGACAGCCTGAAATGGCATTCTCTGGCTGGTGCAAGCTTTCGGAGGATTCCGGAAGTTTTGACCCCAGCTCAATGATGTAGAGATACTTCTCTTCCCAGTTGGCGCAACGGTTGAAGTTACGAACCAGTTTCTCTTTTTCTGGCAAGTTCGCCATCTGTCACTCCGTTAAAACTGTTCAGCCGCCCAGCAGACGATGAATACGTGTCAGTCCGGCCGCCAGACGATCCACTTCCTCTTCACTGTTGTAGAAGGTGAAAGAGGCGCGACACATGGCTGGCACGTTGTAATGGTGTATCAGCGGCATCGCACAGTGGTGGCCGGTGCGGATCGCAATGCCGTACTGATCGAGGAAGCTGCCAACGTCAAATGCGTGGTGCTTGCCCAGATTAAAGGCAATCACCCCGGCACGTGACTGCGGGCCGTAAATCTGAATATCTGGCACCGAGGCCAGCTTATCGAGCGCATAATTCATCAGTGCCGTTTCACGCTGATGAATAGTATCGAGCCCGAGCACCTCAACGTAGGCCAGCGCAGCGCCAAAGCCGATAATCCCGCCGGTGTTCGGCGTACCGGCTTCAAAACGCCAGGGTGCGCTGTTCCAAGTGGTGCCGGTTGGCAGCAGTACGCGGTCGATCATCGATCCGCCCCCTTCCCACGGCGGCATCTCATCCAGCAGCGCTTTACGCCCGTAGAGAATGCCGACGCCGTTCGGACCGTACAGCTTGTGGCTGGAGAAGACGTAGAAGTCGCAGCCGATATCCTGCACGTTAACTTTGTCGTGCATCACCGCCTGCGCACCGTCAATCAGCGTCACCACGCCCGCGGCTTTCGCCTGCGCAACGATTGCTTTCACCGGGTTGACCGTGCCGAGAACGTTAGAAACGTGCGTCACCGCCAGCAACCGGGTACGGCTGTCGGTCAGCCCCGCCAGTTGCTCCAGCGCCAGTTCGCCATTGTCGTTCAGCGGCAGTACCCGAATTTCAGCACCGGTACGCTGCGCCACCATCTGCCACGGCACGATGTTAGCGTGATGCTCCATCTCAGTGATGATCAGGTTATCGCCCGGCTGGAGGTTAGCGCCGCCCCAGCTGTTGGCCACCAGATTGATGCCTTCAGTGGTGCCTTTGACGAACACAATCTCTTCCTGCGTGGCCGCATTCAGAAAACGGGCCGCCTGATCGCGCACGTTCTCCATGCCGCTGGTCGCCTGCTGGCTGAGCGTATGGATACCACGGTGCACGGCCGCATAGCCGTGCTGATAAAAATGGCTTTCTGCGTTGATTACCGACAGCGGACGTTGTGCACTGGCCGCACTGTCAAGATAGGCCAGCGGATGACCGTTGACCTCACGCTTCAGGATCGGAAAATCTTCCCTGATGCGTTCGAGATCGAAGTTCGTCATGAGTCGCCTCCAGGAAAGCGCTCAGCGATACGCTGAAGCACTGCCTGACGCAATACCTCATTCTCCAGTGCTTCGGTCAGTTCCGCAGCAAAAGCATGAATGATCATGGTCTGGGCAGCATCCTGCTCAATACCGCGCGAGCGCAGATAGAACATCTGCTCATCATCGATGCGACCGATGGTGGCGCCGTGGCTGCACTTAACGTCATCCGCATAGATTTCCAGCTGCGGTTTAGTATCCACTTCGGCCAGACGTCCCAGCAACAGGTTGTTGTTGGTCATCTGTCCATCAGTTTTCAGCGCATGCTTCGCCACTTTGATGTGACCGTTAAACACCGCACGGCCTTTATCGCGCACGATGGTTTTATGCATCTGGCGGCTGACGCAGTAGACTTTATTGTGCTCAAGGTATGTACGGGTATCCGCCACTTCCTGACGCACCGGCAGCACCAAGCTGTTCACCGCCAGCTGGGTATTTTCACCGTTCAGCTGGGTACTGGTGTTATGACGGCTCAGACCCGCACCGAGCAGGAAGCTGGTGCTGCTGACCTGCGCATCGCTGCCGATCACCAGGTCGTTGTGCGCGAAGTGATAACTCTCGCTGCTTTCAAACGCCAGTTTGGTGTGGGTCAATTTTGCATTGTCACCGACGGCAAAGGTAAAGCGGCCGCCAGTGAAATGCGCACTGCCATCCAGCGAGACGTAATGCTCGATCACTTCCGCTTCGGCGCTCTCATCCAGCTGCAGATGATGACGATAATGAACCGTGTTCATCCCGTTCTGCTGGCCGCTGGTGATGTGCAGCAGATAGAGCGGACGGGCCGCCGGTTTGCCGCGCGCCAGACGCAGGGTGGTCACCTCTTCCGCCAGACTCTCGGTCAGGTGCAGGAAGACTTCCGGCTGAACCGCAGCCGGCAGGGGGCGACATTCAGCCGCTACGCTGTGCTGAATATCAAACGGCTCGCTGTCGCGCGTACTGAGCGCAGGCTGGAACTGGCCATCAACGTAAACCAGACGCACCGCATCCACTGGCAGGGCCAGCGCATCGACCTGCTCAGCGTTCAGGGTTTGCGGTGCCTGCGGCAGCACAAACTGTTGCGCCAAGAAGGTATCCAGCGAGGTGTATTTCCAGTTCTCATGCTTGCGGGTAGGCAAGCCAACCCGCATCAGTTGCTGCCAGTGTTGCTGTGCCTGCAGCGAACGCACGTCGCCACGCGATTCAAACAGGTGATGCCACTGTTGCAGCGCAGAATCACTCTTCGTCGGTAAGCCAGCCATAACCTTGATCCTCCAGCTGTTTCACCAGCGAGAAGTCGCCAGATTTCACGATTTTGCCCTGATAAAGAACGTGTACGAAGTCTGGCTTGATGTAATCCAGAATACGCTGATAGTGGGTAACGATGATGAAGGCACGCTTCTCATCGCGCAGGCTGTTGACGCCATTCGCCACAATTTTCAGCGCATCGATGTCCAGACCGGAATCGGTTTCATCGAGGATACACAGTTCTGGCTCCAGCGCTGCCATCTGCAGAATGTCGTTACGCTTCTTCTCACCACCGGAGAAGCCAACGTTTACTGAACGGGTCAGCAGATCTTCCGGCATCGTCAGCAGGTGAATTTTATCTTCAATAAAGTCCTGGAAGTCGAAGCGGTCCAGCTCTTCCTGCTGGCGATATTTGCGCACCGCGTTAACCGAGGTTTGCAGGAAGAACTGGTTGCTCACGCCTGGGATCTCAACAGGATACTGGAAGGCCATAAAGATACCTTCACCGGCACGCTCTTCCGGCGCCAGCTCCAGCAGATCTTTACCTTTAAAGGTCACCGAGCCGTCGGTCACTTCATAATATTCACGTCCGGCCAGCGTGGCAGAGAGCGTACTTTTACCTGAGCCGTTCGGGCCCATAATGGCATGGACTTCACCCGGTTTAATTTCGAGGTTCATACCACGCAGAATGGCTTTATCTTCAACACTTACCTGTAAATCTTTAATGCTTAACATACTTATTCCTTCACATTGCTTCCGGCAACGCGTGTGACGGCATCAGCCCACACTGTGCTCAAGGCTGATGGCTAACAATTTTTGGGCTTCCACGGCAAATTCCAGCGGCAGCTCCGAAAATACGTCTTTACAGAAGCCGTTAACGATCATCGAGATGGCATCTTCTTCACTGATACCGCGTTGCAGACAGTAGAACATCTGGTCTTCGCCGATACGTGAGGTGGTGGCTTCGTGCTCAAGCTGGGCCGTGTTGTTGCGGGTTTCAACATACGGGAAGGTATTTGCGCCGCAGTCCGGGCCAATCAGCATTGAGTCACACTGGGTAAAGTTACGCGCGTTGGTGGCGGTCGGCATGATTTTCACCAAGCCGCGATAGGTATTCTCACTTTTGCCGGCCGAAATCCCTTTCGAGATAATGGTCGATTTGGTGTTTTTACCAATGTGAATCATCTTGGTGCCGGTGTCCGCCTGCTGGCGGCCGCTGGTCAGCGCCACCGAGTAGAATTCGCCGACCGAGTAGTCACCGCGCAGAATGCAGCTCGGGTATTTCCAGGTAATGGCGGAACCGGTCTCAGACTGCGTCCAAGACATTTTACTGTGGTCGCCTTCACACAGCGCACGCTTGGTAACGAAGTTAAGGATACCGCCCTCGCCTTCACCGCCTGGGAACCAGTTCTGCACCGTCGAATATTTTACTTCGGCATTTTTATGGATGATCACTTCCACCACGGCCGCGTGCAGCTGATAGCTGTCACGCACCGGTGCTGAACAACCTTCGATGTAGCTGACGTAACTGTCTTCATCGGCAATCAGGATGGTGCGTTCGAACTGACCGGTTTTGGCTGCGTTGATGCGGAAGTAGGTCGACAGCTCCATCGGGCAACGGACGCCTTTCGGGATGTAGACAAAGGTTCCGTCTGAAGCCACCGCCGAGTTCAGCGCGGCAAAGAAGTTATCGTTGGCCGGGACGACCGTGCCGAGATACTGCTTCACCAGCTCCGGATGTTCCTGAATCGCTTCGCCGAAGGAACAGAAGATAATGCCCTGCTCCGCCAGCTTGCCGCGATAGGTAGTGGCAACCGAGACGGAGTCAAAAATAGCGTCAACGGCCACTTCACGACCTTCACGCACCGGGACACCCAGCTGGTTAAAGGCGTTTTCCACTTCCTGCGTCAGGTAATCGCTGGCTGGCGCGCTGCCTGATGCCTGGGTCGCACCTGGATCAGACGCGCAGCTGTCGTCGCAGTTACCGCACGACGGTGCGGAATAGTAGCTGTAATCCTGGTAATCGAGTTTCTCGTAATGCGCTTTCAGCCAGTGAGGCTCTTCCATTTCAAGCCAGGCACGGAAAGCTTTAAGACGAAACTCCAGCATCCACTCTGGCTCGTTACGCTTGGCCGAGATCGCGCGCACCACATCTTCATTGATGCCGTTCGCAAATTCTTCGGTCTGCAGTTGGGTAAAGAAGCCCTCTTTATAGTTGAGCTTGCCGTCCCAGATTTGTACATCGTCAGATGTTTCGCTGTGTCGTGACATATTTCACTTATTCGACGCCAAAGCTCTCGCCACACCCGCAGGCGTGCTGAGCTTTAGGGTTATTGAATTTAAAAATCTGATTCAGGCCTTCGCGAACGTAATCCACTTCGGTGCCATCAACAAATGGCATCGCCTGAAGCGGCACAAACAGGGTTGCGCCGTGGAACGGGAACTGCAGATCGTCATCGACTGGCTCTTTCACCAGATCCAGGACGTAACCAAACCCGGCGCAGCCGGATTGTTTTACGCCTAGCCGTAGCCCCTTGACATCAGGGTCCTGAGCAGCCAGATTGAGAATTTGTTGCGCTGCGGTTTCAGTCAGCGTCAGCCCTTT
The DNA here is from genome assembly GCA_009830035.1 of Pantoea sp. Eser. Classification (GTDB taxonomy): domain Bacteria; phylum Pseudomonadota; class Gammaproteobacteria; order Enterobacterales; family Enterobacteriaceae; genus Pantoea. Next base: position 382,867 of record SZZY01000002.1, read on the forward strand.
CCAGACGAAATCGTCGGGTGAGAAAGAGTCTGCATTAACGGATGCCATGTTGATACCTCTTGAGTCCGGACCTTTTAAGGCTGTCCCCCTATGGTAGCGATCTGACCGATCACTTCAACCTCTTGTTTTGCAGGGATAATCATCTTGTGCTGTTTTATTCGCCTGTTTATTAAACATAAGCCCTTCAACTCACTTTGCGGTGAGACAGACCACGCAAAGAGTCTCGTTATAACCTGTTAATAACCCACTCTCTTTTCAAATATAACTTTTCATAAAAGTGCTTATTGATAGGTTACGCCTTTCTGCAATGTAAACAGATTGTTATTTCAGATTATACTGACAGGTCAGATAAATCGTAAAATTTTTCTGCCGTAGCAATTGCATTCCTCACCTGGATGAATATAATAGTTATTATCATTGACGTTCAGGGTGGCATCATGACGCTTTCCGTTTCTGCCTGGCTCATAAAATCGACGAATACAAATTTTCGGCACGCGATATCACCGTCGACTTCTACCTGGCGCAGGCCAGACTCGACCTGGCCGACTGTACTCTTCAGCAATTACGTCAGTTTAATGATACCTGTCTGGATATGGCAGAAGTCTGCCAGCTGACGGAGATGACCAGAGCTATCTGCATGCCATGGGCAAATTGCATCACCACCTGGTACAGGAGATGGGAAATAGCGATGGCGATCGTCTGTTCCGCATTCAGGCCTACCAACTGGCGCAACTCTCCCTGACCCGTCTGTGCCATCAGCTGGCGATGATCGGTGAATGGGATAAAGCCACCGCGCTGCAAAGCGACTTTGTGCGTCACGCGGTCTGGATATTCTAATCCAGACGCGTCGTGACGTCGCGCACAATTTTTTTACAACAACGTTAAGAGCGCCTGCAGCGGATGGCGCATTCCGTTACCTTCCACCCGCTTGACCTGGCTGCGGCAGGAGTAACCGGTGGCAAGACAGCGCTGACGCGGTAATCGCTGCAGCTGTGGATGCCAGGAGAGCGCGTAGATCCCCAGCGAGTTTTCGAGGTTTTTTGTTTCGTGGCCGTAGGTGCCCGCCATGCCACAGCAGCCCACATTGATATTCTCCAGCTTTGCGCCAAAGCGGGAAAAAATCTCTTGCCACTGATTCGGCGCGGACGGCAACGCTGTCACTTCGGTACAGTGAGCGAACAGATACCACGACTCGCCCGCGGTGCTCTGCACTTCCCGCTCCGCCAGCGCACTCTGCAACCACTCATGCACCAGCAGCACGCTGAAGTCACCGCGCGCCTCGCCCAACGTCTGACGATACTCATCGCGGTAGCAGAGCACGGTGGCGGGATCGACCCCGACCATCGGCATACCGAGCCGCGCCACCCGGTTCAGGAAATCGGCGGTCCGGCTGGCGGTACGGGCAAAGCGTTGCAGGAAGCCTTTCACATGCTGCGCTTTACCATTCGGCGAGAACGGCAGCAGAACCGGCCGGTAGCCGAGCTTCTCAATCAGCCGGATAAAATCATTCACCAGCTGCGCTTCGTAGAAGCTGGTAAACGGATCCTGCACCACCAGCACGCATTTCGCCTGTTCGGCAGCCGGCAGTCGCTCCAGCTGCTCCAGCGTAATGTTCATGGCGGGATGGCCGCTCAACTGCTGCTTCAGCGTCGGTGAAGAGAGCAACGGCAGATCGACCATGCCGATCTGGATTTTGCTCAGCTCTTTTAGCCACGGCTGGCGCAGAAAGAAGTTAAAGGTTTTGGCGGCCTTTGCCATTAATGGCGCGTAGCTTTCGACCGCCGCCACCAGATGATCGCTGACCGGACGCAGATAACGGGTGTGGTAAAGCTGTAAGAAGCGCGAGCGGAAGCTGGGTACGTCAATCTTGATCGGACACTGCGTTGAGCAGGCTTTGCAGGCCAGACAGCCTGACATCGCCTCTTTTACCTCGTGCGAGAAATCGTATTCCCCTTTACCGGCGTGCCAGCTGTTACGGGTACGGGCGATCAGCCCGCGCAGCGAAAGCCGGCTCTCCGGTAACTGCTTCTCCAGCATCAGCGGATCCACACCCTGATTAGCCAGCAGTCGCAGCCATTCCCGCGTCAGGGTCGCTCGGCCTTTGGGAGAATGGATGCGGTTACGGGTGATCTTCATCGACGGACACATCGGGCTGCGAACATCAAAGTTAAAGCACAGGCCGTTACCGTTACACTCCATCGCGCCGCGCCACTCGTCGCGTACCGTGAGCGAAACCTGGCGATCGAAGGTGCCACGCTTCTCCGCATCGACCTGCATCATCTCGTCATGGCTGTCATAAGGGGTACAGATTTTGCCAGGATTGAGGCGGTTATGCGGATCGAATGCCGATTTGATGCGGCGCAGCTCATTAAACAGGGTTTCGCCAAAGAACGCCGGGCTGTACTGTGCGCGGAAGCCTTTGCCGTGCTCACCCCACAGCAATCCGCCGTAGCGCGCCGTCAGGGCCACTACTTCGTCGGAGATCTGCTTCATAAGCATCTCCTGCTGCGGATCGCACATGTCCAGCGCCGGACGGACATGCAGCACGCCGGCATCAACGTGACCGAACATGCCGTAGCTCAGCCCGTGGCTGTCAAGCAAGGCGCGGAATTCGACAATGTAATCAGCTAGGCTTTCCGGCGGAACGGCGGTATCTTCGACGAACGGGATCGGCTTGGCGCGGCCTTCGGCATTACCCAGCAGCCCCACCGCTTTTTTGCGCATGTTATAGATACGCTCAATGCCCTGCAGATCGTCACAGAACTGATAACCGATGACGCCGCCCTGCTGTTGCGCCATCAGCGCATCCAGCCGCGCACAGAGCTGACTGATTTGGCTGTCAATCAGCGCAGCGTTATCACCGGCAAACTCGACGATGTTCAGCCCCAGCATCTCTTTATCCGGCACGTCGGTAATCAGTTCCCGCACTGAATGCCAGACGATATCTTCACGCGCCAGGTTAAGCACTTTTGAGTCGACGGTTTCGACCGACAGCGCTTGTGCTTCCACCATGAATGGCGCATTACGCAGTGCAGAATCGAACGAATCATATTTGATGTTGACCAGCCGCCGCACTTTAGGCAGTGGCGTGATATCCAGCCGCGCTTCGGTGATAAAGGCCAGCGTCCCTTCGGCTCCGCACAGCAGACGCGTCAGGTCGAAGGTTTGCATATCGTCGCTGAACACGTGACGCAGGTCGTAACCGGTCAGGAAGCGGTTCAGCCGCGGGAATTTTTCGAGGATCAGCTCACGCTGCTCACGACAGCGGCTCAGCACCTGCTGATAGATGCGCCCTTCTGGGGTTGCCGTGCGGGCAATCGTTTTAGCCAGCGCCGTCGCCATCGGCCGGGTATCGAGAATATCGCCCCCCAGCAGCACCGCTCGCAGACCAATGACGTGATCGGAGGTTTTACCATACACCAGCGATCCCTGGCCGGAGGCATCGGTATTGATCATCCCGCCCAGCGTCGCGCGATTACTGGTCGACAGCTCGGGCGAGAAGAAAAAGCCATAGGGCTTAAGCCAGGCGTTCAACTGATCTTTGATCACGCCCGCTTCTACCCGCACCCAGCCCTCGTCCGTATTGATCTCGAGGATACGGTTCATGTAGCGCGACATATCAACAATAATGCCCTGGTTCAGCGACTGACCGTTGGTGCCGGTGCCCCCGCCGCGTGGCGTAAACACCAGGCTTTCAAAGCGTGGCTCGCCGGCCACCCGGGCGATCAGCGCAACGTCAGCGGTTGAGCGCGGAAACAGCGCCGCGTCAGGCAGCAGTTGATAGATGCTGTTATCGGTAGAGAGTGAAAGGCGGTCAGCGTAGCTGGTGGCGGTGTCGCCGGTAAACCCCTGCTCTTTCAGCGACTCAAGCAATGTCAGCACCAGTTGAACGAGGCCGGGCGCCGGCGAAATCTGTGGGATCATTATTGTCTAACCGAAGATGTTGTAAACGTTTGCGTTTGCGGTCCCTCGTTTTATCACATTTTTTTGCCGCCCGCCGTTTTTTCAGGAAAGGGAAAAGCTTTCCCTGCTGCTCTGTTTAATCCGCACTAAATAGATTATGATGAAAGCGGGCACTGAGAGCCCGGCTAATGAAGGATTTAGACGAGGTTATGAGTCGATGATGAAAAGCCTGTATCGGGACGTGGATTTACCACAGATACTTTTTACCCTCATGTTCATTTTTTTACTGATCATCGCCTGTTTGTGGGTGGCACAGCCCTTTATTCTGGGTTTTGCCTAGGCAAGCATGGTGGTGATGGCCATGACCCTGCTGTTTATTATTCCTATCGCCCTGCTGGTCAGCAGCCTGATCGATAACAGCGCGCCGGTAATCGCCTTAGTGACGGAAGGCCATTTGATGCCGCAACTGCTGTGGCTCAACGATGTGCCGATGGTCGGCGAAAAGCTTTATGCCAGTTATCACAAGCTGGTGGAAGGCGGGGGTGCTGGGCGGCATTGGCCTTGCGGTCTCCGGCATTCCTTACGCCACGCTGCTCACGGTGCTGATGATCCTCTGCTGTCTGGTGCAGATTGGTCCGCTGCTGGTGCCGGCCATTATCTATCTCTACTGGAACGGTGATACCATCTGGGGCACCGTACTGCTGGTCTGGAGTTGCGTGGTCGGTACGCTGGATAACGTGCTGCGCCCGGTGCTGATTCGGATGGGCGCTGACCTGCCGATGATATTGATCATTTCCGAGGTCATCGGCGGCCTGTTCGCCTTCGGCATGATTGGCTTATTTATTGGTCCGGTGGTGTTGGCGGTATCTTACCGCCTGGTGTCGGTCTGGGTGCATGAAGCGCCCGTGCCAGACGATGACCTGCTGGCCGTAGCGGAAGTCCTCGCCGATCACGACGAAACCCCGCATTAAATCTGCTTCAGCAATGGTTAGGGCGGTTAATGATGATTGACCGCCCCGATTATTCTGCGTCACGTAAAGTTTATTTTTCATTAGCGGTTTTTAAGAAAAAAGCCATCTTTGGCTCCGAATCACCAATTCAGCGGTAAAAAAGATTACTTTCTGCACTGTTTCTTAAAGGAAATGCAGTATAAAAGGTGACAAAAGATTATAGGCTTTAAACTAATAAGAGGATTCTTAAAGACGTCAGCCGGTCTGGTGAATAACATGTTCTATATGTTCGAAATCAACTCACTGATTTCTAAACAAACTTTTTCCCCTGAGTAAAGTAAAGAATTGCTGTGTGTAGTCTTTGCCCATCCCCTGTGATGGGCTTTTTTTTTGCCTGTCACTGACCAGCCTTAAATAGAAAAAGGCCAGCAAAGCTGGCCTTTAGCGGTAAATCGGGGCTTGTCGTCAGGCAGATTTGTTTAACTGCGCCAGGCTTACCCAGGTCTCGACAACGGTGTCCGGGTTGAGCGATAAACTGTCAATCCCCTCCTCCATCAGCCAGGCGGCAAAGTCCTGATGATCTGACGGTCCCTGACCACAAATCCCGACATACTTGCCCTGCTTTTTCGCTGCCTTGATCGCCATCGACAGCAGCGCCTTGACGGCTTCGTTGCGCTCATCAAACAGCGCTGAAACCACGCCGGAATCGCGGTCCAGTCCCAGCGTCAGCTGGGTCATGTCATTTGACCCGATCGAGAAGCCATCGAAGTGCTGCAGGAACTGCTCCGCCAGTAAAGCGTTGGACGGAATTTCACACATCATGATTACCTTCAGCCCGTTCTCACCGCGCTTCAGTCCCTGACGGGCCAGCTCTTCGATCACCGCCTGCGCCTGACCAACGGTGCGCACGAACGGGATTATGATCTCCACGTTAGTCAGCCCCATCTCATTGCGCACCCGCTTCACCGCTTCGCACTCCAGCGCAAAGCAGTCACGGAAACTGTCGGCCACATAGCGACCGGCACCGCGGAAGCCAAGCATCGGATTTTCTTCCTCCGGCTCGTAACGTTCACCACCGACCAGGTTGGCATATTCATTGGTTTTAAAGTCGGAAAGTCGCACAATTACCCGTTTCGGTGCAAAAGCGGCCCCAAGCGTAGCAATCCCTTCAGTCAGGCGTCCGATGTAAAATTCAACCGGATCGTCAAATCCCTTCATCATTTTACGGATCTGCTGCTGCAGTTCCGGCGTCTGCTGATCAAATTCCAGCAGCGCTTTAGGGTGGACGCCGATCATGCGATTAATGACAAATTCCAGTCGCGCCAGGCCAACGCCGTCATTCGGCAAACAGGCAAAGTCAAAGGCGCGGTCCGGGTTGCCAACGTTCATCATGATTTTTAGCGGCAGCGTCGACAGTGAATCAACCTGCGAACTGGTGACGTCAAAATCGAGCAACTGATCGTAGACATAACCGGTATCGCCTTCGGCACAGGAGACCGTGACCTGATGGCCCTCTTTCAGACGATCGGTGGCATCGCCACAGCCGACCACTGCCGGGATCCCCAGCTCACGCGCAATGATCGCCGCGTGACAGGTACGGCCGCCACGGTTGGTAACAATCGCCGAAGCCTTTTTCATGATCGGTTCCCAGTCCGGGTCGGTCATGTCAGTCACCAGCACATCGCCTTTTTCGATACGGTTCATTTCGCTGATGTCGTGAATCACCTTCACTTCACCCGCGCCGATACGATGACCGATTGCGCGGCCTTCGACGACGACACTGCCCTGACCCTGCAGCGTGTAACGCTCCATTACCTGACCGTTTGAACGGACGGTCTCAGGACGCGCCTGCACGATAAACAGCTTGCTGGTGTGACCATCTTTGGCCCATTCGATATCCATCGGACGCTTATAGTGCTGTTCAATCAGCACCGCCTGCTGCGCCAGTGCCTGCACTTCGTCATCAGAGAGACAGAAGCGATCGCGCTCTGCCTCAGGTACATCTTCAATACGCACCTGTTCGCCATGCTCCAGTGAATCGGCATAGACCATGCGAACTTTTTTCGATCCCATATTGCGGCGCACAATCGACGGACGACCAGCCGCCAGCGTCGGTTTGTGCACATAGAACTCATCGGGGTTAACCGCGCCCTGCACCACCATCTCACCCAGGCCCAGCGCCGCAGTGATAAACACCACCTGGTCAAAGCCGGATTCAGTATCGATAGTGAACATCACGCCGGAAGCAGCAAGATCGGAACGGACCATGCGCTGAACGCCCGCTGACAGCGCCACGCCACGGTGGCCATAGCCCTGATGCACGCGGTACGAGATAGCACGGTCGTTAAACAGCGAGGCATACACATGCTTCACCGCCACCATTACCGCTTCAATGCCCTGCACGTTGAGGAAAGTTTCCTGCTGACCGGCAAAAGAGGCATCGGGCATATCTTCAGCGGTCGCCGATGAGCGAACCGCAAAGGACGCGTCGGCATCATCAGCCGAAAGCTGCTGGTAGGCTTCCAGGATCGCCGTTTCAAGTTCAGGCAGGAACGGCGTTTCGACAATACACTGACGAATTTGCTTACCGGCTTTCGCCAGCGCATCAACATCATCAATATCAGTGCTATCCAGTAATGCATAAATGCGCTGGTTCAGTCCGCTTTGATCGAGAAACAGGTTAAAGGCGTACGACGTAGTCGCAAAACCATTAGGGACCGAGACCCCGAGCGACGACAGATTAGTAATCATTTCACCCAGAGAGGCATTTTTGCCCCCCACCCGATCGACATCATGCATGCCAAGCTGGTTATACCAGAGCACTAGCGGCTGTTCGCCTTTATTGGACATTGAGCTATCCTTTATCAATGAATGGGCACATGTATCAATGAATGGGCACATGGAATATTCTGCAATCAACCCATTCAGCCTAGCATAAGCCCTTGGCAATGACGATCTGTTGAATCGTTAAAGCAGATTATCGGTAACAGATTCGGAATTGTGCAAGCCAGAATAATCCGTTGCGCAAGCGGTTTATTTTTCGCTAACTGACTGATGCAAAAGTAAATGGCACCTTTTCAGTCACTTAATAATTGTTTTGTGTTACGCAACAAGCAGGATGACTATTTATGACGCTAGATAGCGTGACAGCAAAATTATGCGGAATGAAACACGCTTTCATTTTTACTGGTGTGCTGAAATAGGGCGTTAATAATGCAACTAAAAGATTCATAACCGAGAAATATGGATTATTTATTTTATCTCGTGGCGTATTCTGACCGCTCATTCTTTGCAGAGGCCGCCCCGTCATGACGACTGACAGAAGCGTTTTCTATATTTCCGATGGTACTGCTATCACCGCCGAAGTGCTGGGCCATGCGGTGCTGTCACAGTTTCCGGTCAATATCACCAGCCTGACGCTGCCGTTTGTTGAAAATGTTCAGCGGGCGCAGGCGGTCAAAGCGCAGATCAACGCCCTTTACCAGCAGAGCGGCGTGCGGCCGCTGGTGTTCTTCTCTATTGTCACGCCGGAAGTGCGCGACATCATTGTTCAGAGTGAAGGCTTTTGTCAGGACATCGTTCAGGCGCTGGTGGCCCCGCTGCAGCAGGAGCTGGGGTTATCGCCGGCGACGGTGGCTCACCGCACCCACGGTCTGGATGCCAGCAACCTCGGTAAATATGATGCGCGTATCGCCGCGATTGATTACACCCTGGCGCATGATGACGGCATTTCGCTGCGCGGTCTGGAAGACGCTCAGGTGATTCTGTTGGGCGTGTCGCGCTGCGGCAAAACGCCCACCAGCCTCTATCTGGCGATGCAGTTTGGTATCCGCGCCGCCAACTACCCTTTTATCGCTGATGATATGGATAACCTTAAACTGCCGCCCGCGCTGCGCGCGCATCAGCATAAACTGTTCGGACTGACTATCGATCCGGAACGGCTGGCCGCCATTCGCCAAGAGCGGGCGGAAAACACCCGTTACGCCTCAATGCGCCAGTGCCGGCTGGAAGTGGGAGAAGTGGAAGCGCTGTTCGGAACCCATCAGATCCGCTATCTCAACAGCACCAACTACTCGGTCGAGGAGATCGCCACCAAAATTCTCGACATTATGGGCCTGACCCGACGCATGTACTAAGCGGCTCTCCGCGGTCGCGATGTAAAGCGTCACTGCCGTCGGTTTTGATTTCATTATTAATTCCCGGGTTGAATTCGCAGGCTAATGGTTTATGGTGATCACCATCACTTACCGGTATTTCACCGTTGCGAAGAATCGTTTCCGAGAAAATCATGAACAAAACCGACGAACGGCGTACCGCGCGCATTGGCAACCTGATTACGCTTGCCAGCCTTGCGGCCGGACATCCTGTCTCTGACGCCATTGCTGATAACGTCACGGCGGCCCGCCAGCGTATTGCCCGTATCTTAACCGGTGAAGATCCGCGTCTGCTGGTGATTATCGTCCCCTGCTCACTGCACGACCCGAAAGCGGCGCTGGAGTATGCCGAACGCCTGAATGCCCTGCGCGTCCGTTATCAGGATCGGCTGGAGATCGTGATGCGCGCTTACTTTGAGAAGCCGCGTACCGTTGTGGGCTGGAAAGGCCTGATCTCCGATCCCGATTCTGGATGGCAGCTATGATGTGAACCGCGGGATTGTCATTGCTCGTCAGTTGCTGATCGATATCAACGCCCTTGGCTTACCGACTGCGACCGAGTTTCTCGATATGGTGATCGGGCAGTTTATTGCCGACCTTATCAGCTGGGGCGCAATTGGTGCCAGTACCACCGAAAGTCAGATCCACCGTGAAATGGCTTCTGCACTCTCCCGTCCGGTCGGCTTTAAAAATGGCACCGACGGCAATGTGCGCATTGCGGTGGATGCGATTCGTGCCGCCCGCGCCAGCCATATGTTCCTGTCGCCGGATAAGCTCGGTCAGATGACCATCTATCAGACCAGCGGCAACCCGCATGGCCATGTGATCCTGGCGGTGGCAAGAAGCCTAACTATCATGCCAGCGATGTGGCAGACGCGGCGGCCAGCTTGACCGAGTTTAACTTGCCGCAACAGCTGGTGATTGACTTCAACCACGGCAACTGCCTGAAGCAGCATCGCCGCCGGCTTGATGTGGCGGCCGATGTGACGCAGCAGATCGTAGCCGGATCGCGCGCGGTCGCCGGCGGATGATTGAGAGCTTCCTTTAAGTAAGAGGGCAATCAAAAAGTGGTCGGCGGTGAACCGCTGGTTTATGGCCAGTCGATTACCGATCCCTGCCTCGGCTGGCAGGACTAGTGAAGCGGTGCTTGCCCTGCTCGCCGAGGCAGTCTGCTGCCGTTTCTGAGTTAGCTGGAGCAGCTCACCTCTAAGGTTTTGCCCCAGTCTGGTGGCCGTTGACGATATTCAGCGGCCGTCTGATCGCTGAAAGGTTGCTGCAGCGCCTGGTGCAATCGCGCCAGCGCGCCCTGCTCTCCTCGCTCTGCCTCGTCAATCGCCTGCTGCGCCAGATAGTTACGCAACACCACTGCCGGATTCGATGATTTCATCACTGCCTGACGGCTGTCATCACTGGCCTCTTCCTGCAATAACCGCGCACGATAGCGCTGGTACCAGCGATCAAAGGTTTCACGATCGATAAACTCATCGCGCAGCGGTGAACGGGTTTCAGCCTGCTGCGTCTCACTTAACAAGCGGAAGGTCAGCGTGTAATCGCTGTGCTCTTTGGTCATCAGCGCCAGCAGTTCGGTCAGAATCTCGTTGTCGCCGCTCTCCGCCGTCAGCAAACCAAGCTTAGCCCGCATCCGTTCGCCCCAGACCCGCATCAGTTCCGGTTCGTAAACGCTCAGCGCCTGCTTCAGTTGCTCAGTGGTCATCAGCCCGGACAGCGCATGCGCCAGCCGGTTGAGGTTCCACAAGCCGATCATCGGCTGGTTTTCGAAGCTGTAGCGCCCCTGATGGTCGCTGTGATTGCAGATGTAATCGGGCTGGTAGTCATCAAAGAAACCGAACGGGCCATAATCGATGGTCAGACCAAGAATCGACATGTTGTCAGTATTCATCACGCCATGGGCGAAACCGACGCTCTGCCACAGCGCGATCAGCCGTGCCGTGCGCAGGACCACGTCGGTAAACCACAGCTGATAGCGTTCAGCTTCGTCTCCCAGCTGAGGCCAGCGGTGGCGGATCGCATAATCAGCCAGTTGCTGCACCTTATCCTGCTGCTGACTGTAAAAGAAATGTTCGAAGTGGCCGAAGCGCAGATGGCTCGGCGAAATCCGCATCAGCATGGCGCCACGTTCCGGCGTTTCACGATAGACCGGCTCATCGCCAATCGATAACGTCAGCGCCCGGGTAGTTGGAATGCCCAGATGATGCAGCGCCTCTGAGGCCAGAAATTCGCGCACGCTGGAACGGATCACTGCACGACCGTCCCCTATCCGTGAATAGGGCGTCAGACCTGCGCCTTTCAGATGCCAGTCAAGCTTACTGCCATCTTCCAGCCGCTGTTCGCCCAGCAGAATACCGCGCCCGTCGCCCAGTTGCCCGGCCCAGACGCCAAACTGGTGGCCGCTGTAAACCTGCGCCAGCGGTTGCATGCCGGGTAATAAGGCCGCGCCGTGCCAGACATCATGACCGTCATCGGTAAACAGCGCCTCATCCAGCCCCATTGAAGCGGCCAGTGGTGCGTTATGGTAGAGCAGGCGTCCGCCTGCCAACGGCGTGGGGGTAAGCGCGGTGTAACACCCTGTCAGTTCGCGAAACCAGGTGTTGTCAAAGGTAACCTTGCCAGTGGACATTGTTTCTCCCATGCGACGCTCAGCGATACGTCGTTCAGCTAAAACCTTCAGTGTAACGCTGATATCAGGGATTAAACAGGCCGCATCAGCCCGGATGCAATTGAGGATGGCACGCGGTTGTCGGCGCAGATCAGCGAGCACAGCGCATCTGATTTCACCACCGGGAACAGCGCGCCCTGCAAATGCGCGCCGCTAAGCTGAAGCGCTTTGTTCAGCAGTCGTTCATCGTCGATACCACAAATAATGATTTGATCGCGATGGGAACGGAAGTTATCGATAATGCTTTGTACAAACGGCACGAAAGAGACGCGTTTGGCCAGCGAATGAATAAATCCTTTATCGAGACTGATACAGCTAAATAAATTATCGTAGACCGCATTGGCGGGCGATTTGCCGGCACCAAAATGCGAAAGCGATAAATTAAATTCAGCCTGCAGGCTCTGTAGCAATGGATTATTTATGCCCTGCCTGAGTTGCGGAAACGTTTCAGTGAAATCCAGCAGCACATACGGCAGCTGTTTTATTTTACGCATCAGCAATTCACTTTCCAGCAGAGTGCGCGCCATTCCCTCATCAATACGAATTAAGGCCGAAACCGTATTGGTTTCAAACAGCGCACGATACTGCTCCAGTAATCCAATCTTACTCTGTAACAGGCGCAACTGCTGCGATTCGTCCAGCTGCGGCAACAGCAGGTCCTGCGGCAGGGTGATAGGTGCACTTTCATGCACAAACTGGGTACCAGCTCGACAGCGGTCAGCCGCCCCTCAACATCGCAGGCAGGATAGAACCAAATTTCCGACTGATAGTCGGCCGATAAGTGAATTTTCATTTCTACTGCCAGAATATGCGGCGATGGTTATATCCTATATGAATGAATACACGCAGGCAATAGGACCAAATCATTGAAGAGATCGACTTAATTAGCTTTCCATCGCCGTTTGACGCCTGACAATCTCGCTTAAGCCAAATAGAGCTAATAAAACCCCAGTTATTAGTGGAATTAAAACACTGGTTATTATGATTAATAAAATCCCGGCGGGATAAGTAACATCTAAAATAAAACTTTTATTCGCGGGTCAGAGTCTGATTTAAATTGGACTTAAGTCGGGGTCTGGGCGCACGGTTAAATGCGCCGCGCCTGCCAGAACAATTTACGCCAGTAGACATTATCCAGCGATGACCGGATCACGCCCTGGCTGGTCGAAGCATGGATAAAGGCGTTGTCGGTGTCGTAAATCCCAACGTGTAAGCCATTTTCTCCGCGGCCGGTTTTAAAAAATACCAAATCACCCGGCAGCAGATAGTCCTTACTGATTCGCGTACCAATATCGCTCTGCGCCGCAGTGGTGCGCGGTAATTGCAGTGCGAACTTGTCGCGAAAGGTGAGATAAACAAAGCCGGAGCAATCGACGCCGTTGCGGCTCATGCCACCATAGCGATAAGGCGTACCACGCCAGTTGCCAAGCTGATCGTTCAACTGGGCAATCACGGTGATCGAATCGGAAAGACGGCCGTTAATGGGCGGCGCATGATGACTGCAGCCCGTCAGTAACAGAACCCAAAGCAGCAAATCCGGGCGCATCGCTAAATGTCCTTATCAGAAGTTACGACCGGCTTAATGTAGCGGGAAAGCGCGCCGGGTGGCAAGTGTCAGGGCAGCACCGTCAGCAGCGTGCGCCCTTCTATTTCCAGCTGGCGAAACGCAATCTGATACAGCGGCGTCAGTTGCGACGGCGTCAGTACCGCAGCAGGGGTTCCCTGCGCCACAACATCGCCCGGATCCATCAGCCAGACGCAATCGGCCTGTTGCAGGCTGTGATTGAGGTCATGGCTGCTGGCGATGACGATGACGATGACGATGACGATGACGATGACGATGATACCCGCCGCGCACAGCTCTGCAATCAAATCATCCACCGCTTTCTGCTGGGCCAGATCCAGCGCGGTCAGCAGCTCGTCGAGGATCAATAACCGGCCGCGCGGATTGATCTGCGGATCGATCTGGGCACAGACCGCAGCCAGCCGGACGCGTTGCCACTCGCCGCCGGAGAGCTGGGTCAGCAAACGGGATAACTTGTCATCCAGCTGCAGCCGTTGCAGCAGCGACGTCAGTCGCCGATCCGTGCCAGCGTCAGCCGTTTGCAGATGCAGGCGTAAATAGTGCCAGACCGGCATCTGGCTGAGCGGTAACTGCTGCTGAGGCAGCCAGCCCCACACCTGCGCCAGCGCGTTGCCGCGCCAGTCGCCCAGCGGACGCTGCTCCAGCTCAATGCTGCCGTCAGCGGATTGCAGACCGACGATGACGCTCAGTAAGGTGCTTTTGCCGGCACTGTTCGGCCCGACCAGATGCAGCAGCTGACCGGCATCAAGCGCACTGCTAAACGGCAGCAGCCGTCCGGAGACGGCTACCTGTTTCAACCGCAACAGCATTTATTTTGCCAGCGCCTGCTTAATGGTTTCCAGAATGATCGGATCTTCCGGCGTCATGTCAGGAGCAAAACGCTGAATAATCGTGCCGTCCCGGCCAATCAGGAATTTTTCGAAGTTCCACAGGATATCCCCTGGCGCTTTCGGGCCGCGGCCTTTGCTCACCTGGCGCTCATAAAAACCGCTGCCTTCCGGACGCACGGCGTCAGGTCGTGCCGCCACCAGCTGGGTATAGAGCGGATGGCGTTGATCGCCATTGACCTCGGTTTTTTCAAATATCGGGAAGGTCACGCCGTAAGTGGTGCTGCAGAAGGTTTTAATTTCCTCACTTCTGCCGGGCTCCTGCTCAAGAAACTGATTGCAGGGAAAGCCCAGCACGCTGAAGCCCTGATCCTGCTAGGCTTTTTGCAGATTCTCCAGCTCTACATATTGCGGCGTCAGACCGCATTTAGAGGCGACGTTGACCACCAGCAGTAGCTTGCCCTGCCAATGTGACAGCGTGGTTTTTTCCCCATCAAGCGTAACCAGTTCAGTTTGATAAATGCTCATTCTGGATTCCTATCGTGGATGTTAAATAACCAGCCGAGGCTAGCGTGAAGATTTCACCAGTAATGCAATAAACAACGGAGCACCGAGCGTCGCGGTCACCACACCAATCGGTAATTTAGCTGCGGTCAGCGCCAGGCGGGCAACAATGTCGGCACCCAGCAGCACACTGGCACCAGCCAGCGCGGACGCCGGCAGCAGATAACGGTGATCGCTGATGCCGCTCAGGCGCAGCAGATGTGGGATCACCAGCCCGACAAAGCCGATGGCCCCGGCCATGGCGACGCTAACGCCCACCAGCCAGCCCATCGCCAGCATCAGAAGATTGCGCCAGTAGAACAGCGACAGGCCTAGCTGGCGTGCCGAGGTCTCGCCCAGTGCCAGTAAATTCAGTACCCGGCCGCTGCCGTTCAGCGCCAGCATCACCGGCAACAAGGTCAGCATCATCCAGCCGTAGCGCCAGTCAATACAACTGAAGCCGCCCGTCATCCAGTACATCAGCTGACGTAAATCGAGACTGGTGCTGAAGTAGACCGCCCAAGTCATGATGGCGCTGCAGATGATGCCCAGCGCAACGCCGGTCAGCAGCAGCCGAGCCGGGTCACGGAGAACTGGCGATGGGCGAAATGCAACAGGATCAGCGCGCCGGCCATCGCCGCCAAGCTCAGGCTCCACAATGAGCCGTTGCCGAGCAGTACCCCGAGCACCAGCCCTATCCCGGCACCATTCGAGACGCCAAGCAGTCCCGGCTCGGCCAGGGGATTGGTAAACAGCGACTGCATCACCACGCCGCAGATTGCCAATGAGGCCCCCACCAGCATCACGGCCAGGCTGCGCGGCAGCCGCAGCTGCCAGACAAACAGCCTGCTGCTGTCATTGAGCCAGTGTGACGGCGCAATCCAGCTGTCGCCGGCGCACAGGCTGACAATCAATAGCGCAAGCAGCGCACTAGCCAGCCCCGCCAGCCATTTCTGGCTACGGCGATCGGCCTGGTAAGCAAGCTGGTCTAGCAGAGACATAAGCAGGATTAGCTGAGAAAACAGAGATTTGATTGTAGAGGGATTGCAGAAAAAAGAAAGGCTGCTGGTGATGCGCACCGGCGCGGTTGCCGGGAAGCGTGAGGCCGGGAAATGGCTGAAATGAAAAAAGGCCGCGCAAGCGGCCTTTTTGAAACGCTGGAATCAGTCAGTCTCTTTGAGTGTAACGTTCTCTACGCGGCTTTTCAGCTTCTGCCCTGGGCGGAAGGTCACTACGCGACGCGCAGTAATCGGAATATCTTCCCCCGTTTTCGGGTTTCTGCCAGGACGCTGGTTTTTGTCGCGCAGGTCGAAATTGCCAAACCCAGACAGTTTTACCTGTTCTCCATTTTCCAAAGCGCGGCGTACCTCTTCGAAAAACAGCTCCACTAACTCTTTTGCATCGCGTTTGCTCAGCCCGAGTTTCTCAAACAGGTACTCTGACATTTCAGCTTTTGTAAGCGCCATAGGTTCAATCCCTCAAGGTTGCCTGGAATCGCTCTTTTAATGCCGCAACGCATTTGCCAACGGTCGCGGCAATCTCCTCTTCTTCGAGTGTCCGGCTGGTATCCTGCAAAATCAGGCTGATTGCGAGGCTCTTGTAACCCTCAGAAACGCCCTTACCGCGGTACACGTCAAACAAGTTTACGCCAACCACCTGATTTACGCCAACTTTCTTACACTCCGCGATGATATCGGCTGCAGGGACGTTTTCAGCCACCACAACGGCAATATCACGACGGTTCGCCGGGAAGCGTGAAATCTCGCGCGCGTCAGGCAGGACGCGGTCTGCGACCTTATTCCAAAGCAGTTCAAAGACTAAGGTGCGACCATTGAGATCAAGCTTACGTTCCAGCTCAGGATGAACCACTCCGATAAATCCGATTCGTTCATCATGCAAATAAATCGCAGCGCTCTGTCCCGGATGCAACGCCGGATTGGCTTCAGCACGGAAGCTGATGTCATCCAGTTTTCCAGTTAAATCGAGCAGCGATTCTAAATCGCCTTTTAAATCATAGAAGTCAACCGTCTGGCGCGCCAGATCCCAACGCTCTTCAGCGCGGTTGCCGCTCAGTACGCCAGCCAGCATAAGATCCTGACGGATGCCAAGATCGGCCTGAGTATCCGGCACAAAGCGCAGGCCGCTCTCAAACAGGCGCACCCGGCTCTGCTGACGATTCTGGTTGTAAACCACCGCACTCAGTAAGCCGGTCCACAGCGAGAGGCGCATGGTCGACATATCGCTGGAGATCGGGCTGGGCAGCAGCAGCGCCTCTTTCCCCGGATGCAGCAGCTGCTGAATCTTCGGGTCAACAAAGCTGTAGGTAATCGCCTCCTGATAGCCTTTATCGACCAGCAGGGTTTTGGCACGCTTCAGCGACAGGTTCGCTTCGCGGTGGCGGGTCATCACCAGACCAGCCTGAACCGGCACGTCCGGAATGTTGTTATAGCCATAGATACGGGCGACTTCTTCAACCAGATCTTCTTCAATCGCCATATCAAAACGCCAGCTTGGCGCAACCGCCTGCCACTGGCCCTCAGCGACGCTCACCTGGCAACCGAGGCGGGTCAGGATATCCGTCACCTGCTCATCCGGGATTACGTGACCGATCAGGCGGTCCAGCTTCCCACGACACAGGGTGATAGTGGCCTGTGGCGGTAATGCGGCCTGATGAGTCTGATCGATGATCGGGCCCGCTTCGCCACCACAGATCTCTAACACCAGCGCGGTCGCACGCTCCAGCGCCATCTGCTGCAGGGCCGAATCGACACCACGCTCATAACGATATGACGCATCGGTGTGTAAACCGTGACGACGTGCACGGCCGATAATCGAGAGCGGGTCAAAATAGGCACACTCAAACAGGATATTCTGCGTTTCGCTGTTCACACCGGAATGCTCGCCGCCAAAAATACCGGCCATCGCCAGCGCTTTGTGGTGATCGGCAATCACTAAGGTGTCGCTTTGCAGCTTAGCTTCGGTGCCATCCAGCAGCGTCAGGGTCTCACCCTCTTTCGCCATCCGCACCACGATCCCACCATCAATACGGTCGAGGTCAAAAACGTGCATCGGCTGACCCAGCTCCAGCAGCACAAAGTTGGTGATATCAACGATCGGGTCGATAGAGCGAATGCCACAGCGGCGCAGCTTCTCTTTCATCCACAGCGGCGTGGCCGCCGTGACGTTCACGCCTTTCACCACGCGGCCCAGATAGCGCGGGCAGGCGTCGGTTGCATCAACAACCCGAATCGGGAAGGTGTCGCTCAGCGTTGCCGCCACCGGCTGAATCTCCGGCATGTTGAGCGGCAGGCCATTCAGGACGGCCACATCACGCGCAATCCCGATAATACCCAGACAGTCGGCTCGGTTCGGCGTGACGCTGATTTCGATGGTGTTGTCATCCAGCTGCAGATAGTCGCGGATATCAGTACCGATCGGCGCGTCCGCGGGCAGTTCAATAATGCCGTTATGATCGTCGGAAATACCCAGTTCGGAGAACGAGCAGAGCATGCCTTCGGACGGTTCGCCACGCAGTTTTGCGGCTTTGATTTTGAAATCACCTGGCAGCACGGCACCCACGGTCGCCACGGCGACCTTCAGGCCCTGACGGCAGTTTGGCGCGCCACAGACGATATCCAGCAGGCGATCGCCGCCGGTGTTGATTTTGGTGACGCGCAGTTTGTCGGCGTTTGGGTGCTGACCGCACTCCACGACTTCACCGACCACCACGCCGTGGAACGCGCCCGCGACCGGGTCCACGCCATCGACTTCCAGGCCGGCCATGGTGATTTGCTCAGACAGCGCCGTGCTGTCCAGGGCTGGATTTACCCATTCGCGTAACCAGAGTTCACTGAATTTCATTGGATAACCTGCCCTTACTTAAATTGTTTGAGGAAACGTAAATCGTTTTCGAAGAATGCACGCAGATCGGTCACGCCATAGCGCAGCATGGTCAGACGCTCCATTCCCATACCGAAGGCGAAGCCGGAGTAAACTTCCGGATCGATGCCGACATTGCGCAGCACGTTTGGATGCACCATGCCGCAGCCCAGCACTTCCAGCCACTTACCGTTCTTGCCCATCACATCCACTTCCGCGGAAGGCTCGGTGAACGGGAAATAGGAGGGACGGAAACGAATCTGCAAATCTTCTTCGAAGAAGTTGTTCAGGAAATCGTGCAGCGTGCCTTTGAGATTGGTAAAGCTGATGTTTTTATCCACAATCAGCCCTTCCATCTGATGGAACATCGGCGTGTGGGTCTGATCGTAATCGTTACGGTAGACGCGGCCTGGAGCGATGATGCGAATCGGCGGCGGCTGATTCTTCATGGTACGGATCTGCACGCCAGATGTCTGGGTACGGAGCAGACGCGTCGCGTCGAACCAGAAGGTGTCATGATCGGCGCGTGCCGGGTGATGGCCCGGAATATTCAGCGCATCAAAGTTATGGTAATCGTCTTCGATTTCCGGGCCCGTCACCACCGCGAAACCCAATTCGCCGAAAAAGGTTTCGATACGGTCGATGGTGCGGGTTACCGGATGCAGACCGCCATTCTCAATGCGACGGCCAGGCAGTGAAACGTCAATCGTTTCGGCGGCCAGACGCGCATTCAGTACCGCAGACTCCAGCGCGTCTTTGCGTGCGTTCAGAAGCTCGGTGACCTGCTGTTTAGCTTCGTTGATCACCGCGCCCGCTGCCGGACGCTCTTCGGCTGGCAGCCCGCGTAAGGTGGTCATCTGCAGGGTCAGATGCCCTTTCTTACCTAGATATTCGACGCGCACCGCGTCAAGGGCGGCGATATCTGTCGCCCCGTCGATGGCCGCCGTGGCGTTGGCCACCAGTTCTGCGAATTGGAACATAGTTTCCTCTTTTTCCAGTCAGGCTGGTCAGTTCTCGTTGGGACCTGCCGGTCCAATATGCTAGCGCCAGAAACAAAAAAGCCTCCACGAGGGAGGCTTTCAGCGCGATTTTTCGTTTCTCTTCTTACTGCGCAAAAGCCCCCGAATGTCAGGCGCTAAAGTAAAAAAAGAAACGGAAAATAGCAGCAGTCATGCTTGCGGTTACCTTGTCATGAATCTTGAGGGTACTATTGAAATGCGTGGCGAAGAAAATGTCAATCTTTTGCGCGAGTTACACGCAATAAAAAAGGGAGCAAGCTCCCTTTTTTATCCGGCTTACGCCAGCGCTGATTTCGCTTTTTCGACCAGTGCAGAGAATGCCACTTTGTCGAATACCGCGATGTCAGCTAGGATCTTACGGTCAATCTCAATGGCTGCTTTTTTCAGACCATTGATGAAACGGCTGTAAGACATGCCGTTCTGACGTGCCGCTGCGTTGATACGCGCGATCCACAGCTGACGGAACTGACGCTTACGCTGACGACGGTCACGGTAAGCATACTGACCAGCTTTGATAACAGCCTGGAAGGCAACGCGGTAAACACGTGAACGTGCACCGTAATAGCCTTTAGCTTGTTTTAAGATTTTTTTGTGACGTGCGCGAGCAACTACACCACGTTTAACGCGAGCCATGTGAGCTCTCCTGTTCTATATTCTGTTTAAAAAAATGGACTTATGCGTACGGCAGGCAGGCAATAACCAGACTCAGATCGCCTTTGGACACCATGCCTTTAGGGCGCAGGTGACGTTTACGCTTAGTAGATTTTTTGGTCAGAATATGACGCAGGTTTGCGTGTTTACGCTTGAAGCCGCCAGAAGCGGTCTTCCTGAAGCGCTTAGCCGCGCCACGTACAGTTTTAATCTTTGGCATTTTAAAAAATATCCACTTCGCATTGTTGATAACATGACCCAGACAGGCGAACAGATAACCGCACAGCGCGAACGCTGTGCGGTTAATGTTACTTGAAAGCCTACTGCTTCTTCTTAGGAGCGAGCACCATGATCATCTGGCGGCCTTCGATCTTCGAAGGGAAGGATTCGACAATGGCCAAATCCAGATCTTCACACAGGTCTTTACGGACGCGGTTAAGCACTTCCATACCTATCTGCTGGTGAGCCATCTCACGACCGCGGAAACGCAGCGTGATTTTGGCTTTATCGCCTTCTTCCAGAAAGCGAATCAGGTTGCGTAGTTTGACCTGATAGTCGCCATCATCGGTTCCGGGACGGAATTTGATTTCCTTAACCTGAATAACTTTTTGCCTCTTCTTCTGTTCCTTAGAAGATTTGCTTTTTTCATAGAGGAACTTGCCGTAATCCATGATGCGGCAGACCGGCGGTTCGGCGTTCGGGCTGATTTCTACTAAATCAACACCCGCTTCCTCGGCTTTTTCCAAAGCTTCGCGTAATGTGACAATGCCAATCGGCTCGCCATCCATGCCTGTTAAGCGCACTTCAGTTGCGCGGATTTCACCGTTGATTTTGTTCGGACGCGTCGGTAGTACTCGTTTTCCGCCTTTAATACTTTATTCCTCCAATTGGTGAAGATTTCGGCTGCTAATCTCTTGTTGAAGTTTCTCAACAAACACATCGACATCCATCGCCCCAAGGTCTTTACCACGGCGGGTGCGAACGGCCACTTTGCCAGCTTCCACCTCTTTGTCACCGCAGACCAACATATAAGGGACTCGACGTAATGTATGCTCGCGGATTTTAAAGCCTATCTTCTCATTTCTCAAGTCTGCCTTCACACGAATGCCAGCATTCTGCAGCTTACGCGTCAAAGACTCAACATATTCTGCTTGTCCATCGGTAATATTCATTGCCACGACTTGCAGCGGTGCCAGCCAGCTTGGGAAGAAACCAGCGAATTCTTCAGTCAGAATACCGATGAATCGCTCCATTGACCCCAGAATCGCACGGTGAATCATCACTGGCGTCTGACGATCGTTGTTTTCACCCACGTAGGTTGCTTCAAGGCGTTTTGGCAGGGAAAAGTCTAGCTGAACTGTTCCACACTGCCAGGCGCGATCAAGACAATCGTACAAAGTAAACTCAATTTTAGGACCGTAGAACGCGCCTTCGCCTGGCTGGAACTCAAACTCAATATTGTTTTCGTTCAGCGCGGCAGCCAGATCTTCCTCAGCACGGTCCCACATTTCATTGGTGCCGATACGCTTCTCAGGACGGGTGGACAATTTCACCACAATCTTTTCAAAGCCGAAGGTGCTGTACATGTCATAAACCATGCGGATACAGCTGTTTACTTCATCACGAACCTGTTCTTCAGTACAGAATACGTGTGCATCGTCCTGAGTAAAGCCACGAACGCGCATCAGACCATGCAGCGCGCCTGATGGCTCATTACGGTGACAACTGCCGAACTCTGCCATGCGCAGCGGCAGGTCACGGTAGGATTTCAGGCCCTGATTAAAGATTTGCACATGGCCTGGGCAGTTCATCGGCTTGATGCAATATTCACGGTTCTCGGAAGAGGTAGTGAACATCGCTTCTTTATAGTTTTCCCAGTGTCCGGTTTTTTCCCACAACACGCGATCCATCATGAATGGACCTTTGACTTCCTGGTACTGATACTCTTTTAGCTTGCTGCGGACAAACACTTCCAGCTCGCGGAAGATGGTCCAGCCGTCATTATGCCAGAATACCATGCCCGGCGCTTCTTCCTGCATGTGATAGAGGTCAAGCTGCTTACCAATCTTACGATGGTCACGCTTCGCCGCCTCTTCCAGACGCTGCAGGTAGGCGGCCAGTTGCTTCTTGTCTGCCCACGCGGTGCCATAAATTCGCTGCAGCATTTTGTTGTTGCTGTCGCCGCGCCAGTAGGCACCGGAGATTTTCTGCAGCTTGAAATGATGGCAAAAACGCGTATTCGGCACGTGCGGACCGCGGCACATGTCGACATATTCTTCGTGATGATAAAGGCCAGGATGGTCATCGTGGCTGATGTTTTCATCAAGAATGGTGGTCTTGTAGATTTCACCCCGCGCCGCGAACACGTCGCGCGCTTCCTGCCAGCTGACTTTTTTCTTCACCACGTCATAGTTGGTTTCAGCCAACTGATGCATGCGTTTTTCCAGCAGGTCGATATCTTCCTGGGTCAGGGTACGATCAATATCGACATCGTAATAGAAGCCGTTATCAATCACCGGACCGATCGCCATTTTGGTGTCCGGCCACATCTGCTTAATCGCATGCCCTAACAGGTGCGCGCAGGAGTGGCGGATGATTTCCAGACCCGCTTCGTCTTTTGCGGTAATGATCGCAACGTTTGCATCTTCAGTGATGGGATCGACAGCATCAACCAGTTCACCATTAACGCGACCCGCGATGCAGGCTTTTGCTAATCCCGGGCCGATGTCCAGCGCGATATCCATCACGCTGACAGGGCGATCAAATACACGCTGGCTGCCATCAGGAAGCGTAATTACAGGCATTTCATATCCTTAATTGCAGTGGTAAGCCACACGAAAGCTTACATACAACATGATGTAAATTTAATGACCCGGCGTTATGTCAGACCCACAGTGTCGGAATGTCGCCAGGATTTCAGTGCAGAAGCGATGATAGCAGTTTTCCCGGGCGAGAAAAACCCATGCCATTTTCGCTAAGCTCCGGAGAGATCAAAAAAAAGCGGCCTGACTCATCAGGCCGCCTGGAATGCTACTGCGGAAAACCGCCTTACATAGCGTAAGAGAGCATGATAGAGGTTTTGGTATCGGTGCGATCCGGCGCAGACTCTGGCGGATTGTTGTTCCAGATCACGTTGTAGGCCAGCTTCAGCGCAAAGTGGCTGTTAATAGCAACCTGTAGGCCGGCTTCGGAGTTAAGGGTGGTGTCTTCACTGAAGCTGCTCAGCACGGAAACAACCCTGCACGAATTTGGTGGTATCGGTCAGCTGCCACTGATAGCTGATGGCGCCGTAGCCCAGCGCTTTGGTTTCATGACCACCATCGTGGAAGTCATCATAACGTACACCCGGACCAAATTCCGCACGCAGCGAATGCACCGGACCGTTCAGAATCTGACGACCGTAACCTGCTGTCAGCACGTCACGTGAATCGTAGCCGTTGAAGCGATCGCTTAACCAGCTTGCCTGACCAAACAGGTAGTCATAGGAGTTGAGGTTATAACGTGAACGGCCACCGATGTTATAGGTTTCAGACGAGCGCTCATCATTTGATGAAGTGTTCGCTGCGTTGCCCCACAAGCTGTATGCCATCGATGACTGATACCAGGTCATGTTGGTCTGAGCAGTCATTGATGAACTGGTGGTGTTACCGGTTTGCGCCAAGTAACCTGCAGAAGCAGAACCTTCGAACGGTTTTTTTGCCGTAGAAGGGTCATCCATGGAAGTAAATAAGACATTATCGGCCATTGCCTGGTGGCAAAACGATCCGGCGGAGAGCATAAAGAACAACAGACAGCTTGTTAAAGGCTTTCATTAAATGTGATCCGTGCGACAGTTTAAAAAACGGAGAGTCTGAAGCGTTTTGCCGGGCAATCAATGCAATTTACGGTAAGTTTTGTAAAAAAAATATTAACTCGCTCGAAATGCGTGGTATTGCTATGAAACCGCATGTTAATTGGGACTATTCTGATTAACGCGGCGCATTATAGTGGTCCTCAGACCAAAATACAGCTGCTTCGCAACAAGATTTTTCAGAACGTTAACCATTGCTGCTGACAGGATTTTACGTCCGGTCACCCGCGCAGGCTTTCACCATCCCCTTAATAACTCGCTCATTTTTTCACCATGGTCTACGCTCAGTTCAGTTTCTCTACCCAGAGGTGCATGATGAGCAGCAATTCCTTAACCAGTTATATCGTCACGTTGCAGTATCCGGAATCTGGCTTAAGTGACATTCTTGAGCCAACTGGCGCCATGACGGCTGCCGGGTTGACCACCACCCTGACCGATGATTAGGGGCACCCGCATGAGCTGGGGACCAACAGTTTTTGTATCGTCACCACGCTGGAGGAGGACGATCTGCGGCGGCAGGTGGCTGCCGCTGGCGAAAGCGCTCTGGGACAAAAGCCGGACGTGACCGTCACCACCTTTGAGCAGTATCTGCGCGACGCCGCCTCCCCGGCTGAGTAAAGGGTGCTTCCGCGCTGTTTTTAGTGAAGATTTACGCGCTACAATCGAACTTACGCAGCGAATAACGAGGATAGCCCGATGTGGTCAGCCATTAGTCGTCTGTTAAGCGAACAGTTAGGCAACGCCGAAATTACCCAACGTCACGCCCTGCCCGGTGGCGAAGTCCATCCCACCTGGCGTATCCGCTACGGTGACCACGACGTGTTCGTAAAATGCAACAGCCGCGAGATGCTGTCGCTGTTTACCTGGGCAGCCGATCAGCTGGCACTGCTGGCCCGCACTCAGACCGTCAGGGTGCCGAAGGTCTATGGTGTCGGTCATCATCGCGAAGAGAGCTTTCTGCTGCTGGAATATGTTGAGCCGCAGCCGCTCGACCCACAGAGCGCCTTTCAGCTGGGTCAGCAACTGGCGCATCTGCATCGGTGGAGTGAACAAACCCAGTTCGGGCTAGACTTCGATAACAACATCACCACCACTCCCCAACCCAACAGCTGGCTGCGTCGTCGGTCGGTTTTCTTTGCTGAACAGCGCATCGGCTGGCAGCTGCACAGCTGGCGGCGGAAAAAGGCATTCAGTATGGCATACCGAACTGATCATTGCCTGCGTGCAGCGGTTGCTGGCATCGCACCATCCTCAGCCCTCTTTGCTGCATGGCGATCTCTGGCCCGCTAACTGTGCAGGCAGCGCAGCGGGGCCGTGGATCTTCGATCCCGCCTGTTACTGGGGTGACCGTGAATGTGATTTAGCGATGCTGAGCTGGTTTCCCAATCTGCCGCGGCAAATTTTCGAAGGCTACCATGCCGTCTGGCCGCTGCCGGATGGCTTTTCGCAGCGTCAGCCGGTTTATCAGCTTTACTATCGGTTAAACCGGGCGAACGTGTTTGGCAGGCACTGGCTGGGCGACGCACAGTTCGCCATTGGCCAGTTGCTAGATGAGGATGCGCCATCAACCAGTCAGGCCAAACCGGCCTGACTGCATCAGATAAAGCCCAGTAGCGACAGCGCGAAATAGCCAGCGATAGCAATCACCACCGGCAGCACATAAAGCGGGAAAATCTGCAGAAAAATGGTGTGGCGCGGGACGCGTACCTTTTCTTCCAGCTGCTGGCGGGTGCGCCCTTCACTGCCCTTCACCTGCTCCAGAATTAACTGATCCTCAATCCCTTCTTTGACATGACGCACCTGGCGTCCCATCCGCGCGCCAGATGACTCCAGCGCCAGCCCGACAAAGATCAGAATATAGATCAGCCAGAATCCGAGGTTCATCTGACCGTTAAATCCCGGCACCGGCGAGTTGTGCCAGAACACGTTGAGGAACGGGGTATTAAAGCGGATCATGTCGACGATCACATGGACAAAATCAAGCATTACTGCATCAATGCCAGGCTGCTTTCCGCTGTGCTTAAACATAAAGCTCAGCACAGAAATAATGGTCGAGAGTAGCGCCAGTAAAAAAATAACCCAGCCAGCCACACGCTTAAGGATGGCGATGCGGCCAGCCTGTTGATAGGTCATGATATCTCCTGAACCAAAAATCCAATTTGCTGTAAGTCTACCTGCCAATGCTGAAATTTCCCAAATAAAGCGTGGCTGGCTGCTCTGCCCCCCGCGACCGGCCGATCAATGCTAAGGTAAGTCAGACTTTATAAGGAGACCTCTGATGCCCTATCACCGCCCCGTTCTCGCCGCATTGTTTGACATGGATGGCTTATTAATCGATTCCGAGCCGCTGTAGGATCAGGCTGAACTGGATATTTTTTCGACATTGGATGTCGATCTGTCACGCCGCAGCGAGTTGCTCGACACCCTCGGCTTACGCATCGATCAGACAGTACGTACGTGGTACGAAACGCTGCCGTGGAACGGCCCCAGTCAGCAGGAGGTCACACAACGCATCATTGCCCGGGCGATGGCGCTGATTGAAGAGACTCGCCCCCTGTTGCCCGGGGTTGAGACCGCACTGCAGCTGTGCCGGCAGCACAACCTGAAAATCGGCCTCGCCTCCGCCTCACCGCTGGCGATGCTGGAACGGGTACTGGAGATCTTCAACCTGCGACACTATTTCGACGTGCTCGCCTCGGCAGAAACGCTGCCTTACAGCAAACCCCATCCACAGGTTTATCTCAACGCGGCCGCCAGCCTGGCTATCGATCCGCTTAACTGCGTCACGCTGGAAGATTCCTTCAACGGCATGATCGCCACCAAAGCGGCGCGGATGCGTTCGATTGTGGTGCCAGCAGCGGCGCACCGTAACGATCCACGCTGGGCACTGGAGGATGTGCGGCTGGATGATCTGACCCAACTGACGCTGGCCGAAAGTTCATCGTGCCGGACGTGCTGCCTACCTGCCAGCTCACCATGGGCTTAACCAAACTGGAGGAAGGCAGCCTGTGGAATACCATGCCGTGCCACACCCATGAGCGTCGCATGGAGGTCTATTTCTGTTTCGACATGAGCGAGGAGAGCGCGGTGTTCCACATGATGGGCAAGCCGCAGCAAACCCGTCACCTGCTGGTACATAACGAGCAGGCGGTGATTTCACCCAGCTGGTCGATTCACGCCGGCGTCGGCACCCAGCGCTACACCTTCATCTGGGGCATGGTGGGCGAAAATCAAGTCTTTGATGACATGGACCACGTCAAAATCAGCGAACTACGCTGAGCGGAGGAGAAATATCATGGTACTGAATGCGTTTAGCCTAGAAGGGAAAGCGGTGCTGGTGACCGGCTGTAATACCGGTTTAGGACAAGGTATGGCGCTGGGCCTGGCGCAGGCGGGATGCGACATCGTCGGCGTCAACCGCGAAGGACCGGACGAGACCCAAAGCAAAGTGGAAGCGCTGGGCCGCCGTTTCTGGTCGATAAAGGCTGACCTGATGAAAACGGAGGTGGTCGGCTCGGTGGTTGAGCAGTCGCTGGCCGCGGCCGGTAAAATCGACATTCTGGTGAATAACGCCGGGATTATCCGCCGCGAAGATGCGCTGAACTTCAGCGAGCAGGACTGGGATGATGTGATGAATCTCAACAGCAAGAGCCTGTTCTTTCTGTCACAGCAGGTTGCCCGGCAGTTTATCGCCCAGGGTAACGGCGGTAAAATTATCAATATTGCCTTGATGTTCTCGTTCCAGGGCGGGATCCGCGTGCCCTCTTACACTGCATCAAAAAGCGCGGTGATGGGGCTGACCCGACTGATGGCGAACGAGTGGGCGAAGCACAACATTAATGTCAATGCGATCGCCCCCGGTTAAATGGCCACCAATAACACCCAACAGTTACGCAGTGATGAAGCGCGCAGTGAAGAGGTCCTCGGGCGTATCCCGGCCGGTCGCTGGGGCGTACCCGACGATATGATGGGACCGGTGGTGTTCCTGGCCTCAGCCGCCTCTGACTACGTTAACGGCTTTACGCTGGCGGTGGATGGCGGCTGGCTGGCGCGCTGATTTGTCGGGCGGACAGGCCGTAGGGATTGTCCACTTTTTTTAGTTAAATTCACGCTTCGTTACAGCGTCACACGTTCTCATTTACTGGATAAATCCCTATACTGGATGCATCGACAGTTTTCTTTGCAGCCAGGTTCCATCGTGACGGCCGAGGGCCATATCATTTTTGCCATTGCGAGTGCCATTTTCGCTAAACGTGCTGAACTTACACCGGTGCTGGCGCAGGCAGACTGGTGGCATCTTGTTCCGTCGGCACTGCTGACCTGCCTGTTGCCCGACATCGATCACCCCAAATCGCTGCTCGGACAACGACTACGCTGGCTCTCCCATCCGATTGCACGGGCGTTTGGCCACCGCGGCTTTACCCATAGTTTACTGGCGGTGGCCGCCGGGCTGTGGCTGTTTCAGCTTAACCTGCCTGCGGAGTCGCCGATTCCGCCCGATGTATTGCAGGGACTGACGCTGGGTTATCTCAGCCATATTGTTGCTGACATGCTGACGCCGACAGGCGTACCTATGTTGTGGCCCTGCCGCTGGCGCTTTCGTCTACCTATTCTGAAAAGTCAGAAAGGTAACCAGCTTGAGCGGGCATTGTGCCTCGGGCTGGTCGGTTATGCGCTGTGGTTCCCGGTTGGCATGCCTTCGTTTGGTGCAAACGGCTGGCCCGCTCAGCTGTTTGATACGCTACAAAATGGTGTCGGACGGCTGATTTCCAGTCAGACTGCGCATTAAATCAACAAATTAAGCGATTAAGTTATAAAGCATGCCATTTGGATATAAGGCCTGCACCCTCTCCTGCTGATACCATTCCTGCAGACTTAATTCATGATTAACATTATGCGGTTTTCCCGACGCGGAAAACCGCATTACTCCGGAGTTTCAGTATGGACCTTCCTCTTACGCTTAACCTCGTGGCCTTTGTGGTGCTGCTGGTATTGCTCTCACGTTTCAGCCGCAACAACTGGAGCCTGTCGAAGAAAGTGCTGACCGGTCTGGTGATCGGCGTACTGTTCAGCCTGGTGCTACAGCTGATCTACGGTGAAAACAGCGCGGTGATTAAAGCCTCCGTCAGCTGGTTTAACATTGTTGGCAATGGCTACGTGCAGCTGCTGCAGATGGTGGTAATGCCGCTGGTGTTTGTTTCGATTCTGAGTGCGGTTGCCCGGCTGCATAACGCCTCATCGCTGGGTAAAATCAGCGTACTGACCATCGGCGTGCTGCTGTTTACCACCGCCATCTCGGCGCTGGTTGGGGTGTTCGTCACCGGCCTGTTTGGTCTGAGCGCCGAAGGTCTGGTGCAGGGTGTGCAGGAAACCGCGCGTCTGAGCGCCATTCAGAGCAACTACGTCGGCAAAGTTTCTGACCTGAGCGTGCCGCAGCTGGTGCTGTCCTTTATTCCGAAAAACCCGTTTGCCGATCTGACCGGTGCGAATCCGACCTCGATCATCAGCGTGGTGATCTTTGCTGCCTTCCTCGGCGTGGCCGCGCTGCAGCTGCTAAAAGATGATGAAATAAAAGGTCAGCGGGTGCTGGTGGCAATCGACACGCTGCAGTCGTGGGTGATGAAGCTGGTCCGTTTAGTGATGAAGCTGACGCCGTACGGCGTGCTGGCTCTGATGACCAAAGTGGTGGCCGGTTCGAATCTGCAGGACATCATCAAACTGGGAAGCTTCGTGGTTGCCTCTTACCTTGGTCTGGCCATTATGTTTGGCGTCCATGCGCTGCTGCTGTCAGTCAACAGTATTAATCCGATGCGTTTCTTCCGCAAAGTGTGGCCGGTGATTACCTTTGCCTTTACCAGCCGCTCCAGTGCCGCCAGTATTCCGCTGAGCGTAGAGACGCAAACCCGTCGCCTCGGCGTGCCGGAGTCGATTGCCAGCTTCTCAGCCTCTTTCGGTGCCACTATCGGACAGAACGGCTGTGCCGGTCTCTATCCGACCATGCTGGCAGTGATGGTTGCGCCAACCGTTGGCATCAATCCGTTTGACCCGCTGTGGATCGCCAAGCTGGTCGGGATTGTCACGCTGAGCTCGGCTGGCGTGGCCGGTGTCGGTGGCGGTGCGACTTTCGCCGCGCTGATTGTGCTGCCCGCCATGGGCCTGCCGGTGACGCTGGTAGCGCTGCTGATCTCCATCGAACCGCTGATCGACATGGGCCGTACCGCCCTGAACGTCAATGGCTCAATGACCGCCGGTTCCCTTACCAGCCGCTGGTTAGGTCTGACCGATAAGCGCGTACTGGACAGCGACGAACACGCCGAACTGGCGCACCGTTAATCCGCGATCAACCAAGCGCGCCCGCGCCAGGTTTTCTGCTCTTCCCCCGCTTTTCTCTCCATAATTTCCCCGCTTGATGGCAGCGCCGTTAAGAAAACGTTAAGCATGGTAAACAGGCGAAAATTCACCGCTTTAGCGCTTGTCTTTAGCCGCTAAAAGGCCAATTCTGCAGGCAGTCTTATGAGGAGAATGCCCGATGAAAAAAGTTATCGCCTCCCTGCTGGCGTTAACCCTGTTAACTCCGGCTATCGCTTTCGCTCATCCTGGCGGATGGGGTCCACATGGTGGTCCTGGCCCACACTGGGGCGGGCCAGGTCCGGTGCGTTTTTTACCTGAAGCCGCAACGGCGGTATTGATTGGCGGACTTGACCTATTATCTGCTTAACGGCAACTATTATCAGCGCTATGGCGAAGAGTATGTAGTGGTGGAGCCGCCTGAAGAGCGCCGCGTCAGCGATGACATGCGGGTGCTGGACTTCAACGGTAAACGCTTTTATGTGCAGCAGGGGCATTACTACCAGCGGCAGATAGATGGCGACTACGTCGAGGTTCCGCGTCCGGCAGGCTTATAACAGTCGGCACGAAAAACGGCCCGTCAGATGACGGGCCGTTTATTATTCGATTAGGGCTTTACAGCAAATGCCTTACTGCTGAACCTGCGGATCGGTATCGTATTCCGCACAGCTCTGGAAGCCGTGGTTCATTACGCGACCGGTATCGTTGTAGCTAACGAAATAGGTCTGTGCTTTGCCGTCACGCTGGCCCAGTACATAAGTCTGGCAGGTGCCACGCGCGTGAACCATGGTGATTTCAGTAGACGGTGTGCCGGCGATTTGACGAACCTGGTCACGGGTCATGCCTTTTTTAACATCCTTCACCACCGGCTTAGTCACGTAGCTTTCAGCGCGGTCGTAAGTCGTACAACCAGACAGGGCAGCCAGCGTCAGCGCCGCAGCGATACATCCCATCACTTTATTCATCTTGTTGTTCCTCATTTATTGTCCATGTGCAGACAAGCCTGGAACATAAATTCAGGTTTATCAAGTTTATGGCGAACTTTTAATGCACTGACAACCGTCAGGATTTCGTAAAGAAGGCTGCTTTGCTGTCAACGGGCACGTATACTCTGCGCCAAAAAACAGGCCCCTTAACCAGACTAAAAGCGTCGCCGGGGCGCGGGTTGCCCTCACCGGCTGCTCACGGGGGATGACGCCGGAATCAGTAACCGCCCGCTAATGAGTTGTCCGCCTTTAATTCACCCATCGCTTCAGATACTGAGGATAAATGACACCTGCACATTCTAACCGGCTGGTTTATGCCATCACGCCGGGCCTGCTGGCCGCACTCGGCCCGCTCTGTATCGACCTTTACCTGCCCGCGCTGCCCCGGCTGGCCCGGGACCTGCGCACTGAAACCGCCACGGCGCAGCTTAGCCTGACCGCCGGACTACTCGGCCTGGATGCCCGCCAGTTAGTCTTCGGTCCGATGAGTGACAAATTTGGTCGTCTGCGGCCGCTGGCCCTGTCGCTGGTGCTGCTTCTTATCGCCTCGATCGGCTGTGCGCTGGCGCAGGATATTCATCAGCGGCTGCTGGCTCGCCTGTTTGAAGGTTTAGCCGGTGCGGGCGGTGCGGTGTTATCACGTTTGCCATCGCCCGTGACATGTACAGCGGTCACGAGCTGACCCGCTTCTTTGCCCTGCTGATGCTGGTAAACGGTCTGGCACCGATTGCCGCTCCGGTACTCGGCGGCGTGCTGATGACGGTGCTTAACTGACGTGGCATTTTTGTGGTGCTCGCCTGCATTGCGATACGGCTGATTCTGCTGGCGCGCTGGAAACTGCATGAAACCCTGCCCGAGGCGCGCCGCAGTAAAGGCTCGATTTTCTCCGCCTACGCTGCGCTGGGCTAGGTGATTACCCATCGTCCTTTTATGGGCTTCTGCCTGACCCAGGGCTTTATGATGTCCGGCATGTTTGCCTATATCGGCGCATCGCCGTTCGTGTTGCAACAGCTCTACGGTCTGTCGCCACAGGCGTTTAGCTTCTGCTTTGCGGCTAACGGTGTCGGACTGGTGATCGCGTCCCAGACCAGCGCCCGTCTCTGCCCGCTGTGGGGAGAATATCGGGTGCTGAAAGGCGGGCTGACGCTGGCGTTTGTCGCCTCCAGCCTGCTGCTGGCCGCACTGACGCAGGCGCCGTTACCGCTGCTGCTGGTAGCGCTGTTCTTTACCATTGCCAGTAACGGGGTGATTGCGACCACCGCTTCATCACTGGCGATGCAGAGCCAGGGCCATCGCGCCGGCAGCGCTTCGGCAGTGATTGGCGTCACCATGTTCACTCTGGGTTCCATCACCGTACCGATTACCGGTATTGGCGGAACCTCAGTGCTGAGCATGACCGCCACCATTTTTGGCTGCTTTATGCTGGCGATCCTGATGTTCGTGCTGCTGGCAAAAAACCGTTGCCGCAGGTGAAAACTGTCTGATTTCGCGACGGTTAACTGAAATCGGCTGCCGCTTTGGCTTGTTGTTTTCGCTGAGTCACGTTAGCTTTAATAAAACGTTCGCATCGAGCTGACGGGCCACTGACCTGAGGAGAAGTTCATGTCACTGCAGCAGGAAATCATTGAAGCACTGGGCGTTAAGCCCACTATCGACGCCGATCACGAAGTGCGCGTTAGCGTCGATTTTCTTAAGTCCTACCTGAAGCGGCACAGCGGTCTTAAAACGCTGGTGCTGGGGATCAGCGGCGGTCAGGACTCCACCCTGGCGGGTAAACTGGCGCAGCTGGCAATCAGCGAACTGCGCCAGGAGAGCGGAGATAATGACTACACCTTTATCGCGGTGCGGCTGCCTTATAGTGTGCAGGCCGATGAACAGGATTGTCAGGACGCGCTGGCGTTCATTCAGCCCGATCGGTCGCTGGTGGTGAACATCAAAGAGTCGGTGCTCGCCAGTGAGCGGGCGTTACAGGCGGCCGGTATCACGCTGTCTGACTTCGTGCGCGGCAATGAAAAAGCGCGTGAGCGAATGAAAGCGCAGTACAGCATCGCCGGCATGACCAAAGGCGTGGTGGTCGGTACCGACCATGCGGCTGAAGCGGTCACAGGCTTCTTCACCAAGTATGGCGATGGCGGCACCGACATTAATCCGCTGTTCCGCCTCAACAAACGCCAGGGCAAGCAGATGCTGAAACAGCTTGGCTGTCCGGAACATCTCTACCTGAAGAAACCGACGGCCGACCTCGAAGACGATCGTCCCGGCCTGCAGGATGAAGTGGCGCTGGGCGTGACCTACGAGATGATTGATGACTATCTGGAAGGCAAAACTATCGATCCTGATAACGCAAAAATCATTGAAGGCTGGTATCTGAAAACCGAGCACAAACGTCGCCCACCAATTACTGTTTTCGACGACTTCTGGAAGTAACCCTGCCCCTCCCTTGCTGCGGCAAGGGAGGCTTTAGCGCCTTACCCGGTTGAGAGTGACATGCCTGCTCCTGTCCCACGCGCCACCCTGATCGGTCTGATTGCCATTCTGCTATGGAGTACCACGGTTGGCCTGCTGCGTAGCGTCAGCGAAGCCTCTGGTGCCACCGGCGGCGCTGCACTGGTCTATACCACCACCGCCCTGCTGCTGTGTCTCACCCGCGGTCTGCCCAAACCTGGCGCGATGCCCGCCCAGATGTGGCAGAACCTGCTGCGTAACCCCACCGCCTATTCGCTGGCCTTTATCGCCGCCATCACCTGGGCACTCTACAACAATGTCACCCGTCGTTATGCCAGAGGGACGAATGGGGTCACGTTGTTTTTTATCCTGACCGCGATGGCGTTGTGGCTTAAATACTTCCTGAGTGCGCCAGCGGCACCGATGACGTTTAGCCTGGTGCCGCTGCTGCAGGTGTTATTTATAGGAGCGTCGACCGCCATCGCCTATTCAGCGTGGAATCACGGCATTCAGCACGGCAATCTGACGCTGCTGGCTTCGTTATGGCTGGGCCTGACGCCGCCGCTGGCATTCTGGCAAGGGGTGGCGATGATCACGCTCGGTTCGCTTATCTGCTGGCTGGCGACGCGGCGTCTATGAGCAGACGGCTGGCGATCATTTCACCCGCCTGTTATGCTGTATGGACAACCAGTAAATGGAGTCCATCTTGGTCAGACGCGCTGCAACGCACCGCCTCGAGTTCGATGCGGCTGCAATTTATCAATATCCCGAACACCTGCGTGAGTGGCTGGAAGGCCTGCCCAATCAGCCCGGCGTTTACACCTTTCACGGCGAAAGTGATTCGCTGCCGCTCTACATTGGCAAAAGCGTCAACCTGCGCTCGCGGGTGATGTCCCATTTCCGCACGGCGGATGAGGCAAAAATGCTGCGCCACAGTCGCGGCGCGTCAGCTGGATCCCGACCGCAGGCGATCTCGGCGCGCTGCTGCTGGAAGCGCAGATGATTAAAACGCAACAGCCGCTGTTTAATAAGCGCCTGCGTAAAAATCGTCAGCTCTGCTCGTTGCAGAGCACCGATGGTAAACCGCAGGTGGTCTACGCCAAAGATCTCGACTTCAGCCAGTCAACCAACCTGTTTGGCCTCTATCGCAGCCGCTTTGCCGCGCTGGAACGGCTGAAGCAGCTGGCCGATGAGTATCAGCTCTGCCACAGCCTGCTGGGGCGGGAAGCGCTCAGTGCTCAGCGCGGCTGCTTCCGTTCAGCGCTGTGCCGCTGCGCCGGTGCCTGCTGTGGCAAAGAGCCGGTCAGCGATCATCAGGATCGGTTGCTGGAAGCGCTGGAAAATGTGCGGGTCTTTTGCTGGCCGTGGCAGGGTGCGGTCAGGCTGGTCGAAGAAGGCAAACATATGACCCGAATCCACGTCATCGATCACTGGTTTTATCTGGGATCGGTCAGCAGCATGGAGGAGGCGAAGAAGTTGCAGTGCACCAAAGGCGGCTTCGATCACGATGGCTACAAGATCCTCTGCCGCCCTATTCTGTCGGGCGATTACCCTATTCTGCCGCTGTGATCAAAAAAACCGCCGAAGCTGTCCACTCACTGCCAGTGGACAAGGCCGGCGGTCTCAGACCGTTCGCTTAACGAAAATTATTCAGCGGGTGCGGCTGGCGGTGCCATTTTGTCATCGTGCGGACGTTTCTCTGTCAGACGCTTTTCGAAGTTTGCGTTATATTGCTTCTTCTGCTCTGGCGTCAGCACGTTATACAGTTTGTTCTGGGTTTCCAGCATCTTCAGCGCATGCTCTTTAGCATTGGCGGTCATTTTTTCCGCCTGAGCCTCGGCTTTGCTCTGGTAGAAGCTGTCAGCGGCAACGATGCTGTGCATCGCACTGCGCTCTTCCAGCGACGGACGCTTCATATCTTTATGGCTCTCTTTCATGATGTCGCGCATCTGGGTTTTCTGCACGTCGGTCAGGTTCAGACCTTTAAACATCATCTCCATGCCGTGACGCATTGGCGGCTTATGCATTACTTTTTCACTGCCGGCTGGCGGTGGAGTCAGGTTATCAGCGGCGGCGTGAACAGCGCTGGCCGCGCCAAATGCCAGTGAAGAAGCCAGTAACAGGGAAGTCAGTTTGCGCATGATAGTGTCCTTATTGATTCGGGATTATGACGACAGCACTCTGTCGCGTCTTCGGAAACAAGCATACGACGCTGAACGTCAACTACTCAGAGGCTGAGTAAAGCCGTGAAAGCATAAAAGACAAAAATTCGGCAATCATGAAGAGAATGCCAAGAAATGCGTGAGGAATTGCAAAAGTTTATGAATTTAAAGCGAATCTGGCAGAAATCATGGAGAGGTGTGCGGAGAGTGTAAGGGTTAAGACAGAAAAGCGGAAGAAAAACTCCCGCTTATTCCCGGCTGGTGATGTACCACGTCAGAGCGGCAGCGCCTGGGTCTGTTCACCCTCTTCAATCAGCATCAATCCGGCACGCAGTCCAGCAGCCACATTGGGGTTGGGGAACAGCACATACTCACGCGCCTGCTGGACGTAATAACGCGTCTCACCGTCCTCCGCCAGAAGCGTGCCCTGCGGAAACGCGGTGAAGTTCAGCGTTTCCGCTGACATGTGCAGCTGGAAGTTTTCACTCAGCCGGGTAATCTGCTGCGCCACCCGATAGTGACGCGGTGGTGCCAGCGCCTGTGGCAGCGAATCGCCATACAGCAGCGCCGCCAGTGCCTGTTGCGTGGCGCTGAACTGGCTGAGATCGTTAGCGCCGAACGGTAACGCTTTCCCTAACTCCAGCGTACAACTGGCCGCGCAGAAATGTTCACAGCTGAAATGAGTAAAGGTGCCGCCCGGTGAACGGTGAAACACCAGCGCCTCCAGCCCGGCCGCCGCCAGCCAGTCGAGAAACTCTGGCGGCCACGGACGTTCATTGTGCGGCATCACGCCGAAGCGAGGATGATAAGAGCCGCGAATCGCGGTGTGCATATCCAGGTGCCAGCGCGTCTCATCACACTCACCCACCTGCCAGAAGGTTTCCAGCGCCTGTTCGAGCCGCAGCACGCGACGGGCTTCGTCGCCATCATCAATCTGCTGCCAGCGTCCGCCAAACAGCCGGTTAATGTCGTAGCGGATGTAACGCTTGCCGCTACGCAGCGCAGAGGGATTGCCGAGGATCACCAGCATCCGCTGCTGCAGCGGCTTATCACCGCGTAACAGCGGCGTGATCACCTGATTGAGTATTTCCACCGGTGCGGTTTCGTTGCCGTGAACGCCGGCGGACAACACCAGCGCCTGTTTGACCGGCACCGTCGGTTCCATTAACAGAATGCCGTGATACAACCATTGCCAGCGAAGATGCGCCGTTTCACCACTACGCTTACGCGGCGCCTCGCCGGACAGCGTTTGCTGTAAAAAGTCCTGCATCGTTCCTCCTTTTGGCCTGAAGCGAGCGGCAGCCTCTGCTGCCGCGCCCTTCACTGCTGAAATGCGTACACATTTCCTAAGTCTAGCAGCTTCGTCAATTCATCCAGCGCGTCGCGTCCTTCGCGCAGCAGTTGCGGATCAACCAGATCGGCCTGAGTCAGGCGATCGCGATAGTGACCATCCACCCACTGGTTAAGGGTGGCGAACAGCCGATCGTTCATCAACACCGCCGGATTGACCGCCTGCTGCTCCTGCGGCGTCAGCACTACCCGCAAGCGCAAACAGGCCGGTCCGCCTCCGTTATACATGCTTTCACGCAGATCAAACACCTTCAATGCCTTCAGCGGACCGCCACTCTCCACCTGTTCGCACAGATAATCCCAGACGCCCGCGTGCTGGCGCGACTCTTCCGGCAGCACCAGCAGCATACTGCCGTCGGGCTGGCTCAGCAGCTGGCTGTTGAACAGATAGGTGTTAACCGCGTCTTTCACTGATACCCGGTTTTCCGGCACTTCCAGCGCCACGAATCCCGGCACCCGCGCCTGTAGCTCGGCCAGTAACGCAGGCTGATCGACAAACGTATGCTGATGACAGAACAGCATTTGCTGATTGCTGACGGCAATCACGTCATTATGAAACACGCCCTGATCGATAACCGCCGGGTTTTGCTGGGCAAACAGCAGATGGTCAGATGAGAGCTGATGCAGTCGCGCCACCGCTTCACTGGCTTCGCGCGTCTGGCGGGCCGGATAACGCTGCGGCGCAATCCCTTCGTGGCTGCTGTCGCGACCGTAAACAAACAGCTGCACGCCCCGCTCACCATAATCTCCGCCGAAGCGGTTATGGTTGGCCGCGCCTTCATCGCCAAACATCGCGACCTGCGGCAAGGCATCATGCACCGTAAAATGGCGGCTATCGCGGAAGATGGCGCGCAACAGTAACGCGGTCTCCGGCGCTTCCATCGCCCGATGGAACTTGTTGTTGAGGTTAGCGACGGTCAGATGGACCCGGCCATCGCCACTGTCAGCCGACGGCGAGACTGTGGCAGCATTTGCCACCCACATCGCCGAAGCGGAGCTGGCGGCCGAGAGCAAACCCGGTGCGGTTTTCCCGGCGCGGGCCAGTACCTGCTGATCGCTGCCGCTGAAGCCTAACTGACGCAGCGCCGCAATATTGGGCCGTTCATGGGGCGGGATAACACCCTGCAGATAGCCCATATCCGCCAGCGCTTTCATCTTTAGCAGGCCCTGCTTCGCCGCCAGACGGGGATTTGACGGCTGCAGCTGATTGCGCGTCGAGGCCTCATTACCAAACGACAGACCGGCATAATGGTGGGTTAAGCCCACCAGCCCATCAAAGTTCGCTTCTGTTGCCCTCATTTGGTCGTCTCCCCGCCGGAGAAATCGAGCCCCGGCGACAGCGTGGCAGGC
Organism: Pantoea sp. Eser; assembly: GCA_009830035.1. GTDB lineage: Bacteria > Pseudomonadota > Gammaproteobacteria > Enterobacterales > Enterobacteriaceae > Pantoea. The sequence goes on from SZZY01000002.1 coordinate 421,546, forward strand.
AGCGTCAGATCCGACGTCTCCAGTGAGGCCATCGGCCAGGCACAGTAGTCGGCCGCGTACCAGGCGCTGGCGCGGTGGTTGCCCGACGCCCCAATGCCGCCAAACGGCGCGGTACTGGCTGCCCCGGTCAGCGGTTTATTCCAGTTAACGATGCCGGCGCGTGCCTCAAGCAACAGCTGATCAAACTGCTGACGCGACGGTGAAATCAAGCCGCACGACAGGCCGTAGCGCGTCTGGTTGGCCAGCGCAATCGCCTGATCGTAATGGTCATAGCGAATCACCCCGAGCAAGGGACCAAACACCTCTTCGTCCGCCACACCCGCGACGTCGGTCAGTTCAATAATGCCCGGCGTCAGCAGCGCGCTGTGACGATCCGGCCAGCGCATCGCCAGCAGCACCTTGCCGCCCGCCGCAACCCGCTGCTGCCATTCGCCATAAATTTTTTCTGCCGCTGCGGTTGAAATCACGCTGCCCATAAACGGCTGCGGCTCTGCGTACCAGCTGCCCGGCTGCAAACGACCGGCCACTTCCACCAGCCGCTGTAAAAAGGCATAGCCTGCCGCGCCGCGTTTCACCAGCAGCCGGCGGGCACAGGTGCAGCGCTGACCGGCAGTGATAAACGCCGACTGCAGCGCAATATGTACTGCGGCGTCAATATCGGCCGGATCTTCAACGATCAGCGCATTGTTACCGCCCATCTCCAGCGCCAGCATCTTCTCTGGCTGGCCGGCAAACTGACGGTGCAGCTGATAACCGGTATGCGCGCTGCCGGTAAACAGCAGGCCATCGATCTGGCTATCCGCAGCCAGTGCCTGACCGGTTTCCCGGCCGCCTTGCAACAATGCCAGCACACCGGCGGGCAGGCCAGCCGCCAGCCAGAGCTGCACGGTTTTCTCAGCCGTCAGTGGCGTCAGCTCGCTGGGTTTGAACACTACGCAGTTACCGGCCAGCAGCGCCGGAACGATGTGGCCGTTCGGCAGATGTCCGGGGAAATTGTAGGGACCAAACACCGCCAGTACGCCGTGAGGACGGTGACGCAGGCTGCTCTCACCTTCCGACTGTTCACCCGTCCGGCTGTGATACGCCTTAACCGAGATAGCGATTTTATTGATCATCGCGCCGACTTCAGTCAGCGCTTCCCAGCGCGGTTTACCAGTTTCACGGGCAATGGTTTCCGCCAGCTCAGCTTTGTGCGCCTCCAGCTGCGCGGCAAATTTATCTACCGTCGCCTGACGCTCGCCAAACGGCCGTTTTGCCCAGCCGGGAAACGCGGCGCGCGCCGCTTCACAGGCGGCACTGACCTGTGCCGGCGAGGCGGCCTGGCCCTGCCACAGGGTTTCACCGCTTACCGGGTCAGATTTGATCAGCGATTCAGCCTCGCCGCTCAGCCAGTCTCCATTAATCAGGTGGGTCATGCTTTTTTCTCCTCGCTGCAGAGCGGTACCACGCGCAGGCTATCGCCCGGCTGGCAATGCAACGCCCGCATCTGTTCATCTGTGAGGTGCACACAGTCGCTGTCAGCCTCGGCCGGGATCAGCGCCACGCGGAACTGGCGATAATTGTTGTTGGCGACCAGGCACAGCGGCGCATCGTGGCGGTTTTCGCCCGATTCCGCACAGCGCAGCCGGCTTTTGCGTACCGCACGGATCCGATCAATGTCGCACTCCAGCGTCGGACCGCCATCAAAGATGTCGACATAGTTGAGGTAGCGAAAACCTTCCGCCTCCAGCACGGCACGGGCCGGCGCGGTTTTAGGATGCACCTGGCCAATCACCGCCTGCGCTTCTGGCGACAGATAATGAATATAGAGCGGGTGTTTTGGCATCAGCTCGGCGATAAACGATTTCTGACCGGTGCCGCTCAGGAAGTCCGCTTTGCTGAATTCCATCGAGAAGAAACGGCTACCGGCGCTGTCCCAGAACGGTGAATGGCCGTGCTCATCGCTGACGCCGCGCATCTCTGCTACCACGCGATCCATAAAGCGCTCGCGGAAGTTAGCCATAAACAGAAAGCGCGACTTTGACAGCAGATAGCCGTTTTTACCGTCGCGGTAGTCCGGATCAAGGAACAGCGTACACAGCTCACTGCTGCCGGTATGATCGTTACTCAACGACAGCGTAGGCAGCGCGGCATAAACATTCAGCTCTTTTGACGCGTGCACCTGGGTGCCGACCCGGAAGTTATACCAGGGGTCCTGCAGGCCCACCGCCACTTCGATAGCGCAAATCCCGACTGCGCGGTTGTCTTCGCTGTCGGCCAGCACAAACACATAGCCCTGCTCGGCGCGCGGCAGCGTATCCTGCCAGGTTTGCAGCGATCGATCGATACGCGCCTGCAAGGTGGCGCTATCAACCGGCAGCGAGGTCAACCCGCCGCCGGTTTTGCCTGCCAGCGTCAGCAGCTGGCTCAGGTCATCGCGTTCAACCGGACGGATTATCATCATGATGCGGACCCTCGTACCAGGCGTTCACACACCTCGGCGAAGCGTGCCATGCCCAGCTTCACTTCATGCTCACTGATATTGAGCGCCGGGGCGAAACGCACCACGTTGGCACCGGCGGTCAGCACCATCACCCCCATTTTTGCGGCGGCGAAATTGATCTGCTTTGCTTTGCCGGCAAAATCGTCGTTAAGCACCGCACCAATCAGCAGACCCAGACCGCGGACCTGTTTAAACAGATGCAGCCGCTGATTGATCTCGTCGAGGGCGGCGACGATCCACTGGTGGCGCTCGGTCACGCCAGCCATCAGGGCCGGTTGATTAATCAGCTCCATCACTTTACCGGCGACCGCACCGGCCAGCGGATTACCGCCGTAGGTGGTGCCGTGTGTGCCGACGCCCATCACTAAGGCCAGATCTTCACGCGTCAGCATCGCCCCGATCGGGAAGCCGCCGCCGAGCGCTTTGGCGCTGGTCAGTACGTCAGGCGTCACGCCATAGTGCATATAGGCATAAAGCGAACCGGTGCGGCCAACCCCGCTTTGTACTTCGTCAAAAATCAGCACCGCATGATGCTTATCGCAAAGCTCACGCAATCCGCGCAGGAACTTCGGCTCAGCGGGCACCACGCCCCCTTCACCCTGAATCGGTTCAACAATCACTGCACAGGTATCGTCATTAATCAGCGCTGCCGCCGCGGCCGGATCGTTGAAAGGCGCATGCTGAATGTCAGGCGGCAAAGGCGCAAAATCTTTGGAATAGGCTGGCTGGCCGCCGGCGGAAACGGTAAACAGGGTGCGGCCATGGAAGGCGTTATTAAAGGCGACAATGCCGCTTTTAGCCGGACCAAAGCGATCGTGCGCAACTTTACGCGCCAGTTTCAGCGCGGCTTCATTCGCCTCGGCCCCAGAGTTACAGAAGAACACCCGGTCAGCGAAGGTGGCATCGATCAGCTGCTTAGCCAGACGCAGAATAGGCTCGTTGGTATAACCGTTGCCGGTATGCCATAACCGCGCCGCCTGTTCCTGCAACGCGTGCTGCAAAGCCGGATGAGCATGTCCTAATGCATTGACGGCAATGCCACCGGCAAAATCAATGTAATCCTTGCCGTTTTGATCCCAGACGGTTGATCCTTCAGCGCGGACCGGCACAAATGCGGCGGGCGCATAAACCGGCATCATCCATTGTTCGAAATCGTGACGCGAAACCTGCAGTGACATAACCCGCTCTCCTGCTTCCCCGACTGGGTAAAGCTTTTGTTTTAAAATTGTTAAAGGATGTTGTGAAGCAGCTCTACCGTAGAGTGCAGATAGCGTGCCAGCCAAGGATATTAATGCATAAAATCGGCCATCAAACGAATTATCAATAACTTAGTTAGTGATGATATTCACTTATTTTGCATATATAGTGAATAATTGTCTGATCGAAGCGCCAGCGCCGGGTTTTGATCAGCAGAATTATGCATTTATGGCAGGAAATATCGCTTTTGTGATCGCTGATAAACTATCTTTCCAAAAAAGGTCAGCCGTTGCCCTGTTTTGGCGCATTACGCCTTTTCACGGTGCAGCAAAAGCCGTTATTGCACCCTGGGCGGCGCGCAGTCAGCACGGGTTGATTTAACAATTAGTCTACATTTACGCCCGCTAACCTGACCGCAATCGCGATTATTCAGGGTTATTTTTTAATCGCTGCGACTATTATTTTTTCAGACTAAGGGTTTTATTAATAACGATATTAGCCAGAGGAGAATATAAACTTCCATTATGGAAACAACTATTACTAAGCATCCTTATGATTAGACTAAAATCCTTTTTTTCTTATTCTTTTCATAAGAAAACTTATTTAAATAACCGATAATCGCCGCCGAAAACCTGTATAAAAACAATCTTTAAATATAAAAAATAAAGCAACAACACACTGTTTTATTTGTATTTTAACAGAAACCAGCGTCAATTCCATCAGAAGAAAAAAGTATTACTGCTGCTGAAATCATTCTATCAACACCATCTTCACGAACACTAATGCCGCCATTAATATTTTGTCACCTTTATTACAATTTATGATTTTATCTTTTTGTGTCATTTTCATTCCAACCCAAAAAGGGGAATAATAATGAATGAATACAGGGTAATAATTAAATGATAAAGCGCACACTTCTGGCGGCTTCTATACCGTTACTGATCGGCTTGTCTTCTGCTCAGGCCGCAGAGATTTATAACAAGGACGGGAATAAGCTGGACCCGGTCGGCAAAATTAACGTGTCTCACCTGTTTTCGGACGACGACAACAACAATGATGACACCTTGTCCTACGCCCGTTTCGGCTTTAAAGGCGAGACCAAAATTACTGACCAACTGACTGGCTACGGTTTCTGGCAGTATCAGTACAGCCTGCGCAACCCGGAAGGCAGCGATGCTCAGACCGGCAACCGTACCCGTCTGGGCTATGCTGGTTTGAAATTTGGCGAGGCGGGTTCACTGGATTATGGCCGTAACTATGGCCTGGTGTATGACGTACTGGGTTACACCGATATGCTGCCGTTCTTCGGCGTCGATTCTGGCTACACCGATGCCTTTCTTTCCGGTCGCTCAACGGGCGTGCTGACTTGGCGCAACATTGACTTCTTTGGTCTGGTGGAGGGATTAAACCTTGCCGCGCAGTATCAGGGTAAGAACGAGTGAAGCAGCAACATCGATGGCGTACGGCGCTCTAACGGCGACGGCTTTGCCCTCTCCGCCTCCTATGATTTCGATTTTGGTCTGAGCTTCGCCAGCCTCGATCGCACCAACAGGCAGAATGCCGCCGCATGCGGTGACGGCGAGAAAGCTCAGCACTGGGCGACCTCGGTCAAATATGACGCCAGTCAGGTCTACCTAGCGGCGATGTACGGTGAAACCCTGAATGCCACCCCGATCAGCGGCGGTTTTGCCAACAAAGCGCAAAACTTCGAAGCCGTGGCGCAGTATCAGTTCCTGAATGGCTTCCGTCCGTCGCTGGGCTACGTGTCGTCGAAAGGCAAAGAGATTGAGAAAATCGGTGACGCCGACATTACCGCGCTGGGCCTGATCTACCAGTTATGATGATCCTGCCGTGTTACGCAACGGCCCGACAGTGATTGTCGGGCCGTTTTTATTGGCGCTGCGCGCTAGAGCGTGACGCCGGAAGCGCCGGTCGGTGACATGAGATCGTAACGATCATCCTGGGAAGCATCATCTATCGCCATCGGCGGCTGAATTTTCAGGGTGATCCAGTTTGATGTTACGCGTTGCTGCTTGCTGTCTTCCAGCGTGACCGGCAGCCGGTATTCATTGCTGGCGCCCGGTGAGTCATCCCACTGCGGTAAAATCACGCTCCAGCCCCGCGGATCGGCGTTACTGGCGGGCGGCGTCAGGCTCAGCGCCTGGGTATCGCCCTGCCAGCTCACCGCCTTGATCGGATTGCTGGCGCGTACCTGAAGCTTCAGCGGCAGGCTCTCACCGGCGTTTAATTGCCACGGCAGCGCGTCGCCAGGAAGACTGACAGGGTTTTGCGCTGGCGGAACGACAGCACCGGCGTATCGCTGCGGCTGACAATATCGTAACGGCTGCCGCGCAGCGAGCGCGCTTCATCAACATTACCGGCATCCAGCTGGCGACGCAGCGATAATTGAGCTTCAGCCCGGTTACTGAGAATTTCGCCCCAGACCGCGGTCGTTGTAATCCCACATTTTGCTCTCAATGATGCCGGGACAAAACGCGTTGACCGTGATGTGCCACGGCGCCAGCTCCAGACTCTGGGTAATGCCAACACCCCCATTTTGCTGGCGGCGTAGTGCGGTGTATAGATGAAGCCTGCCGTCCCTGTCCCGATGAGGTGTTCATCAGGCTGCCGCTGCGCTGCTTTACCATATATTTCGCCGCTTCACGGCAGCAGAGCCAGACGCCGGTGGTATTCACCGCCAGCACCTTGTCAAAATCGCTTTTTGGCATGCTGTCGAAGCGATCGATAGTGATAACCCCGGCATTCAGGATCGACACATCGATCTGACCAAAGCGTTCGGCGGCCTGCTGGTAAAGCTGCTGCACCGCGGCCTCATCGGTAACGTCCACCTGCAGCGTCAGGATCTCACTGCCGTACTGCTGCTGGAGCTGCTCGGCGGTGGCGAAGACGCGATCGGCATTCGATACCATCACCAGTTTCGCCCCGTCGCGGGCAAAGCGGGCTGCAATACCGGCACCGATGCCACGGCAGGCCCCGGTGATCAGCACTGTTTTTCCACTAAAATCGCGAGTCATAAACGCTCCTGTTAACTGTGACGGATGTCAGAGAGCGGTGCCGCCTGCAGCTTCTTTTCATGACGACGTAACAGCACCACTTTGCTTTGCAGACGTTGCTGGAACTGGTTAATCACCATCTGCCAGAAATCGCTGACGCCCATCATCACCATGCCGTCCGCCAGGAAGATAATCACGAAGGCGCCAATAATCGAACTGGAAACCCGCCCGCGCCCGCCTGCCAGCGCCGTACCGCCCATCACCGTGGCGCCAATCGCGTCCATCTCAAACATGTTGCCGGTCATCGGGTGCGCCGTTTGCAGCTGAGAGGCGACCACCAGTCCGACCAGCCCGCGCACAGGCCGGAGAAGGCGTAGACAAACACTTTCACTTTGATGATCGGCACGCCCGCCAGCCGGGCGACTGACTCATTGCCGCCGATCGCGTAGATGTATCGGCCGAGCGGGGTTTTACGTGTCAGGTAGAGCCCGACCAGATTGGCGTAGGTGGCTGCCATCGTTGAACAACAACGCCGCGCCACGTACATCATGCCGAGGGTACAGATAAACGGTGCCACGCCCAGCCGGGTAATCACCGTGCAGTTAATGAATCCCACCAGCACGCCAAAGATTGCAACCACCAGAATCACTTCGGGCACGTTGAGAAACAGGGTATTCCCGCCCCACAGCGGCACGCCGTTAGTCAACAGCGCGCCCGCCACCATGCCACAGATGCCGGCGACCGCACCCACCGACAGATCGATGCCGCCGGTGAGGATCACCAGCGGCATGCCGATCGCCAGCAGTCCGGTAATCGCCACGTGCTGGGTCATGATCAGCAGATTGGACGGGGTGAGGAAGTTGGGAACCATCACGCTGAAAAAGCCGACCACAATCAGCAGCGCAATAAAGGTGCGCGCCTTCAGCAGGTACATATATAGAGCAGATATTTTTGGTTCATGGAGTTCTCCGGCCAGCTTAATCTTGCGGGGTGGATGCCGCGATCAGTTGCTCTCGCGTTGCCACAGCACGCGGTAAATCGGCGGTAATCCGGCCATCGGCCATCACTAAAATACGGTCCGCCAGTGCCATCACCTTATCCAGTTCCGATGAAGAGAACATCACCGCCAGCCCCTGTTGCGCCAGATTGCCAATCAGGTGGTAAACGTCAGTTTTAGCGCCGACGTCGATACCGCGCGTCGGTTCATCGAGTAACACCACCTGTGGACCGGTCATCAGCGCTTTACCCAGCACCACTTTCTGCTGATTGCCGCCGCTCAACAACGTGATAGGCAGTTCGGCGTCGCTGACCTTGATCGACAGATGCCCGATCATCTCATTGACCCGTTGATTCTCCTGAGCCGGACGGAGCAACCGCAGCGCGCGGCGAAAACCGCGCAGGCTGAGATCGGAGAGGGTAATGTTGGCGGTAATCGACATCAGCTCCACCACGCCTTCTCCCTTGCGATCTTCAGGCACCAGCGCAATGCCGCTTTTTAACCGCTGCTGGAAACTGCGTTTCGCCAGATCTTTCCCCACCAGTTGTACCCGGCCCGACTGGCACGGCATCAGGCCAATCAGCCCCTTAAACAGCTCGGTACGCCCGGCGCCCAGCAGGCCATAAATGCCGATCACCTCCCCTTCGCGCAGCGTAAAGCTGACGTCGTTCAGGGTGTAACCGCCGTTCTGGTGCAGGGCGGTGAGCCCCTCAACCTGCAATACCGTTTCGCCCTGCGGGGCGGCCTGATAATCAAACTGCTTCTTCTTGTCACCTATCATCTGGGCGATGATCCACGGCACGCTCGCCTCACGCACTTCGCGTTCGCTGATGAACCGTCCGTCGCGGAAGATGGTGATGTGGTCGCCAATCTCCATCAGCTCTTCCAGCCGGTGCGAGATATAGATGATGGTGACGCCGCGCTGGTTGGCTCATCCATGATCAATACCCGGGTATCTTTGGATAGCGCGCGGGCAATCTCCACCAGTTGCTGGTGGCCGATACCCAGCTCGCCGAGCGGTGCATAGGGATCAACATCCAGCTCCAGTCGCTCAAGCAGCGTCTTCGCCAGCGCATACTGATACTTCTCGTTGATCACCCCGCGCTGGAAAAACTCGTTGGCGATAAAGATGTTGTCCATCACGTTCATGTTGGGGAAACAGGTTCAGCTCCTGAAAAATAATGCTGATGCCCTGTTTTTCTGCCTGATGCGTGGAGCTAAGCAACACCACTTTTCCGTCCAGCAGAATCTCGCCCGAGGAAGGGGTTTCCACCCCGGCCAGCATCTTCATCATGGTCGATTTACCGGCACCGTTTTCGCCAATCAGTACGTTGACCTTATTTGCGATAGACCCGGTAATTGACCTGATCCAGCACCGTTACGCCGGGATAGAGACGCGACACGTTGCGGGTTTCGATGATGACATCGCTGCTCTGCTGCGGTTGAAGATCTTGCATCTGCCGCTCCTTATTGCCGGCTTATCGCCGCCGGGGTGATGTCCGGCAGCGACTGCGGGATGTCCCAGCTGCTGAACACGCCGATGACCGTCACCTTATCGCCCACGGCAGGCTTGAATTTCTGCATCAGGCTGGACGCCTGCTGATTAATCGCTTTGCCGTAATCGCCAAACAGCACCTGATCGTTAAAGTCCTGATAGCCTGCGCCCTTATAGGCATCACGCAGTGCGGTACCACGAATGATCGGCCCGGTCTGAATAGTGACAGTGTCACCTGATTCATCGCGGATTTTCATCTTGCCGCTGCGTGAGGTTGTATTCAGCGCAGTGATTTCGCCGCGCACCGTCACGCTAAACACGCACGGATTCTCCGCCTAGCTGCGATAGCCGTAAGATTGACAGGCGCTGTCAAAACCTTTGGCCGACTGCAGCGACTTGATTAAGGTCGCCAGCGGTTTCGCCTCAGCCGTCAGCTGCGGCACCAGTTTTTGCTGCCAGACCTGATCGATGTTTGCCATCTGCGGATTGGGGGGATTTTTCAGCTCGACCAGCGGTTGCTGTGACACTATTCGGCAGCCGCTCAGCAGCAGGACCGCCAGCGTCAGCCAGACTCTTCCGGACATCTCATTCTCCCTGGCGCCCGCTCATGCAGGCGCGGCGGCGGTTAACTACGACTTAAAGTTGAAGTCCTGCACGCCGTTGGCATTGTCCGGCGTAATCAGGATGCCACGGAACATCACGCGCTGTTTCTCTGGCTTCGCACCTTTCTGGATGTAATTGTCGAGATCGGTCACGCCCTGCGCCGCAATCGCCTGTGCCTGCAGCATCACCGTGGCTTTCAGGGTACCGGCTTTAACCGCATCCCGCTCGTCATTGCTGCCATCAATCCCCACCACGATCACATCGTTGCGTCCGGCCGCTTTCAGCGCCGCAATCGCCCCCAGCGCAACCGGACCATTGCCGCAAATCACCCCTTTCACATCCGGGTGCGCCTGAAGAATACTGTCCATGATCCGCTTGCCGTCGATCAGCGTCCCTTTGGCATCCTGACGCACGACGCTCTGCATATCGCTGTACTGATCCAGCACCTGATGGAACGATTTGGAGCGCGTGACGCAGTTATTGTCACGCTAGGTTACAGGTCAGCTCAGGCAGGCATCTTTGGCTTTTTTGATCGCCGCCACGCTGGCCGTTGAGTCGGCGTTATCCAGCACGATACCCTGCACTTTTTTGCCGATAGCCGCGTCGATCAGTTCGCTTTGCTTCTTCACATCTTCGCCGTGCGACAGCACCGAGGTTTTGTAGCCCAGCGCCTGCGCTTTGAGGTTGGTGCCCTTGGCTTCAGAGGCGTAATAAGGATTATCAAGTGAGTTAACCAGAATCATAATGGTGCCTTTCTCGACGGCGAATGCCGCCTGCGAAACCAGACAGGCAGCCACAGCAGGGTACGGTTTTTCATGATGTTCTTTCTTATCGTTATCACTGGTTGGTATTCCCGGGTGTCAGAGCAGCCTTACCAGATGGTAAATCCGCCATCGATCATTAAATCCGCGCCGGTAATCATGTCGCTGCCGTTGCTGGCAAAAAACAGCACCGCCGCGGCAATCTCATCGGTATAAGCAAAGCGGCCTAACGGAATCAGTTTCTTCATCTGCTCGCCCTTCTCACCGCGCCAGGCTTTTTCGCCCATCGGCGTCAGTACCACGGTGGGCGAAAGGGTATTAACGTTGATGCGGTGCGGCGCAAGCTCTTTGGCCATTGCTTTGGTTATGCCGAGCAGTCCGGCTTTGGCCGAGGTGTAAGCGACGTGGTTATCGATCGCAATCGAAGCCGCCTGCGAGGCGATATTGATAATTTTCCCGCCGTTACCGGCAGTGATCATTGGGCGTGCTGCCGCCTGCGAGCAGAGGAAAGGACCGGTAAGATTGACGGCGATCTGCTTCTGCCACTCGGCAAAATCGGTGTCGATTACCGGCTGTAACATCACATAACCGGCGCAGTTCACCAGGATATCGATGTGGCCGTAGTGGGAAATAACCTGATCAAACGCCTGGGTAACGGCGGCGGGATCGGTGACATCGCAACAGACAAACTGCACCCGATCGGCGGCAAGCTCTGCCTGCAGGCTGGCAACCCTGTCCGCTTCGAACGGCGGATAAAGCAGTGCCAGACGCGCGCCCTTTTCCAGCAACATGCTGTTCGTCGCCATCGCAATGCCGCCCAGACCGCCGGTCACCACTGCGACTTTGTCAGCCAGATTCAGCGCGGTGTCTACGCCGTATCGCAAGTTTACGTCATATTCACCACTCATCCCACTTATCCCCCCAGTTTTTTGCTGTCGCCGTTGACGCAATCATTTTCTAACAAAAATAGAATCTATCGAAAAGAAATGATATATGGGGCAGACCAAATTTCGACCATCTGCTGCTCATCGGTGATTATCTTATTTAAAAGACGTGATCTGGCTTGCAATGCACAAATAAAAGTGAAACACGCCAATCGTAAAATCGGATGTGATTCAATAACCTGCAACTCACTAACTTTCGTTCGAAGAAAATGAACATCCTTTACGGCCATCTCGCATTCATAAAAATGGCGCGTTAAACTCTGCGACAGATCCTTCTTCGCCTGAACACCCTGCGATTGGAAAAGGGAGCATTTCGATTGAAAAGCAAAAGTGAGCAGTTAGATCACATGCAGCAACGCCGCGAAAAGATTCTGGAGATGATCCGCGAGGATGGCACGGTCACGGTCAAAGCGCTGACGGAGACCTTTGGCCTGACAGAAGCAACTTTGCGCAGCGACCTGCGAATGCTGCAAAAACAGGGCTTTGTCCAGCGCTACCATGGGGGCGCGACACCCTGATGACCGGCAAACAGAATACCGGGGCGATGCTGCTTGAGCGGCAAACCCATCTGGAAGAGAAAGAGGCAATCGGCCGGCTGGCGGCGCAGCACATCGAAAATGGTGACACAGTGATTTTCGATTCCGGCACCACCACCACCGCCATCACCCATATCCGCCGCTTATCGGTAATCACCACGGCGGTGAATATCGCGCTGAAACTGGGTGGCGAGCCCGGCATCAATATTCTGCTGACCGGCGGCACCTTCAAGTTCCCGACGCTATCGACCTCCGGTGAAAAGGCAGCCAGCTTTTTTGAAAACGTGCTAGCCGAGAAACTGTTTCTGGCAACCGCGTGCATCTCACCTCGCCTCGGCCTGAGCTTCCCGAGCGAAACCGACATCAAGGTCAAGCTGGCAATGATTCGCTCAGCCAACACGGTGTATGTGGTGGCCGATTCCAGCAAGATTGATAAGGTGTCGATGTTTGCGCTGCCGTGCGACTGGAGCAATATCCACTATCTGATTACCGACAGCGGCATCACCCCGGCGCAGGTTAACGCTTTCGAGGCGCTCGGCGTTAAAGTGCTGGTCGCCCCGCTGCCGCTGAAGCGGGCAATGTAATCGGAATACCGGCAATTCTGCCCGGCGGCAGGGATCATCAGAAAGACATCTGGTGGGGTTATGCTGTGCTTACCACGCTGAAACCAGCAGCCAGCAAGGTAATGAGCTGATGAACAAAGATATTTTTGAGCGCAAGCGGGCACGGGCATTAGCGCTGATGGCAGAGAAGAAAATATGGGGCAGCCACGCCGCGCCCCCGCTACATCGACTGCTGTGGAAAATGAAAATCAATCTCCCGCCGCCTGCTTTTAGCGCATTCTGGCTCAATGTAGTGGTGTTCGGTGCGATGTACACCCTGACGCTGCCACTATTACTGTTATTTCCCTCCCCGACGGTTGCCAGGTTTGGCGTAACGCCGGTTATCATCAACCTGATAGCCGGTCTGTTTTTCGGCCTAGCAATGGCTAGATTTAACTACCGGCGCAAAAAAGTCCATCGCCTGCCCGACTGGGACCAGTTATAAGATCATCCTTTCTGTACCTCCCAATGCCGCCACATAGTCAACCGGGCAGCAAGTGCCTGCCCGAAGAGCAAGGTGTGCGAGCCAGGGAAGGCTAGCCCAGTCCGCAGGGATGCGGGTTCCCCTTGCAATCGGACAGGCCCTTACTGAGCGCTGCACCTGCCCTCTCAACAAGCCGCAACACGCGCCACCACCCCAACCTGTAAGTCAGCCCGGTAATAACGCACCACCTCACCGACCAGCAACAGCGACGGCGAAACCGGCCTCTCCTGATCCACCGTCTGCGCCAGCCCGGCCAGCGTGGTAATCAATACCCGCTGATCCGGCCGGGTACCGTTCTCAATGATCGCCACCGGCGTCATCGCATCACGCCCGTGATCCTGCAACTGCCTGCTGATCGAGGCACTCCAGCTCAACCCCATATAAAACACCAGCGTCTGGTTATCCGCCGCCAGCGCGGCCGCATCCAGCTGCGGCTCCCCGCTGCGCCCGTGCCCGGTAATCAGACGTAACGACTGCGCGCAATCACGGTGCGTCAATGGAATACCACTGGCCGCCGCGCAGCCCACCGCGGCAGTAATCCCCGGCACTACCTCACACCGAATCCCTGCCTGCTGCAGACTCACCATCTCCTCGCCGCCGCGACCAAAAATAAACGGATCGCCACCTTTCAAACGAATAACCTGGCGGCCACTGCGCGCCAGATCCACCAGCAACTGATTGATCTGCGCCTGCTTCAGACCGTGCTGCCCAGGCCGCTTACCCACATCAATGCACAACGCGCTCTCCGGCACTTCCGCCATCACCGCCTCACTCACCAGCCGGTCATACACCACCACCTCGGCACGCTGCAGTAGACGCAACGCTTTCACCGTCAGCAGATCAACGTCGCCCGGCCCGGCACCCACTAACCACACCGCGCCCTGCTGCGGAACACTGCCCTGCGGCGACAGCAATTTATCCAGCGATTCAATTAACAGCGTCATGACGCCTCCGTAACCGATTGGGAACGCAACAGCTGTTTCAGTTCCGGAATACAGGAACCACACTGCGTGCCGCATTTAAGCTTCTCGCCCAGCGCCTGAGTCGTATCACAACCCTGCGCCACCGCCTGTAAAATGGCCTGCTCGCCGACCGCCATGCAACTGCAGATAATCCGCCCCGCCGCCTGACCCTGTGCGGCCTGGCCTGCCAGCAACCGATGCCGCCGAAACGCATCCGACGGCGCAGCCTGAAACGCAGCAGCGACTAAATGGTGATCGACATCCGGTAACCCGGCCCCGGCATAAAATGCCAGCTGCAGTACGCCGTCTCGCCATGCCAGCACCCGGTAATCACTGCCGCTGCCGTCAGCGACCTGCAACTGACACCTGGTAAGATCATAATGCGTCGTCAGCCACGCTTCTGGCGTGCCCTCGCCAGCAACCACATAACGCTGCACCCCGGCATACGGTGACCGCGCCCAGTAACGCAATCCAGCGGGTGACGCCAGCGTCGGCTGCCATAACCAGCCCTGCCAGCTCACCGGCAACGGCATAATCCGCACCGGCGTCTGCTTCAGCGCCGGCTGTCGCGAAAACGGACAGCCTCGCGCGGCGATCAACATATCGACATGGCTCTGCTGACTGAACTGCCGGTTCCAGTGCATTGGCACAAACAGCTCCCCGCGTCGCAGCCCGCGATCCAACGTCACCCGCGCGCTGATCCAGCCAGACAGCGACTGCACCCGCGCCAGCGCCCCCACCGACAGCCCATAGCGGGCCGCGTCGGCCGGATGAAGCGCCACAAACGGCTCGTCACAATGCTGCATCAGCCGGGGCACCAGCCCGGTGCGGGTCATGGTATGCCACTGATCGCGCACCCGACCGGTATTCATCAGCAACGGATAAGCCGCCTCGCGTGGCGTCAGCGCGGGGGGCGCCGGCACCCATAGCCGGGCTTTAGCATCAGGATGATAAAACCGGCGATCGCTAAACAGCCGGGCGCAGCCATCAGGATGTTCAGCGTTGACCGGCCACTGAACCGGACGCAACGCATCCCAGCCGGCATCACTTAATTGCGCCAGCGCGCTGATATCAAACGCCCGCTGACCGCCGTTCTCAAAGCCCGACAGCGCCGCATGTTCACGGAAAATCGCCGCCGGATGCTGCCAGTTAAACCCTTCAAAGCCTAAACGCCGGGCCAACTGGGCCAGCAGCCACCAGTCGGGACGGGCATCGCCGGGCGCGGCGGCAAAGGCGCGCTGACGCGAAATCCGCCGCTCTGAATTGGTCACGGTGCCATTTTTCTCGCCCCAGCCCTGGGCCGGCAGCAGAATGTCCGCAAACGCGCTGGTATCGGTTTGCGCCATCACGTCCGACACAATCACCAGCGGACAGGCCGCCAGCGCCTGCGCCACCCGATTGCCCTCCGGCATGGAGACTGCCGGATTGGTGCCCATAACCCACACCGCTTTCACCTCGCCGGTGGCGATAGCCTGGAACAGATCCACCGCCGTCAGGCCGGGCTGACGGGCGATAGTCGGGCTGCGCCAGAAACGCTGCACCCGATCGCAGTCCGCCGGATCAAACCCCATGTGCGCCGCCAGCTGATTGGCCAGCCCGCCCACTTCACGTCCTCCCATCGCATTTGGCTGTCCGGTCAGCGAAAACGGACCGCAGCCCGGCCGCCCGATCTTGCCGCTTAACAGATGCACATTGAGGATCGCCTGGTTGTTATCACTGCCGGTGATCGACTGATTAATCCCCATGCACCACAGCGTCACTACACGCCCGGTCTGACTGAACAACCGGTAAAATTCGGTCACCTGCTGCGGCGTCAGATCGCACTGCGCAGCGACGTACGCAACCTGCCACGACTCTGCCGCCGCCAGCGTTTCCGCCACGCCGCTCAGGTGCGGCAGCATGGTCTGATCGATGCCACCCTGCTTTTCCAGCCAGCGCAGCAAGCCGGAAAACAGCAGCGTATCGCTGCCGGGTCGCAGTGGCAGATGCAGATCGGCCAGATCGCAGCTGGCGGTACGCCGCGGATCGATCACCACCATCCGCATATCAGGTCGCTGCTGCTTCGCCTGCGCCAGCCGCTGCCAGACCACCGGATGCGCCCAGGCCGCATTGGAACCGACCAGCACCATCAGATCGGTCTGATCCAGATCCTCATAACAACAGGGCACCGTATCCGCACCGAACGCACGCTTATAGCCAATCACCGCCGAGGCCATACAGAGCCGCGAGTTGGTATCGATATTGGCGGTGCCGATATAGCCCTTCATCAGCTTATTGGCGACGTAGTAATCTTCGGTCAGCAACTGGCCGGAACCGTAAAACGCCACCGCCTGCGGCCCATCACGCTCAATCACCGCGCGTAACCCCGCCGCCGCCGCATCCAGCGCTGCGTCAAGCGTCACCGGCTGACCATTGACCTGCGCCTTCAGCAATCGTCCCTGTGGCGCCAGCGTCTCGCCTAACGCCGTTCCCTTAACGCACAACCGCCCGGCGTTGGCCGGATGCAGGGGATCGCCCGTCACCTGCGCCCGATGATTATCCTGCGGCGTCACGCAGACGCCACAGCCGACGCCGCAATAGGGACAGGTGGTATTCATGATGCCTGCGCCAGTTGATTCGTCGGACGATTAGCCAGCCAGATCTGCCCCGCTTCCAGCTTCACTGGCCAGCAGCGTAACTGGTGCTGCGGATTATCCAGACTCTGACCGTCCCGCAGCCGCACCCGCTGCTTGTAGAGCGGCGAAATCACCACCGGCTCGCCGCCGACATCACCGAGAATACCGCGCGACAACACGCTGGCTTCGCTGCCAAGCTCGCGATCTTCCAGCGCATAAAGCGCCTCGCCAAAGCGGAACAGCGCAATACGCTCACTGCCGAGCCGCGCCCCGATGCCAGACTGCTGCGGCACTGCGTCGAGTGCGCAGACCGCGCTCCATCGCTCGGCCGGCAGTTGCAACAACGGGCGGGACGCGGCCACGTCCGGCTGGCGCTGGCTGCGCACCCGGCTGTAATGCAGGCTCTCATCCGGCCGATCGCTATTGACCGTCGGGGTAAACAGCGCCAGGCGGGACGCATCGGCCAGCGTGGTCTGCCATTCGCACTGGTACGCCTCTCGACCACCTGCTGCATCTCCTGCTCCAGCGTTGCCGCCAGCCCGAGGCTATCGTCAATCACCACCTGATGCAGATAGTCAAGGCCGCCCTCCAAGTTATCCAGCCAGACGCTGGTGCGCTGCAGCCGATCGGCGGTACGGATATAAAACATCAGCAGGCGATCGACATACCGCAGCAGCGTGGCGTCGTCGAGATCGCTGGCGAACAGATCGGCGTGACGCGGCTTCATGCCGCCATTGCCGCAGACATAGCAGACATAGAGGTTCCAACCCTTGTCAGTGGCGATCACTCCGATATCTTTGCTCTGCGCTTCGGCACATTCACGGGTACAGCCGGAAACTGCCATCTTGATCTTGTGCGGCGCGCGCAGGCCCTTGTAGCGATTCTCCAGCGCGATGGCGAACGCGGTGGAGTCCTGCACGCCATAGCGGCACCAGGTCGATCCGACACAGGACTTCACGGTGCGCAGCGATTTGCCGTAAGCGTGGCCGGTTTCGAAGCCCGCTTCCAGCAACGTCTGCCAGATAGCCGGCAGTTGATCGAGCCGCGCGCCGAACAGATCGATGCGCTGTCCGCCGGTAATTTTGGTATAGAGATCGTAGCGCGCCGCCACTTCGCCAATGGCAATCAGACCTTGCGGGGTGAACTCACCCGCCGGAACGCGCGGCACCACCGAATAGGTGCCATCTTTTTGGATATTGGCGAAGTAGCGATCGTTGGTATCCTGCAGCGGCAGATGCGCCGGTTGCAGCAGATAGTCGTTCCAGCAGGAGGCCAGCAGCGGTTTACACACTTCACAGCCGTGGCCTTTGCCGTGCGCCGCCAGCAGATCGTCAAAGGTTTTGATCGCCTCCACCCCGATCAGGTGATAAAGCTCCTGCCGCGACCAGGCGAAGTGCTCGCAGATATCCTTCTTCACCTCCACGCCGAGGTTCGACAGCTGATATTCCATTACCTGTTTCACCGGTGCCGCACAGCCGCCGCAGCCGGTGGCCGCTTTGGTACAGCTTTTAATGCTGCTCATCTCGCTGCAGCCGCTTTTCACCGCTGCGCAGATATCGCCTTTACTGACGTTATGACAGGAGCAGAGCTGGGCGCTGTCGGGTAGCGCAGCCACGCCCGGCGCTTTGGCCGGTGCGCCCGCCAGCAGCGGCAGGATCAGACTCTCGGGCGCGGCCGGCAGCGGCAGCACATTCAGCATCATTCGCAGCAGCGTGGCGTAATCGCTGCTCTCCCCCACCAGCACGCCGCCCAGCAACCGGCTGCCGTCGGCGGACACCACGATTTTCTTGTAAATGCCCTTTGGACCGTCGGTCCAGTGATAACTCTGGCTGCCGACGGTGCGGCCCTGCGCATCACCAAACGACCCGACCTCGACCCCCAGCAGTTTGAGCTTGGTGCTCATGTCCGCACCGCTGAACGCAGTGGGTTCCGCCGCCAGATGGCCCGCCAGCACCCGCGCCATCTGATAGCCTGGCGCCACCAGCCCAAAAATCTGACCGTACCACAGCGCGCATTCGCCGACGGCGTAGATCGCTTCATCGCTAGTCTGGCAGCGATCGTTAATATCAATGCCGCCATGCGGACCGATCGTCAGCCCGGCCTCACGCGCCAGCTCATCACGTGGCCGGATGCCGGCGGAGAACAGCACCAGATCGCTGGGCAGGCTGCTGCCATCGGCAAAGTGCAGCAGCACGCTGCCTTCGGCATGAGTCTCAATCTGCTGAGTCTGTTTAGAGGTGTGCACCGTCACGCCAAGCGCCTCGATCTTCTGACGCAGCATGGACGCGCCGCCCTCATCGAACTCCACCACGTGGGTTTCCAGCCCGAGTTGCCGCAGCGCATTGGCCGCTTCCAGACCCAGCAGCCCGCCGCCAATCACCACGCCGCGCTGGCTGTAACGGGCGCAGGCGGCAATCGCATCGAGATCGTCAAGCGTGCGGTAGACGAAACAGCGTGCCGCATCATGGCCGGGAATCGGCGGCACAAAGGCGCGTGATCCGGTCGCCAGCACCAGCCGATCCCACGCCAGCTGGTTACCCGCGCTGTCAGTCAGGCTGCGCTGCGCCCGATCAATCGACACCACCTGGCAGCCCGTACGCAGCTCAATGCCGTGCTGCGCAAAGAAATCCGCGCCCACCAGCGAGAGATCGACCGCCTGTTTGCCGTTGAAATAGTCCGACAGATGCACCCGGTCATAGGCTGGCTGAGACTCTTCGCCATACACCACAATGTGATAACGCTGATGCAGTTCACGGGCGACCAGTTGCTCAAGAAAATAGTGGCTGACCATGCCGTGACCGATCACGGCTAATAGCGGTTTGCTCATCAGAAGACTCTCTGCAGCCTGCGGCTGCGTTACAGGTTGATCGGGATCGAACAGGGTAGCGAGAGTGGCGGGTTCAGCGCGCTGCAGGCGGCCGAGCAGTGCGGCCCCCTGCTGGCTGTCGCCAAACAGCAGCACGCCGTTGAGGCGTCCCTGTCGCAGAAAGAGACGACGATAGTCGCCGGAGAGCGGATCAAAACTGCTGACCGACGGCGCTTCACTGATATCCCCGGCGCTGAACAGTGAAATGCCGCTGACTTTCAGCCGCGTGCCGCCAGGCTGGGTCCGGTAATCGGCCTGTGGCGTACCGGCCAGCTGCGCTGCCAGCACCTGTGCCTGCGCCAGACAGGGTGCCACCAGGCCAAAGGTTTCCCCCTCGATTTCACAGCACTCGCCGACGGCATAGACATCGGGCGCCGCGCTGCGTAACTGGCGATCGACCAGAATCCCGCGCTGGCACGGCAGCCCCGCGGCCCGCGCTACTGCCACCGCCGGTTCCACGCCGATGGCGATCATCACCTGCTCGGCGGCGTAATCACCGCCATCCGCCAGCGTGACGCCGGTTGCGGTGATCGCCTGCAGGCCACTGTTCAGCAAACAGTGGATGCCACGCCCGTGCAGCGCCTTCAGCAGGAGTTCGCCCGCTCTGGCATCCAGCTGGCGATCGAGCAGCCAGCCTTTGTGGTGAATCAGCGTCACCTCGCGTCCCTGCGCCCGCAGTGCCGCCGCCGCCTCAATCCCGAGGAAACCGCCCCCCAGCACCGCCACCGGGCCCTGGCCCGCCAGCAACCGTTCAACATCATTGATGCTGCGGAAACCGCTGACCTGGGGTAGATCGATGCCCGGAATGGCCGGCAGACACGGCTGCGATCCGGTGGCGAACACCAGCCGGTCCCAGCCCAGCTGACGCTGGTCGGTCAGCACCGTGCGGGCCGCCAGATCGACCTGCTGCACCGTTTCACCGGCCAGCAGCGTCACGCCGTGCTGCTGATACCACGACGGTGGATGCATCAGGGTCTCGCTGAAGCGCATCTCGCCAGCCAGCACCGGTGATAACAGCACACGGTTATAGTTGCCGTGCGGTTCGCCACCGATCACCGTGATGGCATAGCGCTGCGGCGCGCGTTGCAGCAGGCTTTCGACCAGCTGCATCGCCGCCATTCCATTCCCTATCACCAGCAGCTGTTGCGTTATGATGCGATCCTCACGCCGCCGTGGTCTGTTTTTCATACAGAAAGTGCAGCACCTGCTGGCGTAGCTGATGATAGCGCGGCTCGTCGGGCAGCGCCACGCGGGAGCGCGGACGCGGCAGATCGACCGGCAGGATCTCACCGACCCGCGCCGCCGGGCCGAAGCCGATAGCGACCCGTTGCAGCGACGCCAGCACGTTCCAGCCGATGCCCTGATCGTTGGGGCCGTTGCTATAGAACGGATCGGCAAACAGCACCTGCGCTGCCTGCCAGGTGGCGTACGGCGTCGGAAAAGCCGGCTCCGACAGCGCGGCCCCGGAAAGCAGTAACTGACGTCGTGAAAGAGAAAATGGCGTTTTGCTCATCGTATTGACCCTGAACAGGAATAAAAAAAGGCGTCCTCCGACATGCCGAAGCATGCGGATGGACGCCTTTATCCAAAGCACTGGCCCCACCGCCGTTGGCGGGAACAATGCGCACTGTCTGTCATATCAAGCAAGCCGCGTGCCAGAATCACCGTCGGCTTTAACACCGGGTTTCCGCCCCTGTTGCGGGTGAAAAAGTAACCGTTTTTGCACTTCCCTGACGCAGGCTGCGCACAAGCGTTGTGCAGCTAACTCTTTCGGGTTAAGTGTTGAGCGTCGCGGCAACGGCCATCACCGCCTGCGCGATCTCAAGTACTCGTTTGTTCTGGTTCATGGCGCTTTTACGCAGTGCCTGCCAGGCCGCCTGTTCACTGAAACCGTGCTGCTGCACCAACCAGTGCTTGGCCTGTTCAATCACCCGGCGTTCATAAAGTGAGGCGCGCATGACGGCCAGCTCATCGGCCTGCTGCTGCAAGCGCTGCGACTGTTCACCAATCAACGACAGTACTGAGCGCCCAAGCTGCGGCGCCAGACCGTCGCTGTCCAGCGTCGCCGCGCCGGGCAGCCAGTCGGCACCGGAAACGTAGAGCGCAAAGCTGCTCTCTCCCTGCACCGGGGTCAACGACAGCGCCGCCTGCTGCTCGGCCTGCTCAATTGCGGTCCGGCAACGCAGCATCAGCGTGGCGGAGAGACCATCTTCGACCTGTTTCATCTGATCGAGCCGCGCGGAGAGCAGTGAAAACCAGTTTAGCGCGCCGGACGCTTCAGCGCTGCCGCCGGTGCAGACGATGCGCCGCAGCCGCTCAATCTCCCGGCTGGCCTGCGCCAGCGGCTGCCATTGGCTACGCGCTTCATCATCGGCAAACGAGTGAAAAGTGGTGAAGCTCTGCTCCTGGGCCGCAATCAGCGCCACCATCTGGCTGCGCTGATCGGCGGTGAACTGCCCGGCCGCAAAGCCGGCGCAACCGATGGCGCGCTCCTGTCCGGCCAGCTCTTTGCCCTGCATAAAGCTGAACAGCGCAACCAGGGCGCGGGAAATATCGGGATGGCTGGCGGTATCGGCGGCTTCAAATACCAGGTTGAGTAAGGTGCGGATCACCTGGTTAAACGCCGCCATCGCCGCTGGCTGATCGAGTGCCCCCTCAGCGATCTGCTGTCGCAGCGCGGGCAGTTCGCTCAGCGCCTGCAACGCGGCGGCGATCAGATGACAAAAGCGGCTGTAGCCCGGCTGCGCCACCGCTGGCGGTAGCGCCTGATAAACGTGCTGCAGGCAGGCGCTGACATCCTGCTGACGGGCGACCCGCTCAGCGCTGAACAGCCGGCCGTGGGAACAGATCCAGATATTGCTGGCTCCGCGTTCCCGTTGCAGCTGATGGACCAGTTCACTGACCGCCGTAATCAGCTGCCCGGTCTGCAGTAGCCGTTGCAGGCTGGCAATATCGCTTTCCCGTGATGCCTGCAGCCAGGTAAGGGCGTCCCTCATTAGCTCACCTCTTATCGCCGTAAAACCATTAATTAAGCAAAAGACGTGCCGTTTTATCGTCACAATAGCGTTAACCGGTGCCCGTAAATTCCGATTTTGATGAGTTTCTTAAGGCAAACGGATAAAAATTACAATGAGTGATTAGAAAAAATTAATAGTTTCTCATTGAATCCTTTGCATGGCAGAATGTGCGGCAACGTTCTCAACCAGTTTTCCGTCGCGATAATTCAGTTAGCTTTAACTATCGTAAAGCATGGCGCTTTTCCTGCGCCCTGGCTTGCCAGAAAAGCGCCTGCCATCACGCATCGGCAGCCGGTGCAATGGTTTGAATTCTCAAAAGTCTTAGGTAGACTGAACGCAGTACTATCCTGATGTAATCTGACCTTTTTTTGAATGTTAGAACTTTGGCCTGCTGCGGCGCCATTGTGGGCGCCCTGCTGCGTTGGGCCAGGCAATATGCAGATACTTTGATGAGATCACGAGGAATATGGTGAAAAAGAGTCTTGCGTTGACACTGCTGGCGGTCCTTACCCTGGCAGGCTGTAAGGCCCCGCCGCCGCCCGTCACTGATGACACGCTGGTGACCAGCGAAATCAACGGCGTCAAGCTGGTTCATCGGCATGCCGTTGCGGCGCCGACCGAATTCGAACCGGTCAATCAGACCTGGAGAGCGTTGCATGGCGCGTCAGTAATGACGACGCCCGACTACGGCGGCAAAGTGGTTCGCTATCTCGAAACGGGTAAACCGTTTGAAATATTAAGCAATGTGGAAAATCACTGGCTGGCGATTGCCGATCAGGCTGACGGCCCGATGATCGGTTACGTCCCGTTAAAAGCGGGTGTAGAAAGCAGCCGCTATGACGCCACCGTCCAGAGCGATCGCCCCCGTCCTCGCAAGACGAAACAGGTCTGTGTCGCCGTTGGCGGTGCCAGTAAAGCGTGCCGCACTAACGATACCGCGACCTGGATCTTAGACTAAACATGAAATCCGGCGCATATTGCCCGCAGCACCGTCCTGGGCTTGCGGGTACAGGGATTTGCCATTGGCTGGAAGATCACGAATTAATGACTGTGGAATCCCCTGCGCGTGAGGTCACCCCCTCAGGCAATGAGAATCTATTACTTCAGGCTGCAGCGCCACTGCTGAACGCGGTGGTGCAAATTCGTCAGGCAGCCACCCATGACGACCCCGCGGGCTTACGCCAGTCGCTGATTGATGAGATCCGCCAGTTCGAACAGCGTTGTAAACAGGCTGGCCTACCGTTTGAGATGATTATCGGCGCGCGTTACTGCGTCTGCAGCGCGCTGGATGAAGCAGCGGCGCAACCCCCCTGGGGCACCCGCGGCGTCTGGTCTGGCAACGGCATGCTGGTGACCTTTCACAATGAAAGCTGGGGCGGCGAAAAATTCTTTCAGCTGCTGTCGCGTATTTCACAGAGCCCACAACAGCACCTCTGGTTACTGGAGGTGGTGCACTACTGCCTGCTGCTCGGCTATGAAGGCCGGTATCGCGGCAGCGAACAGAGTCGCGCCCAGTGCGACGGCATCCGTAAACGACTGAAAAGCCTGATTGAAGAGACGCGTTCTCAGCGTCAGACGCAGCCGCTGGTCAGCACGCTGGCGCGGCCGATGGTCCCGCTGTGGGCCTGCGCAATGCTGGTGGCGCTGATCGGCTGCCTGAATCTACAGCGGCCTGAACTGGCGACTGGGCAATGCCGCCGAGCCGCTGCTGCGCGCCATCTATCAGACGCCTCTGCCTCAGATTACCGCCGGTCGTCATCCCTCTTCGCCCCAGGCGCTGCTCGGATCTGCGGCAGCGGCTGAATGATGTGATTGCCGCGGGCCAGCTTGAAGTCAGCGACGGCGCCTTCGGCAGCAAAGTCATTATCCCGGCGGATAAGCTGTTCGCGGAACAGGGTACGGTTATCAACCCGGTGGGCCGCGCCTTGCTGGCGCGCGTCTCGACCGCCATGAAAAATGTCAAAGGTACGATCCTGGTGTCGGTGTTTACCGACGACCATCCGGTGGATAACAGCCGGTTTGCCTCCAGCTACGAATTTTCTTTCGCCCGCGCCCGCGCGGTGACGCAGTTGTTGCAGGTCCAGCTGGCCGACGGCCATACCGTGCGTTCTGAAGGCCGCGGTGACAGCGACCCACTGCTGCCGAACGACAGTAGCGAAAACCGTACCCGCAACCGCCGCGTTGAAATTACCCTGTTTGCCGCGCCCGAAACGCTCAGTAATCACCAAGGAGCACAATAATGCGCGCTTCCGTTCGACTGCTTCTGACACATCGCTCGTTATAGAGTTTTATCGGCGTTACGGCGCTGAGCTGTCTGGTGTGGATGCTCGGTCCACTCTGGACGTGGGGCGAATCGCGGCCGCTGGAGCCGATCCTGCCGCGCCAGCTCACCGTCAGCACCTTCTATTTTTTGTGAATCCTGTTCCAGCTGATGCCGTCGCTCTATCGAGCCTGGTTTAATAGCCGGTTACTGAATCAGCTGCAGGCCGCGGGCAACGACGATCCCGCCGAACGTCAGGGTTACCGAAGAGCTGCTTAACCAGTGCTTCAGCGATGCGGCGATGCAGCTCAGGCGCACCCAGTTTGGCCGCCGTCATGCCGGTGGCCTGCTGTCGCGCTTTAATTCCAACTACCTTTATCAGCTGCCGTGGTATCTGGTGATGGGCGCGCCGGGTGCCGGGAAAACTACGGCGCTGTTGAATGCCGGGCTGAATTTTCCGCTGACCGATACGCTGGGCAAAAATGCGATTCGCGGCGTGGGTGGCACCCGCAACTGCGACTGGTGGTTCACCGACAGCGCGGTGCTGATTGATACCGCCGGCCGCTACGCGCTACAGGAGAGCCAGCGCGCTGCGTGAGCGCATGGCGGAACTGCACCAGCAGACCGGCATCCATTTCCCGGTCTATGTCATGGTGACCAAAACCGACTTGCTGAAAGGCTTTATGAGCTGTTTCGGTTCGGTCGACAAAGCGAAGCGTGATGCTATCTGGGGCTTTACCTTTAACTGGGACCTCGGCAAGCCACACAAAGGCGACTGGCATCGTCATTTCGGCCAGCAATTTCAGCGGCTGGAGCTGCAGCAGCAGCTGGCTGACCAGATGACTCAGGAGCGCGATCTCAATGAGCGCGCCGAATGTTTCCTGTTCCCGCAGGAGTTTGCCTCGCTGCGTCCGCTGCTGAATGAACACCTCGATATCGTCTTCTCTGACCATCAGGATGCGGTTGTCTGGAGTCCGCGCGGCCTGTTATTCACCAGCGGCACCCGAGAAGGTCTGCCTTTTGACCGGGTGATGGGCGAGCTGAGCCGTAAATTGCAGCTCCGCCAGGCGGGCGAGCATTCGATTGCCGCGTGGGACAGCGTCAACCGCAACAGCCCGATCCCGGGTAATAAAGGTCAGAGCTTTTTTATTCGCGATTTGCTCAACGATCTGATCTTTAAAGAGAGCGGCCTTGCCGGCAGCAACCGGCGTTGGGAATACCGCAATCAGCTGTTTCACTGGATCGGTTACGGGGTGCTGGCCGGCAGCCTGCTGATTATGTCAAGCCTGTGAGGCCTCAGTTATTACCAGAATCAGCACTATCTGCATCAGGTTGAAGAGCGGGTACCGGCTATTCGTGAGCAGAGCCAGCAGGTAATTCATCAGCCTGCTGATAATATTTTTGATCTGCTACCCTTTCTCAATAGCCTGGTGAAATTGCCGCTGTCCGAGCGTTTTTCTCTCGACAATCCGCCGCTTACTATGCGGGTGGGCTTATATCGCGGGACGCAGGTCAGCGATGCGGCATGGGCGCTTTATCAAAATGCGCTTAAGTCTTTACTGCTGCCGCGCGTCGCCCAGCAGATCACCAATATTCTGCGCAATGACCCGGGCGATGATAACGCGTACAGCCGCAATGCCCTGCGCGCCTATCAGATGCTGTATCAACCGCGTAATTACGATGGCGAATTTCTGCGTACCTGGCTGCTGCAAAACCTGCAGCGCTCGCTGCCTGACTCGGTCAGCACCCGCGACCTTCAGCAGCTTGACTGGCACCTGAGCCAGCTACTGGATCAGCAAATTCAGTCATCGCCCTATGCACGTGATAATGTGCTGATGATGCGTAAACTTTCGGAAAATCTGAAAATTGCAGGGCAATCCGGCCCTGTGCTGGCGGTGACGCCTCGCGCTCTGCACAGCGATTGACCCTGCATAGCGAGTAATGGTGAGGTGTACATGGCTGCTTATACTGCCCCCGGCTGGTATGGCAAGCTGCCGTCAACCGGCGACTTTCTGCATCACCGGCTGAGCGAGCAACAGATCCCCCCTCCCCTGGAATCACTGGTTCCAGCAGGGTTTGATGCACTGGCATCAGCAGGACGATGCGGTAACCGCGAACTTTTTACGCGCACCGGTATGGAATTTTGTTCTTCCGATCACCCCGACCCGGCAGCAGGTGCAGATGGGCTGTTTACTGCCCTCCTGTGACCGCGTCGGCCGTGCCTGGCCGCTGCTGGCGCTGCACAGTTTTCCGCTTAGCCAGTGGCATCCGGCTCAGCTGACCATTTCGGGCGACTGGTTTCAGGATCTCGGTGCGACGCTGCTGCGGGCGGTACAGACGCCGCTCAACGGCGCACAGCTGGAACAGCAGATTCAGGCGCTGCCGCCGCTGCTGGTGCCGGCCCGACAGCCTTCCGAAATCATGAAGGTGATCGGTTATCAGGATTTGCCCTGCACGCTGAGCTGGCGTGAAGTGGCTGAACGCTTCGATCCCCAGCAGCATATGAGCTACTGGTGGAGTAACCGCAGTGATGGTTTTGCCCACGCCACCCACAAGCACAGCGGCAACTTCACGGCACAACTGTTTCCATTACTGTTTAACCCGGCGACAGATGCACAGCCAGGACGTAATGGCCTTTACCCACCGATGTTTGAGTAAGGCCGGTTGCGTTTGCCGTTCAATCTGGGATAACTCATGCAATTTACCATTGTGCAATGCACTACGGATGTTCCGGTTAAAACCGTCGTGTTTCAACCGCCTGGTGCCACCATTGGCCGCAGTCAGGACAACGATCTGGTGCTGCCAGATGAGTCGCGCGCCATTTCGCGCCTGCAGGCGCTGGTCCATCTGTCGCATGACGGCGAATGCCGCCTGACCAATCAGAGCAGCGTGACGCAGGTGGAGCATAACGGCATCGCGCTTGGTCGCGGCATGCAGGTGCTGCTGAAGCATGGCGATGCGTTGCGTATCGGTGACTATGCGCTGGAAGTGCGCGATCCCGCCTGCCAGAGCGATCAGAGCGATCCCCTCGCGCTGTTTGCCGGCAGCAGCGACCAGCCGGCTAATCCGTTAGGCATTCACGAACACCACGAGGTTGAAGACCGCCTGCTGATGAACGACGCGTTCCCGGCGCGCCACGAGCGCCATAATGATGCGCGGCTGGCCATTGAGCCGCAGGATCAGGACCAGCTGATCGCCGCGCTGCTGGACGGGATGGGCCTGAGCAACGGCCATGCGACGCCGATCGATGAAGAGCAGATGCGCATCACCGGCCGGATGCTTAGCCTGTTTTCCCAGGGCACAGTGGCGCTGCTGTCGTCGCGTTCCATCCTCAAGCGCGGCGTGAAAGCGGACATGACGATGATCCTGAATGAGGCCAACAACCCGTTTGAGATTCTGCCGTCCGGTAAAACCGTACTGATGCAGATGTACCAAAGCGAGATGCCGGGCTTCATGCCGCCGGAGCAGGCGGTACGCGATGCGCTGGTTGATTTGCAGGCGCATCAGCTGGGAATGATTGCCGGTATCCGCGCCATCATTGCGGCGATGCTGCAGTCGTTTAATCCGGCGCGACTGGAAGAGCAGGCACGAACCGACGGCGTGCTGCCGAAGCTGCCGTTCACCAGCACTAAAAAGGCGGCGCTGTAGGATTACTTTACCCGCAACTATCAGCGCACCGCTGGCGAAATTGAAGATGATTTCCGTACCCTGTTTGGCGAAGCGTTCCTGCATGCCTATGACATGGAGGTCAATCAGTACAAAGATTCCCAGACGCGGATAGATGAAGCATGAAGATCGTTTTTGCCAGCCGCTGCCAGCAAGGCCTGCGCGATGATAATCAGGATCGCACCGGTACCGCGCTGGACGATCGCCGGGCCCGTTTCGTGGTCTGTGACGGCGTCGCCGGTCTGCCCGGTGTTGAGATGGCGGCGCAGCTGGTGCGTGACAGCCTGCTCGGCCAGCTGGAGAACTGTGAACACTTTACGCCCGACTTTACCCGTCAGACGATCGAACAGTGCCGTTTTGCGCTGCATGAGGCACAGGGAAAGAATCCGAAATTTGCCCGGATGAACACCACCCTCGCGGCGCTGTTTATTGACCGTCAAAAACAGCGTGCATGGTGGGCCCACGCGGGTGATAGCCGGGTTTACCACTTTGATGCGGCGTGCGATATTTGAAGCCAAAACGTGCGATAAATGACGGGCTACTTTTGTTTCCATCAGTGCAACGAAATTACACTGTCATTTTTTCTCAGAGGCACTTTGGCCTGTTCGCAACTGGACAATATTTGTAGATGCTGGTCAATGAAACGCCATACAGTAATGCCAGCTGTTTCCTATTATGGCCGGACTCAAGTAATTTTTTAGCCTGCTCTTGCTGTGCAGAAGATAATGCGCAAGGTCTACCGCCAATACGTCCCCTGCTTCTCGCTGCGGCTAGACCTGCCTGAGTACGTTCGACAATCAGCTCCCGCTCCATTTGCGCCAACGCACTCATCACGTGAAAGAAAAAACGCCCTGCGGACGTAGAAGTATCAATGGAATCCGTCAAACTATGAAAATGAATACCTTCATCTTCCAACATTGCTTTTAACTACATAGTGAGGGCGGCATAATGCTGCGCCTATGCATTGTTATCAGGCGCTCCCGGCCAGTCGATATCCGGTGCTTTGCTGATATCCAGCCGGTTAAGCAGCACGCGGTATTTTTTCCACGCGACAAGCTGGGCCTTTTGCCTCCGTGGCCATATCGAGGTCTGCTGCATCCTGTAGCGGCTGAATACGCGCATTCGCCACGGTAAGACGTGAGCTTAACTCCTGTTGTGCCGCCTGCTGTGCAGCTTGTAATTCTGCTGCCTGCTGGGCTTTCGTGTCTGTCACCCACTTTTTACCGTCCCACGTATCAAACTCACTTTCTGGCTTCAGTAACGTGACATTATCCGGCAGTTCGCCGAATTGGGTGACAGTCTGTTCCTGCCGTGTTTCCGTGCTGTAAACCGTTTGTCCGCGATGATCTGGCAAGAACTCCCACGACTTGCCATCCGCCGTGCGACGTAGTGCTTGCCCGGCAGGCTATCGGGGTAACTGTAGGCGGGAAGGCCTACACCGAGCATGAGGTATTCCATACTGGCGCTCAGGTATTCACCCGTGTCTTGATCGACATGATAGACAGTGATCCAGCCAGCCTTTTTGCTGAGGCCGTTTTCGTCTAATTCGGCAGTCTCAATATCCGTTGATATAGTGGCTCATTATGCTGCTCTCACGATGTAGTTAAAGGCGATGTTGCGCGGGCGGGTTTCGTTAGCGGTTCGCGTTTGTCGCGATGAATCAAACACCCCGCGGGTGCCACCTCTATGGCGTGTTGATGCCGCGTCGTAATTAACCGTTGCGGTGCTGTCGATGTATAAGGCCCCGGAGGGGGGATAATCGATATCTCCACCCGCGGCTTGATCGTCTATCACCCATTTTGCTGTTATCGGTTGTATCGCATCATTCTGTGTCGATAGCAGGCCGCGCCCCGGATCAACCTCGCGCCCATCATCCCAGCCCCGAATAAACTCACCGCGCAGGTCGGGCAGTTTGCCGGTGGGGAAGTAAGAGGCCAAAACCGGATAGGTTGTTTTGTTAAAGTCCTGCCCGTTGCATTTCAACCACCCTGAGGGGGGAACGTCGCCCGGGAACGGCAGCGGAATACCTGCGAGTTCACTGGCGGTGAGAACCTGCGCCCAGGCAGACCAGGGGGCATCCTCCACATCCCGACGACTGCGAATATAAAGCGGGGCATGAGCACCACTGATACTGGTACCGCTCCAGCCGATCAGCAATTCACCCTCCCCGCCAGACGATGCGCCTTTGAGATGAATGACATTACCGTAAGGGGTCGGATAATCATTGTTGCAGGCTTCATACAGCTGGATACCGGGCGTACCCTGATTATTGCCACTTAATGCCGGAACCCGGCCCCGGGATACCAGCGTATTGACACTAATGTCTGCCGAGCCATTAAAGGGTACGCCGTTAATCTTTCGCGCCGTCTGCAATGTTGTTGCTGATACCGCGTTGCCGTCAAGATTACCGCTGATTAACGTGTTAAAAATCTGTCTATTAATCCACCGATTTTCTTTTTCCAACAAACCAAGGTTTTTCACAAATTGATTTTTAGTTTCAGGGGCGTACAGTTTTTCCAGAAAGTTATTGAAATTGTTCGCGGCTTTATCCGTACTCCCCGCGCCTATTTTTGCCACCTGCAAGGCGGCGACCATCTCGGCCACCGCACCTGCACCCTGTGTACAGGTAAAAAGCCTGCACCCCAATCATGTCTGGCAGCTGGATGCATCTCATGCTTTTTCCACGCTGCATACACAGGAGTTTGACACAGCAACCGCCTGTCAACAGGCCGCCAGAGTGTTTGCGGAAAAATTTGAAACCTTCAAGGATATTGATGCCAGGGCGATTTGCGTGAAGAAGTCATAGCAGAAA
>SZZY01000021.1 GCA_009830035.1 Pantoea sp. Eser
CGCTTTCCGCATTGTCAGTCAAGCGTTTATTTCTGCTTAACTCACTGGTTCGTATGATTTCGAACCTACTTACATTACACCCGGCGCTTCGTAAGCCGGTGTGCCGTGTCAGTGGAGGCGCATTATATGGATCCCGCTTCAGAGCACAACCCTTTTTTTGGATCTTTTTTCTGAGTGGTTATAAATGATCCAGATTGGTGAGATCGCCAGCGATCCGAGCCAGAATAGGCTTGTCAGCAGCCTGAAATCGCATCAGGCTGCAATGAATTCAGCATAAAGGAGAATATAATGACTTCCGCCCTTCGCCCGTATAAACATCTTTTCCCGCAAACCGGCCAGCGCGTTATGGTCGATCCAAGTAGTGTCGTCGTCGGTGATGTCATTATGGAAGATGATGTCAGCATCTGGCCGCTGGTCGCGATTCGCGGCGACGTGAACCAGGTTCGCATTGGCGCCCGTAGCAACATTCAGGATGGCAGCGTGCTGCATGTCACCCATAAGTCGGCGTCAAACCCGCAAGGCTTTCCGCTTATTATTGGTCAGGAGGTCACGGTAGGACATAAAGCGATGCTGCACGGCTGCACCATTGGCGATCGTGTACTGATCGGCATGGGGTCAATCCTGCTGGATGGGGTAATAGTAGAAGAAGAGGTGATGATTGGTGCCGGAAGTCTGGTGCCGCCGGGTAAACGGCTGGAGAGCGGCTATCTATACCTCGGCAGTCCGGTCAGGCAAGTTCATCCGCTCAATGAGCAGGAAAAAGAAGGTTTACGCTACTCGGCCAGCAACTATGTCAGCTGGAAAAATGATTATCTTGGCGCAGATAACCAGACCCAGCCCTGATTATCGACGTCGTCCTGACGGATAGCCGCTTCGGCTTCCTCTTCCAGATCCCAGCGATGGTGCTGAAACAGCGTCATCGCTTCTCCTTAACCAAAGCGGGATTTTAATGTCCCGACGCCAATGACGCAGGTCAGCCGCATACCGTTGTTAACCAGCACCGGAAAACAGATGGCCTGCCGGGCTGCATCATAGTGTTCATCATCGGGAAACTGGATTGCCTGATTCATGACTGCATGGCCCGCTTCAACTGCGCAATGACCAGGCTAATTTCTGGCATTACGCCGTGCCATAGATGAAAGGCATGCGCTGCCTGGCCCACCAGCATACCCAATCCATCCGCCAGATGGTGTGCGCCCTGCGCCTGGCACCACTGCAGGAAAGGGGTCCGCCCGCGTTGGTAGAACATGTCATAACAGCGCAGATCGGGATGAATAAGTGTCACAGGCAGAGGCGGCGTTTTGCCGTCTACACCGCTCGATGTTGCATTGATCACCAGATCAAAGGTTTTGTCTGCCAGCTGCTCAAAGCCACACGCATTAATCGCACCGTTTTGCCGGAACAAGTCAGCCAGCTCTTCGGCCCGGGTAAAGGTACGGTTGACGATAGTAATAGTGGCCCCGGCTGACAGCAGCGGCAGGATCACACCGCGAGCTGCGCCGCCTGCCCCCACCAGCAACACATTATCACCGGGTTTGATCATCGCCAGCCGCTGAAGATCGCTCAACAGGCCAATGCCATCGGTGTTATCACCAAAGATCTGACCGTCGCTGAGTTTCTTCACGGTATTCACCGCACCCGAACGGGCAGCACGCTCGCTAAGCTGATCGGCAAACTCCCACGCCTGCTGCTTGAAAGGCAGGGTGACATTCGCGCCTTGCCCTCCCTGTTCAAAAAATGCGGTCAGCACCTGCGGGAATCCCTCTACCGGCGCGCAGATACGACCATAACGGTGCTCTATCCCGGTCTGTTCTGCAAAAGCCTGATGAATTAACGGCGACTTGCTGTGGTTGATGGGATTACCGAAAACGGCGAATTGGTCCATGAGTTAGCCCTGACGTATAAGTTCGCCGCTGATGACATCGCGGATTTCTGAGGGGTTCTGCCGTCCACCAGTATTGCCCGATAAGACCGGGAACTCATCGCCAAACTGACGCTTAACTTCTTCGACCATGCGGCACGGAGGCTGGCCCGAAAGATTGGCACTGGTTGAAACCAGCGGTTTACCAAACGTGCGGCAAAGCACCTGCACATCGGGATGATCACTGACGCGAATAGCCAGCGAATCGAACTGTCCGGTTAACCAGCTTGGCGTCTGCGGTGGAACCGGCACCACAAAGGTCACCGGGCCCGGCCAGCTGGCGAACATCCGTTCACGCTGAATCACCGACAGTTCGCGATCGGAGATATAGGGTTCGAGCTGCGAATAATCAGCAGCAATCAGGATAAGCCCCTTTTCGACCGGACGCTGTTTCAGCGCCAGCAACGCCATAACGGCAGACTCGCTGTCAGGATCGCAGCCCAGCCCAAACACCGCTTCAGTCGGATAGGCGATAACCGCCTGACGGTTCAGTTGATTCACACAATGCTCAAGTGAGCCGGCGAGATGTTGATTATCCATAATGTATTAGTTCTCTTCAGCGATGGCTTTGCCACAACTCTTACTGGCACAGAAGCGTTTAACGCCCTACGCCGTCTTCTTTTCTACTAATAATAGCGGAAACTGGCAATAGGGACAGGTGCCAGCCACGGGCGTCAGGTTCACCGCAAACTGGCAAGCCGGATAGTGATCGCAGGAATGAAACGCTTTGCCGTAGCGTGAACGTCGCTGGACCAGCTTACCTTGCTGACATAGCGGACACGCCAGCGTGGTTTCATCGGGTTTATCGATGCTTTCGGTGTAGCCGCATTCCGGATAGTGGCTGTAGCCGATAAACATGCCAAAGCGCCACTGGCGCAATACTTTATCCGCGCCGCAGTCCGGGCAGGCGTGTCCTTCTGGCACTTTGACCACGTGTCCGTCCGCCTGGCTTTTCAGGGGCCGGATATAGTCACATGCAGGGTAGTTCGCGCAGCCCAAAAACGGACCATGTTTGCCGGAGCGTATAATCAGTTCTGCCCCGCAAGCGGGGCAGGGATCCTGTTTACGCACGGCGAAGAGTGCAACTTTATTCATAATGATGAATGCATGAAAGGAAATTTAATGCAGCATACCTTCATTGACGTCGAATAGCAGTTCTTCCATTTGCTGATACGCATTTTCACATCCGGGGATGTTAAACAACACCATCAGCACTACCCATTTAAGATCCTCTAAGTCAAACTCAGGAGTATCAAGCGCCATGACTCGTTCGATGACCATTTCGCGCGTTTCCAGACTCAACACCTGAATTTGTTCCAAGAAAAGCAGGAAACCACGGCTTTCAGCATCTAAACGGTTGCTCTCTTCATCGGTATAGATGCGCATAGAGAGCGGATCATTTGCCAGCAAAATTGGCGCAACCAGCCCTTCCTGATAGTCGGCCAACCTTTCTAACCAGTTCAACGCGCTGTAAATATCTTCACGATGAAACCCGGCATCCGTCAAGTCATCTGTCAATCTGTCCTGATCAACACCCATTTCTGCTTCGTTGCGGATATATGTCTCAAACAAGTACATGAGTACGTCGAACATGGCATGCCCTCCTTAATCGGACATAGCCGCCGGGTACAGCTGCGATCCATCCTGCTAACTCCAGTTCCAGCAACTGAGCTGAGATAACTGGCACAGGTTGGCCGGCACGTTCAGCGACAACGTCAACAGGTGTAACATCATCACCTACGTTAGCCAACACATCAGCAAATGGCAATGGAGCAACGTCACTGACATCAGAATAAATTTGGTCTAATTGTGTAACAGGCAACCAGTTCAGCGCGCTCGCCAGATCCTCCGAGATATTATTCGAATGAGCCACCAGCAGCGCACCCTGTTGAATCAGCCAGTTAACGCCCTCACTCAGCGGATTACCCAATGCGCCAAGCAGTGCGTATACATTCCGGTTCTGTTCCAGTGCATAACGGGCAGTTACCAGTGAGCCGCTCTTCAGCGACGCTTCAACCACCAGCACACCCAAGCTTAAACCGCTGATAATACGATTACGGTGCAGAAAATTGTGTGGATGGGGAATAGTGGTCAGCGGAAACTCTGAGATAAGCGCGCCGCCCTGCTCAACAATCTCGCCAGCCAGACGCAGATGACTCTTCGGGTAGAGGTGCTGAAGCCCACGGCCTAATACCGCCACCGTTTGCCCCCCCACGTCAAGGGCAGCCTAGTGCGCCACACCGTCAATGCCGCGTGCCAGGGCGCTGGTAATGGTGAGGCGGCTCAGCGCCAGTTGCTGGGTAAACCAGTCACACCAGTAACGACCAGAGTGTGACCCGTTACGGCTGCCCACCACGGCAAGCTGAGGATGATTCAGTACACCAGGATCGCCCTGGATATACAGCACCGGCGGAAAACGTGCGGTTTCTGTTAACCGGGCAGGATAACCGGCATCGAGGGCAGTGATCATATGATGATGGTGACTGCTTGCCAGCCAGTTTCGGACCTCATCCACCTGCTTTTCGGGCAGCGCCTGGTACTGCTGGCCTTGCGCGGCATCCAGTCCGGCCAGCATCAGATCGTCACCTGCGTCGTCCAGGTGAGTAGCCATCTCAACCCAGCGTCTGCCGGTCATTCCACTGACCGCAGTCAGCCGTACATAGCGCGCTATTTTGTCCATTTCTGACTCCCTGATCCCGCTGGCTTCCTGCCGCAGAATGCTGTCAATCAGCCCTCAAAAAGTCTACAATATGGGGTAGTAATCTTTTCATAACCGAATACAGATCTGGGTATTTATGTCAGTTTTGCAGGTATTACATTTCCCTGACGAGCGCCTTCGCAAAATCGCAGCGCCCGTCAAAGAGGTTAACGCGGACGTTCAGCGTATCGTTGGTGATATGTTCGAGACCATGTACGCCGAAGAAGGTATCGGTCTGGCCGCTACTCAGGTAGACATCCATCAGCGCATCATAGTTATCGATGTTTCTGAAAGTCGTGAAGAGCGTTTGGTATTGATTAACCCTGAGCTGCTGGAAAAAAGCGGTGAAACCGGTATCGAAGAGGGTTGTCTCTCTATCCCTGAACAGCGTGCATTTGTGCCACGCGCGGAACGGGTAAAAGTTCGCGCGCTGGATCGTGACGGCAACAGTTTTGAACTGGAAGCCAGCGATTTGCTGGCCATTTGCATCCAGCATGAGATCGATCATCTGGAGGGCAAACTGTTTATTGATTACCTGTCGCCTTTAAAACGCCAGCGAATCAAAACAAAGTTAGAGAAGCTGGCGCGCCAGAACGCGCAGGCTTCCTGAGCATCTAATAAGGGATAAACGTGTCTGCCCCGCTAAAAATTATCTTTGCCGGCACACCTGACTTTGCAGCGCGTCATCTTGACGCGCTGCTTGCTTCTGAGCATCAGGTAATTGGCGTATTCACCCAGCCCGACCGTCCCGCAGGTCGCGGTAACAAGTTAACGCCCGGCCCGGTTAAAACGCTGGCGCTGGCGCACAATATTCCGGTTTATCAGCCTAAGTCGTTGCGACCTGAAGAGAACCAGCAGCTGGTCGCCGATTTACAGGCCGATGTGATAGTTGTGGTGGCATACGGGTTGATTTTACCTAAAGCGGTGCTCAATATGCCGCGTCTCGGCTGTATCAATGTGCATGGTTCCCTGCTGCCGCGCTGGCGTGGCGCAGCGCCGATTCAGAGGGCGCTCTGGGCGGGTGACAGCGAAACCGGTATCACCATCATGCAGATGGATGTGGGTTTAGATACCGGCGATATGCTGCATAAACTGACCTGCCCGATCACGGCTCAGGATACCAGCGCCACACTGTACGACAAGCTGGCGCAGCTGGGGCCGCAGGGATTGCTGGATACGCTGAGCTTACTCGCCAGCCAGCAGACTGTGCCTGAAAAGCAGGACGAATCACTCGCCAATTACGCTGAGAAGCTGAGTAAAGAAGAGGCGCGTCTGGACTGGACGTTGCCGGCCGAACAGCTCGAACGCTGTATCCGTGCATTTAATCCCTGGCCGATGAGCTTCTTCACGGTTGATGACCAGCCCGTTAAAGTCTGGCAGGCCAGTGTATTGCCCCACAGCGATCATCAGCCCGGTGAAATCATCCGTGCTGATAAGCATGGCATCCAGGTAGCCACTGCTAAGGGTGTGCTTAATCTGTTGCAGTTGCAGCCCGCCGGTAAAAAGCCGATGTCGGCTCAGGATCTTCTCAACTCGCGCCGGGAATGGTTTGAAGCTGGAACCCTTCTGGACCGACTCTTTGGCCCGGTCATGCACCGGGCTTTTTGTTTGATGACAAAACCCTATGAATAAATCAACTAACCTGCGTAGCCTCTGCGCTCAGCTCATTGAGCGCGTTGTCGATAAAGGCGAATCGCTCAATACGGCGTTACCGGCGGCGCAGAAAAAACTCTCCGACAAAGACAGCGCCTTAGTGCAGGAGATCTGCTTTGGCGTATTACGTACGCTGCCGCAGCTTGAAGCCTTAATCGGCAAGCTGATGGAACGTCCACTTACCGGTAAACAGCGTGTTCTGCATTACCTGATCATGGTCGGCCTCTATCAGCTGGAATATACCCGTGTTCCCGCTCACGCGGCGCTGGCTGAAACGGTTGCCGGTGCTGAGGTCCTGAAACGGACCAGCCTGAAAGGGTTACTGAACGGCGTTTTGCGTCAGTATCAGCGTCAGAGAGAGGATCTGCTTGCCAGTATTCAGGATGGCCCGCAGCGCTATCTTCATCCGGGCTGACTGTTAAAACGATTACAGCACTCCTGGCCGGAGCAGTGGCAGCAGATTGTTGAAGCAAACAACCTGCGACCGCCGATGTGGTTGCGCGTCAACCGCCAGCATCACGACCGTGACGGATGGCTGGCGAAGCTGACCGACAGCGGCAGGCTTGCGCACCCCGCAGCAGATGCACCGGATGCGCTGCGTCTTGAATCACCGGCTCCGGTCAGCCAGTTACCCGGCTTCGATCAGGGCTGGTTGACCGTTCAGGATTTATCAGCCCAGCGCTGCGCGCTGCTGCTGGAGCCGCAGAATGGCGAGCAG
Organism: Pantoea sp. Eser; assembly: GCA_009830035.1. Taxonomy (GTDB): domain Bacteria; phylum Pseudomonadota; class Gammaproteobacteria; order Enterobacterales; family Enterobacteriaceae; genus Pantoea. The sequence goes on from SZZY01000021.1 coordinate 6,991, forward strand.
ATCCTTGATCTGTGCGCCGCGCCAGGCGGCAAAACAACCCACCTTCTGGAAGTGGCTCCCGAGGCTCAGGTGCTGGCGGTGGATGTGGATGCGCAGCGCCTTAAACGCGCAGATGAAAATCTTCAGCGTCTGGGTATGAAAGCTGAAGTGAAACAGGGCGATGGACGTACCCCACAGCAGTGGTGCGGCGAACGCCAGTTTGATCGCATTCTGCTGGATGCGCCCTGCTCAGCAACCGGCGTCATCCGTCGTCATCCGGATATTAAGTGGCTGCGTCGCGATCGCGACATTGCTGAACTGGCGAAGCTGCAAAGCGAAATTCTGGATGCGGTCTGGCCACATCTCAAACCTGGCGGCACCCTGCTCTACGCCACCTGTTCGATCCTGCCGGAAGAGAATCATCAGCAAATTGAAGCCTTTTTGCAGCGTCAGTCCGATGCTGAAGCGCAACCGCTGCGGGATGCGCCGGCCAGTGGCTGGCAGGTCTTTCCTGAGGCTGAAGGCGGAGATGGTTTCTTTTACGCTAAGCTGATAAAAAAACCGGATGCTAATTGATATGAGCGTTGATGAGCGATGAAAATGATCATTCTGGGTGCAGGACAGGTCGGCGAGACGCTGGCGGAAAACCTGGTCGGTGAAAACAACGATATTACCGTGGTCGATACCGACGCATCGCGCTTACGTCATCTGCAGGACAAGTTCGATCTGCGCGTGGTACAGGGTCATGGTTCGCATCCGCGGATACTGCGTGAGGCGGGCACGGAAGATGCCGACATGCTGGTCGCCATGACCAATTCCGATGAAACCAACATGATCGCCTGCCAGATCGCCTACTCGCTTTTCAATACGCCAAACCGTGTCGCCCGGATCCGCGCCGCAGACTATCTGCGCGATGCGGATAAACTGTTTATTCCTGAAGCGGTCCCTATCGATCATCTGATCTCACCCGAACAGTTAGTGATCGATAATATTTACCGGCTGATCCAGTATCCTGGTGCGTTACAGGTAGTGAATTTTGACGATAGCGGGCCGCTGGTTGGTAATCCGCTCTCTATTCTGAGTGAGCACATGCCGCACATCGATACGCGCGTAGCCGCCATTTTTCGTCAGGATCGGCCTATTCGTCCGCAAGGCTCCACCATTGTTGAAGCGGGCGACGAAGTGTTTTTCATCGCTGCCAGCCACAACATTCGGGCGGTGATGAGTGAAATGCAGCGACTGGAGAAACCGTACAAACGAATCATGCTGGTGGGCGGCGGCAATATTGGTTTTGGTCTGGCGCAGCGGCTGGAGAAAAACTATAGCGTTAAGCTGATTGAACGTAATCCACAGCGCGCCGCGGAACTGGCGGAGCATCTGCAGGACACCATCGTTTTTTATGGTGATGCGTCCGATCAGGAGCTGCTGGCAGAAGAACATGTTGAGCAGGTCGATTTGTTCATCGCCGTCACTAATGACGATGAAGCCAACATCATGTCCGCCATGCTGGCGAAAAAGATGTGGGCCAAAAAAGTAATGGTGCTGATCCAGCGCCGCGCCTATGTCGACCTGGTGCAGGGCAGCGTGATCGACATTGCGATTTCGCCGCAGCAAGCCACCATTTCTGCCTTACTGGGCCACGTGCGCAAGGCTGATATCGTTGGCGTCTCTTCACTACGACGTGGCATCGCCGAAGCGATCGAAGCGATTGCACATGGTGACGAAACCACCTCATGCGTGGTCGGCCGCTCAATTGATGATATAAAATTACCGCTTGGCACCATCATTGGTGCCGTAGTTCGCGGCGATGATGTAATGATTGCCAATGACAACCTGCGCATTGAGCAAGGCGATCATGTCATAATGTTCCTGACCGACAAGAAGTTTGTCTCGGATGTGGAACGTCTGTTCCAGCCGAGTCCGTTTTTCCTGTAACGGCAGCCTAATCACCGGTGGATTAACCCAGCGGGAAACTGCCGCTTAATTCCATGGGATAATGGCAAAAACAGCAGGGTTTGTTAGACTTTAGGGCATTGGCTAGGGCAAGGAGATAAGTATGAGTTTATTCAAAGAGTTTCGTGATTTCGCAATGCGCGGTAACGTGGTTGATCTGGCGGTGGGTGTGATCATCGGCGCCGCGTTTGGCAAGATCGTGTCATCATTAGTCGCCAACATTATTATGCCGCCGTTGGGTCTGCTGATTGGTGGTGTCGACTTCAAATCGTTTAGCTGGGTGCTTAAGCCTGCGGTGGGTGATACACCTGCCGTTGTGATGCAGTACGGTGTGTTTCTGCAGACCATCTTCGACTTCGTCATCATCGCCTTTGCCATTTTCATGGCGATCAAGCTGATGAACCGTCTCTATACTAAAAAAGAAGTCGAGAAGCCGGCTGCCAAGCCCTCTAATGAAGAAGTCCTGCTGACAGAAATTCGTGATTTACTGAAGCAGCAAAATATCCGCGTTTAATAAAAATAAGCCGCCTGCCAGGCGGTTTTTTTCGCTCTTAAAGCAGAAGGCCAGTGATAAGATGCTGTCTTATCACTGGCCTCCCAGCTCTGTCCCTTAACGTGTTTATCTTTGCGCTTGAAACTCCCCTTCCCTTTTTGCTTCTGTTCAATGCGCTGCCGGAGTAGTGGGTCATGTAACAGTGCTTCAATCGCATTGTCGCGAATCTGCCCTTTGGTATGCTGATACTTACTGATATTTACTCATATTGCCTCCTGCTGGAATCGGGAGATACTTTATTCCTTTGGCTGAAAAAAACAATATCTCTAACTGCTCAGACTCTCTCCTCGTTCGAGGGCTTCAAGAATTGAGCACGAAACGCTACTGTGACTGTCACCACAGCAGGCATCTGACAGATGCTGGAGCGATCGCTGCATGGTTTCCAGCTCTGCAATCATCTGCGCAACCTCCTCATTGAGGCGTTTTTCAACAATCGATTTCGATTCCTGGCAGGTGTGATGTGCCGGATCTACGCGGATTGACAGCAGCTCCCGGATGGCTTCGAGACTGAAGCCGAGTTTGCGGCCGTAGCGGATAAACTTCAGGCTTTGCAGATCGCTTTCACTGTGTAAGCGGAAACCGCCTTCAGTTCGTCCATCATGATCCATCATCTGCTGTTTCTCATAGAAACGGATGGTATCTGGCGTAACGTCGGCGAGTTTCGCCAACTGACCAATCCTGAACATCTATTACTCCTGATTAAAACGTTGCTGGAGAGCGGCGGCATAGTCACCATGCAGAAAATCGGTGCGCATGCCGGCTTGCTGAAGCCGGAGCTCCAGAACCTTAAGGCGGCGATGCTGATCCTGATAGTGTGGATCGGCGGGATCGAGCTGGCGTAGCAGATCGTTAACTTCGATCGCTTCACGACGCAGTTCAAGTTCGGGCGGCAGGAAACCGGCATCCTTTAGTAGCCGATAGCCAGCACGAAGTTCTGGCGGTACATGACTGTCATCATCAAGCTGAAGCGGTTTGCCTTCACCCGGCAGCTGGCTCGGCTCGCCCTTTTCCAGCGCGGCTTTGATGTGTTGTTCTGCAAGTTGATCAACCAGCCACATCGTCGACTCCCCAGCTCAGCGAATTGCTCAGCCCTAAAGGTAGTAAATTTTGGGCAATAAAAAACCCGCCGAAGCGGGTTTTTTACTTTACCACAGATTACTCTGCAGCTGCTTCTGCTTGAGCTTCTGGACGATCAACCAGCTCGATGTATGCCATCGGAGCGTTGTCACCAGCGCGGAAGCCACACTTCAGAATGCGAGTGTAACCACCGGTACGGCTCGCGAAACGCGGGCCCAGCTCATTAAACAGTTTTGCCACGATCTCGTTATCACAAGTGCGGGCGAATGCCAGACGACGATTAGCTACGTTGTCGGTCTTGGCAAGAATAATCAGCGGCTCAACTACGCGGCGCAACTCTTTGGCTTTCGGCAGAGTCGTCTTGATGATCTCATGACGAACCAGAGAGCCAGCCATGTTACGGAACATAGCCTGACGATGGCTGCTGTTGCGGTTCAGTTGACGACCACTCTTACGATGGCGCATGACCTTATCCTTCTCAGTGAAACCTTAACCTGTGATCGGGTTATTCGTCAGCAATGCTTGCCGGCGGCCAGTTCTCAAGGCGCATGCCCAGAGAAAGACCACGTGAGGCCAGCACATCTTTAATCTCAGTAAGAGATTTTTTACCCAGGTTAGGCGTTTTAAGCAGCTCAACCTCGGTACGCTGTACCAGATCACCGATGTAGTGGATAGCTTCTGCCTTAAGGCAGTTAGCAGAGCGGACAGTCAATTCCAGATCGTCAACAGGGCGCAGCAGGATCGGGTCGAATTCTGGTTTCTCTTCTTTAACTTCCGGCTGACGTACATCACGTAAGTCAACGAAAGCTTCAAGTTGTTCTGCCAGAATGGTTGCCGCACGACGAATCGCCTCTTCAGGATCGATTGTACCGTTGGTTTCCATTTCGATGACCAGCTTATCCAAGTCGGTGCGCTGTTCGACGCGCGCTGCTTCAACATTGTAGGCAATACGGTCTACAGGGCTGTAGCAAGCGTCAACCAACAGGCGGCCGATTGGGCGCTCATCTTCTTCCGAATGAATTCGGGCAGAAGCCGGCACATAACCACGACCACGCTGAACTTTGATACGCATGCTGATAGCGGCGTTCTCATCGGTCAGATGGCAGATCACGTGCTGAGGCTTGACGATTTCGACATCACCATCATGGGTAATGTCGGCTGCAGTCACAGGGCCAATGCCAGATTTATTCAGGGTCAGAATGACTTCATCTTTACCCTGAACTCTTACCGCCAGCCCTTTCAGGTTGAGCAGGATTTCCAGGATATCTTCCTGTACGCCCTCTTTGGTGCTGTACTCATGTAGTACACCATCAATTTCAACCTCGGTCACCGCGCAACCCGGCATGGATGAAAGCAGAATACGGCGCAGTGCGTTACCAAGAGTATGGCCAAAGCCACGCTCTAAAGGCTCAAGGGTCACCTTGGCGTGCGTCGAACTCACTTGCTCGATATCTACCAGGCGCGGTTTTAGAAACTCTGTCACAGAACCCTGCATTGTGTCCTCTCTTTGGTACTAAGCTTTACTTAGAGTAAAGCTCGACGATCAGGTGTTCGTTAATGTCCGCAGACAGATCAGTACGCTCAGGAATACGCTTGAACACACCTTCCATCTTAGTCGCATCAACTTCCAGCCAGGTTGGCTTTTCACGCTGCTCAGCCAGCTCCAGAGCGGCCTTCACGCGAGATTGCTTTTTGGCTTTCTCACGGATGCTAACGACATCATTCGGAGATACCTGATAAGAAGCGATGTTAACAACGCGGCCATTTACCAGAACAGACTTATGGCTCACCAGCTGGCGTGCTTCTGCACGAGTGGCACCAAAGCCCATACGATAAACTACGTTGTCCAGACGACCTTCCAGCAGAGCCAACAGGTTTTCACCGGTGTTGCCTTTCAGACGTGCTGCTTCTTTATAGTAGTTACGGAACTGACGCTCGAGCACGCCGTAGATACGACGAACTTTCTGCTTCTCACGTAACTGACCGCCGTAATCAGACAGACGCGGTTTACGCGCACCATGCTGACCAGGCGCTTGTTCGATCTTACACTTGGAATCAATCGCGCGAACGCCAGACTTAAGGAATAAGTCAGTGCCCTCACGACGGCTCAGCTTGAGCTTAGGACCCAAATATCTTGCCATTTTCTTTCTCCAACTATCCTAAAAAACGGGCGTTATACGCGACGTTTTTTCGGCGGACGACAACCGTTATGAGGGATCGGAGTCACATCAGTAATATTAGTGATGCGGAAACCAGCGGCGTTCAGTGCACGAATTGTTGATTCGCGACCCGGACCCGGACCCTTAACCATAACTTCCAGGTTCTTAATACCGTAATCTTTTACCGCTTCTGCACAGCGCTCTGCAGCGACCTGAGCAGCAAACGGAGTGGATTTACGTGAACCGCGGAAACCGGAACCACCGGCGGTTGCCCAACCCAGTGCGTTACCCTGACGATCAGTAATAGTAACGATGGTGTTGTTAAAAGAAGCATGGACATGAGCCACGCCATCTGAGACTTGTTTTCTTACACGCTTACGTGCACGAACTGATGCCTTTGCCATTATTTACTCACCCCGATTATTTTTTGATCGGTTTACGCGGACCCTTACGGGTACGTGCGTTGGTCTTAGTACGCTGACCGCGAACCGGAAGACCACGACGATGGCGCAAACCACGGTAGCAACCAAGGTCCATAAGACGCTTGATGCTCAGGGTGATTTCACGGCGCAGATCACCTTCTACAACGAATTTCGCAACTGCATCACGCAGCTGATCAATTTGTTCTTCAGACAGCTCACTGATCTTAACATTTTCAGCAATACCCGTTGAAGCGCAGATGGCTTTTGAATGAGTTTTACCGATACCGAAGATCGAAGTTAATGCGATAACGGTATGTTTTTGATCAGGAATGTTAATGCCTGCTATACGGGCCACTATGCACTCCTATAATTAAATAAGCACGTCCCATGCTGAAAAGCCCGTTTTCAGGATACTCAAATGGAAACGCACTGACATACAAAAGATTGGCTGGCTAATCTAGCCAGCTCAACCCGACTTTGCAAGAAAAATATGTGACAAAATCAGCCTTGGCGCTGTTTATGCTTTGGCTCGGCGCTGCAGATCACACGGACGACACCGTCGCGACGAATGATTTTGCAGTTACAACATAATTTCTTGACGGAAGCACGAACTTTCATTTTTACTCTCCGTAACTTCTCAACCACCTGAATTAACGGCCGTAGCCCTTCAGGTTAGCTTTCTTCAGTGCCGACTCGTACTGACTTGACATCATCAGAGTTTGCACTTGAGCCATAAAGTCCATGATGACGACCACTACAATGAGCAGTGAAGTGCCGCCAAAGTAGAAGGGAACCTTCATCGCATCACGCATGAACTCCGGGATAAGGCAGATAAAAGTGATGTACAGCGCACCTATTAAGGTTAAACGCGTCATAACTTTATCGATGTACTTCGCCGTTTGCTCTCCCGGACGAATTCCCGGTACGAATGCACCAGACTTCTTCAGGTTATCTGCTGTTTCACGCGGGTTGAAAACCAACGCCGTATAGAAGAAACAGAAGAAGATGATTGCAGTTGCATAGAGTAGCACATAAAGCGGCTGTCCTGACTGCAAATACAGCGAAATTGTTGTCAGCCAGTTCCAACCGGTACCGCCCCCGAACCACGATGCAATCGTTGCCGGGAACAGAATAATGCTGGAAGCAAAAATAGCCGGGATTACGCCCGCCATATTCACTTTCAACGGTAAATGTGTGCTCTGTGCAGCGTAGACACGACGACCTTGCTGACGTTTTGCATAGTTCACCACAATGCGGCGTTGACCACGCTCAACGAAAATAACAAAGAAGGTCACGGCGAATACGAGTAATGCAACCAACAGCAACAGAAGGAAGTGCAGGTCACCTTGCCGCGCTTGCTCGATGGTATGGCCAATGGCCGGCGGGAGACCCGCAACAATACCTGCGAAGATAATGATCGAAATACCGTTACCGATACCGCGCACAGTAATCTGTTCGCCCAGCCACATCAGGAACATTGTCCCTGAGACCAGACTCACAACAGCGGTAAAGTAGAAGGCAAAGCCTGGATTCATCACCAGGCCCTGCATTCCTGGCATATTCGGTAAACCGGTAGCAATACCGATCGACTGGAATATAGCCAATACCAACGTACCGTATCGGGTGTACTGGCTAATCTTGCGACGGCCAGCCTCCCCTTCTTTCTTAATTTCCGCTAACGCTGGATGAACCACCGTTAATAACTGGATGATAATCGATGCCGAAATATACGGCATGATACCCAGTGCGAAAATAGAAGCACGGCTGAGAGCACCACCAGAGAACATGTTGAACATTTCAATGATGGTGCCACGCTGTTGCTCAAGCAGTTTGGCAAGTACAGTGGCATCAATACCAGGGATCGGAATGAAAGAGCCAATACGGAAGACAATCAGTGCACCGATTACAAACAGCAGTCTGCGTTTCAGTTCACCAAAGCCGCCTTTGGCACTTTGAAAATCTAACCCCAGTTGTTTAGCCATCTGCTACTTACTCCTCAATTTTACCGCCAGCAGCTTCGATTGCAGCACGAGCACCTTTGGTGACACGCAGGCCGCGAACCGTTACCGGTGCAGAAACTTCACCAGAAAGAATGATTTTAACAAATTCAATCTGGACACCGATAATATTGGCCGCTTTCAGCGTATTCAGGTCTACAATACCGCCTTCAACTTTCGCCAGATCAGACAAACGAATCTCCGTGGTGATCATTGCTTTGCGAGAGGTGAAACCGAATTTCGGCAGACGACGATACAGAGGCATCTGACCGCCCTCGAAACCGCGACGTACGCCACCGCCAGAACGTGAGTTCTGACCTTTGTGACCACGACCACCGGTTTTACCGAGACCAGAACCGATACCACGACCCAGACGCTTGCTCGCGTGCTTAGACCCTTCGGCCGGAGACAGAGTATTTAGACGCATCTCTTACTCCTCCACTTTAACCACATAGGAAACCGTGTTAACCATACCGCGTACTGCAGGTGTATCTTCACGCTCAACGGTGTGGCCAATACGACGCAGACCCAGGCCAACCAGAGTGGCTTTATGCTTAGGCAAACGGCCAATAGCACTGCGGGTTTGAGTGATTTTAATAGTCTTAGCCATTGTGATTACCCCAGAATTTCTTCAACGGATTTACCACGCTTAGCAGCGACCATTTCCGGAGATTTCATATTGCCCAGGCCGTCGATAGTTGCACGAACCACGTTAATCGGGTTGGTGGAACCATAGGCTTTTGCCAGAACGTTGTGAACTCCAGCGACTTCAAGGACAGCGCGCATTGCACCACCGGCAATAATACCGGTACCTTCAGAAGCCGGCTGCATGAACACGCGGGAACCCGTATGTGCACCTTTAACTGGGTGCTGCAGGGTGCCGTTGGTCAGCGCGACGTTGACCATGTTGCGACGGGCTTTCTCCATCGCTTTCTGGATCGCTGCTGGAACTTCACGCGCTTTACCGTAACCAAAACCTACGCGACCGTTACCATCGCCTACCACAGTCAGTGCTGTGAAGGAGAAAATACGACCACCTTTAACAGTTTTAGATACACGGTTTACCGCGATCAGTTTTTCCTGCAGTTCGCCAGCTTGTTTCTCGATGTGTGCCATCTTAAGACCTCTACACTTAGAACTGAAGGCCAGCTTCACGGGCAGCATCTGCCAGTGTCTGGACGCGACCATGATATTGAAAACCGGAACGGTCGAAAGAAACACCAGTGATGCCTTTTTCGATTGCGCGTTCTGCAATAACTTTACCGACTGCAGCTGCGGCTTCTTTATTACCGGTATACTTCAGTTGTTCAGTGATAGCTTTTTCTACTGTAGAAGCAGCGACCAGAACTTCAGAACCGTTAGGGGCGATTACCTGTGCGTAAATATGACGCGGGGTACGATGTACCACCAGGCGAGTAGCACCCAGCTCTTTGAGCTTGCGACGTGCACGGGTCGCACGACGGATACGAGCAGATTTCTTATCCATAGTGTTACCTTACTTCTTCTTGGCCTCTTTGGTACGCACGACTTCGTCGGCGTAACGGACACCCTTGCCTTTATAAGGCTCAGGACGACGGTAGGCGCGCAAGTCAGCTGCAACCTGGCCGATCAGCTGTTTATCAGCGCCTTTCAGCACGATTTCAGTCTGAGTCGGACACTCTGCAGTGATACCTGCGGGCAGCTGGTGATCGACTGGATGAGAAAAGCCCAGAGACAGGTTTACCACGTCGCCTTTAACGGCTGCACGATAACCTACACCAACCAGCTGCAGTTTCTTAGTGAAGCCTTCGGTAACACCGATAACCATTGCGTTCAGCAGCGCGCGAGAAGTACCCGCCTGCGCCCAGCCGTCAACGAAACCTTCGCGCGGAGCGAAAGTCAGAACGTTGTCAGCATGCTTAACTTCAACAGCATCATTGATAGTACGAGTCAGCTCGCCGTTCTTACCTTTAATCGAAATTACCTGACCGTTGAGTTTTACCTCTACGCCGGCAGGAACAACGACAGGTGCTTTAGCAACACGAGACATAGTATCCTCCGATTACGCTACGTAGCAGATAATTTCGCCACCAAGACCTGCCTGGCGCGCTGCACGATCAGTCATGACACCTTTAGATGTAGAAACTACAGCGATGCCCATACCAGCCATTACCTTTGGCAGCTCATCTTTTTTCTTATAGATGCGCAGACCAGGACGGCTTACTCGCTGAATGCTTTCCACAACCGCTTTGCCCTGGAAATACTTAAGAGTCAGTTCCAGTTCTAGCTTGGTGTCGCCTTCAATTTTAAAATCTTCAATATATCCTTCTTCCTTCAGAACGTTGGCAATTGCCAATTTCAGCTTGGAGGAAGGCATGGTGACCGCAACTTTGTTCGCGGCCTGACCGTTACGGATACGGGTCAGCATATCCGCGATCGGATCTTGCATGCTCATCTGTGTTACTCCCGCGATTCAATTGGTGACAATTACCAGCTAGCCTTTTTCAGGCCCGGGATTTCACCGCGCATGGCGGCTTCGCGGACCTTGATACGGCTCAACCCAAACTTTCGCAGGAAACCGTGCGGACGACCTGTTTGACGGCAGCGGTTACGCTGACGTGAAGGGCTGGAATCACGCGGCAGACTCTGCAGCTTCAGAACGGCATCCCAACGATCTTCGTCGGAAGCGTTCACATCAGAAATGATCGCTTTCAGTTCAGCGCGTTTTGCGAAGAATTTGTCTGCTAATTTCACACGCTTAACTTGGCGTGCTTTCATAGATTGCTTAGCCATTAAGTAACCCTACCTTACTTACGGAACGGGAAGTCAAAGGCAGCCAGCAGAGCACGGCCTTCATCATCAGATTTCGCAGTAGTGGTAATGGTAATATCCAAACCACGAACGCGATCGACTTTGTCGTAGTCGATTTCTGGGAAGATGATCTGCTCACGTACACCCATGCTGTAGTTGCCACGGCCATCGAATGACTTAGCGGACAAGCCACGGAAGTCACGGATACGTGGAACAGCAATGGTGATCAGACGCCCAAAGAACTCCCACATGCGTTCGCCACGCAGAGTTACTTTACAGCCGATCGGATAGCCCTGACGGATTTTGAAGCCTGCAACTGATTTGCGTGCTTTGGTGACCAGCGGTTTTTGACCGGAGATTGCTGCCAGGTCAGCTGCTGCGTTATCCAGCAGTTTCTTGTCAGCGATCGCTTCACCGACGCCCATGTTCAGGGTGATCTTCTCGACCCTAGGGACTTGCATGACAGAATTGTAGCCAAACTCTGTCATGAGTTTCTGGACTACTTCGTCTTTGTAGTAATCATGCAGTTTCGCCATCGTACTACTCCAAATTACTTGATAGTTTCGCTGTTAGACTTGAAGAAACGGACTTTTTTGCCGTCTTCGAATGTGAAGCCTACACGGTCAGCTTTACCAGTTGCCGCATTGAACAGTGCAACGTTAGAAACCTGAATTGCAGCTTCTTTTTCAACGATGCCACTTGGTTGGTTCAGAGCCGGAACCGGCTTCTGATGTTTCTTCACCAGGTTGATACCTTCAACGATGACCTTACCAGAAGACAGGACATTCTTAACTTTACCGCGCTTACCTTTATCTTTACCGGTTAACACGATAACTTCGTCGTTGCGACGGATTTTAGCTGCCATTGTTCGCTCCTTAGAGTACTTCTGGTGCCAGAGAGATAATTTTCATGAACTTTTCAGTACGAAGTTCACGAGTTACCGGCCCGAAAATACGCGTACCGATAGGCTGCTCACTATTATTGTTTAAAATAACGCATGCATTACCATCGAAGCGAATGACAGAACCGTCCGGGCGACGAACACCCTTCCTGGTGCGCACCACTACCGCCTTCAGGACATCACCTTTTTTGACTTTACCACGCGGAATTGCTTCCTTGATGGTAACTTTGATGATGTCACCGACGCCTGCGTAGCGACGGTGCGAGCCACCCAGAACCTTGATACACATTACGCGACGTGCACCGGAGTTGTCGGCGACGTTCAGCATAGTCTGTTCTTGGATCATTTTAGTGCTCCGCTAATGTCAACTACTACTTCGGGACCTAAACCTCAGGTCGTTAGAAAGCCCCATAATTGAGGGCGCGGCATTGTAACACCGGTTCTCACAGATGGGTAGAAAAAATCAACGGCTCTCAATCGAGCCGCTGATTTTCCCTGATGACAGGGAGGGCGTATTCTAGGGAATAGTGCGAACAGTAGCAAATGTAATCTGCCTTATTTTTCGTCGCTTCTGTAATAAAGTGTCCGATTGGCCCCACTAACCCGTTTACTGGCCAGTTGGCTATGCTGACGCAGCAGCGCTGGCAGTTCAATTCCGGCCAAGTGACCGTTATGTCCCCTGGGCCGTTGATGATGCTGTATGCCACCGGCCCCGGATTACAGAACACCAGTGCCGCGACCGGATTGTGCCCCGCCCCGGCCACTCCGACCCATTTCTGGCCGAAAACCGCCAGCTCAAGTGCCTGACGCACTTCTGCTGGCATATCTGCACTGTCATTAGAGGCAGAGCCAGCGACGCCCAACCCGACCGGGACACCGGTATCGCATAGTATGACGTATCGGGGCGATCCCCGAGCCAGGCCGCATATGGAGCCGGGACAGTGCGCGACACCCGTTGCGGTTCGCGCAAACAGCTCAATGCCATACCGATCCCGCTTAACGCAGTGCGCATGCCAGACGTCAGGCCCTATTCAACGGGGCTCACCCACCTACTGTGCCGGCGTCATAGTGAATTTCTCACGGCTATAACGGATATCGTTATCATTTTCTTCCAGATGAGTTTGCATTGAGACACCGTAGTGACGCGCCAGCGCCGCAGAGGACTTCACAGCTTACGGCTGAATGAAAATGTCGAGCATGGCGCCACCACCATACGGAGCATCGATCCATGACTGGCGTCGTGATAGCGCTCTGTCACCCGCTGAGCATCGGTTACGATCGCCGCCTCATTTTCTACCAGACTGTCGGGCGGCAGCCCACTGCGCGACTAACCCACGCTCATGCTGCAGCGACTGGCATGGAAACGCATTCCTATTCCGGTGGCCGCCTCAATGCTGTCATCAAGCCAGCAGCCGCTGGGATAGATATAACGGCGATCGCGGGTGGGGTAGCACAGCCCGTTAACATCAGCCCCGCCCTCGATATCTGGGTTGAGATGCGTATCATCTCTGGCATCAGGTGCTGCTACAGCGGATAGAGTTAGGTCAGCCAGTTGAACACAGCTCAGCGTTTTGCACCGCGGGGATAGCGCGGGTCAGGCTCTGGAACATGTGATGTTGGGTATTGATCAATCCGGGAATGACGATGTGCTGCGCAGATCGACAATCTCATCCGCGCAGTCAGGCAGCGGCTCAGCGTCCCCGACGGCGATGAGAGTATTTCCCTTGATCAGGATGCTGGCGTGACGGATTTTCCGCCGCGCAGCATCCATGCACATCACAGGCGTTCTTCAATAACAGCGTTCTTTGCATGCTATCACCTGCTGGAGTTGTTAAGGGGTAGTGGATGATAGCGGCAGGCCAGGCGCTGAGCCCATCGTTAGCAGCGCAGGGTTCTGGTATCACCACTACGCTCGCGCGCTAACAAGCTAACAATAAGTGTCCGCCTTTTACAGCCAGCAATCTTAAGCCGTCCCGACCAGGCGCCGCATCCTATCCGCCGCGCAAGCGTACTCGTCTCCAATGACCCGCTGATAAAGGCCCGATCCACAGGCAAAAAAGAACCCCTGCCGAAGCAGAGGGTTTTCTCAGAAAAAACCATTCTTATTACAGAACAGCTTTCTCAATTACGCAAACCAGGGTCCAGGATTTAGTCTTGGACAGTGGACGGCATTCGCGGATTTCTACCACGTCGCCAATTCCACATTCATTGTTCTCGTCATGGATATGCAGCTTAGTCGTACGTTTGATGAATTTGCCGTAGATGGGGTGTTTCACGAAACGTTCGATAGCAACAACTGCAGATTTCTGCATTTTGTCACTTACTACACGACCCTGCAGAGTATGGATTTTATCGGTCATTACGAACCCGCCTTCTCAGTCAGTAAAGTCTTAACGCGTGCAACATCACGGCGCACTTGCTTCAGCAGATGAGTCTGCTGCAGTTGGCCAGATGCTGCCTGCATGCGCAGGTTAAATTGCTCACGCAGCAGATTAAGCAGCTCAGTGTTCAGCTCTTCAACGCTTTTTTCACGCAGCTCTGTTGCTTTCATTACATCACCGTCTTAGTTACAAAGGTGGTTTTGATAGGCAGTTTTGCTGCTGCCAGCTTGAATGCTTCACGGGCCAGCTCTTCTGGTACGCCGTCCATTTCATACAGGACTTTACCAGGCTGGATCAGGGCAACCCAATACTCCACGTTACCCTTACCTTTACCCATACGCACTTCCAGCGGCTTCTCGGTGATCGGTTTGTCCGGGAATACTCGGATCCAGATCTTACCTTGACGCTTAACTGCACGGGTCATAGCACGACGTGCTGCTTCGATCTGACGAGCAGTCAGACGACCACGGCCAACAGCTTTCAGACCGAAAGTACCGAAGCTGACATCCGTACCCGCAGCCAGACCGCGGTTACGGCCTTTGTGCACTTTACGGAATTTCGTACGCTTTGGTTGTAACATCAGCGACTCTCCTTACTTACGGCCTTTACGCTGCTGCTTTTTAGGTTGAGCAGCCGGTTCCGGTTGTTCAACAGCAGCCATACCACCCAGGATCTCACCTTTGAAGATCCATACCTTAACGCCGATTACGCCATAAGTGGTGTGCGCTTCAGAGGTGTTGTAGTCAATGTCAGCACGTAGAGTGTGCAACGGCACGCGACCTTCACGATACCATTCGGTACGTGCGATCTCGGCGCCGCCCAGACGGCCGCTAACTTCAACTTTAATCCCCTTCGCGCCCAGACGCATGGCGTTCTGAACCGCACGCTTCATAGCACGACGGAACATCACACGACGCTCCAGCTGTGAAGTGATGCTGTCAGCTACCAGTTTCGCGTCCAGTTCCGGCTTACGGACTTCAGCGATATTAATCTGTGCAGGAACGCCAGCGATGTTCGCGACGACAGTGCGCAGTTTTTCTACGTCTTCACCTTTCTTACCGATCACGATGCCCGGACGAGCAGTGTGAATAGTCACACGGATGCTCTTCGCTGGACGCTCGATAACGATACGAGACACAGACGCTTTAGCCAGTTCTTTTGTCAGGAACTGACGTACTTTAAAGTCGCTGTCCAGGTTGTCAGCGAATTCTTTGGTGTTCGCAAACCAGGTAGAGTTCCATGGTTTTACAATACCCAGGCGAATACCATTAGGATGTACTTTCTGACCCATTGCTAGTCTCCGGAGTCTCAGCGATCGGACACAACCACAGTAATGTGGCTGGTGCGCTTCAGGATGCGATCTGCACGACCTTTGGCACGCGGCATAATGCGTTTCATGGTCGGACCTTCATCTACGAAAATTTTCGTGATTTTCAGATCGTCGATATCAGCGCCATCGTTGTGTTCGGCGTTAGCAATGGCAGATTCCAGGACTTTTTTAACCAGTACAGCCGCTTTCTTGTTGGTGTAGGTTAAAATATCCAGAGCCTGCGACACTTTCTTACCGCGAATCAGGTCCGCCACCAAGCGTACCTTCTGAGCAGAAGAACGAGCATGGCGATGTTGAGCAATAGTTTCCATCTCTTCCTCCTACTTATTTCTTCTTGGCTTTTTTATCAGCCGCGTGACCGCGATAAGTACGTGTCGGCGCGAATTCACCCAGTTTGTGACCAACCATTTCGTCGGAAACAAAGACAGGAACGTGCTGACGACCGTTATGGACAGCGATGGTCAAACCGATCATGTTAGGAAAGATCGTTGAACGACGGGACCAAGTGCGCAAAGGCTTCTTGTCACCGCTTTCCACCGCTTTCTCTACCTTCTTCAGCAAGTGCAGGTCAATAAAAGGACCTTTCTTGAGAGAACGTGGCATGGCTTATCCTCTAATATTATTTGCTACGGCGACGTACGATAAATTTATCAGTACGCTTGTTGCTACGGGTCTTCTTACCTTTGGTCTGAACGCCCCACGGAGTTACCGGGTGCTTACCAAAGTTACGACCTTCACCACCACCGTGCGGGTGATCAACTGGGTTCATCGCGGTACCACGAACGGTCGGACGAACACCACGCCAACGGGCTGCACCAGCTTTACCCAGAACACGCAGCATATGCTCAGCGTTGCCGACTTCGCCCAGTGTTGCGCGGCAGTTAGATTCGACTTTACGCATTTCACCAGAACGCATACGCAGGGTAACGTAAGAACCTTCACGCGCAACGATCTGCACGTAAGCACCGGCTGAGCGAGCAATCTGACCGCCTTTGCCTGGTTTCATTTCTACGTTATGCACGGTAGAACCCACCGGGATATTACGCATCGGCAGAGTGTTACCTGCTTTGATCGCAGCATCAACGCCAGATTGGATCTGGTCGCCGGCTTTCAGGCTTTTAGGGGCCAAGATATAACGGCGCTCGCCGTCTTTGTACAGAACCAGTGCGATGTTTGCAGAGCGGTTCGGATCGTACTCAAGACGTTCAACAACTGCCGGGATACCATCTTTGTTGCGTTTGAAGTCAACCAGACGGTAAGCCTGCTTATGACCACCACCGATGTGACGGGTAGTGATGCGACCGTTGTTGTTGCGGCCACCGGATTTGCTGTTTTTTTCCAGCAATGGGGCAAACGGCTTGCCCTTGTGCAGCTCTGGGTTCACCACTTTTACGACGTGGCGACGACCCGGAGATGTCGGTTTACATTTAACAACTGCCATTGTCTTTCTCCTCCGACTTACTCAGCGCCGCCGACGAAGTCCAGATTCTGGCCTTCCTTCAGTGTGACGTAAGCTTTTTTCCAGTCGCTACGACGACCGATACGCTGTCCGTGACGCTTAACTTTTCCCTTAACGACTAGGGTGTTTACGTCTTTCACTTCTACTTCGAACAGTTTCTCAACAGCAGCAACGATCTCTGCTTTGGTCGCGTCATTAGCTACTTTGAGTACGATGGTATTGGTTTTTTCCATCGCGCTAGATGCCTTTTCAGATACGTGCGGCGCGCGCAGTACTTTCAGCAGACGTTCTTCACGGATCATGCCAGCATCTCCTCAACTTGCTTAACTGCATCAGCAGTCATAACGACTTTGTCGAAGGCGATCAGGCTAACTGGGTCGATACCTGATGCATCACGCACGTCTACCTTGTACAGGTTACGCGCAGCCAGGAACAGATTCTCATCCAGTTCGCCAGTGATGATCAGCACGTCTTCTAGCGCCATGTCTTTCATTTTCTGTACCAGCAGCTTGGTTTTCGGTGCTTCTACAGCGAATGATTCGACAACGATCAGACGATCTTGACGTACCAGTTCGGACAGGATGCTTTTCAGCGCGCCGCGGTACATCTTTTTGTTAACTTTTTGACTGTGGTCCTGCGGCTTCGCAGCAAAGGTCATGCCACCTGAACGCCAGATTGGGCTCTTTACAGAACCTGCACGCGCACGGCCGGTGCCTTTTTGACGCCATGGCTTTTTGCCTGAGCCGGTTACTTCTGCACGCGTTTTCTGCGCACGAGTACCCTGGCGGGCGCCAGATGCGTAAGCAACAACAACCTGGTGAACCAGCGCTTCGTTGAAATCACGACCGAAGGTAGTTTCGGAAACAGTCAGCGCGCTCTGCGCGTCTTTCAATACTAATTCCATTGCTATCCCCTTACGCCTTCACAGCTGGTTTAACGATCAGGTCGCTACCGGTTGCACCCGGGACAGCACCTTTAACCAGCAGCAGGTTGCGCTCAGCGTCAACACGTACTACGTCCAGACTCTGAACGGTTACGCGCTCATTACCCAGCTGACCTGCCATTTTCTTGCCTTTGAACACTTTGCCCGGAGTCTGGTTCTGACCGATAGAACCCGGAACGCGGTGAGACAAGGAGTTACCGTGAGTCGCGTCCTGGGTACGGAAGTTCCAGCGCTTAACGGTACCGGCGAAACCTTTACCTTTAGAGGTACCGGTTACGTCAACTTTTTTAACTTCAGCGAAAATCTCAACGCTGATGCTCTGACCTACAGAGAACTCTTCACCTTCAGCGGTGCGGAATTCCCACAGGCCATGGCCAGCTTCAACGCCAGCTTTAGCAAAATGACCAGCTTCAGGTTTGTTCACACGGTTTGCTTTTTTAGCACCGGTGGTAACCTGAATTGCCTGGTAACCATCGTTTTCTAGGCCTTTGACCTGAGTAACGCGGTTCGCTTCAACTTCGATTACGGTGACGGGGATAGAAACGCCATCTTCAGTGAAGATGCGGGTCATGCCCACTTTTTTACCGACTAAACCAATCATTGTTTCAACCTCTCAATCGCTCGATTACCTGATTAACCCAGGCTGATCTGCACGTCAACACCGGCAGCCAGATCCAGACGCATCAGAGCATCAACGGTTTTTTCAGTTGGCTCAACGATGTCTACCAGACGCTTGTGAGTGCGGATTTCGTACTGATCACGCGCATCTTTGTTAACGTGCGGAGAGATCAAAACGGTAAAGCGCTCTTTGCGGGTTGGCAGCGGGATCGGACCACGAACCTGCGCACCAGTGCGCTTGGCGGTCTCAACGATTTCCGTGGTTGATTGATCGATCAGACGATGATCAAACGCTTTAAGACGGATACGGATTCTTTGGTTCTGCATGAGACCAGAGCTCCAAACTTTTTATAGACGAAAAAAGTTACTACTCGAGCCCATTGCGATTGATGGGAGAGTGTAATCGTTCAGCATATAACTCCCCAATTGGGAGTATTGTCAGGCGGCCTAAAATTCTGCCGTCTGCGATTCTGCTCGAATCGCGCCTGCAATATCTGCAGGCCCACGCATTATACGTAAATCTGCTCAGGAAGCAACCCGTGTTGTCGTTTTAACCGGGTTTATCGCCTGTGCTTTTCAGACCCACCTCGCACTGCCTTGTTATCCTGCGGTTTAGTCCGCCACTTTTATTGTGCGCTGTTTTCCGACATAAGCATTCCCGTCATGACAGACAACCTGGTTGTGCACAGAGTCACCTCAGACCCGTTGCTGAATCAGGAGCTCTGACCGTGCCGCATTACCTCATGATCAATGTTGTCATCTTTATTGTCGCCAGCGCACTGGGCAGCTTTATCGCTCTGGTCTGTCAGCATTTCTTTCCGGCTGATTCGCCCGACGAGTGGTTTCATTCGCTTTGCGTCCCCGGCTCGCAGTGTGAGCACTGTCAGCGCCCCTTGCTGTGGCGCGATCGCTTACCACTGATTAGCTGGCCAGCCTTACGGGGTAAATGTCACGTCTGCCGCCACCCTTTTAGTCCGCACAGCCTGGTTGTCGGAACACTGGTAGCGCTGTTGTGCCTGCTGGCGTTCAATACCTTTGAGCGGATAACCGACAGCCTGTTCATCATTACCAGCTCTTGTCTGCTACTGGTGCTGGCCGCAATTGACCGCCGGCATTTCTGCCTTCCTGACCCGCTCAACTATAATTATATGCGCTCTGGATCGGCTTAACCCATGCACTGACCACGGGATCGGCAGCCGCGGCGGTTAATAGGCGGCCTGACAGGCTACAGCACGCTGTGGCTGCTGGGCTGGGGATATCGGCTAGTCTGGGGCACTGATGGGCTAGGATATGGCGACATGAAGCTGTTTGCGGCGCTGGGAAGCTGTTGTGGCTGGCAGGCACTGCCCTGGATTGCAGTGGGGGCGACCTCTCTGGCGTTAGCGACGGTAGTGGTCGGGCGGTGGCGAGGGTCAGCTGAGAGAGGTAACAGCCCGCTGCCGTTTGGCCCATTCCTGTCCATTGCGGGCTGGATGATGATCATGCTGCAGACGCGGTTTACTCTTCTTTGATCTGCGCCTGCAGGTAATTCTGAATGCCCATTTTGCGGATAAGCTCAAGTTCGGTTTCAATCCAGTCCATGTGATGCTCTTCATCTGCCAGGATTTCAATCATCATGTCCCGACTGACGTAATCATAGACTTTGTCTGCGTAGGAATCGCCTCGCGCAAATCTTTCGCACCTTCCAGCTCCAGATTGAGATCGGAACCCAGCATCTCTTCAACATCTTCACCAATGCGAAGCCGGCCTAATTCCTGCAGATTGGGGAATACCTTCCAGAAACAGAATCCGCTCAATGTACTTGTCGGCATGCTTCATCTCATTGATTGATTCATGGTATTCGACATCGTTGAGGCGGATCAACCCCCAGTTTTTGAAGATGCATGCATGCAAAAAGTACTGGTTGATGGCAACCAGCTCATTTCCAAGCAGTTTATTGAGATGACTGATAACTTTTATATCGCCCTTCATTGTTAACCCTCCGCGTCCGGTTTATTAGAGCGTAGATGCGGTTAAAAAGAAGTCAAAAAAACGCGATAAATAATGTGGTTATTCGCACGCAGCACAGTGCGCACGACGATCAGACACGCGCCTGATGCTCAGGCAATATCTTTATACAGCGGGGCATGTTGCATTTCTGCGTCCATGATTTCACGCACGCGCGAATACATTTGCCACACTGCTTTCCCACCGGGACAAACTGCCGAAGCTGCTGGATAGATCGGGGCTGATAGCGGCGAACGACTTCACGAAGGGTTTTATCACTTATGGCATTACACAGGCAGACGTACATTGATTCATCACTCAGGTACATTTTCTGTACGCAGTGTCAATGCGAATCGTTTTTATTTCAAACCCAGCCTTTGTAGGGTCATCCCCTTTTCCGACCGGCAAAAAAAAAGAGCACCGAAGTGCTCTTTTATTCTGTTGCAGTGGCCGTTTGCACGGCCACTGCAGATATCACAATTAAGCGATAACTTTAGCAACAACACCCGCACCAACGGTACGGCCGCCTTCGCGGATTGCGAAGCGCAGACCTTCGTCCATAGCGATTGGGTGGATCAGGGTAACAACCATTTTGATGTTGTCGC
>SZZY01000022.1 GCA_009830035.1 Pantoea sp. Eser
TTCCGCATTGTCAGTCAAGCGTTTATTTCTGCTTAACTCACTGGTTCGTATGATTTCGAACCTACTTACATTACACCCGGCGCTTCGTAAGCCGGTGTGCCGTGTCAGTGGAGGCGCATTATAGGGAATTGTTCGGCAGGCGCAACCCGTAAATTGCATAAAAACAACCGTTCGCTGCATTCCACAGCAAAAGCCCCTGTTATACGCAGTTACGCACAAAGTTATCCACATTCATCGGACACAGCGAATTTAGGCGAGCATCACACAAACGTTTTCGCTACAATGCCCGGCGACGTAACGGCCCCCCTTTTCGGGGCGTTACCTGAAGTTTTCGAGCTTTTCTTCTTACTATAAGCAAACGATCGTTAAGCTTGATGTAACGCTCTTATATAAGCGAAACAAAGCCAAGGGATAAAACCACCATGCAACAACGTCGTCCTGTACGCCGCGCTCTGCTCAGTGTGTCTGACAAAGCCGGCATCCTCGAATTTGCTCAGGCGCTCGCTAACCGCGGTGTCGAGCTGCTCTCCACAGGTGGCACTGCTCGCCTGCTGGCGGATGCGGGCCTGCCTGTCACTGAAGTCTCTGACTACACCGGCTTCCCGGAAATGATGGATGGACGCGTCAAAACCCTGCACCCGAAAGTGCACGGCGGCATTCTGGGTCGTCGCGGCGAGGATGATGCCATCATGGCGCAGCACGACATCAGCCCAATTGATATGGTGGTGGTAAACCTGTATCCCTTTGCCCAGACGGTAGCGCGTGAAGGATGTTCACTGGAAGATGCCGTTGAGAACATTGATATCGGCGGTCCGACTATGGTGCGCTCCGCTGCGAAGAACCATAAATATGTGGCGATTGTAGTAAAGAGCAGCGACTACCCGGCTATCGTAGCCGAGATGGATGCGAATCAGAACGCCCTGCCCCTTGAAACCCGCTTCGACCTCGCCATTAAAGCCTTCGAGCACACCGCCGCCTACGACAGCGTGATCGCTAACTACTTTGGATCGCGAGTGCCGGCCTACCACGGCGATCGCAGCCAGCCAGCCGGTCGCTTCCCGCGTACCCTTAACCTGAACTTCATCAAGAAGCAGGATATGCGCTATGGCGAAAACAGCCATCAGGATGCGGCCTTCTATATAGAAGAGAATGTGGCAGAAGCGTCCGTCACTACCGCACAGCAGGTTCAGGGTAAAGCCCTCTCCTATAACAACATTGCCGATACCGATGCGGCGCTGGAATGCGTAAAAGAGTTCAGCGAGCCAGCCTGTGTCATTGTTAAACACGCTAACCCGTGCGGCGTCGCGGTCGGAGATTCTCTGCTGACCGCCTATGAGCGTGCCTGGCAAACCGATCCGACCTCCGCGTTCGGCGGCATCATCGCCTTTAACTGCGAGCTGGATGAAGCAACCGCGCAGGCTATTATCAGCCGTCAGTTTGTCGAAGTGATCATTGCGCCTGCAGTTTCCGAGGCGGCTCTGAAAATTACCGCGACCAAGCAGAATGTACGGGTGCTGATCTGCGGCCAGTGGCAAAATCGGGTGGCCGCGCTGGACTTCAAACGGGTTAATGGCGGCTTACTGGTGCAGGATCGCGATCTCGGCATGGTCGATGCCAGCCAGCTGCGCGTGGTCAGCAAGCGTCAGCCAACAGAGCAGGAACTGCGTGATGCACTGTTCTGCTGGAAAGTGGCGAAGTTCGTGAAGTCTAACGCCATTGTTTATGCGCGCGACAATATGACTATCGGTATCGGAGCTGGCCAGATGAGCCGCGTCTATTCCGCTAAGATTGCCGGCATCAAAGCGGGCGATGAAGGGTTGGAAGTTAAAGGCTCGGCGATGGCGTCTGACGCCTTCTTCCCGTTCCGCGACGGTATCGATGCGGCGGCGGCGGTAGGTATCAGCTGCGTGATTCAGCCTAGCGGCTCGATCCGTGATGACGAAGTCATCGCCGCAGCCGATGAACACGGCATTGCGATGATCTTTACTGATATGCGCCACTTCCGCCATTAATCGTTTGGAGAGTTACAGATGAAAATTTTAGTGATTGGCAATGGCGGACGTGAGCACGCGTTAGCCTGGAAAGCCGCACAGTCTCCGCTGGCGGATACCGTGTTTGTGGCACCGGGTAACGCCGGGACCGCATTAGAGCCGGCGCTGCAGAATGTGGCGATCGCCGCCACTGACATCCCCTCTCTGCTGGCTTTTGCACAACGCGAGGCCATCGATCTGACCATCGTCGGCCCTGAAGCGCCACTAGTGGCGGGCGTGGTCGATGCGTTTCGCGCTGCCGGTCTGAACATTTTTGGCCCGACGCAGGCCGCCGCTCAGCTGGAAGGCTCTAAAGCCTTCACCAAAGATTTCCTTGCCCGCCATCAGATCCCGAGTGCGGAATACCAGAACTTCACCGAGGTTGAGCCTGCGCTGGCCTATCTGCGTGAGAAAGGCGCACCGATCGTCATTAAGGCTGACGGTCTGGCGGCGGGCAAAGGCGTGATTGTGGCGATGACGTTGCAGGAAGCGGAAGCGGCGGTTCAGGATATGCTGGCCGGGAATGCGTTTGGCGATGCCGGTCACCGTATTGTGATCGAACAGTTTCTCGACGGTGAAGAAGCCAGTTTCATCGTAATGGTCGATGGCGAGCATATCCTGCCAATGGCCACCAGCCAGGATCACAAACGCGTCGGCGACGGCGATACCGGCCCGAACACCGGCGGTATGGGCGCCTATTCTCCGGCACCGGTGGTCACCGATGAGATCCACCAACGGGTGATGGATCAGATTATCTGGCCAACGGTGCGTGGCATGGCCGCTGAAGGTAACGTCTATACCGGCTTTCTCTATGCCGGCTTGATGATCGATCAATCCGGTCAGCCGAAAGTGATCGAATTTAACTGCCGCTTTGGCGATCCGGAAACCCAGCCGATCATGCTGCGTATGCAGTCGGATCTGGTCGATCTTTGCCTGGCAGCCTGTGCTGGCACGCTGGATCAGAAAACCTCTGAGTGGGATCCTCGGCCATCACTGGGCGTGGTGCTGGCGGCGGGCGGCTATCCCGGCGATTACCATCAGGGCGATCAGATTCACGGTCTGCCACTGGAAGAGGTTGAGGATGGCAAAGTATTCCACGCCGGAACCCGTCTGGAAGACGATTTAATGCTCACCAGCGGTGGCCGGGTACTGTGCGTCACCGCACTGGGCGACGATGTGGCGGCGGCCCAACAGCGGGCCTATCAACTGGCACAGCCGATCTCCTGGCAGGGCAGTTTCTACCGTCGCGATATTGGCTACCGCGCCATTAACCGCAAATAAGTTAAAGGGGCACAGCGTGCCCCTTATTCCTGCGCTTACATATCTTCTTCTTTCGGCTGCTGTGCGCAGTCATCCTGCTGGCTTACCCACAACAGCTGCACCCCTTCCGGCGCTTCCAGCCATGAAACCATCAATGGCGTGGCCGATCCACGCTGCTGCTGTGCCAGCGTTCGTAAGGCATCGCTATCGAAGGCAGGGCTGACCTGCTGGCCCTCACAGCTTTCGATCAGATTGCCACCCTGCCAGTGTCCCTGCCGCAGGAATATCCGTCCGCTGAGCAGCGCGTCACTGACGTTGCGCATCCGCTGGGCATCGAACTTATACAACTCCACCGCATCCGGGCTGACCGCCTCACGCCGGCCAGCAAGCTGGCGCTGCATAAAGTTAAGGCCGCCTTGCTGGTCAAACCGTAAGATGACGTCATCGGGATGCTCACCTTTGACCTGACGATGAACGCTGATTAATGCCTCTTCCAGCCAGATGTAATCGGTGACTTCACCTTCGCCGCTGGCGAACGGGCTAAAAATGGTGCGGATATGGACCGACTGGTGATCATTATTTTTGCGCCAGATGCGCACGACGCCACGGTCAGCAAGATAACCACTGGCAGAGAAAGGAGGAATGTGCGGTGTGGAGCTGCAACCGAGAAGTAATAAGGAGAGAGACAGGGCGGAAAAACGCTGTAGCAGCGTGGTCATGATGGCAGGCCCTTAAACAAAAGGGGCGAATCGCCCCCCGTTTTAAAGCTTAACCGCAGTGCGACGTCTTACTTAACGGCGTCTTTCAGCGCTTTACCAGACACGAATGCCGGTACGTTTGCTGCAGCGATTTTGATCTCTTTGCCAGTCTGCGGGTTACGACCGGTACGCTCAGCGCGTTGGTTCACTTTAAAAGTACCAAAACCAACCAGTTGTACAGCATCACCATCTTTCAGAGACTCAGTGATCGCAGCCAGAGTAGATTCCAGCGCTGCCTTTGCCTGGGTTTTAGACAGGTCAGCTTTTTCTGCGATCACATCAATCAGTTGAGTCTTGTTCATAAGTTATCCTTAAAGTGTATTTATCGCTTGCTAAGCAACGAGTGCGAGGGAAAAGCCATATTCTGGCACTCTTCAGCCTGCACGCACCGATAGCCACAATTTTCAGCCTCCCAAATGTAGACCAGAGAGGGGGCCGATGTGAAGCCTCTAGGCGCGCTAATTCAGGCCTGAAGTCACGTTTTATCGCCTTACTGCTGGAAATTTATACCGATGTTGCTAATTTCCGCTTCACGCAGGTCCGATCGCAGGCCTTTGATAATTCAAGGTCACTCTCTTCGCACGCGGCAAGCAGGCGGAAAATATCCCACTGAAGGTTCCATTCATCAATGACGGCCGGGTTTTCGCGGAGCTCTTCGTCGGTCATTTCGCGTCCAGCCTGAGTCATTTCCAGCATGGCAACGGTGGTAATTGGGGTCTCGCTGACTTCAATCGCGTGCTCAAGTGTGTCGCCGCTCAGCTGCGCATGAACCACTTCGCTTAATGCCACACAGGCATCAATCGCCGGATAGACGCCGTAAACCTCAAACGCATCGCCATCAGGAATGGCAGCTTCGAGTTTTTCAAGCTGGCTGTTGAAGTTAATCTTCGCATCTTTGACCGTCAGGTTTTCCCAGATAAGGTAAAGAATACGGCGATAGAGTGCCGGATCGGCAAATTCGGTCTGCTCGCAGAATGCCCGATAATTCGGGTACATACGCTCACACAGGCAGGCTATAAAAGTAAGATACTGCCAGCTTTCCAGCTTCGCCAGACGCAGATGAACGGGATTTTGTAAAATAAAGGTGGCTCTTATTCGTTTCGCTGGCGGCAGTGTAACTGCAAAAGCGCAGCACAAACAGTGTTAAAGCGCGTTTTGCCAGCGCTGGAAAACCGGACGATTCGAGGCAACCGCATCCGCCCAGCGGGTTGGCTCCGGCAAACGGTAGCCGCGCGTGCAGTTTTCAACCCAGTGCAGCGCAGTATCAAGGCTGACGCGATGGCCGGTGGCAACGAACAGCGGATTGCAACGCTGTTTGCTGCGCCACACCCAGCCAATCTGCTCGCCTTTATACATCAGCGGCTGACGACTGCCCGGCTGCGGATCCAGTTCGGCAAAACGACCGCACAGACGGCGCTTCGCTACGCCAATGGTCGGGACATCCACCAGCAGGCCAAAATGTGACGCAACGCCGAGCCGCCGGGGATGGGAGATACCGTGACCGTCGACAAACAGCAGGTCCGGTTTTTGCTCCAGCATCTGCCATGCCGCCATCAGCGCCGGATACTCACGGAAGGAGAGAAAGCCGGGAATGTAAGGCATGGTGGTCTCAACGCGCGCAATGCGATGCTCCACCAGTGTTAGCGAGGGCCATTCAAGTACCACCAGCGCCGCCCGGGTGACGGCGCCTTCCTGTTCAAATCCGACGTCCGCCCCGCCAATAAAGCGTGGCGGCAATACGTCAAAGTCATCTTCACGCACCACATCAGCGGCGCGTTGCAACTGCTCAGCGCGAAGTGCGGCAATATCCATAGTTACTCCTGATGGAAAGGACGCGATAAACGGTGCACCGCTTCAACAAACACGCCCGCATTTTCCGGCGGGACATCCTGATGAATACCGTGACCGAGATTGAAAACATGACCGGTGCCGTTGCCAAAGCGCTGCAGAATCCCGGCCACTTCCTGTTCAATACGGGCGGGCGGCGCATAGAGCATTGAAGGATCCATGTTGCCCTGCAGCGCAACTTTGTCACCGACACGGCGGCGTGCATCGTCGATATCTGTGGTCCAGTCGAGGCCCAGCGCATCGCAGCCGGTTTCGGCCATCGCTTCCAGCCACTGTCCGCCCCCTTTGGTAAACACGGTAATAGGCACCCGACGACCGTCGTTTTCACGCAGCACGCTGTCGACGATTTTGTGCATGTAGTGAAGCGAGAACTCGCGGTAATCGCGGCCGGTCAGGACGCCGCCCCAGGTATCAAACACCATCACTGACTGCACACCGGCGCGAATCTGGGCATTGAGATAGAGAATGACGCTGTCCGCCAGTTTATCCAGCATCGCATGCAGCGTGGCGGGATCGGCGTACATCATCTTTTTGATTTTAGTGAACGCCTTGCTGCTGCCGCCTTCCACCATATAAGTAGCCAGCGTCCACGGGCTGCCGGTAAATCCAATCAGCGGCAGGTCGCCGTTCAGGCTCTTACGGATGGTGCGCACCGCGTTCATCACGTAACCCAGTTCCATTTCCGGATCGGGCACCGGCAAACGCTCTACATCTGCCCGGCAGGTAATCGGATGCGAAAAACGCGGACCTTCGCCAGTTTCGAAATAGAGGCCCAGACCCATCGCATCAGGGATGGTCAGGATGTCACTGAAGAGGACTGCAGCATCCAGCGGATAGCGGCGCAGCGGCTGCAGCATCACCTCACAGGCCAGCTCAGCATTTTTACACAGCGACATAAAGTCACCCGCTTCGGCGCGCGTCGCTTTGTATTCTGGTAAATAACGTCCGGCCTGGCGCATCATCCACACTGGCGTTACATCTACTGGCTGACGTAACAGGGCACGCAAATAACAATCGTTCTTCAGTTCACTCATTTCATTACTCTCTCAATTTCAGGCGTGTAGTGTAGCACTTTCACGCTTCGGCGCGGCACAGGGCGACGGTATCTTCAATCAGGCGGCGCGCTACGGTGCCGGGTGGCGGCAGCAAGGGCAAGGCATCAAAACGGAACCAGGCCGCATCCAACAGCTCTTTGCCGTCATGTTGCAGATCGCCGCTATCATATTCCGCCATAAACGCCGTCATCAGCGACTGCGGGAATGGCCACGGCTGAGAAGTCACGTAACGCACATTTTTGACGCGGATATTGCTCTCCTCCATCACTTCACGTGCCACAGCCTGCTCCAGCGTCTCGCCGACTTCGACAAAGCCAGCCAGTACGGTATAGACGTTATTACGATGACGGGCATGATTCGCCAGCAGAATCTCATCGCCACGCCGGATCGCCACGATGATGCAGGGCGCAATCTGCGGATAATATCGCTCGCGGCAATGGCTGCACAGGCAGGCAAATTCGTGTTTGCTGTGGTGCATTTCGTGGCCACAGTAGCCGCACCAGCGATGGGAACGGTAGAACTCCGCCAGCTGCACGCCCCGCCCCGCCAGCTGAAACAGCCCGACATCCAGATAGATCAGCTGCCGCACCGAGAACATGCTCTCTGAACGTGGCTCGTAAATCAGCCAGACTTTTTCCCCCTGCCACTCGCCAATCTGTCGGGCTTTGGTGCCAGTCAGACCGAAATTTTCGGCGCTTCCGTGGGGTAAATCACCTTGTGGCAACCAAAGTTTCTGCTCGTGGCTGACAATCCACCATCCAGCGTCTACGCTTGAGATTTCGCATTGCATTTATTTCGTCATCCTTAGAGTCAACTCGCACGCTGAAGTCCTGATGTTAAGTGTGTAGATGAACAACTATAACTCACATGGAGTTAGATATGCTTAACCAGTTAGACGTCTTGGCCGAACGCGTAGGTGGCAGTAACGAACTGGTCGATTCGTGGCTGGAAGCCCGTCGCCAGCTGTTAGTAACCTATTACCATCTGGTCGGACTTAAACCAAATAAAGAAACCCTGACCCGCCTCGATGAGCAAGCGCTGGATAACTTCTGTCATGGCCTGGTCGATTATCTTTCCTCCGGTCACTTTAGTATTTACGAACGCATCATCAGTGAGATGAGCGGTGACAGCCAGATGATCGCAGCGGCCCAAATCTCTCCCCCGCTGGAAGCCAACACTGAACGCCTGATGCAGTTGTATGATGGCCATCTGCAGCAGGCGATCGATGACGATAACTGCATGACGTTCCAGCAGGCGCTGTCTGAAGCCGGCGAAGTGCTAGAAGCGCGCTTTACGCTGGAAGACAAGCTGATCCAGCTGGCGTGGGATAACCACCTGGCCCCACCGCCGGTGGCCAATGACAGCCAGATAGCGCGTCCGGCATAAGGTTAATCGCCGGTAAAGGGGTTGTGATTCAGTTGCCGCCCTTTTATGCTGAAGGGGTTCTGATGGTCGAGGCCAGAAGAACCCATTTTTTTCTGTTTGAACGTTAAGGTTTTCTCGTCTTCAGCGGGCTCTTTGCCGGCCGCAGCGTAAAACCGCATTCTTGTCGGAGTGCCCAGTTGGGCTGAGACCGTTAATTCGGGATCCG
Source organism: Pantoea sp. Eser (assembly GCA_009830035.1). GTDB lineage: Bacteria > Pseudomonadota > Gammaproteobacteria > Enterobacterales > Enterobacteriaceae > Pantoea. The sequence goes on from SZZY01000022.1 coordinate 8,543, forward strand.
CGGAACCTGATCAGGTTAGAACCTGCGAAGGGAACAAGAGTAAATATTGTCGGTACGCCAGTCTCTTGCACTGCCCGTGCTGTTACTCCTTCCGAACTCCGGACAAGCATCATTCCCACTTAACTGGAAGATTGCTATGTCTGACTCAAAAATGACCCGTCGTGAACAGCGTGCCCAGGCGCAGGAATTTATCGATTCACTGCAAGGCGGCAGCGCATTCCCCCGTTCTGAACGCATCTGGATTACCGGCAGCCGGCAGGATATTCGCGTGCCGATGCGCGAAATCAGGCTCAGTCCGACCCCGGTCGGCGGCAGTAAAGATCAGCCGCTGTATGAACAGAATGAAACGGTGCCAGTCTATGACACCGCCGGTGCCTATGGCGATCCCGCCGCGCAGATTGATCTGCACCGCGGACTAGCAAAGCTGCGGGCGGGCTGGATCGAAGAACGCAATGACAGCCAGACGCTGCCACAGCGCAGTTCAGACTATACCCAGCAGCGTCTGGCGGATGATAGCCTCGATCACCTGCGCTTTGACGCGCTGCCCACGCCGCGTCGCGCCCTCGCCGGCCGTTGCGTCACGCAGCTGCATTACGCCCGTCAGGGCATCGTTACGCCGGAGATGGAATTTATCGCCCTGCGGGAGAATATGGGCCGTGAGCGAATTCGCAGTGAGGTGTTACTGCAACAGCATCCGGGCCACAGTTTTGGCGCGCACCTGCCGGATAACATCACCCCGGAGTTTGTGCGTCAGGAAGTCGCGGCTGGCCGGGCGATTATTCCCGCCAACATTAACCATCCTGAATCGGAACCGATGATTATCGGACGTAACTTTCTGGTCAAAGTGAATGCCAATATCGGCAATTCAGCGGTCAGATCCTCGATTGAGGAGGAGGTGGAGAAACTGGTCTGGTCGACCCGCTGGGGTGCCGATACGGTGATGGATCTCTCTACCGGCCGTAATATTCATGAAACGCGCGAGTGGATTTTGCGTAACAGCCCGGTGCCGATCGGCACAGTGCCAATTTATCAGGCGCTGGAGAAAGTGAACGGCGTGGCCGAAGCGCTCAACTGGGCAGTGTTCCGCGATACGCTGCTGGAACAGGCTGAGCAGGGTGTCGACTACTTCACCATTCATGCTGGCGTATTGCTGCGCTACGTGCCGATGACGGCAAAACGGCTGACCGGGATTGTCTCGCGCGGCGGCTCGATCATGGCGAAATGGTGCCTGTCGCATCATCAGGAGAGCTTCCTCTATCAGCATTTCCGCGAAATCTGTGAAATCTGCGCGGCCTACGATGTCTCACTGTCGCTGGGCGATGGCTTACGTCCTGGCTCGATTCAGGATGCTAACGATGAAGCGCAGTTTGCCGAACTGCGAACGCTGGGCGAGCTGACGCAGATCGCCTGGGAATATGATGTGCAGGTGATGATTGAAGGCCCCGGCCACGTCCCGATGCATATGATCCGTCGCAATATGACAGAGCAACTCGATCTGTGTCACGAAGCTGCCTTCTATACGCTTGGTCCCCTCACCACCGACATTGCGCCCGGCTATGACCACATTACGTCCGGTATCGGTGCCGCAATGATTGGCTGGTTCGGCTGCGCAATGCTGTGTTACGTCACGCCCAAAGAGCATCTTGGTCTGCCCAATAAAGAGGATGTGAAACAGGGCCTGATCACCTACAAAATTGCCGCACACGCCGCCGATCTCGCCAAAGGCCATCCGGGTGCGCAGATCCGGGATAACGCGATGTCAAAAGCGCGCTTTGAATTCCGCTGGGAAGATCAGTTCAATCTGGCGCTCGATCCTCATACCGCGCGCGCGATGCATGACGAAACCCTGCCTCAGGAATCCGGTAAGGTGGCCCACTTCTGTTCAATGTGCGGCCCTAAATTCTGCTCAATGAAGATCTCTCAGGAGGTGCGGGATTTTGCCGCACGCCAGCAAGCCAGCACGCAGCCGATTGAGGTTGGCATGGCACAGATGTCTGAACAATTCCGCAGCCGGGATGATGAGCTTTATCATCCGGCAGATGCCATGAAGGAGAAGTAACTATGTCCGCATTTCCTGCTACCAAGCCGTACCTCGGCCTTTATCCGGTGGTCGATAGCGTTGAATGGCTCGAGCACCTGTTAGACGCCGGCGTTCGCACCCTGCAACTGCGCATCAAGGATCGGTCGGACGAGGCGGCAGAAGCGGCCGTCACCCAGGCCATTGCGCTGGGTAAACGCTACGATGCACGCCTGTTCATCAATGACTACTGGCGGCTGGCGATAAAGCATCAGGCCTACGGTGTCCATCTGGGTCAGGAGGATTTAGAGCTGGCGGACCTGGCTCAAATCCACCAAGCGGGGTTACGACTCGGTATTTCAACCCATGATGATGCCGAACTGGATCGTGCACTGGCTATTCAGCCCTCTTACATCGCGCTCGGGCATATTTTTCCGACCCGCACCAAACAGATGCCGTGTGCGCCGCAGGGGCTGGCAGAACTGCAGCGACATCTGACCCGCCTGACGCACATTCCAACCGTGGCGATTGGCGGTATCTCTATTGCGCGAGCACCTGCGGTGCTGGCGACCGGGGTGGGCGGCATTGCGGTGGTGAGTGCCATCACCGAGGCTGATGACTGGCGTGAAGCGACGCGTATCCTGCTGGCGCTGGCTGAACCGGCGCGGCCAACGTGAATGTTGTTGGGTAACAGCGCGCAAAAATAATTAAACTGCTGTAACGGCAGCGATAAATCAGGAATACCGCGCGCAGTTATTCAGTCAGTCACTGGCGCGGCCTCAGACAGCAGTTTAGTGTGGCCTTCGTCAGGTACGGTTACCTGTCCAGGGCCAGTTCCCTCCTCTTTCTGGCCCTGCTTCTTCCCTACTTAGCCACCAGCAAATCGGGCGCTAAGGCGGCAGGAAGATCATCGTGCTGACAGGCCTGCATCGCCCGTGCCACCGCCTGTTCAGTTTGCTCAGTGATCGGCAAGCCGTAGTTTAAGCGCAGGCAGTTACGGTATTTACCCGCTTCGGAAAACAGTGAGCCGACGGCGATCTGAATTTTATATTCACGCAGTTCGCGATTGAGACGAACGGCATCAAAAGGTTCCGGCAGCTCAATCCACATCAGGAAACCGCCCTGTGGACGAGACACGCAAATACCGCAGGGGAAGTAATGGCGCACCCAGCAGCTGAACGTTTCATAGTTGCGATGATAGATTTGCCGCATCCGCCGCAAATGAGGTTGATAATGGCCCTGACGAATAAACTCCGACACGGCATGTTGCGGTTGCGTGGCGGTAGAGCCGGTAACGATGTGCTTCATGTGCAGGACGCGATTCCAGTAGCGGCCCGGTGCTACTCAGCCAACCCGTAAGCCTGGCGCCAGCGTTTTGGAAAACGAACTGCAGAGCAGAACCCGGCCATCCAGATCCAGCGCTTTGATGGTCGACGGACGTGGATATTCCCAGACAAGTTCACCATAGACGTCGTCTTCAATCACCGCAGCGTCAAAACGTTGTACCAGCGCCAGCAAGGCGCGTTTACGCGGTTCCGGCATGATGAAACCCATCGGATTATTGCAGTTCGGTACCACCACTACCGCATTTGATTGGCCACTAATCAAATGCCAGTTCCAGCGCTTCCAGACTGATGCCGGTCACCGCATCGGTGGGGATATCAATGGCGCGAATGCCAAAGCCACGCAGCGTCTGCATGATGCCGTGAAAGGAAGGTGACTCAACCGCGATGATATCGCCGGGCTCGCAGACCGCACGTACCGCGACGCATAACGCTTCGTGACAGCCGGTGGTGATCACAATATCATCAGCGGTGAGATGACAGCCACTATCGATCGCCAGACGCGCAACCTGTTGTCGCAGCGCGAGCACGCCATACAGCTTGTCATAATTAAGCAGCGCCGTTTCCTGCTTCTGGGCCTGACGGCTAAATGCTTTCCACAGTGGCTTTAGCGTCGGCTGGGTCAGATCGGGCATGCCGCTACCAAGTTGCAGCACGTCATCTTCCAGTCGGCTGTTGATCAACTCCAGCACTGCGTCCCACTGGGTGACTTCAACGGGCCGCTGCGCAGACCGTATCAGTGCCAGTATTGGCGGAGTCGCTTTGCGTGACGCAACAAAATAGCCTGAACGCGACTGTGCCATGATCATCTGCTTCTCTTCCAGCAGGTGATAAGCCTGTTGTACCGTACTGATGCTCACGCCATGTTCGGCGCTCAGGCTGCGTACTGAAGGAGGACGCTCACCGCTAGGGTTAAGCCCTGTTCAATGCGCTGCGCCAGTAGCGTAGCCAGATGTTCATATCGGGTCATTGTATCCCCTCGTTGCGTTTTGCAAAGCCTGAACCAGTACAGTTAGTCGCTATTATTACCATTCAGATCGCACTGACGGCAATCTGTATGTTAAATAAAAGTGATTTTTGCGTCTGTATCATACAGCGCGGCTTTACGAAAATAGTCCTCAGGCAAATCGATGAGGACAGCATGATGGGATACGATGAAAACCGCGCAGGAGAACCGTTTACCGGCACACCTTACACACCGGTGCGTTATCTTTAGCGCAGCTTCAGACGCTGGCAGTGTCGGCGTGAAACCCGCCTTATTCTGTCGAAACCCAGCGACGGTCAGCTAAAAGATATCGGCCTCAGTCGCAATGAGTGGAACAAGCTGAACTGAAGACAAAAAAACCCCTGCCGAAGCAGGGTTTTTTATTACGCCCATGACGATTACTCGTCGTTGTTACCGCCGAGACCGGCGTTCAACAACTCGGCCAGGCTGGCTGAGGCTTCATCCGCAGTAACCTGCGGTGCTACCGGCACTTCGCCTGCCGCTTTGCGGCGCATACGATCCTGATGGTAAGCGTAACCGGTACCGGCCGGGATCAGACGACCCACGATGACGTTCTCTTTCAGACCGCGCAGTTCGTCGCGCTTGCCTGCTACTGCAGCTTCGGTCAGGACACGAGTGGTCTCCTGGAACGATGCGGCAGAGATGAACGATTCGGTTGCCAGTGACGCTTTGGTGATACCCAGCAGGTCACGCATGAAGGTGGCGCCAACTTTTCCGTTCGCTTCCAAATCGCGGTTAGCAATCTTGATGCGAGAAAATTCAGCCTGTTCACCTTCGAGGAAGTCTGCACTTCCTGCGCTCATGATGGTTGCTTTACGCAGCATCTGACGAACGATGACTTCGATGTGCTTATCGTTAATCTTAACGCCTTGCAGACGGTAAACTTCCTGCACTTCGTTAGTGATGTAACGGGTCACCGCATGCACGCCACGCAAGCGCAGGATGTCATGTGGAGACTCTGGGCCATCGGAAACCACGTCACCACGCTCAACACGTTCACCTTCGAACACGTTCAGCTGACGCCATTTCGGAATCATCTCTTCGTACGGCTCGCTACCATCCAGCGGAGTAATCACCAGACGACGCTTACCTTTGGTCTCTTTACCGAACGAGATAATACCGCTGATCTCGGCCAGAATAGCGGGCTCTTTCGGACGACGCGCTTCGAACAGGTCAGCAACGCGTGGCAGACCACCGGTAATATCTTTGGTACCGCCAGATTCCTGCGGTACACGCGACAGCGTGTCACCGGCGCTGATCTTAACGCCATCTTCCAGCTGAACAATCGCTTTACCTGGCAGGAAGTACTGAGCTGGCATATCAGTGCCCGGAATCAGAACGTCGTTGCCGTTGGCATCAACAATTTTCAGTGCTGGACGCAGATCTTTACCGCCCGGAGTACGCTCGGCGCTGTCCAGAACCACCAGCGAGGAGAGACCGGTTAAGTCATCTGTCTGGCGGGTAATGGTCTGGCCATCAATCATGTCGGTGAAGCGAATGAAACCGCCCACTTCTGTAATAACCGGCATGGTGTGCGGATCCCAGTTTGCGACGGTTTCGCCCGCTGCAACCTGCTCACCATCACCTTTCGCCATGGTGGCACCGTAAGGAACTTTATAGCTCTCTTTGGTACGACCAAATTCGTCGATCATTTTCAGTTCAACGTTACGCGAGGTGATCACCAGCTTGCCAGCCGAGTTCGTAACCGACTTGGCATTGGTCAGCTTGATGGTACCTTTGTTCTTCACCTGAATGCTGGATTCAGCAGCCGCACGTGATGCCGCACCACCGATGTGGAACGTACGCATCGTCAGCTGTGTACCCGGCTCACCGATGGACTGTGCCGCGATAACACCGATCGCTTCACCTTTGTTGATGATGTGACCACGTGCCAAGTCGCGACCATAGCAGTGTGCACACACACCAAAGTCGGTTTCACAACCTACTACCGAACGGACTTTCAGGCTGTCTACTGAGTTCAGTTCCAGCACGTCACACCAGTGCTCATCGAGCAGGGTGTTACGTGGAACCAGAATGTCAGCGGTGCCTGGCTTCAGCACGTCTTCTGCCGTCACACGACCCAGTACACGTTCACGCAGGGGTTCTTTAACGTCGCCACCTTCGATGACCGGAGTCATCATGATGCCTTCGTGCGTACCACAATCGTCTTCGGTAACCACCAGATCCTGTGCAACGTCAACCAGACGACGCGTCAGATAACCGGAGTTCGCCGTTTTCAGTGCGGTATCCGCCAGACCTTTACGTGCACCGTGGGTTGAGATGAAGTACTGAAGTACGTTCAACCCTTCACGGAAGTTCGCCGTGATTGGTGTTTCGATGATGGAGCCATCTGGCTTCGCCATCAGACCACGCATACCGGCCAGCTGACGAATCTGTGCAGCAGAACCACGCGCACCGGAGTCAGCCATCATAAAGATGCTGTTAAAGGAAACCTGTTTCTCTTCTTCGCCATGACGGTTGATCACGGTTTCAGTTGAGAGGTTTTCCATCATCGCCTTGGCAACACGTTCGTTCGCTGCTGCCCAGATATCGATGACTTTGTTATAACGTTCGCCGGCGGTAACCAGACCAGACTGGAACTGTTCCTGAATTTCAGCCACTTCTGCTTCAGCTTCAGAGATGATTTCCACTTTCTTGGCCGTGATAACCATGTCGTCGATGCCTACTGACGCGCCAGAACGGGCTGCGTAAGCAAAACCGGTGTACATAGTCTGGTCAGCAAAGATAACGGTCGGCTTCAGGCCCAAAATGCGGTAACAGGTGTTCAGCATTTTGGAGATAGCTTTTTTACCCAGCGCCTGGTTAACGATGGAGTACGGCAGACCTTGCGGTACGATCATCCACAGAATCGCACGACCAATGGTGGTATCGATAATGCTGGTTTTCAAAACGAATTCGTCCTGCTCGTTTTTGCTGTATTCAGTGATACGAACTTTAACGCGGGCATGCAGCTCAGCCAGGCCAGCGCGGTAAACACGCTCAGCTTCTTTCGGGCCAGTCAGCACCATGCCTTCGCCTTTGGCGTTCACTTTGTCGCGGGTCATGTAGTACAGACCCAGAACAACGTCCTGTGAAGGAACGATGATTGGCTCGCCGTTCGCTGGAGACAGAATGTTGTTGGTCGACATCATCAGCGCACGCGCTTCCAGCTGGGCTTCCAGCGTCAGCGGTACGTGAACAGCCATCTGATCACCATCGAAGTCGGCGTTATAAGCCGCACAAACCAGCGGATGCAGCTGGATCGCTTTACCTTCGATCAGAACCGGTTCAAACGCCTGAATACCCAGACGGTGCAGTGTAGGCGCACGGTTCAGCAGAACCGGGTGCTCACGGATCACTTCGTCGAGGATATCCCAGACAACCGCTTCTTCGCGCTCAACCATTTTTTTCGCGGCTTTGATGGTGGTGGCGAGGCCACGCAGTTCCAGCTTGCCGTAAATGAACGGTTTGAACAGTTCGAGTGCCATTTTCTTCGGCAGACCGCACTGATGCAGGCGCAGGTATGGACCTACGGTGATAACCGAACGACCTGAATAGTCGACACGTTTACCCAGCAGGTTCTGACGGAAACGACCCTGCTTACCTTTGATCATGTCAGCCAGCGATTTCAGCGGACGCTTGTTGGAACCGGTGATCGCACGACCGCGACGACCGTTATCCAGCAGGGCATCTACCGCTTCCTGCAGCATACGTTTTTCGTTACGTACGATGATATCTGGCGCAGCCAGATCCAGCAGGCGCTTCAGACGGTTGTTACGGTTGATCACACGACGATAAAGATCGTTCAGATCCGACGTAGCAAAACGGCCACCGTCCAGCGGTACCAGCGGACGCAGATCCGGCGGCAGTACAGGCAGCACGGTCAGGATCATCCACTCTGGCTTGTTGCCAGACTGAACGAACGCTTCCAGCAGCTTGATACGCTTGGTCAGTTTTTTACGCTTGGTTTCAGAGTTGGTTTCGTTCAGCTCTTCACGCAGCTGCTCGCACTCCTGCTCCAGATCCATGTTTTTCAACAGGGCCTGGATCGCTTCGGCGCCCATTTTGGAGTCGAACTCATCACCGAACTCTTCCAGCGCGTCAAGGTACTGCTCTTCAGTCAGAATCTGGCGCTTCTCGAGGTTGGTCATGCCACCTTCGATTACCACATAAGATTCAAAGTAGAGCACGCGCTCGATATCACGCAGTGGCATATCCAGCAGTAAGCCGATACGCGATGGCAGTGACTTCAGAAACCAGATGTGTGCAGTTGGCGACGCCAGTTCGATGTGGCCCATGCGCTCACGGCGCACTTTGGTCTGGGTCACTTCAACGCCGCACTTCTCACAAATAACACCACGGTGTTTCAGGCGCTTATACTTTCCGCACAGGCACTCGTAGTCTTTTACCGGCCCGAAGATACGGGCACAGAACAGACCATCGCGCTCTGGCTTGAAAGTACGGTAGTTAATGGTTTCCGGCTTTTTCACTTCACCGAAAGACCAGGAACGGATCATGTCTGGCGAAGCCAGCGCAATTTTGATCGCATCAAACTCTTCGGTTTTAGTTTGCGCTTTCAGAAACTTAAGTAAGTCTTTCACGGATTAGCTCCCGTCGGAGTGAGACTCAGGGGCGTCCAACCGAAATTGAACGCCCCATAACCAGTACAATTGCTAGCGCTTAAACCCTGCGCTTTCAGGAGGCGGTTAACCGCCAGCCTGAAGTGGGGGTTACTCGTCTTCCAGCTCGATGTTGATACCCAGCGAGCGAATCTCTTTCAACAGTACGCTGAAGGATTCCGGCATGCCCGGTTCCATCTGATGGTTGCCGTCAACGATGTTTTTATACATCTTGGTACGGCCGTTGACGTCATCAGACTTAACGGTAAGCATTTCCTGCAGGGTATACGCGGCGCCGTATGCTTCCAGCGCCCACACTTCCATCTCACCGAAGCGCTGACCACCGAACTGCGCCTTACCACCCAGCGGCTGCTGAGTAACCAGGCTGTAGGAACCGGTTGAACGCGCATGCATCTTGTCATCAACCAGGTGGTTGAGTTTCAGCATGTACATGTAGCCAACGGTTACCTGACGTTCGAACTGCTCACCGGTACGGCCGTCAAACAGGGTAATCTGACCAGAAGAAGGCAAGCCGCCGAGCTGTAACAGCTCTTTGATTTCGCTTTCTTTCGCGCCGTCAAACACCGGAGTGGCGATTGGCATACCTTTTTTCAGGTTCTCAGCCAGACGCAGAACTTCGTCGTCGGTGAACGTATTCAGGTCAACTTTCTGACGTACGTCGGTGCCCAGATCGTAAGCGCGCTGGATGAATTCGCGCAGTTTCGCGACGTCTTCCTGCTTCTTCAGCATGGCGTTGATCTTCTCGCCGATGCCTTTCGCTGCCATACCCAGGTGGGTTTCAAGGATCTGACCGATGTTCATACGTGACGGTACGCCCAGCGGGTTCAGTACGATGTCAACCGGCGTGCCGTGTTCATCGTAAGGCATATCTTCGATCGGGTTGATCTTGGAGATAACACCTTTGTTACCGTGACGACCCGCCATTTTGTCACCCGGTTGAATCTGACGCTTAACAGCCAGATAAACCTTAACGATTTTCAGCACGCCTGGTGCCAGATCATCGCCCTGAGTGATCTTACGACGCTTACCTTCGAGCTTCTTCTCAAACTCGTGTTTCAGTTCGTCGTACTGCTCTGCCAGCTGCTCCAGCTGGTTTTGCTTGGCTTCGTCAGTCAGATCCAGTTCCAGCCAGCGCTCACGCGGCAGCTTGTCCAGTTTGTCTGCTTCAACGCCACCCGAAATCAGCACGGTCTGGATACGGCTGAACAGGCCCGCTTCCAGAATCTGCAGTTCTTCAGACAGGTCTTTCTTAGCCTGCTTCAGCTGCATCTTTTCGATTTCAAGTGCACGCTTGTCTTTTTCCACGCCATCTCGGGTAAAGACCTGAACGTCGATCACGGTGCCTGACACGCCATTCGGTACGCGCAGTGACGAATCTTTCACGTCAGAGGCTTTTTCACCGAAGATAGCGCGCAGCAGTTTTTCTTCCGGCGTCAGGTGGTTTTCACCTTTCGGCGTAACCTTGCCCACCAGAATGTCACCACCGGTCACTTCAGCACCAATATAGACGATGCCGGATTCATCCAGTTTAGACAGCGCTGCTTCACCCACGTTCGGGATATCCGCAGTGATCTCTTCTGGCCCCAGCTTGGTGTCACGCGACACACAGGCGAGTTCCTGGATGTGAATAGTGGTGAAGCGATCTTCCTGAACCACACGCTCGGAGACCAGGATGGAGTCTTCGAAGTTGTAGCCGTTCCACGGCATGAACGCTACGCGCATGTTCTGGCCCAGCGCCAGTTCACCGAGGTCGGTGGACGGGCCATCTGCCATCACGTCGCCGCGCTCAACCGGCTCACCCAGAGAAACACATGGCATCTGGTTGATGCAGGTGTTCTGGTTAGAACGGGTATATTTGGTCAGGTTGTAAATGTCGATACCGGCTTCGCCAGCGTGCATTTCGTCTTCGTTAACTTTGATAACGATACGGGATGCATCAACGTACTGCACGGTACCACCACGTTTCGCTACGGCGGTTACACCGGAGTCAACCGCAACCGCGCGCTCCATACCGGTACCAACCAGCGGCTTATCAGCACGCAGAGTCGGAACAGCCTGACGTTGCATGTTCGCACCCATCAGGGCGCGGTTGGCGTCATCGTGTTCCAGGAACGGGATCAGTGATGCACCGACAGAAACCACCTGTTGGGTGGAAACGTCCATGTAATCAACCTGACCGCGGCTGAACAGGCTCGACTCGCCTTTGCTACGGCAGGTGACCAGATCATCGACAAACGCACCGTTATCATCCAGAGAGGCGTTCGCCTGAGCGATAACGTAGTTACCCTCTTCGATAGCGGAGAGGTAGTGAATCTCATCAGACACTAAACCGTCGATAACGCGACGATAAGGTGTTTCAAGGAAACCGTACTCGTTGGTCTGCGCATAAACAGACAAGGAGTTGATCAGGCCGATGTTCGGACCTTCAGGGGTTTCGATTGGGCAGACACGGCCGTAGTGCGTTGGGTGTACGTCACGCACTTCGAAGCCGGCACGCTCACGGGTCAGACCACCTGGGCCGAGAGCAGAGATACGACGTTTGTGCGTAATCTCTGACAGCGGGTTGTTCTGATCCATAAACTGAGACAGCTGGCTTGAACCAAAGAACTCTTTCACCGCCGCCGAAATTGGCTTGGCGTTGATCATGTCCTGTGGCATCAGGGTATCGAGGTCGCCCAGTGACAGACGCTCTTTAACCGCACGCTCAACACGTACCAGACCGACACGGAACTGGTTCTCAGCCATCTCACCCACTGAACGAATACGACGGTTACCGAGGTGGTCGATATCGTCCACTTCGCCTTTACCGTTACGGATGTCGATCAGCTTCTTCATTACTTCGATGATGTCTTCTTTGCTCAGGATGCCTGAACCTTCGATTTCATCACGCAGCAATGAACGGTTGAACTTCATGCGGCCGACCGCAGAGAGATCGTAACGATCTTCAGAGAAGAACAGGTTCTCAAACAGGTTCTCTGCAGCTTCACGCGTTGGCGGCTCACCAGGACGCATCATGCGGTAGATCTCAACCAGTGCGCTCAGGCGATCGCTGGTTGGGTCGACACGCAGGGTCTCGGAGATATAAGGACCGTGGTCCAGATCGTTGGTGAACAGCGTTTCGATGCGCTTGTGGCCCGCCTGGCTCAGCTTAGCCAGCAGATCCAGCGACAGCTCCATGTTGGCAGCAATGATCAGCTCACCGGTGCTCTCATCGATATAATCTTTAGAGACCACTTTGCCCGCGATATATTCAACCGGGACTTCGATGTGCTGAATGCCATCTTTTTCCAGCTGACGGATATGGCGCGCAGTAATACGGCGTGCTTTTTCGACGTAAACGGTGCCGTTAGCTTCGATATCGAAGGTAGCGGTTTCACCGCGCAGGCGCTCAGGCACCAGTTCCATCTGCAGCTTGTTGTCACGGATTTCAAACACCACTTTCTCGAAGAAGATATCGAGGATTTCAGCGGTGGTGTAATGCATTGCGCGCAGGATGATACTGGCCGGCAGCTTACGACGACGGTCAATACGGACGAACAGGTTATCTTTCGGGTCAAACTCAAAGTCGAGCCATGAACCACGGTAAGGGATGATACGTGCGTTATACAGCACTTTACCCGAAGAGTGGGTTTTACCCTTATCGCTGTCAAAGAATACGCCAGGACTACGGTGCAGCTGAGAAACGATAACGCGCTCGGTACCATTGATAACAAAGGTACCGTTGTCGGTCATGAGCGGAATTTCGCCCATGTAGACGTCTTGCTCTTTAATGTCTTTTACGGTGCCTTCTGGCGCTTCGCGCTCATAGATCACCAGACGCAGTTTCACGCGCAGCGGTGCCGAATAAGTCACGCCACGGATCTGACACTCTTTCACGTCAAAGACAGGTTCACCTAAGCGATAGCTCACATACTGCAACTCAGAGTTGCCGCTGTAGCTCGCGATAGGGAAGACGGAACGGAATGCAGCTTCCAGTCCGTACTGACCTTCTGGATCTTGCTCGATAAACTTCTGGAACGAGTCAAGCTGGATGGAAAGGAGATAAGGTATGTCCAGAACTTGTGAACGTTTACCAAAATCCTTACGAATACGTTTTTTCTCGGTATAGGAGTAAACCATAGGGTTCCTCAGCTAGCTGACAAGTCGACCCACGCTGTCCGTCCTGACAGGACAGTTCATGCAACACGATTTTGTTTGATTCACTGGCTGCGCGGCAGCAGTGCAATACCTCTTTCTATCACGCTTAAATCATTTCATCGCTGTTGCGAGGGCAGGGAACCCGCACAGGAAAGCGGTATGTGTAAGTCGTCGATAGAGAAAGATATTGAAGAGCAACAATGCACAAACAGTGTGAAACCCCATTGAGGCCCTGGAGTGCAGAAAGGCTGGTGACCAAAAAGTCACCAGCCATCAGCCTGAAACTACTCAGACTGCAACCCGAAGGTTGTCTTACTTAACTTCAACTTCAGCGCCAGCTTCTTTCAGAGCAGCTTCAAGTGCAGCTGCGTCATCTTTGCTGATGCCTTCTTTGATTACGCCAGTTGCTTCAACCAGATCTTTGGCTTCTTTCAGGCCCAGACCAGTTGCAGTACGTACGGCTTTGATTACTGCTACTTTGTTCGCGCCAACAGCTTTCAGGATAACATCGAATTCAGTTTTTTCTTCAACAGCTTCAGCTGGGCCAGCAGCAACTGCTACAGCGGCAGCAGCAGAAACGCCGAATTTTTCTTCCATAGCAGAAACCAGCTCAACTACTTCCATTACGGACATAGCTGCAACAGCTTCCAGAATTTGGTCTTTAGTGATAGACATGACAATTGTTCCTAACAATCAGAAAAAGTTTATACGTTAGCAAGTACGAAGAAAAAGAATCTGGCCTTAAGCCGCTTCTTTTGCATCGCGTACAGCAGCCAGAGTGTGGACCAGTTTGCCAGCAGCGGCTTCTTTCATGGTCGACATCAGACGTGCCAGTGCTTCTTCGTAGGTCGGCAGAGATGCCAGACGGTCAATATTAGCCGCCGTGATCAGCTCACCTTCAAAGGCTGCAGCTTTGACCTCAAATTTTGCATTCGCTTTCGCGAAATTTTTGAACAGACGAGCAGCAGCGCCCGGGTGTTCCATAGAATATGCAATCAGGGTCGGACCAACAAACGTGTCTTTGAGGCACTCGAACTGAGTACCTTCAACGACGCGGCGCAGCAAGGTGTTACGAACAACACGCATGTAAACGCCAGCTTCACGACCTGCTTTACGCAGTTCGGTCATTTTATCAACGGTAACGCCACGGGAATCCGCAACAACCGCTGAAAGCGCGCCTTTGGCTACTTCGCTGACTTCAGCAACAATCGCTTGTTTGTCTTGAAGATTTAATGCCATTAGCTTTTGCTCCTGGATTTGACCGGGGAAGGATTTCCGCGGAACTCACTTCACTTACTCACCCCCGAAGGGAAATAAGCGCTCGAACACGGTGAGCAGAATCCAGCTAAGAAAAAATTCTTTTGGTTCTGTCACCGTCTACGCAGGATATTAAGCGGAATATCCGAAGATAAGCCACTCCTGCGGTCTTGGACGGAGGCCAGGATAAGGCCTGGTTCCAACCTAAATTCTGTTTGATGCAGCAGGGTTCAAAGCGGGAAGGCGATAAACGCAGCGACCGGTTCTGACTCTCTGGTATCGGTTCTGTTATTAACAGAACAACGGGCGTAAGATTCTAGGTGAATTTTTCGCCCGTTTCAAGCAGCAATTAGTTTGCTGTCGCGTTCAGACCAGCCTGGTCAACGGCAACGCCGGCGCCCATGGTGGCTGAAAGGCTAACTTTCTTGATGTACACGCCTTTCGCCTGTGATGGTTTGGCTTTTTTCAGCGCAACCAGCAGACACTCCAGGTTTTCTTTCAGTTTGTCAGCGTCGAAGTCCACTTTACCGATGGTAGTGTGGATGATGCCGTTTTTGTCGTTACGATAACGAACCTGACCCGCTTTAGCATTCTTAACTGCTTCAGCAATGCTAGGGGTTACAGTACCAACTTTCGGGTTTGGCATCAGGCCACGTGGACCCAGAACCTGGCCCAGTTGGCCAACAACGCGCATTGCATCCGGAGAAGCAATAACAACGTCAAAGTTCATTTCGCCTTTTTTGATCTGATCGGCCAGGTCTTCCATACCTACCAGCTCAGCGCCTGCTGCTTTAGCAGCTTCAGCGTTGGCGCCCTGGGCGAAGACAGCAACACGTACTGAACGACCAGTACCGTGTGGCAGAACGGTCGCGCCTCGCACGTTCTGATCAGATTTACGAGCATCGATGCCGAGGTTTACAGCAACGTCAACGCTTTCTACGAACTTAGCAGTCGCCAGTTCTTTCAGCAGAGCGATCGCTTCAGCAATGTCGTACTGCTTGGTCGCGTCAACTTTGTCGCGAATTACGATCATGCGCTTGGTCAGCTTAGCCATTTCTTAGTCCTCTACTGCCAGGCCCATGGAACGAGCAGTACCTTCGATGGAGCGAGTCATCGCTTCAACGTCAGAACCAGTCATGTCCGCAGCTTTAGTTTCTGCGATTCCACGTACCTGAGCACGAGTCACTTTACCGACTTTATCTTTATTTGGCTTACCAGAACCAGACTTGATGCCCGCTGCTTTTTTCAGCAGTACGGCAGCCGGAGGCGTTTTGGTAATGAAGGTAAAAGAACGGTCACTGTATACAGTGATAACAACAGGAGTCGGCAGACCTTTTTCCAGAGATTCGGTCTTCGCGTTGAACGCTTTACAGAATTCCATGATGTTAACACCCTGCTGACCCAGTGCTGGACCAACCGGTGGACTTGGGTTCGCCATACCAGCAGCAACCTGCAGCTTGACGTAGGCTTGGACTTTCTTAGCCATGATATTTCCTCAATTGGGTTTTAGCGCCTGAAAAGGCTCCCCGTGATAACAATTCACACGCTGTTGCCAGCACATAAAAACAAAAGGCGCGAAATTGTAGTTAAATTTCGCGCCTGCTGCAACAGCTAAATTGTGAGCGGAAAGAGGTTAACCTTTCTCCACCTGACCGAAGTCGAGTTCAACCGGTGTTGCACGTCCAAAGATTGAAACGGAGACAGTCAGACGACTCTTCTCGTAATCCACATATTCAACTACGCCATTAAAGTCAGCAAACGGACCTTCATTAACGCGAACTATTTCACCTGGCTCAAACAGCGTTTTCGGCCGCGGCTTGTCGCCAACCTGCTGCAGACGGTTCATGATCGCGTCGACTTCTTTATCGCTGATTGGCGCTGGGCGGTCAGAGGTGCCGCCGATGAAACCCGTCACGCGCGGAACGCTGCGGACCAGGTGCCAGCTTGCGTCATTCATGACCATCTGGACCAGGACATAACCCGGGAAAAACTTGCGCTCGCTCTTACGACGCTGGCCGCCACGAATCTCAACGACTTCTTCAGTCGGAACCATGACGTCGCCAAACAGCTCTTCCATGTTGTGCAATTTGATGTGCTCGCGCAGCGACTGTGCTACGCGGCCTTCAAAACCGGAAAACGCCTGTACGACGTACCAGCGTTTCTTTGGAGCTTCAGACATCTCAGAACCTCAGGCCCGTGATAAACGATACCAGACGGACAAGAATACCATCCAGCCCCCACAAAATCAGTGACACCACGGCAGTAACCACGGCAACGATTAACGTGGTGTGCAGCGTTTCCTGGCGGGTTGGCCAGATAACCTTACGCATTTCGGTTCTTGCTTCACGAGCAAAAGCCACGGTCGCTTTGCCTTTAGTCGTTAAAAGCGCAATGCCGCCGGCCGCTGCAATCAGCACAACTACAGCTAACGCGCGCAGAGGCATTGTCACATCACGATAGAGGTAGTTACCTACGATCGCTGCGAGCAGCAGTAACACGACTACTACCCACTTTACCGCTTCCAGGCCGCGCCCGCTCCCTTGAGCTTCGGTATTCGCACTCATAAACCAACCTGCCACAATAATTCAAAAACTATTCTGCCCCGCAGTGCGAGGCATCCAAACCGAATGAGCTTTTGGGGCGTAACTCGGTATCCTACGCCGAATAACAGAGCCTGTCTCAGCAATGATCATGATCGAAAATCACTGATGAGCCAGGTTCTATGAAGCAGCGTGCAAAAAGGGCATCAAATGGTGCCCTTTTCGTGTGCATTGCGTCAAACGTTATCGATAATTAAGCGATAACTTTAGCAACAACACCCGCACCAACGGTACGGCCGCCTTCGCGGATTGCGAAGCGCAGACCTTCGTCCATAGCGATTGGGTGGATCAGGGTAACAACCATTTTGATGTTGTCGC
>SZZY01000023.1 GCA_009830035.1 Pantoea sp. Eser
GGTGGCGCTGTCGCAGGCCGAGGTAGACCGGCATCCGGTGGGCGTGGAGTCGTCAGCGGATCTGCAGGTCATCATTGAGCAGCCTTACGGCAACACCACCCGCCCGGTAACCGCGCTGAAAGACCCGGCGACCGGTCGCCTGTTCACGCCTGATGCGGGCTTTCACCTCAACCCCGGACGCGACAGCCTGGCGAACCTCAGCCAGCAGCTGCTGCGCAAAGGCGCAACCGCACCGCCACGTCTGGCGGCGCTCGCGGTGGACGAGGCGATGCGATCACCTGTCGTGCGGGCGGACTTCACCCGTTCGCTGGCGTCGTGGGTGCAGACCGTGGCGCAGGATACCTCACTCAGCGGGGATGCGCGCTACGCCGGTGCGCTCACGTCCGCCGTGCTGGATGCGCTGAAGACACCACCCGCCAGCGCGGTGATTGCGCTGACGGCGGACACGGTGCAGGCGGCAGGCGACCTGACGCCGGACTGGCTGCGCCTGCCTGTTCTGCTTGCTGCCCCTGAAGTGGTCCTGCAGGACGGTGACGGCACGCTGATTTACGTGATTCAGCAGAGTAACCTGCCGCGCCTGGTGCGCGTCACGCTCAGCGGTGGCAGTCCCGCCATCACGCAGAGCGCGCCGCTGACGGCGCAGGTACTGAAAGCACTGCAGCAACTGCCGGTTATCACCGGCGCATGGAGATCCTGATGGAACCTGAACTGACAGTAACCTTTCCCCCTGAGCTGGAGCAGGCGCTGGCGCGCATGGCTGAACGCCTGGCGCACCGCGAGCCGCTGATGCGTGAGATCAGCGAGCGCATGTATAAGGCGGTGATGGACAACTTCGACCAGGAGGGTCGGCCCGTTAAGTGGCTGCCGGTTGCGCGTGAGGGTAAAATCCTGCAGGACTCCGGGCGGCTGGCCAGCTCGATTGACACGTACAGCGATAACGACCGCGCCGTGGTCGGGACTAACGTCATCTATGCGCGCATCCAGAATCAGGGCGGTAAAACAAAACCGCATGAAATCCGGCCAAAGTATAAGAAGGCGCTGCGCTTTAACGGGCGCTATGCGGCGAAGGTGAACCACCCCGGCTCGGACATCCCCGCACGCCCGTTCCTGACGCTGACCGATGAGGACATGCAGGACGTGGCGCAGACCATCAATGACTGGCTTGCAGGTGCTGCTGAAGGCTGAACGCGTGAGACGCCCTGTACGCGCCTGAACCCTCGCAGGGGTACACCGTACCCCTGAAAACCATTTAAACAAATCTGACGCGATTTAAACGGGTTTTAAATGGGGTTACGCCTGCCGTTTTAACTGATAACCTGATTTCCCGCTGATTTACTTCTCCTGCATCCCGTCTCACCCCTGAAACTTAATCCGCCACATCCCCGCCGGTAAGCTGCCTGCAGTAACGACTCAGCAGGATGGCTCTGACACATGAAATTACGGGTAGGCGCACTAAACGGACAGTTCACGCCACTGGATGGCAGCGCGCAGCGCGTGCAGCTGCTGCCTGCCGGATGCTTCCGGTCCGAAGACGGTCGCCCGGCAGAAGCCGCGTGCTGGCAGCTCAACGCGCCGCAGGCGGCGCAGGTCATCGCCGCTGCGAACGCGCGTACCAACGACTTCATGTTCGACTACGAACACCAGACCGCCCACAAGGAAGAGAACGGCCAGCCCAACCCGGCGGCGGGCTGGTTCAAGCAGCTGGAGTTTGATCCGCAGGCGGGCCTGTTCGCGACCTATGTGCGGTGGACAGACCGGGCGCAGCAGATGATTGAGGCGAAGGAGTACCGCTACGTGTCAGCGCTCTTTCTTTATGACCTGCAGGGCAACATCGTTCAGCTCATTAACGCCGCCCTGACCAACACCTCGGCGCTGGACGGCATGGATGATCTCCTTGCCGCCGCGTCGCTTCTTTACCTCCCGGAGGAAAAAACAATGGATGAAAACCTGCGTCTCGCGCTCTGCTCCATGCTGGGGCTGGCGACCGGTGCTGACGAGGCGGCCATTGCGGTGGCGCTGTCCACCGCACAGGAGAAGCTGCTCAAGCCTGCCGCCTGCAGCACGCTCACTGACCTCATCACCAAAAAAGACCAGCAGATTGCGCAGCTCTCGGCAAACCCTGCCGGTGCGCCTGACCCGTCACAATTTGTGCCGGTGGCGGTCTTCAACCAGACCCGCGAAGAGCTGGCTGCGCTGAGTGCAAAAGTGTCGCAGACCGAGGCGGACGCCCTGATTGAGGCGGCGCTGAGCGACGGCCGCATCATTGCCGGTGCCGACGAGGACTGGATGCGCGGGCTGGCTAAGCAGGATATGGCCACCTTTAAGGCGGGCCTGTCGATCCGTAAAGCCAATCCGGCGCTGGTCAGGATGCAGACCGATGGTAAAGCGCCCGAAACGCTGAATGCTGCCGCACTGTCAGCCGACCAGCACAAGCTGCTGGGCGCGATGGGCCTCAGTGAAAACTTCCTGGCTGAAAAGGACGGTGAATGATGGCTGCTACCACCACCCCACGTAACACCCCCTGGCGCGACTGCATCCTTACGCCGGTCCCGGTCGCCAAAGGTGAAGTTATCCCGGAGGGCGCAATTGTCTGCATCAGTGCTGACGGTTATGCCGTAAACGGCAAGGCAGGAACCGCCCTGAAATACGCCGGTTGCGCCGCTGAAACTGTGAATAACAAAGAGGGCGCGGACGGGGATTGCGCTATTAACGTGCGCTCTCACAAGGCATTCCGCTGGGATAACGACGGCAGCATCACGCAGGCGAGCCTGCTGGAGCGCGCTTACATCCTGGATAACCAGACGGTCACAGCGACAGACGGCAGTGCTGCTGCATCAGATGACGGGAAAACGCCTGCTAAAGAAGCGGCTTACAGCAAGGCCGGAACCATCATCATGATTGATGCCGACGGCGTCTGGATTTATTAAGCATAAGGATTAACGAACATGGCCGAAGTCAATAAAGCCACCCTTGACGTGCTGTTTCTGGCGCTGAAAAAGAGCTTCAACAACGCGCTGATGCGCGCCAATCCGACCTGGAATCAGATTGCGACGCTCATCCCGTCCACCACGGCGGCTAACTATTACGCCTGGATGGAGCAGTTCCCGCAGCTGCGTAAGTGGGTCGGCGACAAGATGATTCAGCGCCTGCAGAGTCAGGACTACATCGTTCCCAATGATGATTACGAAGCGACCCTTAGCGTCAAACGTAATCACATCGAGGACGATCAGCTGGGTATTTACCCGGTGAATGCTGACGCTTACGGCACCACCGCCGCGAACTGGCCGGATAAGCTGATTTACGATCTGGTTAATGCCGGTTTTAAAAATAAGTGCTTTGACGGTCAGCCGTTCTTCAGTGCGAAGCATCCGGTCGCCAAAACTACCTACAGCAACCTGCTGACCGCGCCGCTGTCCATCGCCTCTCAGGCTGAAGCGAAGGCCGGTTTTGGTAAGGCCCGCGAGATGATGTGGAGTCTGCGGGATTCACAGGATGAGCCGCTTAGCCTGAATCCGAACATCCTGCTGGTCGGCCCGGCGCTGTTTGATCTGGCCACCTCGCTCATGACCACCGACCGCCTGGAAGACGGTAAGCCCAATCCTTATAAAGGTGCGGCAAAGGTGGTGATGTCGCAGCGTATCAAATCCACTACCGCCTGGTTCCTGCTGGACACCACGCAGGCGCTGAAGCCGTTCATCTTCCAGATGCGTAAAAAGCCGGTGTTTGTGTCGCAGGTGACCTCCGACAGCGACAGCGTGTTTATGCGTGCCGAATACCTGTTCGGTGTGGAAGCGCGCGGTGCCGCAGCATACGCCTTCTGGCAGATGGCGGTCGGCTCTACCGGCACCGGGGGCTGATTATGTACGCGACCCGCGAGGATATGGTTGGCCGCTTCGGTGAAAAAGAAGTGCGCGAGCTGACCGACCTTGATGGTGAGGGCGTGGTCGACGATGCGGTGCTGGGCTATGGCCTGCGTGCCGCCTCGGATGAAATCGACGGCTATATCGCCGGGCGTTACACCCTGCCGCTGGCCGTATGCCCGCCCGTTCTAACTGGCATAGCCTGTGATATTGCACGCTATCGCCTGACCGGAACGGATCGACCCTGTACCGAGGAGATCCGCGACCGCTACCGTGACGGCATCCGCTATCTGGAGAAGGTCGCCAGCGGCAGTATGTCTCTCGGCGCGGCGGTGCCGTCTTCTTCTGTCGGGGTGGTGTTTATGGCGGGCGGTAACAACTGGTCCCGCTGGCGCACGGGCGGAGGGGGCTACTGATGTTTACCGACATTGAGCAGGCCATCGTGACCCGCCTGAGCGAAGGTCTCAATACCGGCAAAGGCGGTATGGTGCGCGCCGTCACTACCTACGGTGGTGAACTGGAGGACATCGGGGAGATTCTGGGCGCGCTGCCGGGTATCTGGGTGACCTTTAAGGGCGTAACCGGCTGCAGGCGTGTGAACACCATGCGCCGCCGCTGGCGCGTGACTGCTGATTTTGCGGTATTTGTGGCGTCGCGCAGCGTGCGCAGCGAAACCGCACAGCGCGAAGGCGGACCGGTGCCGGATGAGACGGGCTGTAACCTGATCGCGGAGAGCGTGCGCCGCCTGCGCTGACCGGGCAGGATCTGGGTCTGCCCATCACCGACCTGCGTCCGGGGCGCGTGACCAACCTGTTTCGCAAGGCGTACAACAAAAACGCCGTTTCGGTGTACGTCTGTGAGTTTGCAACGGACTGGTACGAAGACGCCCTGGACAACGGTCGCTGGCCCGCACCTGAAGGTGATAACGACCCGGATCAGGTGTTTGCACGCTACCTGGGCCGACTCAATACGGCCTTACCCGGACCACGTCACCACTCATGCGGATTACACCCGCGACGGCGAGGTGGTGGCACAGGACACCCTGAGCAATCTGTCCACGGAGAACAACGATGCAGACAGTTAAGGTTATCGCCCGCAAGGGCGTGCGCGTGCCGCTGGAGAACAGCAGCCGCGAGTACATTACGGACGCTGCAGCGGTGGACGTGGTGCTGAGCACCTACTACCGCCGCCGCATGAACGATGGCGACCTGCAGCTGGCACCGGCTACCCCGGCGAAGGCAGCCCAGGCCGACAGCGACGAGCCGGTGGTGCAGCGCGCCGCCGATGAAAAAAGGAGGGCTGAGATGAGCGACACCGACAGCATTTCCACCACCACCCGCGTGTCAGGTACGTACGTTAACTACAACTTTACCAACGGCTCCAGTACGCTGGCTACGGATGACCAGTATGTGGTGATTATTGCGCAGCGGCTGGAGACCGGCACCGTCCCGGCGCTGGTGCCGACCGACGTTTTCAGCAGCGACCAGGCGGCGACGTAATTCGGTCACGGCTCACAGGCGCACCTGATGGCCGAGGCGGTCATGCGCGCCAACAGCAGCGTCCAGCTGGCCGTGTGTGCGCTGGACGACGACAAGGCGGGCGTGGCCGCAACCGGTCAGCTGACCCTGAGCAGTCCGGCGACCAGCTCGGGGCAGGTGCGCCTGCAGGTGGGTGATAAAACCCTGGCCGTAGCCGTGAAAGCCGGACAGACCGCTGATGACCTGCTGCAGAGCCTGCATGAGGTGATGGGAGCCGAAGCCGATCTGCCCGTCAGTGCCACCCTTGACAGCCCGGCAGGGAAAGGCACCACGCTGAACCTGACCGCGAAAAATAAGGGCGCGTGCGTTAACGAAATCGGCCTGTCGCTGACCATCACCGCGAGCGGCGTCAGCGGCGTGCTCAGCCCGATGGCGGGCGGTCAGGGTGACCCGGACGTGACCCTGGCGTTAACGGCCATTTACAGCGCTGGTCACACGCTGATTGTGGTGCCGTACAGCACCAAAGATGCCCTGAACGCGCTGTCTGAGCACCTTGAGGGCGTATCCGGTCCGACCGAGCAGCGCGGCGCGGTCGGCGTCACCGGCACCACCCTGACCACGGCAGCCAACGCGGCGCGCATCACCTGTGGCTGGCATCCCGGTTCGGTGCTGAGCAACGGTATTCTGGCATCGGTGTATGCAGCGATTATTGCCGCCGAAGATGCCCCGTCCGAGCCGCTGGACAACACCGTGCTGACCGGTCTCGACGTGACCGCCCAGACCCGCTGGCCGATGCGCACCGAGATGGAGAAGGCGCTGCACAACGGCCTGTCCCCGTTTAACGTGGTGAACAACAAGGTGCAGCTGGTGCGTGCGATCAGCACCTACGTGAAAAACAGCCAGGGCATTGACGATCCGACCCTGCTCGACATTAACACCATCCGCACCCTGGACTGCATCCGCAAGGTGTGGCGCACCCGCATGTCACAGCGCTTCCCGAACGGCGGCAAGCTGACCGACCGCCGCCTGCTGCAGATCCGCTCCGAGACGCTGGACGTGCTCTATGCCCTGCAGGCGCTGGAAATGGTAGATAACATCGACACCTATAAAGACCAGGTGACCGTCACCCGCAACAAGCAGGACAACACCCGTGCGGATACCACCATTCCGGCCCCGGTCGTACGCGGACTGCACATCCTGACCGGCACCATTTACCTGTACTAAGGAGAGACAGATGAGCGACGTCTATGTCGGCCCCGTGGTCCTTGAGGTCAACGGGACCGAAATTGAAATCAGGGAGGTCAGTCCGACCGTGGACACCGGGCGCAAGCTGGTGAAAACCATGAACTCCACCGGGCGCGCAAAGGGTCACGTTAACGGCATTGCGACCTACAACCTGACGCTGGAGGCTGTCATTCCAAAATCCGGCACCATCGTCTGGGAGAACATTACCGACGCCAAGCTGACGATTTACCCGGAAGACACCGCCAGCGGCGGCCTGACCACCACCTACCGGAACTTCACGGTCCAGACCGTGGGGCGTCAGTACAGCGTGGACAACGAAGCCCGCATCAGCATCAGCGGCTTTGCCCTTAACTGCATTGAGGAATAATGACGAACGGAAACAAAACCATCAGCGGCACCCTGGACAT
>SZZY01000024.1 GCA_009830035.1 Pantoea sp. Eser
AAACGCCGTAGCGCCGATGGTAGTGTGGGGTCTCCCCATGCGAGAGTAGGGAACTGCCAGGCATCAAATAAGTAAAAGCCCCGCACTTCCGTGCGGGCGGGGCTTTTTTACGTCCGCAGATCGCTGAAATTCTCGCTGAGATCCTGAAATTCCTCCTGCGACACCCGTCTGATACGGTAAACTACGGCCAGATTATTCAGTTAAGGCCGTCAAATGTCCAGCCAACACCCCTCATTAAAAGCCGACAATACGCTTGGGCTTGCCATTCATACCCAACAACGCATTGTGGCGGAAACTCCAGCCGCTATTCTGACCGCCTGGCAAGCGAGCCAGCATCAACAAACGCCGTTTATGGTGTTAGGTGAGGGCAGCAATGTGCTGTTCTTGGAGGACTTTGCCGGCACGGTGGTACTGAATCGTATCAAAGGCATCGGGATCCGGGATGAGTATGATTACTGGAAACTGCACGTTGGAGCGGGTGAGAACTGGCATCAACTGGTAAAAAGTACGCTGGAAAAGGGCATTACCGGCCTGGAAAACTTGGCATTAATTCCCGGTATGGTCGGTTCAGCGCCGATACAGAATATCGGTGCCTATGGCGCTGAATTAAAAGACGTATGTGAATACGTCGATGTGCTCAATTTGCACACCGGTCAGACGGAGCGGCTCGATCGTGAAGCCTGCGAATTTGGCTATCGCGACAGCATATTTAAACACCGTTACCAGTCTGGCTACGTGATTGTAGCGGTGGGGATGATTCTGCCTAAAAAGTGGCGACCGATCCTGACCTACGGCGATCTAAAAACGCTAAACCCCGTCACCGCAAACGCCTGGGATGTCTATCATGCTGTCTGTGAGATGCGTCAGAGCAAATTACCCGATCCCAAAGTCACCGGTAATGTAGGCAGCTTTTTCAAAAACCTGGTCATCAGCCAGGCGCAGGCCAGCCTGCTGCTGGCTCGCTTTCCGTCTATGCCAAATTATCCGCTGGCGAACGGAGAAACCAAACTGGCGGCAGGCTGGCTTATTGACCAGTGCGAGCTAAAGGGCTTTCGTATGGGCGGTGCAGCCGTGCATCAGCAGCAGGCTTTAGTGTTGATCAATGCTGATGATGCAACCCCTGACGACATTGTAGCGCTGGCCCGAACCGTACGCGCCCGGGTGGGTGAAAGATTTGATGTCTGGCTTGAGCCTGAAGTCCGGTTCATTCAGGCACAGGGTGAATGTAATGCTGTTGAGGTGATCGTATGAAGGACCACAATGTTCCCCTTAAACTGGTCGATATTTTATCTGATGGCGAGTTTCATTCTGGCGAGCAGTTAGGTGAAACATTGGGTATGAGCCGGGCAGCCATCAATAAGCATATTCAGACGCTAAAAAGCTGGGGCCTCGACGTCTATACCGTGACCGGGAAAGGCTACAGCCTGTCCGCGCCCATCCAGTTGCTGGATGAACAGGAGATTCTGTCACGCGTTAAGCAGGGCAATGTTTCAGTGATACCGGTTATTGATTCGACTAATCAGTACTTGCTGGAGCGGATGCATGAGCTGCAATCTGGCGCTGCCTGTATTGCTGAGTACCAGCAGGCCGGTCGGGGACGTCGTGGTCGTCAATGGTTCTCACCGTTTGGCGCCAATCTCTATATGTCGATGTACTGGCGTCTGGATCAGGGACCTGCAGCTGCTATGGGACTTAGTCTGGTGATCGGTATCATCATGGCTGAAACATTGCATGCGCTAGGCGCTAACGATGTGCGGGTAAAATGGCCCAACGATATTTACCTGAATGATCGCAAACTGGCGGGTATTCTGGTCGAACTTACTGGTAAAACCGGCGATGCTGCGCATATTGTGATGGGAGCCGGAATTAACCTAGCGATGCGTTCAGCGGATGCGTCACAGATCAGTCAGGGCTGGATCAACCTGCAGGAAGCAGGCGTAACGGTTAACCGTAATGAACTGGCCGCCAGCCTGATTAACAGCCTGCGTGACGCGCTGCCGGTTTTTGAGCAGGAAGGATTAGCGCCGTTTATTACACGCTGGGCTGCACTCGATAATTTTATTAATCGACCGGTTAAGCTGCTTATTGGCGAACGTGAAGTGCATGGCATTGCGCGGGGAGTGGATAGCCAGGGTGGGCTGTTATTAGAGCAGGATGGCGAAATAAAATCGTGGGTTGGCGGAGAAATATCACTTCGGCCGGTCTGAGTATAAAAAGGCCTGCATTCACGCAGGCCTTTTTTATTGATGCCGTTTATTTCCGCAGCCGGACCTTATCGACAGCATGATTACCACTCTTGGTCATAATCAGGCTGGCTCTTTCGCGCGTTGGCAGGATGTTTTCCTGCAAATTCAGCCAGTTAATCTCTTTCCACAAGTTACCTGCTATTTCAATCGCTTCCGCTTCAGAGAGCTGAGCATAATGATGGAAATAAGAGTCAGGATTGGTAAACGCGCCCTGACGGAATTTCAGGAAGCGGTTGATATACCAGCGCTGTAGCAGATCTTCTGCCGCATCGACATAAATAGAGAAATCGACAAAATCGGAAACGAAGACATGGTGAGGATCGTGCGGATAATCCATCCCACTCTGTAATACGTTAAGCCCTTCCAGAATCAGAATATCAGGTTGCTGAATAACCTTGTCACTGTCCGGGATTACATCGTAAATCAGGTGCGAATAAACCGGTGCGGTCACCTGACTGGCACCCGACTTGAGATCTGAAACAAACTTCACCAGCCTGTGCATATCATAAGACTGCGGGAAGCCTTTTTTCTTCATAAGGCCCCGCTCTTTCAGCACGGCATTAGGATGAAGAAAACCATCAGTAGTGATCAGCTCAACTTTACGATGCTCGGGCCAGCGGCTCAGCAGCGCCTGTAATACGCGTGCAGTGGTGCTTTTGCCCACCGCAACGCTGCCGGCGATGCTGATAATGTAGGGAATCTTTTGCCCGTTAGTGCCGAGGAACTGCTCCAGCACCGCCTGACGACGCACATTTGAGCTGATATAAAAATTAAGCAGACGCGAAAGCGGCAGATAAATCTCTGCAACCTCTTCCAGCGAGAGGTCTTCATTGATCCCCTCCAGCTGGGCGATCTCCTCTTCTGATAGCGTCATGGGGACGGAATCGCGTAATGCAGCCCACTGTTCACGAGTGAACTGCAAATAAGGCGTCGTCAAGGGGGTCGTTTTATCCATAAGCATGCATCTGACCGCAGATTCGTTACTTTCAGGAGATTGTCACCCGGAGCGGGTAAGACAACATGGTAAATATGAATCGCGGATCACGAGTTTATTATTGAGAACAATGGGCTGGAGGGTATCACCAGTAAGGCTTTTGACAGAAGTAAAAAGATAAATGTGTGCTCGCTTTCGTCGGCAAGCCCATAAAATAGTGCAATCCCGTTAAAGGCTGACCCGCATTACGTCATGACTTTGCGCTGTGCTATCGCTATTCACGCTGAGTATAGCGCGACAACGCTGATTCGCCCGACGATGCCTGTAAACCCATCTGTGGCCACGTTGATGTGCCAGCCTGGTCAGTCGGGGCATAAGAGGGGCGGTGGCGCGCTTTAACGCGACAAAATAGGACAACATGCTGTCTGAGAATGCCGTGAAAGATGCGATCAGACCTTGCGGGCTCAGCGAACAGCCAGTTGGATGCGCCCGGTTTAGCTGTCAGAGAACTAAAGGGGACAGGGAAGGGCTAAAAAAGCATCACTTAATCCCCTAGCCGCAAAATAAATTTCTCGCTGCAGCGGGCTGATCGGCAAAAAAGGTGAGTCTGTTAGCCATTCAGAGGCGTCCGCAGACTGGCTGCCATTCGGTAAAACGCCAGCGAATTGCACAATAATTCTGCATAAAAACGCTAAATTGCGATGATTTGCACAAATAGTAAGCGATAGAGAAATTTAAACGATTTTTTTGTTGCATCCTGAAGCCGACCTTCCTAGAATGCGCGTCACTTGATGCCGGCTTAGCTCAGTTGGTAGAGCAACTGACTTGTAATCAGTAGGTCACCAGTTCGATTCCGGTAGCCGGCACCATCAAGTAGGTGGGATTCCCGAGCGGCCAAAGGGAGCAGACTGTAAATCTGCCGTCACAGACTTCGAAGGTTCGAATCCTTCTCCCACCACCATCTCAACCTCGCGGTTGAGATCAGATAAACAACCTGTTTATCTGTCAGGTGAGTCACTTCTTCTCACCCTGAATTCAGGCTGGGCATTAGCGCAGTCAAAGTCGGTCAGCTTCGCTGACAGGCTGTGAATAATAGGGGACATCCTCTGTTACTCACAAGCTACAGAAAGAACAGGTAGCCGAGTTCCAGGATGCGGGCATCGTATAATGGCTATTACCTCAGCCTTCCAAGCTGATGATGCGGGTTCGATTCCCGCTGCCCGCTCCAGATGTGCTGATATGGCTCAGTTGGTAGAGCGCACCCTTGGTAAGGGTGAGGTCCCCAGTTCGACTCTGGGTATCAGCACCACTTCCTTTATCTCCCTCCTGATTTTCTCTCTGTAACTTCCTTGCAGTCAGGCATTGCCTGGTTAATGTGATGATATCTTTGATATATCCGTGTCTTAGAGGGACAAGCGATGGCGAAAGAGCAATTTCAGCGTAACAAACTGCACGTAAACGTGGGCACCATCGGTCACGTTGACCACGGTAAAACCACCCTGACGGCAGCTATCACCACCGTTCTGGCAAAAACTAACGGCGGCC
>SZZY01000025.1:0-2690 GCA_009830035.1 Pantoea sp. Eser
TACCCTTGGGACCTACTTCAGCCCCAGGATGTGATGAGCCGACATCGAGGTGCCAAACACCGCCGTCGATATGAACTCTTGGGCGGTATCAGCCTGTTATCCCCGGAGTACCTTTTATCCGTTGAGCGATGGCCCTTCCATTCAGAACCACCGGATCACTATGACCTGCTTTCGCACCTGCTCGAGCCGTCACTCTCGCAGTCAAGCCAGCTTATGCCATTGCACTAACCTCACGATGTCCGACCGTGATTAGCTGACCTTCGTGCTCCTCCGTTACGCTTTAGGAGGAGACCGCCCCAGTCAAACTACCCACCAGACACTGTCCGCACCCCGGATCACGGGGCCACGTTAGAACATCAAACATTAAAGGGTGGTATTTCAAGGTTGGCTCCACGCGGACTGGCGTCCGCGCTTCAAAGCCTCCCACCTATCCTACACATCAAGGCTCAATGTTCAGTGTCAAGCTGTAGTAAAGGTTCACGGGGTCTTTCCGTCTTGCCGCGGGTACACTGCATCTTCACAGCGAGTTCAATTTCACTGAGTCTCGGGTGGAGACAGCCTGGCCATCATTACGCCATTCGTGCAGGTCGGAACTTACCCGACAAGGAATTTCGCTACCTTAGGACCGTTATAGTTACGGCCGCCGTTTACCGGGGCTTCGATCAAGAGCTTCTCCTTACGGATAACCCCATCAATTAACCTTCCGGCACCGGGCAGGCGTCACACCGTATACGTCCACTTTCGTGTTTGCACAGTGCTGTGTTTTTAATAAACAGTTGCAGCCAGCTGGTATCTTCGACTGGCTTCGGCTCGGGGAGCGAGTCCCTCCACCTACGCGCCAGCGTGCCTTCTCCCGAAGTTACGGCACCATTTTGCCTAGTTCCTTCACCCGAGTTCTCTCAAGCGCCTTGGTATTCTCTACCTGACCACCTGTGTCGGTTTGGGGTACGATTTTGTGTTACCTGATGCTTAGAGGCTTTTCCTGGAAGCAGGGCATTTATCACTTCAGCACCGTAGTGCCTCGTCGTCACGCCTCAGTGTAAAGTGAACCGGATTTGCCTGGAACACACACCTACACGCTTAAACCGGGACAACCGTCGCCCGGCCGATATAGCCTTCTCCGTCCCCCCTTCGCAGTAACACCAAGTACAGGAATATTAACCTGTTACCCATCGACTACGCCTTTCGGCCTCGCCTTAGGGGTCGACTCACCCTGCTCCGATTAACGTTGAACAGGAACCCTTGGTCTTCCGGCGAGCGGGCTTTTCACCCGCTTTATCGTTACTTATGTCAGCATTCGCACTTCTGATACCTCCAGCATGCCTCACAGCACACCTTCGACGGCTTACAGAACGCTCCCCTACCCAACAACGCATAAGCGTCGCTGCCGCAGCTTCGGTGCATGGCTTAGCCCCGTTACATCTTCCGCGCAGGCCGACTCGACCAGTGAGCTATTACGCTTTCTTTAAATGATGGCTGCTTCTAAGCCAACATCCTGGCTGTCTGTGCCTTCCCACATCGTTTCCCACTTAACCATGACTTCGGGACCTTAGCTGGCGGTCTGGGTTGTTTCCCTCTTCACGACGGACGTTAGCACCCGCCGTGTGTCTCCCGTGATAACATTCTTCGGTATTCGCAGTTTGCATCGGGTTGGTAAGCCGGGATGGCCCCCTAGCCGAAACAGTGCTCTACCCCCGAAGATGAGTTCACGAGGCGCTACCTAAATAGCTTTCGGGGAGAACCAGCTATCTCCCGGTTTGATTGGCCTTTCACCCCCAGCCACAGGTCATCCGCTAATTTTTCAACATTAGTCGGTTCGGTCCTCCAGTTAGTGTTACCCAACCTTCAACCTGCCCATGGCTAGATCACCGGGTTTCGGGTCTATACCCTGCAACTTAACGCCCAGTTAAGACTCGGTTTCCCTGCGGCTCCCCTATACGGTTAACCTTGCTACAGAATATAAGTCGCTGACCCATTATACAAAAGGTACGCGGTCACCCCATAAAGAGGCTCCCACTGCTTGTACGTACACGGTTTCAGGTTCTGTTTCACTCCCCTCGCCGGGGTTCTTTTCGCCTTTCCCTCACGGTACTGGTTCACTATCGGTCAGTCAGGAGTATTTAGCCTTGGAGGATGGTCCCCCCATATTCAGACAGGATATCACGTGTCCCGCCTTACTCATCGAGCTCACAGCATGTGTGTTTTTGTGTACGGGAGTATCACCCTGTACCCTGCGACTTTCCAGACGCTTCCACTAACACACAGGCTGATTCAGGCTCTGGGCTGCTCCCCGTTCGCTCGCCGCTACTGGGGGAATCTCGGTTGATTTCTTTTCCTCGGGGTACTTAGATGTTTCAGTTCCCCCGGTTCGCCTTGCAGCACTATGTATTCATGCTGCAATGATGCACTGAGTGCACCGGGTTTCCCCATTCGGACATCGACGGCTGTAGCGGTTCATATCACCTTACCGTCGCTTTACGCAGATTAGCACGTCCTTCATCGCCTCTGACTGCCAGGGCATCCACCGTGTACGCTTAGTCGCTTAACCTCACAACCCACAGGCGTTTTACAACACTGCAAGCTATGAGCATTTGAGAGACTCGAACGCATCGCTGTGCTATTCCTTATTACGGAGGAATAACGCGACGCGTCGTTTCAATTTTCAGCTTGTTCCGGATTGTTAAAGAGCA
>SZZY01000027.1 GCA_009830035.1 Pantoea sp. Eser
ATGGCGAAAGAGCAATTTCAGCGTAACAAACTGCACGTAAACGTGGGCACCATCGGTCACGTTGACCACGGTAAAACCACCCTGACGGCAGCTATCACCACCGTTCTGGCAAAAACTAACGGCGGCCAGGCGCGTGCATTCGATCAGATCGACAGCACCCCTGAAGAAAAAGCGCGTGGTATCACCATCAACACCGCACACGTTGAGTATGAGACGGCTTCCCGTCATTACGCTCACGTTGACTGCCCAGGCCACGCCGACTACGTGAAAAACATGATCACCGGTGCTGCGCAGATGGACGGCGCGATCCTGGTTGTTGCTGCGACTGATGGCCCAATGCCACAGACCCGTGAGCACATCCTGCTGGGTCGTCAGGTTGGCGTTCCTTACATCATCGTGTTCCTCAACAAGTGTGACATGGTTGATGATGAAGAACTGCTGGAACTGGTTGAGATGGAAGTTCGTGACCTGCTGTCAGCCTATGACTTCCCAGGCGACGACACTCCTATCGTTCGTGGTTCTGCTCTGAAAGCGCTGGAAGGCGAAGCTGAGTGGGAAGCGAAAATCATCGAACTGGCTGAGCATCTGGATAACTACATCCCAGAACCACAGCGTGCGATCGATATGCCGTTCCTGCTGCCAATCGAAGACGTATTCTCAATCTCTGGCCGTGGTACTGTTGTTACCGGTCGTGTTGAGCGCGGCATCGTTAAAGTCGGCGACGAAGTTGAAATCGTTGGTATCAAAGATACTGCGAAATCTACCTGTACCGGTGTTGAGATGTTCCGTAAGCTGCTGGACCAGGGTCAGGCAGGCGAAAACTGTGGTGTTCTGCTGCGCGGTATCAAGCGTGAAGACATCCAGCGTGGCCAGGTTCTGGCTAAGCCAGGCACCATCAAGCCACACACCCAGTTCGAGTCAGAAGTTTACGTTCTGTCTAAAGACGAAGGTGGCCGCCATACTCCGTTCTTCAAAGGCTACCGTCCTCAGTTCTACTTCCGTACAACTGACGTAACGGGTTCAGTAGAACTGCCAGAAGGCGTTGAGATGGTAATGCCAGGCGACAACATCAAAATGGTTGTTACCCTGATCCACCCAATCGCTATGGACGAAGGTCTGCGCTTCGCAATCCGCGAAGGCGGCCGTACCGTTGGTGCGGGTGTTGTTGCTAAAGTTATCGCTTAATT
>SZZY01000028.1 GCA_009830035.1 Pantoea sp. Eser
TTGTTAGATGCCACCTATTAATATCCATTAATTGATCGTTTATATTGATCAATGGATATATCCGCATTATTCTTGTCCCGTTTCTTCGTTCATTCCGGCATTTTTTTTTGCTGAAAAAACAGTCCGGTTTGCTTGTTTTTGCTTATTAAGGACCCTCCGACCCGTGAGCCGTCGTAAAAACTCCGGGCACCGGCGCGTGCTGTTCGCCGGCCCCGACGATGTCAGAAATCGCGAGATTTTCCACATGGCGGCAGAGCACGCCAGGGAGGCCGGTATGCCCCTGCTGTGGGCGGAAGATGAGGCTGCCCTGAGCGAGGAACGCCATTATTACGGCCAGTTCTGCTATCCGCTGGTCATAGTCAGCCCGCTTCAGGACGGCGACACCGACGACTGGTTGCGGATACTGGCCGCGCTGGCGTATCTGGACGCCGGGTTTCTGATGTTCTTCTGTGAGCGTCCGTCGTGTTTTCCGGAGGCGTATTTCCGGGATGTTTTCCCGGCGTCCCGGCATCTTCTCCTGCCGGAGCGCGGGTCGCCGGCGGTCATCAGGGCGTTTCTGACCCTGCTGCCGGACCTGCGCCATCGGCGGCGTCCCGCGGGACGGAATGCGGGGAGAGAGAGATGACGTTCGTCCCGCCGCGGGAGAGGATGGCGTCCGGGGGCGTGCTGTTCGCCGGCCCCCGCAGCCTGCACAGCGAAGGCCTTTACCGGCTGACGGCCGACTACGCCGCCAGCCTCGGCGTGCCGCTGCTCCATTCGGAGACGGCCGGCGGCGTCACGTCGCTCCGGCCCGTTTCGCTGATGGTCTGCAGCCCGCCCTGCGGGGGCGGCTTTCCGGACTGGCTGCTGTTTCTGCTGAATGCGGGCCTGTGCCGGGCGGAGCGGGTGATGGTGTATCTCGGCGAACACCACTGTCGCCGGGAGCGACTGGCCGGAATGCTGTTCTCCTGCCCGTCCGGCGCGGTGTGCGACCGGGACTCCCCGGAGGCGGTGGGACGGCTGCTGCGGTCTTCGCCCTCCACGCTCCGGGCGG
>SZZY01000029.1 GCA_009830035.1 Pantoea sp. Eser
GTCTATTTATCCAAATCAATTTATTTTTTACATTTAAATTTATTTTGTCTGAGAGAGTGAGGTACCTTTTTTACTTTTTATTGTACCTGTAATATACTTTTTTTAGTGTTATCTTTCTTTCAAATAAATATCAGGAACTTTTTAAATAAAAAATGTACTTAAGAAAAACTAATTATTTTCTCATTTTTAGTTTGAAATTCTTTATTTTTCACATTTAAATTTATTTCTTCTCGGAGAGTGAGGTACCATTTTAAAGCTTATGAAAAAACGCAACTTTTGACTTGGAGGCAAACCCCTACGCCAAAAAATGGCTGTTCAAGCAGGGAGTGAATAATTTAAGAAAACACTAGTATAAAACTTTACATGATTATTGCCTTTTAGTGTACCTGTCAATCGGTATGGTAAAATTCTAATGAAGGGTTTTTCTTTATGGAAATTCAATGTAGATTCTGAAAATGTCCTGGTTTTTTACGATGCAATAACCAGAAATTCAGAAATCACGATTTTCTATTCAAAACCACTATAATTTTCAAAATAGGCAAAAGTTAAGATAACTCGGCGACAAGTTAAGATAAAATATTCATTTCTGCGTCATTTAACTACAAATGACTTCCACAATAAACCCCTAAAGTATTGACATCACGATGTGGGACACCCTGTATATATATAAATATTATTACTACATACTACCTCAAATTATTATTATATTTTTCAGGAGATATTATTGCAATCATTACCCTAATATCATTAATCTCCTCATCAATTAATATATCAATCTGTATTATTTTATACTTTTTATTGTGTTTTTTTATGATACCCTATCTCCTAAAATATTTATATCAGTTCTCCATGATCTGATGCAAACTATGAATTGGCAGAACAGAGGAATAAATATTCTTGGAGAACGGATGAACCATTTAGAGTTTGCGGATGATCAGGTACTAATAGGAAAATGCA
>SZZY01000003.1 GCA_009830035.1 Pantoea sp. Eser
GGAGGGGGGGGAGTATAATTGTCAGTAACAGGCTGAAATATTTTTTCATACTGATTGTTGCCCGATCCGCTACAGGCCGGTTTTGCCACCGGAAGCTGCTGTAAACCCTGGCAGAAGGAAAATTTGTGCCAGGCAGTGTGCTGAATCAAAGCGGAAAACAGCGTCTTACCGTCTGTGCCATGTTTTGTCAGTCGGCAAAGTCAGGGGCGCGGTAAACTTAAGTTTCCCTTTCCTGCAAACCTTCTGCTGATGCCACGCGTAATTGAACCCTGGAAAATTAACCTGATTTCGGTCTGGTTCGGCTGCTTTCTTTACCGGCCTGGCGATCAGCCAGATCATTTCGTTTCTGCTGCTCTACCTTGAACAGCTTGGCGTCAGCGGTGGCGAGTCGCTCAGCCTGTGGTCGGGGCTAACCTTCAGCATCACCTTTGTCATTTCGGCGGCGGTCGCGCCCCGGCTGGGACGGCTAGGCGATCGCATCGGCATCCAGCTGATTCTGCTGGCCACCATGGCGATCTCGCTGCTGCTGTTTGTCACCATGTCGTTTGTCACCAGCGCCACCCAGCTTGGGGTGCTGCGTTTCCTGCTGGGATTTGCCGATGGCGCCATGATGCCGGCGGTGCAGACGCTGCTGGTGCGCCATTCACGCGACAACATCACCGGCCGTATCTTTGGCTATAACCAGTCGTTCATGTATCTGGGCAATGTCGCCGGTCCGCCGTTCGCCAGCTGGCGAACGGCGGATGCGCATCCAGCCGATGCAGCGCGGTGATCACCGGATTTTCCCAGTCGCGTCGGGAAAGAATGTCATTAAAGGCAGCCTGGGACATGATGAGTTCCTTAAGTTGTAATGCGCTCACAATGCGCAAACAAAAATGTGCAGGCTGTAAAGCGTCCGCCTTAACGTCTTGAACAAAATAAGCGGATCGCCCTGCGCCCGAAAGGCGGGCAGATGTTGAGATTGTGACGTCGTACTGGCTGTAAAGCGTTAAGCTTGGTCAGCAAAGATGAATAGCCGCCCGATACGGAGGATTCCCACTTGTCTGCCTGCAGGCGTCTCCCTACACTCAGCCCGATTTCTTCATCCTGAGGTTGATATGGTACGACTGATTAAGCTGACTGCCGTTGTGGTATTGGTTACCGCACTGAGCGGATGTGTTTTCCCTCCTCCGGGCGGCTGAGGTGGACACGGCGGTGGACCGGGTCGCGGTTTTGTCTATCTGCGTTAACGCATAACGGGCAGTTTCAGGGGGGCGAAACGTTACGCGACGGCACTTTTCGCTGGCAAAACGTTTCGCCTGCATCAACAGCCCGCAACGGGGGAAGCGCACGCCACACGCCATAGGTTAACTGCCTGACAAAAGAGGTACCCTCTGTTTTTTTATTTCACCAGTGCTAATTTCTGCTTTTCTTCTCTGCTGAGATCGCAGCATGAAAAACCTGATTGCTGAACTACTGGTTAAACTGGCTGAAAAAGAAGAGGCGTCAAAAGAACAGGTCGCCCAGATTGAGGCGCTGGAAATCGTGGTCACCGCGCTGGTGCGGCAACAGCACCAGGCCATTACTTCCAGCATTGAAACGGCAATGGACAATGCTGCCGACGCCAGTGATGAAAACGCCGTGCTGCTGCGTAATCACATCGACAGGCTGCTCAGGCACCCGCGCGTCTGACTGCGAGTGCGCTGGCCTGATTTGCGATCTTTGCAGCAGTTCCGCCTGAAATTCCCCCGCTTTGCTTAATCACTGCCAGAATCAGAATGGCTAACTCACAATGGAGAAGAAGCGATGAAAATCGGTTTAATGGCGATGGTGATGGCGGGCCTGCTGGTCAGTGGTGTTGCCAGCGCGGCGGATAAAACGCCGCAGCAGGAGAAGATGTCGATGTGTAATCAGCATGCCAGCTCACAAAACCTCAAAGGCGATGCCCGTAAGACCTTTATTAGTCAGTGCCTGAAAAAAAGTTGACGCCTGCCGGCCACCCGGGTGGCCGCCTTTTCCTTCCCGCCTTCGGTTATTAAATTTCCTGATAAAACAGGAGCATAACCACCTCGTTAACATTCCGACATGAGCCGTGCGATTCCTTTGCCACACTTATTGTTTGTAGGGGTTTGTGCAGCAGCGGTTTTTTGCTGCGCATCCGATAACCAGAACGCAAAGGGAGCAATGTCGTGAACTATCAATTTACCGTTGCCCTGAACGAGTTGCCACAGCGTCAGCCGGTTAAAAAGAAGCTGGGTGAGGTGGAGGTATTGCTGATCCGGGACGGAGAGAGTGTGCGTGCTTACCAGGCGAAATGTCCCCATGCTGGCGCTGGCCGATCTGAAACAGTATCCGCTGCGGATTGAAAACGGCAACGTGCTGGTGAACCCTAAAGCGATGTCGCCTGCTGCGCCGATTGGCAGCGGGGCGAGTGCGCCGGTTTTGGTGGTGCTGGGCGGCGGGGCGGCCGGCAGTGCCGCGCTGTGGCGGCTGCGTCATGAGTGCTTTAAGATCCGGCTGGTGCTGGTTGAACGCGAGCAGGATGCCCCTTACGACCGTACGGCGCTGACCAAATTTGTGCCCTCCGGCAAGATGGATATCAGCGAGGTGCCGCAGCTGCTGAAAGAGCATGTGATGGATCACGTTGAGCGCATCACGGCCACCGCCACCCGGCTCGATAGTCAGCAACAGCGGCTTATTTTCCACAATGGCGAGTCACTGTCGTTCGACAAATTATTGATCGCCAGCGGGGCGACGCCAGTGCGTCCCGACCTGCCAGGCAGCGATCTGGCCGGCGTGCATCTGCTGCGCAGTAAAGATCAGACCGACGCGCTATTGAAAGCGGTGGATGCCAGCCAGCAAATCGTGATCATCGGCAACAGCTTCATCGGCACCGAAATGGCCTCGGCGCGGCGTAATCGTAATATCGAGGTCACGGTGATTGCCCGCCAGCCGCTGCCGTTTGTGAAACAGTTCGGTGAACAGATTGACCGCTATTTTTTGCAGTTACATCAGGATAATGGCGTCAAATGGGTTCACGGCGAGATCGAGGCGTTGCAGGGCGACAAACATGTCACCGCGGTGCGGCTGAAAGGGGGGCAACAGCTGGCGGCTAATGTGGTGTTGTTTGCCTCCGGGGTAAAACCGGCCACGCCGTTTATTCACGATTTACCGCTCGCTGAGGATGGCAGCCTGCAGGCGGATGCTCAGCTGCGGGTGGCAAAACATCTGGGTTGCCGGTGATGCAGGGACCGTTGCGCATCGAACACTACCGCGTGGTGCACCAGCAGGGACAGACGGCGGCGCGCAATATGCTGGATCAGGCGGTGCACTATGACCGTGTGCCGTTCTTCTGGACCACCCAATATGGCACGCGCTATGAATATCTGGGCCATGCCGCCGAATGGGATGAGTACCAGCTGCTTGGCTCGCTGGCGGATAAAACCTTCATCGCGTTTTACGGGCAGCAGGGGCAACTGGCTGCGGTCTGCTCATGCGGTCTCTACACCCTGACCGCGGAACTGATCGAACGTATGCAGCAGCCGATGACGGTGGCGCAGGCGGTGGCGCTTTATCAGGCGCAGCAGAGCTAATCTGACGTGTGTAAAAGAGCAGAGCAGGCGCTGGCCTGCTCTGTTGGTGTGGCGTTAACTGCGACTGAGCTTTTCCGATTTCGCCATGCACTGCTGCATCGCTTCGATAACTGCCGAGCGCAGTCCTTTCTCTTCCAGCACCTTTACCGCTTCAATCGTGGTCCCTCCAGGCGAGCAGACCATATCTTTCAGCTCAGCCGGATGCTTACCGGTAGTCAGCACCATCTGCGCGGCACCTTTCACTGCCTGAGCCGCAAACTTGTACGCCTGGGCACGCGGTATCCCGCCAGCCACTGCGGCATCGGCCATCGCTTCAATAAATATAAACACGTAGGCAGGTGCAGAACCGCTGACGCCGACCACCGAATGGATCAGATATTCTTCCACCACGGCGGCTTTGCCGAAGCTTTCAAAAATTGCTACCACCTCATCGGTTTCACTCTGCTCAACCAGCGCGTTAGGGGTGACAGACGTCATGCCTTCACTCACCAGCGACGGGGTATTCGGCATCGCCCGGATAACTTTGCAATCGTAACCCAGCACCGACGAGAGCGAATCCAGCGTCACCCCGGCGGCAATGGAAACCACCAGCGCCTCTTTCTTCAGGCTACCGGTCAGATCCTTGAGGATTTTGAGAATGACGTTGGGTTTAACCGCGCCAAACAGGATATCGACCTCGCGTGCCAGCGCCTCTGCGCTCTCTGCGGCGTTAATGCCGTACTGCTCAGCCAGCGCCTGGTTGGTCTCGGGTTTACGATCGAAAACCGAGATATCAGACGGCGCGATTTTGCCACTGCTGACCAGTCCGCCAATAATGGCCTTTGCCATGTTGCCACCGCCGATAAATCCAATTTTCTTTGCCAGCATCGCCGTCTCCTTAGTCATTGTTCGCTGTTCTGAGCGGGTTAGCTTACTTCAGCCAGCCTGAATAACAAGTCAGCCGCGTTCAGGTCGGTCACCGCGCTGCAAATAAAATTTGCCATTGCGGACGAGTTCGGCAAGATCGGGGCTTATGTCTGGTAAGAAGGAATAATGATGGCTATCTGGGTCGATGCTGACGCCTGTCCGAATGTGATCAAAGAGGTGCTGTACCGCGCTGCGGACCGCACGGCGACTACCGTGACCTTTGTCGCTAACCAGTTTCTGCGCGTGCCGTCTTCGCCCTATCTGCGCACGCTGCAGGTGCCGGCGGGGTTTGACGTGGCGGATAATGAAATTGTCCGGCGGGCGCAGCCGGGCGATCTGGTGATCACGGCGGATATCCCGCTGGCGGCGGAAGTGATTGAAAAGGGGGCGGCGGCGTTTAATTCACGCGGCGAACGCTACTCACCGGCCACCATTCGTGAACGGCTGACGATGCGCGATTTTATGGATACTCTGCGGGCAAGTGGGGTGCAGACCGGCGGCCCCGCGGCGATGGATCCGCGTGACCGCCAGCAATTTGCTGCTAACGAGCTGGATAGCTGGCTCAGGCAGCAGAAACGCTGAAATCAGACGAAGCTGTCGTCGTCGTAATCGTTGAGATCGCCGTTGTCCCAGCCTGCGTTCTGATCGAGGAAGCTGTTGTCATTTACCTCCGGCAGCGGTGGCTCGTTAATGATGTTCACAATCTCTTCCGGCTGAGAATGATGAAACATGCTGGTCAGCATATCCGCCATCACCACGCCGCCCGCGACGCCCACTGCGGTCTGCAGCGCATCGCCAAGGAAGCCCATGCCGCGTGCGGCCGGCGCATTGGCATATTGCGGTGGCTGGGCAGGCTGCTGCTGGCGTGATCCGCTGCCAAATAAGCCCGACAGAAATCCACCGCTGCTCTGCGCTGGCTGCTGCTGTGCCAGGCGGCTCTCCAGCTCGCTCACCCGCTCATTCAGTTTCTTCAGCGCCGCTTCCTGAATCAGAATCGCCTGCGCCATGTAGTAGGGCGCGCCCGGCTGTGCCTGCAGGTGCTGGTTAATCAGTTGTTCGGCAGCGGCATCGCGTGCCGCAGTCTGGCTTTCTGCCTGTTTCAGACGGCTGAACAGCCCTTCAATCAGTTGTTGTTCTTCGCGTTGCATGATGACTCTCCTGTTGCGACTGTGATCAGTATATGGGGGCGGCAAGCTGCAAAGTAAAATTGAGGCGGTAAGCAAATGTTGCGGTGGTAACCGGATGCCGGGGATGCACAAAACGTGCATGGTTTTCACCTTAAAAACAAAGTAATTATCCGAAGTTGAGCGGAGGCGGTGCGCAAATCATGCTTGATGGGTAGAGGCAAAAAAGATTTCCAGTTATCATGCGTCGCACTATTGAGCTAAACATGCAGCCGCAGCACGCGGCCAGGCGGAGGAACGGCCCTGATGTCTCTACCCATCTTTTTGATTGGCGCACGCGGTTGCGGCAAAACCACTGTCGGCAAAGCGTTGTCGCAGGCGCTGGGCTACGCCTTCTGCGATACCGATCATCACCTGCAACTGACTACGCAGCGCAGCGTGGCGGAAATTGTTGCGGCTGAAGGCTGGGAAGGCTTCCGCGCCCGTGAAACCGAATCATTGCAGGCGGTTACGGCGCCGTTGACGGTGATTGCCACCGGCGGCGGCATGGTGCTGGCGGAACACAACTGCCGCTTTATGCAGGAGCAGGGCCGTGTCATCTGGCTTAGCGCCTCGCCTGAGGTGCTGGCGGAGCGGCTGGAGAGCCAGCCGGAAACGGCACAGCGGCCGACCTTAACCGGACGCCCGATCGCTGATGAGATGGAAGAGGTGCTGCGTGAGCGCGCCCATTTATACCGCGCGGCGGCGCATCATCAGGTCAATGCCATGCAGTCGCCTGACGGCGTGGTTGACGAAATCCTGCACTCTCTGTCGCTGGCGCGCGCCAGCTAACCCTCAGATTTTTACCGCTTTGATCCCGCTTCGGGCGCCGTTGTCTATACTTACTGTCTGGCAGGCATCAGCCTGTCTCACAGAGAGTTATTCAGCCCGGAGGTACACCGTATGCCGACCAGACCACCCTATCCACGCGAAGCGCGCATTGTGCCGGTTGAAAAGGGCACTGAAGCCAACAAAGTGACGTCGTACGAATTACGTGCTGACCATCCTAAACCGAATTCGTTAATCAGCGAGCATGAAACGGAAGAGGAAGCGCGTGACGCCAAACTGCGTTACGAAGACGTCGAAAAAGAGTAAAACGTTGCCGCTGGCAGGGACGCCAGCCTGTAAGCCCACCGATCCGACCTTCAATTCTGTGCAAATTTTCTGCTTGACCCGGTTTTGCACTGTTTTCTGTCCTGCCCGATCTTCCCGTCACCAGATAAAGCCCCGCTAATCATTTATCTGCCCGTATTTTGTCCGCCTGCCGATCGTCCGTGCTAAAAATTGTCACTTGACCGATTCAGCTCAACGCTTTATTTTCGACTTACCCGATTCAGGAACTCAGTTCCATATAGTGAAACTCGCAGCATGACCACACTCTAAAACGCCGCCGCAGTACTCACACTGTTCCAGCAAAAAGGCGTGACGCAGGGCCATGTCGGCCTGACGTTTAGCGAAGTGGTTGAGGCATTAACGCTGCCAAAGAGCACCGTTTCGCGTCTGCTTGCGACGATGTAAAGTGAGGGATTACTGGAGCGGGATGCCGAAACGCGCGGCTATCATATTGGTCGCGTACTGCTGGCCACCGCCGGGCATTATCTCTCGGCACTGCTAGTTGATAGCGTTTCCGCCGCGATGATCCGCCTGGCTTAAAGCACCGGTTGCATGGGATATGTCTCCAAGCTGGCCGGCCGCGAAGTACTAGTCATGTGCATGTATCACGGTCGCCATTTCACCCAGATGGTGACGCCGCCGGGCAGCCGGATGCCCGCAGCTGCGACCCCTACCGGCCGGGCGCTGTTAGCTCAGCTGAGCGATGAAGACGTGCAGGCGCGCTACCGTGATGACTGGCAGGTCGTTTCAGCTAATTCGCCGCAAACGCCCGACGCGCTGTGTACCAGACTGGCGGAAGTGCGTCAGCACGGCTGGCCGCTGGCACGCAATGAAACCTTGCCTGGCATCAGTTCTCTGTCAGTCATCTTGCACAACAAACATCATGGCGAAACGGTGGCGCTCTGCCTGTCGTTTCTGTCGCAGAAGACTGAGCCGGGCTACCCGCCAGCACTGCTTGATGCCTTACGCGCCACCGCCGCTAGAGATGGCCGAGAAATTTGGCGCGTAACGCCACAACGATTTTATCGGCGTAATATTTCGCCACACCAGGGAAAAACAAAGGCCTTCGGGCCTTTTTCTTTTAATCTGACCGCCACTCTTTACGCAGCACTTCGGTTGTCTGTGCGGGCCTCCCCACGTCTCTGGTGAGGCGCCGGGACGGTACACGCCTGCTTCCTGCTGCGCGCCTATGTCCAGCCGGTGGCCGGCATCGATATTCCCGGCACCCAGGGCAAAGCCAGCGGCGGCGATCGCCTGAGCGGAGATGTGATTGTCACCACCCACATCTGCCCGGATGCGCCAACCCGTCCGCATCAGCCGGTCGACTTTATGGATTCGCCAATTGACGATGTCACCATGAACGATAATGAGGTGATGGCGGGGGTGGATGAGATTCTGTCAATCGATACCGCTAAGGGTAACCGCATCATCAACCACAAGGGCTTTGCGCTATCGCCTACGGTGAAAGAAGGTTACATCCTGCGGGTGTCTGAGGACCTGCTGCGTATTATGGATATGACCACCGGTCGTCCGGCCGTTACCTTTCCGATCACCACTCAGGACATCACCCCCTACGGCAACGGCATTTACCATCTGAACAGCATTCTGCAACCGTCGACCGCCACCGATGTGCCGGTGGTCGGAGTCGCGATCACCGCTGAATCGGTGGTGCCTGGCTGCGGTACCGGGGCCAGTCATGAGGTGGATATCGCCGCCGCGGCGAAATTTGCGGTTGAAGTGGCGAAAGAGTTTGGTCGCGAGACCTGCCACTTTTATGACGCTGAAGAATATGCGCGGCTGCTTGGGACATCTGCGCCACCGGAATCACTGATATGGCTAAATCTCTGGTCACCCTGACTATCGGTCAGTCACCGCGCTGTGACATTCTGCCGCTGCTGCGCCAGCATCTGCCGGACAACGTTACCGACAATGCCGGCTTGCTGGATGGATTGAGTGCGGCCGACATCGCGGTGCAGTATGCTCCGGCGGCGGGCGAGGCGATCCTGGTTTCGCGGCTGCAGAGCGGTGAGCAGGTGCGGCTGGCGGCACCGAAGGTAGAGCAGGGATTGCAACGCAAAATCACCGCACTGGAGCAGGCCGGTTACGACACCATTATGCTGCTGTGTACCGGCGAGTTTGGCACCTTACGGACCCGGCGCGCATTGCTGCTGGAGCCGGATCGTATTATCCCGCCGCTGATCTGCGCGC
The DNA here is from genome assembly GCA_009830035.1 of Pantoea sp. Eser. GTDB lineage: Bacteria > Pseudomonadota > Gammaproteobacteria > Enterobacterales > Enterobacteriaceae > Pantoea. Next base: position 8,963 of record SZZY01000003.1, read on the forward strand.
TGGCGCAGCAGCAACGGGTGGGCATTGTAGTGCCGGTAGAGGAGCAGATCGTTGAACAGGTGGGTAAATGGCGGTTGTTACCGTCGCCGCCCTGTTTCGCCGTCGCCAGCCCTTATCTGGCTGATGAGCAGACGTTCGCAGCAGCAGCCCGCACCTTGCAGGCTGCTGATGTTGGGTTGGTGGTGCTGGACTGCATCGGCTATCACCAGCAGCATCGGGCCGCGTTGCAGTCGCGGCTCGGCGTACCGGTACTGCTCTCTAACCAGCTGGTGACCAGACTGGCGGCAGAACTGCTGGGCTGACGTGAGAGATCACAAACGACCATCATTTCGCGTGACAGATCAGCTCAGCGAGTTCCCTTCTACACTGCCAGATACCTTAATGTGCTGTGAGGAAGTATTATGCTCAACATTAGTGAGTATTTTGACGGAAAAGTTAAATCCATTGGTTTTGAGAGTACGAGCACCGGCCGTGCCAGCGTGGGCGTGATGGCTGAAGGATGAATATACCTTTGGTACCGCTCAGCCGGAAGAGATGACCGTGGTAAGCGGGTCGCTGAAGGTGCTGCTGCCGGGTGAAACCGAGTGGCAATGGTTTGAAGCGGGTTCGGTGTTCAACGTACCGGACCACAGCGAATTTCATTTGCAGGTTGGCGAACCCAGTTCTTATCTCTGTTGCTACCTGAAAGAAAATGGCCGCATTGCGGCCATTTTCTTTCAGGGCTTCGCCGTTTAACGCTGGGCTTCGCCGCCTAACGTTTCCACCAGGTTGCTGGTCAGCGCAGCCAGTTCGCTGGTCATCAGAATAAAGTCGGCGTCAAAACGCTGGGCAAAATCTTCACGAGCAATATCGTCATTCTGGTCGCGCAGCGTGTCGCTGAACTTCAGGCGTTTGATTGAACCGTCGTCGGCCAGCATAAACTGAATGCGCTCCTGCCAGTCCAACGCCAGTTTGGTCACCACTTTGCCCGCTTCGATGTGATTAGCGATCTCATCGCACACCAGATCCTGCTTCTTGCAGCGGATTACGCCGCCATCTTCCAGAATCGCTTTCAGCTCCGCTTCATCCATCAGGGCGAAACCGGCTGGCACCTCGCCAGAGCGCACCCATTCGGTCAGGGTCAGTTCAATCGGGCTTTCCAGAGTCAGCGGCACCACCGGCAGTGAGCCGAGGCTTTTGCGCAGCAGCGCCAGAGTATTTTCCGCTTTTTTGGCACTGGCGCAGTCAACCATAATCAGGTTGTTCACCGTGTCGATCCACAGATAGGTCTGGCTGAAGCGGCTGAAGGCACGCGGCAGCAGGCTGTGCAGCACTTCATCTTTCAGCGAATCTTTTTCGGTCTTCTTCAGCTTGCGGCTCTGCTCCGCTTCCAGCTTGTCGATTTTCGCTTCCAGCGCCTGTTTTACTACCGGTGACGGCAGGATTTTCTCTTCTTTACGGGCGCAGATGACGATCTGGCCGTTGTTTTCATGCGTTAGTGCATCGCTGCGGTTGCCCATCGGCGACACCCAGCCGGTTTTGCTCATATCCTGACTGCCACACGGCGAAAAAGTGAAGGTGTCGAGCTGTTTTTCCATCTCGTCTGCGGACAACGGAATGTCACGATTCAGACGATAAACCATCATATCTTTAAACCACAACATCGGGATTCCTTACCGTGGCGCGATCGGGCGCACAAGTCTAACAGAGTCAGCGCGCATGATAGCGAAACATCGGAGTGGTTTCATTGCCTTTCCGGCTGGCGCCTTCTACTGTATGTCCCACCTGAACGAATAACGAGGAATAAATCGTGCGCATACGCATTGATTTGGGTGGTACCAAGACAGAAGTGATTGCGTTATCGAACGCCGGACAGGAGCTGTTTCGTCACCGGGTCAACACCCCGCGTGATGACTATCAGGCAACGGTACAGGCGATTGTCGATCTGGTCCGTCTGGCGGAGCAGAAAACCGGGCAAACCGGCACCGTCGGCCTCGGCATTCCCGGCAAGATTTCGTCCTACAGCAAGCGGGTAAAAAACGCCAACTCCACCTGGCTCAACGGCCAGCCGCTGGATAAAGATCTGGCGCAGGCGCTGAATCGTGACGTGCGCATCGCCAACGACGCGAATTGTCTCGCCGTTTCTGAGGCGGTCGATGGGGCAGGCGCCGGTCAGCCGCTGGTGTTTGCGGTGATCATTGGCACCGGATCGGGTGTCGGGGTGGCGATCAACGGTCAGTCACGTATCGGCGGTAACGGCAATGCCGGCGAGTGGGGCCACAATCCGCTGCCGTGGATGGATGAGGATGAGCTGCGTTATCGGCAGGAAGTACCCTGTTATTGTGGGCAGCAGGGCTGCATTGAAACCTTCGTCTCGGGCACCGGTTTCGCCATTGATTATCATCGGCTGAGCGGGGTGTCACGTAAAGGCGCTGAGATCGTATCGCTGCTGGCGCAACAGGATCCGATCGCCGAACTGGCGATGAGCCGTTACGAACTGCGGCTGGCAAAATCGCTGGCGCAGGTGGTGATCCGGACGTGATCGTGCTGGGCGGCGGGATGAGCAATGTCGATCGTCTCTATCAGACCGTACCGACGCTGATGAAAAAATGGGTATTTGGCGGTGAATGCGAAACGCCGGTGCTGAAGGCTCACCATGGCTATTCCAGCGGGGTGCGTTGAGCGGCCTGGTTCTGGCCGCTCAACGACTGATTCAGCACCGAATAGCGGGGCGCGCCCTGTTATTCACCCACCAGCATGCTGTCTTGTGGCGCCCGATCGCGCTGGGCTTTGGTCGCAAGGAAGTAGAGATAGCCCACCAGCATAAAGGCGACGAACAGCGCGCCAATGATCGGGTTAAACCACGGCATCGCCAGCAGACAGACCACCGATAACAGCAGGGCGATGCCCGGTACAATCGGGTAGCCGGGCGCACGGAAACTGCGAGCCAGCTGCGGCGCAGCCGAAACAAGCTCAGCATACTCATTATATACATCACAATCGCCCCAAACACCGCCATGGTGATCATCGCTGCCGTCAGCGTTATTCCCTGCAAATTAATAATGCCGTCGCTGTAAATTGCCGCGATCCCCAGTACACCACCGGTAATGATGGCGCGGTGCGGTGTCCGGAAGCGTGACAGTTTCGCCAGCCCGGGCGGCAGATAGCCCGCGCCGCCTGCCATCAGCATCAAGCCGATCGCCAGCACCACCAGCGTCAGAATGCCGCTGGTGTAGGCGCGGGGAATGGTGCGGGTCGGATCTTTTGCCTCTTCCGCCGCCATTGCGGCACCCTCAATGGCGAGGAAAAACCAGATGGCGAACGGAATAGCGGCAAAAATACCGGAAAAGGCGGGCATACCGAAGCTGTCGCTGCTGGCCCAGCCGTGCGCGGCAAAGTTCGCCAGGCTGAAACCCGATGACACCACGCCCATAAACACCAGCAGCTCAATCACCGCCAGAACCGTGACTACCAGTTCGAACATCGCTGCCAGTTTCACGTCAAGAATATTGAGCGTCATAAATAGCAGGTAAGCGCCGACCGCAGCGGTTTTCGGGTTAAGCGCCGGATACTGCACGTTGAGATAGGCTCCAATCGCCATCGCGATCGCCGGCGGGACAAAGACGAACTCAATCAGCGTGGCCAGACCGGCAATCAGCCCGCCGGCATGCGGAATCGCGGTGGTCAGCTCGGTGGAGCTGAAAATAAAGCAGGTGTAGAGCGTGGCAATCAGCGCGGTGGTGACCAGAAAGCCCAGCGTGGGCTTGAGTCTGTTTGTCATACTGTTATCCCCGTCGTTGTTGGTGCAGCACGGCAGTGAATACCGCACCTCATGGTTTACGCTACAGTGAAGGGATAATGCCGTTGCCTTGCGGGCCGCGACTTGACGTCGGCGCGGTCAATGCTGTTCTCCACGGTCAACTCACAGGCAACAACCGGGCCAGATGCACGCTGCGGTCAACTTTGACTCCTCTGTGGTCAAGCAGCTCAGATTTTGGCAACGTATGCTGAGATGACGCAATTGACCAGGAGCCGGACTGATGAGCGCTAAACAATATGACAACCTGACTAATTCCCAACTCACCGCACTGGCGCAGCAGGCGCTGGGCCGTTATCCCGCCGCGCTGCAGGGCACGCTGCGCCTGCTGTGTCGCTCGGAAAACGCCACCTTCCTGCTCCAGGCGGGCGGCAGACGCTATGCGCTACGGCTGCATTGCGGCGACTACCATCAAAAAGCGGATATTCTCAGCGAACTGTTGTGGCTGGATGCGCTGCGTGAAACCGGCATTGTTGTGCCGCAGGCGGTAGCCGACAGCCAGGGTGAGCGCGTGCTGACGCTGCGTTTGCCCGACGGCGGCGAGCGTTATGTGGTGCTGTTCCACTGGATTGACGGCGAGATGCCGACTACCGAGGTAGACCCGCGCGCCTTTCAGCAGCTGGGGCAGATTACGGCCCGGCTGCATCAGCACAGCAAACAGTGGCAGCCGCCGGCAGGCTTCCAGCGCATTATCTGGGATCACCACACCATGACCAGCGCGCAGAGCCACTGGGGACGCTGGCAGGATGCGCCGCATCTGCATCCGACCGATCACGCTATCGTCGAGAAGGCGATCGCCCAAGCGGGCGAGGTGCTGGCGCAGTTTGGCAAAGGATCGTTACGGCCTGATCCACGCCGATCTGCGGCTGACCAATCTGCTGCTGCACAACGGCGAAACCCGGGTGATCGACTTTGATGACTGCGGGCTGGGCTGGTATCTGCACGATCTGGCGGCGGCGATCAGTTTTGTCGAGCATCATCCGCGCGCGGCAGAGTGGATCGATCACTGGATCCGCGGTTACGAGCAGGTCTCACACATCAGCGATCAGGAGATGGCACTGCTGCCGACGCTGTTGATCCGGCGCCGGATCCAGCTCACCGCATGAGTAGGATCGCACGCCGAAACCGAGATGGCGCAGAGCCTGGGAACCGAATGGGCCAGCCACTCGGTGCGTCTCTGCCGTCGTTATCTGGAGAGCGAGCAGTTGCCGGTGGGCGCCTGATGCACCAGCGGCGGGCGTCAGTGCGCTGCCGCAGTGCTGCCCGCCTGAGAGCCGCTGGCTAACTGACTGAAACCCGGAAGAATTAAGCTGGTACGGAATTTGCTCGTCTGACAGTGGGTGATCCCCCTGAATTCTGACTGAGGCGACCATGAATCCGATGATGATGAAACAGCCCGATGCGTTTGCTGCCCGCTCCGCTGCTGCGGGTGCAGGCGATCACGGCGTGCTGGCCAGCCACTGTCGGGTGCTGGAAGAGGCGGCACGACACTCCGGTTTTGATAACTTCGGTTTGCACTACGGCAGGCAGTTTAAACCGCAGTCATTAGGCCTGATTGGCTATATCGGACTCTGCTCGGCCACGCTGGAGCAGGCGCTGCACAACGTGGTTAATGCCTTTCCCTAGCATCAGTACGACACCCTGACCCGGCTGGTGGACAAAGGCGAGTGCTGGCGGCTCGACTATCAGGTCCGGCACGGCGCTATTCTCTCGCGCCGTCAGGATGCGGAGCTGACGCTGGGCATGTTCATGAACCTGATTCGTCATGCTGCAGGCAAAAACTGGGCACCGCGTGAAGTGCATTTTTAACATCCGCGCCCGGAGCAGTGGCACGATCACGGTAACGTGTTCGATGCCCCGATCTGGTTCGATCAACCGTTTAACTCGCTGGTGATCCCAAAGCGCGATCTGCTGCGCAGCATGCCGGAAAGCGATCCGATATTGCTGGTGGTGATGCAGGATGCGATCCACCGGCTTAACCGGGCCGCCTCGCAGCAGAGCTTGGCAGAGCAGGCGCGCTCCCAGGTGAATCTGTCGCTGATGCAGGGCGAACCGGTGCTGGAAGAGGTGGCCGATAAGCTGGGGTTATCGAGCTGGTCGCTGCAGTTTTAGTGCGCTGGTGGATCAGGTTCGCTGCGAAATGGCCACTCACTATCTGCAGCAGAAGCAGCTGCCGATCTCTGAAATGGCGCTGCTGCTGCTGGGTTAATCGGAAGTCAGCGCCTTCTCGCGCGCCTTTCGTCGCTGGTTCGGCATCAGTCCGCGTCAGTGGCGGCAGCATGGTCTGGCAAGCTAGCCTGGCGCGGCGCAAAGCCAAACCACGCCGGTTGGCTGCGCACCGGCGGCGGCAATCCCTGGGTCTGCGTCACCGCATAGCGTCCACTCTGTTGCCACTCCAGCCGGACCAGACATTGCTGACCCGCATAGCGCGCCGCATCGCTGAATTGCTGATTCAGGCGATGCTGCATTTGATTAGTCCACTGACAAGATGCGCTGTCAGGATCCTTCGCTGGCTGACACAGGTTGGCGACGCTATCCCGTTGCTGTGGTTCAGAATGCTGACAGCCACTGAGTGCTGTTGCAATAATGACGCCCGGCAATATTTTCAGTATTACATTAATTAAATTCATTGAACTGACCAATTCTGATTAAAGTTCTCTTCTTCTGCTGCCGACAGTCTACAGACCGGATTGGCGAATGCTATGGCATTACTCCTACTGTCGGCAGAACCAGAATTTACCGCCCCCATCGCGGTTTCTTATTATTTATTCATGGATTAGAAATGCAGAGAAAATATGCCGTTGCGGCACTCACCTTATTAAGTGCTTCGCTGATCAGCGGTTGCGCCACCGAATCATCCCGTGCCATTGAGGCGCCCGAGGTCCGCGCGGCCAGCCAGCCCGCTTACTAGGGCGTGCGCAGCCCGATTGCCGTCGGTCAGTTTGATAACCGCTCTTCGTATATGAACGGCATCTTCTCCGATGGCGTTGACCGGCTGGGCAATCAGTCAAAAACCATTCTGATCACCCGTCTGCAGCAGACTAACCGCTTTAGCGTGCTCGATCGCAGCAACCTGAAAGAGTTAGAGCAGGAAGAGGACTTCAAGCGCAGCCAGCAAAATATCAAAGGCGCGAACTACATCATCACCGGTGATATCACTGAGTTTGGCCGCAAAGAAGTCGGCGATCAGCAGCTGTGGGGCATTCTCGGCCGGGGTAAGAGCCAGATCGCCTACGCCAAAGTTAATCTCAACGTGGTGGACGTCACCACCTCCGAAGTAGTGTTCAGCGCGCAAGGCGTGGGCGAACACCAGCTTTCTGCCCGGGAAATCATCGGTTTTGGCGGCACCAGCAGCTACGACTCAACGCTGAACGGCAAAGTGATGGATCTGGCGATTCGTAAAGCGGTCAACCATTTAGTGGATGGAATCAACAACGGCGCCTGGCGTCCGGCTAAATAAGGAAGCAGTTAATGAAAATCATCACACTGGGCGGCCTGCTGATGGCGGCTGCGCTGCTGGCGGGCTGTGCACCGAAAACCCTCTACTACTGGGGCGACTATCAGCAGCAGATTTACAGCTACTACCAGAAAGATAGCGATCCGCAGAAGCAGATCGAAGCGCTGAATCTTGATGTTGAAAAAGCGCGTGCGGTAAACCAGTCGGTCGCGCCAGGGCTGCACGCTCAGCTCGGCCTGCTGTACGCCAAAACCGGTCATACCAATAAAGCCTTTGGCCGGTTTGCCACGGAAAAGCAGCTGTTTCCGGAAGCCGGCCCTTACATGGGTTTTCTGATGAGTAACAAACAAGGAGTGACCCGGTGAAAAAACTGATTGCCCTGGGCGGCGCACTGGCCGTGCTGCTGCCGACCGGCTGTGCGCAGCACAAAAAACCGTATGACTATAGCGCGTTTCGCGCCAGCAAGCCGGCGTCGATTCTGGTGCTACCGGCCGAAAACAAAGCACCGGACATTAATGCCGCCCACAGCCTGACCTCGCTGGTGACCCAGCCGCTGGCCGAAGCGGGTTACTACGTGTCTCCGGTGGCGGTGGTGGAAGAGACTTTCCAGCAGAATGGCCTGACCAGCGGCAGTGAAATCCATGCAGTCAGCCCGGCTCGCCTGAATAAGATCTTTAACGCCGACAGCGCGCTCTATATCTCGATCACCGATTATGGAAGCAGCTACCGGGTGATCGACAGCATGACAACCGTGTCAGCGACCGCGCGGCTGGTGGATCTGCGCAGCGGCAAAGAGGCTCTGGCAGGGCTATACCACCGCCAACGACAGTGAACAGGGCAACAACAATGGCGGACTGGTCGGCATGCCGGTCAGTGCAGCGATTAAACAGATCGCCAACAACGTCAGCGATAAAGCCCACTCGATTGCCGGCCTGACCAGTAATCGCCTGCTGGCGCAGAATGAGCAGGGCGGTTTGCTGACCGGACCGCGCTACAGGCTGATCAGCGCCCGTTATCCCTGCGGCAACTCCAGCTGGCTGTACCCAGCCCATTCATTTTTCGCACCTTAATCTGCACCGGAATCCGCTCTTTCATCGCTTCAACGTGACTGATCACGCCGATGGTTTTGCCGCTGGCGTTGAGCGCGTCCAGCGCGGTATCGAGCGTTTGCGCATCCAGCGTGCCGAAGCCTTCGTCGAGAAACAGCGATTCGATGCGGGTTTTGTGGCTGACCAGATCGGATAACGCCAGCGCCAGGCTGACGAGGAAGCTCTCGCCACCAGACAATGTGCGGGTATCGTGTGCGGTGTCAGCCTGCTAGGTATCCACTACGTCCAGCTCCAGCAGATCCTGCGCCCGACGCTGCAGCAGATAACGGCCGTGCAGCCGGTCGAGCTGACGGTTAGCGAGCGCCACCAGGTGATCCAGCGTTAAGCCCTGGGCAAAGCGCCGGAACTTGTCGCCGCTGGCAGAGCCAATCAGATCGTTGAGCAGTCCCCACTGCGCCAGCACCGTTTCATCCTGCGCAATCTGCGTCATCAGGCTCTGCTGCTGGCGCAGACTGGCATCGCTCTGTAGCTGCTGCTGTATCTGGCCCTGCTGGCTGGCATTGTCACGTAGCGCCAGCCGCAACTGTTCCAGCTGCTGCGCCAGCGCCTCAGCCGAGGCTGGCATCGCAGCGGCGACCTCGCGATCGCCAAACAGGGCCTGACGCTGCTGGCGCATCTCGTCGAGCCGGGTCTGATGGTGGTGAAGTTGCTGCTGCTGTTCACGTTGCGCCTGTCTTTGCAGGGCAGTCAGCTGGGTTTCGCCGCGCAGCAGCTGCGGCTGCAGGTTAGCGAGTAACTGCTCACTTTCCTGCCAGCGCTGCCAGCGCTGCCAGCGGGACTGCTGCTGGCGCTGTTGCAGCGCGCTGAGCGCCTGCTGCAGGTTATCCAGCGATTGCTGCGCCAGCTGTTCTGCCTGCAGATGCTGCTGCCAGGCTTGCGACTGCTGAAGATGGTGATATTTTGCCGCCTGACGGGCCTGCTCAGCCGCCTCCAGCGCCTGGCGCTGCTGCTGCCACTGGGTTAATGCGTCGCGATCTGACAGGGTGAAGGTAAGTGCCAGCTCACCGCTGAGCGCCTGCCATTGCTGCTCCAGGCCAGCAATCTGCCGCTGGGTTTTGGCGATGTCGTCGCGCAGCGTCTGCTGCTGTGTCGCCGACTGCTTTAACTGTTCGTTTTTGGCGGTGCCCGCCTCGCGCAGCGCATCGACCTGCTGTTGCAGGGCAGCGCGTCGCTATTGATTGGCGCTGACTTTCAGCGTGCTTTAGCTGGCGACCGCCGGATGTGTGCAGGAGCCGCACAGCGGGCAGGGCTGGTCCGCTGTGAGCCGGGCGCGATACTGCGTAAGATCGGCAATCTGCTGCTCCAGCGCACAGATTTTATCGACATCATCCAGCTGCTGTTTCTCGCTTTTTCATCTTTCGCGCAGGCTCTGTAATTCCGCCTCCGCCAGCTGGCGGAGGCTGCTCCTGCAGCGAAGTTAGTACTTGCTCCGCTTGCAGCAGCGCCTGAGCAGCGGCCTGCTTCGCCTGCTGTTCCCGTTCTGCTTGCTGCGCCGCGATTTTCTGCTGCTGTTGTAGCGCCTGCAGTGACTGATCCAGCGGCATCACCCGTTCGTCACGCTGCTGCAGGGTAGCCCGCAGCTTTTCAGCCGGTTCGCTGCGCGCCAGCCGCTGGCGGTCCCCTTCGGCGGCCTGCGCCGCCGCTTCAGCCTGTTGCAGCGCATGGCGGGTCTGCGCGATATCCTGCTGTAGCTGCTGCGCCTGTTGCGGCCACTGCTGCTGTTACTGGGCATGCTGATAGTCGCGGCTCAGCGTTTGTTCCGCCTCGCTCAGTTGCAGCATCTGCTGCAGATCGAGCGCGGTTTTCGCCTCTTTGTGGCGTTCATATTATCGCGGCGGAAATCTGGCCGTAAATTTCGGTGCCGGTCAGCTCTTCCAGCAGTTCGGCCCGTTCGCTGGCTTTGGCGTTGAGGAACGCGGCGAACTGCCCCTGGGACAGCATCATTGAGCGGGTAAACCGCTCGAAGTCAAGGCCGGAGAGGGTCTCAATCAGCCTGAGTTTGTCACCGACCTTGTCGGCGACGATGGTATCGTCGGCACAGCGCGCCAGCTCCACCCGCGGCGCCTGCAGTTTGCCGTCGGCGGTGCCGCGTGCGCGATTCTGGCTCTGGGAGATGGCGCCGAGTCGCGGCGTCTGGTCATAGAGCGCCAGGCAGATGGCATCCAGCAGCGTAGTTTTGCCTGCGCCGGTGGCACCGGTGATCGCGAACAGCCCGTTGCTGGCGAAGGGTTCGGCGCGGAAATCGATAAACCATTCACCGCGCAGTGCGTTAAGGTTTTTAAACCGTAGCGTGAGGATCTTCATTGTGGCCCCTCAATGTCGGCCAGCGTCTGGCGGAACAGGGTGGTCATCTGGTCGATCTGCTGCGGTTGCAGTTCGCTATCCAGCGCCAGGCGACGGGCAAACACCTCTTCCACTTTCAGCTCGCTCTGGGTTTCGTTGTCGAGTCGCGCCAGGCTGTGCTGACGCTGCTCGCGGCTGCGGCGCAACAGCAACACTTCCACCGGCAGTTCCGCAGTCAGGGTTTCCACCTGTAGCTGCAGGTCGCTGAGGTACTCCTGTGTGGTGACTTCGATATCCAGCCAGGTCGATTTTTCCTGCTGCACGCCGCTGAAATTGTTGAGCTGCTGCGCTTCCTGCAAAGCGTTGCCGGTGATGCAATGCCAAAAATGACCATTCCCAGCCCCAGCGTGCTGCACTTCCGTGGCGGGCGCAAAGTGATCGACGCTGAGGTCTATCCGGATCTGGCTGATTACTTTGACGACCTGGCACAGACCTATTAAAGACGTCATATAAGGCGTTTTACGCCGCCGGCTGCCGCTATCTGCAGCTGGCCTGATCACCACTAAATCCGGTGAGCTGGAAGATCCGGCGCAGGTGAAAGCCCGACTGCAGGAAGCGGCGCAATATGTCAGCCTCGATCAGATCTGTCTCAGCCCGCAGTGCGGCTTTGCCTCTACCGAAGAAGGCAACAGCCTGAGCGAAGAGCAGCAGTGGCAGAAGATCCGCCTGGTGGTGGATATCGCAAAACAGGTGTGGTAATGCTGTAAACTTGTGCAAACAGGCGCGTAAAACGCGCCTTTTGTGCATTTGTCAGCGGCGTTATGCGGGGAATTCTCGCGCTCTGTTTATTATTTAGGCACATCATCTTGTGTGCCTGGGTTAAAAATTAACGCTATCCACTGGCTGTGGCGTAAATAACGGGATAACCTTCTGGTTTTCCGATCCCGTATTGCCTTTCCCCGCCATAAACGTTTTACTTAGCCCCGTTGTCGAACCATCCCTCCGTGAACAGAAAAAAAGCAGCTTAAATCACCTGCGCTTCACCTCACGATGAGCATAATGCGCTGACATTGGCTGGCTGATCGTGGTTTTAACGCAGCGAGGGGACAACACAAACCCAACTTCCAACGCAACATCAGTGACAGGCCTTATGACAAATCGTTTAACCTCGAAAGACATTCTCGCGCTGGGCTTCATGACATTTGCCCTGTTCGTTGGCGCGGGCAACGTCATTTTCCCGCCGATGGTAGGCATTCAGTCTGGCGAACACGTCTGGACCGCCGCTATTGGCTTTCTGATCACTGCCGTGGGTCTGCCGGTGATGACCGTGGTGGCGCTGGCGCGCGTCGGCGGCGGCGTAGATGCGCTCAGTACCCCAATCGGCAAGGTTGCCGGTCTGGTGCTGGCCACCGTCTGCTACTTGGCGGTCGGGCCACTCTTCGCGACGCCGCGAACGGCCACCGTCTCCTTTGAGATGGGAATCGCCCCGCTGACCGGTGATGGCGCGATGCCGCTGTTTATCTACAGTCTGGTCTACTTCGCGCTGGTGATTAGCGTGTCGCTCTATCCGGGCAAACTGCTCGATACCGTCGGCCATTTCCTTGCGCCGTTAAAAGTTGTGGCGCTGACCGTACTGGGCATTGCTGCGCTGGTGTGGCCGGCGGGCGGCACCATTCCGGCGACGGAAGAGTATCAGCGCGCGGCATTCTCCAGCGGTTTTGTGAATGGCTACCTGACCATGGACACGCTGGGCGCACTGGTGTTTGGCATCGTGATCGTTAACGCCGCCCGTTCACGCGGCGTCGATAATGCCGCGCTGTTGACGCGCTACACCGTTCTGGCAGGCCTGATTGCCGGCGTGGGCCTGACGCTGGTCTACCTGTGCCTGTTTAAACTGGGATCCGGCAGCGGCGCGCTGGTCGATCAGAATGCGAACGGCGCAGCGATTCTGCATGCTTACGTGCAGCAAACCTTTGGCGGCATGGGCAGCTTCTTCCTGGCGGCGCTGATCTTCGTTGCCTGTATGGTAACGGCGGTCGGTCTGACCTGCGCCTGTGCGGAATTTTTTGCGCAATACCTGCTTTTGTCGTATAAAACGCTGGTGTTTATCCTCGGTCTGTTCTCGATGGTGGTGTCAAACCTCGGCCTGAGCCACCTGATTCAGATCTCCATCCCGGTCCTGACGGCGATTTATCCGCCTTGTATCGTGCTGGTGGTACTAAGCTTCACCCTGAACTGGTGGAACAAGAGCAGCCGGATTATTGCGCCAGTGATGCTGATTAGCCTGCTGTTCGGCATTGTTGATGCGATTAAAACGACCGGGTTTAAAGCGTTGCTGCCTGCATTCAGCCAGCACCTGCCGCTGGCCGATCAGGGACTTGCCTGGTTGCCGCCATCGCTGGTGATGCTGCTGATTGCCGCCGTGGTGGATCGGGTTAAAGGACGCGAACAGGTTTCCGTTCACTCGTAGCAGATGGCACTGATTTTTTTAACCACGGGTTTGCCCGTGGTTTTTTCGTTTCACAGGTACAGGTTGTTATGCAAGAAACCAACAAGCTCAAACGCGGACTGAGCACGCGCCACATCCGCTTTATGGCGCTGGGATCGGCGATTGGCACCGGGCTATTTTACGGTTCCGCCGATGCGATCAAAATGGCCGGACCCAGCGTGCTGCTCGCCTAGATCATCATGCGCGCGCTGGGCGAGATGTCAGTCAACAATCCCCAGGCCAGCTCTTTCTTCAAAGTCGCCACTATCATTGTGATGAATCTTGCCGGTTTCGGCATTATTATCTAGGGCAACGGCGGCCATAACCTCTGGACCAACGGCGGCTTCTTTGCCCACGGCGTGGTCGGAATACTGCTGTCGCTGCAGATTGTGATGTTCGCCTACGGCGGTATCGAAACCATCGGTATCACCGCCGGTGGAAGCGAAGGAGCCGGAGAAGTCGATTCCGCGCGCCCATTAACTCGGTCCCGTGGCGTATTCTGGTGTTTTATGTTGGCACGCTGTTTGTGATTATGTCGATCTATCCGTGGAACCAAGTGGGAACCTCTGGCAGTCCGTTTGTGCTGACCTTCCAGCATCTGGGCATGGCGGCGGCCGCCTCAATTCTTAATTTTGTGGTCCTCACCGCCTCACTGTCAGCGACCAACAGCGACGTGTTTGGCGTTGGCCGCATGCTGCACGGCATGGCCCAGCAGGGACATGCGCCGAAGATATTTATGAAGGTTTCTTCACGCGGCATTCCGTGGGTGACGGTGGTGGTGATGATGTTCGCCATGTTGATTGCGGTCTATCTCAACTACCTGATGCCGGAAAAAGTGTTCCTGGTGATCGCCTCGCTGGCGACCTTTGCGACGGTCTGGGTGTGGATCATGATCCTGCTGTCGCAGATTGCCTTCCGCCGCAAAATCGGCAAGCAGGCCAGGCTGCCAGCGAGCTGAAGTTCGCGCTGCCAGGCGGCAGCTGGACCGCGGGTGTCGGTGTCGCATTCCTCTGCTTCATCATTGCGCTGATTGGCTATTTCCCGGATACCCGGGTGTCGCTCTATGTCGGCGTGGTGTGGATAGTGGTGCTGCTGCTGGGTTATAAGCTGGTACGTAAACCGCACTGATCCACGACAGCTCCCCTCTGGCGGGGGAGCTGTTGCTATTCGCCATCACTTCCGTTGCTGGCCGTTTCTCTTCTCCCGACTGACCTCTCTGACGCTGCTCCGGCTATTAATCTCAGCCACAACCCCGTGCTGAAATAATCTTTGCGGATGCCGCCTTCTGGCGACGGAATAACACGTCTGCGTATGCGGTTAATTATCTGCGGCGAAAGGGGCTTTCAGGGAAACATCGGCTTTAAGCGCGTCAGGGCGGCTGTGGCTGGGCGGAGAGAGCAGCAAATAAATAAAAAACGGCGAAACCAGTCGCCGAAATATTCAAGAGAATCATAGAAATAAAAAGGGATGATTGACCCGGTAATTGTAAAACAAAATTAGCGCCGCTGATAGCCGGGTTATTTAAATAAGAAAAGTACCAGGCGACATCAATAAAACTAATTAAGCCTGATAAAGCATATTTATGCCGCGCAGCGTGCGCGGCATAAATTTGATTAGCGGCGATTCAGGGCAGCCGGATGGAAACCGGCTGCGTGGCGCGGGTGTCCAGCAGTTTTGCCAGCCGGTCAGGGTCGATTGATAAGGACACAGCAGCCCGACGTCGGTTATTCTGCAGTCTGGCTGATGCCACTCCTGACGCAATAAATCCTGCGCGTCATCAATCGGCTGTAGCTGGCGCAGGCCATCAAGGCTCTGTGCCTGGAAGTAGAGCCGCAAAAAACGCTCGCCGCTCTGGCTGTCACGCCAGCGCTCCAGCACCAGACTGCTGCCTGGCGGAATATTGCCGCGCGCATAGCCCGGCAGCTGCCAGTCAAACCCCATCAGGGTGCGCACCATAGCAATATTGGTGTCATGCGCCACCAGGATCAGCCAGCGGGCAGTGGAGGTGTTGCTGGCGATTTCGGTCAGCATCGCCTGCAGTAAGATCGATCTCCGTCGCTGCGCCTGATACAGCACATCATTACTCAAGTCGTAATTAGCGGTCATCAACGGCAGCAGGCGGGTAATTTGCGCCGCGGTGGTGATATGCCCCCACGCCAGCTGATCGACGGGCAGATTTTCGCTGTAACCCAGCCGCAGGGTCTCAACCATACTGGCCATCACGCTCAGTCCTTCGACGTAGGTGTGGCCGCTGCGGGTCTGTTTGAATTGCCATGGACGATCGAAGAAATCACATTCCGCAGTGGGCGGGCAAACCGCGGCTTTAAGCTGCTGAATGGCTGGTTGCAGTTGCTGCTGCAACTGCGTCAGATCGCCCGCTTTCTGCTGCTTGGCCACCAGCTCCCGCTGCGGATCGGTTTGTGCAAACGCCAGCCTATCACTCTGAAACAGCGGATCAACCTCACCGGTCACCTGATGGATCGGCACGCCACAGCCCGGAAACGCACCGTCGGCGATCGCCTGGGCGGTGGCTCGGGTGCGCTGGAGCGGACTGGCGCGCAGATAGACGTCGTCTGCCGTCGGGCAGCTAGGGCAGTAAACCGAGCTGGCGATAATGGTCGTCCTGCCAGCGTCCCTTGTTGACCACTGCGCTGTAGCCGTGACCGGTCAGCTCGCCATCCGCCGTGGTCCACACCGTCCACGGCTGCTGGCTGGCGGCTTCGATCTCTTTACGGTTACCTGGCGTCGGTGGCCGCACGCCGTGCCGGCTCAGTTCGACCACTTTTTCCAGCTGATAGTGGGGCGGCGGGGCCGCCTGCAATGGCAGGCTCAGCAGCCAGAGCGCACTCAGGGTTAATGCGCATTGGTACCACCGGTTAGCGCGCATTTATTCGTCCAGCGCGCGATTGCCGGTCAGCGCTTTTCTCTGTGGGTAGAGCGTGGCATTCGCCAGCAACACCGGATTACCCTTTTTCAGCCCGTCGTTACTGAGGTAATCGTTGGTAACGCCGCCCGCTTCGCGCATCAGCGCGATACCCGACAGGCTATCCCACGGATGCATATGCGCTTCGTAGTAGCCGATTAACCGGCCCGCTGCCGCCCAAGCGCTGGTCAGTGCACCGGAACCAATGCGGATAAACATGCCGCCCTGTTGAGTCAGTCCGGCAATCAGGCGGGTAACGCTCTCGTCCGGGGTGCGGCTGGAGTGACTGATGCCGAGCAGGCCTTCATTGAGATGTTGCGCAGCGTGTACCTGCAACCGGGTCTCGTTGACCCACGCGCCCTAGCCCAGTCGGGCGTGGAACAGCTCCTGATGATTGGGATCGCATACCACGCCAATCACCGGTTCACCGTCGCATACCACTGCCAGCGAGACGCACCAGTTAGGCAGGCCGTTGACGAAGCAGGCAGTGCCATCAATCGGATCGACGACCCAGATAAAGCTGGTGTTCCCCATTTCGCCGCCGCTCTCTTCACCGTAGACGGCATCGTCCGGGAAGCGCTCCTCAATCAACGTTTTGATTAATGCTTCGACGTTGCGATCGGCTTCGCTGACCACGTCCTGCAGATCCCTCTTGTGTTCCACCACCAGGTTTTGATGCTGCTGATACCACGAATAAGCCCGGCTGGCTTGCCGCACGGGCGATATCGCAGGCGTAACGGTAACGCGCGTTAATTTCAGAATGCGAAGCGGATGACATCTTTCCCTCTTATGATTTTTTGCCATAGCGAACGGAAGGCGCGCCTGAACAGGCGGTATTACTGTGTGTTTTGCTTAACCATTGTTAAGAAAGGCTTCATTAAGCCGCAGATAAGACGCGATGGCAAGATGGGGAAGGGGCGGGCAGGCGGCTTTTTTGTGCGGAATTGGCTGGCATCTGCCAGCCAACAGAAGAGGATCGGGTTTTACAGCGTTCTGCCCGTCGCCTGCGCCATTAAACGCGGATAAAAAATGAAAAACAGGGCTTCAAGCTGCTGGTAGTGCTCTGTGAAGTCGTGATAAGAGTCGCGCAGTGCCGCCAGGTGCGGGCGGCGGCTGGCCATGCCGTGCAACACCCGCTCCAGCCGGGCGGGCTGGGCGTAGTGCTCAGACCATCGTTCGCGCCACATCAACGCGTTCAGTCGCTGAAATTCCTCCGGCGTCGCCGCCAGCTGCGGCACAATTTCGCGCTCGGCGGCGGCAGAAAACTGCGTCAGCGTCAGATCAGAGGTGAAGTGTGACCAGTGACGGGCCAGAAAATGGTCCCAGATGACATCAAGGGTAATCGGGGCCACGCGGTAGGTTTCCGGACGGAACAGCTGACGAGCGCGACGGACTTCCGGCAACGCATCGGTCATGACGTCGAGCCGGCGATGCATCAGAATGCCGTCAGCCACCGGCGTGGGCCAGTGCTGGTGCGGGTTACCGCGCATCAGCCATTAAATTGCCGAGTAGCAAGCTGTCAGCCAGTTGGGCCAGATGGAGATGAGCAAGAAAGTTCATGGCTCATTATAGGCTGAACTGCCTTTGCGCAGCCAGTTGTTCAGAATTGGTCGTTTTTCCGCTAAACTGTGCCGCCTGTTTTTGCCTGAGAAAGAACTCTTTCATGCGTGTCGCCGATTTTGCTTTTGAATTGCCCGAATCCCTGATTGCCCACTATCCTCAGGCGCAGCGCAGCGGCTGTCGTCTGCTGTCGCTCGAGGGTCCCAGCGGCGCACTGACGCACGGTGTATTCACCGACGTGCTGGATAAGCTCAATCCAGGCGATCTGCTGGTGTTCAACAACACCTGTGTGATCCCGGCGCGCGTCTATGGCCGTAAAGCCAGCGGCGGCAAAATCGAAATGCTGGTGGAGCGGATGCTCGACGACAAGCGCGTGCTGGCCCATGTGCGCGCCTCAAAAGCACCCAAGCCGGGCGCAGCCCTGTTGCTGGGTGAATATGAGAGCGTTAAAGCGACGATGGTGGCGCGCCACGACGCCCTGTTCGAGATCGCCTTTGACGATGACCGGGCGGTGCTCGACATCCTGAACAGCGTCGGCCATATGCCGCTGCCACCGTATATCGATCGCCCTTATGAAGAGGCCGACCGCGAACTTTATCAGACCGTTTACAGCGCCCGTCCGGGTGCCGTCGCGGCGCCTACCGCCGGATTGCACTTCGATGAGCCGCTGTTGCAGGCGCTGAAAGAGAAGGGCGTCGAGATGGCATTCGTCACGCTGCATGTTGGAGCGGGAACCTTCCAGCCGGTGCGCGTCGACAACATCGAAGAGCATCACATGCACGCCGAATACGCGCAAGTGCCGCAGGAGGTCGTGGATGCGGTGCTGGCCTGTAAAGCGCGCGGCAACAAGGTGGTCGCGGTCGGCACCACCTCGGTACGCTCGCTGGAGAGCGCGGCCAAAGCGAGTCAGGATGCGCTGATTGCGCCGTTCTTCGACGATACCCAGATTTTTATCTATCCGGGCTACCACTATCAGGTGATCGATGCGCTGATCACTAATTTCCACCTGCCCGAATCGACCCTGATTATGCTGGTCTCGGCGTTTGCCGGTTACCAGCACACCATGGCGGCCTACCGCGCTGCCGTGGCTGAGCAATATCGTTTCTTCAGTTATGGTGACGCGATGTTTATCAGCAAAAATCCGCAGGCGCCGGTGGAAAAAATTGGCGACTGATTTATTAACCCACGACCTTACGCGCTTAACGGCGCAGGGTTGTAGACATCGGACTGTTTCTCCGGTGGAGGCTTTGTGAAATTTGAACTTGATACTACAGACGGGCGCGCGCGCCGTGGCCGTCTGATTTTTGATCGCGGCGTGGTCGAAACCCCGGCATTTATGCCTGTCGGCACCTACGGCACGGTAAAAGGCATGACGCCGGAAGAAGTGCAGGAGACCGGGGCGCAGATCATTCTGGGCAACACCTTCCATCTCTGGCTGCGTCCAGGCCAAGAGATCATGAAACTGCACGGCGACCTGCATGACTTCATGCAATGGAAAGGGCCGATCCTCACCGATTCAGGTGGTTTCCAGGTGTTCAGCCTGGGCGACATCCGCAAAATTACCGAAGCCGGGGTGCACTTCCGTAACCCGATCAATGGCGACGCGATTTTCCTCGATCCTGAAAAATCGATGAAGATTCAGTATGACCTCGGCCCCGACATCGTGATGGTCTTCGACGAATGTACGTCGTACCCGGCGAACTGGGACTATGCCAAACGCTCGATGGAGATGTCGCTGCGCTGGGCGAAGCGTAGCCGTGACCGTTTTGACAGCCTCGGCAACAAAAATGCGCTATTCGGCATCATCCAGGGCTCGGTTTACGAAGATTTACGAGATGTGTCGGTGAAAGGTCTGGTAGATATTGGCTTTGATGGGTACGCTGTGGGCGGCCTGGCGGTGGGTGAGCCTAAACAGGACATGCACCGTATTCTTGAGCACGTCTGCCCGCAGTTGCCGCAGGATAAACCGCGCTATCTGATGGGCGTCGGCAAGCCTGAAGATCTGGTGGAAGGGGTCCGTCGCGGCGTCGATATGTTCGATTGCGTGATGCCAACCCGTAACGCGCGTAACGGCCATCTGTTTGTGACTGACGGAGTGGTTAAAATCCGCAACGCCAAATATAAAGATGACACCGCGCCACTGGATGCCGAGTGTGATTGCTACACCTGTTGCAATTACAGCCGCGCCTACCTCTATCATCTGGACCGCTGTAACGAAATACTGGGCGCGCGTCTGAACACGATTCATAATCTGCGCTATTACCAGCGCCTGATGGCAGGTTTACGCCAGGCCATCGAAGAGGGTAAATTAGAGCGCTTTGTAAACGAGTTCTACCAACGGACGGGCAAAGAAGTTCCGCCTTTAACGTCTGATAATTCATCTATGAGGGAAATTTAATGAGCTTTTTCATTTCTGACGCCGTGGCCGCAGCAGGCGCACCGTCGCAGGGAAGTCCGTATTCTCCGGTGATCATGCTGGTGGTGTTTGGTCTGATTTTCTATTTCATGATCCTGCGTCCGCAGCAGAAACGTGCGAAAGAGCACAAGGAGCTGATGGATTCTATCTCAAAGGGCGATGAAGTGCTGACCAGCGGTGGCCTGGTAGGTCGCGTAACAAAAGTGTCTGACACTGGCTACGTTTCTATCGCGCTGAACGAGACCAATGAAGTGGTCATTAAACGTGATTTCGTCGCTGCCGTCCTGCCGAAAGGTACTATGAAGGGGCTGTAATTCTATCTTCCCTAAGGGAACTGCCGTGTTAAATCGTTATCCTTTGTGGAAGTATGTGATGCTGGTCGTCGTGATTCTCGTCGGCCTGCTGTATGCGATTCCTAACCTATATGGTGAGGATCCGGCCGTTCAAATCACTGGCGCGCGCGGAAGCGCCGCCAGTGAGCAGACGTTAGATCACATTCAGTTCGCATTAAAACAAGACAATATCCAGAGCAAATCCGTTGCGCTGGAAAATGGCGCCATTACCGCGCGTTTCGCTAACACCGATGTGCAGTTACGCGCCCGTGAAGCGATCATGAAAGCGCTGGGCGAAGACTACGTTGTGGCGCTAAACCTGGCACCGGCCACGCCACGCTGGCTGACGATGCTGTCAGCGGAACCGATGAAACTCGGTCTCGATCTGCGTGGCGGCGTGCACTTCTTGATGGAAGTGGACATGGACACCGCCTTAGGCAAGCTGCAGGAGCAGAATGCCGATACGCTGCGTAGCGATCTGCGCACCAAAAATATTCCTTATACCAACGTCAACAAAATCGCCAACTACGGGGTGGAAATTCGTTTCCGTGACGCCGCCAGCCGCGATGCTGCTGTCTCTTGGCTGACCTCCCGTCATCAGGAGCTGGTGATCAACAGCAGCGGTAACGATGCGCTGCGCGCCACCATGAGCGAAGCGCGCCTGAGCGAAGCGCGTGAGTATGCGGTTCAGCAGAACATTACTATTCTGCGTAACCGTGTGAACCAGCTGGGCGTGGCCGAACCGCTGGTACAGCGTCAGGGTTCCGATCGCATTGTGGTTGAGCTGCCAGGGATTCAGGACACTGCACGCGCCAAAGAGATTCTGGGTGCGACCGCGACACTGGAATTCCGTCTGGTGAATACCAGCGTAGATCCTACCGCGGCGGCCAGTGGCCGGGTGCCGGGTGACTCTGAAGTCAAAGGTATGCGTGACGGCCAGCCGGTGGTGCTCTACAAGCGGGTGATCCTGACCGGTGACCACATCACCGACTCGACCTCCAGCATGGATGAGTACAACCAGCCACAGGTGAACATTTCACTGGATGGCGCGGGCGGTAACATCATGTCGAACTTCACCAAAGACAACATCGGTAAGCCGATGGCGACCCTGTTTGTGGAGTACAAAGACAGCGGCAAGAAAGATGCCAATGGCCGTTCAATTCTGGTGAAACAGGAAGAGGTGATTAACGTCGCCAACATCCAGTCTCGTCTGGGGAACAGCTTCCGCATCACCGGTATCAATAACCCGAACGGAGCGCGTCAGCTGTCGCTGCTGCTGCGTGCCGGTGCGTTGATTGCGCCTATCCAGATTGTGGAAGAGCGTACTATCGGTCCGACCATGGGTCAGCAGAACATTACTCAGGGTCTGGAAGCCTGCCTGTGGGGCCTGCTTGCATCGATCCTGTTTATGGTGGTGTTTTACAAGAAGTTTGGTCTGATTGCGACCAGTGCGCTGCTGGTGAACCTGGTGCTGATCGTCGGCGTCATGTCACTGCTGCCTGGTGCGACCTTGACCATGCCGGGTATTGCCGGTATTGTGTTAACGCTGGCGGTAGCAGTCGATGCTAACGTATTGATTAACGAACGTATTAAAGAAGAGCTGCGTAACGGGCGCTCGGTTCAGCAGGCAATTCATGAGGGCTATAAAGGCGCCTTCTCCAGTATTGTCGATGCGAACGTAACCACCCTGATCAAAGTCATCATTCTTTATGCGGTCGGCACCGGTTCGATCAAAGGCTTTGCGATTACCACCGCAATTGGTATCGCGACCTCAATGTTCACCGCGATCGTCGGTACCCGTGCCATTGTTAACCTGGTTCACGGTGGCAAACGCATCAACAAGCTGTCTATCTGAGGAGTGCGTTGTGGCACAGGAATATAACATTGAGCAGTTGAACCACGGGCGTAAAGTCGTCGACTTTATGCGCTGTGATAAGCTGGCCTTCATCATTTCGGGGCTGCTGATCGTGGCCGCGATTGCGATTGTCGGCATTCGTGGCTTCAACTGGGGGCTCGATTTCACCGGCGGTACGGTGGTTGAGATCGCGCTGGAAAAACCGGCCGACCTCGATACGCTGCGTGGCGACGTGGTGACAGCGGGCTTTAAGGAGCCGCTGGTGCAGAACTTTGGCAGCAGCCGTGACGTGATGGTGCGTATGGCACCGGTCAGCGGCCCGGCGGGCACCGAGTTAGGTAACAAAGTGGTTTCGGTGATCAACCAGACCACCCAGCAGAACGCGACCGTTAAGCGCATTGAGTTCGTCGGCCCGAGCGTCGGCAGCGATCTGGCGCAGGCGGGGGCGCTGGCGCTGCTGTCGGCGCTGATTGCGATTCTGATCTATATCGGTTTCCGCTTTGAGTGGCGTCTGGCGCTGGGCACCGTGCTGGCGCTGGCGCATGACGTGATCATCACCTGCGGACTGCTGGCGCTGTTCCGGATTGAGATCGACCTGACGATTGTCGCCTCGCTGATGTCGGTGATTGGCTACTCGCTTAACGATAAAATCGTGGTTTCCGACCGTATTCGTGAGAACTTTCGCAAGATTCGCCGCGGCAGCTCTTACGACATTACCAACGTGTCGTTGACCCAGACGTTAAGCCGTACCCTGATTACGTCACTGACCACGCTGGCGATGATCCTCATCCTGTTCATCTTTGGTGGCGCGTTGCTGAAAGGCTTCTCACTGACCATGTTGATCGGTGTGACCATCGGTACGATTTCATCAATTTATGTCTCTTCAGCACTGGCGCTGAAGCTGGGCATGAAGCGTGAACATATGCTGGTGCAGAAAGTTGAAAAACAGGGCGCCGGTTAAGGCGCTGCAGGAACGGTTCGAGCCGGTGCGTCAGCGGTGAGATCGTGCACCTGGATAAACCCGAGCTGATCCGGCGTCAGACCACTCAGACGCAGTGGAACCTCGACCGTATGTTGCGGTAACAGCGAGGCGGGCACGGCGACGGTCTGACTCAGGCTATCGCTGTTGAGCGGTTTGCCGGTCGCCGGGTCCAGTTCGCCCCAGATCACCGTCGCATGCAGGGCAGGCAACGGTTGATCGCCCATGGCGTGGCTCGCGATCCACTGGCTCGGCGATCACCGGCGACAACGTCAGTCGCAGGGTGCCGAGCTGGGTCTGCAAGGCGACCGGGGTATTCGCCTGCGGCACCAGCCATGCGCAGTTGGCGGAATGGCTGTTCAGCTGCCCCTGTATCTCCAGCGCACTGGCCTGGGTGGTTAAGTGTTGCATCTGCTGATTGAGCTGGCTCACTTCCTGATGCAGCTGCTTAACCTGCAGGTTGGTCGCCGGAGTACTACAACCGCTCAGTAACGCCAGTGAAAGTGCTGCTGGCGCCCAAACCATCCTGATCATAAGTTTATCCTTGTCGGTTATTTTGGAATGCGTAAAACTTGGCCAGGATAGATCTTATCAGGATGCGACAGCATGGGTTTGTTGGCTTCGAAAATCTTATTGTATTCGTTAGGGTTTACGTAAACCTGTTTCGAGATAGCGCTCAGCGTGTCGCCTTTTTTGACGGTGTAAAGCTCAGACTCGGTGGCGCTGTCGCTGGTTATCACCTTGTCTTCGACTTTGGTGATGCCGGCAACGTTACCGGCGGCGATCAGAATTTTCTCTTTCAGTTCCTGTGACAGGCCATCACCGCTTACCGTGACGGTATCGCCGTTCACTTTGACGTCGACTTTGTTACTGTCAGGCAATCCCAGCTTATTTAATGTGCTCCTGCAATTTTTTACTTGGGTCGTCGCCGCCGTTCACGGCATCCCACAACTTCTCACCCGCTTCTTTGACGAAATTAAACAAGCCCATAAAACCTCCGATGTGTTAGGTAAAATATTTAACGTGCAGCTTATTAAGCGTAGTCCCTTTTGCCGTAGGTCAAATTTACCACTGATTATGCTGAGAAGCGAACCAGGCAAACGCACGGAAGAGATTTTGTTGACCGGCAGTTCGCGCTACACTGTCAGGCCCATCTATCTCGCGTCAGGAAACGTCATGCATTGCCCATTCTGCTCCGCTGTGGACACCAAAGTGATTGATTCTCGTCTGGTTAGTGAAGGATCGTCGGTGCGACGCCGGCGCCAGTGTCTGATGTGTCATGAACGCTTTACCACCTTCGAGGTAGCGGAACTGGTGATGCCGCGCGTGGTAAAAAGTAATGACGTGCGTGAACCTTTCAATGAAGACAAAATGGCCAGCGGGATGATGAAAGCGCTTGAGAAGCGTCCGGTCAGTGCTGACGCGGTCGAGAGCGCGGTGAACCACATTAAAACCCAGCTGCGCGCCACCGGCGAACGCGAAATTCCCAGTAAACTGATTGGTAATCTGGTGATGGACGAGCTGAAAAAGCTCGATAAAGTCGCCTATATCCGGTTCGCCTCGGTTTACCGCAGCTTTGAAGATATTCGTGATTTTGGCGAAGAGATCGCCCGGTTACAGGATTAAGCCATGACCGATGAAATCTATATGGCGCGCGCGCTGGAACTGGCACGCCGCGGCCGCTTTACCACCATGCCTAACCCGAACGTCGGCTGTGTGATTGTCCGTGACGGTCAGGTAGTAGTGGGAGAGGGCTGGCATCAGCGCGCCGGCGAACCTCACGCGGAAGTGCATGCTCTGCGAATGGCCGGTGACAAAGCGCGTGGCGCCACCGCCTATGTCACGCTGGAGCCGTGCAGCCATCATGGACGTACGCCGCCCTGCTGCGACGCGCTGATAGCCGCTGGCGTTAGCCGGGTGGTCGCCGCAATGCAGGACCCCAATCCGCAGGTTGCCGGTCGCGGCTTACACCGCCTACATCAGGCCGGGATTGAGGTCAGCCACGGTCTGATGATGGAAGAAGCGGAAGCCCTGAACCGCGGTTTCCTGAAGCGGATGCGCACCGGTTTTCCGTGGATCCAGCTTAAGCTGGGTGCCTCCCTCGATGGCCGCACCGCGATGGCGAATGGCGAAAGCCAGTGGATCACCTCGGCCGCCGCCCGTCGCGATGTACAGCGGTTACGGGCACAAAGTGCCGCGATCCTCAGCAGCAGTGCCACGGTGCTGGCTGACGATCCGTCGCTGACGGTGCGCTGGTCCGAACTCAACCCGGAGACTCAGGCGTTACTCGATCAACATCAACTGCGGCAGCCGCTGCGGGTGATTATCGATAGCCAGAACCGCGTGACGCCGCAGCATCGCGTCATTGACCAGCCGGGTGAAACCTGGCTGATGCGCCATCAACCCGATCAGCAGCACTGGCCAGAGAACGTCAGACAGATCGCCGTGCCGCTGCGCGAACAGCAGCTGGATCTGGTGGCGATGCTGCTGCTGCTGGGTCAGCGTCAGGTGAACAGCGTTTGGGTCGAAGCGGGTGCCAGCCTGGCGGGCGCGCTGCTGCAGGCCGGACTGGTCGATGAACTGATTGTCTATCTGGCACCGAAATTACTCGGCGACCAGGGATGTGGCCTGTGCCAGCTACCGGGCCTTGATCGTCTGGCTGATGCGCCGGGCCTGGTTTTCCGCGACGTTCGTCAGGTCGGTGAGGATTTACGCCTGACTCTGACGCCGCAATAACACTGGCGGAAAAGCGAGAGCACGCCGCCGAAGAGTATGATAGAATCCGCCCCCCTGCGCGGGGCCAAACAAACCCCTGAAAGGATAAGTATGAAAGTTATCGAAGCTGCTGTTGCAACGCCTGAGGCCAATGTTGCCATCGTTATTGCGCGTTTTAACAACTTCATTAATGACAGCCTGCTGGATGGTGCAGTTGATGCCCTGAAACGTATTGGCCAGGTCAAAGATGACAATATCACCGTAGTCTGGGTTCCGGGTGCGTATGAACTGCCGCTGGCAGCGCGCTCACTGGCAAACACCAGCAAATATGACGCCGTTATTGCACTGGGCACGGTTATTCGTGGTGGCACCGCTCACTTCGAATATGTGGCCGGTGAAGCCAGCTCCGGTATCGCCAGCGTTGCCATGAACAGCGAGATTCCTGTCGCGTTCGGCGTGCTGACCACCGAAAATATCGAGCAGGCCATTGAGCGTGCTGGCACCAAAGCCGGTAATAAAGGTGCCGAAGCGGCCCTAACCGCGCTCGAAATGATCAACGTATTGAAAGCCATCAAAGCCTGATTTTTGTAAGGGGAATTTTATGAAACCTGCTGCTCGTCGTCGCGCCCGTGAGTGCGCTGTTCAGGCGCTTTACTCCTGGCAGTTGTCCAACAACGACATTGCCGATGTGGAATACCAGTTTCTGGCGGAACAAGACGTCAAAGACGTCGACATTAGCTATTTCCGCGAACTGCTGTCCGGTGTGGCGACCAACAGTGCGTATCTGGATGGACTGATGAAGCCTTACCTGTCGCGTCAGCTCGAAGAGCTGAGCCAGGTCGAGAAAGCTATCCTGCGTATCTCGCTGTATGAGCTGAGCAAACGCGATGATGTGCCGTATAAAGTGGCCATCAACGAAGGGATTGAGCTGGCGAAAGTGTTCGGCGCTGAAGACAGTCATAAATTTGTTAACGGCGTACTGGATAAAGCCGGTCCACAGATTCGACCCCATCGCGAATAAATAAAAAGGCCGGCTTGCCGGCCTTTTTTCATAAAGGGTTAAGCGGAACGTAATTATGTCTTGTGGTGAATTCGAACTCATCGCACGCTACTTCAACCGCAGAACGCGCAGTCGTCGTGATGTTGAACTCGGCATCGGCGACGATTGTGCGTTACTTAGCGTGCCGGAAAAACAGACGCTGGCGATCAGTACCGATACCCTGGTCGCGGGCGTGCATTTCTTACGGGATATCCATCCTGCCGATTTAGGCTACAAAGCGCTGGCGGTTAACCTCAGCGATCTTGCTGCCATGGGCGCCGATCCGGCGTGGCTGACGCTGGCCTTAACCCTGCCACAGGTCGATGAGAGCTGGCTCGCTGCCTTCAGCACCAGCCTGTTCGAGCTGCTGGAATATTATGATATGCCGCTGGTGGGCGGCGATACCACCCGTGGTCCGCTGAGCCTGACGCTGGCGATTCATGGCCTGGTGCCGCAGGGCCGCGCCCTGAAACGTTCGGGCGCAAAACCGGGTGACTGGATCTACGTTACCGGCACGCTGGGTGACAGTGCGGCCGGTCTGGCGCTGCTGCAACATCACTGCCGCATCAGCGATCCGGCAGTGCATGAAGCGCTGATTAAGCGCCATCTGCGGCCGATGCCGCGCATTCTGCAGGGACAGGCGCTGCGTTCTCTTGCCACCTCGGCGGTCGATCTCTCGGACGGTTTGATCTCTGATCTCGGCCATGTGCTGAAAGCCAGCGGCTGTGGCGCGCGCCTTAACCTCGACGCGTTACCGCTTTCCGCCGCGCTACGCGATCACTTCGAACCTGAGCAGGTTTTACGCTGGGCGCTGAGCGGCGGCGAAGATTATGAACTCTGCTTCACCGTGCCTGAGGTAAACCGCGGCGCGCTGGACGTGGCGCTCGGCCACCTTGGCGTGCCCTATACCTGCATTGGTCAGATGGCACCGGAGTCAGAAGGGCTGATGCTGCTGGAAAATGGCAAGCCAGCGACGTTCCGCCATAAAGGGTTTGATCACTTTGATACTAAATAACGACGTGGCAAAAGGCCGCCTGCGGATGAGCAATCCCTGGCATCTGCTGGCAACCGGTTTTGGCAGCGGACTCAGCCCGGTGGTACCGGGCACCATGGGCTCGCTGGCGGCGATCCCCTTCTGGTGGCTGATGACGCATCTGCCCCAGAATCTCTATTCGCTGGTGGTGCTGGTGGGGATCTGCGTGGGCGTTTACCCCTGCCATCGCACCGCCAAAGATATGGGCGTTCACGATCACGGCAGCATTGTCTGGGATGAGTTTATCGGCATGTGGATCACCCTGATGGCGATCCCGGTCAACAGCTGGCAGTGGTTGCTGGGCGGCTTTGTGCTGTTCCGCATTCTGGATATGTGGAAACCCTGGCCGATACGCTGGTTCGATCGCAACGTGCGTGGCGGCATGGGCATCATGGTTGACGATATTATTGCCGGCGTGATTGCCGCCGCGATGCTGTACGGCATCGGTGGCTGGCTGGCCAGCTAAGACGGTTGACGGCATCCCGCACCGGATGCCGTTATTGCCACGCACCTTAACTCCGCGGTTAAGGTGCGGGCGTCAGCGTTTATTCGAATCCGACCACCTGATGCGGTTGATAGGCCTCTTCCAGCGTAGCAATCTCAGCTTCACTCAGCGTCACATCCACCGCCTTAACCAAATCATCGAACTGCTCAGCCCGCGAGGCACCGATAATCGGGGCGGTGACGGCCGGTTTACTCAACAGCTAGGCCAGTGCGGCCTGCGCCCGGGTTACCCCTTTATCCTCAGCTACCTGCGCCAGCCGTTGCGCAATCGCCGCATCGTTCTCTTCGGTATTGGCATACAGCGACGCCATCACCTTATCCGAGGTAGATCGTGCCGTGGTTTCGCCCCAGGCACGGGTCAGCTTGCCACGCGCCAGCGGGCTCCACGGCAGCACCGCGATCTGTTCCTGCAGGCAGAGTGGGTACATTTCGCGCTTCTCTTAACGCTGAATCAGGTTGTACTGATCCTGCATGCTGACGAAGCGATGCCAGCCCTGTTGCTTCTGCAGGGTTAACGCCTGGGCAAACTGGCTGGCATACATCGATGAGGCACCGATATAGCGCGCTTTACCGGCCTGCACCACGTCGTGCAGCGCTTCCAGCGTCTCTTCCAGCGGCGTGTCGTAATCCCAGCGGTGGATCTGCAGCAGGTCGACATACTCCATGCCAAGGCGTTGCAGGCTGTCATCAATCGATTGCAGGATATTCTGGCGTGACAGGCCCTGCGACAGGTTACTCAGCGGGAAGTATACTTTGGTGGCGACCACCACCTCGTCGCGGCGGGCAAAATCTTTCAGCGCCCGACCGAGGATCTCTTCACTGCTGCCATCGGAGTAGCTGTTGGCGGTGTCAAAAAAGTTGATGCCGGCATTCAGCGCCTGCTGAATCAGCGGGCGGCTGCTGGCTTCCGGCAGCGTCCAGGCATGATTCCCGCGCGTCGGCTCACCAAAGGTCATACAGCCGAGACAGAAACGTGAAACCTGCAATCGGTATTACCCAGTTGAATGGTTTTCATAATGACTCCCGCGGCATAGCGCATGATTTTTAGCAGAGAATAAGCATAGCAGGGAAGGGAGGTTACTGTGCCAGCCAGGCGGCGATCTGTTGCTGAATGCCTTCGGCGTCCAGCAGATAGTCATGACGGATTTCGTCCTGCGTACCCTGCGGGATGAACTCGTCGGGCAGACCGATGTTCAGCACCGGAATGCGCAGATGTTTCGCCATCACCAGCTCGTTGACGCCGCTGCCCGCGCCGCCTTTGATCGCGCCTTCTTCCAGCGTGATTAACGCCTCGTGACGAGTTGAAAGCTCAGCGATCAGCACCTCATCCAGCGGCTTAACGAAGCGCATATCCACCAGCGTGGCATTGAGCGCTTCCGCTGCCGCAGCGGCCTCGGGTAACAGAGTACCAAAGTTAAGGATGGCCAGTTTTTCGCCCTGACGCTTCACCACGCCTTTGCCCAGCGGCAGACTTTGCAGCGGTGCCAGCGGCGTGCCGATGCCGGTGCCACGCGGATAGCGTACCGCGCTCGGGCCATCCTGATAGTGATAGCCGGTGTAGAGCATCTGCCGGCATTCGTTCTCATCACTTGGCGTCATGATCACCATATCCGGCACGCAGCGCAGATACGCCAGATCAAACGCGCCCTGATGGGTCTGGCCGTCCGCGCCAACAATGCCGCCGCGATCGATAGCAAACAGCACCGGCAGTTTCTGGATAGCCACGTCGTGGATCAGCTGATCGTAGGCGCGCTGCAGGAAGGTGGAGTAGATGGCGACAATCGGTTTGTAGCCGCCAATCGCCATCCCGGCCGCGAAGGTCACCGCATGCTGCTCGGCGATCGCCACGTCAAAATACTGGTTAGGATACTCGCGTGAGAAGCCGACCATGCCGGAACCTTCGCGCATCGCCGGGGTGATTGCCATCAGTTTCGGATCGTCGGCTGCCATCTCGCACAGCCAGTTGCCGAAGATTTTTGAGTAGCTCGGCAGGCCTTCTGCACTTTTAGGCAGTTCACCGCTGGCGGGATCAAATTTCGGCACCGCATGCCAGGCGATAGGATCTTCTTCCGCCGGGGCGTAGCCTTTGCCTTTTTTGGTCATGATGTGCAGGAACTGCGGCCCTTTCAGGCTACGCATGTTGCTCAGGGTGTTGACCAGCGTCAGCACGTCATGGCCATCGACCGGACCAATGTAATTGAAGCCCAGCTCCTCAAACAGTGTACCCGGCACCACCATGCCTTTCAGATGCTCTTCGGTGCGGCGCACCAGCTCTTTAATCGGCGGCAGGCCGGTCAGCACCCGCTTACCGCCTTCGCGCAGGCGCGCATAGGTTTTGCCCGACAGGATTTGCGCCAGCCGGTTGTTTAACGCGCCGACGTTCTCTGAAATCGACATCTCGTTATCATTCAGGATCACCAGCATGTCAGGTTTGATATCACCCGCGTGGTTCATCGCTTCAAACGCCATACCGGCGGTGATCGCGCCATCGCCGATAATACAGGCGGTGCGACGGCCCAGGCCTTCGCGCTCTGCCGCGGCCGCCATGCCGAGACCAGCGCTGATCGAGGTCGATGAGTGGCCGACGCTCAGCACGTCATATTCGCTTTCGCCGCGCCACGGAAACGGATGCACCCCATTTTTCTGGCGAATGGTGCCTATGCGATCGCGACGACCGGTCAGGATTTTATGCGGATAGGCCTGATGGCCAACATCCCACACCAGATGATCGAACGGGGTGTTGTAGACATAATGAAGCGCAACCGTCAGTTCGACCACGCCTAAACCCGACGCAAAGTGGCCACTTGAGCGACTCACACTGTCTAACAGATACTGACGCAGTTCATCACAGAGCGCCGGCAGCTTCTCTTTCGGCAGGGAGCGCAGCTCCTGAACCGTATTTGCCAGCGCCAGTGTCGGGTATTTAGCAATATAAAAACTCATCAGAGACTCATTATGGACGTTATTTGTCGCGTTCAATTACGAAGCTCGCCAGCGCCTGCAATGCTGTGGTGTTATAAGATTGCGCTGCGAGAATTTCTAATGGATCAAGGGCTTCCTGATACAAATCCCGCGCTTTGGCACGGGCCTGTTCTAACCCTAACAGTGAAGGATAGGTGCTTTTGCCGAGATGCTGATCGGCGCCCTGACGTTTTCCGATCACCGCGGTATCGCCCACCACATCCAGAATATCGTCCTGCACCTGAAAGGCGAGCCCGATAGCATCAGCATAGCGGTCAAGTGCCGGTAATGCTGCATGACCGGCTTCGCCCGCCGCCAGCGCACCCAGCTGCACCGCGGCCCGAATCAACGCGCCGGTTTTATGGCGATGAATCTGCTCCAGCTGCAGCAGATCGACCGACTGACCTTCTGCCGCCAGATCCAGCGCCTGGCCGCCACACATACCCGCCACGCCGCTGGCCCGCGCCAGTTCCGACAGCATCATTAGCCGATATTCCGCGCTGACGCCGGGCATCGGCTCATCCGTCAGAATCGAGAAGGCCAGCGTCTGTAATGCATCGCCAGCCAGTATCGCGGTATCTTCGCCATATTTAATGTGGCAGGTCGGCTGACCGCGACGCAGTGCGTCGTCGTCCATTGCAGGGAGATCGTCATGAATCAGGGAGTACGCGTGGATGCATTCAACCGCCGCAGCGGGCGCATCTAGACTCGCCGGATCGGCATGGAGCATTTCGCCGGTGGCATAAACCAGAAAAGGGCGCAGACGTTTACCGCCTAATAATGCCCCATAATGCATGGCATTAACCAGAGGAGAACTCTGAAAAGGGAGTGGCTCTATAAAGCGCGTCAACGCGGCATTCA
This sequence comes from Pantoea sp. Eser, assembly GCA_009830035.1. Lineage (GTDB taxonomy): Bacteria > Pseudomonadota > Gammaproteobacteria > Enterobacterales > Enterobacteriaceae > Pantoea. The sequence continues at coordinate 41,274 of SZZY01000003.1, forward strand.
CCTGCTGGTGATACCCGTTGAGCATCTGGGCAAAATCCATTAGTCGTTTTCCGGGGTAAAAGAGGTGAGGCCGGCATCTTTATCATCGCTCAGCAAAATGCGCACACGCTGTTCAGCCTGTTGCAAGGTTTGCTGACCGGTACGCGCCAGCTGCACGCCCCGTTCAAACTCATTCAACGCCTCTTCCAACGGCAGTTCACCACTTTCCAGACGGCTGATTATCTGTTCCAGCTGCTGCAATGACGTTTCAAAGCTGGCTGGCTGTTCGGCTTTTTTCGGCATATTTCGGGTCGACTCACGGTTGGGACATTATCCTGCAATCGGTCATGGTAGCTGAGACCAAATGATTAGCAAAATAATCAATGCGGCGGCTGTTGAAGAAGCAGTCACCTGACAAAGGTGGTATACTCCTGCGCCTCGGATGCGGTTGCGCCATGCAGCCCGCAATTTTGTGATTTTACCAGCTAAGTGCTGCCTGTTTTAGCACTTATTTTGCCCAACGAAGCTGTGTCGCCATGAAGTTTATCATCAAGTTATTTCTTGAAATCACCATCAAGAGTCCGTCGGTGCGTTTGCGCTTTATTAAGATTCTTGCCAGCAATATCCGCAACGTCCTGAAGACGGTCAGTGATGAGATCGCGGTAGTGCGTTACTGGGATCACATTGAAGTGCGTTCGAAAAATCCGGCGCTCGGGGAGATTCTTCCTGATGAGCTGACGCGCATTCCGGGGATCCATCACGTTTTAGCAATTGAAGATCGTGAGTACACCGATATTCATCACATCTTTGAACAGACCTTAGCCCAGTATCGCGACAGTCTGGAAGGAAAAAGCTTCTGCGTCCGCGTTAAACGTCGCGGTAAGCATAGCTTCAGTTCGCAGGATGTGGAACGTTACGTCGGCGGTGGGCTGAACCAGCACATCGAGAGCGCCCGCGTACAGCTTAAGAATCCGGACGTGACGGTCAATCCTGAAGTGGAAGAGAACCGTCTGACGCTGGTGACGGCGCGTTACGAAGGGCTGGGCGGATTCCCGATCGGCACTCAGGAAGATGTGCTGTCGCTGATTTCCGGCGGCTTCGACTCTGGCGTCTCCAGCTACATGCTGCTGCGTCGCGGCAGCCGCGTGCACTACTGCTTCTTTAATCTGGGTGGCGCAGCGCATGAAATTGGCGTCCGTCAGGTCGCAAACTATCTGTGGAATCGCTTTGGCCGTTCGCACCGCGTTCGCTTCGTGGCGATTAACTTCGAGCCGGTAGTCGGTGAAATCCTCGAAAAAGTAGATGACGGCCAGATGGGCGTGGTGCTGAAACGTATGATGGTGCGTGCCGCCTCGATGATTGCTGAGCGCTACGGCGTACATGCGCTGGTGACCGGTGAAGCGGTTGGCCAGGTCTCCAGCCAGACGCTGACCAACCTGCGCCTGATCGATAACGCCTCGGACACCCTGATTCTGCGTCCGCTAATCTCGCATGATAAAGAACACATCATCAAGGTGGCGCGTGAAATCGGCACCGAAGATTTTGCCAGCACTATGCCGGAATATTGCGGCGTGATCTCAAAAAGCCCGACGGTGAAAGCGGTCAAGGCGAAGATTGAGGCAGAAGAGCAGAATTTCGACTTCGATATCCTTAATCGGGTAGTGGAAGAAGCTACCAACGTCGATATTCATACCATCGCCGAACAGACCGAAGAAGAGGTGGTAGAAGTCGAAACCGTGGCCTCGCTGGGCGATAACGACATCGTGCTGGATATCCGGGCGATTGATGAGCAGGAAGAGAATCCGTTAAAGCTCAATGCGACCGAAGTCAAATCGCTGCCGTTTTATAAGCTCAGCAGCCAGTTTGGCGATCTCGACCAGAACCGTAACTGGTTGCTTTACTGCGATTGCGGCGTGATGAGTCGTCTGCAGGCACTCTATCTGCACGAGCAGGATTACAGGAACGTCAAAGTTTACCGTCCGTAGCACCCCTCCGTCGGTAACACGGCCAGACGGGACGAGCACCGTCACGTCTGGCTGCCTTCATTGTCATCAGGCCTGATAATCGTAAATGCCCGGCGCCAGCACCAGCTGTGCGGCCACCTCGCGCGCTTTCTCTTTCCCCACCAGCAGATCGATCAGCTTCAGGGCGAAATCCATTGCCGTACCGGGACCCTGACTGGTCAGCAGCTTCACCCGCGGATCCCAGACGACCCGCCATTCCATCCATTTCTCTTCAGGTATTGTCTGTTTCAATCCGGGGAAGCCCGTCATGTTGCCAACCGGAAACAGATCGTGCGGTACCAGCACCGTTCCAGCTGCGGCACAGATGGCCGCCACGATTTTGTCGTTGAGATGATACTGCCGCACCGTTTCAACCAGCAGCGGACTGTCGCGAAACGTCTCTGCACCTTTCAGCCCGCCGGGCAGCACAATCGCGGCATAATCGTTGTCGGCCACCTCAACCAGCGGGGCATCAGCCAGCAGACGCACGCCACGCGAGCAACGGATTTCAAGGCTGTCGTCACTCTCAACGCTGGCGGTGACCACCTTCAGTCCACCCCGCACCAGCAGATCGATGGTAGTGACGGCTTCGGTCTCTTCACTGCCATGTGCCAGGCAAACTAGTACCGATGCGTTCGCGGACATGATAGGACTCCTTACGTTTAACAATGTCGTACAGCCGGCTGTTTTCCGTCACCACCAGACCGTGTGTTCGGGCGCGGCGCAGCAGAAAGCCGCTGATATAATCAATTTCGGTCAGCCGCTGGGCACGAACGTCCTGCAGCATTGATGAGGTATTGGCCGCGGTGCTTTCAATCACATCGAAGATAATATCCTGCAGGCTTTCGCTGGCTATGTTCTGACCTTCACGCTCCATCACCCAACTGATCTCATCGCACAGCCGTGCGATCTGATCGGCGTAAGCGCGTAAGGCACCGTTCTGGCAATCATATTCCACCGTCATCGGGTTGATGACGCAGTTGACCGCCAGCTTACGCCAGCAGGCCGTGCGGATATTGTCGTGCCATGCGACGTCGGGCAGGGCGTGATGCAGGATTTCGGCGATATCGCTGTAAGCGGCGCTTTTACGGTTGCCCGGCCCGATGTGGGTGATGCCGCTGGCGATGTGTTTGATCACCGTCCCGTCGCGCATCGCCGCATGGGTAGTGACACCGCGCAGCAGCGGCTGGATTAGCCCTTTTAGCTCCTCCAGCGTGCCCATACCGTTATGCAACAGCAGCACCGGGCAGTTTTCCACCAGCACGCTTTCCAGGTTTTTAACCGCGGGCGACACCTGCGGCGCTTTCAGTGTCACCAGCAGCAACTGGCTCTCGGCCAGAAACAGCGTATCGTTAGCAATAAAGGTGCGGTTTGAAATGTTGCCTTGCGGATAGATGACGTTGGCTGAGCAATAGGGCTGTGGCACCCGCAACCACCCCTGAACCTCGTGTCCCTGGCAGGCCAGCGCCGTGAGCCACACCTGACCCAGAGCACCGCAACCTAACACGGTAATTTTCATACTGCCTCCCGCTGGCGGGCTATCTATTTATTTTTCACTGTCACAAAACAAGTATAGCGTTGTGTGCAGCCTGATTTTATTTAGCGCCATAAGACGCGTATTATGCATGTCACTTTAGCGTCAGGAGAAGAAGAGATGCCATCTTTCGATATCGTTTCAGAAGTCGATCTGCAGGAAATTCGCAATGCGGTGGAAAATGCCAACCGTGAAGTGTCTACCCGCTTTGATTTCCGCAACGTGAGCGCCGAATTTGAGCTCAACGAAAAGAATGAAACCATCAAAATCACCAGCGAGTCCGATTTTCAGGTTAAACAGCTGGTCGATATTTTGCGTGAGAAACTGCTGAAGCGCGGAATTGAGGGCGGTGCCTTAGAGGTGCCGGAAGAGATTGAGCACAGCGGTAAAAGCTGGGCGGTCGATGCCAAACTGAAAAAAGGCATTGAAAGCGACGTGGCGAAGAAGCTGGTGAAGCTGATTAAAGACAGCAAGCTGAAAGTGCAGACTCAGATCCAGGGCGAAGCGTTGCGTGTTACCGGCAAAGCCCGCGACGATTTGCAGGGTGCGATGGCGATCGTGCGCGGCAGCAATCTGGGGCAGCCGTTCCAGTTTAAAAACTTCCGCGACTAAGCGGGGCAGGCTGAGTGGGTGCTGGCTTGCATTGCTTTAAACCGGTCAAAGGTATTGAGCGAGTTGTGAGTTGGGGGTGAGGCTGTGATCGCGCGCTTGCTCAGGGCGCCCGTCGCTTTGGATTTATGAGTCGTCTGCAACAAGGCTTGTGCCGGGTCTGAGGCTGTTGAGTTGGGGGCTGACTCTTATCGTTTTAAGTTTATGAGCTGTCTGGAGCCAGGATTGAATTGGGGTTGAGGCTATTCACAAAATCAAATCCGAGGGAATTTAGCAGCAACGCAAAAGCTCAGGGGCGCAGGGAACACGGGCAGAGGAGGAAAGCGTCCCGCCGCCCGGATAAAAACGCCGGGAGCGTTTTTGAACAACGCAAAGCGTTGGCCCGGCTACGGGCGCACCTCAGGTATGAGGTGCGTAATCGCGCGGGACGAGCGGGTCATGGATTGGCTTTTGCGTCTTTCCGAACTGTCCGGGTTCCCTGAACCAGCTCGATCCCACAGCGAAACGAGCTGATTTTGCCAACCCTATTAAGTTGGTTTCCTGAGCACGTACGAACTCACAGCTAACCGGGCAGGTTTACGCACCAAAACTGGCTTTATTATCAGCAACTGCCTAATAAGGCTTCCAGTTCAGGGCGACTGGTGACTTTGCTGTCGATTTTGATGTAGGCGCTTTTCTCTTCGGGCACGATAAACACGGAGTTAACCCCCGGCTGGGCTTTCAGACGCTGCTCCAGATCCGGCGCTGCCAGTGCTGCATCGCTCAGCACCAGCCGCAGGCTGCTGACATACGGCGGCTCCTGCATCGTCATACTGACAAACAGCCACGCGGCGGCGATTATAGCACCGACCAGGAACGCAGTCTGCGCATCGAAGTGACCAAACACCCAGCCACCCATGCTGCCGCCCACCGCCACGCCGAGGAACTGGCTGGTGGAGTAGAGACCCATCGCCGTGCCTTTATAACCGGCAGGGGACTCTTTACTCACCAGCGACGGCAGGATCGCTTCCATCAGGTTGAAGGCGAAGAGGAACAGCTGTACGCCGACCACCAGCGTCCAGAAGTGACCCGCCGCGCCCCACAGCACGATCTCTGCCACCACGATCATCCCGACGCAGCCAACGAACACCCGCTTCATGCGACGCTTCACTTCGGCGTAGATGATAAACGGCACCACGCCAGCAAAGGCGATCAGCATCGTGGCGAGATAGACTTTCCAGTGCTCAGGTGCCGGGAAGCCCGCCTGCTCAAACTGGCCGGGCAGGGCGACAAAGCTCGACATCAACAGCACGTGGAGGCAGAAAATACCGATATTGAGCTTAACCAGCCGGGAGTTGGCCAGCACTTTGCGGAAATTGCCTTTCACCATCCCGGATTCGCGATTCAGCACGTGATGTGAGGCCGACGGCACCACCAGCAGGGTAATCACGATGCCGAGCGAGGCCAGGATCGCAATCATCCAGAACAGCGCATGCAGACCCAGCGCGTGGGTGAAGATGGGACCGACCACCATCGCAATCGCAAAGTTAATGCCGAAACTGATGCCGATAAAGGCCATCGCTTTGGTGCGGTTCTGTTCGCGCGTCAGATCGGACAGCAGCGCCATCACGGCGGCGGCAATGGCACCGGACCCCTGCAACGCGCGGCCTAAAATAATTCCCCAGATCGATTCGGTGCAGGCCGCGATAATGCTGCCCAGCACAAACAGCAGCAGTCCGCCGACGATCAGCGGTTTACGACCGATACGATCGGAGAGTAGGCCAAAAGGAATCTGAAATATCGCCTGAGCAAGGCCGTAAATACCAACCGCCAGGCCGATTAAGGTTTCACTCGCGCCCTGTAACGCCATGCCATATGTGGTTAATATCGGCAGGACCATGAACATTCCCAACATGCGCAGGGAAAAGACCGTACCGAGGCCCCACGTGGCGCGCAGCTCCACCGGAGTCATTTTATTATCTTTCATTCCAACCTCTGTTAATGTGCTGCGTTTATTCTAGGGGGCGGGGCAGGGCGGGTAAAATAATAGTTTTTAAGCAGTGGTAACAAAAAGAAAGGGCGCGAAAATCGCGCCCTTATCATGCTGTTGCGGTATCGGTTACCAGACGTAGGTCAGCAGGTCTTTCGAGGCCGGAGCCATCGAATCTACCGACATCATCACGCTGAGTGCGGTGATGGCGATGATGGAGAAGACGAACAGCTTACGTGCCCAGACCCGATCGTTAGCGGTCTTATAGCCCGATAACGCCATACCCAGCCACCAGACGCTGACGGCAGTAGCCACCACCAGATATTTGTAGCCGGCGTATCCGCCCAGCGTCAGCATCAGCGTTGCAATCATGAACGCCAGGATGTAGAGCGTAATATGATTCTTCGCTACTGAGATGCCTTTCACCACCGGCAGAACCGGGATGTTCGCTGCCTGGTAATCTTTAAAGCGGAAGATGGCAATCGCGTACGAATGCGGCATCTGCCACAGGCTAAAGATCGCCAGCAGGATTAACGCGCCTGCATCCAACTCGTTGGAGACCGCACAGTAACCGATCACCGGCGGCGCGGCGCCAGACAGGCTGCCGATCAGCGTACCGTAGACTGAATTACGCTTCATATAGAGGCTGTAAACGCCCACGTACATCACGAAGCCCATCACCGCCAGCCACATGGCCAGCGGGTTAGCGCCGAAATACAGCAACGCAAAGCCAGCAATACCCAAAACAGTGGCATAAACCAGGCTTACTTTCGCGGAGATGAGGCCTTTTACCAGCACCCGATTCCTAGTTCTCTCCATTTTGATATCGATGTCGCGGTCAATCACGTTGTTGAAAACACAACCTGATGCGACCACCAGTGACACGCCAACCAGTGCGGTGAGAAACAGGGCGTAATCAATGCTGCCTTTAGAGGCCAGCAGAAATCCGCCGATCACAGAAATTAAATTCCCGAAAATAATTCCTGGTTTTGTAACTTGCAGGTATTGCTTAAACATTACGCGCGACTCTTTAGTGAGGCATCATGTTGTAGTTAAGGTTCCACATGATCCACAGTGAGCCTGCTACGACAATCAGGATGATGATTGCCGAGAAGACAATGGCCACCATGTTCCAGCCACCCTCAGACTTGCTGTCTAAATGCAGGAAGTAGACCAAGTGCACCAGCACCTGAATCACTGCACAGACCAGCACAACACCGAGAATGGTACCGTGAGATGCACTGCCATCCATTACCATCCAGAACGGGATCGCCGTTAGGATGATAGAGAGGATGAAGCCGATCATGTAAGACTTCACGCTACCGTGAGAAGCGCCATGTTCGTTAACAGAATGACTCATTACATGGCTCCCATCAGGTAAACAACGGTGAAGACGCAAATCCAGACCACGTCCAGGAAGTGCCAGAACAGGCTCAGACACATGATACGGGTACGGTTAGTGGCATTCAGGCCGCGTTTGGAAATCTGGAACATCAGTACCAGCATCCAAATCAGACCGGAGGTCACGTGCAGACCGTGGGTACCGACCAGCGTAAAGAAGCCAGACAGGAAGCCACTGAGATCCGGACCGAAGCCTTTAGCAATCAGGTGATGGAATTCATAGATTTCCATGCCGATGAAGCCCAGACCAAACAGGAAGGTCAGCGCCAGCCAGCCGATAACGGCACCTTTTTGCTCCTTGTTCATCGAGATAACAGCCATGCCGTAAGTGATCGAACTCAACAGCAGCAGGGCGGTTTCTACCAGAACAAACGGCAGTTCAAAGATATCTTTACCTGCCGGGCCACCGGCAGTGTTGTTGACCATAACTGCATAGGTCGCAAACAGGGTTGCGAAGATAATGCAGTCACTCATCAGATAGATCCAGAAACCAAAGATTTTATTGGCTCCTGCATCGTGATGCCCATGCTCTGCATGGGCGTCGTGGTGATGCTTAATCAGAGTTTCAGTTGACATTATTTCAGACCTGCTTTGCTGATTTCGTCAAAGTGCTGCTTCTCAATCTTCTCAACTTCGGCAACCGGTACGTAGTAATCCACGTCTTCGTCGAAGCTCTTCATGATCCAGGTAACGATCATGCCGAGGAATGAGATGCCAGCCAGCCACCAGATATGCCAGATCAGCGCGAAGCCCATAACCGTAGCGAATGCACAGATGATCAGTGCAGCGCCGCTGTTTTTCGGCATATGAATTTCTTCATATTTTTCCGGTTGTTTGTACGCTTCGCCTTTCTCTTTCATTTCCCAGAAAGCGTCACGCTCATGGACATGCGGGATGACAGCAAAGTTGTAGAACGGTGGTGGTGAAGAGGTTGCCCACTCTAGCGTACGGCCGCCCCACGGGTCACCGGTCACATCGCGGTTCTGGTCACGGTCACGGACCGAAGCGTAGAACATGGTCAGCTGACACAGGATACCCATTGCAATCAGACCAGCACCGACCGCAGCAACCACCAGCAAGGAGTGGAACTGTGGATCGATATCCTGGCTCAGACGACGGGTCATACCCATGAAGCCCAGTGCGTACAGCGGCATAAAGGCAACGAAGAAGCCAATGATCCAGAACCAGAATGCGCGCTTACCCCAGGTTTCGTTCAGGGTGAAGCCAAAGGCTTTCGGGAACCAATAGGTCACGCCCGCCATACAACCGAACACCACACCACCGATAATCACGTTGTGGAAGTGTGCAATCAGGAACAGGCTGTTGTGCAGAATGAAGTCAGCGCCCGGAACGGCCAGCAGTACGCCGGTCATACCCCCTACAGAGAAGGTTACCAGGAAGCCAACGGTCCACAGCATGGCAGAGTGCATCTGAATGCGGCCCTGATACATGGTGAACAGCCAGTTAAAGATTTTAACCCCGGTCGGAATCGCAATGATCATCGTCATGATACCGAAGAAGGCATTAACGTTGGCACCCGCACCCATGGTGAAGAAGTGGTGCAGCCAGACGATGAACGACAGTACGGTAATGGCGATGGTCGCCCACACCAGCGAGGTGTAACCAAACAGACGTTTTTTAGAGACAGTCGCGGTAATTTCAGCGAACACACCAAACACCGGCAGAACCAGAATGTACACTTCCGGATGACCCCAGACCCAGATCAGGTTGACGTACATCATCATGTTCCCGCCCATTTCATTGGTGAAGAAATGGAAGCCGAGATAACGATCAAGGGTCAACAGTGCCAGCGTAACGGTAAGAACCGGGAACGCAGCGATGATCAGGACGTTGGTGCAGAGAGCGGTCCAGGTAAATACCGGCATTTTGAACAGGCTCATGCCCGGTGCGCGCATTTTCAGAATGGTCACGAAGAAGTTAATACCGGTTAAGGTCGTACCAATACCGGAAAGCTGGAGACTCCAGATCCAGTAATCGACCCCGACGCCGGGACTGTACTCCGCGCCGGAGAGCGGCGGATAGGCCAGCCAGCCGGTCTGTGCGAACTCGCCCACACCCAGCGACAGGTTAACCAGGATCACACCGACCGCGGTAAACCAGAAGCTCAGGTTGTTCAGGAACGGGAACGCCACATCGCGTGCGCCAATCTGCAGCGGTACGGCGATGTTCATCAGGCCAACTACGAACGGCATCGCTACGAAGAAGATCATAATCATGCCGTGCGCGGTAAAGATCTGGTCGTAGTGGTGCGGTGGTAGTATGCCCGCTTCCCCGGCCGAAGCCATTACCTGTTGGGTACGCATCATGATCGCATCAGCAAAGCCACGCAGCAGCATGACGAATGCCATGATGACATACATGATACCCAGTTTTTTGTGGTCAACAGACGTTAGCCATTCTGACCACAGATATTGCCATTTACCAAAATAGGTGATGGCAGCAACCAGCGCCAGACCACCTAAGATGATACCGGCTACCGTAACCATGATAATTGGCTCATGGTACGGCACTGCATCCAGTGTTAATTTTCCGAACATCGTATTATTCCTCGGCTCCCGCGGAAGCGGCGTGACTCATGTCCATACCTTCGTGCTCAGGCATGTCCATTTTCCCGTGGCTTATCTTGAACTTGTTAATGACTTGCAAGAACAGTTTCGGATCAGCTGAAGAGAAATATTCCACCGGATGATTTTCGCTTGGCACCGCCACTTTCTCGAAATCTTCCATAGTGTTCAGCGTGTTAGGGGCTGCTTTAACTTTTGCCACCCACTGCTGGAATTCCGCATCGTCTTTGGTTGCAATGGTTTTGAACTTCATGCCAGAGAAACCGCGACCACTGAAGTTCGCAGAGATACCGTCGAAAGTCCCTGGCTCATTCGCAATCAGATGCAGCTTGGTCTGCATACCAGCCATTGCATAAATCTGGCTGCCGAGTGTCGGGATGAAGAAAGAGTTCATGACGGAGTTGGACGTGATTTTGAAGTTCACTGGCGTATTTGCCGGGAAGGCAATCTGGTTCACGGTCGCAATACCCTGTTCCGGGTAAATGAACAACCATTTCCAGTCCAGTGCAACCACATCGATTTCAACCGGTTTCACATCGGATTGCAGCGGTTTGCTGGGCTCCAGTGCGTGGGTTGATTTCCAAGTCAGCACGCCGAGGAAGAGAATGATCAGGATCGGAACGGTCCAGACCACGGCTTCCACTTTATTAGAGTGTGACCAGTTCGGGCTGTACTTCGCGTTCGTGTTGGACGCCCGATATTTCCAAGCAAATACCACGGCCATCAAGACTGCGGGAATCACGACGATCAACATCAGGCCAAAGGCAGTCAATATCAGCGAACGTTGCTCCAGTGCAATCTGTCCTTTGGGATTTAACAATGCACTATCGCAGCCACTCATTAATAAAGTGCCTGCAATTAATGACAAAATCCCCAAACTTTTATTGTATTTACTGAGTCTCATTTAACGACCTCAATGACAAAGGGCTCTATTGTCGTTTAAGTGTGCGCGCATTTTACGGGAAGGTTTATGCAGTGTAAACCAGCTTAAGGATGTGTCAGAGGCGTGTCGACACCTTTTGCTAAGGGTGTCACAGCTGTTGCTTCAGGTGACAAATTATTAACGCGGACAAGCAGTTGGGGCCCATATAACAAACACCAATGGAATTAACCTCTAAAAAATCAGGGAAAGGAATAACCCTTACTTTTATCTCCAGATTATTTAACAAATTCGCATCATTTAATCGATGAAATTTAACCAAACTAATTGCTCACCGGGTTTTAGTATTTCAGAGGATCCTATTTTCGCAAGAATGTTTTTTTAAAAATAACACGCGATGATAAAACTAAGCGACCGCCGCGGTTCGGCAAAACAATAAGCGATCGCCGGTGAAACATTGATTCTGCTAATGACTGGTGGCAGGCGACGCGCGGCCGTTCTTCAGCGCCCGATAGTCCAGCACCACGCCAGACAACACCGCCAGCAAGGTCAGCGCCATGCCGATTTCAAACAGCGCTGGCAGCCACGAAGAGAGTGTCAGCACGCCGAGCGCGTCGATAGCCAGCGCCAGCAGCCACAGCGCCAGGATACTGCATCCTCCGGCGAACAGACGATGGGTCCAGCGATAACCCTGCGGGTAGTAGCAGCGGACCAGGAAGGTGCCGCTTTGCTGTACCTGATCCAGCGTCTGGCGGCAGAACGCCAGCAGCAGCAATCCCGGCAGACCGGCGGCCACGGTAAAGGCATAGAACGTCGGCCATCCCCACAGTTCAACCAGCCAGCCAGCTACCGGACCGACATAGACCCGGCCAACGGCGGAGAGCGCCGACAGCAGCGCAAACTGGGTGGCGGAAAAGGATTTGTTACACAGCGTCATCAGCAGCGCCACAAACGCCGCCGTGCCCATCCCGCCGCACAGGTTTTCAACAAATACCGCGCTCGCCATGCTCCACAATTGCTTGTCGGTTACTGCCAGCAGCCAGTAGCCAAAATTCGATATCGCCTGCAGCAGGCCAAAAATCATCAGCGCCCGGAACAGGCTCAGGCGCTGCATCAGCACCCCGCCATACAACGCCCCGATAATCGTCGCCAGCAGGCCAAGCGTTTTGTTGACCACTCCGACGTCACCGGCATTGAAGCCCACGCCACGAATCAGGAAGGTCGTCGTCAGCGAGGCGGCAAACGCATCGCCCAGCTTATAAAGTATGATCAGGGTGATCAGCAGCCAGGCATTGTTGCGCTGGAAAAAATCTTTTAACGGATCGACCACCGCCTTACGCAGCGTATGTGGCGTGGCGATGTGGGTATCCGGTTCGCTGGCCAGCAGGGTGGCGATAATGCCGGGCACCAGCATCAGCGCCATCAGCCAGTAGGTCGTCTGCCAGCCCAGATAACGGTCGGCCAGCCACAGCGCGAGTCCGCCCGAAATCAACATCGCCAGCCGGTAGCCCAGCACGGTGATTGCCGCACCGCTGCCGCGCTCTTCAGGCGGCAGGATGTCGGTTTTCCAGGCGTCAAAAACGATATCCTGCGAAGCAGAACAGAAAGCGATCAGCACCGCCAGCCCGGCCATCAGGGTCAGATCCCGGCTGGGTTGCAGAAAACCCATCGCCACAATACCGCCAATCAGCGCCAGCTGGCTGAGCAGTAACCAGCCGCGACGCCGCCCGAGAAATGGCGGGGTATAGCGGTCCATCATTGGCGACCAGAGAAACTTAAACACGTAAGCCTGACCCACCAGCGAAAAGAAGCCGATGGTTTTCAGGTCAACATTTTCTACCGTCATCCACGCCTGCAGCGTCCCGGCGGTCAGGGCCAGCGGCAGTCCGGAAGCAAAACCGAGTAACATTAATACGGCGGCGTTTTTTTGACTGAAGAGACGAAGATAGTGGTTCATGCTGACCCTGAAGGTAACGATGTGCCCGGCACAGAGCCGGGCAGGGATGAAGCGGAATTAACGGGCGTTTTGCTTGATGAAGTCATTGACGCTGGTGTCCTGCGCCATATCAGCGATGACATCGCTCATGGTGGAGTTCACTGCGTTAATGATCTTCTGGTTACTGGCGCTGAACGCACCTTCTATGCTGTAAGTCTGGCGGTAGTTTTTAACCTGCTTGTTGCCGTTTTTGGCGGTGGCGATGATCGAGATATCCGCTTTGGTGGTAATGCTGTAGCGCACATTGCCTTGGGTCACTTCGGCATACAGATTGTTGACCACAATCTGCAAATCAACCGCGCCATTTGGCCCCACCATATAACCGCGTGCGGTCATTTGCTTCTCCAGCACTTCCTGCAGCAGGAAACGCAGATCGCGCGATGGCGTCAGGGTCACTAACTGACCATCACGGTTCACTTTCGCCAGCGCCTGATCGCTACGCTGATCGGCACCGTTAATGCTGACAGTGACGCCCATCAGGCCGGGATCCTGCTGCGGCAACTGAATTTTAGGCTGGATAGTAAGGGTATTATTGCTGGTTGCACAGCCGGCCAAAATGAACACAGCCAGCAGCGGGAATAACAGTTTTTTCAACATACTTTTTCTCGTTGGTGTCGGGGATTGGTTTGCAAAAACTGCCGCCATCATAGCATTGCCCGGCAGTGAAAAAAGCCCCGTCAAAGTGGAAAATGCGTATCAGGCGGATTTTAGAGTGGATCGTTCAGCGCCGGGTTTGCTGATGCTTTCCTCTGCGTTATCATGCGCGCCGACGAAGCGCGGGCCGGAAATCGAATATTTACCGTCCGGCTACGGGAAAGCGCGATAAAAGCGACTAATATTGAAAGAGATGGGGGCACAGCGCTCGCCATTGAGGAGTAATACCCATGATTCGCGAACAAATAGAAGAAAAGCTGCGCCTGGCTTTTGAGCCGGCTCATCTGGAAGTGCATGACGAAAGTTATCGACACAATGTTCCTGCCGGGTCTGAGAGCCATTTCAAAGTGGTCATTGTCAGTGATTGCTTTGTGGGTCAACGTTTCCTGGCGCGGCATCGCTCCATCTACGGTGAACTCGCGGCCGAATTAGCCGGCAGCGTGCACGCCTTAGCGCTTCATACTTATACCCTGAAGGAGTGGGAAGGACTGCAGGATACGGTACTGGCCTCGCCTAACTGTCGCGGTGCCGGAACGCTCGCCTGATTACCCTTCACGAAAACGGCCTGCGGGCCGTTTTTTTGGCTTAATTTAGCCAGAAACGCGATCTCCGGCTCAAAAAAGCAGCAAAGCTGCTGAAAAGTGGTGAGTTAGCGTCCTCGACTCATTCCGGCGATATCGCTATAATGCTGCGTCTATTTTTCCGGAATGTCTTCGGGACGCTTTTGGTAACAGGGATCAGGTTCTCTTCACGGAAGCCGTCCCGGTTGTTGGATACGGCGTATTTCACTATGTGTGGTGTCTGAAGTTGACCGAGCACGTGATTTTTTGAGGTAACAAGATGCAAGTTTCTGTAGAAACCACTCAGGGCCTGGGCTGTCGCATTACGATTACTGTCGCTGCTGACAGCATCGAAAGCGCTGTAAAAAAAGAACTGGTTGACGTTGCCAGGAAAGTCCGCATCGATGGTTTCCGTAAAGGAAAAGTGCCGATGAACATCGTTGCGCAGCGTTACGGCGCTTCTGTACGCCAGGACGTGCTGGGCGATCTGATGACGCGTAACTTCGTTGACGCCATCATCAAAGAGAAGATCAATCCGGCTGGCGCACCAAACTATGTGCCGGGCGAATATAAAGAAGGTCAGGATTTCACCTACTCGGTTGAATTCGAAGTCTATCCAGAAGTTGAGCTGAAAGGCCTGGAAAACATCGAAGTCGAAAAACCAGTGGTTGAAGTGACTGATGCTGATGTTGACACCATGCTGGACACCCTGCGCAAGCAGCAGGCTAACTGGATCGAAAGCGATGCAGCAGCCGGTCCGGAAGATCGTGCCACTATCGATTTCAACGGTTCCGTTGACGGTGAAGAATTCGAAGGCGGAAAAGCCTCTGATTTCGTACTGGCGATGGGCCAGGGCCGCATGATCCCAGGCTTTGAAGAAGGCGTTGTGGGTCACAAAGCGGGCGAGACTTTCACTATCGACGTGAAAGTCCCGGACGATTACCACGCGGAAAACCTGAAAGGCAAAGACGCGAAGTTCGAGATTGTGCTGAAGAAAGTTGAGACGCGCGAACTGCCAGAACTGACCGAAGAGTTCATTAAGCGTTTTGGCGTTGAAGATGGTTCCGTTGCCGGTCTGCGTACTGAAGTGCGTAAGAACATAGATCGTGAGCTGAAAGGCGCAATCCGTAACCGCGTGAAAACCCAGGCGATTGACGGTCTGGTCGCGGCGAACGACATCGACGTGCCCGCTGCGCTGATCGACAGCGAAATCGACGTACTGCGTCGCCAGGCTGCGCAGCGTTTCAGCGGCAACGAGCAGCAAGCGCTGGAACTGCCACGCGAACTGTTTGAAGAGCAGGCGAAACGCCGTGTGGTTGTTGGCCTGCTGCTGGGCGAAGTGATTCGTACTCACGAGCTGAAAGCTGACGAAGCTCGCGTTAACGCGCTGATCGAAGAGATGGCGTCTGCGTATGAAGATCCGCAGGAAGTGATCGAGTTCTACAGCAAGAATAACGAGCTGATGAACAACATGCGCAACGTCGCACTGGAAGAGCAAGCGGTTGAAGCGGTCCTGACGAAAGCCAAAGTGACCGAGAAACAGACCAACTTCCAGGATCTGATGAATCAGACCGCTCAGGCCTGATCACCGATTTAACCGTCTGTGCTAAGCCCGTGACTGAAAAGGCGCGGGCTTTTTTGTGTTTCGCGTTTGAGCGCACACTTTTTGTCGCTATTTGCCTAATTATTCGGCAAATTATTCACGCATCGCTTTTTCCGGGTTAGCGATTGAGGAAAAGGTTGTTATGCTTGAAACAACTCGGCAGCATCCCCAGATATAGGGAGTATGCAAGAAAACAGTTGTGCTGACTGATTAGCCGTCCTGAGGTGTCGGAAACAGGCAGAGCGTGGTTTTTTCCGCTCGTCTTACGTAGATCGGTACAGAATGTTGCCAATGAAATTTATCCAGGAGGCGGTAATGTCATACAGTGGCGATCGTGAATATACAGCACCGCACAATGCGCTGGTGCCAATGGTGGTCGAACAAACTTCGCGCGGTGAGCGTTCTTACGACATCTACTCCCGTCTGCTCAAAGAGCGCGTCATCTTTCTGACCGGCCAGGTTGAAGATCACATGGCCAATCTGATCGTGGCGCAGATGCTGTTTCTGGAAGCAGAAAACCCGGAAAAAGATATCTACCTCTACATCAACTCGCCAGGCGGGGTGATTACCGCCGGGATGTCGATCTACGACACCATGAAATTTATCAAACCAGATGTCAGCACCATCTGTATGGGACAGGCATGCTCTATGGGCGCCTTCCTGCTGACTGCGGGCACCAAAGGCAAGCGCTTCTGCCTGCCAAACTCCCGCGCGATGATCCACCAGCCACTGGGTGGCTATCAGGGTCAGGCGTCAGACATTGAAATCCATGCGCGTGAAATCCTGAAAGTTAAGCGGTGTATGAACGAGCTGATGGCTGAGCATACCGGTAAAACGCTGGAAGAAATTGAGCGTGATACCGAGCGTGACCGTTTCCTCTCGGCGAGTGAAGCGGTAGAGTATGGATTAGTCGATTCAATTCTGACGCATCGAGAATAAGACCCGACTCACCCTTGTCCTTACGCTATAGTTAACGGGATAAGGGTACCAATTTGGGTTAAATGAATTTCGGCCGTCTCCGCACGGCCAGCGCCGTACGCCGGTATGGCCTGAGAACAAGAAGAGGTTAACTGATGACAGATAAGCGCAAAGACGGTTCAGGAAAGTTGCTGTACTGCTCTTTTTGCGGCAAAAGCCAGCATGAAGTGCGAAAGCTGATTGCCGGGCCGTCAGTGTATATCTGCGATGAGTGTGTTGATCTGTGTAACGACATCATTCGCGAAGAGATTAAAGAAGTTGCCCCGCATCGCGAACGTAGCGCGCTGCCTACTCCACATGAAATTCGCCATCACCTCGATGATTATGTAATCGGCCAGGAAAAGGCGAAGAAAGTGCTGGCTGTGGCGGTGTATAACCACTACAAACGCCTGCGCAACGGTGATACCAGCAATGGCATCGAACTGGGCAAAAGTAACATTCTGCTGATTGGCCCGACCGGTAGCGGTAAAACGCTGCTGGCAGAAACGCTGGCACGCTTGCTGGATGTGCCATTCACCATGGCAGACGCCACCACGCTGACCGAAGCCGGTTACGTGGGTGAAGATGTGGAAAACATCATCCAGAAACTGCTGCAGAAGTGCGATTACGACGTGCAGAAAGCGCAGCGCGGCATCGTTTATATCGATGAAATCGACAAGATCTCACGTAAGTCTGATAACCCGTCGATTACCCGTGACGTTTCAGGCGAAGGCGTCCAGCAGGCATTACTGAAGCTGATTGAAGGCACCGTGGCTGCCGTTCCACCGCAGGGTGGACGTAAGCATCCGCAGCAGGAATTCTTGCAGGTTGATACCTCTAAGATTCTGTTTATCTGCGGCGGCGCATTTGCCGGACTGGATAAAGTGATTGCCCAACGTGTGGAGACCGGATCGGGTATCGGTTTCGGCGCCACCGTTAAAGGCAAATCGCAGAAAGCCACCGAAGGCGAACTGCTTTCACAGTGTGAACCGGAAGATTTGATCAAGTTTGGTCTGATTCCCGAATTCATCGGTCGTCTGCCGGTAGTCGCTACCCTGAGCGAACTGAGTGAAGAAGCGCTGATACAGATTCTGCGTGAACCGAAAAACGCCCTGACCAAACAGTACCAGGCGCTGTTTAACCTTGAAGGCGTTGAGCTGGAGTTCCGTGACGAGGCGTTAACCGCTATCGCGAAAAAAGCGATGTTACGCAAAACCGGCGCACGTGGTTTACGTTCAATCGTCGAAGGGGCGTTGCTGGAAACGATGTACGACCTGCCGTCGATGTACGATGTCGAAAAAGTGGTGATTGATGAATCAGTTATTGAGAGCCAGTCTGAGCCCATGCTGATTTACGGTAAGCAGGAAGCGCAGGCTTCTGGCGAATAAATAAACAGATCATCCAGGTTGTCATCTTAAAAAAGGGGAAAATGTTTCCCCTTTTGCTTTTCTCGCCTCTGTGACGTTGAATGTCGGACGATCATCCCCATATACTCAGATACCTGTGGGTTTAACTGCATACCTGCCTGATGCGGTTCCCATCACCTGGCGGACATTAAACTAAGAGAGAGCTCTATGAATCCCGAGCGTTCTGAACGCATTGAAATCCCCGTGTTGCCGCTGCGCGACGTTGTGGTTTATCCGCACATGGTAATTCCGTTGTTTGTTGGCCGGGAAAAATCAATTCGGTGCCTTGAAGCCGCAATGGATCATGATAAGAAGATCATGCTGGTCGCACAGAAAGAGGCTTCAACGGATGAACCTAGCATTAACGATCTCTTCTGCGTAGGGACCGTTGCGTCTGTATTGCAAATGCTGAAACTGCCGGACGGTACGGTTAAAGTGCTGGTCGAAGGTTTGCAGCGCGCCCACATCACCACGCTGGCTGATAATGGTGATCATTTTGTGGCCGAGGCTGGATATCTGGTTTCGCCAGAGATTGAAGAGCGCGAGCAGGAAGTGCTGGTGCGCACCGCAATCAATCAGTTTGAAGGCTACATCAAACTTAATAAAAAGATCCCGCCTGAGGTTTTAACCTCGCTGAACAACATTGACGATGCGGCACGTCTGGCTGACACCGTCGCTGCACATATGCCGTTGAAACTGGCAGACAAACAGTCTGTGCTTGAGATGTCCTACGTTAACGAACGTCTGGAATATCTGATGGCGATGATGGAGTCTGAAATCGATCTGCTGCAGGTTGAGAAGCGTATTCGCAACCGCGTTAAAAAGCAGATGGAGAAGAGCCAGCGTGAGTACTATCTGAATGAGCAGATGAAGGCGATTCAGAAAGAGCTGGGCGAGATGGACGATGCGCCTGACGAGTACGAAGCGTTAAAACGCAAAATCGACGCGGCGAAAATGCCGGAAGAGGCGCGTGAAAAAGCTGAAGCTGAACTGCAGAAGCTGAAGATGATGTCTCCGATGTCAGCGGAAGCGACCGTGGTACGTGGCTATATTGACTGGATGGTGCAGGTTCCGTGGAACGCGCGCAGCAAAGTCAAAAAAGATCTGCGTAAAGCCCAGCAGACGCTGGATATCGACCATTACGGCCTTGAGCGCGTCAAGGATCGTATCCTTGAGTATCTTGCGGTGCAGAGTCGCGTCAGCAAAATCAAAGGCCCGATCCTCTGCCTGGTCGGACCGCCAGGGGTGGGTAAAACCTCCCTCGGTCAGTCGATCGCCAAAGCGACCAGACGTAAATATGTGCGTATGGCGCTGGGCGGCGTGCGTGACGAGGCGGAGATCCGCGGTCACCGTCGTACCTATATCGGTTCGATGCCGGGCAAACTGATCCAGAAAATGGCCAAAGTCGGGGTTAAAAACCCGCTGTTCCTGCTGGATGAGATCGACAAAATGTCGTCCGACATGCGTGGCGATCCGGCTTCAGCTCTGCTGGAAGTGCTTGATCCAGAGCAGAATATTGCGTTCAACGATCATTATCTGGAAGTCGATTATGACCTGTCAGATGTGATGTTCGTGGCAACGTCGAACTCCGTGAACATTCCGGCACCGCTGCTGGACCGTATGGAAGTGATTCGTCTGTCGGGTTATACCGAAGATGAAAAACTGAACATCGCCAAACAGCATCTGCTGCCGAAGCAGATTGAGCGTAACGCGCTGAAAGCCCATGAGATCACGGTCGAAGACGGTGCGATTGTCGGCATTATTCGTTACTACACCCGCGAAGCCGGGGTGCGTAGCCTTGAGCGTGAGCTGTCGAAATTGTGCCGTAAAGCGGTCAAGTCGCTGCTGATGGACAAGACGAAAAAGCACATCACCATCAATGGTGAAAACCTGAAGGATTTCCTTGGGGTGCAGCGCTTCGACTACGGTCGTGCCGACAGTGAAAACCGCGTGGGCCAGGTAACCGGTCTGGCGTGGACGGAAGTAGGTGGCGATCTGCTGACGATTGAAACCGCCTGCGTACCGGGTAAAGGTAAGCTGACCTATACCGGTTCACTGGGTGAGGTGATGCAGGAGTCGATTCAGGCCGCCTTAACCGTAGTGCGTGCGCGTGCCGAGAAGCTGGGCATCAACGGCGACTTCTACGAGATACGTGATATCCACGTTCACGTTCCGGAAGGGGCAACGCCGAAAGATGGTCCAAGCGCCGGTATTGCAATGTGTACCGCGCTGGTTTCCTGTCTGACCGGTAACCCGGTGCGTGCTGATGTCGCCATGACCGGTGAAATCACCCTGCGTGGACAGGTACTGCCGATTGGCGGACTGAAAGAGAAGCTGCTGGCAGCCCACCGCGGTGGCATTAAAACGGTCCTGATCCCGGACGACAACAAACGCGATCTGGAAGAGATTCCACAGAACGTGATTGCCGATCTCGACATCCATCCGGTAAAACGCATCGAAGAAGTGCTGAATCTGGCACTGGAAAATGCGCCGTACGGTATGCAGGTTGCGACCGCAAAATAGTGATTAACGGCATAAACCGTTAAAAAGCGAAGCTGGCAAGGCAATTGGCGCTTGCCAGCTTTTTTTTGTGCCGCTAATTTAGGTGGCTGTCGACGCGGTGTTCTCAGAGGAATTCCGTTGTTTCGGCTCCACAGGCTTGATATAACTTGCTGCGTGTGCGTATCCGGCGGGAAGCGCGGGTACGATGTGAAATAATAAAAGAGGGGATGAAGAGAGTGAATAAGTCACAGTTGATCGACAAAATTGCTGCGGATGCTGATATTTCTAAAGCAGCAGCGGGACGTGTTTTAGATGCATTCATGGATTCTGTTTCTGACGCGCTGAAAGGCGGCGATGAAGTAGCGCTGGTCGGTTTCGGCACTTTCTCCGTGCGCGAGCGTGCTGCACGCACTGGCCGCAACCCACAAACCGGCAAAGAGATTACGATTCCGGCCGGTAAAGTCCCGGGATTCCGTGCTGGTAAAGCCTTGAAAGACGCAGTCAATTAATAACAACGAAAACGTTCATTGACGTATTTTCTTCAGTGGATCAGAGGACGGTTAACGCGTTCTCATGTAACATACGGGCACATCAATCAGATGTGCCTTTTTTGTTTTTACCGGCGATAATCAGGCCATAATATGGACCGGGGCTGGCTTGAGGCTGACAGCGAAGTCTGCAGCTGCGTGGTGCGTCAGGATACGGCGTATTGCGCCCGAGCTTTACATTCACACTACAGCGGAGTGTTATCATACCATGATGAACCATTTACGCGCGGCGTCGAACCACGTCGTGCTCAAGATTATTTTGGGGTTGATTATCCTCTCCTTTGTGCTGACCGGCGTTGGCAACTATCTGATTGGCGGCAACAATGATTATGCGGCCAAGGTTAACGGTAAGGAAATCAGCCGGGCACAGCTGGAACAGGCGTTCAACAGCGAGCGCAGCCGTCAGCAGAAGATGCTGGGCGATCAATTTTCCCAGCTGGCCAGTAACGATGGCTACATGCAGCAGATCCGCCAGCAGGCGCTGTCGCAGTTAGTCGATCAGGCCCTGCTCGACAGCTATATCAAAGATTTGCATCTCAGCATCAGCGACGATCAGGTGAAGCAGGCGATTTTTAATCAGCAGGCTTTCCAGTCCAATGGCAAATTCGATAACGCCAAATATCTCGCTCTGATCGGCAATATGGGCTTTTCCGCCGACCAGTATGCTGAAGAGCTGCGTAAGCAGCTCTCTAATCAGCTACTGATCAATGCGGTAGCGAACACCGACTTCATGCTTAAGGGCGAAACCAGCAAACTGGTGGAACTGGTTTCACAACAGCGTGTTATTCGTCAGGCGACGCTGGACGTCAATGCTCTGGCGGCTAAGCAGACAGTAACGGATGATGAGATAAGTCAGTATTACCAGCAGCATAAAACCAGCTTTATGGCACCGGAGCAGTTCCGTGTCAGCTACATCCTGATGGATGCAGCCAGCATGCAACAGGATGCCAGCGAGGCCGATATTCAGGCCTGGTACGACCAGCACAAAGCTGACTACACCCAGCCGCAGCGTAATCGCTACAGTGTTATTCAGACCAAAACGGAAGCGGACGCCAATGTGTTGCTGACCCAGCTGAAAGGCGGCGCCAGCTTCACCGAACTGGCAAAAAGCAAATTCATCGACCCGATCTCGTCGCGTAAGGGCGGTGATATGGGCTGGCTGGAACCTGCGACCACGCCAGATGAGCTGAAGAATGCCGGTCTGACCGAAAAAGGTCAGATGTCAGGGGTGATTAAATCCTCTGTCGGTTTCCTGATTGTGCGTCTCGACGATATCCAGCCAGAGCAGGTTAAGCCGCTGGATGAGGTCCGTGATGCCATTGCGGCGAAAGTGAAGCAGGAGAAGGGCGTCGATGCTTTCTATAAACTGCAGCAGAAAGTCAGCGAAGCGGCCAGCAACGATAACGAATCGCTGGCGGGTGCCGAGCAGGCTTCCGGCCTGAAAGCCAAAGAAACCGGCTGGTTCAGCCAAGATGCGCTGCCGAAGGAACTCGACTTCGACGCGGTGAAACAGGCGATCTTTAACGGTGGACTGGTAGGGCAGAATGGTGCGCCAGGCAGTAACTCTGATATCATCAGCGTCGACGGTGACCGGGCCTTTGTGCTGCGCGTCAGCGAACATAAGCCGGAAGCAGTGAAGCCGCTGGATCAGGTTAAAACTCAGATTGCTGACACCCTGAAACACGATAAAGCGACCCAGCAGGCGAAATCGCAGGTTGACAAGCTGCTGGCCGATCTGAAAGCCGGTAAACAGGATGCATTAACCGCCGCAGGCCTGACCCTGAGCGCCAGTAAAACGGTCGATCGTAATGCCCAGGATCCGGTTGCACTGGCGGCTTTCAATCTGCCACAGCCGGCGGAGAATAAACCGTCGTGGGGCGTGAGCGAAGATATGCAGGGCAATGTGGTGCTGGTGGCGGTAGATAAAGTCACTACCGGCAGCATGCCGCAGGTGCAGATCGATGAAATGGTCAAAGGCGTAACACAGAATAATGCCCAGCTGACGTTTGAAGCCCTGCTGCAAAATCTGCATAAAGAGGCGAAAATTAAGTACGGCGCAGCCGCACAAATGCAGTAAGCCTCGCAGAACCTGCGCAACAACTGAAATAACCAAAGGCCGCATTCGCGGCCTTTTCCATATCTGTCATCTGGCTTTTGAAGCCGAACGGCGGGGATGCCATCCCGTGGCTGCTGTTAACCACAAGGAGAAACACAGCATGGCTAAATCCACTTTATGTGCCCTTTATTTTTCACTCGCGCTGGGCGGCGCGTTGTACCAGACCTCACTTTCTGCCGCACCCGCGCCCGCTTCGGACAGCAGCGCTGTCGCGGAAAGTGCTTTGCCAACCACGCCATCGGCGGTCGTCCCCCGGCAGGAACAGGTCAGTATTAATCAGGCGACAGCCGAGCAGTTCTCTGCAGCCATGAACGGTGTCGGGCTGAAAAAGGGCCAGTCAATCGTCAGCTACCGTGAGCAGTACGGGCCGTTCAGCGCCATTTAGCAGTTAAATGAGGTACCGGGTATCGGCAATTCGCTGCTGGAGCGTAATGCGGCTCGCCTGAAATTGTGAAGCGCCACGTATCTCTGATGCTTTGTCTGCTGTAGCAGAATGACTCTGCTAAAGTGAATAGGTCCAACCAGTTCACTCGCAACAGCAGGAGAGCATAAACATGCAGACCACAATTAAAGTGCGCGGCTACCATCTTGATGTCTATCAGCACGTTAACAACGCGCGCTATCTCTAATTCCTCGAGGAGGCGCGCTGGCAATGGCTGGAAGAAGTTCACTGGTTGCTGGAACAGAAACTGGCGTTTGTGGTGGTGAATATCAACATCAACTATCGTCGTCCGGCCGTGCTGGGCGACGTACTGGCAATCGACAGCCAGATTACTCAGCTAAACGGAAAAAGCGGAATTATTGCGCAGCGTGTATTGCTGGCGGGAGAAGAGACGGTGGTCGCTGATGCCCGCGCTGACCTTTGTGTGTATCGATCTGCGAACCCAGAAGGCGGTAGCGCTGGAGGGGGAATTGCGTGAAGACTGACGCGCCTGATGGCCTGAGTGCAGCGTGGTGCATCATGATGAAGCAGAGGCGGCAACGGTGACATGATTGCCGCCCCGATGTGATTACTTCAGGCCGGTTTTGGCTTTCATGGCGGCCATGACGCCGGCACGATCGTTAAGGTAGCCCTGCAGGCCATTGGCGCGTAAATTGCAGGCGGCACAGTCACCGCAGCCATCGCCTTTAACGCCGTTGTAGCAGGTCAGCGTCTGCTCGCGCACCAGCGGCAACTGCTGCCAGTAATCCGCCAGCGCCCAGGTTTCAGCTTTATTCAGCCACATCAGTGGGGTTTCAAAACGTACCTCGCGCGCCATACCAAGGCTCATCGCATGATTCAGCGCTTTGACAAACTCATCGCGACAGTCGGGATAGCCAGAAAAGTCTGTTTCGCATACCCCGGTAATCACCGCTTCCGCTTCAACCTCATAAGCATAAACTGACGCCAGAGTCAGGAACAGGATATTGCGTCCCGGCACGAAGGTGCTCGGCAAGCCGCTGGCACTTGGATCGTAGGTCGGAACCGGGATGTTATCCCGCGTCAGGCTGCTGACAGCCAGATCGTTCAGCATCTTCACATCTAGCACTTTATGGGCGCGTACCCCCAGCCTGATGGCCAGCTCGCGAGCTACCTCGATCTCTTCGCGATGACGCTGACCATAATCGAACGTGACACAGTAAACTTCATCGTATTGCTGTAACGCCTGAACAAGGCAGGTGGTGGAATCTTGTCCACCGCTAAAAACGACAACGGCGCGTTTCATGCTATTTTCCCGATGGTGAGTTATGCGCTTATGGTAATGCCTCACTCCGCCGCTGAACAGCTGCGCGGGCGATCAATCGGCGGCGGGATCCAGGCGCGACTGAAATCGAACCAGCCCAGGGTGTTCAGCTGAATGCCGTCAACGCCGGGCGGCGCGTAGATCTGATAGCGGTAATTGAACAGCGGCAGCAGGATACCGGTGCTCATCAGCTGATGATAGAGCTGATGCAGGTCCTGGCCACGGGCCTTACCGTCGGCCAGTTGCTGCAGGGTCAGCAGTTGCGTTTGTACCGCTTCACCCTGAGCGGTGGACATGAAAGGGCGCCACACTCTGTCGAGCTGTAACCAGCCAGCCAAGGTAAACACCGGCGCATCCCCGATCAGCCGATCTCCCATCACGATATCCTCTATTAATCTGCGGCACGCTGTGCCAGCTTTTAACCTCATGAAACACCACCCGCAGCGTGCAGCCGTGCTGCTGCAATAGCTGGCGCAGCGCCTCAGCGGTCTGGTGCAGTTCCACCGGTAGCTGATAATACAGCGTCAGGCTGGATGGCAGTGGCAGTGTTTCGGCATCAATCAGCGGCACCGGCCAGCCTGGCAGTAACTCCTGACTGGGGGTAATCAACCCTTCATCAAGTGGCAAGCGCGCAATAATGCCGCTTTGCTGGATCAGCTGGAACAGCCGTCGTGCCTGAGCAGGCGTAAAACCGGCGCGTGGCCGACAGAGCAGATAACAAAAGCCGAGGCTGATACTGCTGCTGACCTGTTGCAGGGACTTCAGATCGCCGGCGTCGCTAATCGCAATCTGCACCGGATGACGGCAACTGCTGCCGAGCATCGGATCAAACAGCTGTGGGGTAATCCAGTACTCCACCGCCTGCAGCAAAGGCAGACGCAGATGCCAGCGGGCATGGCTTTCGATTCTCACCAGTTCCGGGGTGAAATGCATTAGTTTCCACGGGCCACTGCCGATGCTGGCATCGTCGTGATGTGGCAGCAGGCACAGCAGATGGGCGAGACGATGGGGCAGCCAGAAATCGCTGCGCCGCAGGGTAAACCGCACTGCGAGCGGATGGGGCGCAGCGATGTTGACCACCTCAGCCAGCAGCGTGCTGACACGCGGGTCCTGTAACAGCTGCTGCAACTGCG
This sequence comes from Pantoea sp. Eser, assembly GCA_009830035.1. Classification (GTDB taxonomy): domain Bacteria; phylum Pseudomonadota; class Gammaproteobacteria; order Enterobacterales; family Enterobacteriaceae; genus Pantoea. The sequence continues at coordinate 67,433 of SZZY01000003.1, forward strand.
TAACCAGCTGATCGGTCCGAATCGGCTCCTCGTTATGCCACACCAGTTGCGGGCGTATCCAGAACAGCCAGCTGCAGGCGGACGCATCGTGTTGTCAGTGATGGGCCAGATCCCCGACCGGCTCATCCTGCTCAAAACGGGTCAGCCCGGAATAGAGCTGACGCACCAGATGCTGTTCGGCCCGGCCGGTGATGTGTCGCGGCTCGGTGCTTTCCAGCGGACGATAGTACGGAATGCGTAGAACCGGTGAATCGTTCTGCCACTGCCCGCCCATCAGCGGCCGCAGCATATTAATCAGCCGTTCCGGTGGGACATCCAGCAATTGCAGCGCGTCGGCGGTATCGCCGGCATCCAGTTGGCGTTGCAGTAACTGCTGACGCAGCTGCTCAGGCGAGCACAGAAACTGCAGCAGTCCCTTCTTGCCACGACCCGGCTCGCCGTGCCATTGCAACCAGCCGGCATGCTGCCATTGGGACAGAAGGGTACGCAGATGGCGATTACTACAGATGCAGTGACGGGCCATCTCGGCAACGCAGGTTTGCTGGGCTGCCCCCTGACTTTGTTGCCACAGGCGCTGAAACTGATTAAGACGGTTAAGCTGACGCATAGTAAACTCGGAACAGTTTTTTCAAAGTATTCACTATTAGTTCCGTAATTAACAGGCAATAGTAGGGCTCATCTTTACAGCAGAGGAATGATTATTGTGCGCTTAGCCGCTTTCGATATGGATGGCACCCTGTTACTGCCCGATCATCAGTTGGGCCAGTAAACGCTGGCTAGCCTGCATGCCTTGCACTAGCGCGGCATTCATCTAGCGCTGACCACTGGCCGTCACCTGCTGGAGATGCAGATCCTGCGGCAACAGATGATCCTGCCAGCGTGGCTGATCACCGGAAACGGCACCCGGATACACGATCAACAGGGTAATCTGCTGTTTGCTCAGGAGCTGCCGCCTCAGGTGGAGGAAGAGGTGATCCACAGCCACTGGCAGACCCGCGCCAGCATTCATCTCTTCAACAATCGGGGCTGGTTCACCGATCGTCCGCAGCCGGATCTACTGGCGGCTCATCAGATGAGCGGATTCCACTATCAGCTGCCAGCTGCGCGATTTAAAAACCATGCCGGCACATCAGGTCACTAAAACCTGTTTTGTCGATGATCATCAGTCGCTCTGCCAGTTAAAAACGCAGCTGGATGCCGCGCTGGGCGAGCAGGCCAGTATCTGTTTCTCCGCCGCCGATTTCCTCGAGGTATTGCCTAAAAACTGCAACAAAGGCAACGCCCTAGCACGGCTCTGCGAGGGTCTTTCATTGACCCTGGCGGAGTGCATGGCGTTTGGCGATGCGATGAACGATCGGGAGATGCTGGCGTAGGTGGGGCACGGTTTTATCATGGGCAATGCGATGGCGCAGTTAAAGGCGGCGTTACCGCATCTGCCGGTATTAGGGCATTGCGAGACACAGGCGGTGTCTCACTATTTAAATCACTGGCTGGCGACACCCCACCTCGCGTATTCCCCCGAATGATGAGGATTGCCGTGTACCGGACAGGAGGTCCGGTTTTTTATTCCAGCTCGCGCTGCCACGGCGTGATATCACCGATGTGTTTCGCTACCCACTCCGGCTGATAATAGCTATCCGGATAACGCTCGCCGCTGTCACACAGCAGAGTCACCAGCACGCCCGGCTGGTTAGCCGCCGGTAAACGTTTCGCACCTGCATCATGCCCCAGAAATTAGTACCGGTAGAGGCACCGGGTTTGCGTCCAAGAATTTTTTCCAGCTTCAGCATCGCGGCCAGCGTCGCGCCATCGGGGACTTTGATCATTTCGTCAATCACGTCTGGCATAAACGAAGGCTCTACCCGCGGACGGCCAATGCCTTCAATCAGGCTGCCGCGCGTGCTGGTCAGGCTGGCATCGCGCTGATGCCAGTAATCAAAAAACATCGGGTGCTGTGGATCGACCACCAGTAACTGCGTGGAGAAACCCTGATAGCGGATATAACGTCCCAGCGTGGCGGAAGTGACGCCGGTACCGGCGCTCATGATCAGCGTGTGGGGAACGGGGTAGGGCTCATGCTGCATCTGGCGAAAAATGCTTTCGGCAATGTTGTTATTACCGCGCCAGTCGGTTGCCCGCTCGGCATAAGGTAAACTGGTCCATAAAGTGACCGTTCAGCTCGCGCGCCAGCCGTTCAGATTCGACATAGAGCTGGCAGGGATCGTCAACGAAATGGCACTGCCCGCCATAAAAGGTGATCTGCTCAATTTTTCGCTTCGCCGTGCTGGCGGGCATTACCGCGATAAACGGCAGGGCCCAGCAGCCGTGCGAAGTACGCCTCAGAAACCGCAGTGCTGCCTGACGAGGCTTCAATTATTGGCGTATCCTGATCCTGCTTAATCCAGCCGTTCGCCAGGCCATACAGAAACAGTGACCGCGCCAGTCGGTGCTTGAGGCTGCCGCTCGGATGCGTGCTCTCATCTTTCAGGTAAAACAAGATGCCGGGATAATCCGCCAGATCGAAACGGATCAGGTGGGTTTCAGCCGATCGTTGAAAATCGGCGTTAATTTCGTTGATAGCGTGGCGAATCCAGCAACTGTGCATTTTATGCGTCCGGCAGTGAGAGTTGCGGCTATTTTAAGGCACGAGCAGGAAAAAGAGATTGCAATATTGACGCTAAAATAACGCTAATGGAGAAAATCATTCTCTCGGAGTGGCGAATGTTAGATAAAACTGACCTGAAACTGCTGGCGTTGCTGTAACGCGATTGTACGCTGTCGCTGCAGGCATTAGCCGAGGCGGTCAACCTCACCACCACGTCCTGCTGGAAGCGCCTGAAAAAGCTCGAAGATGATGGAATTATTCGCGCTCGGGTGGCGTTTGCTGCCGGTGAAGGGGTACTGACGCTGGTCGATTCACTGGTGATGGGCTGCGTTGTGCAGCTTGTGATGAGCACCCAAATCAGCTGGCAGCTGACGCTGCTTTCGCTGGTGCCGATGCCGATCATTGCGATCGTCGCTACGGTAATCAGCTGCACCATCGCTTTAAGCTGGCGCAGGCCGCCTTCTCCAGCCTCAACGATCAGACGCACGAGAGCCTGACCAGTATCCGGATGATCAAATCCTTTGGTCTGGAACAGCATCAGTCGCAGCAGTTCTCTGACATCGCCCGCGATACCGGTGAAAAGAACCTGCGGGTGGCGATCCGGGAATTTCACTATCCGGCCAGTGCCGGTCCGGTGCTGAGTCAGGTCAGTTTAGAACTGAAGCCCGGCGAGATGCTAGGGCTGTGCGGCCCGACCGGCAGCGGCAAGAGTACGCTGCTCAGCCTGATCCAGCGCCATTTTGATATCCAGCAGGGCGATATCCGCTATCACCAGATTCCGCTGCCACAGCTGCGGCTGGCGGTGGTCAGTCAGACCCCGTTTCTGTTTTCCGACAGCGTCGCCAGTAACATCGCGCTGGGAAAACCGGTTGCGACCCAGCAGGAAATTGAGCGGGCCGCCACGCTGGCCTGCGTTCACGAGGATATTCTGCGGCTGCCGCAGGGCTATTAAACCGAGGTCGGGGAGCGCGGTGTTATGCTGTCAGGCGGGCAGAAGCAGCGTATCTCGATTGCCCGCGCGCTGTTGCTGAACGCGGAAATCCTGGTGCTTGATGATACGCTGTCGGCGGTAGATGGCCGTACCGAGCATGAAATATTGCACAATCTGCGCCAGTGGGGACGGGGCCGGACCCTGATCATCAGCGCCCACCGTTTATCGGCGCTGACTGAAACCAGTGAGATTCTGGTGCTGCAACACGGCATCATCGCGCAGCGTGGCGATCATGATGCGCTGGCGGATTGTGCTGGCTGGTATCGCGACATGTACCGTTATCAGCAGCTGGAGGCCGCGCTGGATGACGATGAGAATGAGAAAGGAGTGCCGCATGGCTAAGTCTGCCCTCTTGTGGCCCACTCTGAAGCGCCTGTCAAGTTACGGCAAGCCGTGGTGGAAATCCCTGTCGCTTGCGGTGGGCATGTTATGGATTGCCGCCGCCGAAGTGACTGGGCTGGTGCTGGTCAGTTACTTCATCGACAATCTGGTGGCGAAACATCAAATGCCGTGGGGTCTGTTGCCGGGCTGGTGGTAAGTTTTATCCTGCTGCAGCTGCTGGCGGCCGCCCTGCATTACTGGCAGGCGTTGCTGTTTAACCGTGCCGCCATTGGCGTAGTGCAGCGCTTACGCAGCGACGCGATGAATGCCGCGCTGTGCCAGCCGCTCAGCGCCTTCGACACCCAGCCGGTCGGACAGATTATTTCGCGCGTCACCAATGACACCGAAGTAGTCCGCGATCTCTATGTCACGGTGGTGGCGACGGTACTGCGCAGCGCAGCTACTTGGCTGACATCAATAACGGCTTTAACGAAGTGATCAGCGGTATGAGCGTGATCCAGCTCCAGCAGTTTCGTCAGCAGGCGCGTTTTGGCGAGCGGATGGGTGAGGCGGGTCGGTCGCACTATCTGCACGGATGGAAACGCTACGGCTTGACGGTTTTCTGCTGCGGCCGTTATTAAGCCTGTTTTCAGCCATGGTGCTGTGCGGGTTGCTGATGCTGTTCAGTTTCTCCGTTCCCGGCGTGTTTGAAGTCGGGGTGCTGCACGCCTTTATTACCTATCTGGGACGGCTGAATGAGCCGCTGATCGAGTTACCACCCAGCAATCGATGTTGCAACAGGCGGTGTGGTGTCAGGCGAGCGTATCTTCGAGCTGATGGATGCGGCGCAGCAGCAGTATGGGCCCGATGCGCGGCCGCTGGCCTCCGGTCGTCTGACCCTGAAAAACCTGAGCTTTGCCTATCGTGAAGATCGTGATGTGCTCAGCGACATCAATCTTGAGGTGCCGTCACGCAGCTTTGTGGCGCTGGTCGGGCATACCGGCAGCGGTAAAAGCACCCTAGCAAATCTGTTAATGGGTTACTACCCGATTACCCGCGGTGAGATTCGCATTGATGACCGTCCGATTGGTGAACTCAGCCATGCGGTGCTGCGGCGGGGTATCGCGATGGTGCAGCAGGATCCGGTGGTGCTGGCGGATACGCTGCTGGCTAACGTCCGGCTCGGCCGCGAGATCAGCGAAGAGGCGGTCTGGACGGTGCTGGAGCAGGTGCAGCTGGCCCCTCTGGCGCGCGCCTTACCTGAAGGTATTCACACCCGGCTGGGCGAGCAGGGCAACAATCTGTCGGTGGGGCAAAAGCAACTGCTGGCGCTGGTCGATCTGCTGCAGGTGATGATCCTCGACTAGGCGACAGCCAACATCGACTCGGGTACCGAGCAGGCGATTCAGCAGACGCTGCGAACCCTTCGCCAGCACAGTACGCTGGTGGTGATTGCGCACCGACTCTCGACGATTACCGAAGCCGATAACATCCTGGTGCTGCATCGTGGCAGGGTAGTCGAGCAGGGAAATCACTCGCAATTACTGGCGCTGCAGGGCCGTTACTGGCAGCTGTATCAGCTGCAGCAGGTAGGCGTGGCGACGGGCATCCCCTTAACAACCGCAGGGTAAGTTGCACTTTTTTGCGCGTGTTTATCAGAATAATCTGTATAAATGCACTACTTTGACGCCTGTCTCACCAAAGGAGTGCATTCGCTTTTCTGGCGGTGCGCCATTCTCTGCGCCGCTGACTTACCTCCGACAAAACACGCCTTGCCCCGTCTCGCCTCGGTAATTGATTCCACTGTTTTTTTATTTATGGCATAGGCTTTGCTTAGATCCCTGCGTGTCCGTGAGACTCACTCATTTAATCGCTGGAGGGGATCCAATGAAGCTGGTTACCGTCGTAATTAAGCCATTCAAGCTGGAGGATGTGCGTGAAGGGTTATCCTCTATCGGCATTCAGGGGCTGACCGTCTCCGAAGTAAAAGGTTTTGGTCGTCAGAAAGGCCATGCGGAGCTTTACCGTGGCGCAGAGTATAGCGTGAACTTCCTGCCTAAAGTTAAAATTGACATCGCCATCGCTGACGATCAGTTAGACGAAGTGGTGGATGTCATCAGTAAAGCGGCTTACACCGGCAAAATTGGCGACGGTAAAATTTTCGTGGCTGAACTGCAGCGCGTCATTCGTATTCGTACCGGCGAGAGTAACGAAGCCGCTCTGTAATTAGGACTCAGTACTGTGTGGGATGGAAAAAATGAATAAAGTTTTCGCTAAGTTGGGCCTCACCAACCTGGCACTGTTACCATCGCTCGCGATGGCTGCACCTGCCGTTGCGGACAAGGCTGATAACGCATTTATGATGATTTGCACCGCGCTGGTGCTGTTTATGTCGATTCCAGGTATTGCGCTGTTTTACAGCGGATTGATTCGCGGCAAGAACGTCCTCTCCATGCTGACGCAGGTGGCAGTAACCTTCTCGTTGGTCTGCGTATTGTGGATGGTTTACGGCTATTCACTGGCCTTCAGCGAAGGTAACGCCTTCTTTGGTGGCTTCGGCTGGGCGATGCTGAAAAACATCCAGCTGACCGCAGTAATCGGCAGCTTCTACCAGTATATCCACGTTGCCTTCCAGGCGTCATTTGCCTGTATCACCGTCGGCCTAATTGTTGGTGCCATCGCCGAACGTATCCGCTTCTCTGCCGTGCTGATTTTTGTCGGCGTCTGGCTGACCCTGGCCTATCTGCCTATCGCACACATAGTGTGGGCGGGCGGCTTCCTGGCTCAGGATGGCGCGCTGGACTTCGCTGGCGGCACCGTGGTGCACATTAATGCCGCGGTTGCCGGACTGGTTGGTGCTTATCTAGTCGGCAAACGTGCTGGCTTCGGCAAAGAAGCGTTCAAACCGCATAACCTGCCCATGGTCTTCACCGGTACCGCCATCCTCTACGTGGGCTGGTTTGGTTTCAACGCCGGTTCTGCCTCGGCGGCTAACGAAATTGCTGCGCTGGCCTTCCTGAATACCGTTGTAGCCACCGCGGGCGCGGTGCTGTCATGGACCTTTGGTGAGTGGGCGGTACGCGGTAAACCTTCACTGCTGGGTGCCTGTTCTGGCTTCATCGCCGGCCTGGTGGCTATCACTCCGGCTTGTGGTTACGTGGGTGTCGGCGGGGCGTTGATTATTGGTCTGGTTGGCGGACTGGCCGGACTGTGGGGCGTCACCACCCTGAAGAAATGGCTGCGGGTGGACGATCCCTGCGATGTGTTCGGCGTACACGGTGTCTGCGGCATCGTGGGCTGTATCCTGACCGGCGTCTTCGCATCGTCTTCACTGGGCGGTGTGGGCTACGCTGAGGGCGTGACCATGGGCCATCAGGTGTGGGTGCAGCTGTTCAGCGTCGGCCTGACCATCGTCTGGTCTGGCGTGGTAGCCTTCATCGGCTTCAAGCTGGCGGACATGATTGTCGGACTGCGCGTGCCGGAAGAGCATGAGCGTGAAGGTCTGGACGTCAACAGCCACGGCGAGAACGCCTATAACCAGTAAGTTTGCGTCGACAGTTTGAAATCAGGGGCGAGCAATCGCCCCTTTTTTTATTCGCTGCGCTGCCGCATCACCCCCTTCCTGCACCGTCGACGCCACCAGCACGCCCTGCTGATTATAAAACTCGCCGCGGACAAAACCGCGCGCCAGAAGCGGAGGTGCTGACCACGCTATGCAGCAGCCATTCGCTGAAGTCGAACGGACGGTGGAACCGCATTGGGTTATCGATGGTGGCCACCTGCATATCCGCCTCTAGGAAGCCTTTACCGTGCGGCTGCAGCGCCACCGGCAGGAAGTTAAGATCGGAGGCATAGCCCAGCAGATATTGATGGATGCGCAGATTGTCTAGTAGCGTGCCGTTGGTGCGGATCCATACCTGACGCTCAGGTTTATCGACATGACCCTTGAGCGGATTGTGCAGCTGCACCGGGCGAATCTCCAGCGGCCGTTCGGCGATAAACTTCTCGCGCAGTTTTTCCGGCAGCAGATGCGCCATTTTCTGCGCCATCACCTGCTCAGACAGCAGATTGTCAGGGCCGGCAACCTCGGGCATGGCATTCTGGTGTTCAAAGCCGCTCTCCGGTGCTTGGAAATGAGGCGGTCATATAAAAAATTGGCTGACCATTCTGAATGGCGCTGACCCGGCGGGCGCTGAAGCTTTTGCCATCACTCAGGTTTTTGACATCATAAATAATCGCTTTCTGACTATCGCCGGACCGCAGGAAGTAGCTGTGAAACGAGTGGATAATGCGATCTTTCGGCACCGTCTGCTTGGCCGCATAGAGCGCCTGTCCCACTACCTGACCGCCAAACACCTGGCGCAGCCCAAGATCTTCACTCTGGCCGCGGTATAACCCTTCTTCCAGTTTTTCCAGATTTAATAAATTCAGCAGATTTTGCAGTGCCATGGCTCATGGCTCATGGCGCATTCCTCAATATAGTGACCGGCTCAGTTTGAAAGGTCCGACCAGTTTACGTCAATCAGACTTTCCTCTTTGCTGCGGCCAGGCAAAATCCCGATTTTGTGCCAGTATTAAGCACATACGGCGAGTGAAGCGCTGTACGCAGGATTCGCTGCCGAAATCATTTTGATCAATAAGGAGACGACATCAATGAAACTCTGGCATGTGTTCAGTGGGGTAGTTATGGCGGTTGCTGTTGCAGGATGCGCCGACAAAGGTAAACCGGTGCCAACGCCGACGTTAGGCTCCGCAGTGGCAGGACAGCAGGCGGCGATTGCGCAGCCTAACGTCAGCGGTTCGGTCTATATTCGTCAGCGTATTGCGCTGCCGCCGGATGCGGTATTAACCGTTACGCTGTCTGACGCTTCTGTGGCGGATGCGCCGTCGAAAGTGCTGTCGCAGCGCGTGGTGCGTACTAAAGGCAAGCAGGCACCGTTCCAGTTCGTGCTGCCGTTTAACCCAGCCGACATTCAGCCGAATGCGCGTATTCTGCTGAGCGCCGCCATCTCCATTGATGGCAAACTGGCCTTTATTACTGAAGGCGTGAAGCCGGTAATCAACCAGGGTGGCACCAAAGCTGAACTGCTGCTAGTGCCGGTACCGTCTATGGCGATGCCAACCCAGCCGGGTGCAGCCACCAGCGTACCCTCGACCTTGCCAACTCAGGTGACGCCGTCGGCGCTGTCCCTGCGCCTACCAGCCTGTAATGCCTTGTGGGGCACGCTGTCGCCCCTTTTCGCTGCGTTTAATAGCACCAGCGGTAAGCCTCAGGATCGATGTGCCCCTCATCACTCACCTCTACGCCTTCCGCCTCCAGCGCATCACGCTGACGAAACAGCCCGTCCCCCTGCAAAGAGATCGCCCCATGACGATCAACTACCCGATGCCAGGGCAGGGTACTGCCTGGCGGTAACCGACTCAGCACGCCACCAACCTGACGTGCGGTGCGCGGTGAACCGGCCAAGCTGAGCGACATCGCCATAAGTGGCTACGCGACCCGCTGGAATGGCGGCAACAATCTGCCAGATGCGTTGCTGAAAACTGTCAGGTTGATCCATCTGCTTATCCGATCAGGAAAAAAGGTTTTAACTTTAGCACGCGCGGCGTCAGCCGGATGCGGCAAACCACCGGTTGTTCAAGAAACCAACGGTCGTCCCGACTGCGCTTGCAATTGCTAGGGCCTTCCCCGATAATGCCTGCGCTCTCGTAATGAGGGCTTTTGAATGGGGGCCCTGTTGGTTCTCCCGCAATGCTAGCTTGTGAACTCGGTCAGGTCCGGAAGGAAGCAGCCGCAGCAGGTGACGCGTGTGCCGGGCTGTAGCTGGCAGGGCCCCCACCCCCCCCCCCCCCAACATCCCCATCATCATCATATTGCAGACAGGCGAAACTCGCCTGATGCCGGTCCCTTGCCGGCAGGCGAGATGATAAACAGCGAAGATTGAGACAGTCGAACGAAAGGGCTGCGCGAATTAACGCACAAATTTCCACACCGAACCTGGGACCTTATCGTAGAGCTTGTTCATCGTCAGTTCAGCCAAACGATGATCGGCTGCAGAGTAAAATACCGCTAACTCATCTTCAGGTAATTCATACTTATTTTTTTCAATGACCCTTTCAAGGGTATCGATTGAGCGACAGCGGCGCAGTCGCATCAAATAATCCGTTTTAGTCAGGTTTTTGTTCATAAATAAACCGTTCTCACGTCAGTACTTATAATGAATGGCTCGGTTGCTAGAGAAAAGCGCACTCTCCAGTGAACAGGTTAAATAAGCGTTTTGCTGAACGTTGCCATCGTTGCACATCCTGAGTGTTGACGCCGTAGTTGCTGAACAACATAAAGGTATCATCAAGATATTCATCGATTTGCGAAATCAGTGCTTCATCTTCAACGTGCTTAATTTTGTAATTCATGGTGAAAGAGGCTATATGCTCGATCAAATCATTGAGCTGTAAATTGCTTTCAGGAGTGGGACCATTAACCCAGCCGTGATGGCTATCCGTTAATGTTGCCATGCTCTCGTCAAACAGACTATCACACAGGTATTTTAGCTGGGCAACATCATGCCGTTTCGGTGAGTATTCGTCCATCTTTTTTCCCTTCATAGCTAGCACAGTTGCCACAGGGCGGCGATATAGGGTTAAGCGGCCAGGAAGCGATTTATCAGGCAGTTATTGAACGGGATGCGTAGAATATAGTGTAAAACCATTAGTTCTGCTCACCTCCATTACTAAATATTACAATTCATCGCTGGGGGAGGGCCGCTGATTGGCGATCACATCAAACTCAAGCGCACCGAGCTCAATATGAAAGCTGACCCGGTCAGAATGGCTCACGGTTTCATTTAGATCATGGCAGGGACTAAATACATTCCAGTCAAAATCATAAAGTAACTTAAAACTATTCGGACCCTGCTGTTCGACAGAAATAATTTTCAGACTGCCTGGAACTAACCGGGCGTTTTGAGAATATTCCGCTGAATAATCGCTGCTATTTTTTCTCAGTCCGTTTCGTCCTGCGCAATATCACATTCAATACGTGACAGCATACCTGATCCACTAATAACAGTTGATAAACCTATCATTGGTTTTCTGCAACCGCTTTGCAAGCCAGCCGTGGATGAAATTGTCTATTTCTGTCATTTGCCCATCACCGACGCCGGAAAAATTGCCTGCTGGCGGGATTTGCCTCATCCGTTGCCCGAATTACCGTTATTTTTTGATACACATTGGCCTCTGTTCATAGCGGTAGCATCCGGTAGAATAAATGTTATGTTATAACATATTAGGTATATCGATGCAGCAGAGTGGAATTTTAATGTCACCGGCAGCGGGTCCGGCACCCACCTATGAAGCGGCATTCAGACATAACGTTAATGCGATGCTGAAAAGCATGCAATAAGCATAAAAAAGGCCGGGCATGCCCGGCCAGTCATGACTACACAAACTAGCGTTTTTTCTTTCTTCCCTGTACCGCTTTGAAGCGCGGATTGGTTTTGCAAATCACGTAAATACGGCCTTTGCGACGCACTACTTTGCAATCCCGGTGGCGCTTTTTTGCTGAACGCAGCGAGCTTAATACCTGCATTATCCTCTCCCTTATTTACGGCCCAGGAAGCGACCAAAACGCTGGTTGAAGCGTGCGGTGCTGCCCTCTTTAGCGAAATTTTTCTGTTTACCGGTATAAAACACGTGCGAGGCCGACGAGACATAAAGCGTCACGTAAGGCAGGGTTTCGCCTTCAAATTCCACGGTACGGTCGGTGCGGATGGTCGAACCGATTTTGAACCAGACATCAGCCGAAGTGTCGTGGAACACCACGTGGCGATACTCTGGATGGATAGCGGTTTTCATAATAACACCTCTTTTGTAATGTTATAATATAACAATTTTATGCGCTGACGCTGATGAGATTGCAACCATCGGAAAGAGCGTAGCTAAAAGCAAAGGGCAGGGAAGCGGGAAGGAGAATGCTGACTAGGCAGTCACACATCCAGCCGGGCAGCCGCAGTCTTCAGCACTGAAACGGCAGCAGGGCAATCGCGACAGCCAGCAATGAACGGCAGGATAACCGCAGCCAGCAAAGGAAACAGCAGCAGGGAACAGCATAGCAACCGCAGCCCGCCAACGAGCAGCGAAAATAAAAAAGGCCGCGCAAGCGGCCTTTTTTATTTTCAGTCAGATCTTAGTGAGTCTGGTTGTGTTCAACCGGATGACCTTTTTCGAGCTCCGCTTTGTTCTTACCGAAGCGGCGACGCACCACCACGAAGAACACTGGAACGAAGAAGATAGCCAGCGCGGTTGCGGTAACCATACCGCCCATTACGCCGGTACCTACGGCGTTCTGCGCACCAGAACCGGCACCGGTACTGATCGCCAGCGGCAGTACCCCGAGAATGAACGCCAGTGACGTCATCAGGATAGGACGCAGACGCATACGACAGGCCTCCAGCGTCGCTTCAACCAGCCCTTTGCCCTCTTTCTCCATCAAATCTTTGGCAAATTCGACGATCAGAATGGCGTTCTTCACCGAGAGGCCAATGGTTGTCAGTAACCCCACCACGAAGTAGACGTCGTTACTTAAACCACGCAGCGTAGTGAAGATCAGCGCACCGACGACCCCGAGCGGTACCACCAGCATGACGGAGAACGGAATCGACCAGCTCTCATACAACGCAGCGAGACAGAGGAAGACCACAATCAGCGAGATTGCGTACAGCGCCGGAGCCTGGTTGCCTGACAGGCGTTCCTGATAAGACATCCCGGTCCAGTCATAACCGATACCTGCAGGCAGTTTCGACACCAGCTCTTCCATCAGGTCCATTGCCGCACCGGAGCTCTTACCAGGCGCAGCCTGTCCGAGGATCTCCATTGCAGGCAGACCGTTGTAACGCTCAAGACGCGGTGAACCGTACTGCCATTTCGCCGACGAGAAGGCCGAGAAGGGCACCATGGTTCCGCTGCCGTTGCGGACATACCACTTACCAATGTCGTCCGGCAGCATACGCGAGTCTGCCTGACCCATAACATACACCTTCTTCACACGACCGCGGTCGATGAAGTCGTTGACGTAAGAGCCACCCCACGAGGCCGCCAGCGTGGTATTGATATCGCTTAACGATACCCCCAGCGCCTGTGCTTTCTCCTGGTCGACGATCAGCTTGTACTGCGGCGTATCTTCTAGTCCGTTCGGACGGACGCCCACCAGAGTATCCGGATGCTGAGTGATCATGCCGAACAGCTGGTTACGCGCCTGGGTTAACTTTTCGTGACCCAGGTTAGCCTGATCGATCAGTTCAAAGTCGAAGCCGGTAGCATTACCCAGTTCGATAATCGCTGGCAAGTTAAATGGAATCACCATCGCATCCTTGATCGCGCCCAGCGCCTGCATGGCACGGCCCGCAATCGCCGGCACCTTCAGGTCGCTGCTGCTACGTTCATCCCACGGCTTGAGGCTGACGAAGGCGATACCGGTATTCTGTCCACGACCGGCAAAGCCAAAGCCGTTAACGGTAAACACCGACTTAACCGAGTCTTTCTCTTTGGTCAGGAAGTAGTCGGTCACCTGGTCCAGCACTTTCTGCGTACGTTCCTGGGTCGCGCCAGCAGGTAACTGCGCCTGTGCCAGCAGCAGACCCTGGTCCTCTTCAGGTAAGAACGAAGAAGGTAAACGCAGGAACAGAAACGCCATGCCGACCACGATGACCAGATAGATCACCAGATAACGGCCAGTGCTGCGAATGATGTGGCCAACGCTGTCGACGTAATGGTTGGTGCTCTTGTCGAACAGACGGTTGAACCAGCCGAAGAAACCGGTGGTTTTACCGTGATCGCCTTTTTTCACCGGCTTCAGCAGGGTGGCACAGAGTGCCGGCGTCAGGATCAACGCCACCAGCACTGACAGCGCCATCGCCGAAACGATAGTGATGGAGAACTGGCGGTAGATAACTCCAGTCGATCCGCCAAAGAATGCCATCGGGATAAATACGGCCGACAGCACCAGGGCGATACCGACCAGCGCACCCTGAATCTGCTCCATCGAACGTCGGGTCGCTTCTTTTGGCGGCAGTCCCTCTTCCGCCATCACACGCTCAACGTTCTCGACCACCACGATGGCGTCATCCACCAACAGACCGATGGCCAGCACCATCCCGAACATCGTCAGGGTGTTGATCGAATAACCAAAGGCGTTGATAACCGCAAAGGTTCCTAACAATACCACCGGCACGGCAATGGTTGGGATCAGCGTGGCGCGGAAGTTCTGCAGGAACAGATACATCACCAGGAACACCAGCACAATCGCTTCTAACAGCGTTTTCACCACTTCGAAGATGGAGATCTTAACGAATGGCGTGGTGTCGTACGGATAAACCACTTTCAGGCCGGCCGGGAAGGAGGACTGCAGTCTTCCCAGCTCCGCTTTCACCGCATTTGCGGTATCCAGCGCATTGGCGCCGGTAGCCAGTTTAATACCGATACCGGAGGCCGGTTTGCCGTTATAACGGGCAATGATCTCGTAGTTTTCAGCGCCGAGTTCAATTTTCGCCACGTCACGCAGACGCACCTGCGAGCCATCCTGATTCACTTTGAGCAGGATTTTGCCGAACTCATCGGTAGAGGTCAGACGGGTCTGCGCAATGATAGAGGCGTTCAGCTGCTGTCCCGGCACCGGCGGCGTACCGCCTAACTGACCGGCAGCAACCTGGGCGTTCTGGGTATTCAGCGAGCTGATGACGTCAACCGGCGTCAGGTTGTAGTTATTCAGCTTGTGCGGATCCATCCAGATACGCATCGCATACTGCGCACCAAACACCTGGGTATCACCGACGCCAGACGTACGGCTCAGCGGGTCTTTGATGTTAGACGAAACAAAGTCAGAAATATCATTCTGAGTCATGTCGTCATCATCACTGATGAAGCCGGCGACCATCAGGAAGCTGCTGGAGGATTTTTTAACCTGAATCCCCTGCTGTTGCACTTCCTGCGGCAGCAGCGGCATCGCCAGTTGCAGTTTGTTCTGCACCTGAACCTGCGCGATATCCGCATCGGTACCTGACTCAAACGATATGGTCAGCGTCAGCGTACCGGATGAGTCGCTGCTCGAGGACATATACATCAGCCCATCGATACCGTTCATGTTTTGTTCGATGACCTGTGTCACCGAATCCTGCAGCGTTTTCGCATCCGCACCTGGGTAGGTGGCCTGAATCTCAATCGCCGGCGGCGCAACATTGGGATATTGCTCGATCGGAAGTTTAAGAATCGATAGCGCACCAGCCAACATGATTATGATGGCGAGCACCCACGCAAAGATGGGGCGATCGATAAAGAACCCAGCCATGAATCAACGGCTCCTGTTATGACGATGACTTATCAGATGGCGACTTTGAATCGGGCGCAGCTTTAGCATCGTCTGAGACTTCTTGTGGGGTAACCTGCGCGCCTGGTTTAGCACGTTGCAGACCGGTACTGATCACGCGTTCACCCGCTTTCACGCCGTCGGTCACTAACCACTTATCGCCGATCGCTTGCGCGGCCGTAACGTTACGCGATTCCACTTTATTGTCTGCACCCACCACCATCACGGTCGCCTGACCGGTTGGGGTACGGGTTACCGCCTGTTGCGGTACCAGCAGTGCAGTAGGGTTGGTGCCTTCATCCAGACGCGCACGCACGAACATGCCCGGTAACAGGGCATGGTTCGGGTTTGGGAAGATCGCGCGCAGGGTGATAGACCCGGTGGTTTCATCGACGGTAACGTCAGAGAATTCCAGCGTACCGGGCTGAGCGTAAGTGCTACCGTTCTGCATCAGCAGCGTCACGTTGGCTTTACCATCGTTCTGCTTCAGCTGACCGGATTTCAGTTCGGAACGTAAGCGCATTAAATCTTCGCTCGACTGGGTAACGTCAACGTACATCGGGTCAAGTTGCTGCACGGTGGCCAGCGCGGTGGTTTGCGCGCTCTGCACCAAGTCACCTTCGGTGACCGATGATTTGCCGATGCGGCCGCTGATCGGCGAGGTGACTTTGGTATAAGCCAGGTTGATGCGGGCTGTTTCGACGTTAGCCTTAGCAACCTGAACCGCGGCAGCGTTCTGCGCGGCGGTGGCGACGGCGGTGTCATAGTCCTGCTGACTGATATATTTGGTGCCAAGCAGCGGCTTGTAACGTTTGACGGTCAGCTGCGCGATGCGGGCATTAGCTTCTGCCTGCACCAGATAGCCTTTTGCACTGTCATAAGCGGCCTGATAGGTAGCAGGATCGATCTGATAAAGCGACTGACCCGCTTTGACATCGCTGCCTTCAATAAAATTACGCTTCAGAATGATACCGGAAACCTGAGGACGCACTTCGGCCACACGATATGCAGAGGTACGGCCAGGCAATTCGGTGGAAATTTTCAGTGGTTCGGTTTTTAACGTGACTACGCCCACTTCTGGCGTCTGTTGTTGGGCGGCTTGTTCGGATTTATTGTTATCACATCCTGTTAACAAAAAGCTGCCTGATAGCATCAGGACGGCCGCTGGAGGAGATAATCCTCTGATTTTATTCATAAATAAACCTCTAGTGTCCGATATCATCCGATATCAATTGATCACAATCCGAAGAACCCATTGCTGCGTCAAATCGCGGGTCATGCTATGGTACATACATTCACAAATGTATGTAAACTTACGCGTCTGTAAAAAAAGTCCCTTATGGCACGAAAAACCAAAGCACAAGCGCTTGAAACGCGGCACCAAATTCTCGATGCCGCCATCGTCCTGTTCTCGCAACAGGGCGTTTCTGCCACTTCACTGGCGGATATTGCTGCGGCGGCCAGCGTCACGCGGGGGGCCATCTACTTGGCATTTCAAAAATAAAGCCAATGTTCTGCATGAACATCTGGCTTCGTTGTGATGCCGGGCTGGATGACGTGGAACTTGAGTATCAAACAAAATACCCGGGCGATCCACTTTCTGTTTTACGCGCCATGTTGGTCTATATCTTTGACGCGACAGCGAACGATCCACAACGCCGCGCTCTGATGGAGATCATTTTCCATAAATGCGAATTTGTTGGCGAAATGGCGGCGCTAAAGAATATCCAGCAAAGTTTACTGCTCGAATGCTACGACAAAATAGAAAATGTTCTCCGTCAGTGTATCGAAGCGGAACAGCTTCCCGGCAGCCTTAATGCCCGTAAGGCCGCGCTGATTATGCGCGGTTATGTTAACGGCATGATGGAAAGCTGGTTATTTACGCCGGAAAGCTTTGATTTAGCCAGCGACGCGCCGGTGCTGGTGACGCCTTTATCGATATGCTGCGTCTCAGCCCGACCCTGACTGCCCGCAGCTAAGCTGGCGGCAGGCGATCGCGTTTATTTTCGAAATCGCGCTGCACCATCGCCAGTGCGGACAGCACGATTTCCACCGGCAGCTGGTGCTCTTCCAGTAACTGAATTAAATCGACCGCCAGTTTAACGTCATCCGGGGCATTCTCCAGCGACATCTCTCCTCCTTTAATTAATACGCAGTTTTGCTGCTACCAGCAGCATTAACAGGGAACCGGCAATCGCCATGCCTATGCGCCCATATGCAGCGTCGCCAGGCTACCCAGTTCAAAATAGCTGGCAATATAGCCGCCAATCAGCGCGCCAATCATCGACAGCGTCAGGGTCGCGAACAGACCGCCGGGTCGGCCCGGCATCACGATGCGCTTAAGCAACCCTAACAGCAATCCACTGAGTAGCCAGATAAATAAACCCATTATTCTCCTCCGTACTGAACCCTATCGAGTATAGAAGCGCTTTTTTACCGCTGCGCTTTATTCCTCTTGCTGGCCGCCGCGCAGTGATAATCCCCACTCTACCGAACGAATCGCCTGTCGGCAGCGTGCCAGACGGCCTTCTAACGTCTCCAGATCGTGTTTCAGCTGGCGCTGAACCGCCAGGGTTTCCGCCAGCGCCAGCCGCTGTTCACGCTGATCGATTATCGCCAGCAGGCGTCGCTCATATTCACGATACTCCTGATACTTCGCGGCGCGTGGGTTGCTCAGCGGCTTTTCCCGGCGGGTGCGCAGCTGATGCGTGCTGGCTTCCCGTTGCAGCGCGGCAATTTGATCGACCAGCCGTTCAGCCAGCCAGGCGCTGCGGTCCGGATCGCTGTTTCTGTCGCACAGCCGGGTGAAGTTCTGTTCTACCTCCGCCAGATAATCGGCGAGGCGGGTGCCTTTGCTGCGAAACAGCTGGCTGTCGAAGCGGGGCAGCCGGCACTGTCCGTCGGGGTGCGCCGCAATATCCTGACGCAGCGTAATAAGGAGGTGTTGCAGACGCTGCTGGGCGGAGATCGGGCTCATGGCGTCAGGCTCAGTTGTGCTAACGTAAGGGAATCAGGAAAGAGTTGGGCGGCATTCATGCAACGCATTGTGTTATTAACCCTCGGCTGGCTGGCAGTTGTGCTGGGAACCCTAGGCATTGTATTACCATTATTACCCACCACGCCATTTGTGGTGGGTGCGGATTATGCTGTTGGTGATGCTGGCTGCACTGCTTCTGTTTATGTGGCGGATACCGGTGATGGCAGAAACAGCGGACGCGTCGTCGTCGCCGCGATAAAGTTGCATTTATCCTGTCATTTGCTTAGATTTGGGCGTCTTCGTGCGTGGCTTCCCTTTGTGAATTGACTTCCGCTGAGCCTTTTACCAGGTATTGGCGCTATTGAAGCTGCGCGAAACAGAATTTTTTACCAGGCGTATCATTATGACCGACACTGCGGAGCAGCTTGAATTGATTAAAAACAGCATCAAAAGCATTCCTGATTATCCCAAGCCGGGCATCCTGTTCCGTGATGTCACCAGCCTGCTGGAAGATCCTAAAGCCTATGCCGCCTCCATCGCGCTGCTGGTTGAGCGCTACCGTGATAAAGTCATCACCAAAGTGGTGGGCACCGAAGCACGCGGTTTCCTGTTCGGCGCACCGGTGGCGTTATGTCTGGGCGTGGGTTTTGTTCCGGTGCGTAAGCCAGGCAAGCTGCCGCGTGAAACCTACAGCGAGTCTTGCGAGCTGGAGTACGGCACCGATCGGCTGGAATTGCATAAAGATGCGATTCAGCCAGGTGACGTGGTGCTGGTGGTGGACGATCTGCTGGCAACCGGCGGCACCATTGAAGCAACCGTTAAGCTGATTCGTCGCGCAGGCGGCGAAGTCCGGGATGCCGCTTTCATTATCAACCTGTTCGATCTGACCGGTGAAACGCGCCTGAAAGCCCTTGGCGTTGAGAGCTACAGCTTGGTCAATTTCCCCGGCCATTAAGCCATTTTTCGGCCTTGCCAGGCGGCAGGGTCGTCACGCCTGCTCGTTAAAGATAACGAGTGCCAGGCAAAAGCGTAGCTGTTAGACTACTGCAATCCTGTACAGGGGTTGCAGAGCGTCTGCGCTCACTTTTTCCATCCAACTTCGTCGAATCCACATGAGCTATCAGGTACTTGCGCGAAAATGGCGTCCCCAGGCTTTTGCTGATGTTGTCGGTCAGGAACACGTTCTGACGGCGCTGGCGAATGGATTGTCTCTGGGACGTATCCACCATGCTTATCTCTTCTCCGGCACACGCGGCGTAGGGAAAACTACCATTGCGCGTCTGCTGGCCAAGGGCCTTAACTGCGAAACCGGTATCACCGCCACGCCATGTGGTCAGTGTGATAATTGCCGGGAGATAGAGCAGGGCCGGTTTGTCGATCTGATTGAGATCGATGCCGCGTCGCGTACAAAAGTCGAAGACACCCGCGATCTGCTCGATAACGTGCAGTACGCGCCGGCGCGCGGCCGCTTCAAAGTCTATCTGATCGATGAAGTGCACATGCTGTCGCGTCACAGCTTCAATGCGCTGTTGAAAACGCTTGAAGAGCCACCGTCACACGTTAAATTCATGCTGGCAACCACCGATCCGCAGAAGCTGCCGGTGACTATCCTGTCTCGCTGCCTGCAGTTTCATCTCAAAGCGCTGGATGTCGATCAGATCCGCCAGCAGCTTGAGCATGTTCTGCAACAGGAGCACGTCGACAGCGAAACGCGGGCGCTGCAGTTACTGGCGCGCGCGGCTGACGGTAGCATGCGTGATGCGCTGAGTCTGACCGACCAGGCGATTGCGATGGGGCAGGGCGCGGTGACCAGCACCACGGTCAGCGCCATGCTTGGCACGCTGGATGACGAACAGCCGCTCGGCCTGTTGGAAGCGCTGGTTGACGGTGATGGTCGGCAGGTAATGTCGCTGCTGAGTCAGGCCTCGTCGCGCGGTGTGGAGTGGGAAGCGCTGCTGGTTGAAATGCTGCGCTTACTGCACCAGATTGCCATGGTGCAGCTGTTGACGACCTCGCTGAATGACGACGACGAAAGCAACGCGCTCAGGCTGCGTGAGCTGGCGCGCGTGGTGCCGCCGGCCGATCTGCAGCTCTACTATCAGACCTTACTGATGGGCCGCAAAGATCTGCCGATTGCGCCGGATCGCCGGATGGGCGTTGAGATGACGCTGCTGCGGGCGCTGGCCTTCCACCCTAAAGCCGCAGTGGCTGAACCGATTGCCCGTCCGACGTTAACCCAACAGTCGGCCCCGGTCGCGCCGGTGGAACACGTGCCGTCGCCGCAGGGAATGTTAACATCGGCTCCGCCGACTGGCCGGCCAGTAACCGCGCCGACGCCGGTCGCCGCGTCGCCCAGCCAGCAGCAGGTTGCCGCGCAGCCGCAGATGGCTGCGCCCGATCCTGCGCCGCAGGCCGCGACGCCACCGCCTGCCGCGGATAATGCCCTTTCCAGTTCCACCAGTCAGCTCCTGCAGGCGCGCACCCAGCTGTTGCGTCAGGGAGCGAACAAGTCAAAAAAGAGTGAGCCGGCGGCGCTAGGTGCGCGGCCGGCCAACTCGGCGCTGGAGCGGCTGGCCTCGGTTACCGAGCGCAGCCAGCAGCGTATCCGCGAGCGTGAGCCTGCTGCGCCGGTAAAAGAAGAGGCGTATCGCTGGAAGGCGCAAACCCAGCCGGTGGTGGTGGCGGCGGAACCGGTTGCCACGCCAAAGACCTTGCGTTCTGCGCTGGAGCATGAGAAAACCCCTGAGCTGGCGGCGCGTCTGGCGGAAGAAGCGCAGCAGCGCGATCCGTGGGCGGCTGAAATTGTTTCGCTGCCGCTGCCCAAACTGGTGCAGCAGCTGGCGCTGAATGCCTGGAAAGAGACCACCGAAACCGGTGTCTGTCTGCATCTGCGTTCCAGCCAGCGCCACCTTAATTCGGCATCTGCTCAGCAGGTGTTAAGCGCCGCCTTGAGCGAGGCTGCCGGGCAGGCAGTTGAACTCTCGGTGGTTGAAGACGATAATTCATCGGTGTTGACCCCACTTGAGTGGCGTCAGGCCATTTACGAAGAGAAACTGGCGCAGGCGCGTCAGTCGATCACTGGCGATACCCACATTCAGACGTTACAGCGGTTTTTCGATGCCGATCTGGATGAAGAGAGTATCCGACCTGTTTGAACAAGCTGCCGCTATCTCAACGATAGTGTTGTGGCCTCAGCTGAGAGAGAAAACTATGTTTGGTAAAGGCGGATTGGGCAACCTGATGAAACAGGCCCAGCAGATGCAGGACAAAATGGCCAAGGTTCAGGAAGAGATTGCCGCGCTGGAAGTGACCGGTGAATCAGGTGCAGGTCTGGTGAAGGTCACCATCAACGGTGCTCACAACTGCCGCCGCATCGAAGTCGATCCCAGCCTGCTTGCAGATGACAAGGATATGCTGGAAGATCTGATCGCTGCGGCGTTCAACGATGCCGCACGCCGCATTGATGAAACCCAGAAAGAGAAGATGGCGTCTGTCTCCTCCGGTATGCAGCTGCCACCAGGCTTCAAGATGCCGTTCTGATGCAAACCAGCCCACTGCTTGAATCATTGATGGAGTCGCTGCGCTGTCTGCCCGGCGTTGGGCCGAAGTCGGCGCAGCGCATGGCTTTTCAGCTGCTGCAACGCGATCGCAGCGGCGGGATGCGCTTGGCGCAGGCACTGACCCGGGCGATGTCGGCAATCGGCCACTGTGCCGATTGCCGTACCTTTACTGAGCAGGAGATCTGCACCATCTGCGCCAATCCACGGCGTCAGCAGAATGGTCTGATCTGCGTGGTGGAGAGCCCGGCGGATATCCACGCCATTGAGCAAACGGGCCAGTTTGCCGGTCGTTACTTCGTGCTGATGGGACACCTGTCGCCGCTTGACGGCATTGGTCCGGCCGATATTGGTCTGGATCGCCTTGAGCAGCGACTGGAAAGCGAAACCATTCAGGAAGTGATCCTCGCCACCAACCCGACGGTTGAAGGGGAAGCGACCGCGAACTATATCGCCGAGCTGTGCGGCCAGTATGGCGTGGACGCCAGCCGCATCGCGCACGGTGTGCCGGTTGGCGGTGAGCTGGAAATGGTCGATGGCACCACGCTCTCCCATTCGCTGGCGGGCCGCCACAAGATTAAATTTTAACCACTTGCCGGTGTTGTGACAGACACCGGCTTGAAAACCTCGCCGTCATCCCCACATCAACCTCAACGTTTGTTCAACCTGTTGTTTTGTTGAGGTAGCAATGACCATGAAAGGACAAGAGACCCGTGGCTTTCAGTCAGAAGTAAAACAACTTCTGCACCTGATGATCCATTCTCTCTATTCAAATAAAGAGATTTTCCTGCGTGAGCTGATTTCCAACGCCTCGGATGCGGCAGACAAAATGCGTTTCCGTGCGCTGTCGGATGCTAGCCTGTATGAAGGCGACGGTGAACTGCGCGTCCGTCTCTCTATTGACAAGGACAACCGCACCCTGACCCTGAGCGACAACGGTATCGGTATGCGCTGTGACGAGGTGATTGAGAACCTCGGCACCATCGCAAAATCGGGTACCAAAGCGTTTCTTGAATCGCTGGGCTCCGATCAGGCGAAAGACAGCCAGCTGATTGGACAGTTCGGAGTGGGCTTCTACTCCGCCTTCATCGTGGCGGATAAGGTCACGGTGCGGACCCGTGCGGCCGGTGCCTCGGCTGACGAAGGCGTATTCTGGGAATCGGCGGGCGAGGGTGAATATACCCTGGCGGAGATTGAGAAAGCCGATCGCGGTACCGAAATCACCCTGCATCTGCGCGAAGGCGAAGATGAATTCCTCGACGCGTGGCGCGTTCGCAACATCATCAGCAAATATTCCGATCACATTGCGCTGCCGGTTGAAATCGAAAGCAAAGATGAAGAGGGCGACAGCACCCACTGGGAAAAAATTAACAAAGCCCAGGCGCTGTGGACCCGCAACAAGTCTGAGATCAGCGACGAAGAGTACCACGAGTTCTACAAGCACATTACCCATGACTTCAGCGATCAGGTCGCCTGGAGCCACAACCGGGTGGAAGGCAAGCAGGAATACACCAGCCTGCTCTATATTCCGGCGCGCGCACCGTTTGATATGTGGAACCGCGATCACAAGCATGGCCTGAAACTTTACGTGCAGCGCGTCTTCATCATGGACGACGCCGAACAGTTTATGCCGAACTACCTGCGCTTCGTCCGCGGTCTGATCGACTCGAATGACCTGCCGCTTAACGTCTCCCGTGAGATCCTGCAGGATAGCCGGGTCACCCAGAGCCTGCGCGGCGCGCTGACCAAACGCACCCTGCAGATGCTGGAAAAACTGGCGAAAGACGACAGCGAAAAATACCAGACATTCTGGAAAGAGTTCGGTCTGGTGCTGAAAGAGGGCCCGGCAGAAGATCACGCTAACCAGGAAGCGATTGCGAAACTGCTGCGTTTTGCCACCACCCAGAGCGAAGGTGCGGCGCAAACCGTTTCGCTGGAAGATTACGTCAGCCGGATGGTGGAAGGTCAGGATAAGATTTACTACATCACCGCAGACAGCTACGCCGCCGCGAAGAGCAGCCCGCATCTGGAGCTGTTCCGTAAGAAAGGCATTGAAGTGCTGCTGCTCTCCGATCGCATCGATGAGTGGATGATGAGCTACCTGACCGAATTCGACGGTAAAACCTTCCAGTCGGTGAGCAAAGCGGATGATTCGCTTAGCAAACTGGCGGATGAAGAGACCGAAAAGCAGAAAGAGGCGGAAAAAGTGCTGGAGCCGTTTGTTGAGCGGGTGAAAACGCTGCTGGGCGAGCGGGTGAAAGAAGTGCGTCTGACCCATCGTCTGACAGACACGCCAGCCATCGTCACCACCGATGCCAACGAAATGACCACCCAGATGGCGAAGCTGTTTGCCGCGGCGGGTCAGGAGGTGCCGGAAGTGAAGTACATCTTCGAGATCAACCCGGATCATTCGCTGGTGAAACGCGTGGCGGACACCCAGGATGAAACCCGCTTCGGCGAGTGGATCGAACTGTTACTGGATCAGGCGCTGCTGGCTGAACGCGGCACGCTCGACGATCCAAACCAGTTTATCCGTCGCATGAACCAGCTGCTGACTGCCTAACGAAAAAAGCCGGTGACCATCACCGGCTTTTTTATGGCTGCGCGGCCTCGCGCAGCCAGTAACGAAACAGACTGATTTCCGGCTCAGGATGGCGGCTCTGGCGGGTCATCATCCAGGTCGCACGTTCGACGCGAACAAACCCCAGCGGCGCGATCAGCGTGCCATCCTCCAGCTCCTGCCGCACCAGCAGATGGGGCGCCATTAACACGCCCAGCCCACTGCGCGCCGCCTGGATACCCAGAGTCAGGCTGTGGAAATGTTTAACCCCGCTAAAGTTGCCGCTGATACCAGTTTTTTCCGCCCATTCTGACCAGGCGTGCAGCAGCGGCAGGGCGCGCAAATCGTTGCCGCTCTGCAACTGGTGGGCAAACTGCGGCGCACAAAGCGGACCAATCTCATCTTCGCTGATCAGCATGGCGTCAATGTCGCTCTCGGGGCGCGCGTTGTGGCTCAGAATCAGCACATCAACATGTTCACTGCGCAGCTGCGACAGATCCGTCAGCGGCTGGAAGCGAATCTCAATCTCGGGATAGCGCTGGTAAAAGCTGGCGATGCGCGGGATCAGCCACTGTGACAAAAAGCTGGGGGCGCAGGAGACGCTGATATACTGGCGCAGGCCGGTACGGATGGTTTCACAGCTGCTGCGCAGTTCACTGAACGCCTGCTGAGAGCTCAGCAGCAGACGTTCACCGTGTGAGGTTAACTTCACGCGGCCGTTGCTGCGGACAAACAGCGGTTTGCCCATCCAGCTCTCCAGCTGACGTATCTGGTGGCTGATCGCACTGTGCGTGACGTGCAGACGTTCCGCCGCCACGCTAAAGCTGCTGTGCAATGCCGCCTGATGAAAATAGTGCAGCGCCCTCAGCGGTGGCAGTCCGGTCATCCTCATCCCCTGTTTAAAAATCTAACAAGGATTGTTCATTTATATCATTTATATCATTTTAAAGTCCAGCAGCATTGACCTACTCTACAGGGCAGATTCTGGCGGGTTGACTCAGCATACTATCTGTGTGTTCCCCTGATACTCCGCCACACGTCACCTTCTCTTATGCCGCACGATAACCAAAATGAGACGCCTATGGCATACGCTCCTTCTTTCCTCTGCCACGCCGTCAGAAACGCGCGACCGTTTGCGACTGGCACTGTCACGTTTTTACAAGCTGGAGCAGTTCGATCTCTTCTTCGCCCCTTCGCTGCATGTGGCGCGGGTGCTGCTGTCGCAGCTGTTTCTAGCGCCAGGAGCAGGCGCGCAATCAGACACGCTACGCCTCACACTTTCCGGTGACTGAACTCAACGTTCTGCCGGCGATCCCGCTGATGGCCGGCAACATCATGCTGGTGCCGCACGTCGATTTGCCCAACGCGCGGGTTCGGCCGCTGCGTGATTGCCAGAATCAGGGCGTTACTGGGGCGAGCGAAAGCTTTGCCAGCGTGCTGCACCATAATCTGATCGATGATGCGCATCTGTTTGTCACCCGGCTGGATCGTCACGCCGAGATCTGTGGCGATCTGGTGCTGGTGGCGCTGCGCACCTGTGATTTCAGTGCGCTGGTGCGCAGCGAGCTGCGCCTGTTCGAACAGGGACTGAGTCTGACGGCCGTTGATGCTGCGCTGCGGCGCTTTGACGATCCGCAGTGGCGGCCGTATAACGCCGCCACCGTGGATGCGCTGTCACTTCCCGGCCCGCTCTTACTGCACTCCAGCCATCAGCCCGGCTTGCCTTTTGCCAGCTTTAACGTGCCGCCGGCGATCATCACCACCCTGTGTGACGCAGAGGATGTGGTGAAATGGCCACAGCAGGCGCGGCTGCAGCTTAATGCCAACGTGCGCGGCAGCGGCAAAAAGAGCATCAATATGACCCACCAGCTGGGCAAGCGATTGCAGGCCTTATTGGGGTGCGGCGGTAAATCTGAAAAAGGCGCGGGCCGCTCGACAGGCGCTGCTATCGGGCCGGAAAGGCAGTAAAGTAGACGGGTGCGATCCGCGCCCTTCCTTGTTATGAGCGGGTCATAATGGTATGTTCTTCGCCTTCTCAGATAGATCAATGCGATTCACAAGGGGATTTACGCAATGCGTATTATTCTGCTCGGAGCTCCGGGCGCAGGTAAGGGGACTCAGGCCCAATTCATCATGGAGAAATATGGCATTCCGCAAATCTCCACCGGCGACATGTTGCGTGCAGCAGTAAAAGCAGGCAGCGAGCTGTGCAACCAGGTGAAAGCCATTATGGATGCCGGCAAACTGGTAACCGATGAGCTGGTGATTGCGCTGGTTAAAGAGCGTATCACTCAGGAAGACTGCAAAAACGGTTTCCTGCTGGACGGTTTCCCACGCACCATTCCTCAGGCGGATGCGATGAAAGAAGCCGGGATCACAGTTGATCACGTGCTGGAGTTCGCCGTACCGGACGAACTGATCGTTGAGCGTATCGTCGGCCGTCGTATTCATACCCCATCCGGCCGGGTTTACCATGTCACCTTTAATCCACCGAAAGCGGAAGGTAAAGATGACGTCACCGGTGAAGAGCTGACCACCCGTAAAGACGATCAGGAAGAGACCGTGCGTAAGCGCCTGGTGGAATACCATCAGATGACCGCACCGTTAATTGCTTATTACAGCAAAGAAGCGGAAGCCGGTCACACCGCCTATCACAAAATCGACGGTACCCGTAAGGTGACCGAAGTGAGTGCCGAGCTGGCGAAGATCCTCGGCTAAGCACAATGGGGCCGGTATTACTGGCCCCTTTTGCAGTAATTGCTTTTACCTCTCACTAATTCCGCTACAATTTCCTCGTTTTCACGCATCCCCGTCGTCATCAAGGAATCACAATGAGGCAAGATAAGCCCGGCGTGTTACTGGTTAATTTAGGTACGCCAGACGCCCCAACCACACCTGCTGTTAAACGCTATCTGAAACAGTTTTTAAGCGATCCTCGCGTGGTCGATACGCCGCGCTGGCTCTGGTGGCCGATCCTCAATGGCGTGGTGCTGCCGTTTCGCTCGCCGCGCGTGTCGAAGCTCTACGCCTCGGTCTGGATGGAAGGCGGTTCGCCGCTGCTGGTTTACAGCCAGCGTCAGCGTGATACGCTGGCGGCGCGCGTCGATATGCCGGTTGAGCTTGGCATGAGCTACGGTAATCCCAGCATGAAAAGCGCGGTAGATAAGCTGATGGCGCAGGGCGTAACGCGCCTGATTGTGCTGCCGCTCTATCCGCAGTTCTCCTGCTCGACCGTGGCGGCGGTGTGGGATGGATTAACCGCAGTATTTAAAGATTACCGTTCGTTGCCTGAGGTGCAGTTCATTCGCGATTACGCCGAACATCCGGCCTATATCGCCGCGCTGAAAGCGTCAGTAGAGCGATCTTTCGCGCAGCATGGTCAGCCCGATCTGCTGGTGATGTCGTTCCACGGCATCCCGCAGCGTTTCGCTAATGAAGGCGATGACTATCCTCAGCGCTGTGCCGATACCACTGCGGCACTGACCAAAGCGCTTGGTCTGCGTGACGACCAGTTTATGCTGACCTTCCAGTCGCGTTTCGGCCGTGAACTCTGGCTGATGCCTTACACCGATGAAACCATGAAAAGCCTGCCGGCCAAAGGCATCAAGCATGTGCAGGTCATGAGCCCCGGCTTCTCTTCAGACTGTCTGGAGACGCTGGAGGAGATCAGCGGTGAAAACTGTGAAATCTTCATGCACGCCGGTGGCGAAAAGTTTGAGTACATTCCGGCGCTCAACGCCGACGAAGCCCACATCGAAATGATGGTGCAGCTGGTCAACGCACGCCGTTAAAGCGAAGGCAGAGAGTGTGATATCATTCTCTGCCTGTTTTTCCAGACGGCATTCCCGATGAAATTTCCCGGCAAACGCAAATCCAAACACTACTTCCCGGTCAGCGCACGCGATCCCCTGTTACAGCCTGCTCAACACGATGTTGACGCGGGAAGCTGGGTGGTCGGCATCGATCAGACGCTGGTCGATATCGAAGCGAAAGTCGACGAGGCTTTCCTGACCCGTTATGGCCTGAGTGCCGGTCATTCATTGGTAATCGACGATGCCGTCGCGGAAGCGCTCTACAACGAACTGATGCGCGATGCGCTGATCACCCACCAGTTTGCTGGCGGCACCATTGGCAACACGCTGCATAACTTCTCGGTGCTGGCCGATGACTGTTCAGTGCTGCTGGGCGTGATGTGTAACAACATCCAGATTGGCGGCTACGCCTATCGCTATCTGTGCAATACCTCCAGCCGTGTGGATCTCAACTATCTGCAGGGGGTTGATGGCGCGATTGGTCGCTGCTTTACGCTGATTGGTGAGAATGGCGAGCGGACGTTTGCCATCAGCCCGGGCCAGATGAACCAGCTGCAGCCCGATAACGTGCCGGAGTCGGTGATTGCCGGCGCTTCAGCGCTAGTGCTGACCTCCTACCTGGTACGCTGCGCTGACGGCGAACCGATGCCGCAGGCCACCTTACGGGCGATCGAGTACGCCAAACGTCACAATGTGCCGGTGGTGCTGACGCTCGGCACCAAACACGTGATCGGCGATAACCCACAGTTCTGGCGCGACTTCCTGCGCGAGCACGTTACTATCGTGGCAATGAATGAAGAGGAAGCACTGGCGCTGACCGGCGAAGCCGATCCGCTGCTGGCCTCGGATATGGCACTGGAGTGGGTCGATCTGGTGTTGTGCACCGCCGGACCGACCGGGCTCTACATGGCGGGTTATACCGAAGAAGAGTTCAAACGTAAAACCAACCATCCGCTGCTACCGGGTGCCATCGCCGAGTTTAACCAGTATGAGTTCAGCCGGGTAATGCGCCAGCAGGATTGCCAGCAGCCGCTGCGGATTTTCTCGCACATTGCGCCTTACATGGGCGGACCGGAGAAGATCATGAACACCAACGGTGCCGGGGATGGCGCGCTGGCGGCGTTACTGCATGATATTACCACCAATAACTACCATCGCCTCAACGTGCCCAATTCCAGCAAGCACGCCCGTCCTTATCTGACCTATTCATCGCTGGCGCAGGTGCGTAAATATGCCAACCGCGTCAGCTATCAGGTTCTGAATCAGCATTCGCCGCGTTTAACCCGCGGGTTGCCGGAGCGGGAAGACAGTCTGGAAGAGTCATACTGGGATCGTTAAAGCTACCAGCCACAGGGCGTCAGACAGCTGACAAACTCAAATAAGGGTGAATCTGGCAGCAATGGATTAGCTCAACGCGCAGGGAACACGGTCAGAAGAGGAAAGCGTCCCGAACCATGGACAAAAACACCGGGAGCGTTTTTGAACAACGCAAAGCGTTGGCTAGGCTACGGGCGCATCTCAGGAATGAGGTGCATAATCGCGCGGGCCGAGCGAGTCAGGGATTGGCTTTTGCGTCTTTCCAATCTGACCGTGTTCCCTGTGCTGGCTCGGTCTCACCGCTGCCTGACTGAATCAACGCACCACGCCGCAGGGCTGTAAATCTTCGCCCTGCGTCATCTCATCCCGCAGAATCTGCAGCATGCTGCTGGCAATTACACGCTCGCCCATTACCACGCGGGTCGCGCCGTGCTCCATGATATATTCCACTTCATCGTCGTAATGCGCCCGGGCGATGATCTCAATATTCTGGTGCTTCTCACGCGCGGCGGTCACCACTTCACCCGCTTCATACCCATTCGGGATAGTCAGCAACAGCCAGCGGGCGCAATCCAGCCGCGCCAGCTCCATGGTATCAGCCCGGGCTACATTGCCCAGCACTGCTTTAATGCCTTGCTCACGCAGCGCTTCAACGCGTGGACGGGAATTTTCCACCACCACCAGCGGCACGTTGGCCTCAATCAGCTTCTGGCCGATCAGGCTGCCGACCCGGCCATAGCCGACAATGACTGCGTGATTGCAGAAGTCCACCGGGATCTGCTTCTCTTCCTCGATCGCCTTTTCCAGCGTCTGCTCTTCCATGGTTTCGGTGTTCGCCAGAAAACGCTCTAGCAGGGTAAGCAGGATCGGGTTGATCATGATCGACAGGATAGCCGCCGCCAGCACCAGATTGCGGCCTTCATCGCTCAGCAGGCCGAGCGAGATGCCGAGTCCGGCCAGGATAAAGGCGAACTCGCCAATCTGCGCCAGGCTGACCGAGATGGTTAATGCGGTTCGGCGAGAGTGACCGAGCAGCGTCACCAGCAGCTAGGCAGCGACGGATTTGCCCACCACGATAATCACCAGCGCGCCCAGCACCGCCAGCGGCTGCGTCACCAGAATCGCCGGATCAAACAGCATGCCGACCGAGACGAAGAACAGCACGGCGAAAGCATCGCGCAGCGGCAGGGTATCGCGGGCGGCACGGTGGCTCAGTTCAGATTCGTTCAGCACCATGCCGGCAAAGAAGGCACCGAGCGCGAATGAGACATCGAAGAATTCAACGGCGCCAAACGCAATCCCCAGCGCCAGCGCTAACACCGCCAGCGTAAACAGCTCACGTGAGCCGGTGGCGGCGCTGCGGGCGAGGATCCACGGAACGGCACGCCGTCCGACCACCATCATCAGCACCATAAAGGCGGCCACCTTGCCGATGGTCCACAGCAGGTCCCACGCCAGCAGTCCGGCGCTGGCGTTGCCCTGTTCCATCATGCCGGCAATCGCAGGCAGCAGCACCAGCGTCAGCACCATCACTAGGTCTTCAACAATCAGCCAGCCAATTGCGATCTGGCCCCGCTGGCTATCAATTAACTGACGCTCTTCTAACGCCCGCAGTAACACCACGGTACTGGCGGTGGAGAGACAGAGGCCAAACACCAGGCCGGTCATCCACGACCATCCCAGCGTCCATGACAGACCCATTCCCAGCAACGTCGCAACCGCTATCTGTGCGACCGCACCGGGAATGGCGATCGACTTTACCGACATCAGGTCCTTTAACGAGAAGTGCAGGCCAACGCCAAACATCAGCAGAATCACCCCCAGCTCCGCCAGTTCCGGTGCGAGGTTAGTATCGGCGACAAAACCTGGCGTAAAGGGGCCCGCCAGCACGCCGGCCAGCAGGTAGCCGACCAGCGGTAAAATGCGCAGGCGGTTCGCCAGCATCCCAAGGAGAAATGCCAGAACCAGTGCCCCAACAATAGTGGTGATCAACGGTGCGGTGTGATGCATGCCTGTCTCCTTGTATGCAAATTTATCCGCTTTTAATAAATAAGTTTGATGCAAATTAGGCGCTTTCGCTGAGCAATTTGCGGGAAGAGCAGAAAAAAATCAGTTAAATGAGAGAAAAACGTAGCCGAAAGTCTATTTTGATTGCTTATCGTTAATATCGGCTGCTCTGACGCTTTATTAAGGGCCAGATAAATAAAGATTACTTCGTTTAAATGACCTAAGCGTGACGCGAATAAACGGCTAATAGGCATATTCGCCCGCTAAACCGCCGTCTGGCACAGTTTTGCCAGGCCGTCAGCCATCAGAAGAACGGAATCAGCTTTACCGGCTATTTAATGCCCTGTCAGCCGGGGCGTAATCTGCCATCACCGACGCCTGGCGCGTGCTTTAGCCTTGAGTTCATCAGAAGAATGTGCGAAACAGTGGGGTAGCCCGGTGAGCGAACCCGCAGAGATAAACGGGCCAGACAGAAATAAGGAGATTAACGGTGTTGTTATCACGATGGGCAGGATCGAGCGTTGCGCTAGTACTGGCGCTAATGCCGCTGTTTTCTCAGGCTGCAGAGCCTGACCGCACGTACCGCTTTAGCCTGCTGCACACCAATGATGAACATGGTCACTTCTGGTTCAATCCGCAGGGTGAATATGGTCTGGCAGCACAGAAAACGCTGATGGATACGCTGCGCTATGACGTGCAGGCCAAAGGCGGCGACGCATTAATCCTCTCGGCGGGCGACGTCAACACCGGGGTACCGGAATCGGATGAACTGGATGCTGAACCCGACTTCCGCGATCCGATCGCCGAAACCATCAAAGCGGTGGCAGAGTTACGCGCCAGCGAGAAACCGGACGTGATTGTCGCCCTGACGCACCTCGGCCACTACGACGACGGCCAGCACGGCAGTAACGGCATTGGTGATGTCACGCTGGCGCGCAGCCTGCCTGCCGGCACCCTTGACCTGATCGTCGGCGGTCACTCGCACGATTCGGTCTGCATGGAAAAAGAGAACGTCAGCGTGAAAAATTATCAGCCTGGCCAGCCGTGTCAGCCCGATAAACAGAACGGCATCTGGATCATGCAGGCGGATAAATGGCGCAAATATGTCGGGCGCGGCTATTTCACCTTCCGTAATGGTCAGGTCACGCTGGAGGCGTACCAGCTGGTGCCGGTCAACCTTAAGCATCTGGTGAAGAACGCTGACGGCAGCGAAATCTGGCTTACCTGGCAGCAGGAGATCTCGAAAAACAGCGCGATGATGAAGCTGCTGATGCCGTTTCAGAAACGGGCTGAGGCAAAGCTGACCGTCAACGTTGGTAGCGTCGAGGGGGATTTTAATGGCGAAAAGGAGCAGGTGCGCTTTGAGCAGACCAATATCGGCCAGCTGATTTTACGGGCGCAGATGGCACACACCCAGGCTGACTTCGCGGTGATGAGCGGCGGCGGTATCCGCACCTCCCTGAAAAGCGGCAAACTGAGCTGGCGCGATCTGCTACAGGTGCAACCGTTCGGTAATCAGGTGGTGTCGGTGAGCCTGACCGGTGCCGAGATCAAAAAATATCTGGCGGTGGTCGCCAATATCCAGCCTGACTCAGGCGGCTACGCCCAGTTTGCCGGCATCAGCCTGACCGCCGACGGCAAACAGGTCAGCGACATTCGCATCAACGGTAAGCCGCTCGAAGATACGCAGCACTATCGCATGGCAACCAACAGCTTTAATGCCGCTGGCGGCGACGGCTATCCGCGACTGGATAATCATGCCGGTTTCGTGAACAGCGGCGCGGTGGATGCGCAGGTGCTGCGCGACTGGATCAAGGCGCATGCGCCGATCAAGGCCAGCGACTACCAGCCGCAGGGACAGGTAGTGCATCTTACCGAAGAGCAGATCAGGCAGCGTGATGAGGCGGCGGATGGCGGATAAAGCGCGTAAACGCAACTATTCCAAAATGATTCTGGCGTGGATCTGGCCGTGGGGGAACGAAACAGCCCGGGCGCATTGAACGTTTCGGGAGGCGCTTGCGCCTCCCGATTGTCGTTATGCCTGACAGGATTTGCGTCTGATCCAGCGCTCGCGCAGTTTGTCCCACACCCAGTTATACGCCACGGTGTAGGGCAGGAAGAACAGGAAGAAGGCGACTTCCACCAGAAACGCCTGCCACAGCGAAATATCCAGCATCTAGGCCGCAATCGGCAGGCCAATCAGGATGAATCCCCCTTCAAAACCCAGGGCATGCATTACGCGCACGCCAGCCCTGCGCTTCTGGCCAGGCGGATGCAGCCGATCAAATCCGCTGTTGTAGATCATGTTCCACAGCATCGCGACGGTAGACAACATAATAGCCAGCGATCCCATCTGAAACAGAGGCTTATTCATCGCCCATGCGTCCAGCGGTGATACGGTCATAATCGCCAGTGTTTCAAAACAGACGGCATGTAAAATACGTTCTTTTAGTGAGCGGGTACGCATGACTTAACTCTCCTCGGGTTATGCTAGGCATTCTCTCACTGCGGAATGCTAAAATAAAATTAAAATCTATCGAAAAAAGCGATGGATAAGATGCGTTACTCCCCAGAATCCCTTGAGGCCTTTGTCCAGACCTTGACCAGTGACTCGTTTTCTGCCGCCGCGCGGGCGCTGGGAAAAAGTCAGTCCACTATCAGTGCGGCGGTGGCAAACTTAGAAGACGACCTCGGCTTCGTGTTGTTTGATCTTGGCGGACGCCAGCCGATATTAACCGAGCAGGGACGGTGCACGCTGCTGCAGGTGCAGCAGATCCTCGCCGCCAATGAGCGGCTGGATGCGCTGGCGATACGCTTATCGCAGGGCGTGGAGCCGCGATTAAGCTTTGCCGTCTCTGATTTCTGGCAAACCGATCATCACGAACATCTGCTTAAGCAGTTTGACGCACGCTTTCCGGAGATTGAGCTGGAGTGCATGATTGCAGAAGATGGCGATGTGCTAGATCTGTTGCAGGCCGGACGGGTCCACCTCGGCGTGGTACGGGCGCAGCCCGCGCTGCCGGAGGATATCGCGGTGGCACGCCTGCAGGTGGAGGCTCAGATGGCGGTTTATCTGCACCATCAGCATCCGCTGGCGACGCTTAAAACTCTCAGCGAGAGTCAGCTTGAAGCGGTGCGCCATCTGCGACTGAATACCTGGGTCGAGCAGCGCGAGCCAACCTCAAGGGGCGCATCTGGTCAGCACCCACCTATTTATTGCTGCTGGAGATGGCGGAGCAGGGCTTTGGCTGGACCATCCTGCCACGCTGGCTGGTCAGGCAGTTTGGCCATGGCGTGCTGCAGGAACTGCCGCTGCCGGGCTGGCCGCAGCATATCGCGGTTGAGGTGATCTGGTCGCGCCGCAATCCGCCGGGTCCGGCGGGGCGCTGGATGATCGATCAGCTGTGCGCCCAGCCGCGGGTTTAATCGTGGCGGGCGATATCCGCCAGCGGCGCGTCCAGCAGGCGGGCAAGCTCCTGCGGTGCCAGTTCAATATCCAGCCCGCGCTTGCCGCCGGAAATAAAGATGGTGGCAAAAGTCGGCAGCAGAAATATCGATCACCGTCGGCAGTTGTTTCTTCTGGTCCAGCGGGCTGATGCCGCCGATCAGGTAGCCGGTCACCCGCTGCGCCTGCTGTGGATCTGCCATATCCATTTTTTTAGCCCTCAGCGCTTTGGCGACTTTTTTCAGGTCGAGCTGGGTTGATACCGGCGTGACCGCCACCGCCAGCTGTTTTGCCTCGCCATTCAGCGCCACCAGCAGCGTTTTATAGACCTGGCGCGCGTCCAGATTCAGTTTGGCACCGCCTCATCACCAAAATGGGTTTCGCTGCTGTCGTGTTCATAGGGGGGTAGAGTGAAGCTGACTTTTTGTTTTTCCAGTAGTTTTACTGCAGGTGTCATATCGGTCCCTTCCTAAGAAAAATCTTATTGCACCCGATCGTTGAATATAAGGTGGCGAAATTTTGTGCTTTGCGCGAGAATTGGCCGCGCGCCAGCAATCTGGTTGCTGAGCGATAACAAAAATCATAAACAAATTCCTCTTTGACGGGCCGGTAGCATTATCGGCTCTCTTTTTTCAGCGCGTCTTCAGCATCCCGGGCAGATTATCCTCACCGTAAAGATGCAGCGCACCGACCGCCACCACGTAGTCTCCCGCCGCTAAGGCCTGCAGTTTATCCCGCCACTGCGCATTACGCTGACCGATCAAAGTATCGTTCAGCGCCTGACTAAAGGTGACCGGCAGAGCAATCTGTGGCTGGCGTGGCGGGGTATCCAGCCACCAGCTCACCATCATTTGCAGCAGCCGCGCATTGGTATGCCAGTGGGTCAGCGTATCCTGCAACAGCGCCATACCGTCATCCGGCAGCGTATTCAGCAGCGTGATCTGCGCTTCGGCACCCTCCAGTTCAATCACCGGCTTGTTCCAGCGCTTTGCCGCCTGTAACAGCTGATAATCAATACCGTAGTCGGGCCGCAATCCCAGCCGTTGCGCCTGCTGCGCCTGCAACACCAGCGCAATCTGCCAGGCGGGCAGGGTGTCGAACGAACCGAGCGACAGGTTCATCTCGTGACACAGCGCGGTAAGGGTCTGCAGGGCATCATCATCAAGCCGGGTTGCCAGCGGGGGACTATCCGCGCTGCTATCAAACGGCGAACCGCCTTGGGTAATATCCGCTTCGACGATTAGCGCGTCGGCCTTCTGCAGCTGACGCAGCAGCCGCGCCGGCAACGGCTGCATATCCCGCGTTCCCATATGAATACTGCCCACTAGGTGCAGATGACATTCGCCAAGCCGGACATCCATCGCGGGCCAGCGGTAGCTGGCGGGAAAAAGTTGGCTGATGAAGCCGCGCAGTGAGCGCCAAACGTTGCCTGTCATTCCCGGTCCTTCGCTATTTAAAACCCCATGCTAGCGGCTTCAGGCGCCGAAAAACAGCGCCGAAACGGCTATTGCTGGCGTGGCGGCTGATAGCGCAGCAGGCGATTGGCGTTAGCAACTACCGTAATCGAGGAGAGCGCCATCGCAGCGCCCGCCACAATCGGGCTGAGCAGGGTGCCGGTCAGCGGGTAGAGCACGCTAGCCGCCACCGGAATGCCGATGCTGTTATAAATAAAGGCCCCGAACAGGTTCTGGCGGATATTGCGCAGCGTGGCTGACGAGATGGCTAACGCATCGGCGACGCTGTTGAGGTCGGCGCGCATCAGCGTAATACCCGTGGTTTCAACCGCCACGTCGCTGCCGCCGCCCATCGCAATCCCTACCTCAGCCTGGGCCAGTGCGGGCGCATCGTTAATGCCGTCACCGACCATGGCGACGCGCCGTCCCTGCTGTTGTAACTGAGCGATCGCCGCCGCTTTGCTTTCCGGCAGCACGCCGGCTATTACCTCATCAATCCCCACCTCCGCTGCAATCGCCTGCGCGGTATTCTGGTGGTCACCGGTGAGCATAATCAGGCGGTAACCCGACTGATGCAGCCGTTTCAGGGCGGTGGCGCTTTCCGGCCGCAGCGCATCGCGCAGGGCGATCAGGCCGATCAGCTGACCCTGTTCAGCCAGTAACACCGGCGTCGCACCCTGTTGCGTCAGGCGGTCGATATCCGCCATCGCTGACTGATAATCGACCCCGTTCTCCTGCAGCAGGGCGGCATTACCCAGCAGTAACGCCCTGCCATCCAGTATGCCGCTTACCCCTTTGCCGCGTATTGTACGAAATTGTGACAGTGACGGCGCACGGGCGAGGTCAGCCGCGGCAACAATCGCTTTAGCCAGCGGATGTCCGGAGGAATATTCCAGCGCGGCGGCGGTCTGCAGTACCGACTCGCGGCTGGCATCGCCCCAGACCCAAACCTCGCTGACCTGCGCCATACCGGCCGTCAGGGTGCCGGTTTTATCGAAGACCAGCGTGTCGATCTGGCTGGCACGCTGCAACGCATCGGCGTCGCGTACCAGTACGCCGAGTTCGGCGGCCCGGCTCACGCCGGCGATAATCGACATCGGGGTCGCCAGCCCTAATGCGCAGGGACAGGCAATAATCAGCACGGTAGTGGCGATCACCAGCATATAGGCGATTTGCGGTTGCGGCCCGAACAGATACCAGACGCCGCCGCTGATCAGCGCAATCGCCACCACCACCGGGACGAACACCGCTGAGATGCGATCGGCTAAGCGGCCAACGTCAGGTTTGCTGCTCTGGGCCTGGCGTACCAGCCGGATAATACGCGACAGAGTTGTGTGGCTGCCGTTTGCGCGGGCTTAAAACTGCACCGAGCCATCCTGCCCCAGTGTACCGGCAAACACCGTATCACCTTGGCTTTTGCTTTGCGGCACCGCTTCACCGGGGTCAGCATCGCCTCATCAAACCAGGCCTCGCCAGCGCTAATCTCCCCATCGACCGGTACCCGATCGCCGGTCAACAGACGCAGCGTCATGCCGGGCTGCACCGCGCTGAGGGGAATTAAGGTATCGCCCTGTTCATCTGCCAGTCGTGCCTGCGCGGGGGTCAGATCGAGCAGGCGTTCCAGCGCTTTTGACGAGCGCTGACGCGCCCGCTGCTCCAGCGCATGCCCTAGGTTGATCAACCCAAGGATCATCACGCTGGCTTCAAAATAGAGATGCCGCGCCTGCGACGGGAAGAAGTCGGGCCACAGCACCACGCTGAACGAGTAGATCCAGGCCGCGGCCGTACCCAGAGCCACCAGCGTATCCATAGTGGCGCTGCCGTTGCGCGCACTGCGCCAGGCGCTGCGATAAAAATGTCCGCCGGTGAGCACCATCACCAGCAGCGTAATCACCCCCAGCGTCAGCCAGAGGCTGTGGTTGCTGGCGGTCAGCACCATGTTGTCGCCCAGCATGCCCCAAATCATCAGCGGCACGCCAAAGGCTAAGGCCACTGCGGCCTGCCAGCTAAAACGGCGCATTGCGCTGCGGGCGCTCTGCTGCTGTTTTTCACGCCGTTCCTGCTCATCATCGACCACCTGCGCGCCATAACCGGCAGCATCTACCGCTGCGATCAGCTGGTGCGGGTCGGCTTCGCCCAGCACCAGCGCGCTGCGTTCGCCCAGGTTAACCCGGGCCTGGCTGACGCCAGCCACCTGCTGCAACGCTTTTTTTACCCGACTTACGCAGCTGGCACAGGTCATGCCCTCAATCAGCAGCATGTGAGCAGGAACGGTTTTTTCTGCCGGACGGGAAAGCGATTCCGTTGTCAGCGCCTCCGGCGGCGGCTCCGATGCTGTCAACGGCTCAGGCTTTGGGAAGCTGTCAGCCGTTTTCAGCGTGGCGTGATAACCGGCCTGTTCGACGGTCGCGATCAGGTCTGCCGCATCGGCAGCGCCGGAAACCCGCGCTTCCTGCTGCGTAACCTCTGCCTGCTCAACATCTTCCCGCTGTTCCAGCGCTTCTTTTACCCGTTTAACGCAATGGCCGCAGGACAGACCGTCCAGGGCCAGAGAAATGGTGTGTGACATAATGAACTCCTTGTGTGATCAGATTTGACCGGGTGGTCAGTTTCGATTCATGATTAAGCATAAACCTTCCATCAAGGGGAAGGTCAAGGGGACCAAAATGAACATCAGCGATGTGGCGAAAAAGACCGGACTCACCAGCAAGGCGATTCGTTTTTATGAAGAGAAGGGAGTGGTGACACCTCCGCTGCGCAGTGAAAATGGCTACCGCAGCTACAGCGTGCGCCATCTGGACGAACTGAACCTGTTACGCCAGGCGCGTCAGGTTGGTTTTACGCTGGATGAGTGTCGTGAACTGGTGGTGCTGTTTAATAATCCGGCGCGCCACAGTGCCGACGTCAAGGCGCGTACCCTGCAGAAAGCAGATGAGATTGCGGCGCATGGCGCATATTGAAGAGCTGCACGCAATGCGCGCACGTTTACTGGCGCTGGCCGAGGCCTGCCCGGGCGACGACAGCGCCGAATGCCCGATCATCAACATATCTGGCCGGATGCTGTGCTCAACCGGGCGGTAAGCGCGGCTGAATGCGCAGGGTAACGCCTTCGACCGCCACCACTTAGACCGGCGTACCCGCCGGCAGATCCTGTTCAGCCTGAACCCGCCAGCTGCTGTCACCAATTCGCACGTGTCCGGTGCGGTTCTGCAGCGCACTCTCCAGGATTAACTGCAGGCCAATCATCTGACTGCCGCGCTGATTGAGAGTGTTTGGAACCTGGCGCGCTTCACGGTAGCGCATCCAGCGATACCATAAAAAGACGCAAACCAGCGTCAGAACGGCAAACATTGAGCCTTGGGCGGTCCAGCTAAACGGGATAAACCATTCGATAATGCCCACCATCACCGCGGCTAGGCCGCTCCACAGCAGATAACCGCTGGTGCCAGCATTTCCGCCGCCCAGCGTCAGCCAGAACCAGTGCGGATGGGCAATAATATCGACCAGCATCAGCGTTTCGACTCGGTGCGGGATTCTTTCAGCAGTTCCCCGATGCCAGCAATCGAGCCGAGTAAGCTGCTCGCCTCCAGCGGCATCATCACCACTTTGCTGTTATTGGCTTCGCCAATTTTTTGCAGTGCGTCGGTATATTTCTGCGCCACGAAATAGTTGATGGCATTGATATCACCGGCGGCAATCGCTTCAGACACCATTTTGGTGGCGTTGACCTCCGCTTCCGCCTGACGTTCCCGCGCTTCGGCCTGCAAAAAGGCCGAGGTCCGTTCCCCTTCGGCTTTAAGGATCTGCGACTGTTTATCCCCTTCGGCGCGCAGGATCGCCGCCTGGCGTACCCCTTCCGCCGTCAGAATATCGGCGCGTTTGGTACGCTACGCTTTCATCTGTGCATTCATCGCACCGATCAGCTCCTGCGGCGGACGCACGTCGCGGATCTCAATACGGGTGATTTTAACGCCCCACGGATTGGTGGCTTCATCCACGATGTGCAGCAGCCGGGTGTTAATGCTGTCGCGCTGCGACAACATTTCGTCCAGCTCCATGCTGCCAAGCACGGTGCGCATATTGGTCATGGTGAGGTTCAGAATAGCCTGCTCAAGATTGCTGACTTCAATACGCGGCGCGCACCGGGTCAACGACCTGAATAAAGCAGACCGCATCAATGGTAACGTTGGCGTTATCTTTGGAGATGATCTCCTGCGAGGGAATATCCAGTACCTGTTCCATCATGTTGATCTTACGACCGACACGATCCATGAACGGCACCGCCAGGCTTAACCCGGGTTGCAGCGTGCGGGTATAACGGCCAAAACGCTCAACCGTCCATTGACAACCTTGTGGCACAATCTTTACGCTTTACGGTCGCCCAGACAGCCACCAGCGCCAGCACGATCAGGGCAGGAATTACAGTTATCATACAACCTCCGCGTTGTCAGATTAATGGGCCGAGTCGCTTCGGCCCGTGGCCCCGCCGTTAGTAGAGCAGCGAGTAAAGCTGGCGGCGATAGCGGGCGGCGAGTGCATCGCCGGTGCCCAACGCAGCCAGAATCTCCTGCAGCATTTTACGTGCTTGGCCATCGGCGGCGTTAAGATCGGTTTTGAGGAAGCTGAACAGCAGTTCCAGCGCCTCTTCATTACGGCCGACCTGATGCAACTGTAACGACATTTTAGCAGCCAGCCCGGCGTTCGACGGATCGGCCTCCAGCTGGGATTGCAGCTGCTGGATCTCCGGGGTATCTGCCGCCTGTTTCAGCAGATCGATCTGCGCCATCAGGCTCCGATAACGGGTATCCTGATCCTGCAACGGCACCGCTTTCAGCACCGCTTCCGCTTCATCGCTGCGGCTCAGGGTGATCAGCACTTCAGCCAGCAGGAATCCAATCTCGCTCGATTGATTGCTCAGCTGCCAGGCCTCTTTTAACAGCGGCAGCGCATCCAGCGGTTTGCCTTCTTCCATCAGCGCCATCGCCTGCTGCGCTTTTAGCTCTTCTTCACGCGGCAGAACTTTTTCCAGCAGGGCGCGGATCGCTTCTTCCGGTTGCGGTCCCTGGAAGCCATCGACCGGCTGACCGTTCTGGAACAGATAGACCGTTGGAATAGAACGCAGACCAAACTGCGACGCCACCATTTGCTCTTTATCGCAATCCAGACGGGCGAGAATAAACTGGCCGGCATACTCCTGCGCCAGCCGCTCCAGCACCGGTGTCAACTCCTGACAATGCTGGCTGCGCTCAGACCAGAAGTAAAACAGCACCGGTAACTGCATCGACTGCTCAAGCGTCTGATGCAGGTTAGATTCGTTGATGTCGATTATCGAAGCATGTGGTGACATGGATAAGTCTCTTTGCAAAAAGTGTTTAAAGAATATGGGGCCAACTGGCCGCGCTTCAAGTTCTAATCAGGCTGCACGCTCGATGGCTGTGCAAAATGCGATCCAGCATCCAGCCCGGCAGCAGGCGTTTCAGCAGGCTCATGGCATGTGCGACCAGCGTCACCGGATAGCGTAAACGCGGATGTTTGCTCTCGAGTGCATGACGAAGTTTAGGCAGAATAGCCTTTGGTGGCAGCGTAAAGCGTGCGGCAATGCCAGTATTAAGCACCGGCTTATTATCAGTGAAACGGCGGGTGTGAATCGGTCCCGGTTCTATCAGGCTGACGCGGATATTACTGGCGCGCAGCTCCAGCCGCCGCGCATCGCTCCAGGCTTCCAGCGCATATTTACTGGCGGCGTAAGCGCCCCGGCCGGGGGTAGAGATCAGACCGAGTATCGAACTGGTATTAATAATCCGGCCATCACCACTGGCCGCCAGCGCGGGGATCAGCCGCAGCGTCAGCTGATGAACGCCGAAAAAGCTACTGGAAAACTGCTGCTCCAGCTGCTGGCGGGAGAGGGTGCGTAACGGTCCATAAAGACCAAAACCGGCATTGTTAAACAGGCCTGCCAGACAGTTATCGCTGAGCGCGATTACCTTATCGACGCTCTACGGATCGTCGAGATCCAGTTGAAGACCGATAAAACCCAGCGTCTCCATGCGCGCCACATCATCCGCTTTGCGGCAGGCGGCGATCACCCGGTAGCCGCGCGCCTGAAGATCGTGCGCCGCGACTAGGCCAATACCGCTGGAACAACCTGTAATCAGGATGGTTTTTTGCATTTCTTTACCCTTTTTGCGTGCCTGTTCGCGCTACGGCTGCTTAACTAAGAGAGCCAGCTGGGAGCCAGCTCTTTTGCCATCAATCCGGCGATAAAGGGTTGGGCATCAGGATTGGGATGGATACCTTCCTGCTGCATCCACTCCGGTTTCAGGTAGACCTGCTCCATGAAAAAGGGACCAGTGGAATGTTGTACTGTTGCGCTAAGTCGGGATAGATGCCGCTGAACGCTTCGGTGTAGCGGCGTCCGTAATTGGCCGGCAGTCGAATCTGCATCAGCAGCGGTTTCGCATTGGCGGCTTTAACATCATCGATCACTTTACTCAGATTTTGCGCGATATCGGCGGGTGGAAAACCACGCAGACCGTCGTTACCGCCCAATTCGATTAACACCCATTGCGGCTGATGCTGCTTTAATAGCGCGGGCAAACGCGCCAGACCTTGTGCGGCAGTATCACCGCTGATGCTGGCGTTGATCACCCTGGGCTGCTGCTGCCACTGCTTGTTCAGCAGGCTCGGCCAGGCCGCGGTGGCAGACATGCGGTATCCCGCGCTGAGGCTGTCGCCCAGCACCATCAGGGTATCCGCGGCAGCAAAACGCAACACCAGCAAAAGAATCAATAACAGGAAAGGATAATGCCAGCGGAAAACATTATTGAAGTTCATCATTTTACTAAGTCCGTCGGTCAGGGAGAGCATCAGTTAACCATCCTTACCGGAGTTGAGTTAGTTGTCAAACCAGCCGAGACGCTGGCGCTGATTGGCGAATCGAGCTCCGGTAAGTCAACCCTGCTGGGGATTCTGGCCGGGCTGGATGATGGCAGCAGCGGTGAAGTCCATCTGCTGGGCCAGCCGTTACACCAGATGAATGAGGAGCAGCGTGCGGCGTTACGCGCCCGCCAGGTTGGGTATGTGTTTCAGTCGTTTATGCTGGTGCCGACCCTGAATGCGCTGGAAAACTTGCAACTGCCGTCACTGCTGCGCGGCGACAGCGATCGCCAGAGCCGTGAGCAGGCGCGGGAGCTGCTGACCCTGCTGGGACTGGGTGAACGCCTGCATCATCTGCCGGCGCAGCTTTCCGGCGGTGAACAGCAGCGGGTGGCGCTGGCGCGCGCCTTCAGTGGCCGTCCGGGCCTGCTGTTTGCCGATGAGCCGACTGGTAATCTTGACCGAAAAACCGGCGATCGGATTGCCGACCTGCTGTTCTCGCTGAACCGCGATTTTGCCACCACCCTGATTCTGGTCACCCACGATGAGCAACTGGCCGCGCGCTGCGATCGTCGCCTGCGGCTGCG
Organism: Pantoea sp. Eser; assembly: GCA_009830035.1. Lineage (GTDB taxonomy): Bacteria > Pseudomonadota > Gammaproteobacteria > Enterobacterales > Enterobacteriaceae > Pantoea. The sequence goes on from SZZY01000003.1 coordinate 111,301, forward strand.
TGACGGTAAATTGTGGGAGGAGCAATGATCTGGCGCTGGTTCTGGTGCGAGTGGCGCTCGACCTCGCTGTTGATTGTCTGGCTGGCGTTGACGCTGGCAGTAGCCTGCGTGCTGGAGCTGGGGTCGATCAGCGATCGAATGGATAAAGGCCTCAGTCAGCAGAGCCGTGATTTTATGGCGGGCGACCGGACGCTGCGCAGCAGTTATGCCGTCCCGGCGGCGTGGCTGGATAAGGCCCGGGCAACTGGGCTGACGGTCAGCCGCCAGCTGACGTTCATGACCATGACCTTTGCCGATCAGTCGCCGCAGCTGGCGTCGGTGAAGGCAGTAGACGACCGTTATCCGATGTTTGGCAATCTGCAGACCGAACCTGCGGGCCTGAAGCCGCAGGCGGCACCGCGGCTGATGGTGCTGCTCAATCTCAAGGTCGGCGATCTGCTTGAGGTCGGTGATACCCAGCCGCGGATTGCCGGCGAGGTGATTCAGGAGCCGGATGGCGGCTTTAATCCGTTTGAAATGGCGCCGCGACTGCTGATCAACCTGGCTGATGCGGCCAGCACCGGTGCGATTCAGCCCGGCAGCCGCATCAGCTGGCGCGCTATGACCGCTGGATAGAACCGCAGCTCAAGGCTGACCAGCGCTGGATCAGCATTGAAAATTCTGAGGATGCGCTGGGACGTTCGATGCAGCGCGCGCAACAGTTCCTGTGTTCTCCGCGCTGCAGAAGTTGATCATCGGTCAGTGGCTGGCGGTGCTGCTGGCAGCGATTGCCATTGCCGGCGGCCTGGTCGGACAGGAGGTGGAAGCGGCGCTGATGAATGCTGAACCTGGTGTTGCCAGCCAGCTGCCAGTTTCTGGCCGTGGGTCTGGGCGGTCGGATCGCTGTTTATTATCTCGCTGCTGGTGATGCGCGGCGATCTGCTCGATCGCTGGCAGCAGCAGTTACCGGCCGACAGCCCGAACTTCTTCCTGCTGAATATGACCGCCGATCAGGTGCTGCAGGTGCGCAACTTCCTGCAGTCTCATCAGATCAAACCCGAAACCTTCTACCCTATTGCGTGGGTGCGGCTCAGCGAACTCAACGGCAAACCGGCCGATCCGACGCTGGATAACGCCCTGAACCGTGAACTTAACCTGACCGCGCTGGCGGAGCGGCCGGATCACAATCCGCTGGTGGCCGGAAGCTGGCCGCCCAAAGCGGGCGGGGTCTCGATGGAGGCGGAGTTGGCTACCCGCTTAGGGGTGAAGCTCGGTGACACTCTGACCTTTGATGGCGATACGCAAAAATTCAGCGCCAGAATCACCATCCTGCGCAAAGTAGACTGGGAGAGCCTGAAGCCGAATTTCTTCTTCATCTTCCCGCCGAGCGCGCTGGATAGCCAGCCGCAGACTTGGCTCACCAGTTTCCGGATGGAGGGCAATCCGGCGCTACTGGTGGAACTGAACCGCAGTTTTCCGACGCTGAGTCTACTGGATATCGGCAGCATCATGCGGCAAATCGGCCAGGTGCTGACGCAGGTCAGCCAGACGCTGGAAGTGATGGTGATACTGGTGACCGCTTGTGGTGTGCTGCTGTTGCTGGCTCAGAGAGCATACGCCCACCGCAAAAACGCCATCCCTGGCCCGCTATGCTTTGCTCCAAGCGTATGGCTCCCCTCGCATTGAGCTTCTCAGTTGCCTGAAAATGCCATCATCAGGCTCCGGTGCGGAGGATTGCAGTTTTTCGACCGCCCAGGCGATGCCGCTGGCGTACTCTTCCGGTAGCTGAGGCACCAGCGCATTAAGGGCAGTCCTGAGCCGCTCTGTATCACTGTCGGTCAGATTGAGGTGCCCGACCTTGCGGCCCGGACGCACCTCTTTGTCATACCAGTGCAGATGCACCGGCGGCTGCTGCAACCAGTCAACGTTGACGGCCGTACCGATCAGATTGACCATCGCCGACGGCGCAAACACCACCGGCTGCGGCAGGGGCAGCGCCAGAATCGCCCGCAGATGCAGTTCGAACTGGCTGATGGAAGCACCATTCTGCGTCCAGTGACCGCTGTTGTGCACCCGTGGAGCCAGCTCGTTAATCAGCAATCCATCCGGCGTGACAAAACACTCCATCGCCATCACGCCGACGTAGTTCAGTTCCTGCATGATGGCGCTCAGCATCGCTTGCGCCTGCTGCTGCGCCTGATCAGCTTGGGGCAGCGCCACGCTGGTGCGCAGAATGCCGTCCTGATGCAGATTGTGGGTCAGCGGATAGAACACCGTGCTGCCATCATGGCCGCGCGCGCCGACCAGCGACACTTCGCCAGAGAAATTAATGCCCTGTTCGACGATGCATTCGCCATAGCATTCTTCCGGCAGCGCATCGGTTTCGGTTTCGCCGGCGCGCAGGCGCCACTGGCCACGACCGTCATAACCGCCGGTGCGGCGCTTCACAATCGCCAGTTCGCCGAGTGAGGCAAACACCGACGGCCATTCGCCTTTGTCGGCCAGCAACTGCCACGGCGCAGTGGCGAGATGGAGCTGATCCAGCAGCTGTTTCTGGGTCAGGCGATCGGCCAGTCGTGGAAATATATCGCGGTTCACAAACGCCGGATGACTCGCCAGTTCGCGGGTCAGCGCGGTTTCCGGCCAGCGCTCAATTTCGGCGGTGATCACGCTATCGGCCATCGGCAGAGCCATCGGATCGGCATCCAGCCCCACCGGATAAACCGCGATCCCCAGCGGTTCACCCGCCTGGCGCAGCATACGGCCTAACTGACCGTTACCGAGGACGCAAACCGGCTTCATGCCTCCTCCCGTGGATCTGGATGATTCAGCACCTCATCGGTCTGGCTCTGACGCCAGTTGGCCAGTCGTGAGCGCAGCGCGTCGTCATGAATCGCCAGAATCTGCGCAGCCAGCAGCCCGGCATTGGCGGCACCGGCTTTACCAATCGCCAGCGTACCGACCGGAATGCCGCGCGGCATCTGCACAATCGAATAGAGGCTGTCGACACCGCTCAGCGCCGCGCTCTGAGCCGGCACGCCCAGTACCGGCAGCAGGGTTTTAGCCGCCAGCATGCCTGGCAGATGTGCTGCGCCACCCGCGCCAGCAATGATGACCTGAAAGCCCCGTTCAGCGGAGGTTTCGGCGAAGCTGAACAGTTTATCCGGCGTACGGTGTGCGGAGACCACTTCAACATGGAAGGGCACGTCGAGGCTGGTAAGAATTCCAGCAGTGAACTGCATGGTGGACCAGTCACTTTTGGAACCCATAACAATCGCGATGCGGGTCGGGGCGGCGTTGGATGACATGCGGTCAACTCCTGTGAATGAACAAACAGATCTGGCCCGGCGGACAGGTTTTGAAGGGCACAGAGAATAGCATGAGAAGAGAGCAAGGAAAACGGTTGCCTCGGGCTAAACGCGTGGTTTTACGCTACGATTAAAAGTCAAAATCGATCAGCTGAATCCCGCTGGCGTCGAGCTGAATCATCGATCCCCGACTGTGCCAGGCCTCGAGCACCGCACGTTGCGCGGTTTCGCCCTGCAGCGTCAGCTGATGAATGGCCGGACGGTGGGTATGCCCGTGGATCAGCAAACGCACCTGCTGGCGCAGCAGAGTGGCGATCACCGCGTCGTGGTTCACATCCATGATGGTCAGGGATTTATGCTGATTGGCTTGTTTGCTGTCGGCTCGCATCCGTGCGGCGATGCGTTTGCGCAGCCGCAGCGGTAGCGCCAGAAACAGTCGCTGGATCCACGGGTTATGGACTTTGGCACGAAAGCGCAGGTAGCCCGCGTCATCGGTGCAGAGCGTATCGCCGTGCATGATCAGCAGACGGTGGCCGTAGAGCGTCAGCACCTGTTCTTCAGGCAGCAGCGTCATGCCGCTGGCGCGGGCGAAGCGCTGACCGATCAGGAAGTCGCGGTTGCCGTGAATAAAATAGACCGGAACGGAGAGGGCGCGCAGGGCGCTGGCGACCTGCTGATGCAGCGGATTGGGATCGTCGTCGCCAATCCAGGCTTCAAACAGATCGCCCAGAATATAGAGCGCGTCGCAGTGTGGCGCTTCGCGCTGTAAAAAATGCAGAAAACCGGCGGTGATCGCCGGTTCTTCCTGACACAGATGGATATCTGCGATAAACAGGGTGCGCGACATTACTCGCTGACAGTGACTTTCTGGATGATAACGTCATCTTTTGGTACATCCTGGTGCATGCCGCTGCGGCCAGTCGATACCGCTTTGATCTTCTCGACCACGTCCACGCCTTCAACCACTTCAGCGAACACACAGTAACCCCAGCCTTTTACGCTTTCGTCACGAAAGTTCAGGAAGTCGTTGTCAGCCATGTTGATGAAAAACTGTGCGGTCGCAGAGTGCGGCGCAGACGTACGTGCCATCGCCAGAGTACCTTTGGTGTTTTTCAGGCCATTGTTGGCTTCGTTCTGGATTTCATCTTTGGTGGCTTTCTGCTTCATGCCCGGCTCGAAGCCGCCGCCCTGAATCATAAAGCCGTTGATCACCCGGTGGAAAATGGTGTTGTCGTAGAAACCTTCACGGCAGTAATCTAGGAAGTTCTTTACGGTTGCCGGCGCTTTATCATCGAAGGTTTTGATTACGATATCGCCATGGTTCGTCTGGAAAGTTACCATTTTTGTCGTCCTGTGTAAGGTTGTCGTCAGTTGCTGAGGCCGCGTCATCGGTCGGCGTGCCCCTTTTTGTCGACCGTTCTTATATCATAATTTCTGATGACGCGTCAGCAGCGCGGCGCAGTTGGCTTGCTTTGCGTCGCGCGAGCGATAAAAATACGGCACAATGTCTGGATACTTAAAAGTGTCAACCACACGCCAATACGGAACCGTTCAATGCTTAAGATTTATAACACACTGAGTCGACAGAAAGAGGAATTCAAACCCATTCATGCCGGTAAAATCGGGATGTATGTTTGCGGCATCACGGTGTATGACCTCTGTCACATTGGTCATGGGCGGACGTTCGTGGCGTTTGACGTGGTGGCACGCTACCTGCGTTACCTCGGCTACCAACTGAACTACGTGCGTAACATCACCGACATCGACGATAAAATTATCAAACGCGCCAACGAGAACGGCGAAAGCATCGAAACCCTGACCAATCGGATGATTGGTGAGATGCACAACGATTTCGCTGCGCTGGGCATTTTACCGCCCGATCAGGAGCCACCCGCCACCCGCCACATCGGCGAGATTATTGAGCTGGTTGAAACCCTGATCGCCCGCGATCACGCTTACGTAGCCGACAATGGTGACGTAATGTTTGATGTGATGAGCGATGCCGATTACGGCGCGCTGTCACGTCAGGACCTGGAGCAGCTGCAGGCGGGCGCGCGGGTTGAAGTGGCGGACGTGAAGCGTAACCCGATGGATTTCGTGCTGTGGAAGATGTCCAAAGCGGACGAGCCGGCCTGGTCATCACCGTGGGGCAATGGACGTCCTGGCTGGCACATTGAGTGCTCGGCGATGAACTGCCGGCAGCTAGGTACCCATTTTGATATTCACGGCGGCGGTTCAGACCTGATGTTCCCGCACCATGAAAACGAGATCGCCCAGTCGACCTGTGCGCATGATGGTCCGTACGTGAACTACTGGATGCACTCCGGCATGGTGATGGTCGACCGCGAGAAGATGTCGAAATCGCTGGGCAACTTCTTCACCGTGCGTGACGTGCTGCAACATTATGACGCTGAGACCGTGCGTTACTTCCTGATGTCTGGTCACTATCGTAGCCAGCTCAACTATGGCGAAGATAACCTGAATCAGGCGCGTGCCGCGCTGGAGCGGCTGTATACCGCGCTGCGCCACACTGACAGCAGCGTGCCAGCCCGCGGCGGCGAAGCGTTTGAAGCACGGTTCCGCACGGCAATGGATGATGATTTCAATACCCCGGAAGCCTATTCGGTGCTGTTCGATATGGCGCGCGAAGTCAACCGCCTGAAAAGCGAAGACAGTGACTCAGCGAACGGCCTGGCATCGAAGCTGCGCGAGATCGCGAACGTTCTGGGCATCCTGCAGCAGGATCCTGAGCAGTTCCTACAAAGCGGCGCTCAGGTGAATGACGAAGAAGTGGCTGAGATTGAACACTGGGTAAAAGCGCGTGCCAATGCGCGTGCCGCCAAAGACTGGGCGCAGGCCGATATCGCCCGCGACAAGCTGAATGCGCTGGGCGTGATCGTTGAAGATGGGCCGCAGGGGTCCAGCTGGCGCCGCAAATAAACCGGAGAGGGCGAGCAATCGCCCTTTTTTATTATGGCGATTGAACAGATTCAGATACGCAGCTTTCGATCGATTCATGATCTGACGTTGCCGCTGCAGCAGCTCAACGTGGTAAGCGGCCCTAACGGCTGCGGCAAATCCAACCTGTATAAAGCGGTCCGGCTGCTGCATGAGGCGGCCAGCGGTCGTCTGGCGCTGGCCGAGGAAGGCGGAATCCAGAAAGCGATGTGGGCGGGCGGTTTACGGCGTGGCGATCGCCGACACGATCCCAAGCGTCTGGAGCTGGCGGTGGTGATGGATGATACGGATTATCAGCTGAAGATCGGTTTTCCCGAACCGCTGGTCACCAGCCTGTTTAATCTCGATCCGCTGGTCAAGCAGGAGCGGCTGTGGCTGAGCGGACAACAGCGCCGTCCTTCCTCGTGCATCCTGCAACGTGAAAATCAGACCGCCTTTCTGCACAACGTTGAGGGCGAACGCGTCCCCTATCCGGCGGTGCTGCATCCGGAAGAGTCACTGTTTGGTCAGCTTGGCGAACCGCATCGTTATCCTGAACTTTCCCAGCTGCGTGAACGGCTGCGTCAGTGGCGTTTCTACCATGAGTCCGCCGTCTGGCCGGGCTCGCCGATTCGCGCGCCGCAGATTGGCGTCCGGGCCCCGGTGCTGGCACATGACGGCAGTAATCTGGCTGCCGCCTGGGCGACGATCGTTGAACGCGGCCAGATGGAACTGCTGTATGAAGTTATGGCGCAGGCTTTTCCCGACAGCCAGTTTGAGGTGGAGGTGCAGAACGGCCGTTTTCAGATGCTGATATCCCGACGCGGCATTCTGCGCCCGCTGGAAAGCGCCGAGTTTTCTTACGGTACGCTGCGGTTTCTCTGCTTGGTGGTGGCGCTGCTCAGCCCACGGCCACCGGCTTTTACGGCGCTGAATGAACCCGAGAACAGCCTGCATCAGGATTTGTTGCCGGCGCTGGCGCGACTGCTTGCCGAAGCCAGCCAGTTCAGCCAGCTATGGATAACCAGCCATTCAGCCAGGCTTGCAACACTGATCGCGCAACATATGGCAGTGAATCATATTGCGCTGGAACAGCAGGAAGGGGAGACGCGGGTGGTGGGGGATGCAGTGTTGTAACAGCGTCCCCGCAGGGACGCCTCAGGATTACGCGACCACAGTAATGCGGAAAACTGAGAATTCCACGGTCTGACCGGCAACGATTTTGCAGCGTTTACGGGTCTCAACCGCGCCATCGACTTTCACTTCACCCTCGGCAATGACGACTTTAGCCTGTGCGCCACTCTGAACCCAGCCTTCCAGTTTCAGCAGATCGCACAGATCGACGTGCGGGAATTTTCCCAGCGAAAAAGTTGCCATTTATTCTACCTCTCCATAGTGAAACTCTTCACACGCCTGCAGCGTGTTTTGAATCAGGGTTGCGACCGTCATCGGTCCGACACCGCCCGGCACCGGCGTAATATAGGCCGCGCGCTGTGAGGCGGAATCAAAGTCGACGTCGCCGACCACTTTGCCGCTTTCCAGCCGGTTAATACCAACATCAATCACGATAGCGCCTGGTTTAATCCAGTCGCCCGGAATAAAGCCCGGTTTACCAACTGCGACCACCAGCAGATCGGCATGCCCAACGTGATGGCGCAGATCTTTGGTGAAACGGTGGGTGACGGTGGTGGTGCAGCCCGCCAGCAGCAGTTCCATACTCATTGGACGACCGACGATGTTGGACGCGCCAACCACCACCGCATTCAGGCCGTAGGTATCGATGTTGTAGCGTTCCAGCAGCGTCACGATGCCTCGCGGGGTGCAGGGGCGCAGTTTAGGCGCACGCTGGCACAGTCGACCGACATTATACGGATGGAAGCCATCGACATCTTTATCCGGCGTGATGCGCTCCAGCACTTTGACGTTGTCGATGCCGGCCGGCAGCGGTAACTGCACCAGAATGCCACCAATGTCGTTGTCCTGATTGAGCTGGTCGATCAGCTCCAGCAACTCAGCTTCGCGAGTGGTCGCGGGCAGATCGTAGGAACGGGAGAGGAAACCGACTTCTTCACAGGCGCGACGTTTGCTGGTCACATAAATCTGCGATGCCGGGTTTTCACCCACCAGAACCATGGCCAGACCTGGCGCACGTTTGCCGGCCGCCAGGCGCTGCTTCACTTTTTCCGCAACCTCGAGACGCACCTGCTGCGCAATCGTTTTACCGTCAATAATTTTTGCTGCCATCAGAGAGGAAATCCACTGTGTTGTGTTGAATCGGGGGAAGGGGGCTATTTTGTCAGAAGCGTGGCGCGCTGTCAGGTTTTGAATTGCTGACATTGTCTTATTCTTCAGCAACCATGCTGATTGGCGGGTCAAAAGCGTTGACTCGAACCGGTCGGCCCGTATAATCCACGCCATCTCCATGCGCCCTTAGCTCAGCTGGATAGAGCACCGGCCTTCTAAGCCGTAGGTCACAGGTTCGAATCCTGTAGGGCGTGCCAATTTTCTCTGCTGAAGTCCGTAAGACCCCTTACAAACAAGAATTTTAACCAGATATTGCTACGTGATAATTTGAAGGCCATAGGCAAGGCTTGAAAGCCTCTGGATGATATCAATCAACAATGAAGACATGACAATTATCAGTTGCCGAAAAGTCAGGGAAGATACTTAAGTCATTGGTATGACTGGCTTCAGATCGATTTCCTCAAAAACAGGTGCGAAAAAATTGAGGAGCAGCCAGGACAGGATACTGCCAGTATTCTGCTTAATCCTTAACCTGATGTTATCTGCTACTCTGGAAAGCTCATGCGAGACGTCCGCTTTGTGCCAGGAGCAGACTTTGTTGAGTCCGCACCACAATTAATTATTGTGCAGCAGATTAGGGGGCAAAGTGAGTGATAAAATAGCCCTCTACTTAACCCTTTCCAGCGCAAATGAAACAGAAACAGATGCATTGCAGTTGCTGAGACAATGCCCTCTTAAACAGTACTGTATCCTTGCTTTGAAGGATTTTTATACTGAAGAAATGCCAGTTTAAGTTGCCCATGCTCCACCAACTGCTTCAGATACTGCTGGCGCAGCGCATTGGGGTTACGGTTCAGGATTTCTCCTAGCGCAGATACTGAAATAAAATGCCCCTAGCATACGGTCAGGATAACCGTATTCATCAGATCCTTGTTCTTTAGACGCAGCTTTTTACGCGGTACTGCTGCTTGCGCGTACAAATTATTCCGGAACGCTTGTGTCAGATTATCTAAGGAGTCAATAAAGCGGTTTAATATGCGCCCATGTTCATCCCTTATAACGTAATAACGTATTGATGACCATCTTCCAGACCAGACTCGTTCATTGCTGAGTCATGTGACGTAATGTCATTCTGTGTCAGGCTATCATCGCTATGTGTGGACCCCTGCACTTTAATGTGTGGAGCTGCCTAACACATTAACCACACCCTGTGAGAAAACTTCCTCCGGTGTCATCACTGACACGCCCGGAAGCGTGTAATGTTTGCTCTTCTGCTCCCCCAGCCGCCGCGAGGAAACCTTTACTTTCCAGCCGGGGTAGTGTCAGAGTGACCTCCCGTGGAGGTTTAGTGGTCAGCTGGCATGCACGTTCATGATTCACCCAGCCTTCAATGGCTGCCGTTGCAATAATGACCCGTTCAAAGTCGTCAAGCAGGTTGAACCGCTCACCAAATTGCTGGTGTAACGCGTCAAGGATGCGCTGAGGAATAAGACTTGCAGTTGAAAGCTCGAGTAGGGTCTGATCAGGTGTAGGTTTTTCCCATAACTTTGGTGTTCTCCAGTTAGCCGACGTCCAGCCACTGAATATTTTAGGCATACCTGAACCGGCTTTCTCGCCCAGCCCGATGAGCAGAAAAATCTGGTGCAGAAGGCTATTACGACAGTCGCTTGTGCCGCCTGCTACCACATCTTCTAAAGGCAGGCGCATAAGCCCTGCGTTCCGAAAGCCGAACATATCGGGTCGTTTAACAATGAGAATGGAAACTCGATCTGAATAATCAGCATGAACCAGCGTATTAACCAACGCTTCGCGCAACGCAATGCGGACAGGCGTATCGGTTTTACGCTGCCCTTCCTCAAGGGTAAAGGGAACTTTGAGATCGGAAACCAGCCTCTGGTAAACTTTGCGGTAAAAATCAAAGAGGTTGCCTGACCAGGTGCCATCAGGGGTTATCCTGTCAACCCAGCGCAGTTCCGTTTTTGCTTCTGGGCGCTCCTGATAATCCACCATATAGTTAGGTAAAGCAGCCGTAATGGCCTCCCACTTACCAAACATCAGGATTCCCGCAAGTGTTATTCCCTGCTTTCCCGTTTCACGGTCTTTCCGCCACCCACCAACCATCTTGAGTAACTCAAAAGGTTTACAGACTAGATAAGGGTGCTGGGGATTATTTAAAGAAAGCTAGTTGCGGTAAACTTTCAGGCTGTCGAGATCAATGTCTTCGTCGAAACCATAATGCTCAGAGAGGACTTCATTGTCGCGACTATCGTGGATTTGCTCGGCAAGCATGCGCTTAACCGTCATATTATCACAGACGCGGTCCCCTTCATGCAGCCGCTGGTAGGTGTTACCAAAAGGTGATTTTTTAAGTGAACAGGCTTTTGTTTTCGCATGGCGGGAGAGATGTGTATAGGCAACACCTCTTTTAACCTGTAAGCTCACCAGCTGCACGTCTTTTTCGGATTGAATAACATTGGCACTGATCCGATCTCGATCGTTCAGTTGATTGAATAAATCAGTTTTAATCTTTTGTGAATCAACTACACCAACTGGCGTGAACTCGCCGTCCTGTTCCTTGACGCCCAGGATGACCCAGCCACCTCTTCCATTGGCCATTGCGGAATAAGTCGGCCAGAAATCCTTTGGTAACTCACCTTTACCGTCTTTGCCACCAGCCAACTTAAACTCGACCTGCTCGGATTCAATGAGAGTCTGTAGATCAATGATATCCTGTATTTGCAAAAACATATCTAGTCCTCAGCCCCCCAAAAACGGACTAACTTACCATACATTCATCACCAGCTTTTTTTCATCGCCAATTAAAGTGCAGCAGGTCCTCCGTGCAGGGGTACCCAACAAAGTCTCTCGAAGAACTTTTGTGATAGCCAACTGACATTATGTTAGTGAATCGGAAGCCGTAACGCGCGGAGTGAGGCCTGTACGAAGGCCGTCATCATCGATGATCTGAAAGCCATGGGTATCGACACCCGTAAACATTTTTCCCGCTGGCTGAGCAAGCTGACTAAGGCAGTGCTGGTTTCTGTAGAGAGTGAAAATATCGTCATTCACTCTTGGAGAAAAGTGGGGGCGGCGGGGCCATGCTCAAGCCCGCGAATTTACTGGGCCGAATGGACATTCATAAAAAACAGGTGGGTGCATGGTGGGGGAGGAGAATGGCTTCATACTTTTCCATACTTACCCATGTTACCTGTCATTCAGGAAAGCTCATGCCGGAGGCCCGCTCTGTTCCAGTAGCGGACCTTTCTGACATCAGACTGCGTTAATCAATGGGGAGCAGATCATCTGGTTTCATTCAGGGCGTTTGCCTGGAGAGTTAAATCGGTTTACGCCATACAAAGTAAATGCATCAAATACGTGACCAGATTTATAATGATTTTATGTGAGAAGAAAAGCCAAAAAATTACCAATGCAAAACAGGAAATAAAAAATATATTGTTGCTCTGCATTATGGTAATGGTTTATTAATTAGTTAAAAGGATATCAGATATGCGTTGCGGTGTTGATCTACCATAATAAGATGTCTGTTAACTCCCTGGAGATTTAGCTTGCTCAAATTTTGAACCGTTTAAGATAGTCAATTAATAACCGTTGCCGTAACGAATACCGGTGGGCATATGGCCAGACAACATAAATTGGTGTGCTGGCATCACTGATTCTATCCTCCAGCAGCGCACAAAGGGAACCTGACTCCAGATGTTCTTTTATTGAGACCTTAGGTAAATATGCTATGCCATTACCATTAAGGGCCAGCTTAATGCGATTCTCAATATCATTACAAATAATCGATTGAGGAAGATGTAAAGATTTTATTTTAGGCAAGGGCCATGTTTGAATCATGCCAGTGTTTCTTGACCGATAGTGAATTAAAGTGTGAGTGATGAGTTCTTCTGCACTTTCTGGTTGACCATGCAGGGAAAGATAATCCGGAGAAGCGACAAGTACGCTATGAATATCAACAATGTAGTAAGAGCGTAAATTTCCATCAGGATCATTTCCGACACGTAAGGCCGCGTCGAAATTTTCACCGACCAGATCGACAAACCTGTCGGAGAAATCGAATTCGACTTCTATCTCTCTGTGTTCTTCCAGAAAAGCATTAAATCTTTCACTAAACAGATTCGGGATAGGGGCTACGCTGATTTTTAATCTTCCGACGGCGCTCTCAGTTGAAACCAGCATGGCATTTTGTATCTGATCAACTTCCTCAGGAATTCGCAATGCATGGTTTAAAAAACACTCACCTTCATAGGTCAGTGAAATTCTACGGGTATTGCGTTGAAGGAGTTGTGCTCCCACGCTGCTCTCCAGGCTGGTCACCCGTTTGCCCACAGCTGAAGCGCTCAATCCCGGCGCACGGCCCGCTGATACAAAGCTCCCCACTTGCGCTACCTTCACGAACACCGAAATCGCGGAAAGTGAATCGATCATTTTTTGTACCTCAAGTTGGATTGCGGCCTAATCTGGCAGCATAGTCCGGAACTGTTGGTAGGTTATTCCAGAACGTAAGTTAATGTAGAGTCATTGTGGTGTTAATTGATATCACACCCCGAGTTAAAACATAGCCTATACACGGAAGCTCAAAGTGTAGGACAGCAATCTAATAATGCGAAGTGATGTTATCGCTCGTTGTGCAAATAATGGTTGGCTAAAATCAAAAGGAATAATATGAACGAAAATCAACAGCTATCTAATACTTTAAGTTTTCGGCGCGCACCGCTACCCAAAAGTACTGATTTGACATGGAATATGCATGCGACACGGGAAGTGGAGTATCAGGTTTCAATTGTCAGAGATATATTAAACCTTAAAAATCCATCTTTAGCGCGGGCCTGTGCAAAGCATGTCGACAAAAACTCAAAGGCAAGCATCAAACGACTCGTTGTTATAGATAAAAAAGTTGATGAAATTTACGGCGAAAAATTCAAAGCTTACTTCTTACATTGGAATTTTGACATCCGCTGGAAAGTTATCTCAGGGGATGAGATTAACAAAAATGTCGAATCAACCATTCTGGTAGCTGAGGCGATGGCAGAAGCCGGTTTATTGCGCCGCGGTGAAGTCGTCATCGGTATCGGTGGGGGAGTCTTACTTGATGTTGTGGGATTCGCCTCCAGCCTTTATCGTCGCGGTATACCCTATCTTCGCATTCCAACCACCTTAATGGGACAGATTGATGCAGGCATAGGCATTAAAACCGGTATCAATCACGGAGATCATAAACATCGTCTGGGAACCTATTTTGCCCCGACGTCAGCTTTAATCGACCCATCGTTTCTTAAAAGTCTCAATCAACGTCATATTTCCGATGGTGTTGCAGAAATCATTAAAATGGCGCTTATTAAAGATAAGCATCTATTTGAATTGCTTGAAATGATGTAACTGCATCTGACTCCGGAAGCTTTTTCCTCAGAAGATTGCGCAATGAAAGAAATTATCACGCGCTCAATTGCTGGCATGCTGGCAGAACTTGAACCAAATCTCTGGGAAGAAGAATTAGCCCGTTGCGTAGATTACGGGCATACCTTCAGCCCGTCGCTGGAACTTCTCGCTAATCCGGTGCTGCTGCACGGTGAAGCGGTTGCCGTTGATATGGCGCTGTGCGTTGCGCTTGCTCATGGCCGCGGACTGCTGACGGCAGAAGAGACAGAACGTGCCATATCGCTGATACAAAGGAGCGGGCTGCTAATTTCACATCCTGTTTTTAATCTCGCTCTATTGGAAGAAGCACTCGTTGACACGATCAAACATCGTGATGGATTACAGCGTATTCCGCTTTCTGACGGTATCGGCAACGTCGCTTTTGCCAATGACACACTACACGCGATGAACTTGCTGTTGCGCTGGCGTTCCTTGAAAGCCGCGAAAAGTTATTAAGCGGAGAAGTAGCAGCATGACCCAAACAGCCACTGTGATCGATACTGGCGGGACTCACATGCGATGGGCTAAGTGGTCAGCGGATAAAGGTGTGGGTACTCGCACATCCATACCCACACCGAGCTTTCATCAGCACCCTGATATGTCTGTTCAACAATTGCAACAGCGGCTGGTGAAAACAATCACTGAAATTCCTGCCTGCGGTCAGGATACAGCAGTGGGCATTTCTTTTGGGGCGGCAATGAATCATCGCAATGCGACGGTTTATGCCTCAGCGCCGCTTTGGGGAGCGCACAACGTTCCCTTTGATCTTCAGAGCGAGTTGATTCGCCTGCGGCCTGATGTCAAATGGAATGTCGTTAATGATGTCACTGCCGCCTTGCTGCACATTATTACCACTATTACCACTCCACTGTGTGCCTAGGACCGCAAAGTCATGTTGGTAACTATTAGCACCGGGATTGCTGCGCGCACTGTAGACAGAGCGACAAGGCACTGCAAGGATAAATCGGCCATCTCCCTGCAACCACGAACCTAGGTCACGAGGCGGTGCATCTGCTGTGCGACTACGGTGAATTAAATCACCTCTCTTCGTTTTCGTCGGGACGCGGTATAGCAAAAATGGCGGACCTCTTTGAAGTTCGGGAACCGCAGCAATGGGCGGGTTCTATGCTTGGGCGCACAATTGAAGAAGGTAGCGATTTTGAACAGGCCTTCATCAAGGCACTGCATACAAATGACCCGGTAGCGAAAGCGCTGCTCAGGGCTGTGACGTTACCTGTTGCTGATGTTCTTCGCACTGCACTCTGTCTTGACCCGGATTTAGATAAAATCGTCATCACCGGAGGCGTTGCAGTTTCGCTGGGTGAGCACTACAGATCTGCGATTCTCGAACATTTGCGCACTGCAGGTTTGTACCTGACCAGCCATCTGGATTTTGACTGGATAGCAACACGTATTGTGATAGCTCAAGCAGAATGTCTTGCTGGCGCCGGGGTTGCCGCTACCTTTGGAGCTTGGCAATGAATCAGTGGCACAGAGCGTTAGTTCGCCATGACGGTAAAGTCGTGGTGATGAACAGATCAACCCGCAAGCCAGAGGGTTATGAACTTACAGTCAGCCCTATATACGCAGGTTTATGTAGAACAGATATCCAGATGTTACGGGGACTTCGTGATGATCCTAGCCCGATCCTCGGGCATGAGGGTATCGCACGTGTGGCTGAGGTAGGCAAAGATGTCCCGGCCAATCTGGCACTCGGAACGCTGGTTTGCCTCAATCCAACTCATCGCAGCGATCCTGCATTTCTGTTAGGCCACAATGTCGAAGGTCTGCTCCAGGAAAATGTACTGATTCCTGCAATCGCAGTGCGCGATGGCCTGGTTATGCCGCTGAGCACCGTTCACCATTCCGCGACGGCGACCCTGCTGGAGCCGCTTGCGGCGGTAGATTATGCCTTTGAGTTATTGTCAGACCACAACACAGACACGCTGGTGGTATTTGGTGATGGTGTAATAGGCCATCTGGCAGTTCGGGATGCGGCTGACAAACTGGTGGCTGGAATACGCATCCAGCATCTTCACCATACTGAACAAGGTCTGGCATGGAGCAGGCGTTATGAAGCGGGCGCTGCACAATGCATTCTGAATAATGCAGCAGGTACGGCATTACTCTCTTCACTTTCGGAAGGTGCACGTGTTGCGGTGCTGATCGCTACGCCACGTAATGCGACTCTGGCGTGTCTCGAAACTGCACTCCGCTACATTCGCGGAGAAATCAGGATAAATTTACTGGGGGGTTACCAGCAGATGCTGCTACGCCTTTGTTACCTAGTGTCCTCTTAAGCCAAATCAGAGCGGCGAATTGTGGCGGTAAGCCCATGCCCGGTGTGGTTCAAACACATCAAACCAATCGTGCCAAAACCGTCCAGCTAGCTGGCCAGCGTGGCGTAGCTAACCATCATTTGAGAAGCGCTGCAGACGAACTAATGAATCAGCCTGAACGCTACAGTTCTCTCATTACGCATACTCTTCCTCTGGAAAAGGCCGCTGATGTGATGACGCACCTTGCATCATCAACGGAACGACAATTCGATGGTCGCAGGTTAATAAAACTTGCGGTGCAATTCAGCACGGAAACTCAATAAGAAGGAGCAATTAAATTATGTCTATAACGAGTCGTCAGGCGTTAGTTGTTGGAGGTTAAACCGGGATTGGCAGAGCGATAGCAGAAGCCTGGTCCCAGGCCGGTCTGGAAGTCACAGTTCTTAGTCGGAACCCGCCTTCAAACCAAGGGAAAATTCGCTGGATGTCAGTAGATCTTACGGACCATCGTGCTGTACAAGCAGCGCTAGCCGAGGCCGCCGCCGGTCCTTTGCAGGCAGTGTGTTATGCGGCTGTGTACTATGGTGATCGTCGCTCTTTATTCTCAGAGACCGCGTTAACCGAATGGCGCCAGCAACTTGAGGTCAATTTAAACGGGCTATGGTTGACGCTGCAGGCAACGTTACCTTCGCTACGTCAATCGTTGCCGGGTCTGTTTTTGAATGTCTCTTTCTGAGGTTGTTTATAACGTCGGACCTGGGCGTTCAGGTTACGCCGCAACGAAAGCGGCTTGCGCTTCATTGATTGACTCTCTGAGCCAGGAAGAAGATCCAGCAGAGGTTCGCTTTATTTCTGTACTTCCATCAGGGATGGTTGATTCTGCGGGCATTCGCCGTCGCCGGCCATCTGATTTCGATTACTCAGGTTACATGAAGCCGGAGAGTTTTGAACGGATCGCGGTGGAGCTGATCGCAAATCAGAATCACTTCATCAATGGGGAAAGCTTAATGGTTCAGGCCAATGGCCACTGGCAGCCTGTCCAGGAGACTAAACCAGCATCACAGAGCGATCGGAGCAGGCTGTGACGCCGATGAACATTGGTTTAGCAGACTGGCGACTGCCTGTAAGTGGCCGGGACGCTATTCGCCTGGCTGCTGAGGTTGGCGTTGAAGGGATTCAGCTGGACCTGGGCGGACCGGGCAGGTCGCCATGGCTGGACAATCCGCAAACATTGAAAGCCATAAGTGAAGCGCTTACTGAAACCCAGGTTCATTTACTGGCTGTGTCGGCAAATGTACTCAATGATACTGGTTTGTGTGCTGAGCCAGGCAGCTCTGCGTCGCGGGAGGTAAGAAATATTATCTCCAGAGCTATTGCCGCTGATACGCTAGGAGCAGGGCTGGTATTTTTTCCCAGCTTTCGCCGCAGTGAGATCACTAATCAAACTGAATTAGTCAGAACGGCAGAGGTACTACACTGGGCGTGTAGCCAGGCACAGCAACGAGGCCTTTTACTGGCAACAGAAAAGGTGCTTAACCCTGACAATTTGCTGAAATTTATCCGAATGGTTAATTCAGCCAGCTTTCGCGTGGTTCTTTATACAGGTAATCCTTTAAAGGTAGGGCAGTCTCCTCTGGGTGTAGTAAAAGTGGCTGCAAATTTAATTGCCCCGCAAATACACATTAAGGTTATGGATGAGAATGCGCCACTAACGTGCAGCGACCAGATTATTCTGAATGTTATTAATGCGCTCAATAATAAAGGAAGTTGCGTCAGCACGTTAGTCCTGGAAAATGACTATCGTGATGGTGTTATTTCACGTCTTAAAAGTGATACCTGTTGGTTGAAAAAGCACGCGATAAGACCATCGGTCACCGAAAACAGGTGCGGGAGTTCTGATTTGATGCAGAGGTATGATGGGTGATTCCTTTGAGAAATTGATCGTCAGCGAATTTTCTTAACTTGAAGTGTTCTTTAGCTGATTAGAGTTTAAGTAAGGTTTTTTCCTGCCTTTTAATAATGTCGTTACTGTCAAATTGAATAATTGGAAATTTTCTAGGAGAGTTTTATGCCTATCACGCTGTTTGCGCTGATGTTAGGAGTCTTTTGTCTGGGAACAGCGGAAATTATTATTTCAGGGCTGTTACCTGTGGTGTCATCAGATCTGGCGGTTACTATTCCAGATGCCGGACTGCTGGTAACGGGATACGCATTAGGCGTAACGATAATTGGCCCGTTTGTTACACTCCTCACTTCCCGTGTCCCTCGTAAGACACTGGTTGTGGGCTTAATGGTGCCATTTATCATTGGCAATTTATGGGCGGTACTGGCATCTGATTATGAAATGCTGATGGCGGCGCGCATTCTCACGTCAGTAAGCCACGGGACATTTGTGGCTGTTGCCTTCAGCCTCGCCGCTACGCTATCTCCCCCCGGTAAACAGGGCTCTGCCATGGCAAAAATTGCGCTTGACTTTAATCTTGCAAACGCATTAGGCGGACCTTTGGGCACGTTCATTGGCCAAAACCTTGGCTGGCGTGCGACTTTTGTTGCTATCGTGATTGTTGCCATGATTTCAATGGCATTGATTGCAGTCTTTATGCCAGCAAAATTACCTCAGGCTGAACAGTCTAAACCAGGTGCAATGCGTCGTGAATTGAGCTCGCTGGGCAATCCGACATTTATCTTTGCGGTGATTAAAACGGTGCTGGCACAAGGGGCCGTATTTACAGCTTCGACATACGTCGTGCCACTGTTAATGGACATCAGCCATTTCTCACCTTCTGCCGTGTCTGCGCTTTTAGTCGTCTTCGGTATCGGTGCGATCATGGGTAACTTCGCGGGCGGCAGACTGGCGGATAAACACGTGATGCGCGGTGTAACAACAGTACTGAGCAGCCTGGTCATTGTGCTGGTTATTTTCTGGATGACCAGCGTGGTGACGGTGCTTTCAGCGATTACTCTTTTCCTGTTCGGCGCAATTGGATTTTCAATTATTTCCTTCCCTGCAGGCGCGCATTCAGTCACTGGCGGTTGCCGCTCCGACGCTCGCGCTGTCAGTAAATGTCCCAGCCTTTAATCTTGGTAACGGCTTAGGTGCCTGGATGGGTGGCACTGTACTTGATTTTGGTTTCGGTATTCGCGCAGTCCCTCTGGCCGCAGCCCTGCTTGCGGCAATCAGTCTGGTTATCACTTTGTTTGCATGGCGTCTCAGCCTCCCTTACGCCGGCGCTTGAATCGTAACCGGTAAATAAAAACAATGTTTGCGTTTCTAACCGTGGTTAACGTTAGAGAGGCAACAATCTTATTGAATTTAGCTTTTAGGAATGAACATGTCTTATTTACATACGACGTATAAAACAGCTGAACTCGCGAATGGCATTGTCAGAAGCGTCACTAAAAAATTCCCACGACATACCCTCAGTTAAAATAGTGTCGTTATACGGCCGGACTATATCGGTATTTGCCGTGCAGACGTCAAAGAAATTATAGGTTCACGGGACGTTCCATCAGACAGGGGGCCTCTTTTTTGTCATGAGCTGGTAGGAACAGTGGTATTTGGCGGGACGAGTAGCGGATTTCAGGAAGTTGAGTCGGTGGCTTTCAATCCCAACATTACACCAGACCGAACCACAGGTTTTGCGGAATACGTGTTTATTAATGGCTCTGCAGAGCAACTGGACCAGGCTATTATCAGGGTTCCTCAGCAAGATATTATCCATCACATATGGATGCCAGAGCCCATGGAGGGGAAAAAGGTAGGTATAATAGGGGCCGGTTGTTCCGGGACCATGTTTGCAATGTATGCGAAATATTTAGGTGCGTCAGTTGCCATTTTTAACCGGGGCAAAATGAAACGTGATTTCGCGCATGAAAAACAACTACTGCGTGCAGATGAAATTTTTTCACTTGATAACGCAGAGGATCACGCAGGCGAATTTGACATCGTCATGATTGTATCGACTATTGTCTCACAAAATATACTGGCAATAGCCGCTGACCTTACTGCCAGTAGTGGTACTGTGCTGATCTACGGAGGAACGCGTGAAGGTGATAAATTCCTGACTACCGAGGTTGATATAGATGTTATCCGAAGAAAAGAGCTCATTCGGGAAACCGAGTATCAGGGACAAGCTTTACGGATTTGCGGCGCATATGGTTGTTACAAGGAAGATTATGAAGAAAGTTTTCGCCTTCATGCCAACCATCCACAGCAATTTCCATTAGAGAATCTGGTTTCCACTGTCATTGAGTTTGATGAGTTCGCTGATCTTGTGATGAGAGTAGCCGCTGGCGAGCATGATTACCCAGGTAAAGTCGTGGTAAGAATAAACCTTGAATGACGTTATTCATTGTCAGGCAAAAACTTATTGTGCAGAACTGCTCCCCATGACTTAATACACCTCAATATAAGTATGCATTCCGAACTTCCTATTTCGCTCGTAGCGGACAGGGGAAACAGTACCAAACAAAAAGCGCCAGCTGTGCAGGCAGCTGGTGGCTCACTATTCAGGAAAAGACGATGCTAAAGGAGATTAATGTTCCCGCTAATTCCGGGCGGCGCTGGGCGTAGAATTTAAGGTGAAGCGCGAGAGCGAGCAAATCGCCTTTATCCTCACCTGTACCAGGATGAATGATGCCGGGGAGCCAAAACGTCGGGCGTACGACCTGCAGCCGGTAAAGCTGTTCACGGATGAAGAGGGGGAAGAGATCCATTCGCTGGCCGTGCGGGACATGGCCTGTGAGGCTGATGAGTGTGATTCGGACTTAATTGCCGTGCCAAACCTCAGTGATAAGCCTCTGGCAATATGGCAGCCAGTAAGAGCCGCAATGCGCAGGGTGAGGCCTGTAGAAAAGCCATTATCATCGATGACTTGAAAGCCATGGGTATTGATACCTGCAAGCATTTTTCCCGCTGGCTGAGCAAGCCGGTATCGCTTACGCGCTTCGGCACGGACATGCCCGAGGCCATGCCTGAATCTGGTAAAGCCTATCTACGCAGGAAAAGCACCTGGATCCATATACGCTCTAACCTGCCCGCTCAGTCAGGAAGCTAAGCATGGTTACCTTTGGCTGACGGGAAGCAGGAAAATAAAAAATGCACAATTAAGCCACTATTTTTTGTGTGTTTCAGGCTCAACCCCTGATGTTTATATCTTCAGACAGAAAGGGGGAATATAACCTAGGTGCAAACCTGCTTTACGTCCAGAGCCGTCTGTGGTCATGGCGGCGGGCAATTTTTTGCGGTAAGTTTTGCCCGTTAAAAGCGGCCTTGTGTTAAATCGCATCTTCTAAAAATTCAATAAATGCCCGAACTTTCGAATTAAGCGCCGAACGTTCGGTGACGCAGGCATAGATATTCATCGGCAGGGACTCAACGCTGCTCTCGCTACTGTGACCTGACCAGTACAAAGGCCTTAGCTGGCCGCTGCCTATCAACGGCTGAGCAACGAAGCTTGCCAGGCGAGCAATACTTCCGCCGTTCACTGCTATTTTTGCAATAATATCAATATTATCACTGATAAAGCTGGGGTTGAGTTTCGCATTGACAGGTTGTCCGTTGACCATAAAAGTCCATGGCAGAAACCGTCTGTCGGTTGGATAGCGGAAAACCAGGCAGGCGTGCTGGCTAAGTTCCCCGGGCGTCTGAGGCGTGCCAGCACGGTCAAGTTAAGCGGGAGCCGCGCAGAATATAAACGGTAACGATGCGATTTTTCTGGCGATCAGTTGATCATTCAGCTGCGCCTCTATGCGGATACTGACGTCGACGCCTTCCAGGCGATGGTCGACGTTGCGATCGGTACCGATCAGTTCGATATCTATATCGGGGAAAGACGCTTTGAAAGCGGGCATAAGTGGTGCCAGAACGTACCGACCAAACGCAGCTGTGGTAGCGATACAAAGTGGTCCCTGCGGTTTGGTTTCATTCGCAGCAGCCTGTGAGGCGAGTTCGATATCATGTGGAATGTGACGGACTTTCTCGAAATAACGTTTACCATAGCGGCCGAAGCCTTGCCCGCCCCGACTACCACACAGCGGCCGGCGGGCTTCTGCGGCAGCGCGGCCGGAACGACAGGCCCGGGACGGGCGCTGTCAACCGCCTGCTTAAAGATATCCTCCAGTATCGCTGCGGCCTCATGCTCGCCCAGGTGCTCCAGCATCTGTACCGCAGTCCAGAAGGTGGCGATCGGGTTGGCGATGCCCTTACCGATGATATCAAAGGCTGAGCCGTGAATCGGCTCGAACATGGAAGGAAAACGCCGCTCAGGATCTATATTCGCGGTAGGCGCTACGCCAAGGCTGCCCGCCAGGTCGGATAAAATATCGGCGTGCAGGTTGGTGGCGACTATCGTATCTAGGCTCTGCGGATGCGGCGTCATGCGGTGTGTCATGGCATCAACCAGCATTTTATCCCACTGCACATCCGGAAACTCCTGCGCCACCTCAGCCGCAATTTCATCCCACATCACCATGCCATGACGCTGCGCATTGGATTTCGTTACTACCGTCAGCAACTTACGCGGGCGTGATTACGCCAGTTTAAAGGCATAACGCATGATGCGCGTGACACCGACGCGGGTGAAAATTGCCACTTCGGTGCCGACTTCTTCCGGCATCATCACGCCGTAGCGTTTGCAGTAGTCAGAACCCCAGTCGAAAGTCTGAATATCAAATTTAAGCTGCGGATCGCGATGTGACAGCGCCTTGAGTACTTCAATGCCGGCTGAGATGACCTCAGGACCGATACCGTCAGCAGGAATAGCGGCAATAGAATAGTTACGCATGGTGTTTCTCCGTGTCGATTAATGAGTGTGAGGTTGATGAAGTTCTGTGGTCTGTGGCTTTTTCGCTTTTCCGGCCAGAATCAGTACCGTCAGGGCTGAAACCATCAGCAGTCCGGCCACGAAATAGAGTCCCCAAGTATAGCTGCCGGTTTGCTGGCCGATGATGCCAATCATCATCGGCCCGACAAGTCTGCCGAGGTTGCCAATCGAGTTGATGGCAGCGATACCCGCCGCCGGCCCGCTCAGAAACAGGGGAGGCATGCTCCAGAGCGGCGGCTTGGATGCGCCGATCCCGACCGTAACCAGCGTCAGGGCGATAATCACTGGGAAAAGGGTACTGACGCTTCCGGCGTAAATCAGACCGGCCGCCGCCAGCAGACAGGCAGCAATAACGTGCCAGCTGCGCTCATGGGGCCGGTCGGAGTGGCGGGCCCAGAGGATCATGCCGAGAACGCCAACCACCGCCGGGAAGGCATTAAGAAAACCGATCTCTAACGATGAGGCACCGAAGCTGTGAGTAATCTGTGGTGCCCAGATACCCAGGGTATAAAGACCGGCTGAGGTGCCAAAGTAGACCAGCGCCAGTACCCGCTTATCCGCCAGACCGCGCCATGTGCTGCTGTGACTCTGGCCCACCTCACGCGCTTGCTCTTCAGCCTGCATGGTAGTTTGCAGCCAGGTCCGCTCTTCTTCGGTCAGCCATTTGGCTTTGGCCGGTCGGTCGGTGAGCCAGAACAGAACGACGGTGCCCAACAGTCAAGCCGGGATTGCCTCCAGCACGAACATCCATTGCCAGCCGGCGAAGACCATCAGCCCATGCATTTCCAGCAACGCAGCGGATATAGGGGAGCCAAGCGCGGTGGAGAGCGGCGCTGCGGCCATGAAAATGGCGGTGACCTGCGCACGTTTTACCGCCGGGAACCAGTAGCTGAGGTAAAGAATGATGCTAGGAAAGAAACTGGCCTCGGCCACGCCGAGAAGAAAGCGCAGAATATAGAAACTGGTGGTGCCCTGCACAAACGCCATACAACCAGAGACCAGTCCCCAGGTAATCATGACGCGGGCGATCCAGATACGGGCACCGACTTTATGCAGAATCAGGTTAGACGGGACCTCAAACAGAAAGTAGCCGAGAAAAAAATCCCGGCACCGAGCCCGAAGACCATCGGCGAAAAACCCAGGTCCCGATTCATGGTCAGGGCCGCAAAGCCAATGTTAACCCGGTCGAGAAACGCGATAAAATACAGCAGTACGATAAAAGGAATAATCCGCAGCGTTACTTTGCGCATTACCTTAAATGATGCCTGCGTCACTCAGCCGTTTTATTCGGCTGCTGGAGGAGGATTTAGGCATACGGCTGCTGAATCGTTCGACCCGAAATGTTTCCCTGACCCGGGAAGGCGCTGAGTTTCTAAGTGAAGCCAAATCCGTGATTGCGGACTTTGATACGTTACGGTTGAGGTTTCGTAAAAATATCACACTGCAGAAAAAGACGTTGCGGATCGGCGCGATTGACAGTGCGGCAAGGGGATTACTGCCGAAACTGCTCAACCTGTTCGTCAGCGCTTTTCCTGATGCAGACATCCATATCAGCGAAGATAAATCGCACAGCCTGATCCCACGACTGACCTCCGGCTGGCTGGATCTGGTGTTTGTTCGGCCGCCAGAACAGACCGACGTCACTCTGACCACCCGCTTTATTGCCAATGAAACCTGTGTGCTGGCCGTGCCTGCTGATCACCGGCTGGTGGATTACGAGCAGGTGAGCATCGAAGATTTTTACGATGAGCCCGTCATTGTGCCGGAAAGACGCACCTGCCCTCACAGCCATGACCTGACGATGAACCTGTTCAGAGCGGCCGGCAGGTATCCGGTGATTGCGCAATATGCCGAGGAAAAACAGACTATCCTGAGCTTTGTTGCCGCTGGCACCGGTCGATGATATGGAAATTGA
Organism: Pantoea sp. Eser; assembly: GCA_009830035.1. GTDB lineage: Bacteria > Pseudomonadota > Gammaproteobacteria > Enterobacterales > Enterobacteriaceae > Pantoea. Next base: position 136,226 of record SZZY01000003.1, read on the forward strand.
AGGGCTGCCGCTGTGTGTGATGTGGCACCAGGGAAACAGGGATGTGTACGTTAATGCCATGCTTAACATGCTGGCGGACAATAGTGAGATATTGACAAAACACCTGTAGCGCCAGGTTTGAGCCCGCAGTTCGCCGACCCGAGTCGGGAACTAAACCGGATAATTTATGACTGAGAAAAACTACTATCACAGCGATTCATTTGAGATGGATTCACAGGTCATCAGCTGTACGCCCCAGCAGGATGGCCGTTTCCGCGTCATTCTCTCGGCAACCTTGTTCCATCCGCAGGGCGGGGGGCAGCCTTCTGACCAGGGAACCCTTGCCGGTGTGCCGGTGCTTCAGGCCGTGCAGGAAGGCGATGGAGTGATACATCTTACCGATGCGCCGGTTGCCGCCGGGCCGGTTCATCTTGCCGTAGCGCCTGAGCTTCGCGCTATCCACACCCGCTATCATTCCGCCGGGCATATCATCGGCGTGGCGGGCGAAAAATATGGCTGGCATGGCATTAAAGGGAATCACCGCCCTGGGGAGGGCCGGGTTGTGTTTGAAGCGATCGGGCTTACCACAACGGTAACCGCGGACAACCTGGCGGTGGATGTAGCAGAGATCGTGGCGCGCGATCTTCAGCGGATCCTGTCTTACGAAGAGGGGCGCCGTAGCGTCACCTGGGGCGATCTGACGCCCTACTCCTGTGGTGGCACGCACGTGAAGAAAACCACGGAAATCTGTAAGGTTCGCATCGTTAAGGTTAAAGAGAAGAAAGGTCAGTTATCGGTACAGTATGAACTTGATGACTGATCTGCTCTTGCTGCGGACACATCCTTAGCCATCCGCGAATCAGGGATTATCCGCAGCATCTCCTGGCACCGGTCAGAGCATCCTGAACATTGCGGGGATGGTGACCGATCTGGCCGGGGCGATGGACAGCCTTTCCCTGGCTTCCTCAGAACAGATGCAGGGAATTGCTCAGGTCAGTGTGGCCGTCAGCCAGATGGATGGGGTTACCCAGAACAACGCCTCGCTGGTAGAATAATCCTCTTCTGCCTCGCAGTCGCTGTCTGAGCAGGCACATGCGCTGCGCGGCATCGTGGAAACCTTTGAGGTATAACTTCAGGCCCATCGGCCAGACAGCGCGAAATAAAGCACGTCGGGCAGGTCCCGCCAAAAGGGACCTGCCTGCATCTGTCGCCAGCCGGTGTCTTATACCCTCTCAGCAAGCGTTTAAAACGGTTTAAATCCGTACCTGCTTTTTGATTCTGCGTTCAGTCCCGGCTTTTCACGTCATAAAATGATTCGCAATACGATTTTTTTGCCCCCATTTTGACTGACAGTCTGATCGCCGATTCTTTCATATATTTCCCGATGCCCTCCTCTCTGCGTGCCGGTGTCAGGCGTGAGGTGGGGCCGGTAAGTGCCAGCGCAGCAACCATCTTTTCATCACTTCCGAACACCGGCAGCGCAAAAGCGGCGATGTGTGGATCTCTGACGCCGGAAGTGTAGACAGGCAATTCAGTCTCAGAGCTGAACAGAGATTCGCCTGTCCCCCAGTGACGCAGTACTTGGCCAATCGCAGAGTTATCCAGCGGCAATGACGTGCCGGGGAGGCGGGTTTCGCGTAAGCCTTCTGAGGATTCTGCGCGGAAGAGACACAAACGCTGACCTTTTTCTATCACATACCAGGAAGCACTTTCGCTGGTGGCCGCAGCAAGGGAATGAAGTTCGGGCTGTACGATACTGGCCAGATGAAAAGACTGCTCATATAGCTTACCCAGGTAGAGCAGACGGGGGCCGAGTGTATAGATGCCACTCTCGTCGCGGACGACATAGTTCATTCGTTCCAGCGAATTCATCAACCGGTAAACCGAGGTTTTGTGGTAACCGGAAAGATGTGAAAGCGCAGTAAGCGATAAGGCTTCTTCGCCGGGTTTAAAACAGTCCAGTAACGCCAACGCTTTCTCAACGGCAATTACGCCTTCATTTCCCATCTTGCTTTCTCCTGATGTCTGCCGGTGCTGAGTTTACACTGCAAACTGTGATTCACATCGTGTTTACATCAGATATGAAGCGTTAACAGTGGCGGCTTTTCCAGCTTCACCGATATAGTCGTTTTATATCGTACAATATACTTTTACCTAGTAAAGCAACTCAGAAGGGACTTATGTCTACGACAGAAACTGCCATGATCAACCGCATTATTACCCGTGTGTCTCAGGATGAGATTCGTCGAGCAGCTGAGTTTCAGGCGGCTATTCTGGCTGACGTAGCGGGCAGGCGTGGGACTCTGCATGGCCGGATAAAGCCAGTGGCATCGAGTATTAAGATGGCAGGTCCGGCCATTACGGTTGAGGTGAGACCGGGAGATAATCTGGCGATCCATGCGGCGCTGGCTATTGCTCAGCCCGGCGACGTCATTGTTGTGGATGGTAAAGACGACCTCAGTTGTGCGCTGATAGGAGAGATTATGTCCACGCAGGCAGAAGCATCGGGTATTGCCGGTATTATTATTGATGGTGCATTACGTGATGCTGACGCGCTGGCGGAAAACGCGTTTCCCGTTTTTTCAGCTGGTCTGAATCCCTGCGGACCCACAAAGTCGATACCGGGTCGGGTCAATTACCCCATTTCAGTCGCGGGCGCGGTTGTTGAGTCCAGTGATTTGATCGTGGGTGATGCGGATGGGGTGGTGGTGTTGCCACGTGATGCGGTATCCGCACTTCTGGAACTGGCGCAGAAAAAGCTTGATACGGAGACCCGCCGCCTTGCCGCTATTCGTCATGGGGGCATCCGGGCCCCCTAGCTGGAAGATGCCCTGCATGCTGCAGGTATGCTGGCAGAAGGGGAGAGACTGTAATGAGCGATAAAAATGCCATTCTGGTCACCGGCAGTGACCTGGCTCCTGAAGCGCTGGCAATGCTGCATACCTATGAGGTGATTTTTGCTGGCAGACAACCGTCAGAGGATCAGCTGGTTGCGCTGTGCGAAAAGCATCATCCGATTGCCATTATTGTCCATTATGGAAAAATCACGGCCCGGATCATGGATGCTTCACCCCGCCTGCGGGTCATTTCCAAACATGGCAGTGGTATTGATGTTATCGATCAGTCTGCTGCTGCTGAACGCAATATCAGCGTTCAGTCGGCTCCCGGGGCGAATGCGGCAGCCGTAGACGAACATACCTGGGCAATGATTCTGGCCAGCGCAAAATCTGTTCTTCCTCTTGATCGGCGTTTACGCGAATGGCACAGGGATAAATCAATCCATAAATCGATAGAACTGGCAGGGCGCACCCTGGGACTGGTGGGTCTCGGTGCTATTGGGAGCCGCGTCGCCGCTATTGGCCAGGCGTTTGGCATGCAGGTTATTGTCCACGATCCCTGGGCGAAAACATTTCCCGAGGCCTGCGAATCCGTTACTTTGCAAAAGCTGTTAAGAAGTGCAGATGTGATTTCTCTGCATTGCCCGCTGACAGATGAGAACCGCCACATGCTGAACAGCGAAACGCTTGCCTTGTGTAAACCTGGCGCCATCCTGGTGAACACCGCACGCGGCGGTCTGATCGACGAACAGGCGCTGTTAGCCGCGCTGGAGAGTGGTGCGCTAAGCTGGGCCGCCCTGGAGAGCTTCACCAGTGAGCCGCTTACTGCTCCTCACCTCTGGCAGCCTGTCAGTAATGTTATCCTTTCCCCTCATATTGGTGACGTCAGCGATACCTCGTACATCAGGATGGGAACCGCTGAAGCGGGCAACGTGCTGAAAGTACTGCAGCAGGCCGAAACTGAAAAAGGCGATGCAGCATAATCCTACTGTTCAGCCTGAGAGCAACGGTAACGACGCTATTGAGCTGCTTATTGGCTCTCAGGCTATTGCCACGGTTGAATAATCTTAACAACCTGCAATCTGCAATCTGATTGATCGAATCTCTGTGCAGCGCTTGCTGTACAGAGACTCTCCTCATCCCACACCACCATATAGCCTGTAAACAGCGATCCCTTTTTATGAAATAAGACGGCAGGTTTGCTTTTCATTGGCACCCCCACGTCGGCACAGGCATGTCGCTAAGCAGCCACAGATAATCTGAACATAAAAAAGGGCGCTGATATCAGCGCCCGCGTCCAGTTACATCGGGTGAAGTTTATTTGCTTACCGGAGAGGGGATTTTGTCTGATTTAACCGGGCCAGCAGTTTTGCGGCCCATAATCAGCACCGCAATGCCGCCCGCCGTACAGAGTAGTGCTAAAGGCAGCATTGCCAGCGTATGGCTCCCCGTAGCGCCATTGATTCCCGTACACGTTAACCATTAAACCACCGCCAATCAGGTTAGCCATAGCGCCGATAGCAGCCAGCCCAGCGGCTGCAGTTGACGAAGATAACCAGCCCGATGCCAGAGCCCAGAAAGGTCCTTTCATTGAGTAAGCACCAATCAGCACCAGTGACAATATAACCACGCTGCCGGTCAGTGAACTGGTAATGAAGGCTGATATTAATCCGCCAGCGATCAGAAACATTGTCAGGGCAGTATGCCAGCGGCGTTCTCCGGTGCGATCCGAACTGAGTCCCCAGACAATCATCAGAACCGAAGCCAGACCATAAGGAATGGCGTTAACCAGTCCGGTAGTAAAATTATCCAGCCCTAACGATTTCAGTAGCTGCAGTGACCACACGCTGAGTGTGGAACCGGCTGCTGATGCGCCAGCGTATATCAGGGCCATCACCCAGATATGCTTATGGCGCAGGAGCTGCCATAGCGAGACATGACCGATCGCTTTGCGTTTGGTATTTTCGGCTACCAGGGTGTTATTCAGCCATTCTTTTTGCTGCAGCGTCAGCCAGTTAGCATTGTCAGGCCGGTTACTCAGCATAAAAAAACGCAGCGATACCCGGCAGAATGGCGGGCAGTCCTTCAAGAATGAACAGCCAGTGCCAGCCACGCATTCCGAACCATCCATCCATAGAGAGGATGGCACCTGAAATCGGCGAGCCGATAAAGTTAGCCGCCGGGATTGCCACCATAAACATGGCAATAACGCGAGCACGATATTTCCCCGGGATCCAGTAAGTCAGATAAAGAATAACGCCGGGGAAAAAGCCAGCCTCTGCTGCACCGAGCAGGAAACGCAGCAGGTAAAGCATGTTTGCGCTTTCGACAAACGCAGTACAGACCGAAACAATCCCCCATGAGATCATGATGCGGGATATCCAGATTCTGGCACCGATTTTCTGCATGGCCAGATTGCTGGGGACTTCAAACAGAAAGTAGCCAACAAAGAAAAGACTGCTGGCGAAACCAAAAACCGCTTTAGACAGCCCGAGGTCTTCGTTCATCTGTAACTACGCCACCCCGATATTGCCGCGATCAATAATCGCAATCAGATAACAGACGACCAGAAAGGGCAGGATGCGCCAGATCACTCGTCTGACCGTTTGTTGCTCAATGTCAGGCGTGGAAACTGTGTTGTTCATCTTTTCAGACATGATGTACTCCACCAGAAAGTCATGGCCACAGAAGCGACCTGGAATGTTTTTGTTTTACCTTATAAAATATGAGTGTACACGGTGAAATCATTATCTGGCTAAAACCCTTTTTCGTGCGCGCAGGTTGTAATGAGGTTGTGTAACTTGTCACAAAAAGATCTCTTTTTGCCTGCTGAAATGTGATGAAAGTGGAAGTTATGAGTTTGTTAATGAAGAGTGAGTGTTTCATCCCGAATTTTTAGTCAGGTTGAGGGCTGGCTAAATCGGGTAATAAGGGAGGGTTTATATCGAAGAGGTCGCCGGCGGCTTATCAGCTGGCCGCTGTGAGCGTGGTGGGATTAATGATTGAAGGCAAGTGGAACATGCATATTGGGCACCCTCCACCCCACCGACCGGGGTTTGACCCCGCGCCAGCCAGCCGCTGTCATTGTTTTGTCATAACTCGCTCACCCTGATGTCAGAGTGCGTTTCATATCCTGTAGGCGAACCTTCCAATCAGGAGCACGAAGATGAAACTGAACAGCATTACTCTGGCCGTGGGCATGCTGCTGGCTATCGCCGGCGGTGAGGCGCAAGCGCAGTCGCAACCGGTAAAAAATATTGTGCTGGTGCACGGCGCTTTTGTTGGCGGTGCGGGTTGGCGTCCGGTCTATGACCGACTGACGCAGGATGGATATCAGGTGACGCTGGTACGACAGCCGCTGACCAGCTTTGCAGAATATGTGACGGCGACGCGACGGATTATCGATCAGCAGAATGGCCCGGTGATTCTGGTCGGTCACAGCTACGGCGGGGCGATCATTAGTGAAGCCGGTAACGACAGTAAAGTGGCGGGTCTGGTCTACATTGCATCACATGCGCCGGATAACGGTGAAACCGAGGCCAGCAACGGTAAAAAATTTTCCAACAGCGCCCGTCCGTTTGCCCGCTCGGCCGATGGCTATCTGACCATTGCGCCACACTATTATCACAGCGATTTCGCTGCCGACCTGCCCGCCGCGCAGGCCGATTTTGAAGCGCATTGCGCAGATGCCAACCAACGCCGCGGTCTTCACCGCTAACATTACCGATCCGGCGTGGAAAACCCGACCCAGCTGGTACATGGTGGCGAAAGCTGACAAAATTATCAGTTCCGATCTGGAACGGATGTATGCCCGACGCGCGCACAGTCATACGGTAGAAATTACCGGCGCCAGCCATTCGGTGTATCAGTCACATCCTGATGATGTCGTAAAATTGATCGAGCAAGCCGCGCATCAGGCGCAGCCCTGAAAACAACCCGCAGGAAGAGGCACATGAAAATTCTGGTGATTGAAGATGAGGCCAAAGTGGGTGATTACATGCGCAAAGGATTGACCGAAGCGGGCTTTATCGTCGACGTGGCGGAAAATGGCATTGATGGTCTGTTCTATGCCCGCGAGCATCATTACGATCTGATCTTACTCGACGTAATGATGCCCGGCCTTGATGGCTGGCAGGTGATGGTGGAGATGGATAAGCAGATCCACACGCCGGTAATCTTCCTGACCGCCAAAGGTACGCTGGAAGACCGCATCAAAGGGCTGGAGCTGGGCGCGGATGATTACCTGGTCAAACCGTTCTCGTTTGCAGAACTACTGGCGCGCGTCCGTACTCAACTGCGGCGCGGCAGCCAGCAGAAGCTGCCGGATATTCTGACGCTGGCCGATTTGCAGCTCGACGTTTTTAAACGGCGCGTCGAGCGCGGCGGGCAGCGCATCGATCTCACCAACAAAGAGTTCAACCTGTTGCATCTGTTCCTGCTGCATCCTGGCGAAGTGCTGACCCGCACCGTGATCGCTTCACGCGTCTGGGACATGAATTTTGATAGCGACACCAACGTGGTCGATGTGGCGGTTAAGCGTCTGCGAAAAGTTTGCCCATCCGCTGATCCACACAGTCCACGGTGTGGGTTACCGCTGCGAAGCAGAAGCATGAAGCTACGTTCCCTGGCACTGCGTCTGTCGCTAATGCTCAGCGTCACGGTGAACGCTATTTTTTCACTCTGTGGTTCTGCGCTTTATCACTCACTGGCTCAGCAGATTGGAGTGCGGGATGATGCCGCACTGCTGACGCGTATCGATCAGATCCGCACCCTGCTGCGCGATGAAGATGCCATTACGCTGATTCAGCAGAAACCGCGACTGTTCGCCAACATGCTCGGCAATACCGAGTCGTTGCTGGTGCTGCGTTTTCCCGGCCAGTCGCCGCTGATCGTGGTGAATCCGGGCCAGCGTCCTCTGCCGGCGATTACGCCGACCCGGGATGGCAGCGGACAGATTGAGATCCTCACCGGCCGTCTGATGCGCGATCGGACACAAACCCTGAACCATTATCGTAACCAGATCCTGCTGGCGACCGCGCTGGCGGCGGCAATCAGCGTCTGGCTGGTACGACGCGGTTTGTCACCGCTGCGCCGCCTTGCAGCAGAAGCGGAAGCGATCGATGTGCGTCATTTATCCCGCCGGATGCCCGAACAGTCTCAGGCTGAATTACAGCCGCTGGTGGCCGCCTTTAATCAGATGCTGAGCCGCCTCGAAAGCGGTTATCAGCAGTTGAGTCAGGTTTCTGCTGATATGGCGCACGAACTGCGGACGCCGGTCAGCACGCTGTTAGGCCAGACCGAAGTGGCGCTGAGCCAGACGCGCAGCCAGAGCGATTATCAGGCGTTGCTCGGCTCTAATTATGAAGAGCTGGAACGGCTGGCGAAGATGATCGACAACATGCTGTTTCTCGCCAAAGCCGAAGATGCCAGTCAGGCACTGGATGAACAGTCTCTCGATCTGGCCCAGCTCGGTGGCAAACTTCAGAGCTATTTTGACGATATGGCAGAGGAAAAGGCGCTGCGCTACAGCGATGCTGGCACCCCGGTGAGCGTCTGCAGCAAGGTGCAGCCGACGGCTATCGAACTGGTGGTGGAAAACCACGGCCCGACGCTCAGTGCCGAACAGCAGGCGCGCGTTTTTGATCGTTTCTGGCGCGCCGAGGCGTCACATCATCAGGGCCGCAGCGGCTTAGGGCTCGCTATTGTGCGCAGCATTATGCACTTACATCAGGGGAGCTGTGAGGTAAGCAGCGCGCACAGCATCACCCGGTTTACGCTGCGCTTTCCGCGGCGTTATTAACTACCGCCTCACCAGAGACAGCTAACGGCATAGATTGCCTGCGCGCTGGCCGTAAAGTGAACCCGGACCGCATCCGTTCTGCGACTACGTCCAGCCGATCCGCCTCACTCACTGACAGGCGCTCACGCCAGTCTGGTAGAGAATAAATCTTATTAACTGTTGCCCACTCTGCGCGAATAAAAATCCGTGCCATGACGGAAAAACCGCTTTTAGCTGTTATTCCGCCGTACTACTGCCCGATATTAACGTGCGATGACTTTGTTTTACGCCCACAGAAATGACTATTGCCATATTCCGGCAAAATATTCCTGTTTTAAGCATTTATGATCGCTGCATATATTCACTGAGAATGAGTCCACACCATCACGGGGATGATAACACCCTTAAAGCGCGTGATTTATCTGGCTTTCTGAGGTTAACAAAACATCGCCACCTCAATACTTTTTCCCTCCGGGAAAGTTTTTAAATATCAGGAGAAAGATGCCAGTGAAATTCATAACCGGAATGTCCTTTATTGCCCTTGCGCTGAGTGCGCACAGCGCGGTCGCCGCCGAACAGTCGGTGCCGATTGACAGCTCAGTACAGGTGAAAGCCGATCCGGCGCTGAAAAGTCTGATACCGGCCGATATTGCACAGCGAGGCTACATTGTTGCCGGAACCAACCCCAACACGCCGCCAACCACCTTTTATAAAGACGATAATAAAACGCTGGCTGGCCGTGAAATCGACATCATGAACGCCGTCGGTGAACGTCTGGGTATTGCGGTGCAGTGGCGCGACACCGGCGGTTTCGATAATATCATTCCGGGCCTGAAAACCGGCCGTTACGACGTGGCACTGTCAAATATTAATGCCACGCCAACCCGCCTGAAACAGATCGACTTTGTCGGCTACTACAATGCCAGCCGGCTCGGCATCATTTCAAAGAAATGACGCGGCGATCGCCCCGTTCACCTCACTCAGCGACGTGTGTGGCAAAGAGGTAGGGGCCGGTTCGGGCACCACTCAGGTGACCCGGCTGGAGGAGGCCAGCAAAGCCTGTGAAGCGGCGGGCAAACAGCCGATCAAAGTCTCTGTCTTCCCGGATCGTCCGGCCGGCGTGCAGGCGGTTGTCAGCGGTCGGGTGCCGATGTTCCTCGAGCCGTATGAAGGGCTGCTGTGGCAGGTTAAGGTGATTAAACCACTGGCCATGAGCGGTGAGATCAGCGTTAATGATGTGCCGGTCTCGGTGGCTTTCCCGAAAGACTCTGCGCTGGAACCGGCAGTGCAGGCAGCGTTGAATTCGCTGATCAAAGACGGCAGCTACTAGAAAATCCTCGATAACTGGGGAATTGGCTTTGGTGCGGTGACCGAAGCCAGACGTAATTAGGACATCTTTAAATGAGTGCGCCTGATGACCACAGCGACGATCTGAGAATTGTCGGTAAACGCTACTACGGCCGCTGGCTGAGTGCGCTGGTGGTGCTGTTGTGCGTGGTGGCGATGGCGAACTCGATGATTAATAACCCGCGCTTTGAGTGGGGGTGATTGCTGAGAACTTCACTGCGCCCTCCATTCTGCAGGGGGTGTTAATGACGCTGCAGCTGACGGCGATTTCAGTAGTGCTGGGTTTCGCCTTCGGCACGGTGCTGGCGCTGATGCGCCTCTCCGCCAACCCGGTGCTGGTTGCGGTGAGCTTGGCCTATACCTGGTTTTTCCGCTGCGTGCCGATGCTGGTGCAGCTGTTTCTCTGGTACAACATCGCGGCCCTTTATCCGAAAATCGCGCTGTCGATCCCCGGTTTAGGTGAGATCTGGAGTGCCCAGTCCAATGCGCTGGTCAGTCCGTTCAGCGGCGCGCGCCCTCGGCTATCGCCCGGCGCAGATTTTCCGCCATACCGTGTTACCGCAGGCGATGCGTGCCATTCTGCCGCCCGCCGGTAATGAAATTATCGGCCAGTTAAAAACCACTGCGGTGGTGTCGGTGATCTCACTACAGGACGTGCTGTTCTCGGCGCAGATTATTTATCAGCACACCTATGAAGTGATCCCGTTGCTGCTGGTCGCGACGCTGTGGTATCTGTTGATGACCTCGGTGTTGTCGGTGGGACAGTATTATGTTGAACGTTATTTTGGCCGTGGCGTCACCCGCCGTGAAAACCGCAAGGAGCACCAGCAATGGCTGAAGCAATCGCACTGCGCAAGGTCACCAAGCGTTTCTCTGGCGTGACCATTCTCGATGAGGTTAACCTCGATATTCCCGCCGGCTCGGTGACCGTTATCCTCGGTCCGTCCGGTTCGGGTAAATCAACTCTGCTGCGCTGTATCAACCACCTCGAAAAGCTCGATGGCGGCACCATCCGCATTGGCGGACAGATGGTGGGATATCAGCAAAAGGGCCAAGCGCTGCATGAACTCAGCAGCCGGGCGATTGCGCGCCAGCGCGCTCAAATCGGCATAGTGTTTCAGCAGTTCAATCTGTTCCCGCACCGCACCGTCTTGCAGAACATTATTGATGCACCGATGCGGGTGAAAAAACAGAACCGCCAGCAGGCCACCAGCAAAGCGCTGGCGTTGCTGAAACAGGTTGGTCTGGACGGGCGCGAACAGGAGTGGCCGCAAAATCTCTCCGGCGGTCAGCAGCAGCGTGTGGCAATTGCTCGTGCGCTGGCGATGGACCCCGGTGTGCTGCTGTTTGATGAGCCGACCTCCGCTCTCGATCCTGAACTGGTCGGCGAAGTGCTGTAGGTAATAAAGCAGCTGGCGCACTCCGGGATCACCATGGTGGTGGTGACCCACGAAATTGGCTTTGCTCGCGAAGTGGCGGACAACATTGTGTTTATGGAAAGCGGCAAAATTATCGCAGCGGGCCCGACACAGCATGTGCTCGACGATCCGGCCAACGGACGGGTCAGAAACTTTATTGCAACGGTGCTGTAAGCAGCGTTTTTTGTTGCTCGCTAGCCAGGACACGTGATGACGCAGAAACCGGTAATACACAGCGCTCACTGGGGGGCTTTTCATGCCCGGCGCGAAGGCGATCGCCTGATTATCGATCCATTCGATGGCGATCCCCATCCCTTTATTGCAAAACTTCCAGCGGGCGCTCAATCATCCGGCGCGGGTCGCCCGATCGATGGTGCGGCGTGGCTGGCTGGAAAATGGACCCGGCCCCGATTCGCGTCGCGGTGTCGATGACTATATCGCGATCGGCTGGGATGAAGCCCTGCAACGGGTGGCGCAGGAACTCACTAGGGTAGGGCAAACTTATGGACCGGCGGGGATTTTTGGCGGTTCTTATGGCTGGTCCAGTGCTGGTCGCTTCCACCATGCACAAAGTCAGGTGCACCGCTTTCTTAACACCACGCTCGGCGGTTATGTCCGCTCAGTCAACAGCTACAGTTCTGGCGCGGCCTCGGTGCTGCTGCCGCACATCGTCGGTGATATGAACGAAATTGCCCGCCGTGGCGTGAGCTGGGAAGAGATCGCCAGCCACAGCGATATCGTGCTGGCTTTTGGCGGGCTGGCGCTGAAAAACTCTCAGGTCGCCAGCGGCGGTTTGAGTGAGCATACCGAACGTGATTTTATGCAGCAGGCGGCGCGGCGCGGTACCCGCTTTATCTCGGTCAGTCCGCTGAAAAACGATCTGCTAGACGACGCGCAGGGCGAGTGGCTGGCCCTGCGGCCCGGCACTGATGCGGCGTTTATGCTCGGTCTGCTGGCAGTGCTGGTCAAGGAGGCGCTAACCGATGAGGCGTTTCTGGCCCGCTATTGCGTCGGCTGGCCAGAGATGGTGGCTTACCTGCGCGGTGAAGAGGATGGCGTAGTGCGCGAGGCGCACTGGGCGGCCAGCATCTGTGGCGTCAGCCACGACTTTATCAGAGAGTTCGCCCGTCAGCTGCGCGGCGAACAACCGGTGTGGCTCGGGCTGGTGCTGGCGGCGGCAGCTACACCTATGCGCTTGGCGCGCTGGGCCATTATGGCAAACACCATAATCTGGTCAGCTTTCCGGCCTTACCGCAGGGTAAAAACGGCATCGACCGCTTTATTCCGGTGGCGCGGATTGCCGATATGCTGCTGAATCCGGGCGCAAAATTTGACTACGACCGTCGTCAGCTCAGCTATCCGCATATTCGTCTGGCTTACTGGGCGGGCGGCAATCCTTTTCATCATCATCAGGATCTGGCGCGCCTGCGTCAGGCTTTTTGTCAGCTCGATACCTTCACCGTGCATGAGAGCGCTTGGACCGCCACCGCCCGCCACGCCGATATTGTGTTGCCCGCCACCATGACGCTGGAGCGGGAAGATGTCGGCGGTGCGCCGACCGATCGGCATTTAATCGCGATGCAGCTGGTGGCTGCGCCTTATGCTGAAGCCCGCGATGACTACACTATTTTCAGTGAACTGGCGCGGCGGCTCGGCAGGGAAGAGGCATTTACCGAAGGGCGTGATGCGCGTGGCTGGCTGCAACATCATTACCATCAGCTGCAGCAAAAGCTGGCGGCGCATCAGGTGCCCATTCCTGATTTCGACACCTTCTGGCAGCAGGGCGTGCTAGCGCTGCCGCAGCTAAAGGACGGTGGCCGGATGATCAACGTGTTTCGCGCCGATCCTGACGCCGCACCGCTGCCGACGCCAAGCGGGAAAATTGAGATCTTCTCCGCCACCATCGCCAGTTTTAATTATCAAAACTGCCCGGGGCATCCGGTGTGGCGTGAACTGCAGCAAAAACCAACGGCCGATCATCCCTTCTGGTTGATTGCTAATCAGCCAGCAACGCGCCTGCATAGCCAGCTCGATTTTGGTGACTTTAGCCTGAGCGGTAAGCGCGACGGACGGGAAGTGTGCAGCCTCAATCCGCAGGATGCGGCCAGACTGGCTATCGCCGACGGCGATCTGATTGAGCTGTATAACGATCGCGGGCACGTGCTTGCCAGCGCGCGCGTCACCAACAGCATCATGGCTGACGTGCTGCAGCTGCCTACCGGTGCTTGGTACGATCCGGTCGATCCTGCCGCCGCTCGCCCGTTATGCCGTCATGGTAATCCGAATGTATTAACGCTGGATATCGGCACGTCCTCCCTGACCCAGGGCTGCAGTGGACAGATTACTGTGGTGCAGGTGCGGAAATTCAGGGGTGAGCGGCTGCTGGTGCAGGCCTTTATTCCGCCACACTAAGCCGCTATGGCTTCAGGCTTTGCAGCAGTGCGCCAGCTACTGCGTTCAAATCGGCGGTTGAGCGCAGTGCGCTGTGGGCCAGCAGTTCCGGTGACCTGGCGCCCAGTGCTAGTCGCAGTTTACGCCCGACATCAACTCCCTCCGCCAGCGATTCCTGCCGCGTGCACCGCTGATGCCGTGTCGTGCCATCCGCCAGCGACAGCGTCACGGTGTGAAAGCGCTGTGCCGGATTGAGGGCGTCCGGCGGCGCAGAAGGATCCGGTATGCGGCGAACGCGGGCGGCCAGCGGCATAATCTCCGGATTAACATCGCCTTCGGCAAAATCTGACAAACGCAGCTCGCCGTAGATCAGCATCGCGGCAATCACATATTCGAGGCTAAAGCGCGCTTCGATACCGTTGGCCGGTACCCTGACCGAGGCGGCAATGTCACCGCCGGGCGGAAAGGCGACGGTGATGGCAACGATCTGGCGCAGCAGGCCCGCCGCTTCCGCCGCGCTGTGGGTGCCGGTGCAGGTCGGGAACGGCTTATACTCCAGTCCGGGTGCGCTGATACGCTAGGGCTGACCCCAGTTCTGCGTCAACTTCTCCGGCTGCGCCTGGCCCTCGCTGCTGGCGGCCAGAAACGACTCAAGCACGTTTTCCTGCCGGCCCGCGATGCCAGCCAGCGTCAGCTGGGCCGATGCCACCGCTCGTTCCGCCGCCAGGCCGGCATGCAGCGGTTTTACCGCTGAGCCAAACTGGGCACGTAAACCACTGGCCTGGGTGGCCGCGATTCCCAGCAGGCTGGCGGTAGCGGCAGTGGACAGGCCGAGGAAACGAGCCAGCGCCGCGGTGTTGTGATAGCCCAGCGCATAGTGCTGCTGGCTGGCCGCCAGTGCCAGCCGCAGCCGGCCGGCCGTTTCCACGCCAGTCACATAGGCATCACAAAACTGTTCCACGCTGGCGGCGGGCTGATGTTGCAGCCAGGCAAACAGCGCCGGCAGGATCACCACGCTGGGATGACCGCGGAAATCGGCATGGAAATCATCATAATCAAGCGTATGACCGGCATAGACGAACAGCAACGCCTGCTGCCATCACCATAGACGGTACGCAAAGCCGGTAATCCGCTATCAGGCACCTGACCCTGTAACACCGGCCAGCTCACCGCCAGAAAATCGGCTACCCCTTGTCGCGCGTGGTCGCGTGCCCGCGAATCCGGTTGACTGTGGACGATGCGCTCAGCCAGCGCGGCGGTCCAGCTCATCAGGACGGCTCCGGCATGGTGAGTGCTGTCCGCGCCAGATAGCGTGCGGTGGGCAGCAGGACGGCATCATTAATACGAAATGCCGGATGATGCAGCGCATAGGGTTCGCCTGTGCCGATCATCATAAAAGCGCCGGGCAGCTGTCGCTGGTAGAAGGCAAAGTCTTCGCCAATCGGGCTGGCTTCCACCACCCGGGCTTCAAATCCGCTGGCGCTGGCCTGTTGCAAAGCCACCTCTGTCCAGCGGGCATCTTTCACCACCGACGGCGGCCCGGCCTGCCAGTTAAAGCTGATTTGCGCATCAAAGGCCGCGCCGATGCCCGCCACCAGGTTACGGAAGCGCTGCTCAAGCCGTTCGCGGGTAGGCTGCGAAAATGATCGCACCGTGCCCTCCAGCCAGGCGCCTTCCGGAATGACGTTCCAGGTGCTGCCACTGTGAATCTGCGTAATCGAGACCACTGCGTTATCGGCGAAAGGGGCGTTGCGGCTGATCAGCGTCTGTGCTGCCGCAGACAATCTGCGCCGCAATAACAATCGGATCGTTGCCCTGATGGGGTTTGGCCGCATGACTGCCGATGCCGGTAATGCTGATATCAAAGCGATCCACCGCGGCGGTCAGCGGACCCGCTTTACTGCCGATCACCCCCGCTGGCAGCGAGGAATCGTTATGGAGTCCAAAAATCACCCGCGCATCAGCGACGGCGCCGGTAGCGATCACCGCTGGCGCGCCCTGGCCCATCTCTTCCGCCGGCTGGAACAGAATACGCACCCGGCGCGGCAGGCTGGCTTCCTGCTGCTTTAACAGGATTGCTGCGCCGAGCGCCGCCGTGCTGTGGAAATCATGGCCACAGGCGTGCATCACGCCGGGACGTTCAGATCGAAAGCTGACGCCGGACTGCTCCTCGATCGGCAACGCATTAATATCAGATCGCAGCACCACCAGCGGTCCCGATGACGATCCTATCTCCGCCACCAGGCCGGTTTTCAGCGGCAGATCGAGGATGCGGATCTGATGCTGCTCCAGCTGCTGCCGTAAGCGGACGGTGGTTTCAAATTCCTGGTTCGACAGTTCCGGAAAACGATGCAGTTCATGGCGCAACGCGATCAACCGTTCGCTCAGCGCCGCCTGATCTAAGGTGCTCATGCGATGTTCCCTTGTAGTGATACCTGACGGCTCAGCCAGGCATGGTGTGCCGCTTCATCCAGCACTTTCTTCATATAGAGGGTTATGTGGCCTTTACCGAGGTCAGCTGTATGCATCGGCTGGAAGCCACGCCTGAGGTAGAGCTGTTGCAGCCATGGATGGGCTGAGGGCGGTACCGAGAGAGACGGCCGGCGTGCGCAGCTGACCCATCAGGATCTCCTGCTCCAGCCGATGGAGAATCTGCCGGCCGAAATGCTGGCCGGCATAGTTCGGATACGCGCCAAACCAGCCGATGTGCGGCAGGCCAAACGGACCGGGCAGCGGCCCCCAGGGATAACGCAGGGTCACCGAGGAGACCATCTCACCGTCGGCATACAACGCATAAACGCCGTGACTTTGCAGATGGCGCAGCGCCTTTTCCCGGTCCGCCGTGGCGGCATCAAAATGGATGCCCAGTGCTTTTACCGGCGTATGAGCGGCATGCATCAGCGCCAGATAGCGAGTGACTTGATCTTCTCTCACCTGACGAAAGTCGAGTTGCATAATATTTCCCGGAATAGCCACCCTGCGGGCGGATAATTAAGTCAGCTTTTAAGGTTAATGAGATTAACAGTTAAAACCCGGTGGCTATATCTGAAAAATAACTATCCTAATGCCTATTTGTGAAAATGAAGTGGCCGGTTTTTGATTGCTTAAATTGGTGGTTGCCGTAGTATGAAAAAAACAAATTCCGCTATAACAAAACGCCATTAACTTCATGTAATAGATTAACTTTATCGGTTATAGCCTTCCTTATAAACCGGCGTTGTCTATAACAGGCGTTGCCAATAAACAGGGACAGAAACGTGTTAGTGATTAAATCTCCGCGCGCCTACGCGCATGAGGCTGTCCTGCGCGCCCGTGCCGGTGAATTATAAGCCTTACGCCACGCATATTCGTATATTACCTCGCCGCACGCCTGGCAGGCGGTTAATCCGGAATTAAGCCAGAGTCTTGAGGCCAGCGGAATTAACTGGCAGCAGGAGTATTTACCCGGTGAATGTACGGAACAGGCGATCGCCCGCTTAAAACACAATACTGAACAGCAGGGTGCGGAGTTGCTGCTGGCGATTGGCGGTGGACGGGTACTGGATGCCGCCAAAGCCGCTGCCAGCCGTCACGCTGGTTAATTTCGCCACCCTGGCCGCCACTCGCCATTATTTACAGCGATCGGGGGAGAGCACCTGCGCAGCCAGCCGCTGGGGAAAATGCCCGAGCTGTGCTGGTAGACAGCGAAGTGATCGCGCGCAGCGACGTGCGTTACCTGAAGGCAGGTATTGTTGATGCGCTGGCAAAATATTACGAATTCCAGCCGTATCAGCGTCACAACCCGGACGACCTGGCGCTGGATCTTAAAGTGATGACCGCACGGCGGCGCTGGAAACCTTTCAGCAGTGGGGTGACGCGGCGGTGGCAGCCAACCAGCAGCAGCGGGTCACGCCAGCACTGGTAAAAGTGATTGATGCCAGTATCCGTGCTGGCCGGACTGGCGAACAGCGTGCGTGACGTGCTGCCGACGCCGGGCGTTGCCCATGCCATTCATAATAAACTGACCCACCATCCGGAGCTGCACCACTGGCTGCACGGCGAGAAAGTCGGGTACAGCCTGCTGGTGCAGTCGCTGATTGAACATCACGGCGTGCCTGATGCCGGGCTGCTGGCACTGTTACGTCAATATGCGATGCCGCTAACGCTGCCGGCGCTGAGTGGCGATCGCGCAGCAGATTAGGTTTCCAAAAGCCAGTGCAGAACGCCTGCCGTTTACCCTGACCGCGGCGACGCTGGAGCAGGCACTGCTGGCGACTGACCAACTTGTTTAAGCCGGGCTGCGGCCCGACTTTTCACCTTTACCGACCAGGAATCTTTTATGCAACAGCCAACATCATCACGTCGCCTGCGACTCGGCCTTTTTGTTCAGCCGGTGGGACAACACGTCAGCGGCTGGCGTCTGACCCAGCAGCTCGGCGATCCACCGACATCGACTGGCTGATCACCATTGCCAAAAAAGCAGAGGCGGGTAAATTCGACCTGTTTTTTGTCGGCGATGCGCTGGCAACCAGCATGTACCGTACCGACTGCCATCGACCATGGCCCGGCTGGAACCGCTGACGATGCTCTCCGCGCTGGCTGTCAATACCCGCCGCATTGGCCTGGCGGCGACCGCTTCAACTACTTTTAGCGATCCGTTTACCCTGGCGCGCAGCTTCTCATCGCTGGATCACATCAGCCGGGGCCGCGCAGCCTGGAACGTCGTGACCTCGTTTTCCAATGATGTTGCACGTAACTTCAGCCGCAGCGATATGCCCGACCACGCTGCACGCTATGCCCGGGCGCGGGAGTTCCTTGAGGTCGCCAACAAGTTATGGCAAGGCTGGGAAGAGGGCGCAGTCCAGCCCAACAAGCAGACCGGGGAATATTTTGTCGATGACAAAATCAAGCCGATCAACCATCAGGGCGAGCATTTCTAGGTGCAGGGCCCGCTTAACACCACCCGTTCCCCGCAGGGACGCCCGGTGATTATCGAGGCTGGTTCCTCTGCCGATGGCCAGAAGCTGGCGGCTGAGACCGCAGAGGTGATCTTCACCGCCGCCGCCAGCCTTGAGGAAGCGCAAACCTTCTATTGCGTCCAGAAAGAGCAGGTGGCTGCTGCCGGACGCAATCCGCATCATGTGGTGATCATGCCTGGCGTAATGCCGATTGTCGGCCGCACGCGCGAAGAGGCGCAGGCGCTCTGGAAGGAGCTGAACACGCTGGTGGATATTGATAATGGACTGCGTCAGCTTTCGCTGCGATTCAGCATGGGTCCCAGCCAGTATCCGCTGGATGGCCCGGTGCCGGAGGTGCCGCCGGGCGAAGGGAATCAGAGTCGTGTCAAGTTGATGACCGACATGGCAAAACGTGAAAATCTGACGCTGCGTGAGCTGGCAGCCATCGCGGCGGGTTCACGCGGGCACCGGGTGATTGTCGGTACCGCGCAGGATATAGCTGATGATTTCCAGCTGTGGCTGGAGCAGGGCGCCGCGGACGGCTTTAATATCATGCCTGCCATCATGCCGGAACAGCTCGACCTGTTTGTCGAACAGGTGATCCCGGAGCTGCGCCGTCGGGGGTTGTTCCGTGACGATTACGAATTTGCCACGCTGCGCGAGAACCTTGGTTTGCCCGTGGAGTAACGGCAAGAGTCGATCGGTTAGGGTGGCGCGGCGTCATCCGCCCAGCCGCCAGCCGGATCTTCTGTGAAACGGATCATCAGGAAAGCGGATTATCGGGAAAACAGTTGAACCGGCGGCTCAGGTCGCCGGGCCATTCCGGAACCGGCCTTAACCAGCTGACAGCAATCCACCTGCCAGCAGCCTGAACGCCTCAATCGCTTTGGGCAGCGTTTGTCTGGGGTTATCGCTGGCTGCCACCCAGAGCGCAGCATTAAAAGCGGTGCCGTTGAGCAGGCGTGCTGCGGCTTCCACATCGACCGGCCTGAGCGTGCCGCTGGCCGCCATTTGCGCTAAGGCGCTGCGGGTGGCTTCCAGGCAGGCATTCTGGCTCGGCCAGCGGGTGGGATCGCCAAGAAAGGCCGGGCCATCAAGCAATACGATACGCTGCACTTCCGGGTGGAGCGCCATTTCAATGTAAGCGGCCCCCTCCAGCATCAGCTTTTCCCACGCCGTATCGGCGGTGGCGGCAACTTCTCTGGCACGCAGCGCTATTTCGCTGTCCACCTGCGCCACTACCGCAGCCAGTAACCCTTTTTTATCGCCAAAATTATGGTACAGCGCGCCACGGGTAAGCCCGACGCTGGCCGTCAGGTCATCCATTGATGCCTCGGCGAATCCCCGCTCGGTAAAGGCCTTTCTGGCAGCAAAGATCAATTTACTGCGATTCTCTTTCATGGTTTCAGCACGACGACCTGTAGCCATATCTTCTCCCTTTTTTCATACGCTGCGTATATTAATTGACATGCGGGGCGTATGCATGATTTATTCAGATACGGTTCGTATCTGAATCAGTGGCGCAGTTTTCATGCGCCGTCACGTCAATCCACAACAAGGCCATTTTATGATGCAGCGTAAAGTGATTTTCCCGGCAGGGCGCCATGCGCTATATGAAAAGCATGGTTATTCTGCGGCGATTAAATCCGGTGATTTGCTGTTTGTTTCCGGACAGGTTGGCAGCCGCACCGACGGTTCAGTGGAGCCTGAACTGGCTGAGCAGATCTGGCTGGCGTTCCGTAACCTGCAGGCCACGCTGGCGGCAGCGGGCTGTACGCTGGATGACCTGATAGACGTCACCACCTTTCATACCGATCCGGAAAACCAAATCGCCACGGTACTGGAGATTAAAAATGAAATATGGCGGCAGGCGCCTTACCCGAACTGAACGGCGGTCGGCGTCAACTGGCTGGCGGGCTTTGATTTTGAAATCAAACTGATTGCGCAGGTGCCTGAAGCGGCGGATAACCGCTGAGTCAGCAGGCTGACCTTCGGTTAAAGCACTCATCCCGCCGGGCGGCGTGGCCGCTTCAGCGGGATAGCGAGCCGGCTGCGTCAACGCCGGTGGTCTGATCGGGGCGATATCAGGGCTGCTGCCTGAGCCGCGACGATCACAACTTACCGGCCACTGAAAGCGGTTAAGGGGCGCGGAACAGTTCAGGACCCTCTATTCCACGCTACAGCGCACCCGCAGGCCGGAGAGGGCGAGATCGCTCAGAGCACGAGTAGGTCTGCGCAGCCCGCTGAGATAATGTGGACTTTCATTGGCTGGCTTTGGGGAGAAAGCGCCGTATGCGTGACACAGTGCTGCGTCATCATGCCGGTGAGATAGATATCGGTAAATACCGTGTTCGCTGAGTAACGGTTCAAGATTAGTGTTAAAAAAGCTGTCCGCTTCAGCCTTAACCACCACCGGCGCATTGCCCAGCGCCGCAGCGATATCCGGATGAAACGCTGCGCCTTCACTGTCCGGACGGAAAAAAGGCGCCTCAGCAGTGGCGATATGCTGAACGCCGACAATCAGCCATCCCTTTTGCTGCGCGTCGTTAATCCCTTTAACGGCCGCCTTGCAACGCCTCATCTGCTGCTTCAAGCGGAAAGGCCCCGCCGGGGAAGTAGTCATCCTGAATATCAATCACGATCAGGGCATTTTTCATGGTGGTTCCTTTATCAACAGGGAAAGAAGAGCGTGGTTTTATAGTCAGTCAGCCGTATCACGATCATCCGCGTTATGAATATCCTTATCGGCGACCTTATTAAATTACCTGCTGATTGAGCGGGCAGGCGTAACGCGTTACGTCGGTGGTACAGCCAGCCTGCGGGCTTCTTCTCGGTCACCCCTGCGGCCGGCTGGATGGCGCGATAAACGCGCTGTTCATCCATTGTCAGATTATGACGTAGATGAAACCGTCAGCCGTTTCTGATGCCAGGCCAGCCACAGCAGCAGCACCCACGGCACAGGTTCATGGTTTCCCAGCCGTACAGGCTGGGCAGCGATCCGGCACTCAGTGAGCAAATAAGCGTGAAGATAAACACGCTCATGTCGTTGACCGTCTGCGCCACCCCTTTTTCACTGGTGGTATAGGTGGTCGCAAGCAGGGTGGTTCCGCCAATGTAGAGAAAGTTCCAGCCGGTGCCCATCAGGATCAAAGCACCGGCAAACCCTCCCCAGCTGCCCCCTGAACAGGCCAGCCCAATGTAACCCAGCATAAGTACGACGCCGGTCAGCATGATGGTAATCACACCAAAGCGAGCGATCAGTTTGCCGGTAAAGAAGGAGGGCAGAAACATACCCAGCACGTGCAGCTGGATCACTTCTGCGCTTTGGCTAAGGTCAAACGCATGATGCTGCATCGCAATCGGCGTGGCCGTCATGGCAAGCACCATAATCCCGAATCCGAAGGCGGCGGAGAAAAGTGCCACCAGATACGTGGGCTGGGACAGAACGGTTTTCCACGGACGGGGGGCCGCGACCGGACTCAGCACGGCGCTCTGCGGCGGCGGCCCCAGCAGAGCGGCCATGACGCCACCGACCAGCACCAGCGAAATCGCTTTCGCCCGTAATGCGGGCAGCGCCGCTTCGCTTGCCGCAAAGCGATAAAACTGTGCAAATCCTGATAAACGCCGAGGAAAAACATCCCCAGACACAGCAGCAAAAAAGAGTGCACTACCATTGCTGTCATTGAGACGGCGGCGGCAACAATCCCGCTCAGCGCGCCGCTGATAAAGCCGGTTTTTCTGCCGATTTTGCTCATCCACAACGACGCCGGAAACATGACAATGGCGGTGCCCAGGCTGGCCATCGACAGCGGCAAGGTAATCAGGACGGGCGAGGGGGCCAGCAGGTCACCGGCCAATCCGCCAATCGTCATGGTCAGAATAGAAATGGTCTGAAATATCGCCTGTGAGCCAGCAAGTATCAGCACCGGGCGGGGATATTTTTCATTTTGATTAACGCTCCGCAACAGCAGCCTGACAGCCGGTCCCTAGGCAAAAGACCATACCCCGCCGGGCGAGCATTCGATCGAACAGCCAACCTGTCTGGCATAGCGAAGAGTGTAAGGCGTACTGCAGCGTGAGTTGCCCGCCAGCCATTAAACGATGGCATCAGGCCAACCTCGCGCCTCGCGTTTTTACCGTTGAGTTGAATCAGGCGGCTGAGCAACAGCACGCTGCATGCGGAGCAACAAACCTTTCAGGACGATACGGGCTACGGGCACTGTGCCGCAACAACAGCAGCAACAACAGCGGTAATGGCCGAGCCAGCGCGCCGTCATGGCAAGGTGCGCTGGCAGGCACCAGTGTGGGAAAACCGCCGGCACTCAGTCGCCGTTATCGCTATTTCAGGCCCAGCTTGCGGGCCAGACGATGCAGGTTACCGGGATCAAGTTCCAGCTGGCGCGCCACTCTGGCCCAGACTTTGCCATTACTTTCATAGACGTGGCGGATGTAGTCATGCTGAAATTTACGGGTGGCGTCGTTGAGACTCATCATTGGCAGGCTATTAACCGATTCGGTCAATTGTGACTCAGACGGCGATGGATTCTCGAAACTGAAATGCTGGGGAAACATGATCACTCCGCCGGTCGGGGATTCGGCTTGCGCGATAACCACCGCCCGATAGATTGCATGCTCCAATTCGCGAACGTTGCCTGGCCAGTCCGCCGCTTCAAGCAGGTTGCTGGCCGTCGAACTCAGGGCCATGCTAATCAGCCCGAACTTTATCCGGCACTGCTCACAGAAGTAACCGGCCAGCAGCACGGTATCGTCGCGACGCTCATTCAGCGACGGGACAAACAGCGGGAAAACACTTAAGCGGTGAAACAGATCCGCGCGGAATCGGCCCTCGGTGACCGCTTTACGCATATCCATGTTGGTCGCAGCAATAATTCGCACATCAACGGTCAGCGCTTTATCCTCGCCGACCCGCTGCAGGTCGCCGTACTGAAGCACGCGTAGCAGTTTGGCCTGCAGCGAAAGCGACAGTTCGCCGATCTCATCCAGAAATAAGGTCCCTTTGTCCGCCAGCTCAAACTTACCCGGACGATCGTGAATCGCGCCGGTAAAGGCCCTTTTTACGTGACCAAAAAGCTCACTTTCCGCCACGGTTTCCGGCAGCGCAGCGCAATTGAGATAGATCAGCGGCCGGGCCGCGCGATGAGAATGGCGGTGAATCGCCTGCGCGATCAGCTCCTTGCCGGTGCCGGTTTCGCCCATGATCAGCACGCTGAGGTCAGAAGGCGCGACCACGCCGATCTCTTTTTTTCAGGTTCAGCAGCGAGGCAGATTCACCGATGATCTGCATCTCCTGATCCCCCTTCAGGCCGGAAAGGCATCGGGGTAAAAGAGGAGGCCGGCTTTTCTAACTGCTCCATCAGCAGGGCATTATTTAACGCACCGGCGGTTAGGCTTGCCAGCACGCGCAGCTCTCTTCATCGCTAAAATTATCAAACTGGGTGGCGTTGATGCCGTCGAGGGTCAGCGCCCCGATCAGCCGCTGTCCTGAAAAGAGCGGCATCCCGACGCAGGCGTGCACATGTAATTAACCCTGTTCGGGGATCAGGCCGTCATAGGGGCCGGGCAGCGTGCTGTCGGCCGGGAAACGCACCACATCACCGGCGCGTGCGATCGCTTCAAGCCGGGGATGGGCATCAAGTTTAAACCGTCGTCCCATTACGTCAGGTGCCAGGCCGGCGGTGGCCAGCGGTCTGAACTGCTGTTTTTCATAGCGTAACAGCGCGGTAGCGTTGCACTGGAGTGCGGTATGGATACTCTTAATCATCTGGCTAAAACGGTCTCGGCCGCTTACGCTTTTTTGAATATCCACCGCTAGCCCACAGCCAGCGTTTCAACAGATAAAGCCATATAGTCACCTGAACACGGGTTGTCTTAATAACAAGGTTTTGCGTTGTTTCAAAAACAATAACACGTTGCCCTGACGAGAAATATCAAGCACTTAAAAAATGGCACAAAGTTTGCTCCATCTCATACAGAGACTTTTTTTAGGAGCAAAACCATGTCCGACCTGAAAACGATGCACTTGCTTACCACAGAACAGCTCGAAACCGCCGCCAACTCATTGCGCTGGGCGGCGTTCGGCGGTCCGCGTGGACCGGTGTTTACTTACCGACAGAGTTCCCCGGACCGGCTACATTTCGAAACGGTGTATAACGGACGCAAAGCCTAGGTGGATTTAGATATTCCCTACGCGCCGGTGTCGCTTATCGTCGCAGGCGCACTGCTGCTCCAACAGCTTAATACTTATATGGGGTAATGCCATAAACCATAGAGAAGATGTGAACAGGGCGGTCGAGTCTGCCTTAGCGAACAACGTCATTCGCGAGATAAATACGCTGCTGTGTGCGTTGAGTGAAGATCCCGAACTGAGCCGGGAAGAGCGCTATACCCAGCAACAGCGCCTGCGGATGGCGGTGTTTAAACACAGTACTGAGAAACAGGAACTCGCTGAACAGCGCCGTAACTGGCTCACTCGCGGCGGAATCATTGGCTAACCGGAGATTGACTATAACCCAGACCATCCCGCAAAATTTTGTTCATACCCGCTCCACGCCGTTCTGGAACCGGGAAAACGTGCCAAAAGCACTGTTAACTCATCACAACACCCGCGCAGGCGTCTATGGCCGGCTATCGGTAATGTGCGGTGCGGTAAAATATTTCGGCTTTGCCAGTGAAAATGAGACAACCCACGAAATGGAAGTCACCATTAACGCCGGGCAGTTTGGTATCAGCCCGCCGCAATACTGGCATTGGATTGAGCTTTTAACCGACGACACCAGCTTCAATATTGATTTTTTTGCCGATCCGGATATCGCCTTAAACCGGCAACGGATTTGAGCGCGAAGTACATATCCCGGCCAACGCAAAAAATTAATTTTTCCAGACCCGCTACGGCGGGTTTTTATTGCCTGCATTATTGTCATTAAAACAATTAATTGTCAGTTAAACACTTTTACTGCATGTGTTTAAAACAATATTGCTAATTTAAATTTATATAAAACAATAGGTTAAAAGTTGGCACGGCAGATGTTAAGGGATACGGGACTATCACTTACACTGCGAGAATTTCTGATGAATATTCATGTTAAAAACAACATTTCTTGGGTCGGTAAACGTGACTGGGAAGTCGAGCATTTTCACGGTAAAGAGTACAAAATGTAGCGTGGCACCAGTTATAATATCTACCTGATTCGTGAAGAAAAGACGGTGCTGATCGATACGGTCGATCTCCGGTTCCGCTCCGATTTTGTCAAAAACCTGGCAGAAGAGATCGATCTGAAAAAAATCGACGCCATCGTCATTAACCACGCCGAAGAAGATCACTGTGGCGCGCTGGCCGAATTGCTGGCGCTGATCCCCGGCACCCCGATCTACCGTACGGCAAACGGCGTCGACTCGATCAACAGACATCATCACCATCCTGAATGGAATTTTAACATTGTTAAAACCGGTGACTCACTGGATATCGGCAACGGCAAAAAGCTGATCTTCATTGAAACACCGATGCTGCACTAGCCAGACAGCATGATGACCTACATGACGGAAGATGCGGTGTTATTAAGTAACAATGCCTTTGGTCAGCATTACTGCGATGAACATCTGTTCAACGATGAAGTTGACCAGAACGAATTATTCGACCAGTGCTAGCGCTACTTCTCTAACATCCTGACCCCGATCGCCCGCCTGGTGACCGCGAAAATCACCGAGATTCTCAGCTTCGGGCTGCCGGTCAGCATGGTTGCGACCTCGCACGGCGTGGTATGGCGCGACAACCCGGTACAGATCGTTGAGCTGTATCTGAAATGGGCGGCCGATTATCAGGAAGATCGCATCACGCTGTTCTACGACGCGATGTCCAATAATACCCGCATGATGGCCGATGCGATTGCCGAAGGCATCCGCGAAACCGATCCGCGGGTGGCGGTTAAGGTTTATAACGTCTAGACCCACGACAAAAATGAAATCATCACCTCCTGCTTCCGCTCAAAAGGCATTCTGGTCGGTTCTTCCACCATGAATAACGTGATGATGCCGAAAATCGCCGGCATGCTGGAGGAGATGACCGGCTTAAAATTCCGCAATAAACGTGCCTCAGCGTTCGGTTCTTATGGCTGGACCGGCGGTGCCGTGGACTGGGTCGCTACCCGACTGCAGGATGCCGGCTTCGATATGACCATCGCGCTTAAAGCCAAATGGCGTCCCGATCTCTCTGCGCTGGAAGCGTGTCGCGAACACGGCCGCAAAATCGCATGCGAATGGGCACTCTCTCCGCTGCCTGATTTAGCCCCTAAGCCTGCTGATGAAAAAATGCCTGCCGCGATTGCGGCCGCCGCAGCGGTAAACCGTGATGGTGTGGCGATGGCTGAAGCGGGCGAAGGCAGCGATCAGAAAATGATCTGTACCGTCTGCCAGTGGGTGTACGACCCGGCAGAGAGTGAACCGAATCAGGGCGTTGAGCCAGGCACCGCATGGGAAAACGTACCTGACGATTTCTTATGCCCAGGATGCGCACTGGGCAAATCAGTGTTTGATCCTTTCGAGGGCTAAGCCAATGTCTGAAGATATTGTGATTATCGGCTCCGGGTTCGCCGCCCGGCAGCTGGTTAAGCACCTTCGTCAGCAGGATAAAACGCGACCGATTCGGGTTATCGCGGCCGACAGCTGCGATGAGTACAACAAGCCTGAACTCAGCCATGTGGTCAGCATGCGCTGTGCGGCCGATGACTTAACCCGCCAGACGGCAGCGGACTGGGCCGAAAGCCAGAACATCATGCTGCATCCTTGCACCTCGGTTAGCGAGATTGGCACGGTGGCGCACCGGGTGAAGAGCAGCGCAGGCGATTTTGCTTACGCAAAGCTGGTGCTGGCCACCGGCGCCCGGCCGATTATTCCGACGCTGCCGGGCAGCGATCTGATCTACACGCTCAACAGCCAGCAGGAATATCGCCAGTGCGCCGCCGGGCTGATGAATGCGGCACGGGTGCTGATTATCGGAGCCGGGCTGATCGGCACCGAACTGGCAATGGATCTCAATCGTGCCGGTAAACAGGTGACGATTAGTGATCGCAGCGCAGGCCTGTTTGCCGCGCTGTTACCGCCGGAAATCAGCGGTCGTCTGCAACAGCGATTAACCCACAGCGGCGTGCAGATGATGTTCCAGACTGAAGTGACTGAACTTGCCCGCCAGGCAGATTCTGTTGAGGCCACCTTCAGCGACGGAGAGAAAAAGCGTTTTGACGCGGTGGTATGCGCCATCGGCTTACGTCCCGATTCAGGGCTGGCAAAAAGCGCGGGTATCGAGGTGCGTCAGGGCATTGTCGTTGATCATACGCTCGCCACCTCGGTTCCCGATATTTATGCGCTGGGCGACTGCGCAGAGATAGACGGAAAACTGATGCCTTACCTGCAGCCGGCCACGCTGGCCGCCATCTATGACGGCATTTTGTCGCGTCGTGGCGGTCTGTGGATCAGCCATCACGATATTGCTGCAGCTGAACATCCCGCGGAACCGCGATCGCTGACTTTTCGCCACGGTGAACGTTATGACACCCTGACTTTTTCGCTGACGCCGGATGAAGCTGAAGCGGGCTATAACGGCTATGTGCACGCCGGGCTGTGGCCGGTTTTTCATCAGCGTCCGGACCTGGCGCGCTTTTCAGCCAGGACGCACCGGGCCTATCAAAAGATGAATCAGGCCTACACGCGGGCGGTCAGTGAATATGCGATGCCGGATGATGATATCTGGATCCAGGATTATCACCTGATACCCAGCGTCGGTCTGCTGCGGGATGCCGGTCTGACCAATCGCATCGGGTTTTTCCTCCATCAGCCTTTTCCGGATGGACAAAGTTTTCAGTCGATTCCTGACTGGCAATGGCTCGCCAGCTCACTGCTGTGCAGCGATCTGATCGGTTTTCAGACTGTCCAAGATATGAATAATTTTCTGCTGTGGTCAGCGTCGGTTTATCGCGTTGAACGACTCAGCGCGACGCAGTTTCGTGTTCACGACCGGATCGTTACCACCGGCGTGTTTCCGTCTGGTATCGATCACGCGGATCTCCAGCGGCTGCGGGCAAGTGACAGTTTTAACCTGATGCAGCAGCAGTGCCGCCCGGGTTGCCGTGGTGACGCCGCTTCGGGCCGGTATGAGCCTAATGGCGAAAATGTATGTGGCGCTGCAGGACCCGGCCAATCCCGGCGCACTGATACTGTCTCGCTTTGCCGGGGCCGCTGAACAGATGAAGGGAGCGATTATTGTCAATCCGTATGACTCTGATGAGATTGCGGCAGCGATTCACACCGCGCTGCGCCTGCCGTTGTCGGTCCGGCAGGCATATCACCAGCAGCTGATGAAGGAACTGCATCTCCACGACTGCCACTGGTGGTCAGAGCGCTTTCTGAGCGGGGCGTCGGGCGATACAGAGCCTGCATCGGGTCTGATACTCTACGCCGGATTTGGCAGCCGGCCGCGTTACTGACAGCCCGCGATGCGTGTCAGGCGGTCAGAACGGGCGTGACAGGATCGGATAGCGGTAAACCCCGAGTGGCATTCCACGGCGTTTAAGAGGCTGGTCGCAATAGAAAAGCCGCTTTTCACTCAGTTGATAAGGAACAGTTTATAAGAATCAGTTCATAAGGGCGTTTTGCCGGACGATTGTACCCTGTCTGAGTAACGCTTTGCTGCGGCGCAGGGTTGATAAGAATTTAAACAGCAAAGCTATATTTTACTTATCACCTTGCAGTAGCACATGCCGTTGGAGTAAGTGCATTTTCAGCTTGGCTAAATACTGTGAATAATGCCGGATGATGTTATTTTATGGGTGATATTATTCAGGGCGGCGGGGACGTGGCAAACAATAGCTTGGAAGTTGATCGTCTGAAAGATAATGGTCTGGAAATGAACGGGTAAAATAGAGCCGTGGCGTGCGCCACGGCCAGGAAACTATGCAGACTGCCACTCACTTTCAACATCTGCCTTCGCTTTAGAGAGAATGACTTTATTATCATCCACCTCTTTTGCCCAGCTGAAGGGAATAATGTGGTGTTTTCCGCCCGCTTCAGGATCGCTTTTTGCCAGCTTGATTTTATCGTCGCCTTAAAATGATCAACAATCCCTACGTGCTCACCATTAACATCAACGACCTGAGCGTGGTCTAAAACTTGTGATTTATCTACCATGGTGATTTTCTCCTTATTCATTTGTTAGGTCATTGCCTCAGACAAATTAAGCTTGGTTGCTAACGGTGAATTACGCCAGCATATTAACAAAATGAAATATTTTACTCTGCTGCCAGATAAAATAGTGGCTTTGTCAGCTGACTGAATAAGACGGTTAATCATGGTCCTGATTGGCGTAGCGCCAGAGGATTTTTTGTTGTCGTCGCTAGCCAGTTGCGCAACCCGGGCTCGCGGCGCGCTGAAAGGCAGGTCCGGTCGGCGTTCAGACGGACTTTGCGACCATGCCGACGGCCGCCAGCAACATGATGATACCCGCCGAACGGAACAAAAAGCGCTGGGCGCGGGGGCGGGTTAAAAAGTGCCGAATCCGCAGCGCAGCCAGAATAAAAACCGCGCCCACCAGCATTATGGCCCAGGTTTGCAGTGAAACCCTATCCAGCGAGATGACCAGCGGCAAAATAGCCAGGTAAAAGGCAATGGTTTTGGGATTGCCCAGTGTAATAGTCAGGACTGATAGCCACGCTGAAACCAGCGCTTTTCGGCTCGTCCGCTGATCGATATATTAATGGCGGGGGAACGTACTGCCAGAACTGCCAGGCGAGGACGCAAAGATAGAGCGCTACCGCCCGGTTAATAAAGATAAAAATGGCGCTGTTGCTATGGGCAATCACCGCCAGGCCAAATACGGCAACCGAAAGATAGATCAGGTCGCCTAAAATAAGCCTGGAGAGCATAGTAAAGCCGGTAATCGCGCCGCCGCTGACGCTGCGTGCAACCAGGGCGGTCATGCCGGAGCCAGGAATAGCGGCCGCCAGACGCAGTGCGGTGACATACGCGAGTATTTCAGTTGTACCTGACATCATTCACCTTATCATTTTAAGTTGAGTAAAAATTAAAGTGCGCACGGTGAGCGGATTATTTAATCCCCGCTAAGTGCACCGCCATTATTACCGTGAGTGGTGCTTCAGGCGGTAGGGTTTTTATTAACAGCTCAACGAACGGCTATTGACAAAATAGTGTTAACCAGACGATTTATGCCCGGCTTCACTGCCTTTTCGCTGGCCTGAATAACTGCGCATCGGCACAGGTTTAATTATTGCGGGTGAGTATTGCGGTTTTAAACACGCGGTCGGTGATCTTCAAACCGTGCCTTAATTAACCCGCACCGGCGTTGCACCGGTTATTTTTCCGCTATCGCTTGCTGAATCACCTTATTTCCGGATAACCAGAACATGCCTCCGGAAAGCACAGACATTATGCCGCATGCTGCCGGGTATTTGTCACCTCAATGGCTTGCCCAATGGGCTAAATCAGGCAAGAATCACCCCTTATAAACTCAAAAAAGAAAGGAAATACCGTCGATGGTCCTTGACCCGCAAGAAGTGAAAATACTCCGGCTGTTGCAGGACAACGCACGGATGACCAATCAGGTGTTGGCCGACACCACCGGCATGTCAGCATCACCCTGCTGGCGCAAGGTGCGCAAGCTGGAAGAGGATGAGGTTATTGAAGGCTACCGGGCGGTTCTCAATCGTAAAAAAATTGGCCTCGGGGTGATGGTGTTTGTGCGGGTTTCCATCGACAGCCACAGTGAGTCTGAAGCGAAAAAGTTTGAGCAACAGGTCACCGCGCTGGCCGATGTGGTTGCCTGCTACAGCATCGGCGGCGATGCCGATTTCCTATTACAGGTGATGGCTGCCGATCTGGATAGCTATGCAGATTTCGCGATGTCGGTGACCCGTCGGTTGCCGGGCATTAAAGAGATGCAGAGCATGTTTGTGTTAAAAGAGATCAAGCCGTTAGTCGCTTATCCGGTCAACAGCGCGACCTCGCCACGCTTAGCATAAACATCGTCGCGGACAGTCAGCGTGACAGAGGTGGGCGCGACGGCTGCCATCACGCGGTTCTGCCCTGATCCGCTTGAGCAACCTCTGATTTCCGGGCTTGCGTCGTCGCATCTCCAGCAAGCGCGCTATGCTGGTCAAATCAGGCCGCACCAGCAGCCGGCAACAAGTGCAACGTCCACAGGAGAAGGTATGACAGCGATTG
This sequence comes from Pantoea sp. Eser, assembly GCA_009830035.1. Lineage (GTDB taxonomy): Bacteria > Pseudomonadota > Gammaproteobacteria > Enterobacterales > Enterobacteriaceae > Pantoea. Next base: position 168,159 of record SZZY01000003.1, read on the forward strand.
ATTCAATTTCCACCGACGGCGGCGTCTGGATCAATCTGCCGCCGGTACATCATCTTGAGCAGGGCGAATTACGCCTTGAGACGGCGTTTAACAGCGATTTCTGGCAGCGCACTTGGTACGGTTTTGCGCGGCACAGCGGGCACGTTTATGGATTCTGGATCGATGAGGACTTTACGGTACAGGTGCAGGTCAGGGCGGAGTTCAGCCAGCTGTACGATCAGGCCGGGCTGTTTATTCAGGATGATGAGACGAACTGGGTCAAGGCGGGAATTGAATTTAATGATGACCAGCCGGCGACAAGCTGTGTGGTTACGCGCGCGAGATCAGACTGGTCGACCGGCCTGTTTCCCGGCGATCCGCGCGCCTTCTGGCTGCGGGCTACGCTGGTCAATGAGGCGCTGCGCATTCAGTACTCGACCGACGGAGAGCACTGGCCGCTGTTACGCCTCTGTCCATGGCCAGGCCGTGCGCGGCGCTTAGTCGTGAAAGGTGACCGATTCGCTGAGATCAACCCGGTCCATTACCATCCGGTTGCCGGGTGCCTGCAGGTCGGGATAGCCAAACGAAATGCCGAACAGCAGTTTTTTGCTGTTGTCGATAGCCAGCAAACGGCGGATATCCTCAGCAAAAAAGCCCAGTGAGGTTTGTGGAATCCCGCCCAGCCCGTGTGCGGTCAGCGACAGCAGCAGGGTCTGGCCGTACATGCCGATATCGCCGGCAACCCGGACATCATCGCCAAACGAGGGCATAAACAGCAGCGCCACATGCGGGGCATTGAAGAACGAATAGTTATAACCCGCCGCCCGCTGCCGGCCCGCTTTATCCTCACGCGCCACGTTCATCGCCTGATAATAGGCTTTGCCTTGGGCATTCTTACGTTCGCCATAGGGCCCATAAAACTGGTCCATGTCGAAGCTAAAGTCCGGGGTAAATATCCCCGCGTCATTCTGCTGGTGCAGCAGCGCCGAGAGGGCTGCCAGCTTCTCGCCAGAGACGATATGCGTCTCCCACGGCTGAGTATTACAGTTCGACGGCGCGCGCTGGGCATCCTCCAGCACCGATCGCAGCGTTTCCTGAGGCACCGGCGTCGGCAGGAATCCAAGGTAAGAGCGACGTTGCCGTACCATCCGTTTGAAACTCAGCTCACCGGCGTCGGATGCTGTGGGGGTGTTGATTGGGTCATTTCTGCTCCTTAGCCCTTTTTCAGGCGGTGATAGCACGGTTACGCGCCACGATTGCCGCATGCGTCAGCTCCCCGGCTGACATGAACTCGTTGATCAGCGCATCCCGGTTGTGTGGCGTGCGGTCGCGGTCGGCGGCCTGCAGCGCGGTAACCAGCGCGGGGCAGGACAGTTCAGTGCAGTAGGCGGGCGTACCCGGCTGCTGACGCCATGAGTCGCTCAGCGAACCCGCGTCAACCGCATCAAAACCGGTCGCGTCAACTAGCGTCATTGCCACGGCTTTCGCCTGCGGATCGTCACCGGCTACCGGAATTGCTAGGCGATCGGGCTGACCCGCCGGCTGGCCTTTTTCGGCCAGCGTCTGAATCGAGTTAGGACCACGGGAGTTTGCCAGCCGGAGGGTGTGACCGGCGGCGGCCAGTTTGCGTGCCAGGGTTGCGCCGATATTGCCTGCGCCAATGATGCTGATGTTCATCTTTTACCTCTTTGTCGATGGGGCGTTATTGCTGCGCCGGATGGGCGAAGTCGAGCAGGGTGTCGCGCAGCGCGGGCAGCTCCTGATCCGACTGGTTGCAGGCGGATTTAATGCTGTCGGTAATCGACCACAAGGTTTGCTGCAGGGCGGCCCCCTGTTCGGTCAGGGTGATCAACACCCGTCGTTCATCATTACGGTCGTGGGTACGGACAACCCGACCGGCCGCTTCCAGCGCTTCAGTACCGGCGTAATGGTACCGGTATCCATGCCCAGCCGGGTCCCCAGATCGCCGACGCTGCGTGGCGTCTCGCTGAACAGCTACAGCATCACCAGATATTGCGGGAATGTCAGGCCCAGCGGATCCAGAAAAGGTTTGTGCATCCGGTTCATCCGGCTGGCGGCGCCATACAGGGCGAACGACAGTTATTTGCCGATGTCGGCACGTGATTCGCGACTCATGATTTACCTTGTGTTTGATTATCTAGTGCAACAGACAAAAGTGTAGGGTAAGACACGCCGTGATTAAAGCGCTGTCAGCAGGTAATTTGTGCGGTCTGGCGTTTGCCGGGATCAGGCAGGGCCTACATCACCCCCGGCAGGCAGCTGGAGCGATGTTGGAATCAGGTCTGTCAGGCGGCCATGCGACGGCACGCTTCAGCTTCGCTTATTCTGAGCCTGGGGAGGCGTATTGACAGAGACAATACGGGGAATGGGATATCGTGTTGCGGATGCATGCGGATGCAACAGCTGCGACGCGCTTAGCTTAAAGGAAGGATTTCCCTGCGGGAAAGGGATTTGTAGAGTGACCCACGTGACAATCCTGCGCCTGCGCGTTTGCCACCGCCGTCATGCCGCAATTTGCCTCAATAACGTGACGAAGCGACGGCATGAAAGCCTCCTTCTTCATCAATATCCAGAAAGGCCTGATGAAGATAGACCGACGCGAACGACGGATCGTCTTTAATCAGTTGAACCATTACATCGTCGTGCGGCAATGATTTAGCCATAATATTTATCTCTTATTTCCTGCTCTTGTAGTCATTGATATAGGCAACGGCCTGGTCAATATCAGCATCCTGCTTTTTTTTACTACCACCGGGTCAAACAAGGCCCACGGCGCCATCAGCCGGATCGGTTACGGCGCTAAATAAAGTAGACGCGGTATCCTGGCCCCTGATCCATTCTCAGCTCTGACACGCTTTTCCGACAGGGTTTACAGTCCTCGTAGTGACCAGTGGCCATTCCGGTAACGCGCGTTGCTATCTTTGCCTTTGCCACAGTGTCTTTTAATTCACGCAAAAACGCATCAAAAGGGTTGCGGCCACCGGCTGTCAGGTAATTCTTAACCTTAGCCATTATTGTAGCCTGTAGTTAACTATTCACAAGGCGTTGTATCCTCCGGGTTGCGGTTCGCAATGGATAAAGAGATTTTGATTTATCCATTACGCGCTAGTCTCTGTTCAATCTATTGAAAAGAAGGTGAAACAAGGCGGTTTGGTTTTCTCTTAGCGCGACCTCCGGGAAATTCATCTTGCCCCGATTTCAGCACGGAATACAGAGGAGAAGCCGGTGCGCGCTGACCGGCATTGCATATCTGCGCGTTATAGTCTTAATTATTAAGCCTCAATAAGCGGTGCCTTATTGCCCGTGAAAGACGACCGATGCCTTAACAGGGAACGCTATGCATCGCACCATCGGCCCGACACGACACCTGATCAGTCCGCTACTGACGGTCGGCCTCGTGCTCGGATGGGCAGACCAGGCCGCTGCTTATATCGTCTGGCTGAACAACGGCGACCGGCTGACCGGCACGGTGCGCTATCTGAGCGATGGCAAACTGGCGATAGAAACTGCCTATGCCGGAACGGTCAGCCTCGACTGGAACGTGGTCAGTACCTTGGCGAGCGAAAATCCGGTCAATGTCGAAAACAAAAAAACCGGCGAGCGCTATCAGGTCCGGCTCTTCGCCTCCGATCCCGGCTATATCTGGGTGGAGCGCAATGAGCGTGAAGAGAAGGTCTCGGTAAAGCGCATCGACGAGTTTATGAAATCCAAAGTCCACACCGATCAGCTGTCGTGGACCGGCAACATCGACGCCGGCATGCATGAAGGTCAAAAAAGCTTCGACTAAAACCGACGATTAAAATTTCTCGCTCAATACCAAACTGGCGCAGGGCAAATGGCGTCACGATATCGGCGCGACCTACAACCGCGAGCAGGAGAATGAAGACGTCAATACCGACAACTACAGCCTGCGTTACGCCTTTGATTACCTGTTCCGGGAGCCGTTTTTCTGGCAAACCCGCGCCACCTACAAACGCGACTGGGTCGAGGATCTGTCGCGTCAGGCCCTGATAGGCACCGGGCCAGGCTACCAGCTGTGGGACACCGAACTGAGTTCCTTCTCGGTATTGATACTGGGCGGGGCGTTTGGTTATGGCTACAGCGACGGGCGGGAAGAGAAACACTTTGGTGCCTCAGTACGCTGGAGCTATCAGCGTTATCTGTTGGGCAAATCGGTCACGCTCTACAGCAACGGTGACGTCGGCCATTCGCTGGATGACGATGGGGTCTTTACCCTGGATGCCGAAGTCGGCCTGCGCTACACCCTGACCTCGTGGTCAACCCTGCATCTCGGCTATCACCGCAACCTGGTGAACGGCACGCCGGATACCCTGAACGAAGGCACCTTCTCAACCGGCCTGGGGGTGAAGTGGTAAGGCAGCGGGCAGGGGAGATTGCAGCAAATTTTTACCGTTTTTCTCACGATCCCGGCGCGGCTTTGACTAAGCTGCTGATACCGACAAAGGGAGAATGCAGAAGATGATCGTAAGCAGCAGGGTCTATCGTCCGGGATGTGCGGGCGAAGAGGTGGATGTCGAGAAAATCAGTGAGGTGATTAAGCAGCCGGATGCTTTTATCTGGCTTGGCCTGTGGCAGCCCGATCCGGCGTTCATGGAGAAAATCAAAGAGGAATTCGGGCTGCACGAACTGGCGGTTGAGGATGCGCTTTACGCCCATCAGCGGCCCAAGATTGAGCATTACGGCGAATCGCTGTTTATTGTGGTTAAGACGGTGCGGGCAAAAGATGACAGCTGTGAACTCGGCGAAACCCATTTCTTTGTCGGGAAAAATTTCCTGATCAGCATCCGTCACGGCGCGTCAGAAAGCTACTCGCCGGTGCGTGAGCGGGCAGCAGAAAAACCGGTGCTGCTTAAGCTCGGACCGGGTTATCCGCTCTATTGCCTGCTCGACTTTATTGTCGATCGCTATGCGGAACTCTCGACCTCGCTGAATGAACGGGTCGGGCAGACGGAGAACGATCTGTTCAAGAGCGAATTTGATCGTCAGTCGGTGCAGGCGGTCTACACCCTGCACCGTCATCTGCTGACGCTGCGCAACGCCGCGCTGCCGCTGGAGGAGATCTGTAATCAGCTGATTCACCTGCATGAAGATCTGATTCCGCGCCCGCTGCGGACCTATATCCGTGACGTGCAGGATCACGCCCGGCATGTAGTGACCGACGCCGAGGATATGCGCGAGATGCTGACCAGCGCCATGCAGGTCAACCTGGCGCTGGTGACGGTGCAGCAGAATGAGGTGGTGAAGAAGCTGGCGGGCTGGGGCGCGATTCTGGTGATCCCGACGGTGATATTCAGCATGTACGGCATGAACTTCGAACATATGCCCGAGCTTAAGTCGCTGTATGGCTATCCGCTGGCGGTCGGCATCACCCTGCTGGCCTGCGGCGGACTGTGGGCGAAATTACGCCGTTCAGGCTGGCTGTAAACCAGCGGACTATTACCCAGCAGTTTATTTAAGCGCAGCGAGAAGAAGGGCGGATAATAAGCTTCTTCTTCAGGAAGGCCAGATTATTCTGCAGTGCAAATAAGCCTGACGTGGTGCTGTTTCTCTATATCGGTGCGCGGCTCAACTGGCCGCTTTTTTATTTGTTCGCTACGCTGATAATACAATCTTATAACACCGCCGCCCTGGCGAAATAGAGTTTGCATGGCTGATATGCCGTAACGCATTTATACCCGGAGAAATACCGATGACAAAACGGACTCACCCTCCGCGCTTATTAACGCCTGGCGATCGTCCATCGCTGCCCGTGCGAGGCGCTAAGGATAAGCCCGATCGTGACTGACAGCGACTGGGTGTTAATCATCGCCCGGACGCAGTTTGCGCTGACCATGGGCATGCACATTACCCTCGCGGCGCTGACGCTGGGGCTGGCTCCTTTTCTGGTGTGGTTTGAAGCGCGCTGGCTGACGTGGCTCTAGCCAGCTGGCTTTGTCGCGCTGCTCAGGCTGGGTGGTGACCGAAGCCGGGCGTCAGCCGTGGACGGTATACGGCATGGTGCGCACCGCACAGAGCGTGTCGCCGCTGGCGCTCAGCACCACGCTCGGTATTTTCCTGGCGGTGCTGCTGATCTACGGGCTGGTGTTCGCCCTCGGCTTACACTATCTGCTGCGCCGGATTAAGGGTGAACTGCAGTCGGGAGAACCGGTGGTTATTCAGCTGAAAACGCCCAATTAGGAGTCCGCTATGGCCGATCTCTCTGCGCTGATCATCTGTCTCCCGCTGCTGCTCTATCTGCTGATGGATGGCACCGACCTCGGCTTGGGTATGCTGTTTTTCTGGTTTCACGACGATCGGCAGCGCGAACTGATGACCCACAGCATTCTGCCGGTCTGAGATGCCAATGAAACCTGGCTGGTGCTGGCCGCGGTCGGCTTGCTGGCGCTGTTTCCGCTGGTCTACAGCCTGCTGCTCAGCGAGCTGAGCGCGCCGCTGTTCGCCATGTTACTGGCGCTGGTGGTGCGGGCGATGGCGCTGGAGTATCGCGCCCAGAGCAGCACCTGCTTACGTCACTGGCTGGACCGCATTATGGCCAGCAGTTCGGCGCTGGCGACCTTTATTCAGGGCTGGTGCGCCGGAATGATCATCAGCGCCCAGCCCGATGGACTGAGCTTGGTGCCGCTGATCAGCGGCGTAGGCTTAATGGTGATCAATTCGCTGCTGGCCTGCTGCTGGATCGGCTGGCGTATTGGCGACCCGGTGCAGCCGCTGGCCGAAGCGCAGAGCTGGCTGTGGTGGCTGCTTGCGCTGTTGGTATTTCCGATCGAGCTCTACCTTAACGCCGACATCTGGCAGCAAAGCTGGCAGCGCCCGCTGGGGAAAGTGGCCGGTGTGGCGATCGTCATCCTGTGGATCTCCTTGCTGTGTGGTCTTTATCCGTGGTTAGTGCCGCACCGTTTCACCCTCAGTGAGAGCGCGTCATCACCGGCCACTCAGGGGTTTGTGCTGGTGGGTGCGGCCATCGCCATGCCGCTGACGCTGCTTTATCACAGCTGGTCGTTCTGGATTGAACGACGCGGTAAATAAATCAACGCCCGCTATGCTTTAGGCAGGGTGCCGTTCGGAGGGTTGTATTGACAGGAGGCGAGGCAACGGTGAAAAAGAGCAAATCAGCCGTCGGATCACCCGATAAAAGAAGATGTCCGCTGGATACGCCGTGAATGGCTGATTCAGCGCGTCGGCGAGTATCTCCTGATCCTGCTGGTGATTCTCGGCGCGTGCGGACTGTTTTCAAAAGGGGGTGCTGAGTAACGGCAGTGTCGTGTCGCCGGATGGCGCGATTCAGGTGGAATATGAACGTTTTGGCCGGGTCCAGAGCAATATAGACATGACAATCCGCATCAAATCACCGACGGCGGAGCGGTTCAGCGTCACCCTGGGTCAGGGGGCGCTGGATAATCTGCAAATTCAGACGCTGCAGCCGCAGCCGCTGGAGGCGATTACCCTCGGCAGCGATCTGCGGCTGATCTTCTCGTCGCGCGATACCGGTCCGGATCACGCCATCTGGCTAGGCCTGCAGCCACGCGGTCCCGGCCGCATTGCCGTCAGCGTCAGCAGCGGCGATCATCCGCCGGCCCGTTTCACCCAATGGATTTATCCCTGACAGGAGCGCTTTATGGAAACGGTATTACGTGCGGCGGGTATTTATCTGGTGCTGATGGTGGTGATCAAAATCGCCGGCAGACGCACGCTGTTGCAGATGATCTCGTTCGACTTAATCCTGTTGCTGATCATCAGTGAAGCAACCCAGCAGGCGCTGCTGGGCGACGATTTTTCAGTTACCGGTGCTGCCCTGACCATTATTACGCTGGTAACCATCGATATTTTACTGGGAAAACTGAAAAACCGTTTTCCGGTGGTCGAGCAGGCAATTGATGGCGCCCGGTGATTCTGGTCGAGAATGGCAATTTATTGACCGAACGGATGAAAATGACCGGCATCAGCCCCGATGATGTGCTGGAAGTGGCACGATCGAGTCAGGGACTGGAACGCTTTGACCAGATTAAATATGCGGTGCTGGAGGTAAACGGCCATATTTCAATTATCCCGCTGCCGCAAAAATAATCGGCGGCGCGCTGTCAGGCCCTGCAGGCGTTGAGGTCCGGCATCTGCAGACGCTTTTTCCTGTCCGGTCAGCGCGTTAGCCCACACCCGCCCGGCGAAGTTCACGCTTCGCTTATTCTGCCGTTCCCCTTGTGATTTTGCGGATTTAGTTCAGACTCAGCTCTCCACTCACGTTTTTATAACCAGAGCTGGCCTGACTCCCAATCAGCGTTATGCTTTCACGGTCAGGTTCAGTGAATAAATTTAACAGTTCTACCTTCTATTCCGGTCACTGGCTGGCACATCGGGCCGCTTACCGGCCATCAGTCGCTGGTGCTGCAGTTTGGCTACCACGATCCCAAAGCCTCGTTCACCAAACGCCAGCAGGAATCTCTCTACTTCGGCTTCGGCATGACCCTTGAGATGGCAAAAAAGCTGGTGGTTAATCTGTCGGAACACGTTGGTTATGCTGAGCAGCACGCAACAGAGTCCTGATCCGGACGGTGGTTGCAGACTGTTAAGCGTGACCTGCTATTGCTATTTTACCGCCGCAACAGAGGGCGCATAAACCCGCAGTGCCTGCGCAATCAGGCGAAAAATGTGCCGGCGTCTGCCCGATAATCTCGCCGTCCGCATTGATGTCATGAGGACGACGCGTCTCAATGGTGAGTTCGGTAGTAATGAACGCCTGCACGTTACGCCAGCGCCCGTGGGTGCCGCGCCGCAGCGCGGACAGCAAGGCGATCAGCTGCCAGCTTCGCTGCAACTCCAGACTGTAAAAATCCAGCAGGCCGTCATCTGGGGTCGCGCGCTGTTCCACCGTCATGCCACTGCCATAAAACCGGCCATTGCCGACCGACACCTGCACGGTTTTTCTCGGCATTCGCTCACCCTGATGGATCAGCGTGGCGCTGAACGGGCGACTCTGGCGTAACAGCCGCAGGGCGGCCAGCGCATAGCCGCCGATGCCCCAGCGCTTTTTCGATTCCGCCGTCAGATTCCGTGCCAGTTCCGCCGAAAAGCCGATGCTGCAGACGTTGAGAAACAGGTGCTGATTCACTTCGCCGAGATCGACCGGGCGCAGGTGACCGTCAGCAATAATCTTCACCGCCTGCTCCAGGCTGGCACCGATACCTAGGGTGCAGGCGAAATCGTTGGCGGTGCGAAGCGGTAAAATACCGAGCGGCAGGCCGGTCTGCATCAGGCCGGGCGCGGCAGCATTGAGCGTACCGTCGCCGCCGCCGACAATCACCGTATCAACGCGGTCAGCGTAAGCGCTAATCAGTTCAGGGTAGCTGCGCGCATCCTCTTCGGGCGGCAGCAGCAGGGCGGTACCGGCATCGGCAAGCAGCGACCTTGCCCGGCTGGCGTCGGTTCGCCCTTTACGCGAGCACTGATTAATCAGTAGCAGGGCGGTGTTAAACGGTGCAGACATACCTGTGGTCTCTCCTGGTGGTGACGAGCCGGCAAGTGCAGCACTGGCACTGCCGACTCACAACCGGCCTTGCGCTACTTTACGCAGCGCGACAGGCGTACCGACAGATAATAAAGATCGTCTACACTGCTAATGTTCAGGTCCATATGCAGGAGGAATAATGACGGAACACGAATTCAGAACGTTGTTAGCCGAACAGGGTTTTGATGAACCGGTACTGGTTGAGCGCGCCGCCGCTACCCAGCTCGATAATCATGTCCATCCCTTTGAGGCGCTGGCCCTGATTCTCAGTGGCGACATCACCATCAGCACCGAACAGAGTGACATCACCTATCACCCCGGAGAGACGTTCCATCTTCAGCCCAACGAACTGCACCTTGAGGCGTTCGGCCCGCAGGGCGTGCGTTATCTGGCAGGGCGCAAATACGATTAAGGCCCGATCTGAGACTTTATGACCTCTTCTGACGATCTTTTTACCCGTCTGGCACAGTCACCGTTTCGCCAGCGTTTCCGGCTGGGGCGGGCAGAATATGACTACGCCAGCAGCAAAGGCGAGGCGGTGCTGCGCCAGCATGCGGCGGAGTTTATCGCCCAGCGGCTGGTCCCGGCCAAGCCAGCCAATGATGGCAAACAGACGCCAATGCGCGGCCATCCGGTATTTATCGCCCAGCATGCGACCGCCATCTGTTGCCGCGGCTGCCTGAGTAAATGGCACAACATTGCGCCGGACCAGCCGCTGAGCGCGGAGCAGCAGGCGTATCTGGTGACGGTGTTATTGCAGTGGATTGACCAGCAGATGCAGCGAAAGGCACCGCCTGCCCGGCCGCAGAAAGCGAAGGCAAAACAGGATGACGATCCGCAGCTGGCGTTATGGTGAGGGCGTGAATATCGGGCGGATAGCGATTTTTCTGGCGGAAACTGGCCCTTTTTCATTCCTGGTTTATTCTTAAATCGTTCCTGGCCGCACTATGCTGGGATTAAAATCTAACACGGCAACTATTCAAAACAGAGGGAATTATGAAGAAAACAATTATTGCACTGTCTGCTATTTTGCTGACTTCGCCAGTCTTTGCCGCGACCACCACAGACAACATCATTGCAGAAGCGCATAAAGGCGCGGATACCGCGAAAGAAAAACTGCATCAGACGCAGCATCAGGGCGAAGAGTTAAAACTTAAGTCCGACATGCGGCTGAAGGCAAAAGCGATGCCACCAGCAGCAAAGTGACTGAAGGCGCGCAGAAAGGGTGGAACAAGACCAAAGAAGGCACCGAGAAAGGCTGGGATAAAACCAAGCAGGGTGCTGAAGATCTGAAAAACAAAGCGACTAACTAAGCCGCCCTGTTTGCCGGATTAAACAGTCCGTCAGATTAAAAAGACCCGCTGTCAGGTAGGTTTTTTTATTTACTTTTTGCTCGCGCTGGCGGTTTTCTCCGCCTCGGCTGCGGTGTCTGACTGTTTCTTGCCTTCCTCGATCATCTCTTCATCAACCTCTTCGATGTTTTCGCGGTTATCGCGGCCTGACAGCAGATTCCAGCAGGCGATAAACAGCGCGGCGATCACCGGGCCGATCACAAAGCCATTAATGCCGTAGATTTTCATGCCGCCCAGCGTGGCGATCAGGATCAGGTAGTCAGGCATTTTGGTATCTTTGCCGACCAGCAGCGGACGCAGAATGTTATCCACTAGGCCAACAATCACCACAAAGAAGCCGACTAGGAACAGGCCTTTCCACAGCGCGCCGGTGGCAAAGAAGAACACCGCTGCCGGTACCCAGATGATGGCGGAACCGACCGCCGGAATCAGTGACAGGAACGCCATCAGCGCACCCCACAACAGGCTGCCGTCAATGCCGGTAAACCAGAACGCCAGACCGCCGAGTATCCCCTGAACCACCCCGACTACTACTGTGCCTTTCACCGTGGCACGTGCGACCGCAGCAAATTTCACCAGCAGGTGATGCTTAACGTAGGTCGACAGCGGCAACGCTTCCAGGATCAGATGCACCAGGTAAGAGCCATCTTTCAGCAGGAAAAACAGCAGATAGAGCATCACGCCAAAGCCCACGGTGAAGATAAAGGTGCCTTTACCGATGATGAAGGCGCTGCCCGCTACGTACTGGCCTCCCTTCAGGGCGAATGACGAAAGCTTCTCCTGAATCTGCGTGGCGTTATCCAGGTTATTTTCGGCGAGGAAATGTTTCGCCCAGCGCGGCAAATGCTGTAGCATGTCAGCAAACACCACCGGGAACTGCGCCGAGTTAGTCTGGAGCTTGTGATAAACCGCGTTAGTTTCGACCACCAGCGAGGAGGCGATAATCGCCAGCGGCGTGAACACAATAAGGCAGATACAGAGCAGGGTCAGCAACGCCGCCAGGCCATTTCGCTCGCCCAGCCGGGTCCGCAGACAGGTATTGAGCGGATGGAAAATAACCGCCAGAATCGCCGCCCATAAAATTGGCGAGAAATAGGGTGAAAGCACCTCAAAAAAGGCGAGGGTGGCAATCGCCAGAATCAGAATGAAAAAACCGATATTCAATCCTTTAAAACGCATGGAAAAACCTCATGGTAAACGTTCCCTGATAATCCTGATTGCCGCGTGTGCTGCGCGTAGTCTCGTTCACACGAGCGAGAGCGGGCAGCTTTTGCGTCAGGTTTTTACTCTGTTAAAAGTGCCAGCACCCGCACAATTCTGGCTAACAAATTGAAAGATAAGGCGCAAATAATCAACCAGCCGATGTCGCCGCAGCCTGACCTGAGCTGCGCGCAGGGCTTCGCGCTATGCCGACGCGCTAAATCCTACATTAGCGTAGCGGTTTCGCCCATTATTGGTAGCAAACAAATTCACGATCGCGGGCGGCGCTGCCGATAAACCTCAGAGCGCAATGAAACGATGACGGTGAATAATGAACAGAATAGTGATGTCAGGCGTGCTGGTGATGCTGTTAAGCGGCTGCGCCACCAAACAGTATTCGCAGGCGTCTGCGGTAACGCCTGAAGAGACGGCGGCGCTGGATTGCAAACTGCTGGATCAGGAGATCGTTAAAGCCCACGGTGTGCAGAGTGAGATTGATCAAACCGGCCGCGTCGATGCGCTGACCGTGATGGGCTTTATCGGGGATTTTGGTATCGGTAACGGAATTAATTGCGAAGCTCAACGCCAGCCATATGGCGGATACGCGACTGCAGCAGTTGCAGTCGCTGAAAGCCGCCAAGTGCAGCCAGCGCGTGGCCTGACTGCCTGACGGCGGTTAACCGCGCGTGCGCTGGCTGAGGTGCTGCATCCTGACATTTTCCGCCGCGCGTTTACCGGCGAGGAAGGCGTGGTCAGAGTTGTAATACTCCCACTCGCTGTAACGGCCGGATAAGTGAATATCCTGGGTCAGCAGCCACTGCCGGATCAGCGCCACGTTGCGACTGCGTGCATGGTCATACACCACATAGGCGTAGGGCATATCAACCTGCGATGCGCACAGCAGCCGATCGTCATCGCGGATCATCCCGACCCGGATGCAGTCCTGACGGCAGCGCTCAATCAGCGCCTCGCCTCCCAGCGGCAGCGGGTTGGCGGCATTGTAGGTGATCTCGCAGGTTAAGCCGAAACCGCCGGGCGGGTTACAGTGCGGACTGGCATTGCCCTGCACGAATACGCGATGAAACAGGGTATCGCCGGGATAATAAATCCAGTGTTTATCGGTCAGATTGTCGCGACCGATCCCCAGATTGACGCAGCGGACCGAGACAAACTGCAGCTGCAGCGCCGCCTGCTGCACCGTTTCGGGCACCTCATCGCCCATCAGTTTAATCAGCTCCGGCAGTGGAATGGTGCTGATCAGCTGTTGATAGCGATAGTGGCGACCGTCAGCCAGCAGCGCAACGTGCGCCTGCGGATGCAGCCGGATTAAGCGCGCACCGGTCTCAAGCTGGCACTTCAGATGCGGCAGAAAGCCGGACATTAATGCCTGGAAGCCGCCCCGCAGCGGATAGCCAAAGCGGGCATTCGGACCGACCGGTTTCGCCAGCGGCTGCAGCGCGCCATCAATAATCTGCGCCAGATCCGGTAACGGCACCCGTCCGCCCAGCCAGGAGGTTTCCATCTCTGTCAGCGGCACTTTCCACAGCTTCTGGTTATAGGGCAGGGCGAAGTGTCGTGCGATGCCTTTGCCCCACGTGCGCAGAATAAAGTGATGGAAATCTTCCTGATCCTGCACCTCGCCGACGTCGTTGCCCTCATCAGGCAGCGCCCCATCGGCGCAGCAGTCACGCCGCTGACGCGCCCGCTCCAGCGGCACGGTGACCGGCGCGCTTTCGCCATAACGCGCTTCAATTGCCCCCAGCACGCACTCCTTCACCACCTCAACCGGCAGACCATGCAGCGCTGACTGGAACGGATAGCGGGTAAAGACGCCGTCGGTGTAAACCCAGGCTTCACGCGCCTGCCAGTGCAGATTGTCGCCCAGCAGCATCTGATAAAGCTGCAGCACGTAAGGGTCCTGCGAAAACATAATGTGGCCAGCGTAATCGAAGGTGAACCCCTGATCCTCAACCGACCGGCACCAGCCGCCAGGTGTGGCATTTTTTTCCAGCAGCACCGCACCTTCACCGTAGTGATAACCGGCGCTCAGGCCGGTCGGCCCGGCACCGATAATCAGGCACCCCACCGCTGCGCTCTCCAGCATCGCCGGGGTTAAGGCGCTGACGTTAGCCTGCTGCGGTTCGGTCAGCGGCAGGGTAGCCGCGGTCTGTGGCTGTTTGTGGCTCAGCGCCTGCTGGATCAACCCGTGTACCTGTTCCACCGTACGGTCCCATGAGGTGGCATCGACTTTTGCCTGCATTTTTCCCGCCAGCGCCAGCCGGTCGGCAGCACTGAGGGCGATTGCCCGTTCACAGGCGGCGATAAACTGCTGATGATCACCGGCAACGGCGACCTCATCGGCATAATGGCGGGCGACATCGGTGATGGCGGTACTGACAATCGGCAGTTGCGCCGCCATATACTCCAGCACTTTGGTCGGCGAAATGTAGCGGGTTGAGGCGTTGAGCGCGAACGGCATCAGGCAGACATCCCAGCCGGCGAGGAACTGCGGCAGCGCCTGATAAGGCTGCTGGCCGAGCCAGTGAATATTGTCACGCTGCGGCAGGCTGGCCGGATCTATTTTCACCACCGGGCCGACCATAATAATCTGCCAGTGGGGATGACTGTCAGCCAGCGCGGCGATCAGCGGCAGATCGATGCGCTCATCCAGCACGCCATAGTAGCCAAGACGCCGGGCGGGAATCGCATCCTGCAACGGATGGCGGTTACTACGATCGCGCGCCTGCTCAAAATGAACCGCATCCACGCTGCTCGGGAAGCAGTACACCTGCGGATGTTTATCGCGTTTGGCTTCATACAGGCTGGAGCCGCCGGTGAACACCAGATCGGCGCGGGTCATCAGCGCCGACTCGCGCTGCTGAAGCTGGCGCGGCGCATTGTGAAAAACGGAAAGCTCATCCATGCAGTCGTAAATCACCAGCGCCGGATTAAACGGCGTCAGCAACGGCAGTGCCATCGGCGTATAAAACCACACCAGCGGCTGTTCATCTTCGTCCATCAGCGGCGCCAGCAGCAGTTGCAGCGGGGCGATCTGGCTGTCATGAAATCCGGCAGCCTGAATATCGGTATGCGGCTGGATCACCGTAATATTGGCGGCCGGCTGACTCCGATGCAGCCCTGGCGGCCCGGCCTGCCAGACCGGCTCTTCGACAAACAGCACCCGATAGTGCTGCGCCAGGCGCGTCAGCAACTGCTGCGGGCGCTGAAAAACAAATCCCCAACGTAAGTGGCTGAAAACGATGAGTACAGGTGGGTTGTTCATAGCGGACTCCTGACAATGTCGTTGTGATTGTTGGATGTGTTGCAAGGATTGCTGCGCCTGGCGCAAAGCGTCAGCGTAAGGGTGTTGTAACTGGCGGGCGTAAGGATCGGGGCCCAGCCGATCGAGATCCCACAGGCCGCTGCGGGTCCAGAAGTTGGGTTGCTCCCATAACGGGCGATCGAGGATCGGATAGAGGCAGATGCCGAGCAGGTCGACGCCAGCCAACTGCGCCTGCGCCACCTGGGCGCCGATCTGGCCGATCCAGGCACCGCGTCCGCTGCCGACGTGACTGGTCTCCGCCAGCAGCAGCGGGCGCTGATAGCGCTGATAGACCTGCTGGAGCAGCTGATGTAACGGCGCACGACGGGGATCGCCGAGGTGCCAGCAGAGGCGCTGATTCGACCCCTGCTGCCACTGATTATCGTGGTAGTAATTCACGCCGATCAGGTCGAGATAGCGTTCTGCGCCACCGAGTTCGGGATGCAGCCTGCCGCTCAGCATGTCCCACGCCTGATACTGGGTTTCGCGCATCAGCGCGGCGGTTTGAACGCTGCCGGGATCGGCCGGATCGGGAATGATGTGGATCAGCGGATCGCAATGCAGCAGACGCGCCCGCGGATCGGCCTGCCAGATCGCATCACAGGCCGCCAGCGTAGCCCGCACCAGCTGCTGTTTAGCAGCATCGGCGCGATCCGGCTCTGGGCAACTGGCGCAGGCGAATACGCCAACCGAGATGCCCCAGCTGAGAAAGGAGATTTCATTCATCGGCGAATAGACCGGCGCGGTGCGATACCAAGGAGCCAGAAAGCGCGCCAGCGCGCCGCAAAAGGCGGCAAAACGGCTGACGAAGTCGCGGTCAAACAGGTCCAGGTCGTCGGGCCAGCCGTAATGGCAGAAGGTCCAGCTGAGCTGGATGCCCTGTTGTTGTGCCGCCTGCATCCGGGCGGCGATGGTTGAAAAGTCATAGCGGCCATCCCGTTCGCACAGTCGCCAGCCGACGCTTTCGCGCACCGTTCGGATAGCGAACGGCGCCAGCGCAGCATAATCCTCTGCCGCACGCGCCTGGTGTTGATTCAGGTCGTTCATCGACAGCGCAACGCCTGCAGGATTAATGTGATCGGCACCTTCATAGCCGGCCTGCCAGAAACTGATAAAGGGGGTCATGGCATCTCCCGTAAAACAGCAACACGTATCCCGCTGACAAGCCGTGGGTGAACGGGTCAGGTAGTGGGGGCGGTATGCAAAGCAGACTGGCTGGTCTTGCCACTCTGTACTGGCGGGCGCTCCTTGCCAGAATCAGCCGACACGGCGTTGCAGGCAGCAGGGCCTGTCGCGTTGACGACGAGTGAGGGATAGCGGGTAGCAACACGCAGCGCTATCGGCAGGATAAATTGCTAGCCTCTCGTAGAGTTACTGAAGATTATGGAAGCCTTACTGGAAAGTATAGGTAAGGCGAAGCTCTTCGCAATGTATTGATGTAAAAAGAAAAAGCACAGCGGCAAAATATGGCCGTTATAAATCAGGAAAATTTATGTTTGGTGATTTCGCGCGTGACGATAAGCGAAACGTCACCGGTAACGGGCAATTTTAAGCTTTGTGAACCTTTTCCATGAGATGCAAACCGGGCAGACTCAGCGGCCGGGGAAGGTGCTGCTTCGCTTGCCTTTTCATATTCTAGCAGCAAGATTAATTTATCACTGGCCTCGATCGGCAGGCGGTTTACCGACCGGCCCCGGCATCGTGGCTCTTTTTGACTGACAGGATGTTTCACCGCTTATGTTCTCATTTGACTGGCACCGTTTCGTACTCAACGATCAACCCGCCACTTTTCTGTTTGAGGTGGTGGCGCGGGTGATGATCGCTTATCTAGTGGTGTTCACCTTTTTGAAAGTCTCGGGTCGCCGCGGGGTGCGTCAGCTGTCGCTGTTCGAACTGGTAGTCATTCTGACGCTTGGCTCCGCGTCGGGTGATGTCACCTTCTATGACGATGTGCCGGTGTTGCCAGTGATCATGGTGTTTGTGGTGTTGCTGACACTCTAGCGGCTGACCACCCTGCTGACTGCGCGCAGCCCGCGCTTTTCCCGCCTGATTCAGGGCGATGTGATTACGCTGATCAAACAGGGTCTGTATGTGCTGGAGAGCCTCGATCATCTGAATATTTCAGAAGATGAGTTCTACATGGAGTTGCGGCAGAGTGGGGTGGAACATCTCGGGCAGATCCGGCTGGCGCTGGTGGAAGTGGATGGTCAGCTGAGCATCTACTTTTACAACGACGATGAGATGCGTGCCGGTTTAAGCGTGTTACCGCCCGAACACCGCCAGGATTTCGATACCGTGCCGCACAGCTGACTCTATGCCTGTACCCACTGCGGCCAGACGCAGCAGCAAGCGGTCTGCCCGCGTTGCCAGCGCCAGCGCTGGTCTGTCGCGCTGCAAACTCCGCCGCCTGCACTGACGGCGGGCGTCAGGTTACGGTTGCGGGTGAATTGGGGTGATAACCAGTTGTGCGATCTGACCGGGATTGCACGCGCCGGACAATTTTCTGAAATTCCGGGCATAACAGGCGATCGCTGGCAGGACAGTGCGCGACGTGTCTCAAACCATCACGGACCTTTTTCAACTGACGAATCGTGTTATCGATCTCGTCGGCTTTGGCGATGAGCAATAATCGATCCAGCGAGAGTTTACCCTGTGCATCAAACAGACTGGCAATCTCATCCAGAGTAAAACCGGCGCTGCGTCCAAGCGTGATCAGCGCCAGTTTTTCAAGCACGCTGGCGCAGTATTGCCGACGTAATCCTTTGCGGCCGATCGATTTGATCAATCCCTTCTTTATCATAAAAACGCAGTGCTGAAGGCGCAAGCCCGCTGCGATCGGCGACATCAGCAACATCAAGTTCTTTCATCATTGACTTAAACCTCACTTCACGTTGCATCCTCTGAATCAGCTTACCATCTGACGATTACAACAGGAGAATTCACGTGACTGAGATACTGCTTACTGGCCTGCTGGCGACCCTTATTATGGATGGCTGGAGCTTGGCCCGACGCTACCCTGTTCGCGATACCTTCCCTTAATTACGCCCTGGTTGGCCGCTGGATAATGTGGATGAGTAAAGGACGTTACTTTCCCACACCATTCACGATACGCCCGCAGTCAAAGGCTAAACCTTTACAGGATGGGCCGTCCACTACATCACAGGAATGACTTTTGCCTTTATTCCGCTGTTGTGGCAAGGCCAGCAGTGGTCAGAACATCCCGATCTGTTAAGTGCAGTGATAAGCGGCCTTCTTAGCCTGATGGCTCCCTTTTTCATCATGCAGCCCGCCCTGTGGTGGGGCATTGCCGCATCAAAGACGCCCGTGCCTGGCAAAGCCAGGCTGAATAGTGCTGTTACTGATCTGATTTACGGGCTGGGACTTTATTTAGCTGCTGTCGGGTTACAGCCACTGACCTGAGCCGCGGCGAAACAGGCGTTGAGGGTGCGTTGTGCCGCGGGCCATTCGCTGTCAATCATTGATAACCAGTCGGTATCGCGGTTGCGCTGTTTGCGCGTCATCACCTGCCAGAAGCGGCCCTCAAAGCGAGAACCGAGCCGTTCGGCCGCCCGTCGCGAGGCGAGGTTGGTCGAATCACAGCGCCAGGCGACCTGGCGATAGCCAAGCAAAAAGGCCTGTTGTAGCAGCAGAAACAGGGCTTCCGTACCCAGCACGCTGCGCTGCATCAGCGGCGACCAGCAGACGTGGCCGATTTCAATCGCGCCATGTTTGGGCTCAATGCTGGCGAAACAGACTACTCCCAGCGGTTGCTGCTGAGGGTGACACACCGCAAACGGCACCAGACCGGCGTCGGAAACTTTTTCGGCGATCCAGCGCTGCATCTGCGCCAGCGAAGCCGGGCGCTCAGCCTCCAGCCAGGTCCAGTCACGATCGTCCGGGGCCAGCATAAAAGCCTGCAACAGGGATTCCGCATGATCAGGACTCAGCGGCAGCAGACAGCAATGCTGGCCCGGCAACGGCTGGCGAGGCTGGCGAGTGACCGGCTGCCAGTCGGGCAGCGCGTTACCGACAGGCTGATTATAGTTATTGGTGTTCAACGGCGTTCTCCTGCGGCAAAAGTGGCTTCAGAAACGGATGTCAGGAACGCATAGTGCCGAACCGAACCTGATGCGATACCGGCTGGCGGTTAAACCGGTCGCGAGGTGTTTCCGGTTACCACATAACTTTGCCTGCCAATGACACAAAATCAAACAGATTCGGGCAGCATAGCGACCTCCGTTCCCCTCCAGGAGTCACCGATGAGTATCAGGCTGGCCAGTGCGTTACTGTTTTTGCTGTTATCGTTTGGCGCGTTTTCACAGCAGGTGATGAGTGAGAGTCACCCTCATTCACGCAGCGCACGGTTACTGGAACAGGGGAGCTTGGCGGATACCGCCGATACCCCGGATGAACATCTGCAGGAGCGGCCAGCGCGGCGGGTCAGCCTGCAATGCAAGCCGTGGCGGATGTAAGCGTCCGGCGAAACCGGCGGTCAGGTAGCCGGTGCGCCGTGAGGTGCGGGTTACAGTGTGGCCTGGGTGGCCGTCATGCCGGGCACCAGAATCACTTTGCGACACTCTTTCTGACGCTTCTCAAAAATCTCATAACCACGGGCGGCATCTTCCAGCGGCAGGTGATGGGTAACAATTTCTTCCGGCTTAAGGTGACCCTGTTCGATCAGTTTAAGCAGGTCCGGCAGGTAGGCGTGAACGTGGGTCTGGCCCATCTTAAAGGTCAGCCCTTTATCAAACGCATCGCCGAACAGGAAGCCGTGAATAAGCCAGCGTAGACGCCCGGCACGCAGCAACAAAGCGGGGAGATTCAGGAAACCTGAAACCGAAACCTGCCTGAAGTGTAGCCAGCATCCCGCCAGTAAGCAGAGCGGTAGGGTCAGATGCGCCGGTCCGACCTGCTTGATAAGGTTACAGATCGCGCTGCGAAATGGCCGCTCAGTCCGGGATGATGCGCTGCCAGCCGTGCAGGGCGGCGAATGCCCGTCGGTAAGCGGTGTCGATTTGGACCGGTACCTGTTCAATGTAGCGACGCGCATGTTCACGCGTTTAACCTTCCAGCTGCTGCAGGTATTCCACCGCCTCATCAAGGGCAGGAATACGGCCTTCGACGCCCGCCATGCAGGCAGGTAACGCGGTCCAGATCAGCTCTTCAATGCCTCTGGCACGCGCCCAGTCCGCCAGCGGTCCCGCCGAGGTGTAGGTGACCGTCAGAATGCCCAGCCCATCCTCCCGGCTGTCCGGAATGCCTTCCCGCTCACGCAGCGCGCGACAGGCGGTATTCAGCCAGGCCCACAACACCGGTACCGGCGTGGCATTGAGGCAGATGGCCGTCGCCAGTTCACCGCCTTCACTGATGCGGACAAACTCAATCGGCACCAGCGGACCATCGCGATGCCAGGGGCTGGCAACCGGTTACGCACCTGATTTCCAGATCAGCGATCCCCAGCCAAAGCAGGCAATTTTGGGCAGTGTCGCGGCGCACGACCTGACGGTTTTTTCAGCAAGTTATGCGCATCAATCCGCATAACTTGAACGTTTATCGTCAGGTAGTGTAAAAAGAGGCGCACGCAATCGATTACCTGTGCGCCAGCGGGTCAGGATTTAATCCTGGCGTAGATGCTGACGCAGCGATGTCTGGCCCGGAGCGGACGCGGCAAGCTGGCGCTTTCTGCTCTGGCAGGTCAGATGACTGGCGGCTTTTAAACGGGAAGAGCAGATGAAAACCACGCAAACGGGCACGCTGGGCGCGCTTGAAAGTGACGCCGATACGGTATGGCGTAAAACCGATACGATGTGGATGCTGGGCTTATACGGCACTGCGATTGGTGCTGGCGTGCTGTTCCTGCCGATTAATGCCGGCGTGGGTGGCCTGGTCCCGCTGATCATTATGGCGATTCTGGCCTTTCCGCTGACCTTCTTTGCGCACCGGGCCCTGACACGCTTTGTGCTCTCCGGAAAAAATCCGGCTGGCGACATCACCGACGTCGTCGAAGAGCATTTTGGCACCGGTGCCGGTAAGCTGATTACGCTGCTCTACTTCTTCGCCATCTACCCGATTCTGTTGATGTACAGCGTTGCCATTACCAACACCGTTGAGAGCCTGATGGTCAATCAGCTGGGACTGGTGCCGCCGCCGCGCGTCCTGCTGTCCCTGTTGCTGATTGTCGGTCTGATGACGATTGTGCGGTTTGGCGAACAGATGATCGTCAAAGCGATGAGCGTGCTGGTTTATCCGTTTGTGGCGGTCTTGATGCTGATGGCCTGCTATCTGATCCCGCACTGGCACGGTGCCGCGCTGATGACACTGAGCAGCGCTGCGCCTGGCGGCAACGGTTTATGGATGACGCTGTGGCTGGCGATCCCGGTGATGGTCTTCTCCTTCAACCACTCGCCGATCATTTCGTCGTTTGCCGTGGCGAAGCGTGAAGAGTATGGCGAGGCGGCAGAGAAAAAGTGTTCACGCATTCTGGCCTGCGCCCATCTGCTGATGGTGGTGACGGTGATGTTTTTTGTCTTCAGCTGTGTGCTGAGCCTGTCGCCCGCCGATTTGCACGCCGCCAAGGCGCAGAACATCACCATTCTCTCCTATCTGGCTAACCATTTTCAGGTGCCGGTCATCGCTTGGCTTGGCCCGATAATTGCGATTGTGGCGATCACAAAATCGTTCCTCGGGCACTATCTTGGCGCGCGTGAAGGCTTTAACGGCATGGTGAATAAGGCGCTGCGCAGCCGCGGCAAACAGATCGCGCCCGCCCGGCTGAACCGCCTTACCTCACTTTTTATGCTGCTGACCACCTGGATGGTGGCCACCCTCGATCCCAACATTCTTGGAATGATTGAGACGCTCGGCGGCCCGGTGATTGCGATGATCCTGTTTTTGATGCCGATGTACGCGACTCAGAAAGTCCCGGCGATGCGTCAGTACAGTGGCAAAATCAGTAACCTGTTTGTGGTGCTGACCGGGCTGATCGCGATCTCTGCCATCTTCTACTCACTGGCGCACTGAGCGGTTTAACCCGGTAGCAGCGGCCGATCGGCGGCCGCAATACGGTTGAGGTGGGCCAGCAGTTCGCCCGCCTGATGTTCAGCGAACACCGCAATGCCGTGCTGGCGTAACAGGGCGACGCCCGCACCGGGCTGGCGCTGGCCGCTGAAGCTGCCGTCGTAGATAAACTGACTACCGCAGGTCGGGCTGCCATCGCTGAGCAGAGCAACGCGGCATCCTTGCTGCTGGGCAGTTTCGAGAGCCAGCCACGCGGCGAGTAGATAAGTCTGCGTCATATCCCGCCCGTCTGATTCTACTACTCTGGTGGCCCGTCCCGCCAGCACATTGGCACCGCTGCCACCGACAATCTCAGCCGGCAGGCGCGGAGTGGGGTAAACCGGCAGCAAGCTCAGGAGAGTGCAGCACCAGCCGCCGTTCATGTTGCCACTGCGTCAGCGCGGCCAGCACCTGCTTTTTGTCGCTGCCGTTGTAGCGCAGCCGAAAACCCATCAGGCAGGCGCTAATCAATATCTTATCACCGCGCTTCTGCATGCTCAGCGGCCTCCGGGCTGACGTATCTATTCAGCAATGGTTTACTTTTGTTACTTATTAGCATGATTAGCATGATTAGCATGTTAGAGTTAACGCTAATAATTATTATTCCTTAACCGGGTACTGAAAAAATGAAAACCAGTCTGCTTGCTGCCACCACACTGCTATTGTCAACCGCCTGCGCGGCCACTACCTATCCGCTCACGTTGACCGATCTCGATGGACAAACCATTACGCTGCAAAAAGAGCCGCAGCATGTGATTTTGCAGGATGGGCGCGACATTCTGGCGCTGGCCTTGCTGTACCGGCAAAATCCGTTTCAGCGGGTGGTGGCGTGGAATAACCTGCCCAAAAAGCAGGATACCCAGACCTGGGATCTGCTGAAGCAGCGCTGGCCGCAGGCCACCTCTATCGTTGACATGGGCTTTAACGATCAGGGGCAGGTCGATATGGAGAGCGTGCTGGCGAAGCAGCCCGATTTGATGATCGCTCAGCTGCGTGCCAAACCGGCGCTGACCCAATCGGGTGTGCTGGCAACCTTAAAAAATCTGCATATTCCGGTGCTGTTCCTCGACGACGAGCTACAGCCGAAACAGAACACTGTGCCGGGCATCACCCTGCTTGGTAAAGTGCTGAACCGTGAAGCCGAGGCCAAAGCCTATACCGATTTTTATCAGCAACGCTGGCAGCGGATTCAGCAGGGCGTGGCGCAGGTGCAGCATAAGCCGACGGTGTTTATCGAGCCGATAGCCGGCAACAGCGATAACTGTTGCTTCACCCACGGTCATAACGGCTGGGGCGCGCTGGTGGAAGCGGTGGGCGGCAGAAATATCGGCTCAGCGCTGCTGCCAGGCAGTTCCGGCTTCGTCTCACTGGAAAAAATCATCGCCATGAAGCCGGATGTCTACATCATGACCGGCTCAAAACGCCCCAACGGTAACGTGCTGCCATTTGGTTACGGAGCCAGCCAGCCAGAAATTAACGCCACCTTCAGCCGGTTGCTGTCCCGGACCGGGCTGGCGCAGATCGCCCCGGTGAAGCAACAGCAGGTCTACGGTGTCTATCACCATTTCTACAACCATCCTTATAATATTATTGGCATGGAGATCCTGGCGAAAGATCTCTATCCGCAGACCTTCAGCGATCTCGATCCGACCGCGGATTATCATCATATCGTGAGCCACTTTACCGGCTTACCCGATGCGCCGATCGTTCTGAGTACCCCTTGACGCAGCACGGTGCAGGGCGGCAGTGGCTGTCCTGATAGTCCACTCAAAGAACCCTGGCGTGTAAGGAGTCATGATGACGACGGTTAAGATGGTTGCGGTAGATATGGATGGCACCTTTCTGGATGACCAGAAGCAGTACAATCGATCCCGCTTTCTCGACTGCTATCAGCAGCTCACCGCCCGAGAGATAAAATTTCTCGTTGCCAGCGGCAATCAGTATTACCAGCTCAAATCATTCTTCCCGGAGATCGCCAGCGAAATCGCCTTTGTGGCGGAGAATGGTGCATGAATTATCGATTGTGATAAAGAGCTGTTTCGCGGCGCTTTCGACCGTAGCGATGTCGGGGCGGTAATCGACACTCTGCAAAACGGTCACTATCCCGGCCTGCGTTATCTGCTGTGTGGGCGTAACAGCGCCTATTACTTCGAGGGCATGGAAGAGACGTGGCTGGTTAAGATGCGGCACTACTGTCACCGGCTCAAGCTGATGCACAGCCTGGAGGAGACCGCAGACGACCGGCTCTTCAAGTTCGCACTTAATGTCGGATGACTACATCGAACCGCTGATGGCCGATATCGAACGGCTGCATCAGGGCAAAGTCGCGGCGACTTCCAGCGGACATGGTTTGGTTGACCTGATTGTGCCGGGCCATCACAAAGCCAATGGCCTGGACCTGCTGGCGCAGCGTTGGGGCATCAATCATGACCAGGTGCTGGCGTTTGGTGATGGCGGCAACGATCTGGAAATGCTGAAACAGTCGGGCTTCAGCTTTGCCATGGGCAACGCGCCGGAGCGGGTGAAAAAGGCTGCCCGCTATCTGGCCCCGACCAATAATCAGCAGGGGTGCTGCAGGTGATTGAGCAGATGCTGGCGGGTGAGGGGGCGTTTGCCGTCCCGGCGGACTAACAGCGCGGCCAGGGCGCGGTCACCGCTGGCCGGGAAAGGCAAGCCACGCCGCGTGGATCAGTGGGTCAGGGTCCACGCCTGGGCGAGCATGGCATGCATCTGTTCGCGACTGTAATTCACCAGCGAATTTTTGCTGTTAGCGCGTGCCAGTAACCACTCAACCTCGTCGGCGGTCAGGCTGGTGGCGCTGGCGGTCGGTGTGATGCAGGGCATGCCGGTCAATAAAGTGATTACCTCGATTAAAGCTGGCGTGGGCGGCACGCTTGGCAGCCTGGCCTTATCATGGGCTTTGGTGCCATGCATCGGTAAGATGCTGGCCGATTGCGGGGGCGCGCAGCGGATTGCCACCACCTTAACCGAAAAGTTTGGCACAAAGCATATTCAGTGGGCGCTGGTGCTGACCGGCTTTATCGTCGGCTTTGCGCTGTTCTATGAAGTTGGCTTTGTCCCGCTGCTCTACGTCGGGGTGCCGATGGCCGTTGTGCTCTCGGTGACGCAAGGCTTTTTACCGCCGCATCCGGGGCCGACCGCCATTGCCACGCTGTTCAATGCGGATATGGGTAAAACGCTGCTGTTCGGTACGCTGCTCGGCATTCCTACCGTGATTCTGGCCGGTCCGGTCTATGCCCGCTTCCTGAAAGGCATTGATAAGCCGATTCCGCAGGGGCTTTACAACCCGAAAACCTTTACCGAAGCAGAGATGCCGGGGTTTGGCTTCAGCGTCTGGACTTCACTGGTGCCGGTAGTGCTGATGGCGTTGCGTGCAGTGGCCGAGATGCTGTTGCCGAAAGGCCATGCGCTGCTGCCTTACGCCGAGTTCTTCGGCGATCCGGTGATGGCTACGCTGATTGCGGTACTGATTGCGATTTTCACCTTCGGTCTGAACCGCGGACGCAGCATGGATCAGGTGATGAAAACCCTGAGCGATTCAATCAAAATCATCGCCATGATGCTGCTAATCATCGGTGGCGGCGGGGCCTTTAAGCAGGTGCTGGTCGACAGCGGCGTGGATAAATATATCGCTAACATGATGCACTCTACCCAGCTGTCACCGATCTTTATGGCGTGGTCGATTGCGGCGGTATTGCGCATTGCGCTGGGGTCGGCAACGGTTGCGGCGATTACCGCCGGCGGCATTGTCGCGCCGTTGATTGTCACCAGCGGGGCCAGCCCGGAGCTAAGGAAATGAAAATTATTCTGTGGATTATTGCCATCATTTTATCGTGGGTCTGCTAACCCTGACAGGGGTCTTCAAACTGATTTTCTGATCGCGCTTGTCGGTTTCAGCTTCAGCGGGCACCTTACTCAGGTGCCCGACGCATTTTTATTCTGATCAATCAGGCAACGCGCGATCGGGTCCATCGGCGTTTCAGTCAGCAGATCTCTGGCCTTCAGCCGTTTTTTACAGTGTGCACAGCAGGCACCGTGGAAAGTGAAAGCTTCACCATCGCGTTCGGTAAAAATAAACCGGGCGCTTCCGCATTGGTTACAACGAATTTTCATTACCATCCTGATGCTCTCTCCCTGTAAGTCACAAAAAGTGTGTTTAACCGCTGATCAATCTGACAGGTAAACATTCCTTATTTATTGCCTTCCAATATTATCTTTCCGGGCCAAGAAAAAAATAGTGACTTATGCCCGTTGTTGTTTGTTGCCTAATGCGTATTAGACGGCAAAAAGGCATTTCTTTGATTTGAATCAATGTTTTTTATCTTTAGCCTTAAATGTGAGCAGACGGGCGGTCTGCCGCGCCTTAAGCGGTACCACAGCCTGATCCGGAACAGGTAAAAAGCAGATTTAACTGACAGCGACGCCGGCGTATGAGTCGCTTGCCTGACGCGTAGCTTATCCCGCAGGCGGAACGTGAAGTAAAAACGGGCTGAACGGTGGCCAAAAATGACAAAACGGCCTGGCTGGCAGAGCAATTATTCGGTGAAATAGCGATGTAAATGCGCGCTTTAGCGCGGGATGGCCAGCTTATCGTCGAAACAGATTTTAACGCTTAATCAAAACTCAGCTTGGCTGGCTAAGCTAAAAAGCACTCAGTTTCCAGCTGGTTACCTTTGACCTGCCGATAGTTGACCTGTAACAAAAAGGGGTTTTTGGCAAGGTTATAAAGTAGGAAAGTGTGATGGGTAAGCAGAAAGTCGAAATTTATCACTTTTTCATCAAATCGCACTGGACAAATCCCTCCGCAATTGCTGTACTAGATGGCGACACAGTTTAGTGTCCATTTTTCATGTAAAGGTAATATAGATGTCTAAGATCAAAGGTAACGTTAAGTGGTTTAATGAATCTAAAGGATTCGGTTTCATTACTCCTGAAGATGGCAGCAAAGATGTATTCGTACATTTCTCTGCAATCCAGAGCAACGGCTTCAAAACTCTTGCTGAAGGTCAGCGCGTTGAGTTTGAAATCACCGACGGCGCGAAAGGCCCATCTGCTGCTAACGTTATCAGTCTGTAAGTTAACAGTCAGAATTCTAAAAACTCGCCTTATGGCGGGTTTTTTATGGTTGTCATCCGTGATACATTTGCATTAAACGCCCCTGCGCCAGCGCGCTGGCCGCACAAACTGCGCGGCGCTTCACAATAAATCCTCGTAACATAATCCTAACAACCTTACTTGCAGCTTTTTGTTGTCCAACGCTATATAACAAGATGATGGCATCGGGCGACTGAGGAAACAGGATGAATATACGTCAGGCGGATTTAAAAGACAGTTTTGCGCTCAGTGCACTGCTGAGCGAGTTAGGCTACGGCGGCACGGAAAATTTCATTGAGCAGCGTCTGGCGCAGTTAAGCAGCGATCCCAGCCAAGCATTACTGGTAGCCGAGTTCGGTAATCAGGTGCTCGGCTTTATTATTCATGCACTTTATTCCGCAGCTGGCGCTGGCCGGGGACTTCGCCCGCATCAGCTACTTCTGCATTGCGGAAGGTGAGCGCAGCAAAGGCGTTGGCCAGCAGCTGTTACGGCACGCCGAATCGCTGGCAGCAGCGCGCGGATGCGACCGGATGGAAGTGCACTGCCATCATCCCGCCTCAAGGCGAATCAGTTTTATTTATGCCCGTTGAGGGTTACGTTGAATCGCCGCGCTATCACGTTAAAGATCTGCCCGCACGCTAGCCTCCCGGCCGGACGCGATGACCAGCGCTTCGGCGATCATCTCACGCTGTTCATCTTTCAGGCTGGCAATACTGACCCGAATAAACTGGGTCGGCCCCAGCCGGCAACGCTCACCGGGTAATACGGCGATACCGCGCGCGGCCAGCGTAATCATGGCGAATTGTTCTGAGACCACCGGAATATAGAGACTCAGTCCATCCCGTGGCGGCAGCACCAGTCCGCGCTGCGCCAGTGCCTGCCGCAGTTGAACGCGACGCTGATGGTAAACCTCGCGCGCCGTGGCAATCTGCTGCTGGGTCGCCTCATCTTCCAGCAACCACGCCACTGCATCCTGCAAAATACGGCTGGTCCAGCTGACGCCAAAGTTTCGCCACGACTGAATACGCTTTACCATATCCGCCGTGGCGGATAACACGGCCAACCGCAAATCGGGCCCGTAGGCTTTGGAAAAGGAGCGGACATGCAGGGTACGATCGGGAAACTGCGTCCCCAGACTCCAGCTCGCCGCGGCCGAAAGATCACCAATGCCATCATCCTCCACAATCAGCGTGCTGCTGTTCGCCAGCGCCTGACGCCGCGCCACACCGATCGTCTGGCCGGTGGCCGAATGGGTGCGCGGCTGATAAATCAGCATTACCGGCGCGCGTGTCAGCAGGGTGCTTAACACCTCAGGCAATGGCCCCTCATCATCACAGGCCAGCGGCAAAATTTCAGCGCCGCATTATCCAGCATATCAAGTAGGCGGGTGGCGGTGGGATCTTCAATGATCACCCGATCGCCAGGTGATGCCAGCGTCTGCACCAGCAAATTCATCGCATCGAAACCACCATCGGTCGCCAGGAAGGCTTCCGCCGGATAAGGCCAGCGCGGCGTTATCGCCTGCAGCAGCGGCGCTGAAATGGCTTCGCGGGTGTCGCTGTTTAGCTGCGGCGATCGCAACGCCGCCTGCAGCGCGTTTTGCAGGTCGGGTAACAACGCGGGATCGGGAGAGGCCATCGCCAGATCGGCGCGAATGTGCTCGCCATAATTGCCGATCTTTTCAAAGCGGATCGGTCGCGGCATGACGCTATTGCCGCTAACCCAGACGCCACTGTGTCCTTTACCCGCCAGCACTTTCTGCTGCCTGAGCTGCGACCAGGCAGCAGAAACGGTTGCCGGACTGATCCCCAGTCGCTCTGCGATCTCCCGCACCGACGGCAATCTGCCCGTCACGAATCAGGCCTGATGCCGTCTGAGCAATCCCCTTTACCGAAGGCGTGGTTATCTGATTACAAAACCAGTTTAGGTCGACCATTTGCGTCATAAGAAAATATTTTGTTCAGTAACAAATTAACAATTGTTCAGGTCAGTTCCGAATCTAGTATCAAATTCAAGCACTATTTGATGTATCAACCCGCCCGGCCTCGCGGCACGGCGTAAACGGAGATATCATGGCAAGGCTGAGCATCAGACTGGCAGTGCGCGACTGGGACGACTTTACGCCCCTGGCGCTGGGCGATATCACACCGGACGGCTTTCGATCTGCAGATGGATCGGGTCGGAACGCTGGTTAATGACCTCGCCAGCAGCCCCGATTATGACGCTGGCGAAGTGTCGTACGCCCAGGCGCGGGCCAGAGACGATGTATCAATGCTGGGCTTGCCGCACTTCCTGATGCGCGGCTTTACGTCAGCGCTGCATCATTATCACTGCGGAGAGCCCCATCACCACGCCTGCAGCGCTGAAAGGGAAAAGAATCGGGGTTACCGGCTGGCAGGATTCGGGTAATACTTGGACGCGTACGGTACTGCGCGAAGCGGGCGTGGAGATTGATGATGTCCGCTGGTTTGCCGGGCGGCTGACCGCCGAACACCCGATTGTCGACCGGCTGGCGGGATTTGGCCGACCGGGCCGGATTGAGCCTGCACCGGGCGAACGGCCGCTGATTGAGCTGCTGAAAGCGGGCGAGCTGGATGCGGTGTTTACCCCGTTTATGCCGGAAGGCTTTTTCCTGCCAGCGTCCGGCCTGCGTCAGCTCCAGCCTGACTTCTATTATCAGGCTGAGCGGGCCTACTTCAACCGCGTCGGCTACGTGCCCGGCATTCATACTCTGGCGATGAAACCGGCACTGGCGGCGGCGCATCCGTGGCTGCTGGACGATTTGCGACGGACCGCGCAGGAATTACCGGCCAGCTGGAATGAGAATGGTTTTGCCGCTAATAGAAAGATGATTGCGGATTTTGGCCGTGAACTGTTCCAGCAGGGATTAACCCACAGATTGCTGACGCCGGAAGCGATATTTCCGCTGGCAGCAGGAGAGAAATGATGAAAGTTGCGATGGGACAATTTGTCGTCAGCCGTGAATGGCAGGAGAACGCCACGCTCTGCCTGACGTTAATGCAGCGGGCCGCTGCGGGCGGTGCCGATCTGCTGGTGCTGCCGGAAGGGGGGCTGGGGCGTGACATTACCGATCCCGATTTAGTGCTCAAGGCGGCGCAACCGCTGGACGGCCCGTTTGTCAGCCAGCTGCTGGTGGCCAGTCAGCATAACTCACTCACCACCATTATGAGCGTGCATGTTCCCGCCGGAGAGCAAAAAGCGCTTAACGTGCTAATCGCTATTCGCAACGGCGAAATCATTGTGGCCTATGAAAAACTGCATCTTTATGATGCCTTCGCCATACAGGAGTCGCAGCGGGTGAATCCGGGCCATGTAATCCCGCCGCTGGTCGAAGTGGCAGGGTTAAAAGTTGGTCTGATGACCTGTTATGACGTGCGCTTCCCGGAGCTGGCGCGCCGGCTGGCGCTGGATGGCGCTGACTTATTGGTGCTGCCTGCCGCGTGGGTAAAAGGGCCGTTGAAAGAGATGCACTGGGAGCTGCTGAACCGCGCCCGTGCGCTGGAAAATACCTGCTACGTGGTGGCCGTCGGAGAATGTGGTCCGCGCAATATCGGCAACAGCCTGGTGGTCGATCCGCTGGGTGTGGTGATCGCCAATGCGGCGGAATCGCCGACGCTGATGTTTGCCGATATTGATCCGGAACGTATCGCCTACGCCCGCCGCGTGCTGCCGGTGCTGGAGAATCGTCGTTTCGCCCGTCCCGAGCTGAACTGACACCCTGAACCTGGAGGACGAACCATGATTAACCGCGTAACCGCCTTAACGCTGGCGTTGGGGCTGGCCGCCACTCTGGCGCAGGCTGCCGACCCAGACCGTCGATCAGGCTTTACACGATCGACTGCCGGATCAGATCAAAAAAGCGGGCCGGATGATTTCGGTCAACAATGGCTCCTTCCCGCCGTATGAGATCGTCAATGGCACGCACTCGATGGAGGGCGCGTCAGCGGATCTCACGACCGCACTGGCCCAGTTACTGGGGGTGAAGATCGATCACGCTACGGTGAGTGGCCTGTCCGGCGTACTGACCGGCATTAACGCTGGCCGCTATTAGCTGGCGATTGGACAGATTGGTGACTATCCGGATCGCCAGCAGAAGGTGGACTTCATCGATTTTGTGCAGGAATTTGTGGTGTTCGGCGTGCAGAAGGGCAACCCGGCGCAGATCAACCAGCTTGATGATACCTGTGGCAAACGGATCGCGGTAATGGCGGCAGGCTCTGCGGAGCAGGTAATCCGTCAACAATCGGCGCGCTGTAACGCCGCCGGCAAACCGGCAGTCACGGTGCAGGCATTTACCGATCAGCCTTCGTCGATCCTCGCGGTGCGCTCGAAACGCTCGGATGCTTTTTTTCCTCCAGGCGCCGCTGACTTGGTTTGTTAATCAGGCCAAAGGCCAGCTCGAGCTGGCGGGAAAAGGGCATAAAAATGGCTTCGGTGACATTTTCCAGGGCACCGTGGTGCCGAAAGGATCGCCGTTAGGCGGCGTGGTTCTGGATGCTTACAAGGTGCTCTATCAGAACGTAACCGGAACCTATGCCGCCATCATGAAAAAATGGCAGCTGGAAGACAACATGACCGCCGCGCCGGGGCTGAACCTGGCAAAACAGGGGGCTAAATGAGCCTGATCCACCACGATTCCCCGACCAGGGAACCGCAGCGTGATGAGGCGCAGCTGCACGACGTGGCTTTCGCCCGCAGCGCGCCGGCCTATGGACGCTGGATCAGCTGGATTGTGGTGCTGGTGGTCGGCTCCAACCTGCTATGGCTGGTGATGACCAACCCCAATTTTGAATGGCAGGTGGTGCTGAAGTGGTTCACCGAAGGCTCGGTGCTGAAAGGGTTACAGGTTACGCTGGGGCTGACGCTGGTCTCAATGGTGCTGGGTACGCTGCTGGGCGTCTGGCGGCTGTCGGACAACCGGCTGTTGCGTGGCATCGCCGGGCTCTATATCTGGTTCTTTCACGGAACGCCGCTGCTGGTGCAGCTGAGTTTCTGGTACAACCTCTTGACTCTGTTTCCTGCGCTATTCCTGACGTTGCCGTGGACCGACATCACGCTGGCGCGCTGGAATACCAACGATCTGATTACCCCACTGACCGCCGCCATTGCGGGGCTGGCGCTCAACGAAGCGGCCTACATGGCTGAAATTATCCGCGCCGGTCTGCTGTCAGTGGATAATGGCTAGGTTGAAACCACCTAGGCGTTTGGTATGAGCCGGGCGCGGGCGCTGCGGCGGATTATTATTCCGCAGGCGATGCGTTCGATTATCCCACCCACCTGTAATCAGCTGATCAGCATGATCAAGGCGACCTCGCTGGTGAGCGTGATTGCCATGGGCGATCTGCTCTACTCGGTGCAGGCGATCTACAACCGCACCTTTGAAATTATTCCAATGCTAATGGTCGCGGTAATCTGGTATCTGCTGATTACCTCGATCCTCAACCTCGGCCAGTCCGCCATTGAGCGCTATTACGCGCGTGGCACACGGCGGGTGACCAGCGTGGCGAAGCGCCCGACTGCGCTGGTGGGCATCGCACAGCAACAGAAGGAGGATCAATGAGCCAGGCTGAGCCGTTAGTCTGCGCCCGTAACGTGCAGAAGCGTTATGGCGACAATCAGGTGCTGAAAGGGATCGATCTTGATGTCTGGCCCGGTGAGGTGGTGGTGATCCTCGGCCCCTCAGACTCGGGAAAATCGACCTTTCTGCGCTGCATCAACCATCTCGAAGAGATGAATGGCGGATCGATACGGGTCGGCGATCAACAGATTGGCTACGTGCTGAAACGCAACCTGCTGCATCGCCTGTCCTCGCGCCAGATCGCCCGTCAGCGCCAGAAGATTGGCATGGTGTTTCAGCAGTTCAACCTCTATCTCCATATGACGGTGCTGCAAAATATTATTGAGGCACCCATCGGCGTGCATAAATTTCCGCGTCAGCAGGCGCTGGCGCATGCCCGGTCACTGCTGGCAACGGTGGGATTAAGTGACAAGGCGGATGCCTGGCCACGCCATCTGTCGGGCGGCCAGCAGCAGCGTGTGGCGATTGCGCGCGCCCTGGCCATTAAGCCGCAGTTGATGTTGTTTGGTGAACCGACGTCGGCGCTGGACCCGGAACTGGTGGGTGAAGTGCTGGCAACCATGCGGACGCTGGCCGATCAGGGACTGACGATGATTGTGGTAACCCATGAGATCAGCTTCGCCCGTGAGGCGGCCGACCGGGTGGTGTTTATGGATGGTGGCGGTGGTGGTGGAACGGGGGACGCCGGATGAGGTGATTGCTAATCCGCAGCATCCCCGCACCCAGGCTTTTCTCAGCCGTTTTATCTGATAAAATCGCTGGCCCGATCTTACTCTGTTACAGATTGCAGTTGTGGCGGCACGCAAACTGCGCGTACGCGTAAATAACAGTCACCGTTATTCGCTGAAGTTGAAAGGTTAAATATGGAAGGTATCAGTATTGCCAAACTGCTGATCATCGGTGCGCTTATTGTACTGCTTTTTGGCACCGATAAGTTACGCTCTCTGGGTGGCGATCTGGGCTCCGCAATCAAGGGCTTCAAGAAAGCCATGAAAGATGAAGACACCAGCGCAGCCCGGACTCCGGCTGAAGAAGTACCGGCCGAACGCGTCGTCCGTAAAGATTAATCAGTTATTAGCTGAAAATAATTGTTACTTTTTATGTCAGACCGACATTAAAAAACCAGACTGGCAACAGTCTGGTTTTTTGTCTCCAGGCGCTGGTGCTGTCTTACATAACAGCGCAGCCGGCTTATTTAACTTCGAGCCCTTTGGCCTGCATGTCCGCATGATAAGAAGAGCGGACAAACGGACCGCACGCCGCATGGGTAAAGCACATCGCCATGGCTTCTTCTTTCATTTCATCAAATTCCGCCGGACTGACGTAGCGCTGAACCGGCAGGTGGTGACGGCTGGGCTGTAGATACTGGCCGAGCGTCAGCATGGTGACGCCGTGACGACGCAGATCGCGCATCACTTCGACGATTTCCGCATTGGTTTCGCCCAGACCCACCATCAGACCTGATTTGGTCGGAATGTGCGGGTGCGCTTCTTTGAAACGCTCCAGCAGCTTTAGTGACCACTCGTAGTTGGCACCCGGACGAACCTGACGGTAAACACGTGGCACGTTTTCCAGGTTGTGGTTAAACACATCCGGCGGGGTGGCGGTCAGAATGTCCAAAGCGCGATCCATCCGGCCGCGGAAGTCAGGCACCAGCGTTTCGATTTTGATGGTCGGATTCTTTTCGCGAATCGCACTGATGCAGTCGGCAAAATGCTGAGCACCGCCATCACGCAGATCGTCACGGTCAACCGAGGTGATCACCACATAACGCAGGCCCATGTCGGCGATGGTTTGCGCCAGTTTGCCGGGCTCATTCGCATCGGGTGCGTTAGGGCGGCCATGCGCCACATCGCAGAATGGGCAACGGCGGGTACAGATAGCGCCGAGGATCATAAAGGTGGCGGTGCCGTGGTTGAAGCATTCGGCCAGGTTAGGACAGGAGGCCTCTTCACAGACCGAGTGAAGTCCATTTTTTCGCATCGCGGCTTTAATGCCCTGAATACGACTGGAGTCAGCAGGCAGCTTGATTTTCATCCATTCCGGCTTACGCAACATCTCTTGCCGTTCAACGGCCACGGTTTTCACCGGGATCAGCGCCATTTTGTCTGCGTCACGATATTTGACGCCGCGTTCCATCTGAATTGGTTTACTCATAAATCAGCAGGTTCCGGTCGGATTGCGATTTGAAAGCGTCTTCACTCAACCCGAGAAGGGTGCTTTCAACTTTATTTGAAAAAAGTTCAAAAATTATATCATCTCATCGCCCCAGAAGCAGCCACCGTCAGCGCGGATACGTTACATATTTGTAAACTCGCATTCAGCGTTAAGTCTGAAGCGGCAAATCTTCGTCTGTCCATTCAACATTTTCATACCTTGTCAGGCGGGCAAACGCTGCTACCAGCGGGGCCTGCACCTGTTCCAGCCGTACCTCCGGCTGAAAATGCTGCAGCTGAGTCATGCTCATACCGGCATAGCCGCAGGGATTGATGCGTGAAAAAGGCGCCAGGTTCATGGCGACATTCAGCGCCAGGCCGTGAAACGAGCAGCCTTTGCGGATCCGCAGTCCGAGTGAGCAGATTTTTTGCTCGCCGACATAAACGCCTGGCGCGTCGGCGCGTGCATGGGCGCTGACACCAAAACCGGCCAGCGTGGCAATCACCGTCTCTTCCAGCGCCGTCACCAGCTGGCGTACGCCAATCCTGCGTCGTTTGATATCGATCAGCACGTACATCACCTGCTGACCCGGTCCGTGATAGGTGACCTGACCGCCACGGTCGCTCTGCACCACCGGGATATCGCCGGGCATCAGCAAATGTTCCGCTTTTCCCGCCTGGCCCTGGGTAAAAACCGGAGGATGCTCAACCAGCCAGATTTCATCACGGCTCAGGCTGTCGCGCTGATCGGTGTAGTGATGCATGGCGTCGGAGACGGTTTGCCAGTCGCGTAAACCTGACCGGCGGACGAGAAGGGTTTCAACTGACAAAACGATGGCCCGCTTTAACAAAGTAAGCTGAGAATAACGTCGGCAAACCGTCAGGGAAGGGCGCTTCGCCGACCCGGCAAATCAGAGCACCATGCGTACGATTTCGATTTTACCCAGCTCTTCATACAGGCGTTCAACCTGTTCAATATGGGTCGCGGTGATAGTAATATTGACGGAGTGATAGTTGCCCTTGCTGCTCGGCTTAACTTCAGGACTGTAGTCGCCGGGCGCATGGCGTTGCACCACTTCAACCACCTGATCAACCAGCTCCGGTTGCGCCAGACCCATTACCTTATAGGTAAACGGGGTAGGAAATTCGAGCAGTTCATTCAGTTTGGTTTTCATATTAACTCCGGTGCATAAAAAACGCACTCCCGCCTGAGCGGGAGCATCATAATAACCTGTAATAGGGGCGATGGGGTGACTTTTC
Organism: Pantoea sp. Eser; assembly: GCA_009830035.1. GTDB lineage: Bacteria > Pseudomonadota > Gammaproteobacteria > Enterobacterales > Enterobacteriaceae > Pantoea. The sequence goes on from SZZY01000003.1 coordinate 204,740, forward strand.
AATCACCCGCCACGCTTAGCCGAACCAGTGATGGAACATCAGTTTGATGTAGTCAACGATGCGGCTGAAGAATCCGCCTTCCTGGATCTCATTCAACACCACCAGCGGGCGCTGTTCGATGGTTTTGCCATCCAGCTGGAAGTTGATGCTGCCGACCACCTGATTTTTCTTCAGCGGCGCGTGCAGTTCGGTGTTGTTCAGCACATAGCTGGCTTTCAGATCTTTCATCCGGCCACGTGGAATGGTCAGGTACGCATCTTTTTCAACGCCAAGCTGGACGCGATCGTTGTCACCAAACCATACCGGCTCAGAGGCGAACTCTTTGCCCGCTTTCAACGGTGCCACGGTTTCAAAGAAACGGAAGCCCCAGGTCAGCAGTTTTTTGCTTTCTGTCTCGCGGCCTTTGTAGGTGTGACCGCCCATTACCGCGGAGATCAGACGCATCTGGCCTTCGGTGGCCGACGCCACCAGGTTGTAACCTGCTGCATTGGTATGGCCGGTTTTAATGCCATCCACGTTCAGGTTGGTATCCCACAGCAGACCGTTACGGTTCATCTGACGCATATTGTTGAAGGTGAACTCTTTCTCTTTATAGACGGCGTACTCTTCCGGTACGTCGCGGATCAGCGCCTGGCCAATCAGCGCCATGTCGCGCGCCGAGCTGTACTGACCTTCAGCATCCAGGCCGTGTACCGTCTGGAAATGGGTGTTCTGCAGGCCAATCGCTTTAACGTAGTTGTTCATCAGGTTAACGAACGCATCCTGACTGCCGGCGACATAGTCTGCCATGGCGACACAGGCGTCGTTACCCGATTGCAGCACAATCCCACGCGTTAGCTGAGAAACTGGAACCCGATCGCCCGGCTTGAGGAACATCAGCGATGAACCTTTAAATACCGGGTTGCCGGTAGCCCAGGCATCCGGACCGACGGTGACCAGATCGTCCTGATGGATTTTGCCGGCTTTGACCGCCTGACCAATCACGTAGCTGGTCATCATTTTGGTCAGACTGGCGGGATCGCGACGTACATCAGCGTTTTTCTCGGCCAGCACTTTGCCCGAGTTGTAGTCGATAAGGACATACGCTTCGGCATCGATGTCCGGTACGCCCGGAATCATTGTCCTGAGATTGACGTCATCAGCAATAGCGGCATGGCTGAGAGAGAAGGCGATCAGTGATCCCACTGTCAGGCGTTTCAGCAAACGAGATGATTTCAGCGTGTTCATGTGTAGGACTACAACATCCGTGGTTTTGAGGTTTAAAAAAGTCACTCATCATACCCAATGGCTGGCTTTCCGGCATCGGGCATGATGATTGGGTTGTTAGCAGACGTAACGGTAACCGTTCAATCAGCGACGTGTATTGGTAATAAATGAGGCAGTCTGGTCGTCACTGCTCAGGCGCTGTTGCAGCGCGGCCGCTTCGGCACGGGGCGGATAACCGCCGAGCTGGACACGATACACATTGCCAGCCGTTTCCACCGTGCCGGGCACGCCATAACGCTGGCTCAGGCTTTTCATCAGCTGCTGCGCGCGCGCCGACCTGCACCACATAGCCGGCGGCAGCCTGCGCCGGGCTGGCAGCGGCGGGCGCTGCCGTCACGGCGGGTGCGCTGACCGCCGCTTCATTGCTTTCCAGTACGCCGCTGGCTAACGGCTGGGGTGCGCCGAGAAAACCACTGCTCTGCACCGGTGCGCCCATGTTGTCACTGCTCTGCAAGGTGCTGTTGCTGATCGCCTCAACATTTTGTTGCGGCACCGGCTGTGAAGCCGCCGCGCTGCCGCCGCTCATCACCGAGCCGCCGCTGAGATCCGGGCGGGCCGGCAGAGAATAACTCCGTTTCCCCACTACTGTCCCGATGGTGCCGGGACCGGAGAGCGTACCATCCGGCGCGACCTTAATGTAATCGACCCGGACCCGTGAATTATTGGAGATGTTCAGGCGATCGCCAGCGGCGCGCGACAGGTCGATGATACGATCGGGCGTATACGGGCCACGATCGTTGACCCGCACCACAATCTGGCGGCCACTGGCAATATTGGTTACGCGCACGTAGCTCGGCAGCGGCAGAGTAGGGTGCGCGGCGGTCAGGGCATCAGGATCGTAAGCTTCGCCGGTGGCGGTGCGGTTGCCCTGCGCTTCTTCGCCGTACCAGGTGGCGAGGCCGACTTCGCTGTAGTTCGACGGATCTTTAATGATGCGGTAATTTTTGCCGTTGACGCTGTAATCTTGGCTGGTGCCGGGATTGATCGGCTCATAGCGTGGCTCAACGCCGGGTATTTCTACCACCGGGCCATTATAGGCCGGTTGCGGCGGCGCGGTATTTTGGGGTTCGGGCGTGGTACAGGCCGCCAGAACCAGTGATGCCAGTGCAACGCCAAGCCATTCCTTACGCATCTGCAGCCTCTTAAACACTTTTAGATAACATTTTTCGGTGAGTATGGATCGACATCACAATGCCAAATCCCGCCATGAGCACGATAAGCGCGGAGCCGCCATAACTGACCAGTGGCAGCGGCACGCCAACTACCGGTAAGATACCACTAACCATGCCAATGTTAACGAAAACATAAACGAATAAAATCAGCATTAAACCGCCTGCCATTACCCGGCCAAAGGTGGTCTGGGCGCGGGCTGCCACAATCAAACCCCGCATGATCAGCAGCAGATAAAGCGCCAGCAGCACCAGTACCCCAACCAGCCCTAACTCCTCCGCCAGTACCGCGAAGATAAAGTCAGTGTGGCGTTCCGGCAAAAACTCCAGCTGTGACTGGGTGCCATGCAGCCAGCCTTTGCCGCGCAGGCCGCCAGAACCAATCGCAATTTTCGATTGAATGATGTGGTAACCGGCACCCAGTGGATCGCTTTCCGGATCGAGCAGCATCATCACGCGGTCACGTTGATAGTCGTGCATCAGGAAGAACCACAGAATCGGGATAAACGCCGCCGCCAGCAGCACTGCGACGCCAATCAGTTTCCAGCTCATGCCGGACAGGAACAGCACAAACAGTCCGGAGGCGGCAATCAGAATCGAAGTACCGAGATCGGGCTGAGCCGCCACCAGCAGGGTGGGTAAAAAAATCAGGATCAGCGCGATACCGGTGTTTTTCAGCGTCGGCGGGCAGACGTCGCGGTTGATAAAGCGCGCCACCATCAGTGGCACGGCAATTTTCGCGATTTCCGACGGCTGAAAGCGGACGATACCGAGGTCAAGCCAGCGCTGGGCACCTTTACTGATCTGCCCAAACGCATCCACCGCAATCAGCAGAATGACGCAGATGATATAGAGATAGGGCGCCCAGCCTTCGTAGACGCGCGGTGGCACCTGCGCCAGCACAATCATGATCACCAGCCCCATGGCGATCTGGCCGATTTTACGCTCCATCATGCCCGGGGCCTGGCCACTGGCGCTCCAGATCACCACGGCGCTGTAAATCAGCAGGCCGAGAATCACCAGCATAAACAGCGGATCGATATGGATGCGCATCCAGATCGATCGTTTCTGCGGACTATCGTTCATCGACATGTTTATTCACCTTCATAGCCGGGCGGCACCGGGGCTGCGTCCGGCAGGACTGTATTGTTATCACCTAACATGATGTGATCCAGAATCTGGCGCATCACGGTGCCGACAGCCGGTCCGGCGCCACCGTTTTCCATGATAATGGTCACCGCGACCCGAGGTTTGTCATAAGGAGCAAACGCGGTCATCAGCTTGTGGTCGCGTAATCGTTCGGCAATTTTATGAGCGTTGTAGGTTTCATTCTCTTTCAGGCCAAACACCTGCGCCGTCCCTGATTTGGCGGCGATTTTATACGGCGCGTCAGCAAAACTTTTGTGCGCGGTACCGTTAGGCCGATTCGCCACGCCATACATTCCGTCTTTGGCGATTTCCCAGTAGCCGGAATTGATGTCGCCAATCGGCGCAGCAGGTGGCTGGCGATAAGGCACCAGGGTGCGTCCTTCGCGGGTGGCGCGCAGCATATGCGGCACCCGGATGACGCCATCGTTAATCAGGATCATCATCGCTTTGTTCATCTGCAGCGGCGTCGCGGTCCAGTAACCCTGGCCGATGCCCACCGGGATGGTGTCGCCCTGATACCACGGCTTTTTGAAACGTCTGAGCTTCCAGCCACGGGTGGGCATGTTGCCCGCGCTCTCCTGCGGCAAATCGATGCCGGTGCGACTGCCGTAACCAAACTTGTTCATCCACTCCGACAGCCGGTCGATGCCCATGTCATAGGCGACCTGATAGAAGAAGGTATCGGCGGACTCTTCCAGCGCTTTGGTAACGTTCAGGCGGCCGTGGCCCCATTTTTTCCAGTCGCGAAAGCGCTTCTCTGAGCCGGGCAGCTGCCACCAGCCGGGATCGAACAGGCTGGTATTGCGGTTAATGACGCCGGCGCTCAGGGCAGAGACCGCAACGTACGGTTTGACCGTTGAGGCGGGAGGATAAGCGGCTTGGATGGCGCGGTTATACAGCGGACGGTTTTCATCGTTGAGCAGGCCGCGATAATCTTTGCTGGAGATACCGTCGACAAACAGATTCGGGTCGTAGCTCGGCGTTGAAACCATCGCCAGAATTTCGCCGGTACGCGGATCGCTGACCACTACCGCGGCGCGACTGCCGGTCAGCAGCGTTTCGATATACTGTTGCAGCTTAAGATCGATGGTCAGATAGATATCACGGCCGGCCTGCGGTGACTCTTCATGCAGCTGACGGATCACCCGGCCACGGTTGTTCACTTCAACCTCTTCAAAGCCGGTTTTGCCATGCAGCAGATCTTCGTAATAGGCTTCAATGCCGAGCTTACCGATACCGTGGGTTGCGGCGTAGTTAGGCCATTTTCCCTCTTTATAGAGGCGAGCAACGTCACGATCGTTAATTTTGGACACGTAACCGACCACGTGCGTCAGGGTCTGGCCAAACGGATAGTAACGGCGCTGATACCCTTTGACTTCTACGCCGGGGAAGCGGTACTGATTTACCGCAAAGCGCGCGACCTGCACTTCATTCAGGCCAGTTTTTACCGGAATAGAGGTAAAGCGACGCGAGCGTTTACGCTCTTTTTGAAAGTTTTCGAGGTCGTCGTCGGTCAGTTCGAGAATCGGACGCAGGTTATCCAGCGTCTGCTGCAGATTATCGACTTTTTCCAGCACCAGTTCGGCCTGATAGATGGTGCGGTTGAGTGCCAGCGGCGTGCCGGTGCGGTCATAGATGATGCCCCGGCTGGGCGCGACCGGAACCAGCTTAATGCGGTTTTCGTTTGAGCGGGTGCTGTAATCGTCAAAGCGTAAAATTTGCAGGTTGTAAAGATTAACCACCAGCACCGAGGAGAGCAGTAAGATACCGACGAAAGCGATAAACGCCCGACGGACAAAAAGTTTCTGTTCGGCGCTGTAATCGCGAAAGGCGTTGCTTTGTAATTTCATCCGCTACTTGTCATGTCTGATGTGGGCTGATCGGTCATTCACGATGATAAGGATGATTTGTCGTTATGCTCCATGCACGATACAGACTTTCGGCCACCAGCACGCGCACCAGCGGATGGGGCAACGTCAATGCTGACAGTGACCAGCTCTGTTCTGCCGCCGCTTTACAGGCCGGCGCCAGCCCTTCAGGACCGCCAATCAACAGGCTGACATCGCGACCATCCAGCTTCCAGCGTTCAAGCTGCTGCGCCAGCTGTGGGGTTTCCCACGGATGGCCGGGAATATCCAGAGTGATGATGCGATTGCCTTTGCCGATCGCCGCTAACATCGCTTCACCCTCTTTTTCAAGGATGCGTTTGATATCAGCATTTTTGCCGCGTTTACCCGCGGTAACTTCGGTCAGCTCCAGCGGCATATCTTTCGGGAAGCGGCGCAGATATTCCATGAAACCGGTCTGCACCCAGTCAGGCATTTTGGTGCCGACGGCAACAAGTTGCAGTTTCACCGGTTAGCCCCAGAGTTTTTCCAGCTCGTACAGCTGGCGACTCTCTTCCTGCATCACATGCACGATGACATCACCGAGATCGACAACCACCCAATCTGCTGCGCTCTTGCCTTCAATGCCTAACGGCATCAGGCCGGCCGCACGGGACTCCTGCTCAACGTGCTCGGCGATCGAGGTGACGTGACGCGTGGAGGTGCCGGTGCAGATGATCATGAAATAGGTGATGCTGGATTTTCCCTGAACGTCGATGGTGACAATGTCCTGGCCTTTGAGATCATCAATCTTATCAATAACGAACTCTTGGAGTGCTTTACCTTGCAAAAGGTTCCCCTCTAAAACTGGTGGTGACGAGCCGGCTGTAAGCCCGGATTATGCAGCCAAAAAATTAAGCGGCGCAGTGTAGCATGCCCGGATCAGTCGCGATATAAGCCTGCGTGGTCGATATAATCGATAATCGCAGCGGGCAGCAGAGCATCGCAGGACTTGTTGTGATGGCGACGGCGACGGATCTCGGTGGCGGAGATGTCGACCAGCGGCGTTCCTGCCAGCCAGATGTGGCCGGCAGGCTGATGATGAAGCTGTTGTACGTCGTGCGCAAGATGCTGATCGAGCCAGCGCTGCATCTCGGGCGACGACATCTGCGTCGGATAGCCCGGCCGCTGACACACCAGCAGGTGGCAGAGTGACAGCAGATCCTTCCAGCGATGCCACTTTGACAGGTTCAACAGCGAATCCTGACCGATGATGAAGCCCAGCGGCTGCTGAGCGCCGCGTTCGGCCCGCAGATTTTCCAGCGTGGTCACGGTCCAGGAGGGCGTATCGCGTTCCAGTTCACGGGTATCAATGTCAAACAGCGGCAATCCGGCGATGGCGCAGCGCAGCATCGCCACCCGCTGGGTCGCGCTGGCTTCAGGCTGCGGACGGTGCGGCGGCACATTGTTCGGCAGCAGGGTGACTTTTTGCAGCCCGGTCTGCTGCGCCAGCGCTTCAACCGGACGCAGATGCCCGAAATGGATCGGATCGAAAGTGCCGCCAAATAGCGCGTTTAACTCAGACATGGGCGAAACTCGCGGGAAACGCGCGGCTGCTGAGCAGCAGCGTCAGGGTTTGCAACTGCGGCCATACCGGCTGGCCGTAATCCTGTTTCAGGGTGATCTCAATCTGGCTCAGCAGATGGATTGCCCGCTGCAAACGCGCCGCACCCAGCCGTTGTAGCGCATCGGTGAACAGGGCGCGGCGGTTCTGCCAGATGCGCTGCTGATCCATCAGGTTACGCAGCGGCTGTTGCGCCTGATGACGTTGCAGATGCAACAGCGTCAGCAGATCGCGTTGCAGGGTGCGCAGCAGGATCACCACCTCGCTCTCTTCTCTCTCCAGCTGATGCAGGATATGCAGAGCACGGCGGCTTTTGCCCGCCAGCACCGCGTCGACCCAGTGGAAAGGGGTGAAGTGCGCCGTATCGCTGACCGCTTCCTCAACCCGCGGTAGAGTTAGTTTGCCGTCGGGCCACTGCAGCGACAGCCGCTCCAGCGCCTGCGCCAGCGCCAGCAGATTGCCCTCATAGCAGTAGCACAACAGCTGAATGGCCGCGTCATCAACCGCCAGCTTCAGCGCTTTGGCGCGATTCGCCACCCAGCGCGGCAGCTGCGCCTGCTCCGGAGTCTGGCAGGGCACTAACACGGCGGAGGCCGAAAGCGCTTTAAACCAGGCGCTGTTTTCCTGCGCTTTGGTCAGCTTCGGCATCCGGCAAATCAGCAGAATATCGGCGTGCAGCAGTTGCGACAGCTTAACTAGCTGCTCAGCCATCGCGGCATTCGGACCATTGTCAGGGAAGTGCAGGGTGAGTGTCTGACGCAGGGCGAACAGGCTCAGCGACTGACAGCTGACAAACAGGCTTTCCCAGTCGGTCTGGGCATCGAGGGTAACGCTGAAGTGTTCTTCGAATCCCTGGGTGGTGGCTGCCGCGCGGATCGCGTCTGTGCTCTCCTGCAGCAGCAGGGGTTCGTTACCGGCCAACAAATAACAGGCGCGCAGCCCCTCACGGAGCTGCGCGCTGAGTTGTTCGGGATAAATCCTGATCATTGCAGACTGGTGGCAGAGGAAGAAGGGACTTCCTCTGAGTCCTGACCCGGCACCGGAATCGCTGACTGGCGCAGGGTATCTTTATTGTTCAGCTGTGCCGCATGGACCGTCAGCAGTTTACGCACCAGCTGCTCGGCAGCACGCTGACGCATCTCCTGCACAATCATGTCCTGCTCAGCATCTTTCGCCAGCGCCGCATTCGGGTTATCGAAGAACGAACGATAAACCGTGGTGCTGATCGGATAAATGCCTTTGCCCGGCAGCAGCACCTGGGCGGTCAGGGTCATCACCAGCTGGTACTCAGCGGTTCCGCCATTGATAAAGACCGATGCGGTGTTGTGGTTCTGCGCTTCGCTACCCAGACGTAAGGTCGGGATATCAGTGCGGTTCTGCTTGCTGTCCTCAACAATGCGCACATTGTTGATACGCAGCTGCTGCCGCACGGTACGCGCCAGTGGACCGTAAGGATCGCCGGTTAAAACAATCAGGGTTTTCAGTTCGGTTGGCACCTGAGTAGTGCCGCGCGGATGAAAACCACAGCCAGCGGTGATCACCACCGCCAGCATGACAAACTGCCTGATAATCGGATGTCGCACAGTTCCTCCTGAACTTAACCTACGACCAGGTTAAGCAGTTTGCCCGGTACATAAATGACTTTACGAATCGTCACGCCGTCTAGGTACTTCGCCACCAGATGCTCCTGGGCGGCGCGTGCCTGAACCTGTTCCTGAGTGGCATCGGCCGGTACGGTAATTTTACCGCGTACTTTTCCGTTTACCTGCACCACGACCAGCAGTGAATCTTCCACTATTGCGGCTTCATCAGCAACCGGCCAGCTGGCTTCATCAATCGTCCCTTCGCCGCCCAGCGTCTGCCACAGAACATAGCTGGCATGCGGGGTGAACGGATAGAGCAGACGGACAATAGCCAGCAGCGCTTTCTGCATCAGAGCGCGATCCTGCTTGCTCTCCTGCGGCGCACGTGCCAGTTTGTTCATCAGTTCCATAATGGCGGCGATGGCGGTGTTGAAGGTCTGACGACGGCCGATGTCATCCGCCACTTTGGCGATGGTTTTGTGCAGATCGCGACGCAGTGACTTCTGCTCATCATTGAGGCTGGCGACGTCGAGCGCCAAGGTTGCGCCTTTCTGGGTGTGGTCTAAGACCAGCTTCCAGACGCGCTTCAGGAAGCGGTTGGCCCCTTCCACGCCCGACTCCTGCCACTCCAGCGTCATATCGGCCGGGGAAGCAAACATCATGAACAGACGCACGGTATCCGCGCCGTAACGCTCGACCATCAGCTGAGGATCGATGCCGTTGTTCTTCGACTTCGACATTTTGCTCATGCCGGCGTAGATTACTTCGCGGCCCTGAGTATCAACCGCCTTGACGATGCGGCCTTTCTCATCGCGTTCCACGTTAACGTCGACCGGCGAAACCCAGTTACGCTCACCGTTGGCACCGAGGTAATAGAAGGTGTCCGCCAGTACCATCCCCTGACACAGCAGGCGCTTGGCCGGTTCATTGGAGTTAACCAGACCAGCGTCACGCAGCAGCTTGTGGAAGAAGCGGAAATACATCAGGTGCATGATGGCGTGTTCAATACCGCCCACATATTGGTCGACCGGCAGCCAGTAGTTCGCCGCCGCCGGATCCAGCATGCCTTCCTTGTAGCTGGCGCAGGTGTAACGCGCGTAATACCAGGAAGATTCCATAAAGGTGTCGAAGGTGTCGGTTTCACGCAGCGCTGGCTGACCGTTGACGGTGGTTTTTGCCCACTCCAGGTCGGCTTTAATCGGGTTGGTAATGCCGTCCATCACCACATCTTCCGGCAGGATCACTGGCAGCTGATCTTCTGGTGTTGGCATAACCGTACCGTCTTCCAGCGTCACCATCGGGATTGGCGCACCCCAGTAACGCTGACGTGAAACACCCCAGTCGCGCAGGCGGTAGTTCACTTTACGCACGCCCACGCCTTTGGCGGCCAGCGCTTCAGCAATCGCGTTGAAGCCTGCTGCGTGATCCAGACCGTTAAACTCACCTGAGTTAAACAGTGTGCCTTTTTCGGTCATCGCCACGGCGCTGACGTCTGGCTCGCTGCCGTCAAGGTTCAGCACTACCGGCTTAATCGGCAGATGGTATTTGGTGGCAAATTCCCAGTCACGCTGATCGTGTGCCGGAACCGCCATCACTGCACCGGTGCCATATTCCATCAGCACGAAGTTAGCGACCCAGACCGGGATTGGCTCGCCGGTCAGCGGATGGATAGCAGACAGGCCGGTGGCCATGCCTTTCTTCTCCATGGTTGCCATTTCCGCTTCAGCCACTTTGGTGTTGCGGCATTCGGCGATAAAGTCAGCCAGCGCCGGATTATTCACCGATGCCTGGGTGGCCAGCGGATGACCCGCGGCGACCGCGACATAGGTTGCGCCGATAAAGGTGTCCGGACGGGTGGTGTAGACGGTTACTTTCTCTTCGCTGTCCGCGATGTCAAAGGTGATCTCAACCCCTTCAGAGCGGCCAATCCAGTTACGCTGCATGGTCTTGACCTGCTCAGGCCACTCTTCCAGCGTATCGAGATCGTTCAGTAACTCTTCCGCGTAATCGGTGATTTTAATGAACCACTGCGGGATCTCTTTGCGTTCAACTTTGGTATCACAGCGCCAGCAGCAGCCGTCGATTACCTGCTCGTTAGCCAGCACTGTCTGATCATTCGGGCACCAGTTAACCGCTGAGGTTTTCTTATACACCAGACCTTTTTCATACAGTTTGGTGAAGAACCACTGCTCCCAGCGATAATATTCCGGCTGGCAGGTCGCCAGTTCACGGCTCCAGTCATAACCAAAACCCAGCAGCTTAAGCTGGTTTTTCATATAGGCGATGTTGTCGTAGGTCCAGGGGGCCGGTGCGGTATTGTTTTTGACCGCCGCGCCTTCCGCAGGCAGACCGAAAGCGTCCCAGCCAATCGGCTGTAGCACGTTTTTGCCGAGCATACGCTGATAACGCGCGATTACGTCGCCGATGGTGTAGTTACGAACGTGGCCCATATGCAGGCGGCCAGAAGGATAGGGCAACATGGAGAGGCAATAGTATTTTTCTTTGCCTTCCTGCTCAGTCACTTTAAACGTTTCGTTTTCATCCCAGTGCTGCTGCACGCGGGATTCAATCTCTTCCGGGCGGTATTGCTCTTGCATGGCTGCCTGTGGTCCTTAATGAATAACACTTTGCTGACGTTAAGATCCGCATAGCATACCCATAAGGCCGCGCATCAACAACATTTCCCACTTTCGCTGGCGCGATTTGTGTCGAAAGCGTCAAAGCCTTCACCTTTTGTAATTCAACCAACAGATGACACGGCAAACACTATAAAGCGACTAAACTTACTCCAGCGATGACCTACATAAGGAGAACAAAATGAATGAAGTGGCTCAGGAATATCGCGAGTCGTTAGCGGTGCTGACCGAGCGTCTGCGTCAGGGCGATCGAAATATTGATAGTCTGATTAGCGAGCGACGCAGCCAGCTGCTGGCTCGTTCCGATCTGACGCCCGCTGAGGTCGATCAGGCGCTCAGCTCGGTGCGCCGCGATTTAGAAGAGTTTGCACGCAGCTATACCTATGTTGAAGAGCCGCTGGCCGATTCGCTGTTTATGCGCATCATCCGGGAAAGCGTCTGGAAAGAGCTGGCGGATATCACAGATAAAAGTCAGCTTGAGTGGCGCGAGGTGTTTCAGGATCTGCATCACCATGGCGTCTATCAAAGCGGTGAAGTTGTGGGGCTGGGTAATCTGGTGTGTGAGAAATGTCAGTTCACCCGCGCGATCTACACGCCGGAAACGCTGTCGCGCTGCCCGGAGTGTAGTCACGATCAGTTCCAGCGTCAGCCTTTCGGGCCCTGACAATCAGGCGGGCACCGGGCCCGCCTTTTTTAGTGCAGAAGATCCGTTTTAGTGCAGAAGATCCGTGCAAAAGATCAGTGCAGAATTTTTGCGAGGAAGTCTTTGGCGCGGTCAGATTGCGGGTTATTAAAGAAGTCATCTTTGTTGGTGTCTTCGATAATTTTGCCTTCATCCATGAAGATCACGCGATTGGCGACTTTACGGGCGAAGCCCATTTCATGCGTCACCACCATCATCGTCATCCCTTCATGCGCCAGTTCAACCATCACATCCAGCACTTCGTTAATCATCTCGGGATCAAGTGCGGAGGTCGGTTCGTCAAACAGCACCGCAATCGGGTCCATGCAGAGCGCGCGGGCAATCGACACACGCTGCTGCTGGCCGCCCGACAGCTGACCGGGAAACTTCTCGGCGTGCGCCGATAACCCCACCCGATTGAGCAGCTTCAGCCCTTTATCCCGCGCCGCGGCTTTATCACGATTCAGCACTTTCACCTGCGCCAGCACCAGATTATTGATAATGCCGAGGTGCGGAAACAGTTCGAAGTGCTGGAACACCATGCCGACCTTACTGCGTAGCTGGGCGGGATTGGTTTTTTTGTTGTTCACTTCGGTGCCGTTCACCGTGATAACCCCTTGCTGAATCGGCTCCAGGCCGTTCACTGTTTTAATCAGGGTCGATTTACCGGAACCGGACGGTCAGCATACCACCACCACTTCACCTTTTTTAACCTCGGTAGAGCAGTCGGTCAGCACCTGAAAGTGACCATACCACTTAGAAACGTTTTTCAGGCTAATCATTTAAACCGTCCTTTTTCTTTTTAGATAACTGACCAGCAGTGACGCGCTCAGGCTGATAACGAAGTAGACCAGACCAGCAAACAGAACCATTTCAACCTAGGTACCGTCGCGTTCACCAATGGTGGACGCCGTCCGGAAGAAGTCCGCCAGGCTTAAGACATAGACCAGCGAGGTATCCTGAAACAGCACGATCTCCTGGGTCAGCAGCAGTGGCACCATGGCGCGAAACGCCTGTGGCAGGATAATCAGTTTCATCGACTGCCACTGGGTCATGCCCAGCGCCAGGGCCGCGTTACCCTGACCGCGCGAAATACTGATGATGCCGGCGCGAATAATTTCGGAGTAATAGGCCGCTTCAAACAGCGAGAAGGCCACAATGGCGGAGATCAGGCGGATATCGGTTTTCGGCGATAATCCCAGCACCTGCTGCAGGAAACTCGGCACCACCAGATAGAACCACAGCAGCACCATCACCAGCGGCACCGAGCGGAACAGGTTGACGTACAGTCTGGCGAACCAGCTGACCGGCTTGAGAGTCGACAGGCGCATCACCGCCAGCAGCGTGCCCCAGATAATACCTAATACCACTGCGGTAATGGTGATCTTGAAGGTGATCACCAGGCCGTTAAGCAGATAGGGCAGGCTGGGGGTAATTGAACTCCAGTCAAACTCGTACATTACTTGCCTCCCCCATTGCCAGGCAGACGCACTTTGCGTTCCACCAGGCTCATTAACAACATGATCACCAGGTTAATCGCAATATAGGCCAGCGTAATGGCGGTGAAAGATTCATAGGCGTGTGCGGAGTAATCCAGCAGTTTGCCCGCCTGCGCCGCCATCCATATCGACCAGACCGATAGTCGAAGCGATAGCGGAGTTCTTCACCAGGTTGAGCATTTCCAAGGTCATCGGCGGCACAATCACCCGATAGGCGTTTAGCAGCAGCACATAGCGGTAGGTCTGTGGCAGGGGTAAGCCCATCGCCAGACCGGCATTTTTTTGACCGCGCGGCAGTGACTGAATGGCGGCACGCACCTGCTCGCAGGCACGGGCGGCGGTAAACAGACCCAGGCAGACCACCGATGAGACGAAGAACTGAATGTTGGGGTCCAGCTCGGACTTAAACCACATGCCCACCAGTTCCGGCGCCACCCAGATACCAGAAGAAGAACTGCACAATCAGTGGAATGTTGCGAAACAGTTCGACATAGCAGGTGCCAATGGTCGCCAGCAGGCGATTAGGCACGGTACGCAGAATGCCGAAAAGTGAACCTACGCAGAAGGCAATAATCCAGGCGCAACAGGAGACGGCAATCGTCACCTAAAAACCGGACCACAGCCAGCCGAGATAGGTCGTGTTACCGAACGGGGCCTGTTCGAGAAAAATGCCCCAGTTCCAATCGATACCCATAACGAGCTCCGGTAAAAAAGGGTAGCTAAGCTACCCTGAAGATTGATGAACGGCGTTTTCACTCCTGGACCAGGGGAACGACCCGGTTCAGTCAGTCTGTCCGCGCCGCGGTTTCAGCAATCGAGAGGGCAGCCAGGGCGCCCTTGTTATCGTTGTTAGTTCAGTGCCTTATCGTTCGGCGTTTTGAACAGCGCTTCCATGTCATCCGACAGTTCAAAGTTCATGTTCAGGTTCTTTGGTGGGATCGGCTGTTTGAACCAAGTGTCGAACCATTTTTCAGCCTAGCCTGAGGTCTGGGCTTTGGCGATGGTTTCATCCACTAAGGTTTTGAACTGCGGATCGTCTTTACGCAGCATACAACCGTAAGCTTCTTTGGACTGCGGCGTGCCTAAGATCTCCCAGTTGTCGGGCTTTTTCGCTTTGGCGCGTTCACCGGCCAGCAGCGCATCATCCATCATAAAGGCCACGGCACGGCCGGTTTCCAGTGTACGGAACGAGTCGCCATGATCCTTCGTGCTGATAATGCGCATCTCCAGTTTCTGCTCGTCGTTCAGTTTGTGTAAAAGCACTTGAGAGGTGGTCCCGGAGGTCACCACCACGGTTTTGCCTTTCAGGTCGGTGAAATCTTTGATCGGACCGCCTTTTTTCACCAGCAGACGGGTACCAATGACGAAAATGGTGTCAGAGAAGGCCGCCTGTTTCTGGCGCTCAAGGTTGTTGGTGGTGGATCCACACTCAAAATCGTAGGTGCCGTTTTGCAGCAGCGGGATACGGTTTTGCGAGGTAATCGGGATCATTTTGATCTGCAGATCAGGCTTGTTCAGCTTCGCTTTAATGGCGTCCACAATGGCAGCGGAAATAGGCCTGTGAATAGCCGACGACTTTTTGCTGGTTGTCATAATGAGAAAAGGGAACTGATGATTCGCGGAGCCCGACCACAATTACGCCGTTGTCATTGATCTTCTTCAGGGTGCCGATGAGATCTTCCGCCTGGGCCGCTCCCGCTGCTGCGCTGATCAGCAGAAGAGATAATGCCACTTTGCGTAGTTGCATGTTCCAACTCCTTCGTATGGAAAATGCACAGGATATAACCTGTGCTGATTATGATGTTGTGTGTATTTCCTGATGCTTTCCTGGCTATCCCGTAGCGCAGCTGCGCGCAGAATAGTCACTAACATAGCGGATTGTTAACGCGATGAAACAAAAAAGTTTCTTTTTTGCGAGGTGATCCGCACCAAAAAAAAGCAATTTTTTCTGCCTGCGCGCTAGCAGCGCAAGCGAAGCGATTATTTTGGTGCAACCGACCTGCTGTTAGCGTATGCAGTGCGCCTGTTTGCGAAAAACACTGAAATAATTAGCAATCATCGTGCCAGAAACGCGTCTCAGCGCGCTAACGCAGCAGAGTCTGCGGTGAGGGGAGGGGAAAATAACGGGACAAAGCGATAAAAAAAGCGAAGCAGCCGCTTCGCCTTTAAGCACGGTGAATCAGCGTCGGCGACGCAGCATGGCCACTAGGGCGGCCAGCGCCGTCAGAATCCACACTGGCCAGACGCCCGCGTGCGCATAAGGGGTTTCACCGGTGGTCGGGACCACTTTGTCGGTTAACACCGCGCGACTGAACTGCGGCAGCATCTTCTCAACCTCGCCGCTGGCGTTAACCACCGCGGTCACGCCGTTGTTGGTGCTGCGTAACAGCGGACGGCCCAGCTCAAGTGCCCGCATCCGCGCCATCTGGAAATGCTGCCACGGGCCAATCGAGTGACCAAACCAAGCATCGTTAGAGACCGTCAGCAGGAAATTGGTGTCGGGATGGAAGTTGGCGCGCACCTGTTCACCCAGCACAATCTCATAGCAGATGGCGCTGGTCAGGTTGTAGCCGGCCACCCTGAGCTGCGGCTGAAGGTAAGCGCCACGACTGAAGGCGGACATTGGCAGATCGAAGAACGGTGCCAGTGGGCGCAGCAGATCGGCCAGCGGAACAAACTCCCCAAACGGCACCAGGTGATTTTTCTGGTAGCGATTGCCGCTGAAGTAGTTATAAGGAGCATCGCCGCCTAACACGATCACCGTGTTGTAATCGTGATAGCGGTTCTGCTCGAGGCGCGAGTCGACGATGCCGGTCACCAGAGCACTGCCGCGCGCGCGCAGCAGCTCATCATCCAGTGAGCGCAGGAATGGCTGCTGATTACTTTCCAGATCGGTAATCGCTGATTCCGGCCAGATGATAATTGGGGTTTTGCCGATCAACGGCTGGCTGAGCCCGCTGTAAATGCGCGGTGTGTTCAGCAACTGTTGCGGGTCCCATTTCATCGACTGCGGAATGTTACCCTGTACCAGCGCTACACTGACTGCACGGGCCGGTAACGGTTGAACCCACTGGACGTAGCGCAGCGGCCAGGGTAAGGCCAGCAGCAGCAGGGCCGCCACCAGGCTTTTCACATTGCGCTGTTGCAGGGCATACACCAGCAGGCCGGCGACTACCATCAGCAAAAAGGTAATGGTTTCCACACCGCCCAGCGGGGCCACACCTTTCAGCGGGCCATTGATCTGGCTATAACCAAACTGCAGCCACGGAAAGCCGGTGAGGATCCAGCCGCGCAGGAACTCGGTGATCTGCCATAACGCCGGGGCCGCCAGCGCGAGACGCCATAAGGTGGTGCGCGGCCACAGGCGATTGAGCAGCCCGGCAAACAGCGCCGGGTAGATCGCCAGATAGGCCGCCAGCAGCACCACCAAAAAGACGTTCACCGGGCCGGGCATCCCACCAAAGGTCGCAATGCTGACGTAAACCCAGTTGATGCCGCTGCCGAACAGGCCAAAACCCCAGACGAAGCCAATCGCACTGGCCTGAGGGCTGGTGCGATTAAGGGTCAGAAGCTGTAAGCCGCACAGCGACAGCAGTGCGGCGGGCCAGAAATCGTAAGGAGAGAAGGCGAGGGTGCCAGACGCACCCGTTAATAAAACCAGCAGCAGGCGAACCCGCTGACGTGGGTAAAGTGAGGCTAAAGCCATAAACTTATTCGTCATCCAGTTGAGGTTGTGGCGAATTATCCGGAATAGTGACATGAACCTGGATGATACGGCGGCTGTCAGCCATCGCAACTTTGAACTGGTAACTTTCTATGTCGATGCTCTCACCGTGCGCGGGCAGATGGCCGAAGCCCTGCATCACCAGGCCACCAATGGTGTCGACTTCGTCATCGCTGAACTGGGTGCCGAACACTTCATTGAAATCTTCAATCGCGGTTAACGCCCGCACCGTAAAGGTGTGGCGGTTAAGCTGACGGATATCACGATCTTCTTCATCGTCATACTCATCCTCAATCTCACCGACGATCAGCTCCAGAATGTCTTCGATGGTGACCAGGCCGGAGACGCCGCCAAACTCATCGATCACAATCGCCATGTGGTAACGCTGAGAACGGAACTCTTTCAGCATCCGGTCTACGCGTTTGCTTTCAGGCACTACTACCGCCGGGCGCAGCACTTTCTCAATGCTGAACGGTTCAGATTCGCTGCTCATAAACGGCAGTAAATCTTTGGCCATCAGGATCCCTTCAACGTGATCTTTGTCTTCGCTGATCACCGGGAAGCGCGAATGTGCCGACTCGATAATCACATCCAGACACTCTTCGAGGTTCTGATTGCGTTTCAGGGTAATCATCTGCGAGCGCGGGATCATAATGTCACGCACGCGCTGCTCCGCAATATCCAGCACCCCTTCGAGCATGTCGCGGGTATCCTGGTCAATGAGGTCTTTATGATTTGAGTCGCGGATCAGCTCCAGTAGCTCATCACGGTTTTTCGGTTCACCGTGAAAAAGTTGGTTGATCAACAGGGAAAAGAATCCCTTTTTACTACTGGGTGCATCGCTGTTTTGAGAATGGTCGTCGCTCATGGCGGTTTTTAAGGATCTCTCTGGTGAGGAATTAACGCTGCCAGCGTAGCGCTGGCAGCAGGATAGCCGGAACCCGGAGGTCAGGCGTCTTCTTTCTCCGAAATGTACGGATCAGGATAACCAAGAGCAAGCATTATCTCGGTCTCCAGTGACTCCATCTCTTCGGCTTCGTCGTCTTCAATATGGTCGTAGCCCAGCAGATGAAGCGTGCCGTGTACCACCATGTGTGCCCAGTGGGCCTCGGTGCTTTTGTGCTGCTCAGCCGCCTCCTGCTCGACCACCTGACGACAAATAATCAGGTCTCCGAGCAGCGGCAGTTCGATGCCGGGCGGCGCTTCAAACGGGAAAGATAGCACGTTGGTCGGTTTATCTTTACCGCGATAAGTCAGATTAAGCTCATGACTTTCCGCTTCATCAACCAGACGCACCGTCACTTCGCTTTCCGGCTGGAAAGGGGTGATCGCCGCTGACAGCCAGCGGTGAAACTGGCTTTCAGTGGGCAGATCGGCGCTGTTTTCACAGGCGATCTGCAGGTCAAGAATCACCTCGCTCATTTGCTCTCCTGCGTCACGCTCTGAGCGGCCAGCGCCTCGCGTTTACGCTCTTCCGCCTGCTGATCCGGCGCTTCTGATCGGCCGCTTCCCAGGCTTCATAGGCGGTAACGATACGGGCTACAACCGGATGGCGCACCACGTCTTCGCTGTGGAAGAAGTTGAAGCTGATCTCTTCCACTTCCCACAGCACTTCAATCGCATGACGCAGGCCCGATTTAACGTGGCGCGGCAGGTCGATCTGGGTAACGTCACCGGTGATCACCGCTTTAGAGTTAAAGCCGATACGCGTCAGGAACATCTTCATCTGTTCGATGGTGGTGTTCTGGCTCTCATCGAGAATGATAAACGCGTCATTCAGGGTACAGCCACGCATGTAGGCCAGCGGAGCCACTTCAATCACGTTGCGCTCCATCAGCTTCTCAACCCGCTCAAAGCCGAGCATTTCGAACAGCGCGTCATACAGCGGACGCAGATAAGGGTCCACCTTCTGACTCAGATCGCCGGGCAAAAAGCCGAGTTTCTCGCCCGCTTCAACTGCCGGGCGGGTCAGTAGGATTCGGCGAATTTCCTGACGTTCCAGCGCATCGACCGCCGCCGCGACCGCCAGATAGGTTTTACCGGTCCCGGCCGGGTCAACACCAAACGTGATGTCATGGTCGAGCACGTTCGCGATGTACTGTGCTTGGCTTGGCGTGCGTGGCTTGATGACGCCGCGCTTGGTCTTGATATTGACCGCTTTGCCATACTCCGGCACGCTTTCGGCGGTCTGCTCCAGTACCCGGCTCTCTTTGATCGCCAGATGGATCTGGTCCGGCTCAATATCCGGAATGTCGCCGCGAACGGGTGCGGTATCTACATAGAGTGTTTTCAGAATGTCAGCCGCCGCATTCACGCAGAGTGCGCGCCCCACCAGATTAAAGACGTTGTCCCGACGGTTGATCTCAATACCCAGACGACGTTCAAGCTGTTTCACATTATCGTCAAATGGACCGCACAGTCTTTTCAGACGACGGTTATCGGCCGGTTCAAGGGCGATTTCACGAGTTTCGATATTCGAACGAATCCTTTGGGTCACTCAGGGCCAGTTATGAGGTGTGTCTGAAGCACCGTTGGGCTTAACCGGATGCACCATAACGAAATTATTTGTGCCGTAACGCCTGGGCGCAAGCTTAAGAAAAGATATTTGGGCGGCACTTTCAGAAACCAAGTGCAACAAAGTGAAATTGGCGGCAATGCGCGCAGCATTGCCGCAAGTATGGCAGGCATCAAGGCTAGAACAGACCTACGCCGATCTCGTTCTCTTTACGGGTACGGGCGATAACGGAAGCCGGGCTTCCTGCCATACGCAGTCCCATCTCTTCTTCGGTACGCACCAGTTTGCCGCGCAGCGAGTTGGTGTAGACGTCGACGATTTCTACATCAACGAACTTGCCGATCATCTCAGGCGATCCCTCAAAGTTCACCACCCGGTTCTTTTCGGTGCGACCAGAGACTTCCATCACGTTCTTACGGGAGATCCCTTCCACCAGGATACGCTGCACCGTGCCGAGCATCCGCCGGCTGATGGCCATCGCCTGCTGATTGATGCGATCCTGCAGGATACACAGGCGCTGCTTTTTCTCTTCTTCGCTGACGTCATCCGGCAGGTCAGCCGCCGGGGTGCCCGGACGCGCAGAGTAGATAAAGCTGAAGCTGACGTCGAAATTGACATCGGCAATCAGCTTCATGGTCTGTTCGAAATCCTGCTGGGTTTCACCCGGGAAGCCGATGATGAAGTCAGAACTGATCTCGATATCCGGGCGCGCCGCGCGCAGCTTACGGATAATCGCCTTATACTCCAGCGCAGTGTGCGCCCGTTTCATCAGCGTCAGGATCCGGTCGGCACCGCTCTGGACCGGCAGGTGCAGGAAGCTCACCAGCTCCGGCGTATCGCGGTAAACCTCGATAATGTCATCGGTGAACTCAATCGGGTGGCTGGTGGTAAAGCGAATACGATCGATGCCGTCGATGGCCGCCACCAGGCGCAGCAGTTCAGCGAAGGTGCAGATGCCGCCATCAAAGGTGGCGCCGCGATAGGCGTTGACGTTCTGACCGAGCAGGTTAACTTCACGCACGCCCTGGGCCGCCAGCTGGGCAATCTCCAGCAGAATGTCGTCGCTCGGACGGCTGACCTCTTCACCGCGGGTATAAGGCACCACGCAGAAGGTACAGTACTTGTTGCAGCCTTCCATGATGGAGACGAAGGCGGTCGGACCTTCTGCACGCGGCTCAGGCAGACGGTCAAATTTTTCGATTTCCGGGAAGCTGATATCCACCACCGGGCTTTTGCTGCCGTGCACAGTGTTAATCATTTCCGGCAGACGGTGCAGGGTCTGCGGGCCGAAGACGATATTGACGCAGGGCGCACGCTGGCGAATGTTATCACCTTCCTGCGACGCCACGCAACCGCCGACGCCGATGATCAAATCCGGGTTAAGCTCTTTTAACTTTTTCCAGCGCCCCAACTGGTGGAAAACCTTCTCCTGCGCTTTCTCGCGAATAGAACAGGTGTTGAGCAGCAGGATATCCGCCTCTTCAGCGACCTCGGTCAGCGTGTAGCCGTGCGTACTGTTCATCAGGTCAGACATCTTAGATGAATCATACTCATTCATCTGACATCCCCAGGTTTTGATATGCAGTTTTTTTGTCATCGAACTAGCCATTGATTGAGTGCAGTGGAGGCAGGGCGCGTATTGTAATGGTTTGATGCTGCTGTGACCAGCCTAAGGGCTTTTCTGATCGTGCCACTATTTTTCCGGTACACTTTGCTTCAATCAGACCCGTGTTGAACAGGCTGGCGGGAAAAGAAGAAGGATATAAGCAATGCAGGATAACCAGTTTGATGTGGTGATCGGCGGTGGTGGCATGGTCGGTGCCGCGCTGGCGTGTGGGCTGACGCAGCAGCAGTTCCGCGTAGCGGTGATTGAGCGCGCCGAGCCGGCCCCTTTTGCGGCGGAGAGCGATCCCGATCTGCGGATCTCGGCCATCGGCTCGTCATCGGTAGCGTTACTAAAGCAGCTTAACGTCTGGTCGCGGGTTGAGGCGATGCGATGCGCACCGTATCGCAAGCTGGAAACCTGGGAGTGGCAAACCGCGCAGGTCAGCTTCGATGCCGCCTCGCTCGGGCTGCCGGAACTGGGCTTTATGGTGGAAAACAGCGTGCTGCAACGAGCACTGTGGGAAGAGATGCAGGTGCTGGGTGTTACGCCGGCCACGCTGGAGAACCTGCAGCAGGAGAATGGCGGCTGGCGTGTCGACCTGAGCGGCGGCGAGACGCTGCATACCCGGCTGGTGGTGGGCGCAGATGGCGCTAACTCTCAGGTGCGGCAGATGGCGGGGATTGGCATCCACGGCTGGAGCTATGCGCAGTCCTGCCTGCTGATCAGCGTCACCTGTGAACATCCGGCAGGCGATGCCACCTGGCAACATTTCACTCCGCAGGGGCCACGCGCCTTTCTGCCGCTGTATGACAACCGCGCCTCACTGGTGTGGTATGACGCACCTGCGCGGATACGCCAGCTGCAGGCGATGGCGCTGCCTCAGCTGGAGAAAGAGATTGCCAGCCACTTCCCGGCGCGTCTGGGGAGGTTTAAAGCACATGCTGCGGGGGGATTCCCGCTGGTGCGGCGTCATGCAGCGCGTTACGTGCTGCCAGGACTGGCGCTGGTGGGCGATGCGGCACACACCATCAACCCGCTGGCGGGGCAGGGCGTTAACCTCGGTTACCGCGATATTGATGCGTTGATCGAGGTGCTGGTGAGCGCGCGCGGTGCGGCGGAAGACTGGGCGGCTGAGCGGATATTGCAGCGCTATCAGCGTCAGCGTCGCACCGACAATACGCTGATGCAGGGCGGGATGGATCTGTTCTATTTCGCCTTCAGCAACCAGCTGGCACCGCTGCGTTTTGCGCGTAATCTTGGGTTGATGGCCGCCGAACATTCCGGGGTGCTGAAGCGTCAGGTGTTGCGCTATGCGCTGGGATTGTAAATCAGACTGATGGTGTTATGCGGCTCGTGATAAGGCGGGCCGCTACAATACCGGCAGCTGACCGGAAAGCACAAAAACAACAAAGCCCGCTTTTGCGGGCTTTGTTGTGCAATTTGGCTGGGGTGCAGGGATTCGAACCCCGGAATGCTGGTATCAGAAACCAGTGCCTTACCGCTTGGCGACACCCCAATAATATGGTGGCTACGACGGGAATCGAACCTGTGACCCCAGCATTATGGGTACTGTGCTCTAACCAGCTGAGCTACGTAGCCAAATTGTACTGCATTTCGATGATGGCTGGGGTGCAGGGATTCGAACCAAAGAATGCCGGTATCAAAAACCGGTGCCTTACCGCTTGGCGATATCCCATTCGTCCACTCGCAGCCACGAGATTCATCGAAATTGGCTGGGGTACCTGGATTCGAACCAGGGAATGCCGGTATCAAAAACCGGTGCCTTACCGCTTGGCGATACCCCATCCATGCTGCCGAATAATGAAATGGTGCGGGAGGCGAGACTTGAACTCGCACACCTTGCGGTGCCAGAACCTAAATCTGGTGCGTCTACCAATTTCGCCACTCCCGCAAAAAAAGATGGTGGCTACGACGGGAATCGAACCTGTGACCCCAGCATTATGAGTGCTGTGCTCTAACCAGCTGAGCTACGTAGCCATCTTTTTTTCGCGTTACCTTCATCGGCGTTGCGGGGCGCATTATGCGGAGTTGACTTAACAGCGTCAACAAGTTTTTTGCCGTTTTTTTGCTGATAACCGCTGTTTGACCGGCTTATAACCAGGCTGGCGGTTTATTCAACAATTTTTCAGTGAATACAACGCAGATGATAAAAAAATGGGCCATAAACGGCCCATTTTTCATCAGTTCAGACGCGGTTATTTATAGGCTGACTGATGCACACCCACGGCGCGACCTGATGGATCGTCCATGTTTTTAAATGCTTCGTCCCACTCAATCGCTTTGGCTGAGGAGCAGGCCACTGATGGGCCGCCTGGCACGCACTCTGCCGCGCTCGGTAACGGGAACAGCTCTTCAAAGATTTCACGATACAGATAAGCCTCTTTCGAACCCGGCGTGTTGAACGGGAAACGGAAGTGCGCGGTGGCCAGTTGCTGATCGCTGATTTGCTTCGCGGCAACCTCTTTCAGGGAGTCGATCCAGCTATAACCAACGCCGTCTGAGAACTGCTCTTTCTGCCGCCACGCCACTCTTTCCGGCAGGTATGAAGAGAAACATTCACGCAGGATGTGCTTCTCCATTTTGCCGTTGCTGCCACACATTTTGTCGGCCGGGTTGATGCGCATCGCCACGTCGAGGAATTTTTTATCCAGGAACGGCACACGCGCTTCCACGCCCCAGGCTGACATCGCCTTGTTAGCACGGGCGCAGTCGAACATGTGCAGCGCCTGCAGTTTACGCACGTTTTCTTCGTGGAACTCTTTGGCGTTCGGCGCTTTATGGAAGTAGAGGTAGCCGCCGAACACTTCATCTGCGCCTTCACCCGACAGCACCATCTTAATGCCCATTGCTTTAATCTTACGTGACATCAGGTACATCGGCGTGGATGCGCGGATGGTGGTGACGTCGTAGGTTTCGATGTGATAAATCACATCGCAAATCGCATCCAGACCTTCCTGCACGGTGAAATGAATTTCGTGGTGCACGGTACCGAGATGCTCCGCCACGGATTTGGCTGCTTTCAGATCGGGCGATCCTTCCAGACCCACAGCGAACGAGTGCAGCTGCGGCCACCAGGCATCACTTTTATCCTGATCTTCGACCCGCTTAGCGGCAAAGCGCTTGGTAACGGCTGAAATGATTGACGAATCGAGCCCGCCCGACAGCAGCACACCGTAAGGAACATCTGACATCAGGTGACTTTTCACTGACTCTTCCAGCGCATGCTTCAGGCCCGCAGCGTCGGTGGTGTTGTGCTCTACATTTTTGTATTCCATCCAGTCACGCTGCCAGTAACGACGGATTTCGCTATCGGTGCTGAAAAGGTAGCTGCCCGGCGGGAACTCTTTGATTGAACGGCAGGCCGGCACCAGCGCTTTCATCTCTGACGCGACATACAGGTTGCCATGCTCATCGTTACCCATATAGAGCGGGATGATGCCAATGTGATCGCGGCCAATCAGGTAAGTGTTCTTGACGCTGTCATACAGGATAAAGGCAAACATGCCTTCCAGATCGTCGAGGAAATCGCCCCCTTTTTCCTGATACAGCGCCAGGATGACTTCACAGTCAGATCCGGTCTGGAACTGATAGCGATCGCTCAGTTCTGCGCGCAGTGCCTGATGGTTATAGATTTCGCCGTTAACCGCCAGGACATGAGTGTGGTCGGCGTTGTACAACGGCTGTGCACCGTTGTTGACGTCAACGATTGAGAGACGTTCATGCGCCAGGATCGCATGGTCATCAGCATAGACGCCAGACCAGTCCGGGCCGCGATGACGCATTAAGCGTGAACATTCCAGCGCTTTTTTGCGCAGCTCAACAGGATCGGTTTTCAGATCCAGCACACCCAAAATTGAACACATAACTGATCTCCTGAGCTCACCTTAACGGCGATGTTATCTTTTGCGTTTGTCCGGCAGCCTGACGCTGCGTGATGTATAAGAAAATGCGCTATTTGGTGCATTCAATGCAAGAGAAATCGCGGTTTACTGATAAAAAGATTGTTGTTGTGGCGATAAAATTGAATAAAAACAATTTAACAACGCTTTTATTGTTGGATCGATAATGAAATGCATTTTCTGGCTGAATTTTAGCCGAAAGAGAGGGCGGGTAATCGGTCGAAAAGAGGGGGGACGCATCACGCTTTAGCCCGATGCGTCATAAGAAAAAGGCATCAGAACAGGTCAATATCCGCGACTGAAGGGTAGATCCAGTCAGGCCGGAACGGCATGGCATCAATATCGCTTAAGGTTGATACGCCCGACAGCACCAGCACCGTCTCCAGCCCGGCCTGAAAACCGGCCAGAATATCGGTGCGCAGATTGTCACCGACAATCACCGTCTCTTCCGAATGCGCCTGCATCTTGTTCAGGGCAGCACGCATTAATGTAGGGACTCGGTTTGCCGACATAGAACGGGCGGCGACCGGAAATCTTCTCGATGCCGGCACACAGCGCGCCACAGGCCGGAACAAAGCCGCGCGCATGGGTATCGGGATTGGTGGCGATGAACCGCGCGCCGTTGGCGACAAAAAAGCGGCCTTAAAGCGGCCTTGTGCATCATGTCCCAGTTAAACGAGCGCGTTTCCCCGACGATGACAAAATCAGGGTTGATATCGGTGATGGTAAAGCCCGCTTTGTAGAGTTCGTGGATCAGCGCGCCTTCACCTATCACATAGGCTTTTTTGCCTTCCTGACGGCGCAGAAAGTCAGCCGTGGCCATCGCCGAGGTGTAGAACACCGAGTCCGGCACCTCTACTACGCCCGCCGAGGCGAAACGGTTGGCCAGATCCTGCGCGGTTTGCGAAGGGTAGTTAGTCAGCACCACCAGCGGCATCTCTTTCGCCGGAATGCGCTGCAAAAACTCCTGTGCGCCGGGAACCGCCGTGTTGTCGTGCATCAGCACGCCATCAATATCACAAATTACGCTTTTAATGGTCATAGTCAGATCCGAGGTGGCCCGCCAGAGTGGCAGGCTGGGCTTATTCTTCGAGAAGATGTTGCAGCAGAATGCCGTTAAGCATGGCACGTTTTGCCAGCGCAAAGGCGCCGATTGCCGAACGATGATCTAAGGTCGAACGCACCACCGGCAGATTTTTGCGGAAGGCGGCGAGCGCCTGAGTGTTAATGCAGCCTTCAATCGCGGGCAGTAGCACTTTCTCTGCGTCGGTGATTTCACCAGCCAGCACCACTTTTTGCGGATTAAACAGGTTGATGGCAATCGCGATAGCTTTACCGAGGTAGCGGCCGACATATTCGATCACTTCGCAGGCCAGCGCGTCACCCTGATTAGCCGCTTTACAGATTTGCGGCATCTGGCACGCCTCCAGCGTCAGCACGCTGGGATAGCCCTGATTCAGCAGATGACGGACCCGATTCTCAATCGCGCCGTTGGCGGCGATAGTTTCGAGGCAGCCAAAGTTACCGCAGTGGCAGCGTTCGCCCAGCGGATCGACCTGGATGTGGCCAATCTCACCGACGTTACCGTTGCTGCCGAGAAAAATATGACCGTTGGCAATGATGCCGGCCCCGGTGCCGCGATGTAAGCGCACCAGAATGGAGTCGGCGCAGTCGCGGCTTGCCCCAAAGTAGTGCTCAGCCAGCGCCAGGCTGCGGATGTCGTGACCGACAGAACTGGTCACGTGAAAGCGTTCTTTCAGGCTGGCGACCAGCGGCCAGTGACTGACGGCGATGTGCGGCATATAGCGGATCACCCCGTTAATCGGGTCAACCAGCCCGGGCAGGATCACCGAAATCGCGATCAGCTCGCGTATCTTGCGCTGGTGCTGCTCAATGAAGGCGCTGATGGCGTTGAACAGTGCATGCTGCAGCGTCTCCTGGGTGCGTTCCGGTAGCGCATAATCCTCCTGCGCCAGCGATTTTCCGCTCAGATCAAACAGCGTCAGGGTCGCGTCGTTGCGTCCGAGCCGGACGCCGATGGTATGGAAGTGGCGGGTTTCAGTGATGATGGAGATGGCGCGGCGACCGCCGGTGGAGGCTTGCTGGTCCACCTCTTTGATCAATCCGCGCTCTATCAATTGACGGGTAATTTTGGTGACGCTGGCGGGCGCAAGCTGGCTGAGTTCGGCAATCTGAATGCGCGATATCGGCCCCTGTTGATCAATCAGCCGGTAAACGGCCGCACTATTGAGTTGCTTAACAAGATCGACATTTCCTATTTGTGACTGGCCGCCAGTGGTCATTCAGTGCTTACTCGCTCAGGACGTCGTCTCCGTTGACAAACGTCTTAATGATTTTAAAGTCGCGCGTAAACACAGTCAGGTTCGCGATTTTTCCTGCTTCGATCGAGCCTAACTGCTTTTCCACGCTCATCGCCCGTGCCGGGTAAAGTGACGCCATGCGCAACGCTTCATCCAGTGCAATGCCAACATGTTCCACACTGTTCTGTACTGCTTCAATCATGGTGAGGGCAGAACCGCTCAGCGTTCCGTTTTCATCAACGCACAGCCCGTCACGATAATATATTGTTTTGCCAGCAAAAATGAACTCGCTAATCGCCGCGCCAGCCGGTGCCGTGGCATCCGTTACCAATACCAGCTTGTCGCCTTTGATGCGCTTCGCATTGCGAACATTAGCGTAATGGACATGTAAACCATCCGCAATGATGCCGCAGTATACATCAGGCGAATCAAACAGCGCACCGATAAGACCCGGTTCACGGCCGGCAAAGGTTGGCATGGCGTTATACAGATGCGTGGCGAAGCTAACACCAGCGCAAAAGCCCGCTTTGGCTTCTTCGTAAGTGGCGTTTGAATGTCCGGCAGAGACGATGATACCCGCTTCAGTCAGCTGACGAATCACATCGCTGCCGGCATTTTCCGGCGCCAGCGTCACTTTTGTGATCACATGCGCGTTTTCACACAGGTATTGCACCATGGCGGCGTCGGGCAGGCGGATCAGTGCCGGATTATGGGTGCCTTTCTTCGCTTTGCTCAGCCACGGACCTTCCAGATGCAGCCCCAGCGCCTGATGCTGATGTTTTTGCAGGTAAGCGCGCATGGTTTCAATCGCCCGCTGCATTAATTCGTCACTGCTGGTGATCAGCGTTGGTAAAAAGCTGGTGCAGCCTGACTTTTCGTTGGCGCGCTGCATGATTTCCAGCGTCTCTACGCTGAGCGCGTCGATGTCGTCATTAAACTGAACGCCGCCACAGCCATTGAGCTGCAGATCGATAAAGCCGGGCGCAATAATGGCGCCAGACACATCACGCTGCTCCACGTCTGAAGGCAGCGACTCGCGAGGGATCACGCGGTCGATGCGCTCGTTGGCAATCACCACCGCGTGATTGTCCAGAATCTGGTGGCCGCTATAAATCCGGCCATTAACTAATACGAACATCTCTTCTCTCCTGTCCTGACCTGCCGCTGCCGGGGCAACAGCAGGTAAGACAAATTTTTAGTTAAACACCTTTCATATTTTCCGCTTCCATCTCGCGGAAATACTTCACGGTTTTCACTTTCAGTTCCATGGTGGCCGGCTCGTCACACACCACCACCGATTTCGGGTGCAGCTGCAGGCAGCTGGTGGTCCACATGTGATTAACGTTGCCTTCGACCGCCGCCTGTAGCGCCTGAGCTTTAACGTGGCTGGTCACCAGAATCATCACTTCTTCCGCGTCCAGCAGGGTGCCGACACCCACCGTCAGCGCATATTTTGGTACCTGATCGACATCGCCGTTAAAGAAGCGCGAGTTTGCCACGCGGGTATCATGCGTCAGGGTTTTAATCCGGGTACGCGAAGCCAGCGAAGACGCCGGTTCATTAAAGGCGATATGGCCATCGTTGCCAACGCCGCCCATAAACAGGTGAATTTTGCCCAGCGCGCGGATTTTCTCTTCATACTGGCGACATTCTGCGTCAATATCCGGCGCATTACCATTCAGAAGATTGATGTTTTCTGGTTGAATATCAACGTGATCAAAGAAGTTGCGATACATGAAACTGTGGTAGCTTTCCGGGTGCTCTTTCGGCAGGCCAACATATTCATCCATATTGAAAGTGATAACATGTTTGAAACTTACCTGGCCCGCTTTATGCATCTCAATCAGGTGCTTGTAAGCTTCGAGCGGCGTACCGCCGGTCGGTAAGCCCAGCACAAACGGTTTGTCTGCCGTTGGGTTAAAGGCATTAATCCTGTTCACAATATGGCGTGCTGCCCATTTGCCGACCTGGGTTAGTGTAGCTAAAGGAATCAATCTCATGTTTCACCTCAATTAGGAAAATGGAAAGGGGGCGCGCGCGAATCCACTGTGTTACTCATCAGCCTAAACGGATTCTGTCATCCCGCCACGGTCTGAATGCGCCTTAATATTTCGGATCATAAAATAAGTTTGCGGGTATAGCCAGATGTTGCCGCATGAATTGATGCTTTTTGGTGGTAAAAGTCACAGTTACGGTGGTTTTAATTTGCGAGGCGAATTAATCTATCATGACACTTCGCTGCGTGATATGAAGTGTCATAAGGTCTTTGCAGCCGACATAACAATATTAAGTGGCACAGAGCGACAAGCCAGGCTCATAGGGGGGAAAGGGTAAATGTTAGTTTACTTACAACGCGTTGGCCGTGCGCTGATGGTGCCGGTAGCAACCCTGCCAGCGGCAGCGATATTAATGGGGGTCGGTTACTGGATTGATCCAGTCAGCTGGGGCGCAGGCAATGCGCTGGCAGCGCTGTTTATTAAATCCGGTGCCGCCATCATCGAACACATGTCAGTACTGTTCGCTATCGGTATCGCTTACGGGATGTCCAAAGATAAAGATGGCGCAGCAGCGCTGACCGGCTTCGTCGGGTTCCTGGTGGTGACCACACTCCGTTCGCCAGTTGCGGTGGCGATGATTCAGAAAATACCGCTGTAGCAGGTACCTGCTGCCTTTGGCAAAATTGAAAACCAGTTTGTCGGTATCCTGGTCGGTATTTTATCGGCGGAAGTCTATAACCGCTTAAGCCACGTCGAGCTGCCTAAAGCGCTCTCATTCTTCAGCGGACGCCGACTGGTACCGATTCTGGTGTCGTTCCTGATGATCTTAGTCGCCTTTATCCTCATGTATATCTGGCCGGTGGTATTCAACGGTCTGGTCAGTTTTGGCGAACATATCCAAAAACTTGGTTCAGTCGGCGCCGGTATCTACGCCTTCTTTAACCGTCTGCTGATTCCGGTAGGTTTACATCACGTGCTGAACTCAGTGTTCTGGTTTGATGTGGCCGGGATTAACGATATTCCTAAATTCCTCGGCGGCGCACAGTCACTGGCTGATGGATCGGCAACTGTCGGCATTACCGGTCGCTATCAGGCGGGCTTCTTCCCAATCATGATGTTCGGTCTGCCGGGTGCGGCGCTGGCAATTTACCAGTGCGCACGGCCGGAAAACCGCGCCAAAGTTGGCGGTATTATGCTGGCGGCAGCCTTCTTCACCGGCATCACTGAGCCGCTGGAGTTCTCCTTCATGTTCGTGACACCCGTGCTGTATCTGTCCACGCCGTGCTGACCGGTATTTCCGTCTTCATCGCGGCCAGCATGCGCTGGATTGCCGGCTTCGGCTTCAGCGCCGGACTGGCGACGCACTGGTACATGCTGATCCCGCAGGGGCTGGTGTTCTTCGTCATCTACTACGTGGTGTTCCGTTTCACCATCAAAAAATTCAACCTGATAACGCCGGGCCGTGAGCTGGCAGTTGCCGGTGACGAAAGTGATGGTTATGACGTCAACGTCGATAAAACCGATAACGGTGAAAGTGCAACTGAAACGCTGGTGCGTCGCTGTATTGGCGCGGTGGGTGGCTCAGACAACTTAACCAGCATTGATGCCTGTATTACCCGTCTGCGTCTTAACGTTAATGATTCAGCGCAGGTCAATGAGGGCGTGGCTAAACGTCTCGGCGCGTCCGGGGTGATTCGCCTCAACAAGCAGAGCGTACAGATAATTGTCGGTACTCAGGCAGAAGGCATTGCGTCGGCGATGAAAAAAGTGTTGACCAAAGGGCCGGTAGCCGCCACCAGCAGCAATGCATCTGCAGCTGCACCGGAAGCTGTTAAGCCGCAGGCGGTATTGAACAGTGAATCGCGGGTTATCGCCACGCTGCTGGCGCCGGTGAGTGGTGAAGTCGTTGCGTTGGATGCGGTACCGGACGAAGCCTTTGCCAGCAAAGCGGTGGGTGACGGTCTGGCGATCAAGCCGAGCGACAAATGGGTGGTTGCACCGATTGCCGGTACGCTGGTGAAAATCTTCAATACAAATCACGCTTTCTGTCTGGAAACCGACAACGGGGTTGAGATTGTGGTGCACATGGGGCTGGACACCGTGGCGCTGGAGGGCAAAGGCTTTACCCGTCTGGTGGAAGAGGGTGCCAGCGTGGCGGCCGGTCAGCCGGTACTGGAGATGGATCTGGATTTCCTCAACGCCAATGCCCGCTCGATGGTCAGTCCGGTGGTGGTCAGCAACAGCGATGATTTTGCCGGCCTGACGTTACTGGCCAGCGGTAAGGTGGTGGCGGGTGAAACCCCACTGTACGAAGTGAAAGGCTAATCCCCGCAGTAGAACCCACAAGGCAGGAAGCGATTCCTGCCTTTTTTGTTTTAAAGGCTGAACAAACGGTTGTTTCTCTCTGGTGCTTTGTGGATCATACTCCGTTACTTCGTGGTACATATCACCCGCTATTCGTATTGAGGATTTTTGAGATGAGTGAGGCTGAAGCCCGCCCAACTAACTTTATTTGTCAGATCATCGACGAAGATTTGGCGAGCGGTAAGCACAGCAGCGTGCATACCCGTTTTCCGCCGGAGCCCAATGGCTATCTGCACATTGGTCATGCGAAATCGATCTGTCTGAATTTTGGCATCGCCCAGGATTACCAGGGGCAATGCAATCTACGTTTCGACGATACCAATCCGGTCAAAGAGGATATGGAGTTCGTTGAATCCATCAAGCGTGACGTCAGATGGCTGGGCTTTGAATGGAGCGGTGAGGTTTGTTACTCATCAAACTATTTTGATCAGCTCTACAACTATGCCATCGAACTGATTAATAAAAGGCTGGCCTATGTCGATGAGCTGAGCCCGGAAGCGATCCGCGAATACCGTGGCACCCTGACTGCGCCGGGCAAAAACAGCCCGTATCGCGATCGCAGTGTAGAAGAGAACCTGGCGCTGTTCGAGAAAATGCGTAACGGTGAGTTCGCCGAAGGCACTGCCTGCCTGCGCGCCAAAATCGATATGGCCTCTAACTTTATCGTGATGCGCGATCCGGTGCTTTATCGGATTAAGTTCGCTGAACACCACCAGACCGGTAACAAGTGGTGCATCTATCCGATGTATGACTTTACCCACTGCATCTCCGATGCGCTGGAAGGGATTACCCATTCACTCTGTACGCTGGAGTTCCAGGACAACCGTCGTCTGTATGACTGGGTGCTGGATAACATCACCATTCCGGTGCACCCGCGCCAGTATGAGTTCTCGCGCCTGAATCTTGAGTGTGCGGTAATGTCCAAACGCAAACTGACGCAGCTGGTGACCGAGAAGCACGTTGAGGGCTGGGACGATCCGCGCATGCTGACCGTTTCTGGTTTACGCCGTCGCGGTTATACCGCTGCCTCAATCCGTGAGTTCTGCCGCCGTATTGGCGTCACCAAGCAGGACAATATTGTGGAGATGGCGTCGCTGGAATCGTGCATCCGTGACGATCTCAATGAGAATGCGCAGCGTGCTATGGCGGTGCTAGATCCACTGAAAATAGTGATCGAAAATCTGTCGGCCGGTTACCACGAAACCATCACCATGCCTAACCATCCGTCTAAACCGGAGATGGGCACGCGTGAGGTGCCTTTCAGCCGTGAGATCTGGATCGACCGGGCGGATTTCCGTGAAGAGGCCAACAAGCAATATAAGCGTCTGGTGCTCGGCAAAGAAGTTCGCCTGCGCAACGCCTATGTAATCCGTGCTGAGCGGGTGGCAAAAGATGAAGCGGGCAACATCACCTGCATCTACTGCACCAGCGATGTTGATACCCTGAGTAAAGATCCTGCTGATGGCCGCAAGGTCAAAGGCGTGATCCATTGGGTGTCGGCATACCACGCGCAGCCAGCCGAGTTCCGCCTGTATGGTCGCCTGTTCAGCGCGCCAAATCCGGGCGCAGCCGACGATTTCCTGTCGGTAATTAATCCAGACTCGCTGACCATCAAACAGGGCTTTGTTGAACCAGGCCTGCGCGACGTGGAAGCAACCACGCCGTACCAGTTTGAGCGTGAAGGTTACTTCTGCGCTGACAGCGTCTATTCGAAGCCGTCACAGCTGGTGTTTAACCGCACCGTTGGCTTACGCGATACCTGGACTAAAGCTGGCGAATAATCGTTGGTGCTGACCTGATAAAATGACAAAAGGGCGACGTATCGCCCTTTTTTATTGTCCTGATTTTTGCCATCACCGAGACCGAGGTTTGTGCTGTCGCCATTTTGGAATGGTTGTAACGAAATTGTGAGAGGAATATGAGTTTAAAAAAATTAATCAATTACTAGATGTGAATTATCCGCTTTCAGGTAGGCTATGCCTTCTCAGACATAGCTCAGCAAGTGATATAAGGAAAAGAATGACCGTTCTCGCCCAGGAAGCCAAACACAGTGACGTCGTTTTACATCAGATTATTGAACGTATTTCCAATCAACCCGCCGGGTCTGATGACAGTTTTGAGCTGATGATGTCCTATTGTCATCCTGAATTTCGCATGGTTACCCCGCGCGGAACTCAGCTGAACCTGAATGAAGTAGAAGATCTTTTCCGTCAGCTGCAGGGCCAGCGGGAAGGGATGCGCATCGCCACCTGCGAGCACGTGGTCATTTCCTATCAGGAGAAAGAGGTCACCGTGCAGTACCGTGAGATGCAGATGCTGAATGGCACCAATCAGAGCCGCATCGCACTGGCGATTCTGGATTACAGCGCCTCAATTCCACGCTGGCGTTACCTGCAGGAAACGCTGGTTGCCTGAGCCGACGGCGGAAAAAGAACAAAAAAACCGGTGAATTCACCGGTTCTTTTATTTCAGCCTGCATCAGACTTACTGATCGTGCAGCGTCTCATCTTCACGGCAGTCGCCCAGCGCACAGTGACCATACAGATAGAGACTGTGGTTAGTCAGTTTAATGCCGTGGCGGGTGGCGATTTCACGCTGGCGGGTTTCAATCGACTCGTCGCTAAACTCAATCACTTTACCGCAGTCTAGGCAGATTAGGTGATCGTGGTGATGCTGCTGAGTCAGCTCAAACACCGACTTGCCGCCTTCAAAATTGTGACGGGTCACGATACCGGCATCATCGAACTGGTTCAGCACGCGGTAAACGGTGGCCAGACCAATCTCTTCGCCGATGTCGATCAGGCGTTTGTACAGATCTTCCGCGCTGACGTGATGGCACTCAGGTTCCTGAAGCACTTCCAGAACTTTCAGTCTGGGAAGCGTGACTTTCAGGCCAGCCTTCTTTAATGCGGTATTGTTGTCAGTCATGCGGATTTTGTCCTGTTACTTACTATTCACTTTTGTGGCGCTTGGCCTTGAATGTCGATATACACCCATTCTCATTTGCGTCTCATTATAGAACTGATGCAGTGAAATGAAAACCGAGGGGAGTGCTTAAATCACCATGGGCTGTAAGGGATACGTCACCGAGCCGGGGAGGATTTCTGCAGGAGTCTGTTAACATTTCGCTTAGTCCTATCTGCTGCCAGAGAAAATAAGCGGAAGATCGATGCGGGTATTCTACAGATTAAACGAAGAAAGTTAAAAAGATGTGGCTATTATTTCTATAGGAATTTCCGTTGCCTCAATGTGAGCTGGCGCTCACATTGAGTCGGCTACCCTCAGGCTTCGAGGATCTCTTTGAGCTGCAGTTCATCAAAAATCTGCTTAACCCATTTCTCGACGCGCGCATTGGTCAGCTCTGGCTGACGATCTTCGTCAATCGCCAGGCCGAGGAAGTGGGTATCGTCAGCCAGGCCTTTTGATGCTTCGAAGTGATAACCTTCGGTTGGCCAGTGGCCGACGATCACTGCGCCGTGCGGCTCAATGGTGTCGCGGATGGTGCCCATCGCATCACAGAAATACTCGGCATAATCTTCCTGATCGCCGCAGCCGAACAGGGCAACCAGCTTGCCGTCAAAATCGATCTCTTCCAGCGTCGGGAAAAAGTCATCCCAGTCGCACTGCGCTTCACCGTAATACCAGGTCGGGATACCCAGCAGCAGGATGTCAAACGCTTCCAGATCTTCTTTAGTGCTTTTCGCGATGTCGTGGACTTCTGCAACGTCTTTACCCAGCTGTTTCTGGATCATTTTTGCAATGTTTTCGGTGTTGCCGGTATCGCTGCCAAAGAAGATGCCTACGAGTGCCATGAGTAAAATAACCTCTTAAATCCTGATGATGAGATGTGTGCCGCAGCACATTTCAGCGAATAATAGCAGACGAGACAAACCCGCGGAACGGTTAAAGCCTCGACATTTGCCTCTTCGTGCGTTTTGCCCGCATTAATCCAGTTTGAGTTGCGCCAGCAGCATTTGTTCAATCAATTCGCTACGGCTGAGATTGCGCTGTTCTGCCAGCGTATTGAGCGCTTCGACGGCTTCACTGTTCATTTTCAGTTCGACACGACGAAGCCCGCGCCCTTTGTCACGTTTCAGTTGATTGCGCTTATTGATGCGCAGCTGTTCATCACGCGAAAGCGGGCTGGTTTTGGGTCGACTAGGGCGGCGCTCATCAGCAAACAGATCGAGCATCGTGCGGTCAGTGTGTTCTTTTTCCATGGCTTAGTGAAACTGAATGTGCGGGCGCCAGACGCTCGCCGCGCAGATTATAAATTATTGGCCGTTACCGCGGCAAAATTTTAGCGCGCCATCATACTCCAGGCTAACTCCTGACGCCAATCCTAAACATTTGCCGCCAGGTATTTGCTTTTAAAGCGCAAAAAAGCGGCGAACGTTGCGTAATACGGTATCAGGTTTTTCGGCGTGCACCCAGTGTCCCGCGCCGCTGATCACATGCGCATGGGCCGCCGGGAACTGCGTAATCAATGCCTCACGGTACTGATTATCCAGATAGCTGGAATCACCGCCGCGAATAAACAGCGCCGGATGCGGCTAGGCGGGAACCTACTGCCAGCCCGAAATGGTGGCGTAGTTGTCCCACAATACCGGCACGTTAAAGCGCCATTCGCCCTGCTGGAAAGATTTCAGCAGGAACTGAATCACACCCTCTTCATCAAGCAGACCACGCATGACCTGCGCGGCTTCACTGCGGGAAGTCACGCCCGCTGCTTCCGTCACCGCGCGGATCGCCGCAAACATAGTATCGTGGCGGCGGGTCTGATAATCCACCGGGGCGATATCGATCATCACCAGTCTTTCGATACGATCGGCCGCCAGCGCACCCATGGTCATAGCAATTTTGCCACCCATCGAATGATCGATTACCGCCACTCGATCGATGCCGTGCGCATCCAGCTTCTCTAACATATCCTGTGCCATCACAGCGTAGTTCATCTCATCGGATCGCGGCGATAATCCATGGTTGCGGACATCAACCTGTAGCACCGGCGCGGCATCTTTTAACCCGCGAGCCAGCACGCCAAGGTTATCCAGCGTCCCGAACAGGCCGTGGATCAGTCAGGATGGGCAGGGAATCAGTCGGGGATTGTTCAGTTTGCAGACGGGCGTTCAAAATCATGGCAAAGTTCTTACAGTTTGAGACCTAAGCTTAGGTTATCATGGATTCACCTTTTCAGGCGCGCCGGTTCCGGCGGCATTAGGACATATTCTGACTTTTGCCCTTAAACCGTTTGATTGCTAACAACCCGCCTGAATTTTACTTTGTAATCCTCATGTTAGAACCCGCTCACCCTTCGAATCGCCAAAATTTGCTTAGGGCTTTTCAGGAAACAAGTGGTTCTGTCATGAGAAAGAACCGTACGGAAGTAAGATGAAAACGATCGAAGTTGACGAAGAGCTCTACCGTTATATTGCCAGCCACACGCAACACATTGGTGAAAGCGCATCCGACATTCTGCGTCGTATGCTGAAGTTCACGGCCGGTCAGACAGCACCCGTTGCGTCGGCGCAAAATGCGACGCCCGGTGCGGCGAAAGAGGCTCAGCCTGCCGTGGCTGGCTCACGTCCGCAGGATCGGGTACGCGCCATGCGTGAACTGATGCTTTCTGATGAATATGCGGAGCAGAAGCGGGCGGTTAATCGCTTTATGCTAATCTTGTCAACGCTCTATCGTTTCGATACCGCAGCCTTTGCTAAGGCAACTGCATCACTGCAGGGCCGTACCCGCGTCTATTTTGCGGGTGATGAGCATACGCTGTTGCAAAATGGCAACCATACTAAGCCGAAGCACGTACCCGGCACACCGTACTGGGTGATCACTAATACCAATACCGGTCGCAAATGCAGCATGATCGAACACATCATGCTCTCAATGCAGTTCCCGCAGGAACTGACAGAGAAAGTTTGCGGCACCATTTAAACTGAAGCGTCAGGGAGAAGCGCCAATGGCCAATCACCCCCGTTCCGGGCGACCCGCCCAGCAGAGCGATTTGATTAACGTTGCACAATTAACCTCACAGTATTATGTCCTGCAGCCCGACGTGGCGAACCCGGAACATGTGGTGAAATTTGGCACCTCTGGCCATCGCGGTAGCGCAGGGCGTCAAAGCTTCAACGAGATGCACATTCTGGCGATTGCGCAGGCGATTGCCGAAGAGCGTAAAAAGAACGGCATCACCGGTCCGTGCTACGTGGGTAAAGATACCCATGCGCTGTCAGAACCGGCGATCCTGTCGGTGCTGGAAGTGCTGGCGGCGAACGGCGTGGATGTGATTGTGCAGCAGGATAATGGCTATACGCCGACCCCTGCCATCTCTAACGCCATTCTGGAGCACAACAAAGCCGGTGGCGCACTGGCCGACGGCATTGTGATCACCCCTTCGCACAATCCACCGGAAGATGGCGGCATCAAGTACAATCCACCTAATGGTGGACCGGCTGATACCAACGTCACCAAAGTGGTTGAAGATCGCGCGAATCAGCTGATCAAAGATGGCCTGAAAGAGGTTAAACGCCTGCCGATCGATCAGGCTCTGGCCAGCGGTCACGTGGTCGAGAAAGATCTGATCCAGCCTTACGTTGAAGGTCTGACGCAGGTTATCGACTTCCCGGCGATCCAGAAAGCCGGTCTGAAAATCGGTGTTGATCCGCTGGGCGGTTCCGGTATTGCTTACTGGCAGCGTATCGCCGAGCACTACAAGCTGGATCTGACGCTGGTAAATGACGCTGTCGATCAGACTTTCCGTTTTATGCACTTGGATAAAGATGGCGTGGTCCGCATGGACTGCTCCTCTGAGTGCGCCATGGCCGGTCTGCTGGCTTACCGCGACAAGTTCGATCTGGCGTTTGGTAACGACCCGGATTATGACCGTCACGGCATTGTCACTCCGGCAGGCCTGATGAATCCAAACCACTATCTGGCCGTGGCGATCAACTACCTATTCCAGCACCGTCCACAGTGGGGCCAGGAAGTCTCCGTCGGTAAAACGCTGGTGTCCAGCGCGATGATCGACCGGGTGGTTAACGACATCGGCCGTAAGCTGGTGGAAGTGCCGGTTGGCTTTAAATGGTTTGTTGATGGCCTGTATGACGGCAGCTTTGGTTTCGGCGGCGAAGAGAGCGCAGGTGCCTCTTTCCTGCGTTTCGATGGCACGCCATGGTCAACCGATAAAGACGGCATCATCATGTGTCTGCTGGCGGCAGAGATCACTGCTGTCACCGGTAAAAACCCGCAGCAGCATTACGATGAACTGGCCGAGCGCTTTGGTGCGCCAAGCTACGACCGTCTGCAGGCGTCCGCAACGTCTGCGCAGAAAGCCGCGCTGTCGAAACTGTCACCTGAGATGGTGAGCGCCGATACGCTGGCGGGCGACCCGATTACCGCGCGTCTGACCGCTGCGCCAGGCAATGGCGCGTCGATTGGTGGCCTGAAAGTGATGACCGACAACGGCTGGTTCGCCGCGCGTCCCTCAGGCACCGAAGACGCCTATAAAATCTACTGTGAAAGCTTCCTGGGTGCGGAACACCGCGCGCAGATTGAGAAAGAAGCGGTAGAGATTGTCAGCGAAGTACTGAAAAACGCCTGATTCATCGGGCAGTGAAAAAGGCGCCTCTGGCGCCTTTTTTTATGGCATAAAGCGATAGCCAATGCCGGTTTCCGTCAGCAGATGCACCGGCTGGGTCGGGTTAGCTTCAAGCTTCTGCCGCAGATGTCCCATCATATTAGATGCGCAGATAGTGGCTGTGCTCCACCGCATTCGGCCCCCACACCTGGCTCAGGAGCTGGCGCTGGGTCAGCACTTTGCCCGCGTTATTCAGCAGAATACTTAACAGGCGAAATTCAATCGGGGTGAGATGGATCTCCTCGCCGCCGCGCTGTACCCGGCGCGCAGCAAAATCAACACTCACATCCGCAAAGGTGACACGGGCATCGGGTTGCTGGCTGCTGTGACGCCGCAGCGCCACCCGGACGCGTGCCAGCAGTTCCCCAATACCAAACGGCTTGGTCAGATAGTCATCTGCGCCGGCATCCAGCGCGGCGATTTTATCCTGCTCGTCGCTGCGCGCCGACAGCACAATCACCGGCATCGCGCTCCACTGGCGCAGGTCGCGAATAAAATCGGTGCCATCGCCATCCGGCAGGCCTAAATCGAGGATCACCAGGTCGGGTTTACGGGTAGCGGCTTCAATCAAGCCGCGCTGCAGGGTATCGGCATCAAAGACTTTCAGTGCCTCATTTTCCAGCGCCAGCCGCACAAAACGACGGATCTCTTTTTCATCTTCAACGATCAAAACCGTGGTCACGCAGACCTGCCTTGAATAAACAGTGATGCGCTACTTTACCAACAAATTTTTCTGCCGTCCGTGCCGGTTACGCCGGGCTGATTTAAACCGACGTGTAACCGTGAAATAACACCCATGTAACTTAATTACAGGTTAATTCTTAAACGACAAATTTTCGGATAAATAAGTGGTCTGATGAGTAGTAAAATTACACAATCAGGCGTAATCTTGGACACAGAGCACATTCAAACCTTATAACTCTCCGGGAGGCGATAACCATGTACCAGGCTTATCCAACGTTCCAAAATCATTTTGCGTCGCACGCTGGTGGTCCTTCTCGGCGTTGTTGCGTTACCCGTGATGCTGTTCCGTCGCGACCGCGCCCGCTTCTACAGCTATCTGCATCGGATGTGGTGCAAAACCAGCGCCAAGCCAGTATGGCTGGCGCAATTCAGAAGCCGCTGGCGGCGCTTTCTGGTAAGACGGATATTTGCTGAATCGGCCTGGTCATCTGACTAGGCTTTTTTTTGCGTTTTTTCTTAAAACAACCGCGCTTTTCCCTGGGTTAACGCTGTCTTCCTGGCTGATTTACGCTACACTTAAACCTCTACAACATCTCGGAGGTTGTATAAGTATGAGCAAAAAAATCCCGGTCGGAATCAGTGCCTGCTTGCTTGGTGAAAGCGTCAGATTTGACGGTGGACACAAGCGCCTTACTTTTGCTACCGAAGATCTCACGCCTTTTGTGCGTTTCGAGCCGATCTGCACTGAAATGGC
The DNA here is from genome assembly GCA_009830035.1 of Pantoea sp. Eser. Taxonomy (GTDB): domain Bacteria; phylum Pseudomonadota; class Gammaproteobacteria; order Enterobacterales; family Enterobacteriaceae; genus Pantoea. Next base: position 245,701 of record SZZY01000003.1, read on the forward strand.
GATTGGCCTGTCAACGCCGCGTCCAGCCTTACGCCTGGTTAACCACGGCGATGAGGAATTGCATCTGTGCTTCAGCAAAGATGGCGGGGAAGAGGTGACTGATCGGATGCGTGACCGGTCAGCCGAGCGCGTGACATAGTTGCATCATCTGTCAGGCTACATCCTGTGAGCCAAATCCCCCAGCTGCGGCATGGAGCGGGTGCGGGTTTACGAGCCAGACACCAACAACAATCGCAAAGCCGGCACCGGCATTTTTGCCGAATTCCTGCAGCGTGAAATGCCGTGGTTGCCGCTGGAAGAGGATGGGCGACTGCACGTGCGTGAAAACTTCATTGGCCGGATCTGCGCGCTGCACGAGTTTAACCAGATGTGGCAAAGCGGCCTGCCCCGTCACCGCCTGATTGCCTTCCACAGCCGATATAAATTACTGATTCTGGCCCATTCGCAGGAGAAATATCGCGAGCTGGGGCCGTTTGTCGCCTCGATGAGCCAGTGGGAATCGCTGGATGCGTTTGCGTTCGAATATCGTAATCGCATGATGGCGCTGATGTCACGACCCGCCTCGCGTCGTAACCACACCAACGTTCTGATGCACGTTCAGGGTTATTTCCGCCGCCAGCTCAGCTCACCGCAGCGGCAGGAACTGGCGACGCTGATAGATCGTTACCGCCAGGGCATCCAGCCGTTGCTGGTGCCGATTACCATTCTGAAGCACTACATGGCGCAGTTCCCGCATCCATGGCTGGCTGAGCAACGCTACTTCGATCCCTATCCGGAAGCCTTGCGTTTACGTTACGGACAATAATTCAGGAGTGTTATGACCACCCATCTAGTTTGGCTGCGTAACGACTTACGCCTCAACGATAATCTGGCGCTGCACGCTGCCTGCCGCGACAGTGAAGCAAAGGTGATTGTGCTGTATATCGCTACGCCGAAACAGTGGCAGCAGCACGACATGGCGCCGCGACAGGCGGCATTTATTCATGCCAGCCTGCAACTGCTGGCGGCGTCGCTGGCCGAGCGGGGCATTGCGCTGCATTATCAGGTGTGTGACACCTTCGGCGATGCGGTCGATTACCTGGTCAGCTTCTGCCGCCTGGCAGCGTACAGAGCGGCGACCGCTCGATGTATAAAGTCTTTACCCCGTTTAGCAAAGCGTTTGTCTGCCGCTTGCAGCAAAGCCTGCCGGAGTGTGTGCCCGCGCCGAAAGCGCGTCCCGGCGCGCCGCTGGAAAGCGCAGAGATCCCATCGTTTGATTATCCGACCGACAGCATTGACCAGACGATATTTCCGCCCGGCGAAGCGGCAGCCCTGAAGCGCCTGCGGCAGTTCGCGACCCAGCTGGTACTGGACTATCCCGCTGAGCGCGATCTGCCGGCGCGGGACGGCACTAGCCGGTTATCGGTTTATCTGGCGACCGGCGTGCTTTCGCCGCGACAGTGCTTACACCGCGTGCTGCATGAACATCCTGATGCGCTGGATAACAGCCGGGCGTTTAGCTAGCTGAATGAGCTGATCTGGCGCGAGTTTTATCGTCATCTGCTGGTCGCGTATCCGGCGCTGTGCAAGCACCAGCCCTTTATTGGCTGGACGCGGCACGTGGAATGGCAGCGCAACCCGGACCATTTCGACGCCTAGGAAGCCGGGAAAACCGGCTATCCGATTGTTGATTCGGCAATGCGGCAGCTCAACGCGCTTGGCTGGATGCATAACCGGCTACGAATGATTACCGCCAGTTTTCTGGTTAAGGACCTGCTGATTGACTGGCGTGACGGTGAAAGCTACTTCATGCAGCAGCTGATTGATGGGGATCTTGCGGCGAACAATGGCGGCTGGCAGTGGGCAGCCTCGACCGGCACCGATGCCGCGCCCTATTTTCGCACCTTCAACCCGACCACCCAGGGTGAACGCTTTGATCCGCAGGGCGCATTTATCCGCCACTATCTTCCGGAGCTGGCAGAGGTGCCGGACAGCGATATTAATCAGCCGCAGCTGTGGGCCGCGAAAAATCACAAGAAACTCGATTATCCGCCACCGATCGTGGAACATAAGAGCGCACGTAAAAAGACATTAGACGCCTTTGAGCGCGCAAAAAGTGCGGCCTGAGGCGATCAAGGAGCCACGATGAATCATTACCAACTCGAGACGCTGATCAATCAGCAGCTGGAGAGCCACAACTTCAGTGATTATGCACCAAACGGCTTGCAGGTCGAAGGGCGCAGCGAAGTCAAAACGGTTATCACCGGCGTCACCGCCTGTCAGGCACTGCTGGATGAAGCTGTAGCGCGCCAGGCCGATGCGATAGTGGTGCACCATGGTTATTTCTGGAAGAACGAACCGGCCGCGATCAAAGGCATGAAGCGTCGTCGCCTGCGTACGCTGCTGGCCAACGACACTAACCTCTATGGCTGGCATCTGCCGCTCGACGCCCATCCGCAGTTAGGCAACAACGCGCAGCTGGCGAAGCTGCTGGATATTGAGGTGCGCGGCGAAGTGATGCCGCTGGTGTTCTGGGGTGAACTGGCCGAGCCGCTCACCGGCCAGCAGCTGGCCGAGCGCATTGCCGATAAGCTGGGACGTGAGCCACTGCACTGTGGCGACAACGCGCCCGCACTGATTCGCCGCATCGCTTGGTGCAGCGGCGGCGGCCAGGGCTTTATCGATCAGGCGGCTGCCTTTGGCGTGGATGCTTACCTGACCGGTGAAGTATCGGAGCAGACCATTCACAGCGTGCGTGAACAGGGGCTGCACTTCTTTGCTGCTGGACACCATGCGACCGAGCGCGGTGGCGTCAAAGCACTGGGCGACTGGCTGGCGCAACATCACGGTCTGGATGTGACCTTCATCGATATTCCTAATCCTGCCTGATCCCACTCCCGGTCCTGCGCCCAGCCGCAGGACCTAAATCTGTTGACACATCTCCGTCACTTTCGCATAACTGTTTGCTTTAAGTAGATAAGCAAACGGCTGAACCGTGCGCCGGAACCGGTCTGGCACGCGAGATTCAGCTCAACGGGAGGTCGCTGTTGCAACGAGCACGTTGTTATTTACTGGGTGAACGCGCAGTGGTGCTGGAACTTGAACCACCCATCTCGCTGGCCAGCCAGCAACGAATCTGGGGTCTGAACCAGCGCCTGCAGGCGGTCGATAGCGTGCAGGAGGTGATCCCCGGCATGAACAACATCACCCTGATACTGCGTGATCCACAGCAGAGCGCGCTGGACGCCATTGAGCGGCTGCAGCGCTGGTGGGGAGAGAGTGAAGTGCAGATACCGGAATCGCGTCAGGTGGCGATCCCGGTTATTTATGGCGGCGAGAGCGGCCCCGATCTGGCGGTCGTGGCCGAACACGCCGGACTCTCCATCCGTCAGGTGGTGGAGTTGCACAGCAGTACCGAATACGTGGTCTATTTTATCGGTTTTCAGCCCGGCTTTCGCTATCTGGGTGGGCTGGATACGCGTCTGCATATCCCACGTCGGGCAGAACCGTGCGTCGCCGTGCCCGCCGGATCGGTCGGTATCGGCGGCAGCCAGACCGGTGTCTATCCGCTGGCGTCACCGGGCGGCTGGCAGCTCATCGGCCAGACGCCGGTTGCGCTGTTTGATCCGCTGCAGCAACTGCCGACGCTGCAGCGACCCGGCGATACGGTGCGCTTCGTGCCACAGAAGGAGGGCGTATGTTAAGGATCCTGCGGGCCGGACTGGCCGCCGCGATTCAGGATGCGGGCCGTCACGGCTGGCGACAGTACGGTATCAGCCTCGGTGGGGTACTGGATCAGCCCGCGATGACCACCGCCAACTTACTGGTGGGGAATGCGCCAGACAGCGCGGTGCTGGAGGTGGTGCTCGGCCAGTTTAAAGCGGAGTTCCCCTGCGACGGCTGGTTTGCGCTGACCGGCGCTGGCTGTAACGCGGAGCTGGACGGTCATCCGGTGTGGACCGGCTGGCGCACGCAGGTTAAAAAAGGGCAGGTGCTGTCGCTGGCGATGCCGGTACATGGCATGCGGAGCTATCTGGCGGTGCAGGGCGGATTCGATCTGCCGGCGATGCTCGGTTCTGTTAGCACCGATCTGAAAGCTAGATTTGGCGGGTTCCACGGGCGTACGCTGCAGGATGGCGATTGCCTGCCGCTGGGTAAACCGATCCGACAGTTTGATCGCAAAGCGGGCGTCCGGCAACTGCTGTGGGGCAACCGCATTCGCGCGCTGCCGGGCCCGGAATACCATGAGTTCAGCCGCGAGGCGCAGCAGGCGTTCTGGTGCACGGCGTGGAAGCTCAGTCCGCAAAGTAACCGGATGGGATACCGACTGGAGGGGCGTCAGCTCAACCGGGAAACCCCGCGTGAACTGCTGTCGCACGGGCTGGTACCGGGCGTGGTGCAGGTGTCGCCTAACGGTCAGCCGATTGTGCTGATGGTGGATACTCAGACCACCGGCGGCTATCCGCGTATCGCCTGCATTATCGAGGCTGACCTCTATCACATGGCGCAAATCCGGCTGGGTGAACCGATTCACTTTATTCATTGCACTCTGCCAGAGGCGATGCAGGCGCGTCAGCATCAGCAGCGTGCGCTGGACCAGATGGTGTGGGAACTCGCTGATGAAGATTGATTTAAACGCCGATCTCGGTGAAGGCTGCGACAGCGATAGTGCGCTGCTGCAACTGGTCAGCTCGGCCAACATCGCCTGTGGCTTTCACGCCGGCGATGCACAGACCATGCTGCAATCGATCCGCTGGGCGAAAGAGGCAAGGGTAGCGATTGGCTCACACCCGGCTTTTCCCGACCGCGAAAACTTTGGCCGCAGCGCGATGCAGCTGCCGCCGGAAACGGTCTACGCCCAGATGATCTACCAGATCGGGGCGCTGATTGAGGATGAACAGCAGGCGATCGACCAGACGCTGAACATGGTGCAGCAGGGCAAGGTAAAAAGTATCAGCCGGGAATGGGTCGCGGTTAAGGCGCAAACCGTCTGCTTACATGGCGACGGGGCGCACGCGCTGCAGTTTGCCCGGCGGCGGCTGCGTGATGCCTTTGCCGCACAGCAAATCTGCGTCACCAGTGCCTGAATAAGCATTCTTAGCCCGGCTATGCCCGGGCTTTTTCATACTCTAAGGGGAAAATATGGATAGCGTGGTAAATCTCTGGCCGCTGCTTGGCATTGCAGCCATCATTATCGGCTTCGTATTACGGTTTAATCCGGTGCTGGTGGTTATTGTCGCCGGTTTCGCAGCCATGATGCCGTTAGCCGACATTCTGGAAAAGCTCGGTTCGGGCTTTATCAACACCCGTAACCTGCCGCTGATTCTGCTGCTGCCGCTGGCGGTGATCGGCCTGCTGGAGCGTCACGGTCTGAAAGAGCGGGCGCAGGCGTGGATCGCCCAGATTAAAACCGCTACCGCTGGCCGACTGCTGATCGTCTATCTGCTGGTGCGCGAATTGACCGCGGCGCTCGGACTCACCAGCCTGGGTGGTCATCCGCAGATGGTGCGCCCGCTGCTGGCGCCGATGGCGGAAGGGGCGACGGAAAACCGTTATGGTGAGGTTTCGCCAGAGGTGTGCCATCGTCTGCGCGCTATGTCGGCGGCGACCGATAACGTCGGCCTGTTCTTTGGCGAGGATATTTTCGTCGCCTTTGGCACCATTATCTTTATGCACAACTTCATGCAGGAGTCGGCCGGGATTCAGACCGAACCGCTGCACATTGCTCTGTGGGGTATCCCGACCGCGGTGGCGGCCTTCCTGATCCACTCGGCCCGCCTGGTGCGGCTCGATCGCCGATTAGCCCGTGAGTTACAGGTGCTGAGCGGCCAGGCACTGAAAGCCAAAGGAGGGCAATGATGTTTCAGCAACAATTTCTTATGTGGCTGGCAGGGCTGATCCTGCTGGTGGTGGCGGTGCTCTGCTGGGGCGATCGCGCCAACCCGCGCCGTTTAACCACCGGCCTGTTCTGGGCGCTGTATGGCCTGATTTTCCTGGTTGGCGACTGGACTACTCAGCTGATGACGCAGTGGATGGGTTCGGTGGCAGCCGGCACCCGGATGCTGAATATTGGCGTCGGGGTCGCGGTGGTGGTGATGGCGCTGATTGCCGGCTTAGGCGGGGTTAAGCTGGGCCGCTATCACCAGGGCAGTGATGAGGAGAAGCAGGCCAGCGCGCTGCGCCTGCGCAATAAACTGTTCCTGCCGGCGCTGGCGATCCCGGTGGTGACGGTCGCGGGCGTACTGGCCTTCAACCATATCCCGGGCTTACAGGATACGGTGTTTGGTCCCGGTAACCACGCGACGCTGGTGACGCTGTTTTCGATGATGATTGGCTGCCTGATCGGCTGGCTGGTGGCGCTGAAACTGACGCATGAGAAACCGGTGCAGTCGATGCAGGAGACCCGACGGCTGCTGGATGCCATTGGCTGGGCGTTTATTCTGCCGCAGATCCTCGCCACCCTGGGGCTGCTGTTTACCAGCGCCGGCAGTGCGATCTCCCATCTGACCGAAACGTATCTGGCAGTCGACAGTCGCTTTATCGCGGTGGCGGTTTATGCCGGTGGCATGGCGCTGCTGACCATGGTGATGGGCAACGTTTTTGCTGCGTTTCCGATTATCACGGCTGGCGTCGGCATCCCGATTCTGGTGCTGCAGCACGGCGGCAATCGGGATGTTCTCCGGCTACTGCGGCACGCTGATGACGCCGATGGCGGCTAACTTCAACATCGTTCCGGCGGCGCTGCTGGAGCTGCCGGATCGTAATGCGGTGATCAAGGCTCAGGTCCCGACCGGTGTGCTACTGTTAATCGTTAACATTTTCCTGCTCTATTTCCTGATGTTCCTGTGAGGCTGAATGAAAACCGTCCTGATGACCGCCTTTGAACCGTTTGGCGGTGAAAGCATTAACCCGTCATGGGAAGCCGTCAGTGCGCTGGAAGGCAAAGAGATTGCTGGCGCGCGGATCGTTATCCGTCAGCTGCCGGTGGTGTTTGCTGAGGTGCTGGATGTGCTTTACCAGGCGCTGGATGAGGTGAAACCGGATGCGATTCTGTCGGTAGGACAAGCGGGCGGGCGCAGCGATATTACCGTTGAACGCATCGGTATTAACGTGGATGACGCGCGTATTGCCGACAACGCCGGCCATCAGCCGGTTGATGAACCGATTGTGGCTGACGGTCCGGCGGCCTATTTCTCGCGTCTGCCGATCAAGGCGATTGTGGCCGCGCTGCGTCAGGCGGGCATTCCCGCCTCGGTGTCACAGACCGCCGGGACCTTTACCTGTAACCGGGTGATGTATGGTCTGCTGCACTGGCTGGCACAGCAGGAGACGCCGGTACGTGGCGGCTTTATCCACATTCCTTATCTGCCAGAGCAGGCGGCACAGCACCCCGGCGCGCCAAGCATGTCGGTCGCCAGTGTGATTCAGGCGCTGGAAATTGCGGTCCGGGTGACGCTGGAGACCGGTGAAGATCTGAAAATAGCCGGCGGCGCCACCACACACTAAGAGGATCCACGATGCCTGAAGGACCAGAGATCCGCCGGGTGGCTGATCAGCTCGAGACCGCGATTGCCGACCAGCCATTAACCGAAGCGTGGTTCGCCTTTCCGGCGCTGATTGGCGAACAGGTGCAGGCGATTGAGACGCGCGGCAAGGCGTTGCTGACACATTTCAGCAATGGCCTGACGCTCTACAGCCATAATCAGCTGTATGGCGTCTGGCGCATCGTCACGCCCGAAACGGAATTACAGACCACCCGGCAGTTACGGGTGCGGCTGGCGACGGCCGATCGGGCCATTCTGCTGTATAGCGCGTCAGATATTGAGTTACTGAACGCCGATACGCTGGCGGCACACCCGTTTCTTAACCGCATCGGGCCCGATGTGCTGAGCAGCGCGCTGACGGTGGATGAGGTCAGACAGCGGCTGCTGTCACCGCGTTTCCGGCGGCGTAAGTTCAGTGGGCTGTTGCTCGATCAGGCTTTTCTGGCAGGTCTGGGCAACTACCTGCGTGCGGAGATCCTCTGGCTGGCGCAGCTGTTGCCGCATCACCGGGCGCAGGATCTGACGGAAGATCAGCTGACCGCATTCAGCGATGCGCTACTGTCGGTGCCGCGTCATGCTTATCGGATGCGCGGCACGATGAAGAAATATCATCATGAAGCGGCATTTCAGTTCGAGGTGTTTCACCGCCAGGGAAAAAAATGCCGCCGTTGCAGCACGGTGATTGAAAAGGGCACTTTATCATCGCGCCCTTTTTACTGGTGTCCGGGTTGTCAGCACTGAATGCCTGACGGCAGCCATAAAAAAAGCGGGGCCAGATGGCCCCGCTTTCGCGTTGAAAAGTAACGCTTATTTATCCAGCTGCGAGTTGAATTCGCGCTCGGTATAACCGGTATAGAGCTGACGTGGACGAGCGATTTTCATCCCTTCGTCGTGCATCTCTTTCCAGTGCGCAATCCAGCCAACAGTACGCGCCATCGCGAAGATCACGGTGAACATTGAGGAAGGAATTCCCATCGCTTTCAGAATAATACCAGAGTAGAAATCGACGTTTGGATAGAGTTTGCGCTCGATGAAGTAAGGGTCGTTCAGCGCAATGTGTTCCAGCTCCATCGCTACTTCCAGCAGATCGTCCTTCATACCCAGCTCATTAAGTACTTCATGGCAGGTATCGCGCATCACGGTGGCGCGCGGGTCGTAATTTTTGTAGACCCGGTGACCGAAGCCCATCAGACGGAAGGAGTCATTTTTGTCTTTCGCACGCTTCACAAACTCAGGAATGTGCTCAACGGTGCTGATCTCTTCCAGCATGCGCAGTGTCGCTTCGTTGGCACCGCCGTGCGCCGGTCCCCACAGGGAGGCGATCCCGGCGGCGATACAGGCAAACGGGTTAGCGCCAGAAGAACCGGCAGTACGAACTGTTGACGTTGAGGCGTTCTGCTCATGGTCAGCATGCAGGATCAGGATACGGTCCATGGCGCGTTCCAGTACCGGATTAACCTTGTACTTTTCGCATGGCGTCGCAAACATCATGTGCAGGAAGTTACCGGCATAAGAGAGGTCATTACGCGGGTAAACAAACGGCTGACCGATGGAGTATTTGTAGCACATCGCGGCCATAGTCGGCATTTTGGACAGCAGGCGGAACGCGGCGATTTCGCGGTGACGCTCAATGTTAACGTCCAGCGAATCGTGGTAAAACGCCGCCAGCGCGCCGGTTACGCCACACATCACCGCCATCGGGTGTGAATCACGACGGAAACCGTGGAACAGACGGGTAATCTGCTCATGAATCATGGTGTGACGGGTAACGGCGGTACGGAATTCTTCAAACTGCTTCTGATTTGGCGCTTCGCCATTCAGCAGGATGTAGCACACTTCCAGATAGTTGGAGTGGGTCGCTAACTGGGCGATCGGGAAGCCGCGGTGCAACAGGATACCTTCATCACCATCAATAAAGGTGATTTTTGACTCGCAGGATGCGGTAGACGTGAAACCCGGATCGAAGGTAAACAGTCCACTGGAGCCGAGGGCGCGGACATCAACCACATCCTGGCCCAGCGTGCCTTGCAGCACATCCAGTTCAACGGACGTTTCACCTTGTAGGGTCAGCGTCACTTTTTTATCTGTCATTTTCGTCTCCATAGCGCCTTAGGCAGGTAAAGATCTCTAGACACCTGAAACGCGTTCATGTTGCGGTTGGCAAAACTTCACAGCATCACTCTGCTGTCTTATGGCTGGTGCAGGGTACAGTACAGAGTGAGAGGCGCGTTCCCAGCAGGAACCGTAGAGCCATGGACATGCTGCATATCGCGGTTGTTAAAGATCCGGTCAGGACATAACTTCTTGGTAACCAATAACCTGATGCATTTTTAATGCTTACGTTCGCAACGTTACATAACTTGCGCTTAGGGGAAAGTGTATCCCCATAACTTTTGTGCATCATAGGAATTTGTAGCGTTATTTTGTAACTGAATTGTTTAACTATTGTAGGATCAGATAATTAAAATTGTATTGATTGTGAAAATCGTGAGTAGGATCACTGTTCCATCTAAAATTTACCAAAGAGTTTGTAGGGGAATTGTAATCAGAATGTGATCCTCCTATACTCCTGCCAGGTCTCCGGAACACCCTGGCACCAGGAGCCAGCCAGCGTTTCTACCACGTCAATTAACACTGGATGTTGCTTTTTTGGTGACGGTTAAAGTCTGCCACGCGTTGTGATTAGACTCCGCCTCAGGTCCGGAGGAAGCAAAATAAAAAAGAGCTGTGTGGGCAAAACCGTGAAAAAACAAAGACCTGTCAACTTGGATCTCTCGACGATCCGGTTCCCCGTTACTGCAATATCGTCCATTCTTCACCGCGTCTCCGGCGTAATCACCTTGGTTGCTGTTGGCATCCTGCTGTGGCTACTCGGTCTCTCACTCTCCTCTCCGGAAGGTTTCCAGCACGCTACTACCATCATGGATGGCTTCTTCGCGAAGTTTATCATGTGGGGCATTCTAACGGCGCTGGCCTACCACGCGGTGAGCGGGATTCGTCATATGTTGATGGATTTTGGTTATCTGGCTGAAACCCTGCAGGTGGGTAAGCGTTCAGCTTATATGACTTTTGTAATCACTGTCGTGCTGGCAATTTTGGCGGGAGTCCTCGTATGGTAAGCAATGCATCCGCGTTGGGTCGCAACGGTATCCAGGACTGGCTGCTGCTGCGGGCAACCGCAATTCTGATTACGCTCTACATCGTCTATATCCTCGGTTTTGTAGTGATGACTGACACGCTGACCTATGAGTTGTGGCGTGGCTTCTTCGCTTCCGCATTCACTAAAGTGTTCACCCTGCTGACGCTGTTCTCGATTCTGATCCACGGCTGGATTGGTATGTGGCAGGTGTTAACAGACTACGTCAAATCGCTGCCAACCCGTCTGGTGTTGCAGTTTGTGATTGTGGTGGCGCTGTTGTGGTATGCGATTTATGGATTTGTTGTGGTGTGGGGTGTGTAAATGAGTTTGCCAATCAGAGAGTTTGATGCCGTGGTGATCGGCGCAGGTGGTGCAGGAATGCGAGCCGCACTGCAAATTTCCCAGGCCGGCCAGAGCTGCGCCCTGTTATCTAAAGTTTTCCCGACCCGTTCCCACACCGTATCTGCGCAGGGCGGTATCACCGTCGCGCTGGGTAATACCCATGAAGATAACTGGGAATGGCACATGTACGACACCGTCAAAGGCTCCGACTATATCGGTGACCAGGACGCGATTGAATATATGTGTAAAACCGGCCCGGAAGCGATTCTGGAGCTGGAACACATGGGCCTGCCGTTCTCGCGTCTGGATGATGGGCGTGTCTATCAGCGTCCGTTCGGCGGCCAGTCGAAGAATTTCGGTGGCGAGCAGGCGGCACGTACCGCGGCGGCAGCGGACCGTACCGGTCACGCCCTGCTGCACACGCTGTATCAACAGAACCTGAAAAATAAGACCACCATCTTTTCTGAGTGGTATGCGCTGGATCTGGTGAAAAATGCTGACGGTGCGATTGTCGGCTGTACCGCGATTTGTATCGAAACCGGTGAGACCGTCTACTTCAAAGCCAAAGCCACCGTGCTGGCAACCGGCGGGGCAGGCCGTATCTATCAGTCCACCACTAATGCGCACATCAACACCGGCGACGGTGTAGGTATGGCGCTGCGCGCAGGCGTACCGGTGCAGGACATGGAGATGTGGCAGTTCCACCCAACCGGCATCGCCGGCGCTGGCGTGCTGGTAACCGAAGGCTGCCGTGGTGAAGGCGGTTATCTGCTGAATAAACATGGCGAGCGCTTCATGGAGCGCTACGCGCCGAATGCCAAAGATCTGGCGGGTCGTGACGTGGTTGCGCGCTCGATGATGATCGAAATCCGCGAAGGTCGCGGCTGCGATGGTCCGTGGGGCCCGCACATTAAACTGAAACTCGATCACCTCGGTAAAGAGGTGATCGAGTCACGTCTGCCTGGCATTCTTGAGCTGTCACGCACCTTTGCCCATGCCGACCCGATTAAAGAACCGATTCCGGTTATTCCGACCTGTCACTACATGATGGGCGGCATTCCGACCAAAGTGACCGGTCAGGCGCTGCGGGTGAATGAGCAGGGCGAAGACGTGGTGATTCCTGGACTGTTTGCGGTGGGCGAAATCGCCTGCGTATCGGTGCACGGCGCTAACCGTCTGGGCGGCAACTCGCTGCTCGACCTGGTGGTGTTTGGCCGCGCTGCGGGTTTGCATCTGCTGGAAAGCATTCAGGAGCAGGGCGAGCTGCGTGATGCCTCTGAAGATGAGATTGATGCGGCGATGGCGCGCTTCAACCGCTGGGAAAATAACACCACCGGTGAAGACCCGGTTGAGATTCGCAAAGCGCTGCAACGTTGCATGCAGAATAACTTCTCGGTATTCCGTGAAGGCGATGCAATGGCTCAGGGCCTGGAAGAGCTAAAAGTGATCCGTGAACGCCTGAAATCGGCGCGTCTGGATGACCGCTCGCCGGACTTCAACACTCAGCGTATTGAATGTCTGGAACTGGACAACCTGATGGAGACGGCGTTTGCCACGGCGGTGGCGGCTAACTATCGCACCGAGAGCCGTGGTGCACATAGTCGCTTCGACTTCCCGGATCGTGATGATGAGAACTGGCTGTGCCACAGTCTTTATGTCCCGGAAACCGAGAGCATGACGCGCCGTGAGGTGAACATGCAGCCGAAACTGCGCGCGGCCTTCCCGCCGAAAGTGCGTACCTACTAAATTTCGGAGACGATCATGAGACTCGAGTTTTCAATTTATCGCTACAATCCAGAGGTCGACGACAAACCGCGGATGCAGGATTACAGCCTGGAATCGGAAGATGGTCGCGACATGATGCTGCTGGACGCGCTGATTCGTCTGAAAGAGAAAGATCCGACGCTGGCGTTTCGTCGCTCATGCCGTGAAGGCGTGTGTGGCTCCGACGGCCTCAACATGAACGGTAAAAACGGACTGGCCTGCATCACGCCGGTATCTGCGCTGGGCAACGGTAAACAGAAAATCGTTATCCGTCCGCTGCCGGGTTTACCGGTGGTGCGTGACGTGGTAGTAGACATGAGCCAGTTTTATGCACAATATGAGAAAATTAAGCCTTTCCTGTTGAATAATTGGGAAAATCCGCCGGCACGTCAGCATCTGCAGTCGCCGGATGAGCGCGAACATCTGGATGGATTATACGAATGTATTCTCTGTGCCTGCTGCTCAACCTCATGCCCATCATTCTGGTGGAACCCGGAGAAGTTTATCGGGCCTGCCGGCCTGCTGGCCGCTTACCGCTTCCTGATCGACAGCCGCGACACCGAAACCGATGCGCGTCTCGACAATCTGAACGACGCTTTCAGTGTATTCCGCTGTCACAGCATCATGAACTGTGTGAGCGTATGCCCGAAAGGGCTAAACCCGACGCGCGCCATCGGCCATATTAAGTCAATGCTGCTGCAACGCGGGGCATAAGCACCACACCATCCGGGAACCTCAGGTTCCCGGTGGTTTACGGAAGCCTCTGTAAGCGCGGTCGGGTACCACGTTTACAAAGGTTCCCTTACGGGCCACGCGCGCGCTGCGCACAGTGCTCGTATCGCTGAACTCACTACGGCAAACCGCGAAAGCGGCAACAGGCAACAAATGAAACCTCAAAAAAGCATAGATGCTTAAGGGATCACAATGCAGAACAGCGCGATGAAGCCCTGGCTGGACTCCTCCTGGCTGGCCGGCGCGAACCAGTCTTACATAGAGCAACTCTATGAGGATTTCCTGACCGATCCTGACTCTGTCGATGCAGTGTGGCGCTCGATGTTCCAACAGTTACCGGGCACCGGAATGAAACCTGAGCAGTTTCACTCCACCACACGTGAGTACTTCCGTCGCCTGTCGAAAGATGCATCTCGTTACACCTCATCTGTCTCCGATCCAGAAACCAACTCGAAGCAAGTGAAAGTGCTACAGCTGATTAACGCGTTTCGTTTCCGCGGCCATCAGCACGCTAATCTCGATCCGCTCGGCCTGTGGAAGCAGGATCGGGTTGCCGATCTGGACCCGGCTTTTCACGATCTGACCAACGCCGATTTTCAGGAAAGCTTTAACGTCGGCTCTTTTGCCATCGGCAAAGAGACTATGAAGCTGGCCGATCTGTTCGAGGCGCTGACCCAGACTTACTGTGGCTCAATTGGTGCAGAATATATGCACATCAACAACACCGACGAGAAACGCTGGATTCAGCAGCGTCTTGAATCGGTGGTGGGCCATGCGTCATTCAGCCGCGAAGAGAAAAAAGGTTTCCTGAAAGAGCTGACCGCGGCAGAAGGGCTGGAAAAATATCTAGGGGCTAAATTCCCGGGCGCCAAACGCTTCTCCCTCGAGGGGGGCGATGCGCTGGTTCCGATGCTGCGTGAAATGATCCGTCATGCCGGTAAAAGCGGCACCCGCGAAGTCGTGCTTGGCATGGCGCACCGTGGCCGTCTCAACGTACTGATCAACGTGCTGGGTAAAAAGCCGCAGGATCTGTTCGACGAGTTCGCCGGTAAGCATAAAGAACACCTCGGCACCGGTGACGTGAAGTACCACATGGGATTCTCGTCTGACGTTGAAACCGAAGGCGGCCTGGTGCACCTGGCGCTGGCGTTTAACCCGTCGCATCTGGAGATCGTCAGCCCGGTGGTGATGGGATCGGTACGCGCCCGTCTTGACCGTCTGGAAGAGCCAAGCAGCAACAAAGTTTTACCGATCACCATTCATGGTGATGCCGCCGTAATCGGCCAGGGCGTGGTGCAGGAAACCCTGAACATGTCTCAGGCGCGCGGTTACGAAGTGGGCGGTACCGTTCGCATCGTGATCAACAACCAGGTTGGTTTCACCACCTCCAACCCGAAAGATGCGCGTTCAACGCCTTACTGCACCGACATCGGCAAAATGGTGCTGGCCCCTATTTTCCACGTCAATGCCGATGACCCGGAAGCGGTGGCGTTTGTTACCCGTCTGGCGCTCGATTATCGCAACACCTTCAAACGTGATGTCTTTATCGATCTGGTCTGCTATCGCCGTCATGGTCACAACGAAGCCGATGAGCCGAGTGCGACCCAGCCGCTGATGTACCAGAAAATCAAAAAGCACCCGACGCCGCGTAAAATCTATGCTGACCGTCTGGAAAGCGAAGGGGTGGCGACGCAGGAAGACGCGACCGAAATGGTCAATCTCTACCGCGATGCGCTGGATGCCGGCGAATGCGTGGTACCAGAGTGGCGTCCGATGAGCCTGCATTCCTTTACTTGGTCGCCTTACCTCAATCACGAGTGGGACGAGCCGTATCCGGCCCAGGTCGATATGAAACGTCTGAAGGAACTGGCGCTGCGTATCAGCCAGGTGCCGGAAGAGGTGGAAGTCCAGTCACGCGTCGCCAAGATCTACAACGATCGCCGACTGATGGCCGAAGGCGAGAAAGCCTTTGACTGGGGCGGTGCTGAAAACCTGGCGTACGCCACGCTGGTTGATGAAGGCATTCCGGTTCGCCTGTCGGGCGAAGATACCGGTCGTGGCACTTTCTTCCACCGTCATGCGGTGATCCATAACCAGGCGAACGGCTCAACCTATACCCCGCTGCACCACGTGCACAGCGGTCAGGGCCAGTTCAAAGTCTGGGATTCCGTGCTGTCAGAAGAAGCGGTACTGGCGTTTGAATATGGTTATGCCACCGCAGAGCCGCGCATTCTGACCATCTGGGAAGCGCAGTTCGGTGACTTTGCCAACGGTGCTCAGGTGGTGATCGACCAGTTCATCAGCTCCGGCGAGCAGAAATGGGGCCGGATGTGTGGCTTGGTCATGCTGCTGCCGCACGGCTATGAAGGTCAGGGTCCTGAGCACTCCTCAGCGCGCCTTGAGCGCTATCTGCAACTCTGCGCTGAGCAGAACATGCAGGTTTGCGTGCCGTCTACACCAGCGCAGGTTTATCACATGCTGCGTCGTCAGGCGCTGCGCGGAATGCGTCGTCCACTGATTGTGATGTCGCCGAAATCGCTGCTGCGTCATCCGCTGGCGATTTCCACGCTGGATGAGCTGGCCAACGGCAGCTTCAAACCGGCGATTGGCGAAGTCGACGATCTCGATCCGCAGGGCTTGAAACGCGTGGTGCTTTGCTCCGGTAAAGTCTATTACGACCTGCTGGAACAGCGCCGTAAAAACGAGCAGACCGATGTCGCTATCGTGCGCATCGAGCAGCTCTATCCGTTCCCGCATCAAGCGGTACAGGAAGCTTTAAAAGCGTATTCCCACGTGCAGGATTTTGTCTGGTGTCAGGAAGAACCCCTGAATCAGGGCGCCTGGTACTGCAGCCAGCATCATTTCCGTGAAGTTGTGCCATTTGGTGCCACCTTACGTTATGCAGGCCGCCCGGCATCTGCTTCACCGGCCGTGGGTTACATGTCCGTACACCAAAAACAGCAGCAAGACCTGGTTAATGACGCGCTGAACGTTGATTAATTAAAAGGAAAGATAATGAGTAGCGTAGATATTCTCGTTCCCGACCTGCCTGAATCGGTTGCCGATGCCTCCGTGGCAACCTGGCACAAAAAACCAGGCGATGCAGTCACTCGCGATGAAGTGCTGGTCGAAATTGAAACTGACAAAGTGGTGCTGGAAGTGCCTGCATTCGCTGACGGCATCTTAGAAGCCGTGCTGGAAGAAGAGGGCGCAACCGTCACTTCACGCCAGATCCTCGGTCGTCTGAAAGAGGGCAACAGCGGTGGTAAAGAGAGCAGCGCGAAGTCTGAAAGCAAAGAGTCGACTCCGGCTCAGCGTCAGACCGCCTCACTGGAAGAAGAGAGCAACGATGCGCTCAGCCCGGCAATTCGCCGCCTGATCGCGGAACACAACCTCGATGCTTCGCAGATCAAAGGCAGCGGTGTCGGTGGTCGTCTGATCCGTGAAGATGTTGAAAAACATCTGGCCAACAAGCCTGCAGCGCCGAAAGCCGCCGCCGCGCCAGCCGCTGACAGCGCGCCACAGCCTGCGGTCGCTAACCGCAGCGAAAAACGCGTACCGATGACGCGTCTGCGTAAGCGCGTGGCAGAGCGTCTGCTGGAAGCGAAAAACAGCACCGCGATGCTGACCACCTTCAACGAAGTCAACATGAAGCCGATCATGGATCTGCGTAAGCAGTACGGCGATGCCTTCGAGAAGCGTCACGGCGTGCGTCTGGGCTTCATGTCCTTCTACATCAAAGCGGTGGTTGAAGCGCTGAAACGCTATCCGGAAGTGAATGCTTCTATCGATGGCGAAGATGTGGTTTACCACAACTACTTTGACGTCAGCATTGCGGTCACCACGCCACGCGGCCTGGTGACGCCGGTGCTGCACGATGTCGATGCACTGAGCATGGCTGATATCGAGAAGAAAATTAAAGAACTGGCGGTGAAAGGTCGTGACGGCAAGCTGACGGTTGACGATCTGACCGGCGGCAACTTCACCATCACCAACGGTGGCGTCTTCGGCTCGCTGATGTCGACCCCGATCATCAACCCGCCACAGAGTGCCATCCTCGGCATGCACGCCATCAAAGATCGTCCAATGGCGGTCAATGGTCAGGTGGTGGTGCTGCCAATGATGTATCTGGCGCTCTCCTACGATCACCGTCTGATCGATGGCCGTGAATCTGTCGGCTACTTGGTTGCGGTGAAAGAGATGCTGGAAGACCAGGCGCGCCTGCTGCTGGATGTCTGATTTTTATCGGGCGCGCCTCGCCGCGCGCCCAACCTCTTTACTCTTTTCAGACCTGAATGGACAGAACATCATGAACTTACACGAATACCAGGCGAAACAACTGTTTGCACGGTATGGCATGCCGGCACCCACCGGTTACGCCTGTACTACACCAAGTGAAGCGGAAGAAGCTGCCTCGAAAATTGGCGCAGGCCCGTGGGTAGTAAAATGTCAGGTTCATGCCGGTGGCCGCGGTAAAGCGGGCGGTGTGAAAGTGGTTAACAGCAAAGAAGAGATTCGCGCCTTTGCTGAAAACTGGCTGGGCAAACGCCTGGTGACCTATCAGACAGATGCGAACGGCCAGCCGGTAAACCAGATTCTGGTTGAAGCCGTAACCGACATCGACCAAGAGCTTTACTTGGGCGCGGTGGTCGATCGTGCAACGCGTCGCGTGATCTTCATGGCATCAACTGAAGGCGGCGTGGAAATCGAAAAAGTGGCGGAAGAAACCCCGCACCTGATCCATAAAATGGCGCTCGATCCGCTGACCGGTCCACAGCCTTATCAGGGCCGTGAGCTGGCATTCAAACTGGGCCTGTCCGGTAAGCTGGTCGGTCAGTTCACCAAGATCTTCATGGGTCTGGCGACACTGTTCCTTGAGCGCGATCTGGCGATGGTTGAGATCAACCCGCTGGTGATCACTAAGCAGGGCGATCTGATCTTCTTGGATGGCAAACTGGGTGCCGACGGCAATGCGCTGTTCCGTCAGCCAGAGCTGCGCGAAATGCGCGATCCAAGCCAGGAAGATCCACGTGAAGCCCATGCTACACAGTGGGAACTGAACTATGTCGCCCTGGAAGGCAACATCGGCTGTATGGTGAACGGCGCAGGTCTGGCGATGGGTACCATGGACATCGTTAAGCACCACGGCGGTCAACCGGCGAACTTCCTTGATGTTGGCGGCGGCGCAACCAAAGAGCGCGTCACAGAAGCCTTCAAAATCATCCTGTCTGACGATGCGGTTAAAGCCGTTTTCGTTAACATCTTCGGCGGTATCGTACGCTGTGACCTGATTGCCGACGGCATCATCGGCGCAGTGGCTGAAGTGGGTGTGAACGTGCCAGTGGTGGTACGTCTGGAAGGTAACAACGCCGAGCTGGGCGCCCAGAAACTGGCGGACAGCGGTCTGAACATCATTGCAGCAACCAGCCTGACAGACGCCGCACAGCGTGTTGTTGCTGCCGCGGAGGATAAATAATGTCCATTCTGATCGACAAAAACACCAAAGTCATTTGCCAGGGTTTCACCGGTGGCCAGGGGACTTTCCATTCTGAGCAGGCGCTGGCCTACGGCACCCAACTGGTTGGCGGCGTAACGCCATGCAAAGGCGGCACCACCCATCTGGGCCTGCCGGTGTTCAACACCGTGCGTGAAGCCGTAGAAGCGACCGGCGCAACCGCCACGGTGATCTACGTGCCGGCCCCGTTCTGTAAAGATGGCATCCTTGAAGCGATCGATGCAGGCATCAAACTGATTATCACCATCACCGAAGGCATCCCGACGCTGGATATGCTGACCGTGAAAGTGAAGCTGGATGAAGCGGGCGTGCGGATGATTGGTCCAAACTGCCCGGGCGTAATCACCCCAGGCGAATGCAAAATCGGCATAATGCCCGGTCACATTCACCAGCCGGGCCGCGTCGGCATCGTCTCACGTTCAGGTACGCTGACCTATGAAGCCGTTAAACAGACCACCGACATCGGCTACGGCCAGTCGACCTGTGTCGGCATCGGCGGTGACCCGATCCCAGGTTCTAACTTCATTGACATCCTGAAAATGTTCCAGGACGATCCACAGACCGAAGCGATCGTGATGATCGGTGAGATCGGTGGCAGCGCGGAAGAAGAAGCGGCGGCGTTCATCAAAGAGCACGTCACTAAGCCAGTAGTGGGTTACATCGCTGGTGTGACCGCGCCAAAAGGCAAGCGTATGGGCCATGCGGGCGCCATCATTGCCGGTGGTAAAGGCATGGCAGACGAGAAGTTTGCGGCACTGGAAGCAGCCGGCGTGAAAACCGTTCGCAGCCTGGCTGACATCGGTGATGCGGTGAAAGCTGTCCTGCCGGCGAAGTAAGCCAAAGCGATCGAACATCAAAGCCACCTGCGGGTGGCTTTTTTTATGCCTTCTATTGCCGGTACCCGCTCACGCTGTTGAATCGTCGGCTCTGCGGAATAACCGCCAGAAAACGCCCGGCGTTAATTAAAAGCAGCAAAGGTAATATATTTTAAATACTATTCAGCCCGACGATGACATCCTGATAACAAGAAACCGACCTGACCCTATCTGGAAATTTATTACGTTATTCCAGACCAATTATTCGCGAGTTATAACCAACTATTCCGCCTATTCCGCTGGCAAAGCGCAACGCTAAAGGCGTAAATTGCACTACATCAATTCAGCCTTTTACACAAACTTTCAAACGTCTGCTCTACCCGGGGTGATACCCGCTTTTCTGTTGTTATTGCATACGTTGAGAATAGCGCTGCATTGACAGTCAGGGCTGCTTTACCCGTTATTCACCAGCAACGGGCAGCTCATCTACCTGTTCTGCTGGCTATAAAAAACTGGAATTAATAAACAGTCGTTCCTGACTCAGATTACGCGCGCCTCTGTGACGCGCGTAACGGGATAATGCGAGGAGCAAGGAGTCATTATATTATATATAGTCGAGCTGTCGCGGTTACAGTTTGCCTTAACGGCGATGTACCATTTTCTGTTCGTGCCTTTAACGCTGGGTATGGCGTTTTTGCTGGCGATCATGGAGACGGTATACGTCCTGAGCGGCAAACAAATTTATAAAGATATGACCAAATTCTGGGGCAAGTTATTCGGTATTAACTTCGCGCTAGGCGTGGCGACCGGCCTGACTATGGAATTTCAGTTCGGTACCAACTGGTCATATTACTCCCACTACGTCGGCGATATCTTTGGCGCGCCGCTCGCCATTGAAGGGCTGATGGCGTTCTTCCTCGAATCCACCTTTGTCGGCCTGTTCTTTTTGGGCTGGGATCGGCTGGGTAAAGTACAGCATCTGGCCGTCACCTGGCTGGTGGCGCTGGGCTCGAACATGTCGGCGCTGTGGATCCTGGTGGCGAATGGCTGGATGCAGAATCCGATCGCCTCTAAGTTCAACTTCGAAACCATGCGCATGGAGATGGTCAGCTTCTCCGAGCTGGTACTCAACCCGGTTGCCTAGGTTAAATTCGTCCATACCGTGGCGGCAGGCTACACCACCGGTGCGATGTTTATTCTCGGCATCAGCGCCTGGTACCTGCTGAAAGGACGCGACATCGCCTTTGCTAAACGCTCCTTCGCCATTGCGGCCAGCTTCGGCATGGCGGCGGTGCTGTCGGTGATCGTACTGGGCGATGAGTCCGGTTATGAAATGTGCGACGTGAAAAAAACCAAGCTGGCAGCAATTGAAGCGGAATGGGAACCCCAGCCCGCTCCGGCGTCGTTTACCCTGTTTGGCCTGCCGGATCAGGAGACCCGCGAAAACAAATATGCGATTCAGATCCCGTGGCTGCTTGGCCTGATCGCCACCCGATCCACCGACACACCGGTGACTGGGCTGAAAGATCTGATGGCGCAGCATGAAGTACGCATCCGTAACGGCATGAAAGCCTACGCCTCGCTGAATGAACTGCGTGGCGGCAGCCAGGACCCGGCGGTACGCGAAGCCTTCAACAGCCACAAGCAGGATCTCGGCTATGGTCTGCTGCTGAAACGCTATACCGCTAACGTCTCTGACGCCACCGAAGCGCAAATCCAGCAGGCGACGCAGGATTCTATTCCGCGCGTGGCTCCGCTCTATTTCGCGTTCCGAATCATGGTGCTGTGTGGCGTGCTGCTGCTGGGCGTGATTACGCTGGCCTTCTGGAGCGTCATCTGTAACCGCATCGGTAAGAACCGCTGGTTACTGAAAGCGGCCCTGTTCGGTATTCCACTGCCGTGGATTGCCATCGAGTCAGGCTGGTTTGTGGCGGAATATGGCCGTCAGCCGTGGGCCATCGGTGAAGTGCTGCCGACCGCAGTCGCTAACTCGTCACTGACGGTGGGCGATCTGCTGTTCTCAATGATCCTGATCTGCGGCCTCTACACCCTGTTCCTGGTGGCTGAGATGTACCTGATGTTCAAATTTGCCCGCCTTGGGCCGAGCAGCCTGAAAACCGGGCGTTACCATCATGAACAGATCACGGCGATAACTCAGCCGGTGCAGGGATAAGGAGAGCGACCATGTTTGATTATGAAGTTCTGCGCTTTGTCTGGTGGTTGCTGATAGGCGTACTGCTGATCGGTTTCGCCGTGGCAGATGGCTTTGATATGGGCGTCGGCATGCTGACGCGCATCCTGAACCGCAACGATACCGAATGCCGCATCATGATTAACACCATCGCCCCGCACTGGGATGGCAATCAGGTATGGCTGATCACTGCCGGCGGCGCGCTGTTTGCCGCCTGGCCGATGGTCTATGCCGCGGCCTTTCCAGGCTTCTATGTGGCGATGATCCTAGTGCTGGCCTCGCTGTTCTTCCGGCCGGTCGGCTTTGATTACCGCTCCAAGATTGAAGATAACCGCTGGCGCGGTGCCTGGGACTGGGGCATTTTCATTGGCAGCTTTGTGCCGCCGCTGGTAATTGGCGTGGCGTTCGGCAACCTGTTGCAGGGCGTTCCCTTCCATGCCGATGAATGTCTGCGTCTGTTCTATACCGGTAACTTCTTCCAGCTGCTGAATCCGTTTGGCCTGCTGGCGGGCGTGGTCAGCGTGGCGATGATTCTGGCGCAGGGCGCGACCTATCTGCAGATGCGCACCAGCGGTGAACTGCACGTGCGTTCGCGCGCGGCGGCACAGATTGCTGCGCTGGTGATGATGGTCTGCTTCGTGCTGGCGGGCGTCTGGATGGTGAATTTCCAGAACCACCCGCTGCTCGGCGTGCTGCTGCCGCTGCTGACGGTGATCTGCTCCCGGCTTGAGAAGGGTGCCTGGGCGTTCCTGTTCTCCTCACTGACTCTGGCCTGCGTCATCATGACGGCGGGTATCGCGATGTTCCCGTTCATCATGCCTTCCAGCACGGTGCCGGGCATCAGCCTGACGATGTGGGATGCCACCTCCAGCCTGCTGACGCTGAAAATTATGACCGTCGCTGCGGTGATCTTTGTGCCGATCATTCTGGCTTACACCAGCTGGTGTTACTGGAATATGTTTGGCCGCATCACCAAAGAGCACATCGAAAGCAACAGTCACTCACTCTACTAATTAAGGAGACGACGCATGTGGTATTTTGCTTGGATTCTTGGCACCTTGCTGGCCTGTGCTTTTGGTATCGTCACCGCGCTGGCGATTGAACACATCGATGCGCAGGATGAGTCGCACTGATGCGCGCACCGATTCAGATGCTGTATCGTCTGATGGACAAGGGCCCGTTGCGGGCCCTTTCACTGCTGCTGGCGCTGATCACGGCCGGCGACGTGCTGTGGGACCCGACGCGCTTTGCCGATCACGCGGGCAGGGGCTGCCGGCTCCGCAGGCTCTACTGCTGATCTGGGCCATCTGTAGCGCGGTGATCCACGGCGTGGGTTTCCGGCCACAGCAAACCCGATGGCAGTCGCTGTTTTCGCCCTTACCGGCAATCGGGGTGCTGTTTATCGCGCTTTACCGCTTTTACGCTTAACCTCCCGCCACATCGACGTTGTGAGTGAGTTTTTGTCAGCGTCCGGTCAAGAAATCTCCCTGAAATCGTTCCGTTTGTTACGGAGCGATAATTATTTTCGCCTGGCTCTGGCGACCCATTCCAAACCCGATTTGTCTTGCGTATAGTAGCAACGTTTAAAACGAGGCCGGGATGTAGAGTGAGTACAACGCTGTTTCGCTGGCCGGTTCGGGTCTACTACGAAGACACTGATGCCGGTGGCGTGGTTTATCACGCCAGCTATATTGCTTTTTATGAACGAGCACGTACCGAAATGTTGCGTCAGCACCATTTCAATCAGCAGACGCTGTTAGAACAGCAGGTCGCTTTTGTGGTGCGGCGTATGACGGTGGACTATCTGGCGGCGGCGCGTCTTGATGACCTTCTGGAGATCAAGAGTGAAGTGACATCGATTACCCGGGCTACCATGACGTTTACCCAGCGTATCGTGAATGCTGAAGGCAAAGTGCTCAATGAGGCAGAAGTCCTGATTGCCTGCATTAACCCACATCTGATGAAGCCGATTGCGCTTCCCAAGTCTATTGTCGCGGAGTTCAAGCAGTGACTGACATGAACATTCTTGATTTGTTCCTGAAGGCGAGCCTTCTGGTCAAACTTATCATGTTGATTTTGATCGGCTTTTCGATTGCCTCCTGGGCGATCATTATTCAGCGTACGCGTATTCTTAACGCGGCGGGGCGCGAAGCGGAGGCGTTTGAAGACAAATTCTGGTCCGGTATCGAACTCTCCCGTCTCTATCAGGAAAGCCAGGGCCGTCGTGACGAACTCGGTGGGTCGGAGGAGATTTTCTACTCAGGTTTCAAAGAGTTTGCTCGTCTGCACCGCGCCAATAACCACGCACCGGAAGCGGTGATTGAGGGTGCGAGCCGGGCGATGCGCATCTCGATGAACCGTGAACTGGAGGCGCTGGAAAATCACATTCCTTTCCTCGGCACAGTCGGCTCTATCAGTCCGTATATCGGTCTGTTTGGTACCGTCTGGGGGATCATGCACGCCTTTATCGCGCTGGGCGCGGTGAAGCAGGCGACCCTGCAGATGGTTGCACCGGGTATTGCTGAAGCGTTGATTGCCACGGCAATCGGCCTGTTTGCGGCGATCCCGGCGGTCATGGCGTACAACCGTCTGAACCAGCGCGTGAATAAACTGGAGCAGGGCTACGACAACTTCATGGAAGAGTTCACCGCCATTCTGCATCGCCAGGCTTTCTCCAGCGATAGCGCTAAGTAAATCGAGGTTAATGATGGCCAGAGTACGTGGTCGCAAACGCCGCGACCTGAAGTCGGAAATCAACATCGTTCCGCTACTGGACGTCCTGTTGGTGCTGTTGCTGATCTTCATGGCGACGGTGCCCATTATTACCCAGAGTGTGGAAGTGGACCTGCCTGATGCGACCGATTCAAAAACCGTCGCCAGTGGCGATAACCCGCCGGTGATTGTCGAAGTGGCGGGCGTGGGTCAGTACAGTCTGGTGGTGGATCACGATCGTATGGATCAGCTGCCTCCTGAGCAGGTGATCAGCGAAGCGCAGCGTCGACTGGAAGCCAATCCAAAGACCGTCTTTTTGATCGGGGGCGCGAAAGAAGTGCCTTACGACGAAATTATTAAAGCGCTCAACCTGCTGCACCAGGCGGGTGTTAAATCTGTCGGTTTGATGACGCAGCCGATTTAAAATCAAACCGTTTTTTGGGAACCGAGTGTGTCGAAGGCAACCGAGCAAAACGAGAAGTTAAAGCGCGCGATAATCATTTCGGTGATTCTGCACATTGTGCTGATCGCGCTGCTGATATGGAGCTCGTTTAATGAGCACATTGATGCCAGCAGTGCCGGCGGCGGCAGCGATATTGATGCTGTGATGGTCGATCCCGGTGCGGTAGTGAGTCAATACAACCGTCAGCAGAACCAGCAGAGCGGCAGCCAGCGCGCCGAGCAGCAGCGTAAAAAGCAGGCGCAGAAGCAGGCTGAAGAGCTGCAACAAAAACAGGCGGCTGAGCAACAGCGACTGAAAGCGCTGGAGAAAGAGTGGCTGGAAGCGCAGGAAAACGCTAAACAACAGGCGAAGCAGGCGGCCGCTGAAGCGAAGAAACAGGCCGATCAGCAGGCCAAAGCTGCGGCCGCCGCGGCAGCAAAAGAGAAAGCCGTAGCCGAAGCTAAAGCGAAGTCTGACGCTGAGGCGAAAGCGGCCGAAGAAGCCAAAGAGAAGGTGGCAGAATCAGCGAAAGCGAAAGCAGAAGCCGCCAAAGAGAAGTCGGAAGCCGCAGCTAAAGCCAAAGCCGATGCGAAGGCCAAAGCCGCCGCTGATGCAGCCAATGACAGCGATGTTGATGACCTGTTAGGCGGACTGGCTTCTAGCAAAAATGCGCCGAAAAGCGGCACCTCGGGTGGCGCGGCAGGGCAGGGTAATCAGAAGAAAGCCGGTGCGTCCGGTGCGGAGATCAACTCCTATCTTGGTCAGATTACCAGTGCGATTCAAAGCCGATTCTATGATGCGGATCTGTATCGCGGAAAAAGTTGTGATTTACGGATTAAACTTGCGCCTGACGGATTGTTGATTGACGTTAAGTCAGAAGGCGGCGACCCCGCACTCTGTCAGGCAGCGATTGCCGCTGCTAAACAGGCACGTATTCCGAAGCCGCCTTCACAGGCTGTGTATGAAGTGTTTAAAAACGCGCCAATGCGTTTCAGACCGCAATAATGCAGTGACTGACGGCAAGTTGATCTAAGGTTAGCTTGCCGTATTTAAGTCGTACTCGTGGTTTCCAGGAACAGTGCCAATTATCGTGGACTGAGGTTCAGATAAGGGAGATAAAATGAAGCAAGCTCTTCGCGTTACGTTAGGCTTTTTTATCCTGCTGTGGGCAGCCGTGCTGCATGCAGAAGTTCGAATTGAGATCACCCAGGGCGTGAATACTGCACGTCCGATTGGCGTGGTACCGTTTAAATGGGCCGGTGCTGGCGCTGCGCCAGAAGATATCGGCGGCATCGTGGCGGCTGACCTGCGCAACAGCGGTAAATTCAACCCGCTGGATCGCTCACGTCTGCCACAGCAGCCAACCAGCGCGCAGGAAGTTCAGCCTGCCGCTTGGAGCGCGCTCGGCATTGATGCCGTGGTGGTGGGTCAGGTGCAGTCCAACCCGGACGGCAGCTACCATGTCTCTTACCAGTTAGTCGATACCGGCGCTGCGCCAGGTACGGTATTGGCACAGAACTCCTACAAGGTGACCAAACAGTGGCTGCGCTATGCTGCGCACACCGCCAGTGATGAAACCTTTGAGAAACTGACCGGCATTAAAGGGGCGTTCCGCACCCGCATCGCCTATGTGGTGCAGACCAACGGCGGTCAGTTCCCGTATGAACTGCGCGTCGCGGATTTCGATGGCTACAACCAGTTTGTGGTTCACCGTTCACCGCAGCCGCTGATGTCACCGGCTTGGTCGCCAGACGGCAGCAAAGTGGCGTACGTCACCTTTGAAAGCGGCAAGTCAGCGCTGGTGGTACAGACGCTGTCTAACGGTGCCATTCGTCAGGTTGCTTCTTATCCACGTCACAACGGTGCACCAGCCTTCTCGCCCGATGGCTCGAAGCTGGCTTTCGCCCTGTCTAAAACCGGCAGCCTTAACCTCTACGTGATGGATCTGGCGTCAGGTCAGACGCGTCAGGTCACCGATGGTCGTTTTAACAGCACCGAACCGACCTGGTTCCCGGACAGCCAGACGCTGGCTTACACCTCGGATCGGGCCGGTGCGCCTCAGATTTATAAAGTAGGTATCAACGGCGGCGCGCCAAAACGCATTACCTGGGAAGGCGGTCAGAACCAGGATGCGGACGTTGCCACCGATGGAAAATCAATGGTGATGATTAGCACCAGTGGCGGTGCTCAACACGTCGCCAAACAGGATCTGGAAACGGGAGCCGTTCAAACGTTAACGGACACGTTCCTGGATGAAACGCCAAGCCTGGCACCGAACGGCACAATGGTAATCTATAGCTCTACTCAGGGGATGGGTTCCGTGCTGCAGCTGGTTTCAACCGACGGCCGTTTCAAAGCGCATATTCCGGCAACTGATGGACAGGTAAAATTTCCTGCCTGGTCGCCGTATCTGTAATGTCTGACTTAACAGACATCACAAACAATAAACAATAATGGGGTTTTTGAAATGCAACTGAACAAAGTGCTGAAGGGTTTGATGCTGGCTCTGCCGGTTCTGGCAGTAGCGGCTTGTAGCTCACACAAAAACAACAACAATGACCAGACTGGCATGAGTGCTGATGGCGCTTACGGTGCAAATTCTGGCATGAACGGCAACGGCGGCAACATGTCTTATGACGAGCAAGCGCGTCTGCAGATGCAACAGCCGCAGCAGAACAACATCCTCTACTTCGGTCTGGACAAATATGACGTTCAGTTTGATTACGCTCAGATGCTAGATCAGCATGCTGCTTTCCTGCGTAGCAACCCATCTTACAAAGTGACTATCGAAGGTCACGCGGATGAGCGCGGTACGCCGGAATACAACATCGCCTTGGGCGAACGTCGTGCCAGCGCGGTTAAAATGTATTTGCAAGGCAAAGGTGTTTCTGCCGATCAGATGTCTATCGTTTCTTACGGTAAAGAAAAGCCAGCCGTTCTGGGTCATGACGAAGCAGCGTATTCTAAAAACCGTCGTGCCGTACTGGTCTACTAAGAGAATAACATGGTTAGTAACTTCAGACATCACCTGTTGAGTCTGTCGTTACTGATTGGCGTAGCGGCCCCCTGGGCCGCTAATGCCCAAGCGTCAATCAGTAGCGTTGGCTCCGGCTCGGTTGAAGACCGTGTCACCACTCTTGAACGAATCTCTAATGCCCAGGCACAGCTGCTGCAACAACTGCAACAGCAGATGAGCGATAACCAACGTGACATCGACTCGTTGCGTGGGCAAATCCAGCAAAACTCGTATCAGCTGAATCAGGTGGTCGAGCTTCAGAAGCAGCTCTATCAGCAGATTGACAGCCTGAGCAGCAGTAACAGCGGTCAGCAGGCGGCCAGCAGCGATGCTTCAGCCGATGCAGGCGCGGGTGTGGCGGCAGCGACGGGCAGCGCACCGGCCCAGACCGGCGATGCGAACGGCGACTACAATGCGGCTGTTGCGCTGATTCTGGAGAAAAAACAGTACGACCAGGCGATGAGTGCGCTTCAGGCGTGGGTAAAACGTTACCCTGATTCGACCTATCAGCCGAACGCCAATTACTGGTTGGGACAGCTGAACTACAACAAAGGCAAAAAAGACGACGCGGCCTATTATTATGCCACGGTGGTGAAAAACTATCCGAAGTCGCCTAAAGCCGCAGAGGCGTTATTGAAAGTGGGCGTCATCATGCAGGAGAAAAACGACACGGCGAAAGCCAAAGCGGTTTACCAGCAGGTGATTAAACTTTATCCCAATACCGATTCTGCCAAACAGGCGCAAAAACGTCTGGCAAGTATGTAATCTGTACGGTTCAGACCGGATATCGTGTGATTTCTGGTCTTGCCGTATGAAAGGTAAGCAATTGAAGCTTTTAGCAGAAATAAGGGTTGCGCTACCTCAGTAAATCAGTAATATATGCCGCCGTTGCCGGGACACATTGCAAACGTGTCTGGCAAGCCTGAAGATGGGTCGTTAGCTCAATTAGTAGAGCAGTTGACTTTTAATCAATTGGTCGCAGGTTCGACTGATTCGCCAGGCGATTCAGGCTGATGCGTCAGCATCAATTCTCTTCCCCTCGACAGACTCTTCCAGATATGCATTACCGCACAGCTGCGCCACGGCCGCCAGACCTGTGAACGCTGCTCAGCGGCGCGCGGCGTCAGACCACCCAGATTATTGGCGCACCGCAATGTCCTCTTTAGGAAAGGCATCCGGCCAGCGCAGGGCGCGCATCGCAATTATAGTGAGCGGTCCACGGCCCGATGCCCGGTAAGCTCATCAGCCGCGTCATCATCGCCTCAGGCGACAGGGTGGCATTGAACCGCAGCTCACCGGCAGCGCAGGCGCTTGCAAAGGCCTGAATCGCCCTGGCGCGGGCGCTGACTATCCCGAGGCGGGCAATCTCATCCAGTGTGGTCTGCGCGATGGTCGCTGGGCGGGCAGAGTAGTAGCGTGACAGATCAGCAAACGGCGTCACGCAGGCTTCACCAAACGCCTCGGCAAAGCGGCTGCTCAGCGTGGTCGCGGCTTTCACCTTAATCTGCTGACTGAGTATCGCCCGCACGCCCATCTCAAAGCCGTCAAAGGAACCGGGTACCCGCAGGCCGGGATAATCAGCCAGGCTCTGCGCCAGCAGCGGGTCCTGCTGCAGATGTGCCGCAATCCGCTGTGGCTGTGCGTTGAGATCGAACAGATCGCGTAGCCGACGCAGCAGGGCCGGCAACACCGGCGTTAAGCTGCTGGTGAACTCAACCTGCAACGCCTGTTTTGCTGGCAGATGCGACACGCTGACCCAGCCGCGATAGTCGCCCAGCGCTACGGTGCGCCGGTAGCAACCATCCTCAACCGCCTCAATCTCTTTCATCAGGCGCAGCTGCAAAAAGCTGAGCATCGCCTGCCAGTCGTAAGGAGGGCGATAGCTGAGCCGCAGCCGCATGGTATCGCTAGGCTGTAGCTGCGCCGCCGGCAGCGTTTCCTTACGCAACGCACCGGGCGTCATGCGGTAACGGGCCTGGAATACATCATTAAAGCGCCGCAGGCCGCCAAAGCCGCTGGAATAGGCGACATCGATAATCGGCAGCCGGGTCTCGGTCAGCAGCTGTTTTGCCAGCAACATCCGACGCGTCTGCTTCAGCTCGAGCGGCGAGACGCCCAGCTCCTGCTGCACAATCCGCCGCAGCTGACGTGCGCTGATACCGAACTCGGCCGCAATCTCATCCAACCCTTCATGCTGCTCCAGCACACCTTCCTCAATGCGCTGCACCAGCCGATCGGCGATGCGATGGGCCTGATCAACCGGTGCATTACCGGGTGCCAGCTCCGGGCGGCAGCGCAGGCAGGGCCGGAAACGGGCTTTTTCGGCGCTGCCGAAGAACAGACAGTTTTTCTGCATCGGCATCGGCGCTTTTACCGGGCAGATCGGGCGGCAATAGATACCGGTTGAGGTCACGCCGACGAAGAACACTCCATCGAAACGGGTATCACGTGAGGTCAGTGCCTGGTAGGCAATTTCAGGATCGAGCATGGCGTTTCTCCGGCAAATAATGCGCAGCCTACGCCGGAATGAACCTGCAGACTGGCTGTTTTCGGACAGCACAACAGTTTATCGCCATGACCGAAAACAGCCAGCGCGGCCGATAAAAAGTGCGATAATTGCTGCTGAATATGTGAGCGGAGAATCAGCATGTATTACTTCAAACCTATCGTCACCGTTGTCGGTGAACTCAAGCTGGTCGCCAGCGACCGCGGTCTGGTCGGTATTTTGTGGGAAAACGACGATCCGAAACGTACCCGGTTTTTGCCGCAAACCCGTCACGATGAGCACCCGGTGTTACAGGAAACGGCCAGACAGCTGATGGAATATTTTGCCGGCGAACGGCGCTTTTTCGAATTGCCGCTCGACTTTGTCGGCACCGATTTTCAGAAAAAAGTCTGGCAGGCGCTGGTGACGATTCCATTTGGCGAAACCCTCAGCTACAGCCAGATTGCTCGCGAGATCGGTCATCCGCTGGCGGTGCGTGCGGTGGGGGCCGCCAATGGCCGTAATCCGCTCTCCATTATCGCGCCGTGCCATCGGGTGATCGGTGCCAACGGTAAACTGATCGGCTTCGCAGGGGGACTGGAGATCAAAGCCTTTTTACTGGCGCTGGAGGCACCGCAGGCCGCGCTGAAGCTGGCAGAGGAGCAGCAGCCGGGCTGAAGTGCAATAGTACGCAGTTGCAGACAAAAACTCCACGACACACCGACACATTTCCGCTATCTTGTTTAGCATATAAAACACGATGGCGGGAACAACGCCATATGTCGCCTTAACGGGCCATTTTCGTTAATTAGATAAAACGAGAGCTGTGTCATGAGTGTGATGTTCGATCCCGAGAGCGCCGTTTACCCATTCCCGCCCAATCCCGCCCGCCTGACTGACGATGAAAAGGCGGCCTATCGTGAGAAGATTAAAGCGTTACTGAAAGCACTCAATGCAGTGATAGTGGCGCACTACTACACCGACCCGGAAATTCAGGCGCTGGCAGAAGAGACTGGCGGCTGCGTCTCCGACTCGCTGGAGATGGCGCGCTTCGGCAGCAACCATCCGGCGACTACGCTGCTGGTGGCGGGTGTGCGCTTCATGGGGGAAACCGCCAAAATTATCAGCCCGGAGAAAACCGTGCTGATGCCGACGCTGCAGGCGGAATGTTCCCTCGATCTGGGCTGCCCGATTGAGGAGTTCAACGCTTTCTGCGATGCCCATCCCGATCGTACCGTAGTGGTTTACGCCAATACCTCCGCAGCGGTGAAAGCGCGCGCCGACTGGGTGGTAACCTCCAGCATCGCGGTTGAGCTGATTGAACATCTCGACAGCCTCGGCCATAAGATCATCTGGGCACCGGATCGCCATCTTGGCCGCTATGTGACGCAAAAATCGGGTGCGGATGTGCTGTGCTGGCAGGGCGCCTGTATCGTTCATGACGAGTTTAAAACCCAGGCATTGCAGCGCATGAAAGCGCTCTATCCCGAAGCGGCAGTGCTGGTGCATCCCGAGTCGCCGCAGGCGATTGTCGATCTGGCCGACGCGGTAGGTTCAACCAGCCAGCTGATCCAGGCGGCGAAATCCCTGCCGCATCCGCAAATTATCGTCGCGACCGATCGCGGCATCTTTTATAAAATGCAGCAGGCGGTTCCGCAGAAGGAACTGCTGGAAGCGCCGACCGCCGGAAAAGGGGCAACCTGTCGCAGCTGCGCGCATTGCCCGTGGATGGCGATGAACGGCCTCAGGGCAATTACAGAGGCACTGGAGTCGGGTGGGGCGGATCATCAGGTACAGGTTGCCGATGACCTGCGAGAAGCCGCATTGCTGCCGCTTAATCGCATGCTATCCTTTGCAGCGGATCTTAAACTCAACGTGAAAGGAAACGCCTGAGGCGTTTCTTTGACAGGTGCCAGCCATGGACTTCTTCAGCACGCACAATATTCTGGTGCATATTCCGCTTGGTGCGGGCGGTTACGACCTCTCGTGGATTGAAGCGATTGGCACTCTGGCGGGTTTGCTCTGCATCTGGCTTGCCAGCCTGGAAAAGATCGTCAACTATCCGTTTGGCCTGATTAACGTCACGCTGTTTGCGGTGATCTTCTTTCAAATCCAGCTCTACGCCAGCCTGCTGTTGCAGCTGTTCTTTTTTGTCGCCAATCTCTATGGCTGGTACGCCTGGAGTCGGCAGACGGAAGACCATCAGGCGGCGCTGAAGATTCGCTGGCTGCCGTTACCCAAAGCGCTGGCCTGGGCAGCCGGTTGTATCATCGCGATTGCGCTGATGACACTCTACATCGATCCGGTGTTTGCGCTGTTGACGAGGGCGGCGGTAACGCTGATGAACGGTCTCGGCCTGGCGGTGGCGATACCGGCGCTGCAACCGGATGCGTTCCCGTTCTGGGATTCCTGCATGATGGTGCTGTCGATTGCGGCGATGATCCTGATGACGCGCAAATATGTCGAGAACTGGCTGCTGTGGGTGATCATCAACGTGATTAGCGTGATGATCTTTGCGCGCCAGGGCGTGTATGCGATGTCGATGGAATATGTGATTCTGACGCTGATTGCGCTAAACGGTTCACGGATGTGGATTCGCAGCGCGCGGCAACAGGGTTCCCGCGCGCTGTCGTCTTAGTGAGCGCGATGTTCTCCCGGCGCGTGACTGTGGTCATGATGGTGATGAACAGCCGCTGAGCCACTGTTGATGCCGAGTTCACACTCGGCACCGGCACACGGCTTGTACTCCATCTGCACGGTGGCGTGCGCAATCTGATAGTGCTGCTGCAGATAATCGTGAATACGGTGCAGCAGCGCGTCATGATCGTAAGGCGGGATCACCTGCACGTGCAGCGCCAGCAGCGGTTTCTCACCGACCTGCCACAGATGAACATGATGCACATTACGTACTTCGGCAATATTGAGCGTCAGATCGCGGATCAGCCGGGTGACGTCCAGTGAACGCGGCGCGCCTTCCAGTAACTCCTGCAGACTTTCCCGCAACAGCGCCCAGGCGCTGCGCAGCACCAGCAGCGACACCAGCAGCGACAGGATCGGGTCAATCGGCGTCCAGCCGGTCAGCATAATAATCACCGCCGCCACGATAGCGCCCACCGATCCCAGCAGATCGCCCATCACATGCAGCGCCGCGGCGCGCACGTTCAGATTCTTCTCTCCGCTGCCGTGATGCAGCAACCAGAACGACAGGGTATTGGCCAGCAGGCCCGCGATCGCGATACCCAGCATCAGTCCGCCGGTCACCGGCTGCGGATCGGCAAAGCGATGCAGCGCTTCCCAGACGATCAACGCGGTAATCGCCAGCAGGGCGAGCGCATTGACAAACGCGGCCAGCGTGGTCAGGCGAAGCAGGCCAAAGGTATGGTGGGCATTGGGTTTACGGCGAGCAAACTGCACCGCCAGCAGCGCCATCAGCAGCGCGGCGGCATCGGTCAGCATATGACCGGCGTCGGCCAGCAGCGCCAGCGAGCCAGACAGCCAGCCGCCAATCACTTCGGCGACCATAAACAGAGTGGTGACGCCAAACGCGGCCGCCAGACGGGTGCGATTGCTATCCTGCCCGCTATGAGTGTGGGTGTGTGCCATAAGAATCCAGTTTTTCAGTAACCTGTTAGTCAATGATATCAGTAATCGCCACGTTTCAGACGTGTCCTGATGCTGTTTTGCCTGTTCCGCCAGCTGCTGACTAAGCTGCGCGCCTTCCTCCAGTCCCACCAGTAACCAGCTGCCTTTCATCCGGTGAGCGGCTTCTGCTAACCCATCCAGGTCCGACTGTTCACGCGCGGTGGTGAGCCGCGCCAGATCCTGGCTCACCGTGTCGCGCAGCGTCTGGCTCAGGCGACCAAGAAACTTGTCGTTGTGCTGCGCCAGCGGGCCGACAGCACATTATCGACCAGCGCATCGTACAGGCTGTTGCGATCGGCAAAGCGCTGCGGCTGCAGATCGTCAGGCAGCAGGTGCTGCGCCAGATCGTTCTGCAGCACCCCGACCCGTTTACCGCGCAGGTCGCGCCAGTGGGTCAGGGTATCGGGCTGGATGCTGTAGATGCCCCACGGCGCGCGCCATACCGGCAGCGAGGTGCTCTGCATAGCATCGCCGTTAATCGGTTGCATCAGCTGCAGCATCGCCTGCTGCTGACCGAGCAGCGTGGCGGCCTGGCGGGGATTACTGACCCACACCGGCTCAAATTGCAGTCGGGTACTCTGGGCAATCACTTTCAGCAGTTCTACGCCATAGCCGCGTGCCGTGTCGGTGCTGTCACGATAGCTCCACGGATAGTTATCCGGCTCGGCGGTGTAGAGCACGCGCGGATGGGTGGCAATCCACGCCCGTTCATCTGGGCTGAGCATCAGCGTCTTGGTATCCTGATAGCGCGGCAGAGTGCTGCTCCAGCGCGCCTGAAGGGTATTCATCAGTTCGGCGGGCAGCTGGCGCAGGCTCTAATTAATCCAGCCAATCAGCTGCGGATCGCGGCTGACCGCACGCAGGTTGACCTGTCCGCCCTCTATCCGCGAGGCGATCTGATAAATCTGACCCTGTTGCAGCTGACTCAACAGAAAGCTGGCGCTGGTCTCATCCGCCACCACATAATCGTTCTGCTGATTGAGCAGGGTGTAAAGTGCCTGCAGATCGCTGCTGTATCGCCGGCAGCGCCGGCGGCAGCTGTGTCAGCGTCGTGTCACCGATCGCCAGCTGGGCATTCTGGCTGTTAAACATCACGGCGCGCTGATTTTGCTGATTACGGTAGATGCGCAGCGGGCTGCTGAACCAGTTATCACTGCTGAGGATGCCATCCGGTAAAGGGGCAGCCAGCATACCGAGGGCAAAATCGATCTGGCCGTCGTTCAGCGCCTGTAGCAGGTGCGCCTGATCGGCATACAGCGTCAGGCTGAACTGGGCGCCGGTCAGCTGGCGCAGCGCCGAGAGATAATCGGCATTGATACCGTAGAGGTCGTTGCCGATACGCATCACCCACGGCGCGTTATTCTCTTCCAGCAGGCCGACGCGCAGCATGCGGCCCTGCATCGTTTCGGCGCAATTCACCGGCAGCATCATCGGTAGGTTAACGCTACTGACCGGACGGACTTCCGCCCCGACTCCGCCCCACAACAACAGCAAAATCAGCAGCCAGTATCTCACTGCTGCGCCTTCTACAGGTCGGCCAGTTCCACCACCGAACGGGCGCCGGTTTTTTCCAGAATATTCTTTTCATGGGGGCTGACGGTTTTGTTGCTGATGTGCAACTGCTCGGCGATTTGCAGGTTCGATAAGCCGCTGGCCAGTAACGCCAGCACCTGACGCTCTTTCTGAGTCAGTGGCAGCTCAGGGCGATCTTCAATGGCGGGAAAAGCGGTATGGCCACCCAGCACCGCCAGAATGGCGCTGAGTAACTGCTCCATCCGCTGACTTTTGACTACATACCTTGCCGCGCCCGGCGCCTGCGCGCGTCGCATAGTGTGATGGGTTTGCTGTGCCGAGTAGATCAGCACCGGGCAATCCGGCAGATGAATTTTCAGGCGGCGCAGAATTTCCAGCCCGTCACCATCCGGCAGGCCCATATCCAGCACGATAATATCCAGCGGTAATGACAGAAAGGCGCGCGCCGCCTGTTCGCTGCTGGCGGAGTAGAGCGTAACCGGAATCGGCGATCGGGTCAGTGCAGCCTCAAGGGCAACCTCGACCAGTGGATGATCATCAATCAGAAGCAATGCGGCCATGAACGTTTCCCTGTTAATTTCATCGGCTCAGCATAGCGGAAGAGAAGAGAGGAGAAAAACACAGGAGAGCAGACGCTCTCCTGATCGGACAGAATTACTGCGAGGTGCCGTCGGTTTTGGTATTGACCTCACCGCCACCTTCTTTAGTCTGTACTTTCTTATTAATGTTCGGGCATTTGCCGTCTTTACACTGACTATTCTGGTCAATTTCATTCGCAGACATATTATCGCTGCTGGTGTTGCTGCCAGAGGTCGCCGGATCGGTATTGGTGCCGGTATTATTAATCTTGCTGTTATCGACGTTATTCGGTGGCAGATTCTCTTTTGCACCGCCCGCCGCTGCGCCCGCATCGGCAGCCTGGTTAGCCGTACCGTTGTTATTGCTCGCCGCCATGGCCGCGCCGCTGCTCAGAGTCATCGCTGCTGTTAAAAAGAGTAAGGCAAACTTTTTCATCATTATGCTCCCGTTAATTAATCAAGTTGCTGCTTCAAGCCCGGAGGTGCAGTTTTGGATAAAGGGGTCACTGACGAAATAAAATTCGCCGGTTGGCTTAAACAGGGTGATTTAATCGTGTAAGCAGTCCATTCCTCAGTGCTTACCATTAAAAAGTCTAGACGCTTACCCGATTAATGCAAATATCACCCGCACATTTAACCGCCACATTTAACCCGCAGCGGGAATTTACACCCTTGGCGCTTCGGGCTACATTGGACAGATTGTGCCCGGCGCGCGCTGGGCCAGAAATAATATGGAATCAGTATGAATTACCAGAACGATGATTTACGCATCAAAGAGATTAAAGAACTGTTATCGCCGGTAGCGCTATTCGAAAAATTCCCGGCAACCGATCGGGCGGCGGAAACCGTTTCGCAGGCCCGTCAGGCGATTCACCAGATTTTGCAGGGTCAGGACGATCGCTTGCTGGTGGTGATCGGGCCGTGCTCGATTCATGACACTGAAGCGGCAAAAGAGTATGCCGCCTGCCTGCTGACGCTGCGCAATGAGCTGAAAGGCGAGCTGGAAATCGTGATGCGGGTCTATTTTGAAAAGCCGCGCACCACGGTGGGCTGGAAAGGGCTGATCAACGATCCTTACATGGACGGCAGCTTCCAGCTGAATGACGGACTGCGTCTGGCGCGTAAACTGCTGCTGGATATCAACGACAGCGGCTTACCGGCGGCGGGCGAGTTCCTGGATATGATCACTCCGCAGTATGTGGCCGATCTGGTGAGCTGGGGGGCGATTGTGCCCGTACCACCGAGTCACAGGTTCACCGTGAGCTGGCGTCGGGCCTCTCCTGTCCGGTGGGCTTCAAAAATGGCACCGACGGCACTATCAAAGTGGCTATCGACGCGATCAACGCCGCCGGTTCACCGCACTGCTTCCTGTCGGTCACCAAATATGGTCATTCGGCGATTGTCGAAACCAGCGGCAACGCCGATTGCCACATCATTCTGCGCGGTGGCAAAGAGCCAAACTACAGTGCCCAGCACGTCAGCGAGGTCAAAGCCGGACTGCCGCAGCAGGTGATGATCGACTTCAGCCACGCTAACAGCAGCAAGCAGTTCCAGAAGCAGATGCGGGTGGCGGACGATGTGGCGCAGCAGATGATCAACGGTGAGCGGGCCATTATCGGCGTGATGATTGAAAGCCATCTGGTGGAAGGCAATCAGAGCCTGGAGAGCGGTGATGCTCTGGTCTACGGCCAGAGCATCACTGATGCCTGCATTGGCTGGGATGACACCGATAAAGTGTTACGCCAGCTGGCGGCAGCGGTAAAACAGCGTCGTGGCTGAAGGCAACGCGCATAAAAAAGGCCAGACGCGAGTCTGGCCTTTTTGCGTTTTAGAGCAAAATTATTTGGCTTTACCCTGGTTAGCTACGGCCGCGGCTTTCGCTGCGATCTCGTCGGCATCACCCAGGTAGTAACGCTTCAGCGGTTTGAAGTTTTCATCGAACTCATACACCAGCGGCACGCCGGTTGGGATGTTCAGTTCGAGGATCTCATCTTCGATCAGGTTATCCAGATATTTCACCAGCGCACGCAGTGAGTTTCCGTGGGCTGCGATAATCACTTTCTCACCGCTTTTAATGCGCGGCAGAATGGTGTCATTCCAGTAAGGGATCACGCGATCGATGGTCAGCGCCAAGCTCTCAGTGGTCGGCAGCTGCTCAGGCGTCAGTGACGCATAGCGTGGATCGTGGCCGGGGAAACGCTCATCAGAACGGTCCAGTTCTGGTGGAGTAACGGCAAAGCCGCGACGCCACTGCTTAACCTGCTCATCACCATACTTAGCGGCGGTTTCTGCTTTATCCAAGCCCTGCAGCGCACCGTAGTGACGCTCGTTCAGACGCCAGGTTTTTTCGACCGGCAGCCAGGCCTGATCCAGCTCATCCAGCACGTTCCACAGGGTGTGGATAGCGCGCTTCAGTACTGAGGTGTAAGCAAAATCAAAAACAAAGCCTTCTTTCTTCAGCAGTTGACCCGCTGATTTGGCTTCGCCACGACCTTTTTCAGAAAGGTCAACATCATACCAACCGGTAAAGCGGTTTTCGTTGTTCCACTGGCTTTCGCCGTGTCGCACTAGAACCAGCTTAGTTACAGCCATAGCTTAACTCCTTAATACTGTGATGTTTCTGTGAGAATGGAAACCTGCTGCTGCCAGCCCGTTCAACGAGCCCATTGCGCCATACCATAACGGAAAAGCGGGCAGCGCGTAAGCCTGTCTGCAACGCACTGCGCGTTTTTCAGCCGGTGACTCAGCGCGGCGTGAAGCGATAACGCGTCACCGATTCCCAGCGATCTCCCGGCTGCAGCCAGCAATCGGCCTGCGGCCATTCAGCATGATTAGGCGAGTCCGGCAAAAACTCGCTCTCCAGCGCAATGCCCTGAAAGGCAGTGTAGCTCTCCTGCTCACGAGCACGGGTCCCTGCCAGATAGTTAGCCGAATAAAATTGCAGCGCCGGTGCCGAGGTGGTGACACTGAGCTGCAGTTTGCCATCTTCTGACCAGAGCTCTGCCGCGGGCTGAGTGGCGTCGCCGGCGCTGTTCAGCAGGAACGCGTGGTCATAGTCTTTCACCGCACGCTGATCGTCGTCGGCGAGGAAATCCTGCGCCACGGCTGGCCGTCCGGCGCATGAGAATTGACGTCGTTTAGCATGTAGCATGGGCCGGCTCCCGCTGAGGCTTTACAGACGTAGAAGGTCTCTTTGATGCCGGTCTGCGCTTCATACTGCTCCGCCACCGCGGCTTTCACCTGATCGACCAGATCGAGCGGCATCAGCGCCACGATACAGCCGCCAAAGCCGCCGCCGGTCATGCGCACACCGCCGCGCTCGCCGATTTGTGCTTTGACAATCTCTACCAGCGTATCGATCGGTGGAACGGTGATCTCAAAATCATCACGCATTGAGGCGTGAGATTCCGCCATCAGCTGGCCCATACGCGTCAGGTCACTGCGGGTCAGCGCATCTGCCGCTTCCAGCGTGCGGGCATTTTCCGTCAGCACGTGACGTACGCGCTTCGCCACCTGCGGATCGAGCTGCGACTGCGCCGCCTCAAATTCAGCCAGTTCAACATCACGCAGCGCAGGCTTGTTGAAGAAGCGCGCGCCGGTTTCACACTGCTGACGGCGGGTGTTGTACTCGCTGCCGACTAGGCTACGGCGGAAGTTAGAGTTGATGATCACCATCGCAATGTCTTCTGGCATCGAGACCGGACGGGTACCCAGCGTGCGGCAATCGAGCAGCATAGCGTGATCTTTCTGACCGAGCGCTGAGATCAGCTGGTCCATGATGCCGCAGTTACAGCCGACGAACTGGTTCTCGGCTTCCTGACCGTTGACCGCAATCGCCGCGCCGTCCAGCGGCAGATGATAGAGCTGCTGCACCACGGTGCCGACCGCCACTTCCAGCGAGGCAGATGAACTCAGGCCTGCGCCCTGTGGCACATTGCCGCTGATCACCATATCGATGCCGCCGAAATCGGCGTGGCGCTGTTGCAGGTGTTTCACCACGCCGCGCACGTAGTTGGCCCACATCGGCTGCTCAAGGCTGACGATCTCTTCATCCAGCGAGAAGCTGTCTTCGGCGTTGTCATAATCGACCGCCACCACCCGAACCTGACGATCGTCACGACGGGCGCAGGCGATCACGGTCTGATAGTCGATGGCACACGGCAGCACAAAGCCATCGTTGTAGTCGGTATGTTCGCCAATCAGATTGACGCGGCCCGGTGCCTGAATGGTGTGGGTAGGCGCATAGCCGAAGGTGTCAGAGAAAACCTGCTGCGTGATGGTTTTTAAGCTCATTATTGTGCCTCACGGAAGTGAACGTCGCTGACAGAACGCAGACGTTCCGCTGCCTGTTCCGCCGTTAAATCGCGTTGGGTTTCGGCCAGCATTTCATAGCCAACCATGAATTTACGCACCGTTGCTGAACGCAGCAGCGGCGGATAGAAGTGAGCATGCAACTGCCAGTGATCGTTGACTTCGCCGTTGAACGGCGCGCCGTGCCAGCCCATCGAGTAGGGGAAAGAGCACTGGAACAGATTGTCGTAGCGACTGGTCAGCAGCTTGATCGCTTTCGCCAGATCGCTGCGCTGCGCCGGATTGAGATCGGTCAGGCGTTTAATGTGCGCTTTGGGCAACAGCAGGGTTTCGAACGGCCACGCCGCCCACCACGGCACCACGGCCAGCCAGTGATCGGTTTCGACCACGGTGCGGCTGCCATCCTGCTGCTCACGCGTGAGATAATCGACCAGCATCGGCGAGCCGTGTCGGTCAAAGTAAGCATGCTGATGGTCGTCTTCGCGCTGCGCTTCATTCGGCAGGAAGCTGTTGGCCCAAATCTGACCGTGCGGATGCGGGTTGGAACAGCCCATCGCCGCGCCTTTGTTTTCAAACACCTGCACCCACGGGTAATGCTGACCAAGATCGGCGGTCTGCTGCTGCCAGGTGCGTACCATCTCTTCCAGCGCGCTGAGCGACATCTCAGGCAGGGTTTTGCTGTGATCCGGTGAAAAACAGATCACCTGGTTGGTGCCGCGTGCGCTTTCACAGCGCATCAGCAGACCGTCGCTCTCTGGAGCGTCTGGCGTGTCGGTCATCAGCGCAGCAAAGTCATTGGTGAAGACATAAGTGCCGGTATAGTCAGGGTTTTTGTCACCGGTAATGCGGGTGTTGCCAGCACACAGGAAGCAGTCAGGATCGTGTGCCGGCAAGGTATTAACCGCCGGCGTCTCCTGCGCGCCTTGCCATGGGCGTTTGGCACGATGAGGTGAAACTAAAATCCATTGTTCAATCAGCGGATTGTAACGGCGATGCGGGTGATCGACCGGGTTAAATTTTTCCATGTTGAATCCTGGTAAGCGTCAAAAGCCAGAAAGGCACCGGTAAAAAGTAGCACATCAGCGCGCCCGAAAGCGTGCTCAAGTCTGGATAAATGGTATCGTTTACACAAGCTGAATATTCTCATTTAGTGGCATTGTGTCGACAGCGCTGGCAGAAAAGGGCGGAGGGAATGGTAGCGGTTACATCCCAGTGCAAAGCAGACGCCGACTGGGCGGCGTCTGGCGGGATTATCCGAGCTGTTGCTGCTGGTAGTGGTAACCCCCGTCGCCGGCAACAAAGCTCAGACGGTGCGTGATGCACTGCGGCGCATCCTCGGCGTGGTGCGAAACAAACAGCAGCTGAGTACGGCCTTCGCCGATCAGCACATCGACAAAGCGCCGCACCAGTTGGCGGTTGATCGGATCAAGTCCCTGCAGCGGCTCATCGAGGATCAGCAGCGTCGGGTGTTTCACCAGTGCGCGGGCAATTAACACCAGCCGCTGCTGTCCCCACGAGAGGCTGTGGAAGGGGGCATCAGCCTGTGCATTGTTCATGCCGAGCAGCGCCAGCCACTGCCGGGCCAGCGCTTTCTGGTGGTCAGACGCCGCCTGATAGAGGCCAATCGAATCGAAGAAGCCTGACAGGATCACCGTGAGCACATTGACGCTAACGCGATAATCGAGATGCAGGCTGCTGCTGACATAGCCGATATGCTGTTTGATCTCCCAGATGGTTTCACCGCTGCCGCGCCGGCGACCGAACAGCGTCAGATCGTTGCTGTAACCTTGCGGATGGTCACCGGTGACCAAGCTGAGCAGGGTCGATTTGCCCGCCCCGTTCGGACCGATAATTTGCCAGTGCTCGCCGGCATTCACCTGCCAGCTGAGGCCGTCGATCACCGGCCGATCGTTATAAGAGACTACGCCGTTGTGCAGTATCACGCGCGGCGCGTCATCCGCCAGCGACGGCAGCTGGTCCGGCGCATCGGCTTCCGGCAGCGCCATGCCCAGCAGCTGTTCACTGTGCGCCAGCTGCGCCACCAGCGCTTCGGCTAAAATCGCCTGGCGCGGGCCAATATGGGTCAGGGTACACTCTGCCAGTACCCCGATCTGCTGAATATAGTCAGGGATATCATCAAACCGGTTGAGCACCAGCACCAGGGTAAATTCTGGCTGCTGCAGGCTGCGTAAGGTTTCGGTCAGGCTGGCGCGTGACGCCACATCCAGCCCGTCAAACGGCTCATCCAGAATCAACAGATCCGGCTGCTGCATCAGCGCCTGACAGAGCAGGGTCTTGCGGCTTTCACCGGTAGAGAGGTATTTGAAGCGGCGCGACAGCAGGTGATCGATGCCGAACTGGCTGGCCAGTTGCTCACAGCGTGCGGGCTGCTGCACCTCCGCATGAATCACCTCCGATACGGTCAGGCCGGTATCCTCTTCACCTTCGCTGAGCAGGTCAGTGTTGTTACGCTGCCACTCATCGGCGACCAGCTTTTGCAACTGCTCAAGCGACAGCCGCGTCGGACGCTGAAAATCACTGCTGACCGGGCCGGCAAGCGGCATAAGTTCGCCGGAGAGCGCGCGGGCCAGCGACGACTTGCCGCTGCCGTTGGCGCCGACAAATGCCCAGCTCTCGCCACGCTGAAGCTCAACCTGATTCAGGGTCAGGACCCGGGTATCGCTAAGACGAAACGTGCCTTGCGAAATTTGCAATGAAGCCATGATCTGTTCCATTTTTTTGCATCGTGTTAATGAGTTGTAACCACTGGACGCGATGAAGTCAAATCAGGCGGGGTAAATCACAATAAGGTCGCGACGATCGCCTGGTCAGCATTAAAACTGGCGATGATCGTGTGCCCGGCTGCAGCGCCTGCTGCTGTAAATCGTCATTGCTCAGGGTGGGGCGCACAGGGTTTCACCGCTGGGCAACTGCATCAACAGTTCGCTGAACGTCTCGCCGGGTTCAATCGCGCTAACGGTGGCGGCCAGCTGATTATCGTCGTCTGCGGTATCACGGCGCACCCGAATCCACGG
This sequence comes from Pantoea sp. Eser, assembly GCA_009830035.1. GTDB lineage: Bacteria > Pseudomonadota > Gammaproteobacteria > Enterobacterales > Enterobacteriaceae > Pantoea. The sequence continues at coordinate 289,476 of SZZY01000003.1, forward strand.
CGCTTTGATTAACACCAGTACCTCTTTGCCAGCGGCCAGCTGCAGCCGATCGGCGCTGCGCTGCGTCAGCGCGACCTTGAGCCGGGTCACCCCGTCAGCCAGCGATACCTGCAGATGTTGCAGCACCGGCTGCGCATCGTTGCTGATCACCGTACCAAACAGCTGGTTGCGGGCACTGGTCTGCAATGAAAAACGGGCGATGGCGGCCAGCAGGCTGTCGAGCGGCAGAGCGTCCTGCTGCAGTGCATCAAACGCTTTTTGCTGGATCTGCTCCATCAGGTGAAACAGCTGAATCAGCCGCTCGCCGTATCGCGTCAGGGTGGCACCGCCGCCGCCTTTGCCGCCGGTCGCGCGCGCCACCAGCGTCTCATCCGCCAGCTGGTTCATCTCATTGATCGCATCCCAGGCACTTTTGTAACTGATACCCGCCAGCTTTGCGCCCTGACTGATAGAGCCGGTTTGCTGTACCAGTTTCAGCAGTTCGATGCGACGCGGATCGGCAAACAGTTTTTGCTGCAAACGAAACGAATGAATATGGAAGGAAAGTTCGGCTTGGATGGCGACTCCGGCAAAGGGTTAAGGCATATCTGCGCGATGATAGCGGCGTTTCGGGGCCAAAGTAAAAGCACGAAAAGGGCTGCGCAAATTTTTGCTGACCCGTTACAATCACTTTTTTGTTCGCAGAGTGAGACGCTCCATGCTGGAATTACTTAAAAGCCTCGCCGTGGCTATCATTATGGTCCCTATCGTGATGGCGACCATGCTGGGTCTGATCTATGGCCTGGGTGAAGTCTTTAACGTCATCTCAAAATTTGGCCATCGCGAAAAATCGTCAGCCCGTTCGCATAACTAATCTCCAACCCCGTCCGCTGTTCAGGCGGGCGGGGTGCTTGCTGCCGCTGCGCAAACTTCCGCTCATCCTTCTGCTAAAACTGCCGATAATTTTCTGACACTGCCGGAAAGGGCGTTGTATTATTCGCTACAAAACGAATAACCGGAGCAAATTATGTCTTTAACACACTATTGCTGGGGAGTGGCTGCGCTGGTCACCGTTTCACTGGCCGGCCAGGCCGTGGCCGCGGATAAAATTACGGTCTTTGCGGCAGCGTCACTGACCAACGCCCTGCAGGAGATCGGCAACCGTTATCAGCAGGAAAAGGGAGTGACGGTGGTCGCCTCATTCGCGTCTTCCTCGACGCTGGCACGGCAGATTGAGCAGGGCGCACCGGCCGACCTGTTTATCTCCGCCGATCAGCAGTGGATGGATGAGGCGGTGGCGAAAAAAAGCGTCATCGACCGCAGCTGTTATACCCTGTTGGGTAACGATCTGGTGCTGGTCGCGCCGCGCCGCGCATCGGCAAAGCCGGTCGAACTGAACCCGCAGACTGACTGGAAAACGCTGCTGCACGGTGAACGTCTGGCCGTCGGCGATCCGGCTCACGTCCCGGCCGGCATTTACGCCAAAGAGGCGCTACAGAAGCTGGGTGCCTGGCAGACGGTTGAACCCTCGCTGGCACCGGCAAATAATGTGCGGGCCGCGCTGGCGCTGGTTGAGCGCAACGAAACGCCGTATGGCATCGTTTACGGTTCAGATGCGGTCGCCAGTGAGCGGGTGCAGGTGGTGGGTCGGTTCCCGGCCTCCAGCCACAAACCGGTGGAATATCCGATGGCGATCGTTAAAGATCGCGATAATGCCGCCGTTAACGCTTTTTATTACTACCTGAAAGGGCCACAAGCGGCGGTCGTGTTTAAACATTACGGATTCACACCAACTATAAATGATACTCAGCGATCCCGAATGGCAGGCGGTTCTGCTCAGCCTGAAAGTCTCTGGCATTGCCGTAGCTGGCAGTCTGCCTTTCGGCATCCTGATGGCCTGGATTCTGGTGCGCTGCCGCTTCCCTGGCAAAGCGCTGCTCGACAGCCTGATTCATCTGCCGCTGGTGCTGCCGCCGGTGGTGGTCGGCTATCTGCTGCTGATCGGCCTGGGACGGCGCGGCATCATCGGTGAAAAACTCTACGACTCGTTCGGCTTCAGCTTTGCTTTTAGCTGGCGCGGGGCGGCGCTGGCGTCGGCGGTGATCGCATTTCCGCTGATGGTGCGCGCAATCCGGCTGGCGCTGGAGGCGGTGGATATCCGGCTGGAGCAGGCCGCCCGCACCCTGGGGGCCGGTCGCTGGCGGGTGTTCTTTACCATTACGCTGCCGCTGACCCTGCCGGGCGTGATCGTCGGCACCGTGCTGGCCTTCGCCCGCTCGCTGGGGGAGTTTGGTGCCACCATTACCTTTGTTTCAAATATTCCCGGCGAGACGCGCACCATTCCGCTGGCGATGTACAGCCTGATTGAAACGCCCGGTGCGGAAGGCGCGGCTGCCCGGCTGTGTGTGATTGCCATTGTGCTGGCGCTGGCGTCGCTGCTGGCGTCAGAATGGCTGGCCCGTCTGGGTCATCAGCGAATGGGGGCCTGATGCTGTCGCTCAATTTTGTCCAGCAGCAGGGCGATCATCAGCTGGAGATCGACCTGCAGATACCGACCAAAGGGATCACCGCTATTTTCGGCGTCTCCGGTGCCGGGAAAACCTCGCTGATCAACGCCATCAGCGGACTGACGCAGCCACAGCGTGGCCGGATTCAATTGCACGATCGTCTGCTGTTTGATGCGGAACAGCAGATTTCCCTGCCGCCGGAAAAGCGCCGGATTGGCTATGTCTTCCAGGATGCCCGGCTGTTCCCGCACTATCGGGTGCGCGGCAACCTGCAATATGGCATGGCATCGGCGATGAAAACCCAGTTTGATAGCCTGGTCTCCCTGTTGGGGCTTGAGGCGCTGTTGTCGCGCTTTCCGCTGTCGCTGTCGGGCGGTGAAAAGCAGCGGGTGGCGATTGGCCGGGCGTTACTGACTGCACCGGATATGCTGCTGCTGGATGAGCCGCTGGCCTCGCTGGATTTGCCGCGCAAACGCGAGCTGATGCCTTACCTACAAAAGCTGGCGAAGCAGGTCGATATCCCGATGCTCTATGTTTCGCACAGCCTGGAGGAGATCCTGCATCTGGCGGATAACGTGCTGGTGCTGGATGGTGGCAAAGCCAAAGCGTTCGGTCCGCTGGAGCGGGTCTGGAGCAGCAGCGCAATGCGGCCATGGTTGCCGGTCAGTGAACTGAGCAGCGTGCTGCGGGTACAGGTGCTGGAGCAGCATCCCGACTATCCGATGACCGCGCTGTCGCTGGGTGACCAGCACATCTGGGTCAGCCGGGTCAATCAGCCGCTTAAAACGCCACTGCGGATCCGTATTGCTTCGGCCGATGTCTCGCTGGCGCTGCAACCGCCGCATAACACCTCTATCCGCAATATTCTGCCTGAGCAGGTGGTGGAGCTGGTTGAGGTCGGGGATCAGGTGGAAGTGAAGCTGCGTATTGGCATTAGTGAACTCTGGGCGCGCATTACGCCGGGGCGCGTGATGAGCTGGGCATTCGGCCGGATCAGTGGCTCTATGCCCAGATTAAAAGCGTCTCGGCAATGCCGGTTTCGAGGTTGGTGCCGATCACTTTTTTGGCGCGCGCTTTGATCGCCTCATCGCCACGCCCAGGCCGGCGGTTTCCAGCATGCTGAGGTCGTTGTAGTTATCCCCGAACGCGATCACATCTGACATGCTCAGTCCCAGCGAGTTGACCCACTGCGCCAGACGCTTGCCTTTGCTGTTGCCGCCTTTGGCGATATCGACCTGATCGTGCCACGACCATTCGCAGGCCAGGCCCAGTTCCACCTCGACCCGGCTGGCAAACTGCTGCAGCTCAGGAATGTTGGGATGCGACAGGGCGAATTTCCACATGGCACCCGCCTCGCGTGCGGCGTCGGCTAAATCGGGCACTTGCCTGAACAGCGGACGCTGGTGCGGCGGCATAGATTCGGCCCAGTTGAGGATACGGGTAACATGGCCGGTTGGGGTCTGATACAGCATGGCATCATCCACATACAGCAGCCCATGAATCCGCTGCTGATCCAGCATCTCAATCACCTGCAGCGCCAGTTGTGTGTCAAGCGGATCGGCCGCCAGCACCTTTTTGTTTTGGTAATCATACAAATAGGTGCCGTTACAGCAGATGGCTGGCGTATCGAGTTCTAACGCCTGATAAAAAGGATGGATGGCGCAGTGATGGCGTCCGGTCACGATAGCGACGTGAATGCCCGCCTGGCGCGCCTTCTTCAGCGCCTCGACAGACTGCGGCAGAATGGTTTTTGCGGGTGTTAACAGCGTGCCGTCGAGATCGAGGGCAATGACACGGTAGCTCATTAATCCTTCCGTTGGGGTAGGTTAGCGAAGCCCCAAGTCTACACCTGACTGCCGTCGGGAGACAAAAAACCGGGCACAAATGATTCCAGCATGGCTAAAACGCGCTACAGTGCCTCACAGATCATTATCATCAGGCAGCCAAAAAGGAGAATGCATGAAACAAGTTGTCTACACCGCCAGTCCCGAGAGCCAGCAGATTCACGTCTGGCAAATGAATGACGAGGGGGCGCTGACGTTGCTTCAGGTGGCCGATGTCGCTGGCCAGGTTCAGCCAATGGTGGTGAGTCCGAACCGCGATTTTCTCTATGTCGGCGTGCGCCCCAATTTTCGCGTGCTGGCGTTCCGCATTGCGGCTGATGGCACCCTGACCGAAGCTGGCCAGGCACCGTTGCCGGGTAGCCCGACCCATATTTCTATCGATCGCAGCGGTAAATTCCTGTTCTGTAGCTCCTGCAATGACGCCTGCGTCAGTCTCAGCCCGATTGGCGAAGATGGCGTGCCACAGGCACCGCTGCAGGTGATCCATGGACTGGAAGGGTGCCACTCAGCCAATATTGATAATGCTAACCAGACGCTCTACGTGCCGGCCCTGAAGCAGGATCGCATCTGCCTGTTCGCGTTGGGCGATGACGGCCAGCTGACGTCGCGTCCGCAGGCGCAGGTCACCACCGTCGAAGGCGCTGGTCCGCGCCACATGCAGTTCCATCCGAACGGTCATTACGCCTACTGTGTGAATGAACTCGACAGCACGGTCGACGTCTGGGCGTTAAATGAGGGCAAAGTGGCAAGCGTGCAGACGCTGGATATGATGCCGCCTGATTTTAGCGGTACCCGCTGGGCAGCGGATATTCATCTGACGCCGGATGGCCGTTTCCTCTACGCCTGCGACCGCACCAGCAGCACGCTGGCGGTGTTCAGCGTCAGCGACGCGGGTGACCAGCTGACTCTGCAAGGTTTCCAGCCTACCGAAACCCAGCCGCGCGGCTTTAATATCGATCACAGCGGACAGTATCTGGTGGCGGCGGGGCAGAAGTCTCATCACATCGAAGTCTATCGCATTACCGAACCGCAAGGGCTGTTACAACAGCTGGGACGTTATGCGGTCGGACAGGGACCGATGTGGGTTGTGGTGCATCAGCTGCAGGCGTAACGCAGCTTCGCACGCCTCCCCGGATGGGGAGGCGTAGCGGGATTACTGATAGTTCACGGTCAGTGACGCGCTCGCCAGCGCGTGAAAATGGACGTTAAAGCCGACCATTGCGCCACTCGCGCCTTCATCCACCTCAATCTTTTCCACATCCAGCGCATGCACGGTGAAAATGTAGCGATGGGTTTCGCCCTGCGGCGGTGCCGCGCCGCCATAGCCAGCCTGACCAAAATCAGTGCGGGTCTGTAGCGCTCCTGATGGCAGTTCGGCCTTGCCGGAACCCGCGCCCTGCGGCAGAGAGGTGGTGGTGGCCTGAATATTGGCAACCAGCCAGTGCCACCAGCCGGAGCCGGTTGGCGCGTCGGGATCGTAACAGGTCACCACAAAACTTTTGGTGCCTTCCGGAGCCGCTTCCCAGGCCAGATGGGGGGAAATGTTCTCGCCCTGATAGCCCATGCCGTTGAAAACATGCTTCTCAGGCATCTTATCGCCGTCGTTAAAATCCTGACTATAAACGCGCATTACCTCTCCTCACGTGTCGATGAATAGCCTGTCATCATAACCAAACGCGCAGGCAGTTCCAGCGCTTAGCCCGCTTCAGTCGGCAAAATGTGAAGAATGCTCAAGCGCTGCCGCAATCGCCTGCACCAGTTTGCTCAACGCCTGCGGCGTGATGACGTATGGTGGTATCAGGTAGATCAGCCGGTCAAACGGTCGAATCCACACGCCCTGCTCGACGAAGAACTGCTGCAGCGCCGCCATGTTGACCGCCCGATGGGTCTCAACCACACCAATCGCCCCCAGCACCCGCACATCCGCCACCTGCGGCGCACTGCGCAGCGGCAACAGTTCAGCCCGCAACTGCTGTTCGATAGCGGCCACCTGGCTTTGCCACTCGCCTTCGGCCAGCATCGTCAGGCTTTCGACTGCCACCGCGCAGGCCAGCGGATTGCCCATAAAGGTCGGGCCGTGCATAAAACAGCCGGCCGGACTGCGGCTGGTGGTGTGCGCCACCTCACGGGTGGTCAGGGTGGCCGCCAGCGTCAGGGTGCCGCCGGTCAGTGCTTTGCCAACGCACAGGATATCGGGCGTAATACCGGCATGTTCACAGGCGAACAATTTACCGGTGCGGCCAAAGCCGCTGGCGATCTCATCGGCAATCAGCAACAGGCCGTAGCGATCGCAGGCTTCACGCACCCGCTGCAGATAGCGCGGATGGTAGAAACGCATCCCGCCTGCGCCCTGCACAATCGGTTCGAGAATCACCGCGGCAAGCTGCTGATGCTGCTGCTCCAGCAGGCGGGCGAAATCGTCGAAGTCGCGCTCATCCCACCGGTCGTCAAAACCACAGGCTGGCGCCTCGGCAAAGTGATGTTCAGGCATGTAACCGCGCCACAGGCTGTGCATCGAATTATCCGGATCGCACACCGACATCGCTGCAAACGTATCGCCGTGATAGCCGCGCTTCAGCGTCTGGAATTGCTGACGGACTTCTCCGCGCCCCAGCCAGTATTGCAGTGCCATTTTCATCGACACTTCCACCGCGACCGAGCCGGAATCGGCGAGGAAGACACACTCCAGCGCCGCGGGCGTCATGGTCAGTAGCTGACGGCAGAGCGCCACGGCGGCGGGATGGGTTATGCCGCCAAACATTACGTGGGACATCTGCGTCATCTGCTGCGTCAGCGCCCGGTTCAGTCGCGGATTGTTGTAGCCGTGGATCGCCGCCCACCACGAGGACATACCGTCGACCAGCTCACGGCCATCGGCCAGTTGCAGCTGGAAACCGTGCGCGGCAACCACCGGGTAACAGGGCAGGGGGTTTTGCATTGAGGTGTAGGGATGCCAGATGTGCTGGCAATCAAAGCGGGCGTCTTCAGAAGTGAACATGAGCGTCGTAAACCGGAGTTGTAAACCAAAATAAAAAAATGTACTTTACAAGTATAACCACGTTAATCGTCAGGATGACACCTTTTTTGGAGCACGCAATGGCACAACGCTGGACAGTCGCACAGGCTCAGGCCCTGTTTGATCAACCTTTTCTTGAACTGATGTTTGAAGCGCAGCGGGTGCACCGTCAGCACTTCGATCCGCGCCATGTGCAGGTCAGCACCCTGTTGTCGATTAAAACCGGTGCATGCCCGGAAGACTGTAAATATTGCCCGCAGAGTGCGCGCTACAAAACCGGTCTGGAATCGGAACGTCTGATGGAGGTCGAAGAGGTGCTGGCCTCGGCACGGCAGGCCAAAGCAGCAGGCTCCACCCGTTTCTGCATGGGTGCCGCCTGGAAAAACCCGCATGATCGCGACATGCCCTACCTGGAAAAAATGGTCGAAGGGGTCAAGGCGATGGGAATGGAAACCTGTATGACGCTGGGTACGCTCAGCGATCGGCAGGCACAGCAACTGGCCGGCGCAGGCCTCGATTTTTATAACCACAACCTCGATACCTCGCCGGAATTTTACGGCAGTATCATCACCACCCGCAGCTATCAGGAACGGCTTGATACGCTGGGCAAAGTGCGTGATGCCGGTATTAAAGTCTGCTCAGGCGGCATCGTCGGGCTAGGGGAAACGGTCAACGATCGCGCCGGACTGCTGGTGCAGTTAGCCAATCTGCCTACGCCGCCGGAAAGCGTGCCGATCAACATGCTGGTGAAGGTCAAAGGGACGCCGCTGGCGGATAACGAGGACGTGGAGCCGTTCGATTTTATCCGCACCATCGCGGTGGCGCGCATCATTATGCCGACCTCGCACGTCCGGCTGTCGGCGGGCCGTGAGCAGATGAGCGAGCAGACCCAGGCGATGTGCTTTATGGCCGGCGCTAACTCGATTTTCTACGGCTGCAAACTGCTGACCACGCCGAACCCGGAAGAGGATAAAGATCGGGTGCTGTTCCGTAAGCTAGGCCTGAATCCGCAGCACAGCCATACCGACCACGGCGATCATCAGCAACAGCAGCAGCTCAGCGAGCAACTGCTGCACGCCGACACTGAACAGTTCTATAACGCGGCGCTGTAATGAGCTGGCAGCAACGACTGCAGCAGGCGCTCGCGCAGCGGCGGGCGGCCGATGGCTGGCGGCAGCGGCCGGTGATCGATCTCCAGACCACCCGCACGCTGCAGAGCGGCGGACGGAACTATCGTCATTTTTCCAGCAACGACTACCTCGGTTTAACCCAGCATCCGGCGGTGATTGCTGGCTGGCAGCATGGCGCAGCGCAGGCGGGGGCCGGAGCCGGTGCATCCGGTCACGTCACCGGTTATCACCGGCAGCATGCGGAGCTGGAAGCGCAGCTGGCTGACTGGCTCGGCTATGACCGGGCGCTGCTGTTTATCTCTGGTTTTGCGGCGAATCAGGCGGTGATCCATCTGCTGGCAGAGGCTGACGATCGCATCCTGGCGGATAAGTTAACCCACGCGTCGCTGCTGGATGCCACCAGCCACAGCTCGGCGCAGCTGCGCCGCTTTACGCACAACAGCCCGGCGAGTCTGGCGGCGCGGCTGGCCTCGCCCTGCAGTGGCGAAACGCTGGTGGTGACCGAGGGCATTTTCAGCATGGACGGCGACAGTGCGCCGCTGGCGGCGATAGCGACCGAGACCCGGCAGGCCGGGGGCTGGCTGCTGGTGGACGATGCGCACGGTATCGGCGTGGTGGGTGAGCAGGGGCGCGGCAGCTGCTGGCAGCAGGGAATTAAGCCTGAGTTGCTGGTGGTCACATTCGGCAAAGCCTTTGGCGTCAGCGGAGCCGCGCTGCTTTGCGACGTACAAACCGCTGACTATTTCCTGCAGTTCAGCCGCCATCTGATCTACTCGACCGCCATGCCCGCCGCCCAGGCCGCGGCGCTGCAGGCGTCCCTCGGCCAGGTGCAGCAGGGCGATGAGCTGCGTCAGCGGTTGCAGCAGAATATTCAGCGCTTCCGGCGCGGCGCGGCCTCCCTGCCGTGGCAATTGATGGATTCCGCCAGCGCGATTCAGCCGTTAATCGTCGGCGGTAACGCCAAAGCGATGGCGCTTTCTGCCCGGCTGGCGGACGCGGGCTGCTGGGTCAGCGCGATTCGGCCGCCAACCGTCCCGCCCGGCACCGCCCGGCTGCGTATTACCCTGACGGCAGCGCATCAGCCGGACGACATCGACATTCTGCTGGAGGCGCTGCATGACGCTGCAGGTTGATAAACGCGCAGTGGCGCGCGCCTTTGGCCGGGCAGCCGGGCACTACGATGCGCATGCTGCCCTGCAGCGGCTGAGCGGTGACGCGCTGCTGGCCCGGGCACCCGCGCACAGCGGCCCGCAGCTGCTTGATGCCGGTTGCGGCACCGGCTGGTACAGCAAGCAATGGCGGGCGCGCGGCAAGCAGGTAACGGCACTGGACCTTTCGCCGCAGATGCTGCAACAGGCGCGCGCCAATGACGCGGCGCAGCACTACCTCGCCGGGGATATTGATGCCCTGCCGCTGGCGACTGCCGGTTTTGATCTGGTGTGGAGTAATCTGGCGGTGCAGTGGAGCGACGATCTGTCGCAGGCGCTGGGCCAGTTCCGGCGGGTGCTTCGCCCCGACGGCACGCTGCTGTTCTCGACCCTGAGCGCCGGATCGTTGCAGGAAGTGCATCAGGCCTGGTCGCATCTTGATGAACATCCTCACGCCAACCGGTTTCTCAGCGAGCAGCAGATCGCGGCAGCCTGTGCTGCTCACCGGTTGAGCTGTGAGTCAGAGCTGATCACCCTGCATTTTCCCGATGCGCTCAGCGCCATGCGTTCGCTGAAGGGGATTGGCGCGACCCATCTGCATCAGGGGCGTGACGGTCCGCTGCTGACCCGGCCACGGCTGGCACAGCTGGAGGCGCACTGGCCGCGCGATCGGCACGGTTTCCGCCTCAGTTATCATTTAATTTATGGAGTAAGTTCATCATGAAGCGTTGGTTTATCACCGGCACCGACACCGAAGTCGGTAAAACGGTCGCCAGTGGCGCCCTGTTACAGGCGGCCCGGGCCGCAGGTTATCGCTGCGCCGGCTACAAGCCCGTCGCCTCCGGCTGTGAGATGACGCCGCACGGGCTGCGCAACAGTGACGCGCTGGCGCTGCAACGTTACAGCAGCGTGCCGTTAGACTATCAGCAGGTCAATCCGCTGGCGTTCCTCGAACCAACGTCGCCGCACATCGTCAGTGCCGAAGAGGGCCGGCCGATCACCCATCAGGCGCTGTCGGCCGGACTGACGGCGCTGGAACCGCTGGCTGACTGGATTCTGGTCGAAGGGGCGGGCGGCTGGTACACCCCGTTATCCGCAACGCACACCTACGCCGACTGGGTCAGCAGTGAACAGCTACCGGTCATTTTTGTGGTTGGCGTTAAACTGGGCTGCATCAATCACGCCATGCTGACTGCGGATGCGGTGCGGGCGCGGGGGCTGCGACTGGCTGGCTGGATCGCCAACACAGTGGTGCCGCCCGGTAACCGTTATCAGGAATATCTCAGCAGCCTGCAGCAGCGACTGCCAGCGCCCTGTCTCGGCACCATTCCGTATCTGACCGGGGCAGCGCAACTGGACAGCTGTGGCCAGTATCTGACCTTACCTGACTAAAAGCCTCAGGCCACCGTCAGCCATCTATTGACGGTGTAATCATCCAGCTGCGCCATTTTGCCCTGCGCCACGTTACGGCCGCGATGCAACAGCAGAAAATAGTCCGCCACGCGGCGTATCAGCGACAGCCGCTGCTCCAGCAGCAGGATGGTCAGGCCGTAGTCGAGATTCAGGCGGCGAATCAGATTCCCCATCTCCTCCTCCAGCCACGGAGACATCCCGTCGGTCGGCTCATCCAGAATCAGCAGTTTAGGCTGCAACACCAGCGCCCGCGCCAGGGCCAGCTGCTGCTGTTGATCAATGGGCAGATCGCCGCTGCGCTGTTGCCGTAACGAATAGAGCGCCGGGAACAGGTCAAACACCATTTCGGGGATGGCGCGATGGCGGTCAGCCTGATTTGCCCCGGCCAGCAGGGCGATCAGCAAATTATCTTCCACGCTCATCTGGGTAAAAATATGGCGGCCCTGCGGCACGTAGCCAATTCCAATTTGCGCCCGCTGCTCCGCCGGCTGCAGCAGCAGATCGGCGGGCGGTGAGCCATCCTCTTTCCAGGAGATTGATCCGCTGTTGATCGGCAGCCTGCCCATGATGCAGTTCACCAGGGTGGTTTTCCCCATCCCGGGCCGGCCGAGGACGCCGGTGCAGGTGCCAGGCGACAGATCGAGATCGACATCCCACAGAATATGATTTTGACCGTAAAATTGATTTACCGAACGTAAACTCAGCATCTGACACTCTCCTTCCCGATCATTAGCCTGAATGCTTCCGCTCTGTGTCGTCTGGCAAACAAGTTATCAGCAAAGGCACGCTCCCCTTGCAGTACAGTGCGCGCGTGGCGCGATGATGCCACCGATTATTTGCAATTCCCAGGCCAGATCCCACCGCAGACGTTTTTCAGCCAGCAGCGCGGTGCTGCGGCGCTAAAATATGAGCAATGCTTATCAATTTCTGCCGGTGATAACATTGCTGCACTTTTGCAGTGCCAGCAGGCGGCGTTTCTGGTGCAGAAGTACGATGATGAGGCAGCGATTCTGATTAGGAACGGGAAGCAAATGCGGGGGGATTAGCGGGCTGAGTAAGGCGACTGGTAAAAAAAGCAGAACAATAGCGCAGCGACAGCGGCTAAATTTAGCGGAAAAAAATTATTTTTAGCGAACCCGAGCGGCAGGGAAAAATTATACACAGCCGATGGCGGCGGGGCTGCCATCACTTATCCACCATTCCTGTGGATAACCTTGTGCATTAGGTAATGAAAACAGGTTGGAAGCGAGGAAATACACGGCCTGGTTACATAATGTCGAGAATCTGGGCTCTTAGGAATAAACCAGTAAAATCAATTGGTTATTAAAAAACAAGCCTGAGAATTATCTGTCAGTTCATCGAACTGTAATTTTGTGACGGTCTATTGACAAATGTTAAATCCGATCTCCGCCTGGGGATAACCTTGCGCAACAGCCTACGCGATAAAGCAAGCGTCAGTCGACGGCGAAAAAGTATCCCGACAGTGATGATCACTCTGCCTCAATACTGTTTTTATATCCAGTATTATTTTCTGGCAAAATCACCATAGCAGAGTAAGATGGTGGGCTGCCCGCCGACTTCTTCAGCAGGAACTGCATTCATGAGTAAAGCCTTTAAATTGAATTCTGCTTTCAAACCTTCTGGCGATCAGCCAGAGGCGATTCGTCGTCTGGAAGAGGGGCTGGAAGATGGACTGGCCCACCAGACCTTATTAGGCGTAACCGGCTCGGGGAAAACCTTCACCGTCGCCAACGTGATTGCCGATCTCAACCGTCCAACCATGGTATTAGCGCCCAACAAGACGCTGGCGGCGCAGTTGTACGGTGAAATGAAGGAGTTTTTCCCGGATAACGCGGTCGAGTTTTTCGTCTCTTACTACGACTACTACCAACCGGAAGCCTACGTGCCGAGCTCCGACACCTTTATTGAAAAAGATGCCTCGGTTAACGAACACATTGAGCAGATGCGTCTGTCGGCGACCAAAGCGCTGCTGGAGCGGCGCGACGTGATTGTGGTCGCCTCGGTTTCGGCGATCTACGGTCTGGGCGATCCCGATCTCTACCTGAAAATGATGCTGCACCTGACCCGCGGCATGATTATCGACCAGCGCAGTATCCTGCGCCGCCTGTCGGAGCTGCAGTACACCCGCAACGATCAGGCGTTCCAGCGCGGTACGTTCCGGGTGCGCGGCGAAGTGATCGATATCTTCCCGGCCGAATCGGACGATATCGCTCTGCGCGTTGAGCTGTTCGACGAAGAGGTAGAGCGGCTGTCGCTGTTTGACCCGCTCACCGGCCAGATCGACTCGGTGGTGCCGCGCTTTACCATCTACCCGAAAACACACTACGTGACGCCGCGTGAGCGCATTCTGCAGGCGATGGAAGATATCAAACTGGAACTGGCGGATCGCCGCCGGGTGCTGCTGGAAAACAATAAGCTGCTGGAAGAGCAGCGTATTACCCAGCGTACCCAGTTCGACCTAGAGATGATGGGCGAGCTGGGCTACTGCTCCGGCATCGAAAACTATTCGCGCTATCTTTCCAGGCGCGGACCGGGCGAAGCGCCACCGACGCTGTTTGACTATCTGCCAGCCGATGGCCTGCTGGTGGTCGACGAATCGCACGTCACCATCCCGCAGATTGGCGCCATGTATAAAGGCGACCGGGCGCGTAAAGAGACGCTGGTAGAGTACGGTTTCCGTTTGCCGTCGGCGCTGGATAACCGTCCGATGAAGTTCGAAGAGTTTGAGGCGCTGGCGCCCCAGACTATCTACGTGTCGGCCACGCCGGGTAAATATGAGCTGGAAAAATCGGGCAGCGAAGTGATCGACCAGGTGGTGCGTCCTACCGGTCTGCTCGACCCGATTCTCGAAGTGCGTCCGGTGGCGACCCAGGTCGACGATCTGCTGTCGGAAATCCGTCAGCGGGTGGCGATCAACGAACGCGTGCTGGTGACGGTGCTGACCAAGCGTATGGCGGAAGATCTGACCGAATATCTGGAAGAGCACGGCGAGAAGGTGCGTTACCTGCACTCCGATATTGATACCGTTGAACGAATGGAAATTATCCGCGATTTACGTCTGGGTGAGTTTGATGTGCTGGTGGGCATTAACTTACTGCGTGAGGGGCTGGATATGCCGGAAGTGTCGCTGGTGGCGATTCTGGATGCGGATAAAGAGGGCTTCCTGCGTTCCGAGCGCTCACTGATTCAGACCATCGGTCGTGCGGCGCGTAACATCAACGGCAAGGCAATTCTCTACGGCGATAAAATTACCCCGTCGATGGCGCGGGCGATTGAAGAGACCGAACGCCGCCGCGAGAAGCAGCAGCAGTACAATGAAGAGAACGGCATTGTGCCGCAGGGCCTGAATAAGAAAATTACCGATATTCTGGAACTGGGCAACAACGTGGTGAAAACCCGCGGCAAAGCCAAACCGGCACGTCGCGGCGCGGCCGAGGCCGAAGCGGATTACCTGGCGCTGTCTCCGCAGGCCCTGCAGAAAAAGATCCACGAGCTGGAAGGGCAGATGCAGCAACATGCGCAGAACCTGGAGTTCGAACAGGCGGCCAGCGTGCGCGATCAGCTGCATGAGCTGCGCACGCTGTTTATTGCTGCTTCGTAACTTGGCTAAAACCCTGAATGGCGCGCTCCAGCGCCACCCGCAGCAGCTGGCGGTCGTGACGATATTTGATATCGGCGGTCTCCAGCGGCTCTCGGACAATCAGCCGGTTATCCACCCGACTGATGTCGGCGGAAGGACTGACCACAATCGCGTCAATTACCCGTTTGCCAATGTAGCGCTCCATCATCGCCAGTTTGTCGGCGACCGTCAGGCTGGCCGCCGCCGGGCTGAGTTCGCGCCCCAGATTGCCGATAAAAACCATGGTGGCGGGCGTCCGTCGCAGCGCCTGCGCCATCTCCTCCATCAGCAGAATCGGCATAAGGCTGGTGTAAAAACTGCCTGGCCCGATCAGGATTAAATCCGCTTCGCCAATCGCATCCAGCGCTTCCCGCGTCGGCTGGACGTTGGGATGCAACATCATCTCCTGCGGCGGCTGCTTCATCTCATCAATCGCGGTTTCGCCGTAGACCATATTGCCTTCCACATCGAGCGCCACCAGATCCACCGGTTGCTCCGACATCGGAATCAAAAATGCATCGACCTTCAGCAGTTTACGAATAATGTTGATCGCTTCCAGCGGACGCATGCTCAGGTGATCGAGCGCTTTCAGCATCAGGTTGCCGAGGTTGTGTCCGGCCAGTTCCCCGTTACCGGCAAAGCGATACTCAAACATCGCTGAGGCCACGCTCGGTTCGGCGATCAGCTGGTTAAGGCAGTTACGCATATCGCCCCAGGAGATGCCGCCTTCTGAGCGGCGAATACGGCCGGTTGATCCGCCATTATCGGTGGTGGTAACAATGCCGGTGAGGCGTGAGCCGAGCGGCGACAGGGCAGACATTACGCGGCCTAAGCCATGTCCGCCACCCAGTGCCACCACGCGATCGAGGTCGGCCAGTGTGCGATTCATACTTCTCCTTAAACATCTTATCGCGTGACGTCGCTCTAAACGCTAAACCCGCGCGGATGACTTGCGTCAAAATCTGAAACGCATTTTACCGTATCCTGTAGCGAAAATGCGGTGAAAATTCGATATGTATCAGAATATATAACGAAAACGGCGAATGGAAGAGTCGCGAAAATCGCGCTACCATCTTGATTAACCGCGCTGATCAACGGGTCAGCGTACACTCTAGCCTGATTGCCTACGTCTGCGGATAGGGGAGTCAGGCTGTAGCCATTGAGCTACCAGGGTGCAGGAAGAAATGACTGCATCTCCCAATCTGGAAAGGTGTTCTGGTGTCGCAATTTACTGATGCATACGCGCGTAAGTTCTATTATCTGCGCCTGTCGGTCACGGATGTGTGTAACTTCCGCTGTACCTACTGTCTGCCCGATGGCTACAAGCCGCACGGCATTCGCAACAAAAGCTTTCTCTCTCTGGATGAAATCCGCCGCGTTACGCGGGCTTTCGCCGCGGCCGGCACGGAAAAAGTGCGGCTGACCGGCGGTGAGCCGTCGCTGCGACGCGATTTTACCGACATCATCGCGGCGGTACGTGAGAACCGCTCGGTGCGCCATATCGCCGTCACCACCAACGGTTACCGGCTGGCACGCGACGTGAAGGAGTGGCGTGAGGCGGGATTAACCGCGCTTAACGTCAGCGTCGATAGCCTCGATGCACATCAGTTCCACGCCATTACCGGTCAGGATAAATTCCATCAGGTGATGGCGGGCATCGACGCTGCCTTTGACGCCGGTTTTCAGCAGGTGAAAGTCAACAGCGTGCTGATGCGCGATCTCAATAGCCGTAATCTGGCCACCTTCCTCGACTGGATCCGTACCCGTCCGATTCAGCTGCGCTTCATCGAACTGATGGAAACCGGTGACGGCGGTACGCTGTTTCGTCAGCAGCACGTCTCCGGCACGGTGATCCGTGACCAGCTGATTGCGCAGGGCTGGCAGCGGCGGGAGAGCGGCCGCAGCGACGGCCCGGCCCAGGTGTTTTACCATCCCGATTATGTCGGTGAGATCGGCCTGATAATGCCCTATGCCAAAGATTTTTGTGCCAGCTGCAACCGTCTGCGCGTCTCAGCGCAGGGCAATCTGCACCTCTGCCTGTTTGGCGACGGTGGCGTGCCGCTGCGGGATCTGCTGGCCTCTGACGACCAGCAAGCGGAACTGCAGGCGCGCATTGCCAGTAGCCTCGGGCAGAAAAAGCAGACCCATTTTCTGCATCAGGGCAACACCGGCATCACGCAAAATCTTTCTTACATTGGCGGTTAATTTCAGGAGGCGTTATGGGCAAACCAGTCAGCGAATTTCAGGCGTTACAGATTGCGGTGATGACCGTGTCAGATCGCCGCGAGGCCAGCGAGGATACTTCCGGCGACTATCTGCACGGTGCCGCCCTTGAGGCGGGTAATGAGGTGGTCGATCACGCCATCGTGCCGGATAATCTCTACCGCATCCGCGCCACCGTATCGCGCTGGATCGCCAGTGACGACGTGCAGGTGGTGATCATTAACGGCGGCACCGGATTTAACCTGAAAAACAGCACGCCGGAAGCGCTGCTGCCGTTATTTGATCGCGAGATCGCCGGCTTTGGCGAACTGTTCCGGATGATCTCCTATGAGGAGATTGGCGGCTCGACCTTGCAGTCGCGCGCCATCGCCGGAATGGCGAACTAGACCTTAATTCTTGCGGTGCCGTGCTCCACCAATGCCTGCCGCAGCGCCTGGGAGCGGATTATTGCCGATCAGCTGGATGCGCGCACCCGTCTCTGCAACTTTGTCTCACATCTGAAGAAACGGTAAGTATGTCGCAACTCACACACATTAATGCGGCCGGCGAAGCGCATATGGTGGATGTCTCCGCCAAAGCGGAAACCGTACGCGAAGCGCGGGCGGAAGTGCTGGTGCTGATGCAGCCTGACACGCTGCAGATGATTATCGACGGCAGTCACCACAAAGGCGATGTATTCACCACGGCGCGCATCGCCGGTATTCAGGCTGCCAAACGCACCTGGGAACTGATCCCACTCTGCCATCCGCTGATGCTGAGCAAAGTGGAGGTGAATCTGCTGGCCGAGCCGGAACACAACCGGGTACGCATCACCTCGCTGTGCCGTCTGACCGGCAAAACTGGCGTCGAGATGGAAGCGCTGACGGCGGCCTCGGTGGCGGCCCTGACCATCTACGACATGTGCAAAGCGGTACAGAAAGATATCGTCATCGACCAGTTGCGCTTAATCAGCAAAAGCGGCGGCAAAAGCGGTGATTTCCAGGCGGTGTCCGATGATTAAGGTGCTGTTTTTTGCCCAAGTGCGTGAGCTGGTCGGCAGCGCCTCGCTGGAGATCACCACGGCCTATCCGGATGTGGCCGCCCTGCGTGCTGCGCTGGCCGGGCAGGGCGATCGCTGGGCGTTAGCGCTCGAGTCCGGCAAGCTGCTGGCGGCTGTCAACCAGACGCTGGTGCCGATGAGTCATCCGCTGCGCGACGGCGATGAAGTGGCCTTTTTCCCGCCAGTGACTGGAGGCTAAGATGGAGACGCAGATTCGTGTCGGCCCGGCGCCGTTTGATATGGCCGAAGCGTATCGCTGGCTGGCCGCCTGTGACGAAGATGGCGCGGTGGTGACCTTTACCGGCAAAGTGCGCAACCACAACCTCGGCGCACACGTCGCGGCACTGACGCTGGAACACTATCCCGGCATGACCGAAAAAGCGCTGCAGGAGATTGTTGATGCCGCCCGACAGCGCTGGCCGCTGCAGCGCGTCACGGTGATCCACCGCACCGGCGAACTGTTTCCCGGTGATGAAATTGTGCTGGTGGGTGTCACCAGCGCACACCGCGGCAGCGCGTTGTCTGCCGCGGAGTTCATTATGGATTACCTGAAAACCCGCGCGCCGTTCTGGAAGCGCGAAGCTACCGCCGACGGCGATCGCTGGGTCGATGCCCGCGACAGCGATCACCAGGCGGCGCAACGCTGGGATTAAGGCTGTTTTAACTGCTCGGCCGGACCGAAATGGGTCTGGCCGTGGCTGTGTTCACCGCCGCCGTGGGTGCGTTGCAGCTGAATCACCTCGCCCTGTTGCCAAGCATTGGCCCCCGGTTCGGCCGGATGCGCCATGATATTCGCCCGCTGGGCGCGAATTTTCTTGCTGTCGACATCAAAACGCCGATCGCGATCGGCCAGCAGGCGTGAGTCCATCTGCCCGTCAGCGGTAAAGCCCATCATCAGCGCCGGAATGCCGATCGGCAGGGTCTTGTCGCGATCGGTATGCCAGGTGTGCCAGGTCTTGCCGTAGGTATTGACGATGCGCTTCATCAGCGCGTGATCGGCGGCCTCCGGTAAGCCGGGCGCGATCAGCGTGCCTGATTTCACTTCGTACTGATGGCTGTGCCACAGCTTCTTCTCTTCCGGCGGCAGGGTTTTATACAGCCGCTCGCTGATAATGTACTCCACGCCCATCAGGCGCGCGTCGCGGGTATTGCCGTCATAAATCACCGCCTGCATCACATCCTCATTCAGCACTGTCACATAATGGTGCGCCTCCATCTGACCGTTCTGATCGCCGTTATAAAAGTGGAACCCGTCGAGATAGGTATTGATGGCGTCAATCGGGGGACGGGACTGCATCACCTCAGCGCCGGTTTCCAGCAGTTTGAGTGACGAAGAGGTGGGGGCACCAGGCGACTGTACTTTTGCAGGAGAGTTATTGGCACCGCATCCCGCTAACAGCAGGCTGAGCGCCGCGACCGGCCAGAGTTTTAACATCGTAAATTCCTTTAACGGTAAAAAAGGTAACCTTAGTTCAGAAAATCAGACCTGCCTGTAAAATGGCGGCAATGGTAGAGTAGAGCTTTGATTGATTCCGAGGACAGGTATGTCATTTACCCCGAGTCTGCAACGTCTGAGGCTAGCCGCCGCGCCGGTCCGGCAGCCCGCCGATGTCAAAGCGCAAATCCAGCGGCGGTTGCCGGCCCACGTCAGCAATAAAGCCGACTGGGCTAACGACACCTATACCTCTTTTCGCACCCAGCAGCTCGACCCGAGCACCAGTAACCTGTGCGCGGTGATTGCGGTGGCGGATCAGGAGACCAATTTCAGCGCCGAAGCCACCGTGCCGGGCCTGCCCAAAATTGCCTGGGGCGAGATCGACCGCCGGGCAGCGAAGGTGCACGTGCCGGCGTTTTTGGTACGTACCGCGCTGCTGATTAAATCATCGAACGGCGAGAGCTACGCTGCCCGTCTGGATAAGGTACGCAGCGAGAAGGATCTGAGCGACATTTTTGATGATTTCATCAATATGGTGCCTATGGGACAGACGCTGTTTGGCAATCTTAATCCGGTCCATACCGGCGGGTCGATGCAGGTCAGCATCGCCTTTGCGGAAGCGCATGCCAAAGGCTACCCATGGCCGATTGATTGCTCGATCCGCCGCGAAGTCTTTACCCGTCACGGCGGGATCTACTTCGGCACCCTGCATCTGCTGGGCTATCCGGCCGATTACAGCCAGCCGCTCTACCGTTTTGCCGACTTCAACGCCGGCTGGTATGCCAGCCGCAATGCCGCGTTCCAGGCCGCAGTGGCGCGGGCGACCGGCATGAAGCTGACGCTGGATGGCGATCTGATCCTTTACGGCAGCGAGAAGGCGGGCAGCACCGAGCTGGCGGTACGCACTCTGGCGAAGCAGATTGATATGAGCGACAGCAAGATCCGCCGCGACCTCGAAAAAGGGAAGAAGGCGGCGTTCAGCGACAGCACGCTGTGGCGGCAGGTGTTTACCCTGGCTGATAAAATGGCCGGTCGCCAACTGCCGCGTGAAATGCTGCCGGGCATCAAGCTGGAAAGCCCGAAAATTACCCGTAATCTGACCACCGCCTGGTTCGCTCAACGGGTCGATAGCCGCTATCAGCAGTGTCTGTCGCGTCGTTAGCGGTGATGTTGTGGCACAGTTGAGTCGGGCTGTGCCACAATTAGTCAGGCTCCGTGCGCGGAGCACGTCCTAATCCGTTCAACAAGAGGTGCATCATGGACCGATATCCACAAAATGACTCAATTGTTCAACCTGCGTCACGTGGGCTACAGGCCTATATGTCCCAGGTGTATGGCTGGATGACCTGCGGTCTGTTACTGACAGCGTTTGTCTCCTGGTTTGCCGCGCGGACCCCGGCGGTAATGGAGCTGGTGTTTGCTAACCGTATCACCTTCTTCGGGCTGATTATCGCGCAGCTGGCACTGGTCTTCTTCCTCTCCGGCATGGTACATCGCCTGAGCGGCGCGGTCGCCACCGGGTTGTTTATGCTCTATTCGGCGCTGACTGGCGTCACCATGGCGAGTATTTTTCTGGTCTACACCTATTCGTCGATCGCCAGTACCTTCTTCGTCACCGCCGGGATGTTTGGTGCGATGAGTTTTTATGGCTACACCACCAAACGTGACCTGAGCCGCTTTGGCAGCCTGCTGTTTATGGCGCTGATCGGCATCGTGCTGGCGTCGCTGGTGAATTTCTGGCTGAAAAGCCCGGCGCTGATGTGGGCCATTACCTATATCGGCGTGGTGGTGTTTGTCGGTTTAACCGCGTATGAAACCCAGAAGCTGAAGAATATTGGCGAGCAGATTAATGCGCGCGACACAGAGAACCTGCGTCGTTACTCAATTATGGGGGCATTAACCCTCTATCTGGACTTCATTAACCTGTTCCTGATGCTGTTGCGGATCTTTGGCAACCGTCGTTAAGGTTATCGCCAAAGCAGGGAGAGGCGCTCAGGTCGCGCCTCTCCCTGCTTCATTTCACTGTGACTTCTGTAACTTCTGCTCGTTTTTATGCCGCAGATGTTTGGCCCGACTCTCCAGTACCAGATACAGCACCGGTGCCAGCAGCAGCGGCAATAATGGTGCCATGCGACGTATTCTGCTCGCTGAGCAGCGCGAGGAACACCGCCTCCAGTACCCCAATCCCGGCCGGAATGTGAATAATGACCCCGGCGATACTGCTGATCGGCAACACGACCAGCACCATTGGATAGCCGACGTCGCGTCCCAGCAACAGCCAGATAATCGCTCCCATTACCATCCAGTTGGCGCAGGAAACGGCAAACTGAAACTGCGCCATTCGCAGCGAAGGCAGCTGTAGCGTCTGACCTTTCACCGTCCAGCGGCGACGTTTTGAGAAGGCGCAGGACCACAGGAAGACTGCCACCAGCACCAGCACGCCAATCAGCCGCAGGGTGGTTTCACCAATAAACCAGCCGCTGGGGATCGACACCATTCCGGCACTGAACACCACCCCGGCCAGCAGGATGTAGCCCAGCCAGTTGGTGGCAATACTCAGCGAAAAGATGGGGGTCATGGTGCCGCTGTCGAGCTCTAAGCGTGAATAGAGCCGGTAACGCATCGCCACGCCGCCGACCCAGGTACTCAGCGTCAGGTTGAAGGCGTAACAGATAAACGACACCAGCATCACCTGACGTTTCGCCAGCTTGTGGCCGCAGTAGGCCCGGCCAATCAAATCGTAACAGCCATACGCTAGGTAACTGAGCACCACCAGTGCGGCGGCGGTCAGCACCACAAACTGGTTGTAGTTGACGATCACCTCATAGACATCTTACCAGTTCACCTTCCGCGCATAGACCACCAGCAGCACAATGACCGCAATGAAGAACAGCACGGTGAGGATTTTTTTCGCCAGTTGCCAGCGTGGATGCTTTTTCGCCATCAGGGTTTCGCTCCTTCGTTATCGGCTTCAACGCGATCTTGCGTCTCCATTTCCGGCTGAACCGGCGGATCGACCTGCGCCAGCAGTGGCGTATGGGCAGGTAACCAGCCCGCGATGGCCGGGAAGTGACGCAGGAAGTGGAACACCACCACACTCTTACTCAGTTGCCACCAGTTACGCGGCGGCAGGCGGTCGTCCTGCACCCGCTGGCAATCTTTGGCCAGCAACGCTTCAAGGTTGTCGCGCAGGGTCTGGTTAAACTGGCGGTCATGGATAATCAGGTTGGCTTCGAGGTTAAGCGACAGGCTGAGCGGATCGAGATTACTGGAGCCGACGGTTGCCCAGTGATCGTCCTTCACCGCCACCTTGCCGTGCAGCGGACGACGGCAATATTCGTAGACCTCCACCCCGGCATCGACCAGATAGTTGTAGAGCAGTTCGGCCCCGACTTTAACAATCGGCATATCGGGTTCGCCCTGCACAATCAGCCGGACGCGCACCCCGCGCTGGGCCGCATTGCGCATTTCACGCAGCAGCCGGTAGCCGGGGAAGAAGTAGGCGTTGGCGATAATCACATCTCGTTTGGCCTCGCGCAGCATCTCCAGATAGTGCATTTCGATGTCGTCACGGTGATCGTCGTTATCGCGATAGACATACAGCACCTGGGCGTCACCCGGCGTGGCGTTGACGGCCGGACGATGCGAGCGCGATCCCCACCAGCGGCGGGTAGCCTGTTCGCTGCCGATCGCCTGTTGCAGATAGCGGGCAATATCACCGACCACCGGGCCTTTGACCTGCACCGCATAATCCTGCTTGGCTTCCGGGCCATAGTCACTGTTGTGCTCAGCCGAGAAGTTGATCCCGCCAACGAAGGCGACCACATCATCCACCACCACGGTTTTACGATGCAGGCGGCGGAACACGTTGGTGCGCATTCCCATCACCAGCGGGCGCGGATCGTAATAGATGAAGCGTACGCCTGCGCCGGTCAGGCTGTTGACGAATTTGTCGGAGAGATCGGGCGAGCCGTAGCCGTCGACCATCACTTCTACCCGCACACCGCGCTGCGCAGCGGCCAGCAGTTCGCGATGCAGCGCGTTACCGACCTCGTCTTCAAACAGAATGAACGTTTCCAGCAGCACGGTGCGTTCGGCGCGCTGAATCGCCCCGAAGACCCGCGGGAAAAACTCTTCGCCATTTTCCAGCAGGTGCAGCTTATTACCTTCTTGCCAGTGAAAATTCATAGGTGAATCTCCACTGCCAGCGGCGCATGATCGGAGAGATGCGACCAGGGCTTACGCGGCAGCGTCCACGGATGACTGACCGTGGCGTTGCGGACATAGATGCGGTCGAGCCGCAGAATCGGAAAGCGCGCCGGGAAAGTGCGCGCCGGGCGTCCGGTTTTCATACTAAATACCTCTTTCAAACCTGCACCCTGCTTTTAAATCTGGTTGGCGCGTCGCTGCCCGCGACCGAAATATCCCGGTTTTCATATTCGCTGATTCAGAAAGCGCGACAGCACGGCATTGCCGTGGTGGCCCTCCGGATAGACCGCGTTGCGTCCGTAGGCGTAATCGTTCCACATGGTGTCGGCGAGAAACTCATAGTGTGGCGAGTCAGGCCAGTTTTCATGGTGCAGGGGATGGATGGCGTGGGTGCCCATCACCTCCTGCAGAAATACCACATCCGCCGAAGTGGCGCGTACGGCGTCACGCAATTCCGGCAGGATGAAGCGGCGATTTAAAGGGGCGAAACCCTTGTGTGTATTGATCGTCGGGACTTTAACTGAAAACCCTTGCTGGTTTTGTGGCATACTCGCGACGCACTCCTTTTCATCATCGATAGAATCAAAGTGTAGTCTTTGTCACAAATGGGTGGTAAGGAAAGGCGATAATTAGGGCGTTATCCGAAAATTGTTTTACGTTGAGGAAACCGTTTCCGGCTTGTGCCGGTAGCACTTGGGCGACCTGTTGGGTCTGCCAGGAGAATTAAATGAAATGGTTTAATCGTATTCAAATCATCACGGGTCAGACGTATATGCACATTGCGATGCATTTACTGGTGATCGCTGCGCTGATCTGGGGCTGGAAACATAAAGCACTGGTCGATGTCTGCAGCACGCTGGTGGCCACCTATGAGCTGGTGTTTATCGCCATGCTGGTTACGCAGCGCATTGCCCGTTTACGTACTCTCGGTGATTATCTTGAAGAAGCGACCACCACTTACTACTTTGGCGCAGCCATGATGACGCTGTTCCTAGTGTCGCGGATATACCACAACAGCCTGCTGCTGGCCCCGCTTGGCGTAGTGATGTTGCTGGGTCCGGCGCTGGTGTCGCTGCTGGCGAAAGAGCCGCCGCGGCGCATCGAGAAAAAACGTAGCTAAGTTGAAGGCCACCGCAAGGTGGCCTTCCTGTTTACGGCTCTGTTTTCAGGCGGGTCCGGCTGTTTATCACCAACATTAAGTTATGTCAGGAAATGTGAGCTATCTCGCACAGTGCGGTTAAAGCTGTTACACTTGCCCGCTTACGCATCGTAGTTTGTGCCCTTTTCACGCGTTAGCCCCAGCTGGCGTCACTATCCCTCTGAAAACTACACCGTGAATCACGGCCAGAGCGGACCGGAGTAAAACACTTAATGTCTTTTGACTCTCTCGGCCTGAGTGCCGATATTTTGCGCGCTGTTGCCGAACAAGGCTACAGCGAACCTACACCTATCCAGCGCCAGGCGATTCCTGTAGTGCTGGCAGGCCGCGATCTGCTGGCGAGTGCCCAGACCGGTACCGGCAAAACGGCCGGCTTTACCTTACCGTTATTACAAAAACTCTCTGCCAACGCGGGCGCGGTGCGCGGTCGTCGTCCGGTACGGGCGTTGATCCTCACCCCGACCCGTGAACTGGCGGCGCAGGTGGGCGAAAACGTCAGTGAATACAGCAAATATCTGCCGCTGCGTTCGCTGGTGGTGTTCGGCGGCGTCAGCATCAATCCGCAGATGCTTAAACTGCGTGGCGGCGTCGATATTCTGGTTGCGACCCCAGGTCGTCTGCTGGATCTGGCGCAACAGAACGCGGTTGACCTGTCTCAGGTCGAAGTGCTGGTGCTGGATGAAGCGGATCGCATGCTCGATATGGGCTTCATCCACGATATCCGTCGCGTGCTGGCACGTCTGCCGGCTAAACGCCAGAACCTGCTGTTCTCCGCCACCTTCTCTGACGAGATCAAAGGGCTGGCCGAGAAGCTGCTGACCAATCCGGAGCTGGTGGAAGTGGCACGCCGCAACACCGCCTCAGAGCAGGTAGCGCAACAGGTTCACTTCGTGGATAAGAAGCGTAAGCGGGAACTGCTGTCGCAGCTGATCGGCGAAGGTAACTGGCAGCAGGTGCTGGTCTTTACCCGTACCAAGCACGGCGCAAACCACCTTGCTGAGCAGCTGGGTAAAGACGGCATCACCGCCGCCGCTATCCACGGCAATAAAAGCCAGGGGGCCCGTACCCGTGCGCTGGCCGACTTTAAGTCCGGCGGCATTCGCGTGCTGGTTGCCACCGACATCGCGGCGCGTGGCCTGGATATTGAAGAGCTGCCGCACGTGGTTAACTACGAGCTGCCTAACGTCGCCGAAGATTATGTCCACCGTATCGGTCGTACCGGTCGTGCCGCGGCTACCGGTGTGGCGTTATCGCTGGTCTGCTTTGACGAGCATAAACTGCTGCGTGACATCGAGCGTCTGCTGAAGCGTGAGATCCCACGCCTGGCGATTGCCGGTTACGAGCCCGATCCCAGCATTAAAGCTGAGCCGATCATCAACGGTCGTCAGCAGCAGTCGCGTGGCGGTGCTGGTGGCGGCGGTCGTGGTCAGGGTAGACAAGGTGCCGGTGCGCCGCGTTCATCCGGCGAAAAGCGTCCTCAGGCGCGTCGTCAGAGCCAGCCTGCTCCACAGGGTGACCGGCCTGCTGCCCGTCCGCGTCGTCCGGCAGCGAAGCGTACCGGAAACGTCTGAGTATGAGGGTTTTACTGGCGCCGATGGAGGGCGTGCTTGATTCGCTGGTGTGCCAGCTGTTATCGGAAGTGAACGACTACGATCTCTGCATTACCGAGTTTTTGCGCGTGGTCGATCAACTGCTGCCGTTAAAATCCTTCTACCGTCTCTGCCCCGAGCTGCATCATGGCAGCCGCACGCCATCCGGCACGCGGGTGTGTCTGCAGCTGCTGGGGCAGCATCCCGAATGGTTAGCAGAGAACGCCGCCCGTGCGGTAGAACTCGGCTCGTGGGGTGTCGACCTCAACTGCGGCTGTCCCTCAAAGCTGGTCAACGGCAGCGGCGGCGGGGCGACTCTGCTCAAAGATCCTGATCTGATTTATCGCGGTGCAAAAGCGATGCGTGCGGCGGTACCGGCAGACTTACCGGTGACGGTCAAAGTGCGGATTGGCTGGGATTCAAGCGCCCGCAGTCTGGAAATTGCCGACGCGGTTCAGCAGGCGGGTGCCAGCGAACTGGTGGTACACGGCCGGACCAAGGAAGACGGCTACCGTGCGGACGCCATCAACTGGCAGGCGATTGATGATATTCGTCAGCGATTGCGTATTCCGGTAATCGCCAACGGCGAGATTTTTGACTGGCAAAGCGCGCAGGACTGTCTGCGTATTACCGGTTGTGATGCGGTGATGCTGGGCCGTGGTGCCCTGAACATTCCCAATCTCAGTCGGGTAGTGAAATATAACGAACCGCCGATGGCCTGGCCTGACGTAATGAAATTACTGCAAAAATATACACGTCTGTAAAAGCAAGGTGATACCGGCTTGTATCATGTGGCGCGCATCAAGCAGTGGCTCGGTTACCTGCACAAAGCCTACGGATTATTCAGTGAAATCCGCGCGTTAAAATCGTCAGACGCGATTGCCCGCGTCATCGATTGTCACGCCGTTGTTCATGGTTTGTGATAAAAAATCAGACGACCGGTTAGCAGCCTGACGGTGACGGTATAGTGGGGAAAATTTCCGCTACCTTACAAGCCTGCTATGTCTGATGTCGCCGTAT
This sequence comes from Pantoea sp. Eser, assembly GCA_009830035.1. Classification (GTDB taxonomy): domain Bacteria; phylum Pseudomonadota; class Gammaproteobacteria; order Enterobacterales; family Enterobacteriaceae; genus Pantoea. Next base: position 316,827 of record SZZY01000003.1, read on the forward strand.
TGAGCAACAGCCAGCTCAATAAACGTATCCTCTCCGTCATTGTTTTCACCTTCTTCTGCTATCTCTCCGTTGGACTACCGCTGGCGGTACTGCCAGGCTTTGTCAAAAATCACCTCGGGTTCAGTTCATTTGTTGCCGGGCTGATCATCAGCATTCAATATTTTGCCACCTTACTCAGTCGTCCGCAGTCGGGCCGACTGGCCGATCGCCTCGGTCCGAAACGGTTGGTAATGCTGGGATTACTCTGCTGCGGCATGAGCGGCGTACTGACCATTATTGCGCTGCTCAGCGAATGGCCGTGGCTGAGTCTGGCGCTGGGTCGGCTGTTTCTCGGCGTCGGCGAAAGCTTCAGCAGCACCGGACCAACCCTGTGGGGCATGAACATCGTTGGCCCGCTGCAGACCGCGCGCGTCATTTCGTGGAACGGCGTCGCCACCTATCTGGCAATGGCGATTGGCGCGCCGCTTGGGGTAATGCTCAACAGCGGATTTGGCATGAGCGGCTTTGCCGGACTGATTGCGCTCATGGGGATAGGCGGCTACCTGATGGTCAGCCGCAAACCGGCGGTCACCGTCAGCGTTGGCGAACGAATTCCGTTTCACCGGGTCTTCTCCCGCGTCTGGCTATATGGCCTGGCACTTGGCTGTGGCACCATCGGTTTCGGCGTCATCGCCACCTTTATTACCCTCTATTTTGCCAGCCGTGACTGGCAGGGTGCGGCCTACGCGCTGTCGGTGTTTAGTCTCGGCTTTGTGCTGGTGCGCCTCGGTTTTGGCCGTTTTATCACCCAGTTTGGCGGGCTGCAGGTCTCGCTGTTCCCTTTTCTGCTGGAGTGTCTGGGACCGCTCATCATCTGGCAGGCCGACAGCGCCTGGCTGGTCGGGGCGGGTGCCTTTCTCACCGGCTGCGGCTTCTCGCTGGTGTTTCCGGCGCTCGGCGTTGAGGCGGTCAAACGGGTCGAGCGTCAGGATCAGGGATCGGCACTGGGCACCTATTCCGCCTTTCTTGATTTGGGCCTCGGGCTGACCGGTCCGGTCGCCGGATTGTTCATTGGTCACTGGGGAATGCAGTCGGTTTATCTGGCGGCGGCGCTGATGGTGCTGGGTGCGCTGTTGATTACGCTGCGGCTTTACTGGCAAAACCGGCGGGCATGGCGGCCAACCGTTCCGGTTTACAGTTATCGACGCTGCGTAATCTGGCTATCGCCTGGGTGCTGACGCTGCCGGTGTCGATTCTGCTCTCCGCCCTGCTTTACGGCCTGTTTATTCATCTCTGATTGCCTCACACCGGCCGGCGCTTAGCATGGTGCCGGCCAAGCCTGACGACAGCACGTGGGTGGTAGAAACCGGCAGGCCGAAGGCGTCTGCGGCGCCAATTGTCGCCATCGCCATCGCCAACAGCTCGGCGCTGGCCCCCTGAGCATAGCTGAGGTGGGTTTTACCAATCCGTTCGCCCACCGTCACCACAATCCGCCGCCAGCCGACCATGGTACCCAGACCCAGCGCAATCGCCACCACCACTTTTACCCACATTGGAATAAAGCGGGTGGCGCTGCCCAGCTCGGTTTTGACCGCTTTCAGGTTACGTTCGGTCTCTTCCGGCAGCTTCACTTCAGCACTTTGCAGATGCTTGATCGACTCAGACGCTAGGTACATCTGGTTACGGGTGTTGGCTACCGCCTGTGCCGGGATATTTTCCATCAATCCGTAGCGGCGAATCTGGTCGCCAATCTCGCTGAGCGTCATCGCCAGCGCCGGTAACACGTTGGGGTTGAACTGGCTGCTGCCGACAAAGCCGATCAGCACGTCGCGGGCTGCTGTGGCTGCGCGGCGTCGGTGTTAGCCCGAGGTCACCGGCGTCATAGGCTGCTCCTGCGGCGCAGCCTGCGGGTTCTCTGGAACGTCAACCGGCGCGGTCTGGATGTTGTTCTCTACACCGTTCACTTTTACCGGCATACCGGTACGGCCCTGAATGGCACCGTTCACTTGGTCCTGATTGACACTGGCGTCCACCAGTACTTTACTGACGGCCTGGGTCAGCGTAATCGGTACCAGTTCACGTGAGTTGAACTGCTCTTCGGTGGTCGACAGTGGGTTATGTACTTCGACATAACGCGATCCGTCTGGCTCAACGGTAGCTTTTACCGGCTGATCAACGAACTGTACGCGTGTCCCGACTGGCACATTCTGGTACAGCCATTTGATGTCCTCGGCACGCAGACGCACACAACCGTGGCTGACGCGCAGACCAATACCGAAGTTGGCGTTGGTACCGTGAATGGCGTACAGACGGCCGATATAGAGCGCATACAGCCCCATCGGGTTGTCCGGACCGGCCGGGAACACCGCAGGCAGATTCTCGCCGCGCGCCGCATATTCTGCGTGCATCGCTTTGGTTGGCGTCCAGGTCGGGCTATCTTTCTTACGCTCTACCGTTGTGGTCCAGTTGATCGGGGGATCTTTACCCAGTTCACCGATACCAATCGGCAATACCACCACGGTTTTGCTGCCTTTCGGGTAGTAGTAGAGACGCATCTCAGCGCTGTTAATCACAATGCCTTCGCGCGGTGCGTCAGGCAGGATCAGCTGCTGTGGGATGATCATTTTACTGCCAGCCTTTGGCAGATAAACGTCAACCCCCGGATTGGCTTCCAGCATGTTGCTGAGGCCCATCTGGTACTGCGCCGCAAACGCTTCCAGCGGCAACTTGCTGTCCTCAGGAACAGTAATCTCGATATTTTCCCCGATCAATCGGCTGTTGGCCGGCGGTAACGGGTAAACCACAGCAAGGGCTGACTGGCTAAACGCCGCCAAAGCCAATGCGATTGAAGCGAACGCGCGAATGCTCATTTTCATATTTTACAAGTCTTTATCGCCATGTTTAAGGCTTGTCAATGTGTCGAACCCATGCTAGCCAATGTGACCTGCTGCGCATTATATGTTCATTAATCTGAAGATGTGAATCAGGATTTTAACCTGCCGGAAATACTTTACGTAACTTACCGTGTTATATCGGCATTTTTCCGCCGCTGACCACGGTAAAAAGCCGGTCTCACGGCTGTCACAGCGTTACCTCACCACTGAGTTTACGATTCAGGAAAAATGCGGCACTGATTAACTTAACGCCAGATGGGTCAGGGCCTGCGGCGTGTTGCCCAGCGCATGGCCGCGGCTGTCGGACTCCTCGGCGTAAAGCCCGAGCGGACTGGCGTAGCTCAGCAGCTTTTCAAATTCGAAATGGGCTTCCTGAATCCGGCCAGCGCGCGCCAGGCATTCGACATAACACAAGGAGCAGGCACCAAACGAGCCTTCCGACCCCTGCAGGCTGTCAGCCGGCGTTTCATCAATATTGTAGCGCCGTACCATGCCGTTGCTGACCAGATTGTTTTTGATGGCATCCAGCGTGGCAATCCAGTCAGGATCGGTCGCGCCGACAAAACGCACCAGCGGCATAAGCAGCATCGACGCATCAAGATGCTCGCCGTGGCGGGTCGAGGAGAAATGGCCGCGCTCGCTGTTCCAGAAGTTGGCCCAGATATCTTCGCGGATCTCGCGGCGCACCCGGTCCCAGCGCTCATACGGCATCGGTAACGATCGCTTCATGCCGAGACGCAGCGCGCGGTCCATCGCCACCCAGCACATCAGCCGTGAGTGAAGAAAATGCTCCGGCTGGCCTCGCATCTCCCAGATCCTGGCATCGGGCTGATTCCAGTTGTCGCACAGCCGGTCGATCATTTGGGTAACGTGCAGCCAGCCGCGTTGTGAAATGGCTTCGCCATATTTATTGGCGAGATACACCGCATCCATCAGTTCGCCATAAATATCCAGCTGGTCTGCTGCCAGGCAGCATTGCCGATCCGCACCGGGCGTGAATCGCCGTAGCCCGACAAATTGAGCAACTCCATTTCGTGCAGCTCGGTGCCGCTGTCCAGACGGTACATCACCTGCAGGCGCATCTCATCGTGATGGCTGTTTTCGACGCAGCGTCCAACCCACTGGGTAAAATGTTTGGCTTCATCGACGTAACCCAGACGCATCAGGGCGTACATGCTGAACGAGGCGTCGCGGATCCACGAGGCGCGATAATCCCAGTTGCGTTCGCCGCCCAGCTCTTCCGGCAGGCCAAAGGTGGCGGCGGCAATCGAACCGTGGCGATGCGAGGTCAGCAGCTTGAGCGCCAGGGCGGAACGCTGAACCATCTCGCGCCAGCGGCCCTGTATAAGTGCTGCGAGCGCTCCAGCGACGCCAGTAATTCAGCGTCTCTTCGAAGCAGTGTTCAGTAGAGAGCGCTTCGATGTGCGCATCGTTGATGCTGCCAAATTCAAATTCGGCATGCTCGCCGGCCTGCAGGGTGAAACTGGCGGTGGCGCAGTTCTCTTCCAGCGTCATCACCACGCACCATTTTTACCCGCCGGATCAGCCGCGGCAGTTTGGCATCATCATCGCAAATCGGCATGTAATCGGTGATTTCGGCCACGCCTTCATCGCCCAGCCAGCGGGTCTGTAAAATGTTGGTGTCGGGCAGGTAGAGCTGCTGGCGGCGCGCGTTCTGCCAGTCCGGGGCCAGAGAGAAAAGCCCGGCGTCATCACTGTCGAGCAGCGCGGAAAAGACGGAGGGGCTGTCGAGTTCAGGCCAGCAGAGATAATCGATGGTACTGTCATTGGCGACCAGCGCGCAGGTGCGCAAATCGCCAATCACGCCGTGGTCCTCAATGTTGCGTTTTACCTTCCTCATCCTGATCTCCCTGTTAGTGTCACTGCTAACTATAGTCGAGGAGGCAGCGTCGGCGGCGGCCTGGCACAGAGGGTTAATTCAGCGTAGCGGCCGGGTCAGCATCCAATTAACCTAATGGGCGCTGACGGCGGGCGAATTTTTCAGACAGGTTATACTGGTGATGACACTTTCCTAAAGGAGGCCGTTATGACCACATCCCAGAGCAAAGTCGCCATTATCACCGCATCAGACTCAGGCATTGGCAGCCGCTGCGCCGAAATGCTGGCAGAGCAGGGCTTCGATATTGGTATCACCTGGCGTTCAGACGAAGAGGGCGCGCAGCGCCCCGCACAGCGGGTGCGGGAGATTGGCCGGCGCGCCGAAATTATCCAGCTGGATTTAGCTGACCCTGAACAGGGCGGTCAGTTGCTGCAACAGCTGATCGATAAGTTTGGCCGTATTGTATTGATGTGCTGGTAAACAATGCTGGTGCCAATTTCAAAGCGGATTTCCTCGATGTCACCTATGAAGACTGGCGTAAAATTTTCGCGGTGGATGTCGATGGCGTGTTTGTCTGTGGCCAGATTGCCGCCCGCAAAATGGTTGAGCAGGGCGAGGGCGGACGGATTATCAATATCACCTCGGTTCACTAGTACACGCCGCTGCCCGGTTCGGTGGCCTATACGGCGGCAAAACATGCGGCCGGCGGCCTGACCAAATCGATGGCGCTGAGCCTGCTGCCGCACAACATTCTGGTCAATACGGTGGCGCCGGGCGCGATCGCCACGCCGATGAACAAGATGACCGACGAGGATGCGCACCAGGTGAAGATGCCGGAAATTCCGGCTGGCCGGCCCGATGACACCCACGAAATTGCCAGCATGGTGGCGTGGCTCTGCTCCGAGTGGGCGACCTACACCACCGGCCAGTCCTTTATCATCGATGGCGGTTTCATGCTGGCGAATCCGCAGTTTAAAGGTTACTGATCGGCCCGACGGTTATGCCAGCGGCGGATCACCCAGCGCAGCACAAAGGCAAACACAATGGCGCCGACCAGCCACGGCAGATGTTTAAGGTGCTGGTCGAGTTTGTGCAGCCACGGAGCGATGATGCCGCCGGCAAAGTAGCCGAGGGTGACGAAAATCAGCGCCCAGATTGCCGCCCCAATCACGTTGAGAATGAAAAATTTAATCGGATCGAGGCGGCTGGTGCCAATGATGATCGGGCCAATCAGGCGCAAGCCATACATAAAACGCACCCCAATTACAAACAGGCTGGGACGGCGCTTGATCAGCCGGTTAGCCTTGACCACCTTATCCTGATGTTTTTTGAGCCGCCGCAGGATGCGTGCACTGTAGCGGCGACCAATCCAGTAGAGCAGCTGATCGCCGATGATGCCGCCGGACATTGCGGCCACCACCACGCCAGCATAGTGCAGCAGTCCCTCATGTGCGGCGACACCGCCGAGCAGGGTAAAGGTTTCCCCTTCGGCGAGACACCCAATCAGCAGCGCCAGATAGCCGTACTGGGTAATTAATCCGTTTATATCCAAATGCAAAATGGCACTCCCTGTTTATAGCTGTTTGCTTAAGTCTATACGCGATTTGGCTTCGCTTCCGCCCGCCGACCGCCACTGCGCTTATTTTTGCTGTTTTTTTGCCCGGTCGCCACGAAAGTTGTACTGCCGTTTATACTTGAAGTGTCGCTGCCCTCAGAGACCCTCTTGCCGTTCCGGGCAGCCCTTTGCATCAGAGGAGTGACTGTATGAACCATGTCTGGGGACTTCTGGCGCATCCGAATCAGGAAATGCGCCGTATCAAGCAAGAGAATGAGAGCGTCTCGCACCATTACACCCACCATGTCCTGCTTATGGCGGCCGTTCCGGTTATCTGTGCTTTTATCGGCACCACCCAACTGGGCTGGAACCTGGGCGAGGGGCAGTTTGTGCAACTCAATCTGGCGACCGGGATCGGGCTGGGTATTCTGTTCTATCTGATTATTCTTGGCGGCGTTGCGGTTATGGGCCGGGTGATCCACTGGATGGCACGTAATTATCCGCAACGGCCCGGCGTGCAGCGCTGCACCGTGTTTGCCGGCTACGTCGCGACGCCGCTGTTTCTCAGTGGGCTGGTGGCGCTTTATCCGCTGGTCTGGCTCTGCGTGCTGGTGGGTGCCCTAGCGCTGGTGTATACCGGCTATCTGCTCTATATCGGCATCCCGCTGTTCCTAAATATTGACCGTGAAGAGAGCCTGCGTTTTTCCGGCTCAACCCTGGCGATTGGCGTGCTGGTTTTTGAAGTGTTACTGGCGATGACCGTGATCCTTTGGGGTTACGGACCACGACTGTTCTGATCTGCGGCTGCCGCCCGGCTGGCGGCAGCCCGCTTTTTAATGCCCGGAAACAATCTCACCAGGAAATTTCTTAACCTTCAGCGTAGCCGCCGCCAGCCCTCGCTCTGACTGCCTTGACGCCGGCGGCCTGTGTCTGACACAGCGCACAATTTCAACCGGGTCTTTTTTCTGTGATGCCTGCAAAAATTCGTTTCACTCTGTTCTCGCTGGCGCTGCTCGTTTCCGGGCAGGGGATCGCACTCCCCGCGCAGGCGACAACCTCACTGTCGCAAATGGCGCCGATTGCGCAACCGCAGATTGCCTCTGGCAGCGCCATGATTGTCGATCTCACCACCAATAAAGTGTTGTTTTCCAGCCATCCGGATCGCGTCAGGCCGACTGCCTCGATCACTAAGTTGATGACTGTGATGGTGGTGCTGGACGCGCACCTGCCGATGAACGAAATGCTGACGGTCGATGTCAGCCAGACGCCGGAAATGCGCGGGGTGTTTTCTCGCGTCAAACTCAAGAGCCAGATCAGCCGCCGCAATATGCTGCTGCTGGCGCTGATGTCGAAAAACCGCGCCGCAGCCAGCCTGGCGCATGCCTATCCCGGCGGCTATAATGCCTTTATCCGGGCGATGAAGGCCAAAGCGCGGGCGCTGGGCATGAAACATACCCGTTACGTTGAGCCGACGGGCTTATCGACGCAAAACGTCTCGAATGCTGAAGATCTGATTAAATTGCTGAAGGCGACGCGGGAATATCCGCTGTTTGGCGCACTCAGCACCACCAAAGAAGAAACCGCAGTATTTACCCATCTGAGCTACGCGCTGCCATTCCGTAACACCAACCATCTGGTGTACAAAAATGACTGGCGCATTCAGCTGACCAAAACCGGTTATACCGACGAGGCGGGGCACTGCCTGGTGATGCGCACCATGATCAACAATCGCCCGGTGGCGCTGGTGATACTGGACGCCTTTGGTAAACATACCCACTTCGCCGATGCCAACCGCCTGCGCGACTGGATCGAAACTGGCAAGGCTGCGCTGGTTCCTGCTAAAACAGAAATCAGGTCTGGTTGCCAGCAACGGTGCCAGCAGTGCCGACGCTGAGTAGACTCTCACCGGTGTAGCGCTCCAGACGCACCGGTAAAGTATCTGCGGCTGGAGAGGGCGACACGGCGGCAACCGCCGTGATCTGCTCGCCGAACGCGGCGCAAGCCAGTGGTTTCCGTTGCGGCCTGAACAGCCTGAATACGGAACAATTAATTGCCCGCTATTCCTATAGTTTCATCGCTTGCAAAACCCTTCACTACGCGTGAAGGGCGAGGGTAGATCGCCTGATTATGCTGCTGGAATCTCACTGATATGTTTAAGCTACGATCCCTCTTTGCGCTGTTAATGCTGGCTCTGGTGGCGTTTGCCCCGGCGTGGTCGTAGGCAGCGGATGATGCGGCGAGTGCCGCACAAGAACAAGATGCTCCACCGAAGCTCAATGCCGCGGTCGAACTGCCTAAAATGCAGAAGATCCTCGATAAAATTAAAAGTCAGATTTCGGGCGATACCGGCGAAAGCAAGCTGACGCAGCTGAATGAAATGGCGCTAGAGCTGTCAGGCAACGCCGACACGCTGGGCCAGGCTCTGCTGCCCGACCGCCAGCAGCTTGATGCTCAGCTGGCGGTGCTGGGACCGGCACCGAAGCCGGACAGCGGCATGAAAGAGACGCCGGAGGTGACGCGCAAGCGTAACGCGCTGGAGAATCAGAAGAGCAAGCTTGACGATCAGATTAAACAGGCAGAGGGCATCAAAAACGGTGCGCTGATGCTCTCATCGCAAATCGTTAACCTGCGTCGCGATCAGCTCAAGAGCCAGCTGGCACTTAACTCGGGCAGCATCCTCGGGCCGCGCTTCTAGGCACCGGTGCTCAACAGTCAGGATCTGGACGGTGAAAAAATCGGCGACTTCCTGCAGGAGTTGCAGGATACCGCAGAACTTTCGTGGGAGCCGGGCTGGCGCTTTGGCAGCGTGGCCTGGATACTGGCTGTGCTGCTGGTGATGACGCTGGGTCGTCGCTACAGTGGAGAGTTTCTCGCCTGGGTCAGCATTCACAAATTGCCGGAAGGGCGACTGCGCCGCAGTTTCCTCGCGGCGGCGATTGCCATCACCACGCTGGTGGCGGTGGTCCTGACCTTCAACTTTATCGCGCTGGCGTTTACCCGCCGTGATGAGGTGTCAGACAACGTTCAGAATTTTGTCGATCGGCTGGTCCAGCTCAGCGTGTTCTACGGGTTAATTGCCGGCCTGGGGCGGGCGTTTCTCTCTACCAGCCGGCCAAGCTGGCGTCTGCCGACCATCTCTAACGAAGTGGCGACGGCGCTGAAGCCATTCCCGCTGATCACTGCCGTACTGGTGTTTATCTTCCAGACGGTGGAGGCGTTTAACTACAGCGTCGGCACCAGCCTGAACACCACTATTTTTCGCCAACGGCCTGACGGCGTTACTGATTGGCAGCACCGTGCTGGCGATCAGCATACGCACCAACCGGGTCCGCCGCTGTATGACGCAGGCCGGCACGCCGCCTGAGGCGCGATCGACGCTGGTCGGGCTGATTCAGATGGGCCTGACCCTGACGGCGCTGACGATTCTGTTGTCGCTGGTGATCGGCTACGTGACGCTGGCGCGCTTCCTCAGCTATGAAGTGATCTGGTGCGGCCTGCTGTTTGGTTCGTTCTATTTCCTCAGCCATCTGCTGAGTGATGGCTGTGAAAGCCTGTTTTCGACCAGTAGCTCCTCTGGACGGCGTATTCAGAGCTCACTGAATATCAACGAGCGCCATCTGCAACAAACCGCTACGCTGCTGACGGCCCTCGGCAAAACCATGCCGGTGCTGTTTGTGGCGCTGGCACTGCTGAACGGCACGTTTGCCTCTTCAACCCCGATTGAGCTGCTGCAAAAAGCGATTGAGTTCTGGGGCGGTAAAGGGCTGGAGTCGCTGAATATTGTGCCGGCGCATATGGTCAACGCGCTGGTCTGCCTGGTGGTCGGCATCTATGTGTTGCGGTCGATTCGCCGCTGGCTGGACAATGACTTCCTGCCAAAAACCACCATGGATGTTGGCATGCGGCCGTCGCTGCTTCCGACCAACAGCTGCTGTCATAAACATCAGGCCGACGCATGTCGGCCTTTTTTTAGCGCGGAGAGCGGGTGTTAATCGCGGCGCACCGCGCCGGGTCCATCCCGACCCGGCAGCACGCTGACCGACTTTATCCAGCTTCGCCAGCTCACGCTGACCCAGCAGATTGGCGAAGCGTTGCCAGTCCTGCTGTAGCGCATGGCGATCCACCAGACGGGTCTGACCGCCGATAAATTCGCGTCCAGCCTGATAGTCCAGCTCCCAACTGGCGCGATGCCAGCTGCGTTCCGCCACGGCGAACAGGCGGGGATAAATCATATATTCCATCTGTGGGTCGGTGCGCACGGTTTCACTCCACAGCTGAGCCGAGATGCCATAGGCACCGCGCCAAGGCTTATCCGATTTAGCCGTGAAATGTTTACCGTCGCGATCGGTCGAGGTTTCGGCATTCTGTGGCAGGTTGTCTGGTGCGAAGGCAAATATCTTACGCTCATCGCTGAAGCGGGTGCCCCAGTAATAGCCGCGTTCGAGTGGATTCACTTCGTACGGAAAATCCAGATAGAGGTAATCCGGGCTGGCGACCACCACATCGTAGCCTTTATGCAACCAGTCACTGGCGCTGTCAAAACCCGTGTCCCAGAAATTGACTGCCACCCGCGGCGTGGCGAAGGCGCGGGCGTCCTGCGCGTCTTTTAAGCCATCCTGCCAGGCCTGCATGTTGCCAATACCGTGCCGGTTAACCATCTTGCTTACCGCCAGCGCAAAATAGCTTGGTAGGTGGGTCAGGTCGGTAACTTTTCCACTCTTTACCAGCGCCTGACAGACCTGCGATTTCGCCCATGGCTGATCTTCCTGTTGCCAGTCGCGCAGGCCAGTGCCTGGCTTAGGGTGCTGACGATCGGAATAGCCGGCACCAAAACGGATATTTTTCGCTTCGTCACCGCCGAAGTGCCAGCGGGTTAACGGCTGTTCCGCCTGACGGTGCATCGCCTCAATCTCCCCGATCACTTTGTCGACAAAGCGCTGAGAGCTATCAAGGCACGGGTTGAGGTAGCTGGTGCGATCGTAGAACTGTACCGAAGTGGTGTTGGAATCGTCGGTCGGATCGCGCAGGCGATAGGCGCTGGCCTGTTCGGGTTGCCCGGCGCGCATCAGCCGCTGATAGCGGCGCCTTCATGGCGATCACGGCCGCGCGAGCGTGGGCCGGCATATCAATCCCCGGCATCACGGTGATATGGCGGGCCTGGGCATACTCCACAATCTCGATGTAGTCGGCGCGGCTGAAGTAACCGCTGCCGTTGTTGTCGCTAAACGGCCCGGAGCCGAGCTGCGGCAGCAGGCAACGCTGGCTGCCCACGCCGGTTAAATCCGCTAATCCGGGGATTTCGATGCGCCAGCCCTCATCGTCGCTGAGATGAAAGTGGAAAACGTTCATCTTCCAGGCCGCCATCTGATCGAGCAACCGCAGCACCGCCTGCTTACTGTGGAAATTACGCGCCACATCCAGAAAGGCGGCGCGATAGGCAAAACGCGGCGCATCCTGCGTTTCCAGCGTGGCGATCTGCGCTGTGCCGTCGGCGGGCAACAGCGACAAAATCGACAATCGTGCGGATGAAGTTTGACCTCAGGCAGCGTCGGGCTAATCTGACCGCGTAACACCGAGGCTGGCAGGGTGGCGATATCGCTGTTTTTATCAAAACGGCTGACCGGCTGCATCAGGATATTCTGGTCGTCGGCGCTGCGTCGCCAGTTATCGCCGAAGGGCAGCACAAACTGACTCAGATCCTCACTGTCGGTGCTGGCGATAATTTTTGGCGTCGCCTCTCCGGCGGTCACATACCAGCGCGGCATCACATCGGTGATAAACAGCTGCCAGTACTCGTTAACGATTGGGATCGTCACCGATTCACCAGCGCCAATACCGGTGAACTTGTCGGTTGGCTCAAGGCGGGTCAGATCGCTAACAATGTGCGTCATCTTAAACTGGTCATTATCCACCCGCAGCGTCTGGTGCACATTGCTCATGGTGATCGCCCAGTTTTTGTTGGTCAGCGCCGGGCCATGATTGGTCAGGGTAAGGGTGACGCGGTTACAGGAAGACCAGTCGGCACCCAGCGCAGTCGGTGCCGTGCAGGGCAGCCAGATTATCGGTGACCTGATAGGTGACGCCGAACTTGCTGATTTGATTAACAACCTGCTGATCGGACAGGCTAGCGTGACTGGCAAGGGCAACGCTCAACAGGCTGAGCGCGAAAAAGCGTGGGTTTAGCATTTTATTTATCCTTATGTCGGCAGAAGCGATAGCCGGGTCAGAGCCGCAAGGTCAGAACAGGGTGAAAGGCGCAATCACCATCAGTTTGATATCCTTCTCATCCTGAAAAATGTTGCCGTAGCCGCCGCTGTAACTGGGCAGATTGCTGTGATTGTCGTAGCCGGTGTAGTGCAGCTTAAGCAGCGTATCTTTGGCGCGACCCTGCTGAATCTGGTAGATCAGATCGAGGTTCCAGGCAGATTCTGTCAGCCGCTGGCGCTGATCGAAGGCGGGTTGTGTGGAAGGCCTTGCATCCCAGCCCCAGACCCAGGAGCCGCCCACTTTTCATCCCGCAAGCTGCGACGGCGTTAAGTCGAGCAGGGCGCCGGCAAAAATTGCTTTTTCACCGTTGGCGTTCCAGTCAGAGCGGGCATCCCACCAGATATCCAGTCGGCCATTGGAGCTGGCGTAGCCTGGCGTCATGCGCTGTAAGAAGAAGCCCTGGTTGCCCTCTGCTTTGACCCAGCTGCCCTCAAGCCGCAAATCGACCGGACCGACGGTATAGCCGAAGGTGATTGCCTGTAACCAGGCGAGGCCGTCATAAACATCACTGGCATTGCTCGCGCCGCCGTGTTGTTTATCCTGCGCGCCGTAAAATTTATAACTGGTTCGCAGATCGTGGCCAATTAGCGGAATTGCCCACGGACGCTTTAGCAAAATATTGATCGATATAGCCAGCTGACTGACCAAAAGCGCCTTCCAGCACCAGACTATTTTTAAAATCATATTTAACGCCAAAGGCATGCAGGTAACGAATATCCGTTACGCCATCTGCCTGTCGGAAATGATATAAATCACGATACCAGAGTGCTTTATACTTATCACTTCACAGATATGAAATCGATAGTTCGCCCGCTTGGCCGAAATCATAAATTGAACCGGCTTCCGCGCCGCGATAGGTGCCGGGTAAAAAACTCCAGTGTGGCGCAATTAATGTCTGTCCGGCTGGCTGAATATAACCCGCCCGTAACCAGTAGTCCTGGTATCGGGCTTTCAGCGCCGCTTTATACAGCGAGGCACCGCTGGTGTCGCCCTGCCACGCTTCATCCCAGCGATTACGTGCTCGGCTAAAGCCGATTTCATTCGGCGCGGCCGGGCCGCTGTGGCCCAGTTCGGCTGCACCGAACACGGCGAGATCGAGGCCCAGCCAGTCGGCGGCATACCCTGACTGGTAGTCGAGATTAGCGTTAAGCGTAGTGTGGTGCAGGTTAGCCCGATATTCACCGTTGTGCTCACTGTTCGGGTCGATCTCTTTTCGATCACGCTGACGCTGCCAGTAAAAAAGATTACTGCCCAGTGAAGAATCGTCGATAAAGCCAGCCGCCTTAACCGGATGGAAGGATAACGCGCAACAGGCAGTTATTAAAATAACTAATTCCGTTAAAGCTAACGCGTAATTAAATTTTCGCATTGCGATTCCTTGCTGCGTAGAGTGCCAGGGTGCAGTATGCCATAAAAGGGGGTGGGGCTAATCTATTTTTCGCAGCGCGAATTATTAATGAGGTGATCGATCTTTTGTTAAAGATTACGTAGAAAGAAATAATACGAAAATAAAGCCATCACAACATAATAATGAATGTTGATTTTAATGGTGTGAATATCGGCTGGCCTAGATAGTACGGATGAAAAAATAAGGCGATGATGAAAGCGTTAAATAAAATCGGATAAACCCGTAAAAAAGCCTGCTCAGATCGGCAGGCTTTGGCCGCAGGCGCGCTAGCGGGTGACAGCTTAAGGCTGCCTGACCGCCCAGCCTTTCAGTTTACTGGCTTTTGCCGATACCCGGATTGAAGCTGTTGGTGGGATCGAGCTGCCGGTTAAACGCCGCCAGCTGCGGTTTGGCCTGATAGAGGTGTCCCACGTTGTGCTCAGCCGGATATTCCGCACCGCGCGCCTGTAAAATCTCCAGCATCTGCGCCTTCAGCGCATGTGCATCGACCCCTTTTCTGACGATGTAGTCCTGATGGAACACATGACAGAAGAAGTGGCCGTAGTAGAGACGATGGCTGAGCGAGGCTTTTATCGCCTCGGGCAGGGTTTCAAACCAGTCCGGATCGTTGCGGCGCAAGGCGATATCCAGCGCCAGAATATCTTCCACCTCATCCGCGTGCACCGCGTGATAGCGAACCGCCGCGCCCGCCGCGGCAAAGCGATGCAGAAAGGCGTGAGCCCCTTTTTTGCCTTCACATTCAAAGAATTCGCCGCCGCCTTCGCGGAAGTAATCGCGTAAATAGTTGCGGGCTTCCGCTACGCCATCACCCGACATCTTCAGCATCAGATAGTGTTCATACTTGTCGCGATACTGCTTCATGCGTTTCGGCAGATGGGCCGGGAACAGCCGGCTCAGGCGCTGCAGCAGCCGGTCGCTGAAGTGTGGTTTAATAAACGACACTTTGCTCAGCCAGGCGTCAACGCGGCCTTTCAAGGGGAAAAACAGCGGCATCTTGTCGGTGCCCAGCTTGTCGATCATCAGAAAGGTGTCTTTGCCGTAGACTTCAGCGATGTCATAGATGTCGCGGTGCATATATTCGCCCGGCACCGGCAGGTTACTGAAGTGCGCCAGCATGTGGCGACGGATATCGCTCAGCACGCTGGGATCGTTGGTGCCGATATAAAACACCTGCTGCTGAGGCTCGGTGGAAAAGGTGTCGAGACGTACGGCAAACACTGCCAGCTTACCCGCACAGCCAGATGCCTCAAACAGGCGGCTTGCATCCGCGTTATAGCGGGCCGGCGTATCGGCATCGACCTCACGTACCCGACTGGCGTAATCGTGATCGGAGGCGTGGCGACCGTCATGATGGACATCGGTTTGCTGCCAGCGATCGTCATCCAGCTGGCCGAGGATCTCTTCCGGCGACTGGCCTAAATCAATGCCAAGGTGGTTAACCAGCCGCAGTTTTCTCTGCGAATCAATCTGTGCGTACAGCGCCATTTCGCTGTAGGCCGGGCCACGTTTGATCAACGATCCGCCTGAGTTATTACAAATTCCGCCCAGCACCGAGGCCCCAATGCACGACGATCCAATCACCGAATGCGGCTCGCGTCCTAACGGCTTAAGCACTTTCTCCAGCTGATAGAGCGTGCTGCCGGGGAACGCCAGCACCTGCTTACCGTCATCAATTAACTGCAGCTTGTCCAGCCGCAGGGTGCTGATGATCACCAGCGGGCGATCGTAATCGTCGCCGTGCGGGGTGGAGCCCTCCGTCAGGCCGGTATTGGCCGCCTGCATCAGAATAATGGCATCGGCATTCACCAGCGTCTGCAGCACCTGCCACAGCTCGAGCAGGGTGGCAGGGAACACCACCGCCAGTGCGGCGCCTTCGCCAGAGCGAAAGCCCTTACGATAGCGGGAGGTCTGTTCAGGTTCGGTGAGCAGGTGGGCGGGGCCAACCAGGCGGCGTAAGTTCAGAAAGCAGGGCAGAGGTCTGTTTCATGGGCAATTCCCTTGTCTTATCAGTGCGTCTTTACTGTAGCACGTCAACGCAGTGCGACACCGGCAGGCTACCTGCTATTCTCTTCTTTGTGGCACACTGCCGCCTGATTATTCGACATTGCGCAGTTACTTAAGAGAACCCAACCTGATGAAATGGATTTACTCTGTTAGTCTCGCTGTCTCCCTCGCGATGCAACCGGCATTGGCTGAGACACTGCTAGGTAACAACCACCCGATAACCGAACAGGCGCGGGATGCGTTCGTCAACGATCTGCTGACCAAAATGACGCTGGATGAGAAAATCGGCCAGCTGCGTTTAATTAGCGTCGGGCCTGATAATCCAAAAGAAGTCATCCGTGAGATGATCAAGAAAAGTCAGGTTGGCGCGATTTTCAATACCGTTACCCGTCAGGATATCCGCGCGATGCAGGATCAGGCGATGCAGCTTAGCCGCCTGAAAATTCCGCTGTTCTTCGCCTACGATGTAGTTCACGGTCAGCGTACCATTTTTCCGATCCCGCTCGGCCTGGCCGCCAGCTGGGATCTTGATGCGGTAAAAGAGGTGGGACGGGTTTCCGCCTATGAAGCCGCCGACGACGGCCTCAACATGACTTGGGCACCGATGGTGGACGTCAGCCGTGAACCGCGCTGGGGCCGTGGCTCAGAAGGCTTTGGCGAAGATACCTACCTCACCGGCGAAATGGGCCGCAGCATGGTGCAGTCGATGCAGGGCAAAAGTGCGGCTGACCGCTACAACATCATGACCAGCGTTAAACACTTCGCGCTGTATGGCGCAGTGGAAGGCGGACGCGATTACAACACCGTCGACATGAGTCCGCAGCGGATTTTCCAAGATTATCTGCCGCCGTACAAAGCCTCGCTGGATGCGGGCAGCGGTGGCGTGATGGTGGCGCTGAACTCGATCAACGGGGTGCCGGCCACGGCGGATAGCTGGCTGCTGAAAGATCTGCTGCGCGATAAGTGGAAGTTTAAAGGCATCACCATCAGCGATCACGGTGCGATTAAAGAGCTGATTAAGCATGGTGTAGCCAGCGATGATCCGCAGGATGCGGTGCGTATTGCCCTGAAGTCGGGCGTTGATATGAGCATGAGCGACGAATATTACAGCAAATATCTGCCCGATCTGGTGAAGAGCAGCGCGGTCAGCATGGAGGAGATCGACGATGCGGCGCGTCACGTCCTAAACGTCAAATATGACATGGGGCTGTTTAAAGATCCATACAGTCATCTGGGGCCGAAAGAGAGTGATCCGCAGGATACCAACGCCGAAAGCCGTCTGCATCGGGCTGAAGCGCGCGATGTGGCGCGTAAAAGCATGGTGCTGCTGAAAAACCGGCTTGAGACCTTGCCGCTGAAGAAGTCGGGCACCATTGCCCTGATTGGCCCGCTGGCGGAAAGTCAGCGCGACATCATGGGCAGCTGGTCAGCGGCTGGCGTGGCGAAGCAGTCCATTTCGCTGCTGCAGGGAATGCGCAATGCCACGGCGGGCAAAGCGACGCTGCTGTATGAAAAAGGTGCCAACATCACCGATAGCAAAGGCATTCAGGATTTCCTCAACCTGTATGAGCAGGCGGTATCGGTCGATCCGCGTTTGCCGCAGCAGCTGATTGATGATGCGGTGGCCAAAGCGAAGCAGGCGGATGTGGTGGTTGCGGCGGTCGGCGAAGCGCAGGGCATGGCGCATGAAGCCTCCAGCCGGAGCGATCTGGTGATCCCGGCCAGCCAGCAGAAGCTGCTAGCCGCGCTTAAGGCGACCGGCAAACCGCTGGTGATTGTGCTGATGAATGGCCGTCCGCTGGCGCTGGCGAATGAGGATCGGATGGCCGATGCGGTGCTGGAAACCTGGTTCAGCGGCACCGAAGGCGGCAATGCCATCGCTGATGTGCTGTTTGGCGATTACAATTTGTCGGGCAAGCTGCCGGTCTCTTTCCCGCGTTCAGTCGGTCAGATTCCGATCTACTACAACCATCTGCCAACCGGCCGACCGTATAACTCGGAGAAGCCGAACAAATACACCTCGCACTATTACGATTCGGCTAACGGCCCGCTCTATCCGTTTGGCTATGGCCTGAGCTATACCCGCTTCACCGTATCGCCGGTCACCATGTCAGCACGCACCATGCCGCGCAACGGCAGCATTGACGCCAGCGTCACGGTGACCAACAGCGGCAAACGCGACGGTGCCACGGTAGTGCAGCTGTATCTGAACGATCCGGTCGCCTCCATCAGCCGGCCGGTTCAGGAGCTGCGCGGCTTTAAGCGCATCATGCTAAAAGCGGGCGAGTCGCAGACCGTGAACTTTAAGATTGATGTCGATGCGCTGAAGTTCTGGAACCAGCAGATGCAGCAGGTGGCGGAACCGGGTAAATTCAATGTGATGATCGGGCTGGATTCCGTTCGTACTCAGCACGCACAGTTCGACTATTTATAACCGTCTCTCTTTCCTGCCAGAGGGAGATGCGGCGCGCCAGAAGTGACGGCGCGTCGCATTCTGTCCGCTATCAGAGCCATCATGGTTAATCTGCGTGACCGCATCCAGCAACAGGTATTTCGTCTTAACGGCCTGTCGCTGAATCAATTCGACATTTCTCAGCCGCCCGGCGATCCCGCCTGTTTGGCCCGGACAGCATCATCTGGCAGGTACACGGTGATTTTACCTCGATGATGTGCGGCGGCATCAGTGCGCTGCTGTTACAGATGCTGCACCCGGCCGCGCTGGCTAGCGTCTGGGATCACTCTAACTTTCGTCAGGATATGATGGGCCGCCTGCGCCGCACCAGCCAGTTCATTGCGGTCACCACCTTCGGTAACACTCAGGATGCAGATACGCTGATTGAGCGGGTTAAGCGTATTCACCTCAAAGTCAGCGGCGTCGACAGCGCCGGAAAACCTTATGCGGCTAGCGATCCGCATTTGCTGACCTGGGTACACGTGGTGGAACCCAGCCGTTTTATGGCTGCCCATCTGAGCTATAAAAATCCGCGCCTCAGTCGCGCCGATCAGGATCGCTATTATCAGGAGGCGGCGCTGATTGCCGAAGCGCTGGGGGCTGAGCGGGTGCCGAAAAGCGTGGCGGAGGTAGACGCGTATCTGCAGCCGATGCAGGCAGAACTGCGCTTTGATCAGCGCACGGCCGAAGTGACGCGCCTGCCCCGAGCTGGCAGGCCAGACCGGTGATGAAAGTGATGCTGAAGTCAGGCTTTGGTCTGATGCCGGACTGGGCGCAGGCGATGTCGGGCCGTGAAATCGGCCGCTGGCAGCAGGCGGTGATCGATCAGCAGATCGCGGCGATTGCCGTCGGTTTACGCTGGTCGATTCAGCGCGGTGCTTGGTATCGCGCCATGGTCCGGATGGGCCGCCATCCGGTCTGACTCTCCTCCGAGGCACCCCGGTTAAACGCCGGCGTACTCCAGCTTTTTTCTTCGCTAACCGCAGCGCATATGCCGCTGCGGCAGGCCACTTCCCACCCGAATCCGACCTCGCCAGGCGCCACCCGATAATGCACTTTGAGATTATTACCCTTGTCTCAGATGGCGGCAGTCACGATCCTGCTCTGTTCTCGGGGAAAACGGATTCCTCCAGGCTTTGTCGAGGCGCTATGACGTACAAATCCCTGATTGCTGAAGTCCACAATCAGCAACGCACCCTGACCGCGATTGTCGAGCAGGATGCGCGCACCGCCTGTTTCTACATCTGGCCGACCGATCTGTTTCGCAGCCAGTACGCGGTGCGCGGCTGTTGGTTACGTAATCTACTGCCGGCACCGGCACAGGAAGATCGTGAAGCGATGGAGCAGGGCATTGCGCTGCTGCTCAGCGCCGAATATTGCCGTAATCTGGAAGCCGAGCCGGAACTCGATCCGGCACGCCTGCAGGTGCTGTGGGAGCCGAGTGATGATGGCGCGGCCCTGTGGTATTACGGCCAGCTGCTGGCGGTTATTCCAGGCTGGAGCCTGTATCAGGATAAGCAGGTCAGCTTTTCCGCTGGCTGCATCAAGAAAAATCGGCTGACGGCTCCGCTCGGATCGGCTTCCACCAACGACTATTACGCCCGCGCCGAGCAGCAGCGTCAGTTCTGGCGTGAATGGCACGACGGCAGCGAGTGGGACAAGGTGCAGCAGGATTTAATGGCCTGCTATCAGGCCCGCTTTGGCGAGTCGGTGAAATATTACGCCATCGATCAGGGCAGCTGGCCACCGATGGCGATTTCCCGGCACTGGCACCAGGGCGTCTGGTACTTCCTGACGCTTGGCATGAGTATCCGGCTGATGCCGCAGGTCGATTATCTGTTTGATGATTTGGCGCCGCAGTATCGCCGTATCGAACTGGGCATGGCGGTTGACGGTGAAGTGATGACCGAAGGCAATGCGGTGCAAATAGCCAGCGCGCTGGCAGAATTCGTGCATCTGCCGTGGGCGCGCCTCACCTGGCTGGGGGAAGGGCACACCCTAGCGTCAGAAGTGGCACCGGTCGGCTTTGACAGCTTTTTTGGCGGGTGAACTGGCCAGCAAGAGCGCGCAGCTCAAACTGCCGAAGCGCGACGGCGATCGACCCACGCTGCTGTGGACTGCCCCGATCACCGAGGCGGAGCGCCAGTTCGCCCAGGCTGATGAGCACGGCGGACAACAGCTGCGCAAGCGGCAGACGGCAATAATCATATCTTCCGGCCGCGTCAGCAGGTGGTGGACTCGCCGGAGTAGTGCGCGGCATTGTCGCTTCCGGCTGCCCGGAAGCGACACGTCGCCAAGCGTAATACTAAATTCTCAGGCTAATCAGCTATTTTCCAAAACTGTGATCATGCTCATCTCAAGTTCCGCTGGGCCGCGCCGTTAACCCGGATAAGGCAATCGCGCCACACCAGGTCCAGGGGTACAAAGATGTTAAAAACAACACGATCCCGCTTCACCGCAACACTCATCGCTTCCTTCGTTGCACTCCTGCTGATCACCGTCTGGGTGATCAATCAGTTTGTTGCGCCACAGTTGGTTGACAGCGAAAGCCGTCTGGTTCGCTATCAGGTTGATTCCCTAGCGTCCGGCATCGTTGAACAGATGAACCGGGTTCAGGCGCAGCAGCGCGCCATCACCGAGGCCGCTTCTGTAATGGATAGGTCACCATCGACACCTTACTGCCGACGCTGGTGAACCAGTATAAGGACAGTAACGTGTCTGGCGGCGGGATCTGGCCACTGCCGAACCGCCGCGATCCGGCAAAAGAGAAAAACAGCAGCTTCTTTGCCCGCAATGCCAGCAACGAACTGCAGGTTAACACCTACTGGAACTCCGATGCGGCTGACAAATACTGGGAGCAGTCTTGGTACAAAGATGGCATGGCAGCAGAGAAAGGGCAGTGCGCCTGGGCCAAAGCTTACCAGGATGCAGCCAGCCCGCAGGCTGGTTAACGCGGCGCCAAAAATGGAAAACCTGGCCGAAGTGCCGTTGCCAATGGCCGCGCCGCTGAAATCGCTGCTGAGTGGCATCGGTAATCAGCCGCTAGAGACCACCTTTGACAGCAACGACAGTGAGCAGACGCTGTTAGTGCAGGCGATCCCGGGCAGCCCGTGGTATCTCGCCAGTAGTCTGCCGACCAGCCTGCTGAAAGCACAGTCTTACAATATGCTGACCCGTCTGGGCTTGGTGTAGATCCCGCTGGCGGTAATCCTGCTGCTGGTGCTGCTCGGTTTTGTCCGTGCCATGATGAAGCGCCTCAGCGTGCTCAACAGCAATATCGAAGCCCTGTCGACCGGCGGTGCGGATCTGACCCAGCGTCTGCCGGCCAGCAACAGCCCGGAATTTAACGCGGTGGCGCAGAGCTTCAACCAGTTTATCAGCTACCTGCAGGGGCTGATGCAGCAGGTTGGCGACAGCGCGCTGGCGATTACCGCCGCCTCGCATGAGATTGCCAGCGGCAACGCCAACCTCCCGTCGCGTACTGAAGATCAGGCCAGTTCGATTGTCGAGACCGCAGCATCGATGGAGCAGCTGACCGGTACGGTGCGCCAGAATGCTGACAACGCCACGCACGCTAACCAGCTGGCCGGTGATGCTTCTCAGGTCGCGGCGCGCGGTACCGAAGTGGTGCGCCAGGTGGTGACCACCATGGGCGAGATCCATCACTCTTCGCGTAAAGTGGTTGATATCATCAGCGTGATTCACAGTATCGCCTTCCAGACCAACATCTTGGCGCTTAACGCCGCGGTAGAAGCGGCGCGGGCCGGTGAGCAGGGGCGCGGGTTTGCCGTGGTGGCGTCGGAAGTGCGTAACCTGGCGCAGCGCTCGGCTAACTCAGCGCGTGAGATCAAAAAATTGATCGAAGAGTCGGTGTCGAACATTGATGCCGTTAGCGCGCTGGTGGAACAGGCGGGACAAACCATGGATGAGCTGATGCAGGGCGTCAGCAGCGTCACCACGCTGATGAGCGAAATCATGTCGGCCAGCCGCGAACAGAGCATGGGGATTGAGCAGGTTAACGTCGCGATCACCCAGCTGGAACGGGTGGTGCAGAGCTTCAGACTGTAATTCCTCCGCAGGCCAGCCTCTCGCTGGCCTGATTTTCTTCCCGCCTCATCCGCGTATTCCAGACTGACTGCTGTTAAAAATTCTGCGTTGTTACGCCAAAACTGGCAATCTTGTGCCAGAATAGTTGGGAATAATCTCAAGGAAACGCCATGTCTGCTATTGAAGTTATCCTCGTTGACCACCTCGATCGTCCCACCGGCAAAATGGAAAAGCTGGAAGTGCATGAAAAAGGATTACTGCACCGCGCGGTGACGGTCTACGTCTTCAATTCCCGGCAGGAGCTGCTGTTACAGCGGCGAGCCAGCGATAAATATCACTGTGGTGGTTTGTGGAGTAACACCTGCTGCGGTCATCCTTATCCCTATGAATCGACGCAGGATGCCGCTGAACGGCGTCTGCGCGAAGAGATGGGAATGGAGGTCAGCCTGACGCCGATGTTTGAGCTGAGCTACAACCTGCCGCTGAGTAATGGCCTGACCGAGCATGAATATGGTCACGTCTTTTTTGCGGTTTGTGATCGCCTGCCACAGCTTAATCAGCAGGAGGCTGACGCGTTCGATTACCGTTCGCTGGCGACCATTGAACAACAGATGCGCCAGCAGCCGCAGCAGTTCACGCCGTGGTTTTTGCATACTTTCCCGCGCATTCCGGCCCATCTCAACGCGTTTCCGGCATAAAAAAACCGCACGCTAAGGTGCGTTCCGGTCGTCGATAAAGCCCTGGCTCAGGGAGCATACGTCCTCTGCAAAGACGCAAAATCGCCATCCCAGGCAGGCTCAGCGCGTGCCATCCTTGGCCCGCGATGCTTTGCTGCGGACCTATGCTCCCCTCGCTTTACGTTCCGGATCTGTCATCGCTACGTCCTGAGAGGCGATTCAGGATCAACGCTGCAGCTCAAAATCCTCGGCATCCACATCATAACCCGACGGTTCCCAGCGAATCGCCAGCAACGCCAGCATGCCAATCGCCAGCGCCGCTTCCTGACCGCCTTACCGCCTTCCGGGCGACCAATCAGCGCCAGTCCGAGCAGCGCCACGCACTGACAGGCATAACCGGCCACCTACATTTTCCACGCCCCGAGACGCGGCACCAGCCGTACCGCCAGAATGCCGCCGACAAATGCAAACAGCAGATTCAGAGCCAGCGACACCAGAATGGTGGTCAGCATCGACTGGGCAAAGAAGCCGGAGATGATTACCGGCAGGCCAAATGCCACGGCGTTATAGGCAAACGAGGAGGCGATGGAGGTGATGGTCGCCAGCACGGTGCGGCGTCGATAGACACCCTACAACAGTGCGCCGTAGTTACGCCAGCTGGCCGGTCGGGCGGGCGTCAGCGCCGCATCGGGTGCCACCTGGGCGTTGATGTTCCATGCGCTGCGTAAGATTGAGGCGGCACCCTGCAGATCGCCCTGATTGGCGGCCCACACCGGCGACTCGCTCATGTAACGACTGCGAATGGCGATGATGATGATGGCCGGTACCGCGCCAAAGCCGAGGATCAGTCGCCAGAGCCAGTCGGTATGGCTTTCCGGCAGCACCGCGTAGAGCAGCAGCACCAGCAGATAGGAGATACTGATCGCTGCGTACTAGGTCGGACACCACATCGCCACGCTGGCCGCTTTATTGCCTTTACCGCGCAGCTTAGAAAACTCCGCCAGGAAGGCCATAGCCACCGGCAGATCGATGCCGACGCCAAGCCCCATCACGAAACGCGCCCCGCCTAACACATATTCGTTTGGCGCAAAGGCACAGGCGATCGCCGCCACCACGAAAAAAACATATCGGCCATAAAGACCCAGTAACGGCCAATTTTTTCGGTCAGGTAGCCGCCGATCAGCGCGCCGAGATCGTAAGCGTCGAGAAATACCCCACCGAGCGCGATGGCAACCACAATGCGCGCGTTATTGCGGAC
Organism: Pantoea sp. Eser; assembly: GCA_009830035.1. GTDB lineage: Bacteria > Pseudomonadota > Gammaproteobacteria > Enterobacterales > Enterobacteriaceae > Pantoea. The sequence continues at coordinate 341,208 of SZZY01000003.1, forward strand.
GCTGTCGCCGCTGTTTACCAGGCGGGAGACATCCGCCGCGCTGCGTTTCGCCGCTCGGCGCACTCCCTGTTTGTTGTGGCCACATGGGCTGAAGAGATCAGGTCGGTCATGATGATATGAGTCTTTTATTATGAAAACAGGTCATCAAGAATAGCCGTTTAGACTTCCAGACGTAAATTCATTTCAGTTATGAATAATAATTTTTTAGTCTCAAATTGTTATTAATTTGCGATAAAGTCATCTACGGGCCGGCATGGCTAAGCTACGCTTTTAAGGCAGATAACCAAACCGCTCTGCGTCAGGCAACGGCATCCATGGCGGCGCTGTCGCTGCACCGGATCACCGGGACAGCGCCAGGCACTGCGATGCGCAATCCTGAATCACCAAGGTGAAAAAATCGATAACAACACTCAATAACAACAGGCGATAACACGCGATAAGGAACAGGTCATGGTCAACGTTCGGGGTTTGATAGGAATCAGTGCTTTGCTGCTCAGTCTGGGCAGCGCACACGCAGCCGATCCGGTGCGGGTCGGTTCAAAAATTGATACTGAAGGTTCACTGCTGGGCAACGTGATTTTGCAGGTGCTGGAGAAGCATGGGGTCAAAACCGTCAATAAAATTCAGCTGGGTACAACTCAGGTGGTGCGCGGCGCTATCACCGCCGGGGAGCTGGATATTTATCCGGAATATACCGGCAACGGTGCCTTTTTCTTTAATGACGAAAAAGACAGTGCCTGGAAAAATGCCCGCGAAGGCTATGAGAAAGTTAAAAAACTGGATGCCGACAAAAACCATCTGGTGTGGCTGACGCCTGCGCCGGCCAACAACACCTGGACCATTGCGGTGCGTAAGGATCTGGCAGAGAAAAACCAGCTGACCTCGCTGGCCGACCTCAGTGCCTGGCTGAAAAAGGGCGGCACCTTCAAGCTGGCGGCCTCGGCAGAATTTATCGAACGCAGTGATGCCCTGCCAGCATTTGAAAAAGCCTACGGTTTCGATCTTAAGCAGGATCAACTGCTGTCGCTGGCTGGCGGTGATACTGCCGTTACCATTAGCGCGGCGGCGCAGCAAACTTCAGGCGTTAACGCGGCGATGGCGTACGGCAACGACGGCCCGGTGGCGGCGCTGGGATTACAGACGCTGACCGATCCAAAAGGTGTGCAGCCGATCTACGCCCCGACGCCGGTGATCCGTGAATCGGTGCTGAAAGCCTATCCGCAGATTGCCGACTGGCTGAAGCCGGTATTCAGCGCGCTGGACGAGAAAACGCTGCAACAGCTGAACGCCAGAATTACGGTCGACGGCCAGGACGCCAGCAGCGTGGCGAAAGAGTGGCTGCAACAGCAGAAGCTGCTGTAACCGATGCAGATATCGCGGGAAGCGATACGACGTCCCGGTCAGCAGCCGGTCGCGCTGCTGCTGCTGGCCCTGCTGAGCCTGGCGCTGGTGGCGCTGCCGTTTCTGACCTTCGCGCCGAACCGGCTGGTGGCAGGCGCGCCGCTGATGGGCTGGCAGATCAGCCAGTCGGCGGTGGTGCTGCCGCCGCTGGCGGTGTTGTGGCTGCTGCTGTGGTGTCCACCGTCGCGCGTCAGCCTCAGCCTGGCGCTGTTGTCGGCCGAACTGATGCTGGCGGCGATGATCTGGCTGAGCGGCAATCAGGCAACACTGCTGAGCCAGCACGGTAGTCGGCTGGCTCGCACCAGCTTTGCCAGCGGCCTGTGGTGCAGCGGGGCACTGCTGCTGTTGCTGATCACCGACACGGTGCGGCAGCTGACCCGCCACCGGCTGGTACAGCTGCTGCTTAATCTGCAGGTGTGGCTGCTGCCGCTGTTGCTGCTGTTCAGCGGCCAGCTTAACGATCTCTCCCTGCTGAAAGAGTATGCCAATCGCCAGGCGGTATTTGACGCCGCGCTGGTGCGCCATCTGACGTTACTGGCGGGCACCGTGCTGCCGGCGCTGATGATTGCGCTGCCGCTGGGCATTCTGCTGTTCCGGCAGCCACGCTGGCAGAGCGGGGTATTTGGCGTGCTGAATGTGATCCAGACGGTGCCCTCGGTGGCGCTGTTTGGCCTGCTGATTGCGCCGCTGGCCGGCCTGACACAGCGTTTTCCGTGGCTGGGCGCCTGGGGCGTCAGTGGCATCGGTATGGCACCTGCGCTGATTGCGCTGGTGCTTTACGCTTTACTGCCGCTGGTGCGCAGCGTGGTGGTCGGGCTGCAACAGGTGCCGCAGGAGGTGCGCGAAAGCGCGCGCGGCGTCGGGATGAGCAGCCGGCAGCAGTTTTTCGCGGTTGATGTGCCGCTGGCCTTGCCGGTATGGCTGGCGGGTCTGCGGGTAGTGGTGGTGCAAACTCTGGGCATGGCGGTGGTCGCGGCGCTGATTGGTGCTGGCGGCTTTGGCGCGATTATTTTCCAGGGCCTGCTGAGCAGCGCGCTGGATCTGGTGCTGCTCGGGGTAATCCCGGTGATAGCGCTGGCGGTGACCGTAGATGCGCTGTTCCGCCTGCTAATCTCACTGCTGGAGAAAAAAGATGATTGAATTTAACCGCGTCTCGCGCGCCTTTAACGGCAAAGCAGCGGTCAGCGATCTCTTATTGACGGTGGCGGAAGGGCAGTTCTGCGTGCTGCTGGGCACCTCCGGTTCCGGTAAATCGACCACCCTGAAGATGATTAACCGGCTGGTCGAGTTCGACAGCGGGGAGATCCGTTTCGCCGGCGAGTCGATTCGTCAGCTTGATGCCCGCGTGCTGCGGCGGCGGATGGGCTATGCCATCCAGTCGATCGGCTTGTTTCCTCACTGGACGGTAGAGAAAAATATCGCCACGGTGCCGGCGCTACTCGGCTGGTCAAAACCTCAGGTCACGCAACGTATAGAGGCACTGCTGACGCTGCTCAACCTCGAGCCACAGCTGCTGAACCGTTATCCACATCAGCTTTCCGGCGGGCAGCAGCAGCGGGTTGGCGTGGCTCGTGCGCTGGCGGCCGATCCGGAAGTGTTGCTGATGGATGAACCGTTCGGCGCGCTTGATCCGGTGACCCGCGGCGCACTGCAACAGGAGATGCTGCGTATTCACCGGCTGTCGGGACGCACCATCGTGCTGGTGACCCATGACATCGATGAGGCGCTGACGCTGGCCGACCGCATCGTGCTGATGGATAACGGCGAGATCGTCCAGCAGGGTAAACCGGTTGAGCTGCTGACCCAGCCGAAAAATGAGTTTGTACGTGACTTCTTTGGCCGCAGCGAAATGGGCGTGCGCCTGCTGTCGCTCGGACAGGTCGGCAATGCCGTGCGGCGCGGTGAATGGCTGGCGGGCGAACCGATCGCCGCCGGGCTAACGCTCCGGGAAGCGCTGTCGCAGTTTATTACCCGGCGTACCGACAAACTGCCGGTGATTGATGAACAGCAGCAGCCGCTGGGGGTGCTCTATTTTCACGATCTGCTGACACTGCGTGAGGAACCCGCATGCGCCGGCTGACCGATCCGCTCCTCTGGCTTGTGCTGCTGTATGCCGCGCTGCTGACGCTGATGCCCTACAGTGGGCCGCTGTTCCACCACTGGTTTGCCGAGCTGGCGCGGCCGCTTTATCAGCAGGAGACCTTCTGGCAACTGACACTGGCGCACCTGTTTCTGGTAATCACCGCCAGTCTGCTGGCGATGGTTATCGGCGTCGGCAGCGGGGTGATGGTGACCCGGCGCGCCGGTCGGGCGTTCCGGCCGCTGATGGAAACGCTGGTGGCGGCCGGACAAACCATTCCGCCGGTGGCGGTACTGGCGATTGCGGTGCCGGTGATGGGATTTGGTGCCTGGCCTGCGGTGGTGGCGCTGCTGCTCTACGGTTTACTGCCTATCTTACAGGGCACGCTGGCCGGTCTCGACAGCGTACCCGCCAGCAGCCGGGAGATTGCCGAAGGGGTCGGGATGAGTGCCTGGCAGCGACTGTGGCAGATTGAGCTGGCGCTGGCCGTGCCGGTAATTATCGTCGGGATTCGCACCTCGGTGATTATCAACATCGGCACCGCCGCTATCGCCTCAACGGTTGGGGCAAAAAGCCTCGGTTCACCGGTGATCATCGGCTTAAGCGGGTTTAATACGGCCTATGTGATTCAGGGGGCGTTACTGGTGGCGCTGCTGGCGATTGTCAGCGATCGCCTGTTCGAGCGCCTGCAACGCTGGCTTAGCGTGAGTGAACGATGAGTGAATAACCGACCAGCATCAGACCGCTGGTACCGCCAGCCGCCATGATGAAAAATAGCGTAGCGAAGAATGTTTTTTTCCAGTTCATGGGAATCATGGGAAAACCTGAGCGCGTGAATGTGAGGCGGGAATGATAGCGCGCGCAAGGCAGCAGGCAAAGTGCCCAGCGTGCGTTTTTGTCATCAGGGTGCTTCGTGCAACCGTACGGCGTACCCCTGTTCCTGCCAGTGCGACAGTTGATCCTGCTGACGACGGGTCAATTTTTTACCGGTAAACACAAACATATTCATGCCGGGAAACAGTTCCGGACGCGGCACATCAAGCGGTTCAGCCAGCACATCGATGCGCCAGCCATGCTGCGACAGGCGCCAGCCTTCCAGCCAGATACGGGTACGATCCTCAATGCCCCAGCCGATAATCAGCGCATCTTTGCCCGCTTTTTTGCGGCTGCCAGTCAGGCAGAACGCCACATAATCAATTAGCAATCCATCCAGCAGGCTGCACATGGTGCGGGCGGTATTCTGGTCGAGGCTGAGCTTCTGACGCACCGGCATAAAGACGTGATCGATCAGCGCATCAACCGGATGTTCACAACCGATAGCCGCTATCTTGTTACGCAGCTTGGACGGTCTGACATGACGTAACACGCTGATGAGTTCATCCTGCAGGGTGGTCCAGCCGTCGTGCGCGTCAACATCACCGCCTTCCAGCAGCGCTTTGACTTTCCCTACCGGCACGCCGCTTTCAATCCAGCGCATGATCTCTTCAATGCGCTGAACATCTTCTTCATCAAACTGACGATGCCCACCTTCGGTACGTTGCGGCTTCAGTAAGCCATAACGTCTTTGCCAGGCGCGCAAGGTCACTGGGTTTATGCCACAGCGCTCGGCGACGTCACCGATACTGTATAGGGTCATAAATTCCTCTTTAGACTGATCTGAGTGGAATTACCATAACGAAGCAAACTAAGTTGTACAATACATTTTTGAGTGTACAACTTTACCGCTGCGCCTTTTCTCAGCTGTATCTCATATAAGAGAAATTATTCCCAATTATGAGAGGATGCGATGCCGGACCTGAATACAGAACAACGCCTAGCTGCGCGGCTGGCGGAATTACGCTTGCAACGCGGCTGGTCGTTGGATGAGCTTTCAATCGCAACGGGTATCGGCCGCGCCTCATTATCACGTATTGAGCGCAGCGAGACCAGCCCCACCGCCGCACTGCTTAATCGCCTGTGTGTGGTGTACGGATTAACCATGTCGCGCCTGCTGAGTAAAGTGGAGGAGGATGCGAAGCTGCTGATCCCGTATGAGCAGCAGCCGGTATGGAGTGATGAGGCCAGTGGCTTTCACCGCCGAAATGTGTCACCGCCTGTTACTCATTTTAGATGCGAATTGGTGGAGGGCAAATTACGCCCCGGCGCGCGTATCGATTACGACGCGCCGCCGATTCACGGGATGGAACAGCATATCTGGCTGCGTGAAGGCGGCCTGACCGTCAGCATGGCAGCTCAGCGCTGGAGCTTACGTCCCGGCGACTGCTTGCGCTTCCATCTTACGGGAAAATCGGCCTTTGAAGCGCACCTGACTGAAGGCGCGCACTATTTATTACTGGTGGTGGCAAAACCATGATTACTTATCAGAGGCTCAATGCCAGCGAGGCACAGCAGGCGTTACCCGAACTGTGTGAGGTGTTGCAGGCCTGCGTAGCAGACGGGGCCAGCGTCGGATTTATTGATGCCGCCGACCATCAGGCGATAGGCCGTTTCTGGCAGGATCGCATCTACAGCCTGGCGAGTGGCGACACTGAATTGTGGGTGGCGCGCCAGCACGGCACCCTGGTGGCGACGGTGATGATCAACGGCAGCACGATGCCCAACGGTCGCCATCGGGCGGAGATCACCAAACTGCTGGTGCATCCGCGGGCGCGCCGCCAGGGCATTGCTCGTCAGCTGATGCTGCAGGCGGAACAGCAGGCGCGGCTGCAGGGCAAAACGCTGCTGGTGCTGGACACGCGCAGCGGCGATGTCGCCAGCGATCTGTATCGCTTGCTCAACTGGCAGGTCGCCGGCTCAATTCCGTTCTACGCCGGATCGACCACCGGCGAGCAGGATGCCACGACGTATATGTTTAAACTGCTAGGCTAGCCGGTCACGGCTGCCGCCAGCCCCGGGCGGCCTCCGTGACCGCTTCCTCAACCGGAGACGAAAAAATTATCCTGAAAGCTGACGCCGCCAGCATACTGTGTAAAAATACAGGCAATTTTTACGGTGTGGTAAAAAACAAAATGGCCCTGACAGCAGCAGTAAAAAGCCAGATAGCGCAGTGGTATAAAGCGCTGCAGCAGCAGGTGCCCGACTTTATCCCGCGCGCCGCCCAGCGGCAGATGATTGCTGAAGTGGCAAAATGCCTGGCGGGCGATGATGCGCGCCATCTGGCGGTCGAAGCGCCAACCGGCGTCGGCAAAACCCTCTCTTATCTGATCCCCGGCATCGCGGCCAGCCGCGCCCAGGAAAAACGTCTTGTGATCAGCACCGCGAACGTGGCGCTGCAGGATCAAATCTTCACCAAAGATCTGCCGCTGCTGAAGAAAATCATTCCCGATCTCACCTTTACCGCCGCCTTTGGTCGCGCTCGCTATGTCTGCCCGCGCAACCTGGCGGCGCTGGCGGCTGACGACGATCAGCAGGGCGATCTGTTGCTCTATCTGGATGATGACGCCATCAGCAGCACCAAAGAGGAGCAGACGCAGTGCGGCCGGTTGCAGAAAGCGCTGGATCGCTATCAGTGGGACGGCCTGCACGATCACAGCGAGGAAAACGTCAGCGACAGCCTGTGGCAGCGGCTCTCAACCGACAAAGCCAGCTGCCTCGGTGCCCACTGTCGCTGGTACCGTGAATGCCCGTTTTTCGTGGCACGGCGTGAAATAGAGCAGGTCGATGTGGTAGTGGCCAACCATGCGCTGGTGATGGCGGCGATGGAGAATGAGTCGGTGTTGCCGCCGGCTAAAAACCTGATGCTGGTGCTGGATGAAGGCCATCATCTGCCGGAAGTGGCGCGCGATGCGCTGGAGATGAGCGCCGATATCACCCCAGGCTGGAGCAGCCTGCAGCTGGATCTGTTTATCAAGCTGGTGGAGAGCATCATGACCCAGATGCGGCCAAAATCCCCGCCACCGCTGGCCAATCCGGAGCGGCTGAAAGCACACTGCGAGGAGCTGCGCGAACTGCTGACCATTATCAGCCAAGCGCTCAATCCGCTGTTGCCGCCGCACAATCAGCCGGGCGAATACCGCTTTGTGCTCGGGGCCTTATCGCAGGAGCTACTGGAGCTGTGCGCCCGGCTGTTCAAGCTTAGCGACGCGCTGCGTGGCCTGAGCGAAGGCCTGATCAATGCCCTGAGCGAGCAGACTGGCAAGGTCGATGTGGTGCGGCTGCACCGTAATCTGCTGCAGCTGAACCGCCAGTTCGGCTGGTTTGAATCGGCCAGTAAGCTGTGGCGACTGGCGGCGATGGAAAAAGCCTCTGGCGCGCCGGTGTCGAAATGGATCACCCGCGAACTGCGCGAAGGTCAGGCGCACCTGCTGTTCCACTGCGCCGGGATTCGCGTCAGCGATCAGCTGGAAAAGATGCTGTGGCGTAAGATTCCGCATGTGGTGGTCACCTCCGCCACGCTGCGCTCGCTCAACAGTTTTAACCGCCTGCAGGAGATGTCCGGTCTCAACGAAAAAGCAGGCGACCGCTTTGTGGCGCTCGATTCCCCGTTTAACCATGTCGAGCAGGGCAAGCTGGTGATCCCGCAAATGCGCTATGAGCCCCTGATGACCCACGAAGCGGAGCACATCGCCGAGATGGCGGGCTTCTTCCGGCAGCAGATGAACCTGAAGCAGCATAAAGGGGTGCTGGTGCTGTTCGCCAGTAACCGGGCGATGCAGCAGTTTGTCGCCTGCCTGCCCAATTTGCGTCTGTCGATGCTGGTGCAGGGCGATCAGCCGCGCAGCCGACTGGTCGATCTGCATCGTCAGCGGGTGGGCAAAGGCGAAACCAGCATTCTGGTTGGCCTGCAATCGTTCGCTGAAGGGCTGGATTTAAAAGGCGATCTGCTGAGTCAGGTGCATATTCATAAAATTGCTTTTCCGCCGGTAGACAGTCCGGTAATTTTGACCGAAGGCGAATGGCTGAAGAGCCTGAAGCGTTATCCGTTTGAGGTGCAGAGTTTACCCAGCGCCTCGTTTACCCTTATTCAACAGGTCGGACGCCTGATTCGCAGCCATCAGTGTTACGGCGAAATCGTGATATACGATCGCCGTCTGCTGAGCAAAGCGTACGGTAGCCGGCTGCTGGCGGCGTTGCCGATCTTCCCGATTGAGCAGCCCGATACCCCAGAGCCGGACGCAATACCGGCCGCCCCGGTGGCCACACGCACCGTGCGTAAACGACGTCCGACGCGGCGCTAGGCCGTCGCGCACTTAACCGGAAGCGAGTGATGGAACTGAATAAAATTATTAAAGAGATCGGCCGTGGGAAAAATCATGCCCGCGACATCGATTTCGACACCGCCGAAGCACTCTACAGCGCGATGCTGGCCGGCCAGGTGCCGGATCTGGAACTAGGCGGCATCCTGATTGCGCTGCGTATCAAAGGCGAAGGCGAAGCTGAAATGCGCGGCTTTTATCAGGCGATGCAGGCGCAGATGATGAAGCTGAACGCCCCGGCGAACCGGCCGATGCCGATGGTGATCCCAAGCTATAACGGCGCGCGCCGCCAGGGCAACCTGACGCCGTTACTGGCGCTGCTGCTGAACCGGCTCGGTTTTCCGGTGCTGGTGCACGGCGTCAGCGACGACGCGACGCGCATCACCAGTGAAGCGGTGTTTGACGCGCTGGGCGTGCAACCGGTGACCACCGCTGAGCAGGCCCAGGCAAAACTGGACGCGGGTGAGCTGGTGTTTATTACCGTCGATCATCTCTGCCCGCCGATGGCGAAACAGCTGTCGCTGCGCTGGCGGATGGGGGTGCGGAACAGCGCACATACGCTGGCAAAACTGGCGACGCCGTTTGGCGAACGCGAGGCGCTGCGGCTGTCGAGCGTGTCGCACCCGGAATATGTGCCGCGGGTGGCGAAATTTTTCAGAGATATTGATGCGCCTGCGCTGCTGCTGAATGGCACCGAAGGAGAGGTCTATGCCAATCCGCAACGTTGTCCGGCGATCAGCACGATCCACGGCGCGGGATCGGAGGCGGAAGTGTGGGTAGAGCGTCAGCCCGAGGTCCAGGTTGAGCTACCGGCAGATAAATCAGCGGCGGTCACCGCAGCTTGGATTGAGCAGGTAATTAACCAGCAGCGCCCGGTACCGCAGGCGCTGCGGCTGCAGCTGGCCTGCTGCCTGCGTGCCAGCGGTGAATGTGACTCGCTGGCGGCTGCCGACCAGTGGCTACGCGCCGCCGGTTACTGATTCAGGCGATCGGCAGTGCCTGTTCAACCAGCTTCTGCCAGAAGCGGATTCCGATCGGCAGTAACGCATCATTAAAATCGTAGCGGGCATTATGCAGCGGCGCTGACGGCACCTCACCGTCGGCGCCGAGCCAGAAGTACGCCCCCGGACAGGCTTCCATCATGCAGGCAAAATCTTCTGACGCCATTGAGGGATTGACCTGCCAGTGAACATTCTCTTCGCCCAGTGTCGCCAGCGCCACCGCGCGAACCTGTTCTGCCGGCGCGGCATGGTTGGCGGTCACCGGGTAGCCAGGTAACCAGCTGGTTTCGCCGCTTACCCCGAACGGTCGGGGCAGGGTCGCGACAAATTCATCAATCAGTGCCCGCACTTTGTCGCGCACCGCCGGTTGCAGGCAGCGTACCGTGCCGCGCAACACAATCTGTTCCGGGATGACGTTAATCGCCTCACCGCCGTGGATCTGCGTCACGCTGACCACCGCAGACGAAAGAGGTGACAGACGGCGTGACGGAATGGTCTGCAGCGCCAGGATCAGCTCAGCCGCGACCACCATCGGATCGGCACCGCTTTCCGGCATCGCCGCGTGGCAACTCTTGCCGTGCAGGGTGATCTCAAACGAATCAAGCGAGGCCATCATCGCACCGGGATTAACCGCCAGCGACCCGAGCGGCAGGCCCGGCCAGTTATGCATGGCGTAAACCGCATCCATCGGGAATCGCTGGAACAATCCCTCTTCAACCATTTTGCGCGCACCGCCCAGATTCTCCTCGGCGGGCTGAAAAATAAAGTGCACCGTGCCGCTGAACTGGCGTGTCGCCGCCAGCTGGCGGGCGGCAGCCAGCAGAATGGCACTGTGACCATCGTGACCGCAGGCGTGCATCACGCCCGGCGTTGCGGATCGCCATTCGACCCCACCTTTTTCGGTGATCGGCAGAGCATCCATGTCGGCACGCAGCCCGATAACCGGACCGGGACCATTCTCCAGCGTGCCAATCACTGACGTACCTGCCAGACCGCGAAATACCTTTAATCCGGTCAGCTCAAGTTCGCGGGTGATAAGATCACTGGTGTGATGCTCTTGGTAGCCTAATTCAGGCTGGCAATGGAGCTGGCGACGCCAGTGCAGAGCATCTTCAAGCAGGGCGGGGGAAAGGGTCATGCAGAAACGTGCTCCTGACAGAATGAGAAGATTTCACTTTAGTGGTCGGGAAGCACGGCGTCTATTGCCGTTAGGGCGAAATCTGGCTATAGGCTAAATCAAAATGGAATAACTAATAAGTAACGGTGGCCGAGGTAGCGTAGCGAGGCGGGTAAAACAGGGGCCAGCGTGGCGCTGACCCCGACGGTAAGCTACTTCTGCAGCATCGGCGTGACGCATCACGCCGGTCGCCGGATCGTTCCACAATACCCGACCCAGCCGCGCATCCGCCTCTTTGCTGCCGTCGCAGACAATCACCACGCCCGCGTGCTGAGAGAAGCCCATCCCCACGCCGCCGCCGTGATGCAGGCTGACCCAGGTCGCGCAGCGGCGTTGAGCAGCGCATTGAGCAACGGCCAGTCTGACACCGCATCCGAGCCATCTTTCATCGCTTCAGTTTCACGGTTCGGTGAGGCGACCGAGCCGCAGTCGAGGTGATCGCGGCCAATCACCACCGGCGCTTTCAGTCACCATTGCGCACCATTTCGTTGAAGGCCAGGCCCGCGAGATGACGTTCGCCGAGGCCGAGCCAGCGATGCAGGGTTTTATGCTGCGGAAACAGCTGCTTCAGTTTAACGTCGGTTTTATAGATATCTTCCGGATCGCCCGACAGCGCCACCCAGTGGAACGGTCCTTTGCCTTCACAGAACAGCGGACGGATGTAGGCCGGGACAAAGCTAGGGAAGTCGAACGCGTTGGTGACCCCTTCATCCAGCGCCACCTGACGGATGTTGTTGCCGTAGTCGACGGTCGGAATGCCCATATGACAGAAGTCGAGCATCGCCTGCACGTGAACCGCCATTGAGGCGCGCGCCGCTTTCTCTACCGCTTTAGGCTGTGACACCTTCTCCTGCTGCCAGCGCGCCAGATCCCAGCCAATCGGCAGATAGCCGTTGATCGGATCGTGGGCCGAGGTCTGATCGGTGACGATGTCCGGTTTCGGTCCGCCCGCTCTGGCACGTTTGACCAGCTCCAGCAGGATCTCTGCGGCATTGCCCAGCAGGCCGACCGAAATGGCTTTTTTCGCCGCGGTGGCCTCGTTAATCAGCGCCAGAGCCTCATCCAGCGAGGTGGCTTTATGATCGACGTAGCGGGTACGCAGACGAAAATCGATACGCGACTCCTGGCACTCAATGGCCAGCACACCGGCCAGCGGTTTGCGCCGCCCAGACCGGCAGCCAGGATCCAGCGTCCGCTCAGATCGTTGTTGTAGTGCTGGCGTCCCGCTTCGACGAAGGTTTCATACGTGCCTTGCACGATGCCCTGCGCACCAATGTAGATCCACGAACCGGCGGTCATTTGGCCGTACATCATCAGGCCCGCCTTATCCAGCTCATGGAAGTGAGCCCAGGTGGCCCAGTGCGGCACCTGGTTGGAGTTTGCCAGCAGCACGCGTGGTGCGTCGGCGTGGGTACGGAACACCCCGACCGTCTTGCCGCTCTGGATCAGCAGCGTCTCATCAGGCTGTAACGCTTTTAGCGAGCGCAGGATCTGCTCGAAGCATTCCCAGTTACGCGCCGCTTTGCCGGTGTCGCCGTAAACCACCAGATCTTCCGGCCGCTCGGCAACGTCAGGATCGAGGTTGTTCTGGATCATCTGGTAAGCGGCTTCAATCAGCCAGTTGGCGCAGTGCAGGGTGGTGCCGTGCGGAGCACGGATCTCGCGTGCCACGGCCTGAGACAGGGTTTCGCTCATTACAGATTCCTTATTCAGCAGAAGTGAGGGCGCGCAGGCTGGGCAGCAGCGCGGTCAATGACTGAGGCCAGTCAGCGCGACTTGCCCACTGACGCATCGCGTCGGTATCGGGTGCCAGCAGGCGATCCTCCTCAAGGAAATCCACCCGCTGGCGAATCAGGTCAATCGCCTGCTCGAGTGTTGCCGAGCTTTTCAGCGGTCGGTTAAATTCAATGCCCTGCGCTGCTGCCATCGCTTCGATGCCGACGACCGCTGCGCTGTTGAAACACGTGCTGCCGAGGCGGCGGGCAGCGTAGGTCGCCATCGACACGTGATCTTCTTGGTTGGCTGAGGTCGGCAGGCTGTCTACGCTGCCGGGATGTGCCAGCGATTTGTTCTTGGAGGCCAGCGCCGCCGCGGTGACCTGGGCGATTATAAAGCCGGAGTTCACCCCGCCGTCACGCACTAGGAACGGTGGCAGACCGGATAAGCCGGTATCCAGCAGCAGTGCCAGCCGACGTTCAGATATCGCCCCGACTTCAGCAATCGCCAGCGCCAGGATATCTGCGGCAAAGTCCACCGGCTCAGCATGGAAGTTACCGCCGGAGATCACATCGCCACCGTCGCTGAACACCAGCGGGTTATCGGAGGCGGCGTTGGCTTCAATCTGCAATATCCGCGCCGCGTGGCACAGGTTATCAAGACAGGCGCCCATCACCTGCGGTACGCAGCGAATCGAGTAGGGGTTCTGCACCCGGCCGCAGTGGGTATGAGAACTGAGGATTTTACTGCCTTCAATCAGGGCGCTGACCGCGGCGGCCGCGGCAATCTGCCCGTGCTGACCGCGCGCCTGATGAATGCGGACGTCGTAAGGTTTCAGCGAGCCTTTAATCGCTTCCAGCGACAGCGCACCGGCCATCAGTCCGGCGGCGAACAGGTTTTCAGCTTCAAACAGGCCACGCAGCGCCAGCGCGGTCGAGACCTGGGTGCCGTTGAGCAGCGCCAGTCCCTCTTTCGGGCCGAGCACAAACGGCGACAGCCCGACCGATGCCAGCCCTTCCGTCGCCGGGATCAGCGCGCCGTTGAGCCGCACCTGACCTTCGCCCAGCAGCATCAGCGACATGTGGGCCAGCGGTGCCAGATCGCCGGAGGCTCCCACCGAGCCTTTTTCCGGGATGCAGGGCATGACGCCGGCGTTAAACAGCGCCAGCAGCGCCTCGACCAGTTCGATACGCACGCCGGAGTGGCCGCGCGCCAGGCTGATAATTTTGGTGGCGACCACCAGACGGGTAACATTGTCCGGCAGCAGTTCGCCGAGGCCGACGCTGTGCGACAGCACCAGATTACGCTGCAGATCGGCCAGCCGGTCGGCCGGGATTTGCGTCTGCGCCAGTTTGCCGAAACCGGTATTGATGCCATACACCACCTTGCCGGAGGCGACAATCGCCTCGACGGTTTGCTGCGCGTCTGCAATGGCCTGGCGCGCCTGCTGATCAAGGCTAAGGGTGACATTACCCTGATAGATAGTGCGTAATGTAGCGAGATCCACCTCGCCTGGCACTAGGTGTAATCGCTGCGACGATCCTGATATACTCTACTCCTGTCTATACAAGTGTGCTGGCGTGGCTAAGGGATTTTCATTACCATGATCCAGCGGGATAATGCGAGTGAAGCATAAGTGTCTATTCTTGTCTATACAAGTAGCAAAGGCCGTGCCAGACCGATCACAAAAATGCATCGCCCGCCAGGCATGGGTTAGCGGGAAAGCGTGACGCAGCGCCTGCACCAGCCCGATGCGTCGCCTGCACTGACGGGGCGCAACCGGCGGTGACGGATGTATATACATTCACGCAGCGAGACAGTAAACTTGAGGCATTATGAGGATAAGGAACAGCAAATGGTCGAGCATACGGCACTGGCACAACTGTCTGCGGCCATGAGCGATGAACCCGCGCCGATTTATCAGCGTGTGAAGCAGGCAATTGTTAGCCAGATTCGCGAAGGGCGGTGGAAGGCCAACCAGCGAGTGCCCTCAGAAAGTGAACTGGTGAATGAGCTGGGCGTCAGCCGGATGACGATAAACCGGGCGCTGCGTGAGCTGACCAGCGAAGGGTTTCTGGTGCGGATGCAGGGCGTTGGCACTTTTGTCGCCGAGATGAAAGGCTACACCGCGATGCTGGAAGTGCATAACATCGCCGACGAGATCGCCCAGCGCGGTCATCAGCATAGCTGCAAAATTCTCGCCATCGGCCAGAATAAAGCCGATCCTGAGCAGGCGGCGGTGCTGGGACTTAGCACCGGGCAGACGCTCTACCACTCGCTGATTGTGCATTATGAAAATGAGCTGCCGGTGCAGCTGGAGGATCGGCTGGTCAATCCGCTGGTCGCGCCCGATTATCTGACCCAGGATTACCACAGCCAGACGCCTTATACCTATCTGATGCGGGTCGCGCCGCTGACCGCGGGCGAGCAGATTGTTGAAGCGGTGCTGTCCGACGCGCGCCAGCGTAAACATCTGGCGCTGGAGGAGCATGAGCCTTGTCTGCTGATCCGCCGTCAGACCTGGAGCGACAACAAAATCGTTACCTATGCGCGCCTGCTCTATCCCGGCTCACGCTATAAACTGCTGGGCCGGTTTAAGGGACACGGCTAAGCCGGGTCAGCAGCAGCCGGGCATCCTCTCCGATCGGGCGCAGCTCGGTGTGCTGGTCTGCCCAGCCGACCCCGTGCTGCGCATCCAGCCGTTCGTCGTCCGCCAGCACCCAGGCGACGCCATGCGGACTGCTGACCGCGTCGGTCACCACCTCAACCGTTGACTGCCACTTCCCGCGTCGGGTCATGATATTAAAATCCTCACTGATCCCGCCCTCCAGCCGGGCATCTAACGCCCGTTCACCGGCAAACGCCCAGGGCTGCAACGGCGTTAAGCGGTGCTGCACGCCGGGACCGGTCAGTGCTACCGCGTCACCGTGCAGCAGGGTGATGATGCGATCAATCCCCGGAAAGGCGGAGAACGGCCCGTCCTGCGCCAGCGTCGCGATGCTGGCGCGCCATTCAAACGATGCCGCGCCGGGCGGATAACTGATCAGTTCGAGGGTCTCGCCGCCGCCGTTACGCCAGCGACTGACCGCTAAGTCAGCATAAGCAAACCGGGTGATCATCGCAGTGCCGCCATCGCCTGGCTGAACCGGGCCGCACATGCAGCCTGCGCCGGATGATAGCCCTCTTTGATCACCGCATTGCCGGCGACGTAGACGTCACGGATCTGATCGCGCTGACCGGCGAACAGCCAGCGATTCAGCACCGAACGCTGCTCCACACTGCCGAGCCACGCCTCGTCGCGCAGCACCAGCCAGTCGGCCCGCTGTCCCACCGCCAGCGATCTCTGCTGAATGCCGCACGCCTGAGCGCCGTCTGCCGCGGCCTGCTGCCACAGCAGGTCGCCGACTGAAGACTGGCCCGGCAGGGTGATGCGATTGCGGCGCTGGTCGCGCAGCCGCTGGGCATACTCCAGCCAGCGTAATTATTCGTTAATACTCAGCGAAACGTGGCTGTCTGAGCCAATGCCCTAGCGTCCCCCTGCGCGATATACTCCACCGCCGGAAAAATGCCGTCGCCCAGATTGGCCTCGGTGGTCGGACATAACCCGGCTACCGCGCCACTGGCGGCGAGGCGCGACAGCTCACTCTGATCAAGATGGGTGGCGTGAATCAGGCACCAGCGGCTATCGACCGCAAAGCGATTCAGCAGCCACGACACCGGCCGCTCTCCGCTCCACGCCAGCGAGTCATTGACCTCTTTCTGCTGTTCCGCGACGTGAATATGCACCGGCAGGGTCGGGTCACTGGGGCCAGCACCTGCTGCATCTGGCTTTCACTCACCGCGCGCAGCGAATGAAAACAGAGACCGGCATTCAGTAGCGGCCGGTTTCGTTGCAGTTCATGCAGCCGGGACTGCTGCTGCAGATAGCGATCGGTTTGCTGAATAAAACGTTTCTGTCGGGTTGTCGGCGGCTGTGAACCAAAGCCGCTGTAGCTGTAGAGCACCGGCAGCAGAGTCTGACCGATACCTGCCACTTCGGCAGAGCGGATTAGCTGTTGCAGCATCGCGTCGTCAGGGTAGGGCGTGCTGTCAGGATGGTGATGCAGATAGTGAAATTCAGCCACTTGGCTGTAGCCGCCTTTCAGCATCTCGATGTAGAGCAGGGCGGCAATATCGCCGACCTGTTCCGGCGTCAGGTGCTGCACCGTCCGGTACATCAGATCGCGCCAGGTCCAGAAACTGTCCTGCGGATCGCCTGCGACTTCAGCCAGGCCCGCCATGGCGCGCTGAAAAGCGTGCGAATGCAGATCGGCGATCGCCGGGATCACCTCGCCATCCAGCCGGATCGCTTCTCCGGCATCGCTGTCGGGCGTAATAGCCTCGATAAAACCGGCCGGATTGACCGAGATACGAACCTGTTGTCGCCAGCCTTCAGTCAGCATTGCGCGCGGGGCAAAAAAAGTCGCCATGGTTGATCCTCAACGGATGTGGTTGTATATACATACTTTAACGCACAGTGTAAACGGCGGAGGCAAGAGGCAGCGATGGCAGAGGATATGCAGGTAGAAAGTGTCTGGACCGGTGCCGATCTGGTGACCATGCGCAGCGGCAAGTACCATCTGATCCCGCAGGGCGCGCAAGCTGGTATGGGTCGGGCCGCAGGCAGAGATGCCCGCGTTCCAGGCTTAACAGAATCAACGCCTGCCCGGCGGCATTATTACGCCGGGCCTGGTGGATTGTCATACTCATCTGGTGTTTGGCGGCGATCGCAGCCAGGAGTTCGAATAGCGCCTGAATGGCGTCAGCTATGCGGAAATTGCGGCTCAGGGCGGCGGCATCCTTTCTACCGTGCGCGCCACCCGAAGCGCCACGGAAGATCAGCTGGTGGCGTCGGCGCGCTGGCGGCTCGATCGCCTGCTGGCGGGAGGGGTCACCGCCGTGGAGATCAAGTCCGGCTACGGGCTTGATGAAGAGAGTGAACTGCGCATGTTGCGCGCGATTCGCCGGCTCGGTGACAGCGTCGCCGCCGATGTGCTGGCGACCTGCCTTGCTGCCCATGCCTTTCCGCCGGAGTTCAGGAACGATCCCGAGGGCTGGGTCGATATCATCTGCGAGCGCCTGCTGCCGCAGGTCAAAACACAGGGGCTGGCAGATGCGGTCGATGCGTTTTGTGAGCATCTGGCGTTTTCACCGCAGCAGGTGACGCGGGTGTTCGGGCAAGAGCGCTGGGACTGCCGGTGAAACTGCACGCCGAGCAGCTCTCTTCGCTGGGCGGCGCCACACTGGCGGCGGGCTTCGGCGCCCTGTCAGCCGATCATCTGGAATATGCTACCGAAGCTGATGCGCAGGCGATGGCGCAGCACGGCACGGTCGCGGTATTGCTGCGCCTGGTGCGTTTTATCTGCTGCGTGAAACCCAGCGTCCGCCGGTGGCGTTGTTTCGTCGCTACGGCGTGCCGATGGCGCTGGCCAGTGACGCGAATCCGGGCACCTCGCCGGCCCTATCGCTGCGCCTGATGCTGAACATGGGCTGTACGCTGTTTGGCATGACGCCGGAAGAGGCGCTGGCCGGGGTCACGCTGTACGGTGCCCAGGCGCTGGGGTTAGCCAACAGTCACGGCTCGCTTGAAGTGGGAAAAGTGGCGAACTTCGTCCACTGGCCGCTGGCACGTCCGGCGGAACTGGTTTACTGGCTGGGTGGTGAGCTGCCCTGTACCGTCATCTATCGTGGAGAACGTCAATGAAGGCTTTTCTACCCCGGGCAAGCTGCCGCTGCTGGTCAGCAGCCCGCATGCCGGTACCCAGCTGACGCCGGAGGTTGAAACCGGACTGAGCAAGGCTGCACGCGGCCTGCCGGATACCGACTGGCACATTCCGCTGCTGTACGATTTCGTGCGGGATCTCGGTGCCAGCGTGCTGATTGGTCACTACTCCCGTTACGTGATCGATCTTAACCGGCCGCCGGATAACCAGCCGCTCTACACCACCGCCACCACCGGCCTGTTCCCGGAAACGCTGTTTGACGGGACGCCCACCTTTGCGCCAGGCAAAACGCCGGATGCGAGCCAGCGTCAGGGCTATATCGACCAGATCTGGCAACCTTCTCATCAGCAGATCCAGCAGGAGCTGGCGCGCCTTAAAGCGCAGCACGGTTACGCGCTGCTGTTTGATGCGTACTCGATTGCCAGCCATATCCCACGTCTGTTTGAGGGACGACTGCCCGATCTCAATATCGGTACCAACGACGGTGTCAGCTGCAGTCCCGCGCTGACCGGGGCGATTGAGTCGGTTTGCGCCGCACAGAGTGACTACAGCTGGGTGATCAATGGCCGCTTCAGGGGCGGCTATATCACCCGCGCCTACGGCCAGCCGCAGCAGCAGATTGAGGCGGTACAGCTGGAACTGGCACAGCTCAACTACACGGATGAAACCCCGCCTTACGCCTGGCAGCAGGCACGTGCAACCCAGCTGTAAAAACTTCTCAAAGCGCTGATTCAGCGCATGCTGGCTCAGGCCAGCGCCTGATAGCCGACTGCACTGAGCGGGTGCAGTGGTGGCTGGGAGACAGATAAGCAGGGCCCTACATCCGCAGTAAGCGACAACGCCTGGCGGCGACTGTGGCAAGCTGGCAGCAGGACCGCTGGCTGGCACCGGACATCGCCCGGGCAGTGAGCGAAATCAAAGCGCTGCGCTTCACTGATGCCGTAGTAGGCGCTGGGTCCGCCGGCGCGCAGAATCGGCTCGGCTTTGGCGGTTTGATAGATTCCCGCTTCCAGCAGATTTTCGCTGATGTGGACTGCCACCGCTTCACCCAGCACCAGCCAGCTGTCTATCGGCTTTCCCTGCGCATCCTGTAACTGGATTCAGCTGGGTCAGCCGGCACTCGAAGTTAACCGGACTTTCGCCGACCAGGATGGCTTTAACTTGCGATGCCGGTAACGGCGTCAGTCCGGCATAGGCAAACTCATCCTGATCGGCCGGCAGCGACGCCGAGCTTTCATTCATCGCTTCAGCCAGTGGCCGGGTCGCCAGATTCCAGACAAACTCTTTAGTATCCGCAATGTTCTGCACGCTGTCCTTCCAGCCGCTGCTGGCGAAACCGATGACCGGCGGATGGTAGTTGAAGCAGTTAAAAAACTGTAGGGCGCCAGATTGCGCTGATCGAACTGATCCAGACAATCGGACGCGGGCCAATGATGGCGTTCAGGGGATCGTGCGGCAGACCGTGGCCAGCACGCGGTTGATAGGAATAGCGTTTATGCGTCATAACCTCTCCGGTGGGGAATTTTATCCATCTTAGCCCGACAGCATCGTCTGGCGGCAGCCGAATCGGGTAAGCAGATTGTGCGGGTTTATTTTCCGTCGCTCACAGCGTACTGTACGCGCGCCTGAATAATTAAGAGAACGTATGAAAAAGTCAGCCAGCTCGTCGCCTTTCCACGCCCGCAATCGCCATCAGGGCGAATACGATTTTGCCGCGTCAACCGCTGCGCATCCGCCGCTGGCGGCCAAAGTGCGGCCTAACGGTTATGGCGTCGATTCGATCGACTTTGCGGACCCGGATGCGGTGATGTTGCTCAATCAGGCGCTGATTAAGCTGTTTTACGGCATAGACTGGCAGCTGGCGCCGGGACGAGCGGATTACCTGCACTACCTGGCCGATCTGCTGGCGCTGGATAACCACGGGGTGATCCCGACCGTCGACGTGCTGGATATTGGCTGCGGTGCAAACTGCATCTATCCACTGATTGGCGCAGCGGAATATGGCTGCGCTTCACCGGCACCGAAATTGATGAGGCGGCGATCAAAGCGGCTAACCGGATTGTCGTGGCTAATCCTGGCCTGGCGCGCCAGATCCGCCTGCGTCGGCAGAAAAACAGCGATGCGGTGCTGGCGGGTGTGGTCAGCAAAAACGAGTTTTTCCACGCGGTGATGTGTAATCCGCCGTTCCACGCCTCGGCAGAGGAGGTGGCGGCGGGATCGCAGCGTAAAGTGCGCAATCTCGGCCTCGATAAAGGTGCGCCGCTTAACTTCGGCGGGCAGCATAACGAGCTCTGGTGCGTCGGCGGCGAAAAGGCGTTTGTCGGTAATAAGATGATCGGCGAAAGCGTGGCGCTGGGCCGTCAGGTGGTCTGGTTCACCTCGCTGGTGTCGCGTAAAGATAATCTGACCACGCTGGAAAAACAGTTGCGGGCGCTTGATGTTGCGGAGGTCCGGGTAGTGAATATGGCGCAGGGACAGAAACAGAGCCGTTTTCTGGCGTGGAGTTTTATGCCCGCCGCGCAGCAAAGTGTTAAGCCGCTAACCAGCAGGGCGGTGACGGCAGCGCCGGTAATGCGGCAGCCCCGGCGACATCACTGGCGGTTTGCATCACCTGCACCCTTTGGTGCGGTGCTTTAACCCCGGCAGCGTCAAAGTGTTTCTTCACTTTATCATCCAACGCGAAACGCACCGTAAACGTCTGATGGGTTAGTCCCACCAGACCGGCAAAGCCCGGTTCGCCAATCACCATGCCGCGAATGTCCGGATTCTCCAGTAACTCTTTCACCGCTGCCTGCAACGCCTGATTAGCGCGTTCGCTATCCTCATTGCGATCCACATCATAGTTGGCGACAAACGAACCGATGCCGCACACAAAGTTGGCAAAGGTGGTAATCGAGGAACACGGAATGATGTGGTAAGCACCGGTATCCTGGCGTACGCCGACCGAGCGAATCGACATTCGCTCTACCGTGCCGGTAATCGCGCCGATAGTCACCAGATCACCGGTGTTCATGCCGTTTTCGAACTGGATAAAGATGCCGGTAATAATATCTTTCACCAGCGTCTGTGAACCGAAAGAGACCGCCAGCCCCAGCGCCCCCGCCCCGGCCAGCAGCGGCGCAATGTTTACCCCAATCTCAGACAGCAGAATCATAATGGTGATGGTGCTGATAACCACCGCCAGCGCATTGCGGAACAGGGTCAGCAGGGTGCGGGTACGGGCACTGGGCATCGGACGGCCATGCGAATCCGACGCCAGCCGGCTTTCAATCAGGCTGGCCAGCACGGTCCAGCCAACGGCCGACAGCAGCACAATCATCACGATGCGGATCAGCACATCCACCATTTTTTCCCCGGCCCCGACCGTCAGCCAGTGCCACAAATCAAACAGGTTCCAGGCGTTAAGCAGCAGCAGGGTGGCGAACACCGTCAGAACGCGCGCCAGCTTGAGCAGCGCTTTAACCCAGTCTTTAACGCGCTTTTGCAGTTCCGGGTAGTTACGCCGCAAATCGGGCGACAGGATGATGGTTTTACCAATCCAGCGGCTCAGTATTCCGGAGACAAAGGCGGCGATACCGATGATCGCCAGGGTGCGCACCGTGGCGGACATCATAAATTTCAGGCTGTCGCCGGGATTAAAAATCGAGAACAGGAACAGCGCAATAAAATAGGCGCTGGCCAGCCAGTGCCAGATCACGGCGAAGGCGCGGGTAAACAGCGCGAAGAACGCCATGCTGCGGTCGGCCAGCCCGATCAGCGCGTTATGGATACTGCGCTTGTTGGTGAAAATCAGATACAGCGCCCAGCTGGTCATGATCGCCATGATGATGATGTTGACCAGTGCGGCAATCTGTAAGTTGACCTGATTAATGACTATCGGCACCACCACCAGCAGGCCGTAGCCCATCACGCCGCTCAGCCAGCTCAGCCGGGTATTCCGGTACGCAGCGCGGCTGTCGGTGAGATGGAAAAAGCGCAGTGCCGGGAAGTGCGGACAGAAAATCAGCCGCAATAGCGCTTTAAAAAAGTCGATCAGGGCGAAGGCGTTGAGGAAGAGTCCCTGCTGATAGGCGATGGTGCGGTTGCCGCTGTGGAAGTTATCGCTGATGATCTGACCCACAAACAGCGCCAGCGTCAGCAGCAGGTCGATAATAAATGCGCCACCGATGTTGGCGGGCAGCTGCAGCCAGTTACGGTGATCGCGATTTTTATGCCGTCCCCAGACGCCCAGCCGGCGATAGATCGGATAGACCAGGCGGCGCAGCAGCCAGTAAAAGGCGAACATCGCCAGCGACAGTGCGGCGCGCGGGTAACCTCGGTGAGCCCCTGCAACACCGTTTTATCCTCCTGCTCCGCAGCGGGCGGCAGCAGCTCCGGCAGACGGCGAGGTGGAGACGTGACGCAACTGCTCAATCAGCGCCTGCCGCGACTGTTCATTCTCAATAATATTGGCCAGTGTGGCGTATGCCGCTTTTTGCTGGTCGGGATCGGGCTGGCTGGATTGATCGCCTGAACCTGTGGCGCTAGGCTAAATAACATCATTAACAGCAGGAACCAGCGCCACACAACAGGGCGGGGTGGGCAGGCTAACGACATGGTTTTCTCCTTAGCTACGCGCGTGCTTCACAAGAGGGAAAGTATAGTCAGGCGATTGATATTAAGGTGATTAATGAGGATTTATCTGCCGCGGCGGCAGGGCGGCCCGCCGGTGATCAGGAGACGTGCTGCAGGAATTCGCGCAGACGATCGCTGGGCGGATTGCTGATCAGGCTGTCCGGATCGCCATCTTCCGCGATACGGCCTTTGTCGATGAAGATCAGACTTGACGCTACCTTCTGCGCGAAGCCCACTTCGTGGGTCACGATCACCATCGTCATGCCTTCTTCGGCCAGGTCCTGCATCACTTTCAACACTTCTTGACGCAGTTCCGGGTCCAGCACCGAGGTAGGCTCATCGAACAGCATCATTTTGGGTTTCACCGCCAGCGCCCGGGCAATCGCCACCCGCTGCTGCTGACCGCCGGAAAGCTCGGACGGGAAGTGATGCGCGCGCTCGGCCAGCCCCACTTTGCCCAGCTGACGGGCCGCCTCTTTGCTGGCACCGCGCACCCGGATCGGACCAAACGCCACGTTATCCAGCGCGCTCATCTGTGGGAACAGGTGAAACTGCTGGAAAACCATGCCCGCTTCCTGACGAATCAGGCGGTCATCCACTTTCGGATCGTTGACCCGCAGACCGTCGACAATCAGCTCGCCGCTGGTGATCTCTTCCAGCTTGTTAATGCA
This sequence comes from Pantoea sp. Eser, assembly GCA_009830035.1. GTDB lineage: Bacteria > Pseudomonadota > Gammaproteobacteria > Enterobacterales > Enterobacteriaceae > Pantoea. The sequence goes on from SZZY01000003.1 coordinate 364,825, forward strand.
GCGCAGCAAGGGCGATTCGCCCGAGCCGGACGGCCCTATAATCACCACCACTTCGCCCTGATTGATCTTCAGGTCAATATTATGCAGTACCTGGGTCTGGCCAAAATGCTGACATCTTTAAATTCAATCACAGGATTTTCACACTTTTCTCAACACGGCGCAGCACAAAGCTCAACACCATCGCAATCACCAGATAGATGATCGCGATGGCGCTCCAGATCTCCAGAGCGCGGAAGTTACCGGCAATAATCTCCTGACCCTGACGCGTCAGTTCAGCGACGCCGATAACGATAAGATAAACAGCGAGGTATCTTTGATGCTGACAATACACTGGTTACCCAGCGGTGGCAACATGCGGCGCAGTGCCAGCGGCATAATCACATAGCGCAGCGTTTCGCGGCTCGACAGGCCGAGCGCCAGGCCCGCTTCGCGGAAGCCTTTGTTGATCGACAGCACCGCACCGCGGGTAATTTCCGCAATGTAGGCGCCGGAGTTAATCATAATGGTCACCACGGCCGTGCTGAACGGATCGATACGCAGGTCGGGGAAGGCCATCGGCAGGGCGAAATAGATAAACATCACCTGCACCACAATCGGGGTGCCGCGGATGATTTCAATAAACACCAGCGCAATGTTGTTGGTGATCCAGCCGCCGTAAGCACGGGCGAAACCGGCCACCAGGCCGATGATTGAGATTATTAAGGTCATCTTCGCGCCTTCAAGCAGCGCCGGCATGGCGGGCCAGATGACGCTCCAGTCAAACTGCATGGTGTGACTCCAGATATGTTGCGATGGAAAAAAGCAGGGAAAAAGCTTCCCTGCTGAAAGTTAACGCGGCTGCAAATTGTTATTTAGGTTCGGTACCGAACCATTTTTTATACAGCTGATTGTAGGTGCCGTTCTCTTTGATGGTTTTCAGTGCGCCGTTTACTTTATTCACGTAAATCGTCGCTGCCTTTCGGGAAGGCGATGCCGTACTGCTGCGCTTCGATCGACTTGCCTACCGCTTTGAAGCGGCCTTTACCGGCGGTATTGATGAAGTAAAGGATGTTTGGCGTATCGTGCAGTACCGCGTCAGCGCGGTTGGTGCCGAGTTCCATGTAGGCGTTGTCGATGTTCGGGAATTGACGCAGGTCTTTGGTTTTTATGTTGGCTTTGGCGTAGTCAACCGAGCCGGTGCCGCTCTTCACGGCGACCACTTTACCGCTGAGATCGCTGATGCCTTTGATGTCGTTCTCATTGTTACGCACCATCACCAGCAGGCCGCTTTTGTAATAGCCATCAGAAAACTCGATAGCCTTTTTGCGCTCTCCGGTAATGGTAATCCCTGCCAGCGCCAGATCGACGTTGCAGGTCTGCAGTGCCGGGATAATGCCGCTGAAATCCATCGGCTTGAGGGTGTAATCGAGTTTCAGTTGTTTAGCAATCGCGTCCCACAGATCAACGTCGAAGCCGACGTATTTGTCGCCCTGTTTGAACTCAAAAGGAACGAAGGCGGTGTCAGTGGGGCAACCACCAGTTTCTTTTCTGCTGCTGTGGAAGAGAGGGAGAAGGCCAGCGCCAGCGCGGCCACAGAAACTTTTAACAGTGACTTCATCATTTTTCCTTATTACCACCAGGCGGCAGGGCCTGTGTTTGCGGCTTGTCATATGAAAGAATTATGCCGAATTTGCAAAATAAACCAAATCAGTGGGTTAAATAACCCAGCTGACACGATTTTGCAGGAATATCTGCCTCTGCACCATCTTGGTGATCCGAATTGGTGCAAGTTGCTGTTTTGGTGCAACCGGTATTGTGCCTCAGTTGTTAAGGCTGTGAAGCGGAGAAGGGAAGAACTGTTAACAGGGTCATAAAATTGCGGTAACACAGACGTAAAAAAGGCGGGTCTCCCCGCCAGTTTTGGCTCATTGATCAATCAATGGCTGTTATTCAATGTTGGCTTCGATAAACCACAGGAATTTATCTAGGTCACGTGAAGCGGCAGTAAAGATGTCAGCAGTATCTTCGTCTTTAACTTCTGAAATCGCTTTACGGGTGTCGTTAGCGACAACGCTGTAACGATCGGCCAGCGCTTTCAGGTGGTCCTGCACGCTGTGGATGTTAAGCGGATAGCTTTTCAGTGGGGTTTTATCATTAACTACCTGCGCGGTGCCCAGTGCAACCCCACCCAGCTGTACAACGCGTTCAGCGATGGTGTCCTGATGGTCGGTAACCGTTGTACGGAAGCCGTCCAGCATTTCGTGAACACCGATAAAGTTAGCGCCACGCATGTTCCAGTGGGCCTGCTTAGTGATCAAAGACAGATCGATAAATTCGACAACCAGACGGTTCAGCACCTCAATGGTGGCTTTTTTCTCATCATCTGCCACATCGTTGCGGGTATAAATCAGGTCGGAAGATTTAGTTTTGACCAGTTTAGCGGTACTCATCGTTTCAGTCCTCTCTTTGATGGTTGTCCTAATCAAGTACACGATGAGTATAGCAGCGGTTTTCAGCTTTGTATTGACGGCTGTGTCGATGGCTGAAATAGCGTCTATCTTCAGCCTTCAGCGCTTGCCGCACTAGCCAGGAAAGGTTAATGCTATGTTAAAATAAAATTATCGATAAAAATTATTATAAATCAGAGTATTAATTGTTAATGTAAATAACAGATAAACGACTGTATTCAAAATACGAAAGGCAGTGTGTTGATTTAGTTAAGAATAATTCTCAGGTTGAGTATGATTGTTGTTCAAGCGGCTGAGCAAAGCGCTGCTTATCGCTTATTTTTGTTGGCCCCGCTGCTGTTAATTTCCACTTCGCTTAACTGACACTTTTTCGGCTTCATGGTGAGGGTAGAACCGGCCGAGGCGGTGATGATCGCCAGCAGCGCCAGCCACTGCAGCGGAGTCAGCGTTTCGCCGAGAAACAGCATGCCGGAAAAAGCCGCCATCGCCGGCTCCAGGCTCATCAGCGTGCCGAAGATGCGCGTAAACGCGTCAGGGCGATCATCTCAAGGGAATAGCGCTGGAGAGCAACGCCACCAGCAGCGCCACCGGCAGTACGCCCCAGTGCCAGATACCGCTTTCAGCAAACGTCAGGCCGAGCGGAACGAAAATAATTGATGCGATCAGCGAGCCAATCGCCACCGTGGCGGGACCGTGCTCCGCACCGGCGCGCTGGCCAGCCAGAATATAGATCGCCCAGCAGGCGCCTGCGCCCACCGCCCAGCGGGTCGATCGATACTACGCCAGCCCCGAACGGCAGCAGAAAACCTAATCCCACCACTGCCAGCAGCACCCAGACAAAGTCGAGCAGGCGGCGCGAACCGAATAGCGCCAGCGGACCGGTAAACTCCAGTGCTACCGCCACGCCGAGCGGCACGGTACGAATCGCCAGATAGAATATAAAATTCATCGCGGCAAGCGCCAGCCCGTACATCAACAGCGGCATCCGCTGTTCGCGGCTGATGTAAGCGCCATTGCTTGAAGATCAGGCAGAGAATCAGGGTGCCGAAGCCGAGACGCAGGGCGGTAATGCCGGTTGCACCGACGCTCGGGAACAGCGTTTTGGCCAGAGAGGCGCCGCCCTGCAGCGATAGCATCGCAATCAAGCAGCACGGCGATCGGTAATGTAAGACGGGCGTAAGGCTTTTTTGAGCTGAAGAGGCAGACATCCTGTATACATTTCCTGGTCATAAGCGCGATGAGTCAGCCAGTGTAAAGGAAATAGCGAGCAAAAAAATGACAGAGTGGCGTTTAAATTTGCGTTAACTGCTCAAATTCTGGCCAGTTTCAGGACCAATTTAGTAAAGAAACGTCAGGATTTTTTAGGATTTAACTTGAAGACCAAAAAAATGAAAAAAATTATTGCAGCAGGATGGCGGTTTTTATAAGAAAAATGAATGACATAGGATGTTTTATTAACTTTCTGTTACACCAAACATTGTAGTTAGACAAAAAAATGCGGGCAGAGTTTCTCGCTATTTTTTGTTATATTTTCAATGTCGTCAGGAGAGAAGTATTTTCACATTTGAGGTGGTTATGAAAAAGGTGGTTATGAAAAAAATTGCATGTCTTTCAGCATTAGCCTGTGTACTGGCAGTATCTGCAGGCTCAGCAATGGCACAGAGCACCGTAACCGGTGGCTATGCTCAGAGCGATTACCAGGGCGTGGCTAACAAAGCTAACGGCTTCAACCTGAAATACCGCTATGAAGACGGTTCAAACCCACTGGGTTGGATTGGCTCATTCACCTACACCGAAAAAGATCGTACCGAAGATGGCTTTTACAACAAAGGTCAATACTACGGAATCACTGGTGGTCCTGCTTACCGTCTGAACGACTGGGCAAGCATCTACGGTGTTGTGGGTATCGGCTATGGTAAATTCCAGCGGAACGACACCGTTTCACGTGAAAAATCTGATAGCAGCGACGTAGGTTTCTCATACGGCGCTGGTATGCAGTTCAACCCAATCGAAAATGTTGCACTGGACGTGGGCTACGAGCAGAGCCGCATCCGTAATGTTGACGTCGGCACCTGGATTGCTGGCGTAGGTTACAGCTTCTAAGTTTAGCTTAGATGACCTGCCAAAGAACGGCCCTTTATGGGCCGTTCTTTATTGATTGCGCGCTCTTCAGCGTCCTTCACCGAAGAGGGGCGTTCCACCCGATAAACGAGAGTTATCGCTCACTGGCGCTAGCGCAACGCCATCGGCCGAATCGGGCCCGATCTGACGTGGCGCGTCAGGTTATCAGCCAGGAAAACAGTCAGGGCGAATATTGTTTGCCGCCAGTAACGCCCGACATGGCGATGACCTGCAGAGAATACGCTTTTAAGCGAACGCAATCTGAAGCGCATCACAACAGACGTGAAGATGACCTGCGGTGAGCATTGCCTAAGAGATATATTACCTGAAATGAGCAATACCTGAGGGAAAGTAGAGAGGTGGCCCTCCAGTGATTCACTGAAAGGCGCTGTAAATGCTGGTGAAGAATTATCCGCGCCAGATCAGATTCTGACAGCGACGATCTTCAGGCTTTTTGCAGAGTAATTTTTCAATCAACATCAGACGCAGTGTGAATGGGGAACGCGTAAGCAGGCACAGCCAGGATTTCATCTCCGTGGTTGTTCTCTTTTCAGCCTGGAAGCATTGGCTGCAATCTAAACAGCATTTCAGGGTGCTCATAAAATCACCTTCCAATCAGTATCGATGCAAAAGTAAGCAGAGTCCGGCGACGTAACCTATAAACAACAACAGTAAATAGGGATCGATCATGATCTTCACCACCGGCTGCTTACATTACCAACAAATATAGCATTGGCTATATCATTTAGCCAAGGCTAATGACGAAAAATTTGAGCTTCTTTGCACCTGGTTTACAATGAGCCCAGCTACATCCGTACGGCAGTGACAGTACGGACATAATTAAAGAGGAAGCTGAATGAGTCGTCGTGCCAAAAGCGTGGTTTCTGCCCCGCAAGGACCACTGAAAGATATTGAAGAGCATGTCGAAGGTTTTCGGCAGGTGCGCGAAGCGCATCGTCGTGAATTAATTGATGACTACGTTGAGTTAATCTCTGATTTGACTGGTGAATTTGGCGAAGCGCGTCAGGTGGATATGGCGGCGCGATTGGGCGTTTCCCAGCCAACGGTGGCAAAAATGCTGAAACGTCTCGGCAGCGCCGGACTGGTTGAGCAGGTGCCTTATCGCGGCGTATTTCTCACCGGCGAAGGAGAGAAGCTGGCTGAGGAGAGCCGTGACCGTCATCACATCGTTGAAACTTTTCTGCTGACGCTGGGGATCAGTCCGGAAACCGCCCGCCGTGATTCTGAAGGTATTGAGCATCACGTCAGTGATGAAACCCTGGCCGTCTTCCAGAAGTTCTGTAAAACCCGTTAACTCTTAAGGCGCAACGCCATCATGCCGCAGCTGTTTCGATCTTTTTTGCATGACTTGATTTGCATTTACTCGTCGTTATTGGTGTGGTTCTGGCATTTCTGGCTGACTTTCGCTGGCCGGATCTGCTTGGTGCGGTGGACTGGTACACCATTATTCCCCCCACCGGGTTGCTGATCCTGACCAAAGGTCTGGAAACCAGCGGTTATTTTGATGTGCTGGGCGGACGGCTCAGCGCTCGCTTTCGTCATGAACGCGCGCTGGCGCTGTTTATAGTGCTGGCGGCAGCGCTGCTTTCAACTTTTCTGACCAATGATGTGGCGCTGTTCATTCTGGTGCCGCTGACCCTGACGTTGCGTAAGTTCTCGCGCTTACCGATTTCACGGCTGATTATCTTTGAAGCGCTGGCGGTTAACGCCGGATCGCTGCTGACGCCGGTCGGCAATCCGCAAAATATTCTGTTATGGAGTCACGGCTCGCTCAGCGTGGCCGGCTTTATTGTGCAGATGCTGCCGCTCGCGGTCTGGCTGTTGCTCAGCCTGGTGGTGTTAACCTGGTTTAGCTTTTCGAAGCGCACCATTGAGAAGCATGACAACCCGCAACAGCCGCAGTGGCAGAAGCCGCTGTTTGTGGCCAGCGTGCTGCTCTATCTGCTGTTTATCGCCGGGCTGGAGTGGCAGCTGACCGGCTGGGTGCTGCTGTTGATCATCGCCAGCTTCCTGCTGATGGCGCGCCCGGTGTTGCTGCGCATCGACTGGAGTTTGCTGGCGGTGTTTATCGACGTCTGGCTGCTGACGCGCCTGCCGGTAATGCAGGCGCACTTTGATGTGATTACCCATCTCGGTCAGGGGCAGCTCTACCTGCTGGCGATTGGACTGTCACAGGTGATCAGCAACGTGCCGGCTACGATCTTGCTGCTGCAAAAAGTTCCGCCGTCTGAGGTGCTCGCATGGGCGGTGAATATCGGTGGCTTCGGCCTGTTGCCTGGCTCGCTCGCTAACCTGATCGCCTTGCGAATGGCACAGGATCGTGCGGTCTGGTGGCGTTTCCATCTCTTCTCCCTGCCATTATTCGGCTGGTCAATTGCCAGCGGCTGGCTGTTGCTGCAGCTGCTCAAATAAGTCCACTCCATCCTGCTGCCGATCCCAGGTAGCAGGATGTGCGCCTTTCCTCAGCTTAAGTAAAGTTATGCTGGATTCTGTCAATTTTCGATCTAAGGTTAACGAGACCTTTTATGCTCGGTAATTAGGGCCTTAGCCAGTTATGGGAACTATGAGCGAGAACAACCAACGCGATACACACCAGCAGGACGCAGAGAATGCGCCGGATAAGAACAGTCAGTCTGATGATAATCAGGATAATGACCAGCAGCCTGAACGCAAACGCCCCGGTAAAAATCCGTTGATAATTCTGGTCATTGTCGTGGTGGTGATGCTGATTGTCGGTTTCTGGTTCTGGTTCTCAACCCGTAACCAGGAGATCACCGATGACGCCTTTACCGAAGGCGATGCGATTACTATCGCACCGAAGACTTCCGGTTATGTGGTTAAGCTGTTGGTTAAAGATAACCAGCGAGTGAAGAAGGGCGATCTGCTGGTCGAAATCGATCCCAGCGACAATCAGGCGCAGCGCGATCAGGCCAAAGCCCAACTCGGCCTGGCGGTCGCGCAGCTGCACCAGGCGCAGGCGCAACTGGCGCTGTCGCGGGTACAGTATCCGGCCCAGAGCGATCAGGCGTTAGCCGATCAGGCCAAAGCAGAAGCGAATCTGCTTAACGCGCAGGCCGATTACCGTCGCCAGCGCGGCGTCGATCCACGCGCCACCAGCCAGCGCAATATTGACACCGCGGCGGCGCAGTTACGTTCTGCTCAGGCGCAGTTGCAGAGCGCGAAAGCGCAGGTTGAAGTGGCGTCGCAGGTGCAGTTACAGATTCGCCAGCAGGAAACCAACGTTGAAGCGCGTCAGCAGCAGGTTGAACAGGCCAGAGCGCAGCTCAGCACCGCCGATCTTAATCTCTCCTATACCCAGGTTCGCGCTCCGTACGACGGTTTTGTCACCAAGCGTAATGTGCAGCTCGGCATGCTGGTACAGGCCGGCTCTTCGCTGTTCTCGCTGGCGTCGCCGGATATCTGGATTACCGCCAACTTCAAAGAGTCGCAGCTTGAGCGCATGAACCCGGGCGACAAAGTTGCGATCACCGTTGATGCCTGGCCGGATATGAAGCTGGAAGGGCACGTCGACAGTATTCAGATGGGCTCCGGTTCACGCTTCTCCACCTTCCCATCAGAAAATGCCACCGGTAACTACGTCAAAATCGTGCAGCGTGTACCGGTTAAAATCGTGATTGATAAAGGTCTCGACCCGAATCATCCGCTGCCGCTCGGCCTGTCGGTTGAACCGAAGGTGACGGTGGAATGAGTGCCCCGCAGAGCTGGAAACCGGCCAGCAATCCGTGGCTGGTCGCGGTCACGGTCACCCTGGCGGTGTTCATGGAGATCCTCGACACCACTATTGTCAACGTGGCGCTGCCGCACATCGCCGGTTCGCTCTCCTCCAGCTATGACGAGTCAACCTGGGTGCTGACCTCGTATCTGGTGGCAAACGGCATTGTGCTGCCGATCTCCGCCTTTTTCAGCCGACTGTTTGGCCGTAAGCAGTTTTTCCTGATCTGTATTCTGATGTTCACTATCTACTCTTTCCTGTGCGGCATCGCCACCGAGCTGTGGCAAATTATTCTGTTCCGCGTGCTGCAGGGCTTTTTTGGTGGCGGCTTACAGCCGGTGCAGCAGTCGGTGCTGCTGGACTATTTTAAGGCGGAAGATCGCGGCAAGGCGTTTGGTCTCTCCTCCATCGCCATCATCGTGGCGCCGGTTATCGGGCCAACGCTGGGCGGCTGGATCACCGATAATTACAGCTGGCGCTGGGTGTTCTTTATTAACATTACGGTCGGCGTGCTCACCGTGCTGGCGATCTATCAGCTGCTGGAAGATCCGCCGTGGGAGTGCAAATGGGCCAAGGGCAAACTGAAGATCGATTACATCGGTATCAGCTTAATCACCCTCGGGCTCGGCTGTCTGCAGGTGATGCTAGATCGCGGTGAAGACGAAGACTGGTTCGCCTCGCACTTCATTGTGCTGTTCGCCATTCTGGCGGTGATCGGTATTGTCGGGGCGGTTTACTGGCTGATGTATGCCCGCAAACCGGTGGTCGATATTCTGGTGATGAAAGACCGCAACTTCTGGGTTGCCGGGCTGCTGATGGCCGGGATGGCAATGCTCCTGTACGGCAGTTTGGTGGTTCTGCCGCAGCTGGCGCAGCAGGATCTGGGCTATACCGCCACCTGGTCCGGTCTGGTGCTGTCACCCGGGGCGGTGCTGATTGTCCTGACCATCCCGCTGGTGCTGAAACTGATGCCGATAGTGCAGACGCGCTACATCATCGCGTTTGGTTCAGCTGTCTGGCGGTGGCATTCCTCTACTCTTCGACCCTGACACCCGATGTGAATTTCACCACGCTGGTGCTCATGCGCAGCGCGCAGTCGATCGGGCTCGGTTTCCTGTTCGTGCCGCTCACCACTATCGCGTTCGTCACCATTCCGCAGCGGCTCAGTGCTGACGCTTCGGCGCTGTTTACCATGTTCCGAAACGTCGCGGGTTCGATTGGCATTTCATTATCGACCGCCGCCATCACCGAGCGCGAGCAGGTGCGATCGGCGCATATGGTGCATAACATGACGCCGCTCAACGAGCCGTTCAACATCACCGTGCAGCACTGGGCGCAGGCGATTCGCGACTTTACCTCAGCGGTAGGCGATCCGATTACCTTGGCAAGCGGTCAGCTCTATCAGGAGATGATCGCCCAGTCGCGCATTCTCGCTTACATCGATGTCTTCTCAGGCCTGAGTATTGTCGCCCTGATTTTGATTCCATTTTGTTGGGTGCTGTCGCCGATTAAGAGCGAAGGCAGTGCAGGAGCACACTGACATGAAGGTTATTTCTTCTCGCGGCCTGAAACCGTTGAGCCTGTTAACGCTGGCACTCTCGCTGGCCGGCTGCGCCGTCGGGTCAGATTATCAGGCACCGAAACCGGCGGTGCCCGGCAGCTACAACAGCTTGGACTCGCAGGAAGCGTCTAAGCCGCACAGTGCGGCGATCAACTCCCGCTGGTGGCGCAGCTTTAACGATCCGCAACTCGACAGCCTGATCGCCCGCGCAATTGAAGGCAACCTGACGCTGCAACAGGCGGTGCTGCGCATTGCCGGGGCGCGTGATCAGCTGAGCCAGGCGCAGGGCGGTCTGTTTCCGAGCCTCAACGGTTCGGCCAAAGTCAACCGCCAGCAGCTCGGGCTGGAAGGCTTGCTGAAAGCCAATGGCGCCACCGATCAGCTCGACAGCAACGTCGCCAGCCCGCTCAATGGGCTGACCCAGCCGGTCACCCTCTATCAGGGCAGTTTCGATGCCAGCTGGGAACTCGACCTGTGGGGCAAAGTGCGTCGTCAGGTTGAATCTGCCGATGCCCAGCAGCAGACGGCGATTGAGCAGCGCAACGATGCGCTAGTGTCGCTGGAAGCGGAAGTGGCGCGTGCCTGGCTGCAACTGCGTGGCGCGCAAAGTACTATACAGACGCTGCAGCAACAGATTGATGTGGCGCAGCAGACCACCGAACTGACCCAGAGCCAGCAGCGTAACGGACTGGCACCGTTAACCGATGTGGAAAATGCCCGCGCCCAGCTCAGTAGCCTGCATGCGCAGCTGCCGCAGTATCAGGCGCAGGCACGTCAGGCGATGAATGGCTTAGCGGTACTGCTGGGCAAAACGCCGGGCTCGCTGGATGCGGAACTGAGTGCGCCGAAAGCGCTGCCGCCGCTGCCGCAGTTTGTCCCGGTGGGAATCCCTTCTACGCTGGCGCGGCGTCGTCCTGATATCCGCCAGGCGGAAGCGACGCTGCATGCGCAGACGGCGGAGATTGGCGTTTCCGTCGTGCAGCTGTTCCCGAGCCTGTCACTGACCGGCCAGCTGGGCGTGCGCAACACCGACGTCAGCTATCTCGATAACTGGAGCAGTCACTTCTACAGCTACGGCCCGTCATTATCGATTCCGGTTTTTCAGGGCGGACAGCTGGTGTCGAGTGTCAAACTGGCGCGGGCGCAGCAGGCCAGTGCCGCACTCGACTATCGTCAGACGGTGCTGACCGCTTTACAGGACGTGGAGAATGCGCTGGTCAGCTACCGCACCGATCAGCAGCGGGTCACCGCGCTGGACCAGACCACCGGTTCGCTTCAACGCGCCTTCGATCTGGCCAGCGACAGCTACCGTCAGGGGCTCTCAACCTTCTTGGAGGTGCTGGATGCGCAGCGTCAGCTGGCGCAGGCTGAAGAGCAGGCCACCCAGGCGCGGATGCAGAGCGCGCTGGATTTAGTCGCGTTGTACAAAGCGCTGGGCGGCGGCTGGGAAACCTATCAGAACGTCGAGCTGCCGCAGTATTCAGTCTTTGGTCCGGCGACAGAGGTGAATTAACCTTCAGGCGGTGGCAGAAAATCGGCTGCACCGCCGCATTATTGTCACCGACGCCGCTGTCTCAGGCGGTCACTATTCCCCATATTTTGCGGTTCTCTGCGTGATAACCCGTTGAATAGTCACTGTTCACTTCACTTTTGCTGCCCGCACGTCAGCGTAAATAAAACAGGATTAATGTCAGGGTTATTATTCAACTTAGCCGCGGTTCCGCGCCGGCTATTATTTATCTGAACAGAATAAATAGCGTTAGCGACGGCCGACTGGCCGCGCAGACTTTCTCTGTTTTTATTCACAGTCACGTTTATCAACGTCGGGTACCTAGGCTGCCAACGCGCCTGCTTAATAGGCCCGATGCGCCGGTCAAATTTGTTAACCTGCCGCAGACCGCCTGAGGATTATCTGACGACCTGCGTCTGGCAGAACAAATTTTTAAACCACTCGCAAGCATTAATAAAAAAATGCGCTAGCGCGGTGATCCTTTTGCGCTATTAGGGTGCGCAGCTGCGGCTGTTTTTAGCCTTAATTTGTAAACTATTGTGACTGAGATCCAAATTCAGAGCGCGGTTAATCTTGCCGTTGTACTGCATCGACCACAAATAAAAAGCAGGGTATCAGACGATTTTTAACCGGGTTCGCTGGCAGTCGTAGCGGGCAGCCGATGCCTGTAATCGATTCCAGCGACAGAAGTAACACGCCGTTCAGTGTTAATTCAGCGTTAATAAAACGTCAGGAATTAGCCGTTCAAATTCGGCTGGCGTTTATGAAATAACATCTAAGGATTATCTGGAGCGTAAAAATAATTTATTTTTTTATTTGAATTAGGTAATCTTGTCGCTACAGTTTTATTAATTCCTTAAACAAGGACATTGTGATGAGTGACGCATTTAAGGTTCTGAATAATATTCGCACATTACGTGCCCAGGCCCGTGAACTGCCACTGAGCGATCTTGAAGAGATCCTCGAAAAATTAAACGTTGTGGTCACCGAGCGCCGTGAAGAAGCGGAAGCAGAAGAGACGCAGAATCGCGAAAAAGAAGAAAAGCTGTCGAAATATCGCGAAATGCTGCTGGCTGACGGCATCGATCCTAATGAATTATTAGGTGCGCTGGAGACCGGTAAAAAACGCACTAAGCGCGCCCCGCGCCCCGCTAAATATTCTTATACCGACGAAAACGGTGAGAAAAAATCCTGGACTGGCCAGGGCCGTACCCCGGCAGCGATTAAAAAAGCGCTGGATGCCGGTAAAAGCCTGGACAGTTTCCTGATCGATTGATCGACACAATCCTTGTAAGTGGGAGCCGGGGAGCCTTGATGGCCCTCCGGCTTTTTTATTTCTGCCGCGATATCAATCATCCCACCCGCAATCCGCGGCTTAGACTGGCGTGCGCTGCGTCACATTTGGCATAATAGCTGCCGTTTTTCTATCCACTCTGTTCACAAAGGTCAATGCCGTATTAGTTAGCAGTAATATCACCATGCAGTTTGGCAGTAAACCACTGTTCGAGAACATCTCAGTTAAATTTGGCGGCGGTAATCGTTACGGTTTAATCGGTGCGAACGGCAGCGGAAAATCCACCTTCATGAAGATTTTGGGTGGCGATCTGGTGCCTTCAGGCGGCAACGTCTCTTACGATCCCAATGAGCGTATCGGTAAGTTACGTCAGGATCAGTTCGCCTTTGAACAATATAGCGTGCTGGACACCGTGATTATGGGTTACCATGAATTATGGGAAGTTAAGCAGGAACGCGATCGTATTTATTCTTTGCCGGAAATGAGCGAAGAGGAAGGCTATAAAGTTGCCGACCTTGAAGCAGTTTACGGTGAAATTGACGGCTACAGCGCTGAATCCCGTGCCGGTGAGTTATTACTCGGCGTCGGTATTCCGGTTGAGCAGCATTATGGCCCGATGAGTGAAATTGCACCGGGCTTTAAATTGCGTGTCCTGCTGGCGCAGGCGCTGTTCTCCAATCCTGATATTTTGTTACTGGACGAACCCGACCAACAACCTGGATATCGGTACTATCCGTTGGCTGGAGCAGGTGCTGAACGAACGCGACAGTACCATGATTATCATTTCGCACGACCGTCACTTCCTTAATATGGTCTGTACCCACATGGCTGATTTGGATTATGGCGAGCTGCGGGTCTATTTCGGCAATTGTGACGAATATATGACCGCAGCGACCCAGGCGCGTGAACGTTTGTTAGCCGATAATGCCAAGAAAAAAGCGCAGATTGCCGACCTGCAATCTTTTGTCAGCCGCTTTAGCGCCAACGCCTCTAAATCCCGTCAGGCAACCTCGCGCGCAAAACAGATGGATAAAATTAAACTGGATGAAGTAAAAGCCTCCAGTCGTCAGAACCCGTTTATCCGTTTTGAGCAGGACAAGAAATTGTTCCGTAATGCGCTGGAAGTGGAAGGCTTAACCAAAGGCTTTGATAACGGTCCGCTGTTTAATAATTTAAACCTGCTGCTGGAAGTGGGCGAAAAACTGGCGGTGATCGGGGCCAACGGTATTGGTAAATCGACCCTGCTTAAAACGCTGGTCAGCCAACTCAGCCCGGATAGCGGCAGCGTTAAATGGTCAGAAAATGCACGTATCGGTTATTTACGCGCAGGGTCACGCCGAAGATTTCGCGAATGACCTGACGGTATTTGACTGGATGAGTCAGTGGAAGCAGGCTGGCGATGATGAGCAGAGCGTGCGCAGTATTCTTGGCCGCCTGTTATTCTCGCAGGATGATATTAAGAAACCGGCCAAAGTGCTGTCCGGCGGTGAGAAAGGTCGCATGCTGTTCGGTAAGCTGATGATGGAAAAACCGAACATCCTGATTATGGATGAACCGACTAACCATCTCGACATGGAGTCAATTGAGTCACTCAATATGGCGCTGGAGATGTATGAAGGGACGCTGATTTTCGTTTCACACGACCGTGAATTCGTCAGCTCGCTGGCGACCTGGGTGATGGAAATCAAATCGGATCGGGTGGTGGACTTCACCGGCAACTACGAAGATTACCTGTGCAGTCAGGGCATCGTCTGACAGCGGACGGGGTAGCGCAGGCTACCCCGTTTTTTTATCCGTGCTGCGTGCCACACACTTCGCACTGCGCGTCCTGCGCCACCTTCACGCTCCGGAACTCCGCGCTCAGCGCATCGTACATCAGCAATCGGCTGGTGGCGGGCGTACCGTAGTCCGCTAACAGCTTAATCGCCTCCATTGCCTGCATCGCGCCAATCACGCCAACCAGCGGCGCCATTACGCCCGCTTCGACACAGCTCAGGGTTTGTTCGCCAAACAGCCGGCTGATGCAGCGATAGCAGGGCGTACCCGGCTGCCAGTTAAATACGCTGATCTGGCCTTCCATCCGAATCGCTGCGCCGGACACCAGCGGCGTCCGTTGCTGACGACACAGTCGGTTTAGCTGCTCACGCGCCGCCACATTATCGGTACAGTCCAGCACCACCTGCTGTTGGGCGATAAGCGTCAGCAGTGCTGCATCGTCCAGCTCGCCGTGGATCGGCTGTAGCTGGCAGTGGGGATTCATCACGGCCAGGCTTTGTGCGGCGGATTCAACCTTGGCACGGCCAATATCCGCATCATGATGCAGGATCTGCCGCTGCAGATTAGAGTGTGACACGCTGTCGAAATCGAGCAGCGTCAGCGTGCCGACCCCGGCCGATGCCAGATAAGGCGCAGCGGCACAGCCCAGCCCACCCAATCCGACAATCAGCGCCTGACTGGCTTTCAGCCGTTCTTGGCGGTCAAAATCGAAGCCACGCAGCACGATCTGCCGGTTGTAGCGCAGCATCTCTTCATCGGTTGGCTCAGGCAGCATTTACCCCTCCAGCAGCGCATTAAACGGCTCTACCTCGACCCATTCACCCGGCTCAACGTTACCGCGATCGCGTTCCAGCACGATAAAGCAGTTGGCCTGCGCAAACGAGCTGAAGACGTGCGATCCCTGCATGCCGGTGGTTTGCACTTCCAGTTCGCCCCCGGCATTTTGCCGCAGCACGCCGCGCTGAAAATCGAGCCGGCCAGGCGTTTTTTTCAGCCACGACGCGCTACGCACCTTCTGACGGGGCGGCAGCGCGGCTTTCTTCTGCCCGGTTAAAGCGGCTAGCAGCGGTTGCACCAGCTGATAAAAGGTGACCGCAGCAGAAACCGGGTTGCCCGGCAACCCGCAGAACCAGCTGCTGGCGAGGCGACCAAAGGCAAACGGCTTGCCGGGTTTGATCGCCAGCTTCCAGAAACTGATGGCACCGAGCTGCTCCAGCATGCTTTTGGTGAAATCGGCTTCGCCCACCGACACGCCGCCGGTACTGATGACCACGTCAGCCTGACGATCGGCCTCCTCAAACGCTGCACGCAGCGCCGTAGGATCGTCCTTAATAATGCCGAGGTCGATCACCTCGCAGCCCAGTTTGTGCAGCATCAGCGACACCGCGAAGCGGTTGGTATCGTAAATTTGTCCGGCCGCCAGCGGCTGACCGACCGGCTGCAGCTCGTCGCCGGTAGAGAAGATTGCTACCCGCAGTTTGCGCAGGATCTCAACCTGCGCGATACCGAGCGAAGCCAGCAGCGGCAGCTCAGCCGCGCCGAGCCGCACACCGGCTTCCAGCACCACGTGGCCAGGCTGGATGTCGTCACCGGTCAGGCGAATATTTTGTCCGGCGCGTACCGGCGCGGTAATCACAATCGCATCGCCACGGGTTTCGGTCTGCTCCTGCATCACCACCGCTTCACAGCCTGGCGGCAGCGGGGCGCCGGTCATGATCTGCACCACGCTGCCCTCCGGCCATTCGCCACTGAACGGTGCACCGGCAAACGCTTTACCGGCAACCGGCAGCGGCTCACCGCGGCTGACGTCCGCCAGCCGCACCGCGTACCCGTCCATCGCTGAATTATCAAACGGCGGTACCGCAATTTGCGAGGTAACGGCCCTGGCGGTGATCCGCCCAACCGCTTCGGTCAGCGGGACGCTCAGCGAGTCAGTGATCGGCGTCAGCTGCGCCAGCATTTTTTGTTGGGCCTCCTCAAGGGAGATCAATCCTGCAGTAAAGCTTTCCATGGTTATTCCAGTTGGGTTATCTCAGATGCTGCTTATTATGGTGGGATTTGTCCGCTGAGTCACATCTGTATCCTTCTCTGCTTTCCGCCTGGCGCATGTCTGCCACTAAAGTGAAATATGGCCGGGCTAAAAGGTTATAACCATCGGAACAGTTTCTTCTTTACAACACTTAGCAGGCTTTCTATAGTCAAAAATTACCAAAAATGGATGAAAACCATTCTAAATCAGTGTTTTTCGTGCTGATGCAACCACAGGGCAGAGCGTTATGGTCAAAGCAGTGATCGCCATTCATGGGGGAGCGGGCGCAATTACGCGCTCAGCGATGAGCGTCGAAAAGGAGCAGCACTATCGTCAGGCCCTGCAGGATATCGTGACGCATGGTCAGCAGATGTTGGCTCAGGGCGCCAGCGCGCTCGATGCGGTAACAGAAGCGGTGCGCCAGCTGGAGGAGTGTCCGCTGTTCAACGCCGGCAAAGGCGCGGTGTTTACCCATCAGGGCAGCCATGAGCTGGACGCCTGAGTGATGGATGGCCGTACGCTGGACGTCGGAGCCGTGGCGGGCGTCAGCCGGGTTCGCAATCCGGTGCTGGCGGCGCGCGCGGTGCTGGAACAGAGTCCGCATGTGCTGTTTATCGGCGAAGGCGTAGAGCAGTTCGCCGAGGCGCAGGGCCTGCAGCCGGTGGCGGCAGATTACTTCTCGACGCCAGAACGCTGGGAGCAGCTGCAGCGCGCATTAAACAGCGATGAAGCGGTGCTGGATCATGATGGCGCTGCCAGCGGTGACGATCCGCTCGACCCGGACCGCAAATTTGGCACGGTGGGTGCCGCGGCGCTCGATCTTAAATGGCAATCTGGCTGCGGCGACCTCGACCGGTGGCATGACCAATAAACAGGCGGGACGGGTTGGTGATTCCCCGCTGCCGGGCGCGGGCTGCTACGCCAGCAACGACAGCGTGGCGGTCTGCGGCACCGGCGAAGTCTTTATCCGTACCCTGGCCGCCTACGACGTGGCAGCGCAGATGCGTTACGCCGGCCGTACGCTTCAGCAGGCCAGCGTCAATGTGATTCACGATAGCGTGCTGGATCTGGGCGGCAGCGGCGGCCTGATTGCGGTCG
Source organism: Pantoea sp. Eser (assembly GCA_009830035.1). GTDB lineage: Bacteria > Pseudomonadota > Gammaproteobacteria > Enterobacterales > Enterobacteriaceae > Pantoea. The sequence continues at coordinate 382,415 of SZZY01000003.1, forward strand.
ATCGCGAAGGTAACGTGGCACTGCCGTTCAATAGCGAAGGAATGTACCGGGCGGTGGCACGGGTCGGCGAGGCGGCCGAGGTGGCCATCTACCGTGACAGTTAAGGAGCAGGCATGAGCGATCGGCAGACGTTACCCGCGCTGGCGGTACGCGATCTCAGTGTGCATTTTCAGCATCAGGGCGCGGTGACCGAGGCGGTGCGCCATCTCTCCCTCGATCTGTTTCGCGGCGAAACCCTGGCGCTGGTGGGCGAGTCCGGTTGCGGTAAATCGACTACCGGCCGTTCGCTGCTGAAGCTGGTGGCCAGCTAGGGCGGGACGCTGACCTTCAACGGGCAGCGGATCGATCACCCCAGCGGCGCGGCGCTGGCGCATCTGCGGCGTGACATTCAGTTTATTTTTCAGGACCCTTACGCCTCGCTCGATCCGCGTCTGACGGTAGGCTTTTCGATCATGGAGCCGCTGCTGGTGCACAAGGTGATGCCGCGTCGTGAAGCGGAACAGCGCGTAGCCTGGCTTCTGGAGAAGGTCGGGCTGTTGCCGGAACATGCGCAGCGCTACCCGCACGAATTTTCAGGCGGCCAGCGCCAGCGCATCTGTATTGCCCGCGCACTGGCGCTTAACCCGAAGATGGTGATTGCGGATGAGTCGGTCTCGGCGCTTGATGTGTCGATCCAGGCGCAGATCATCAACCTGATGCTCGATTTACAGCGCGAATTTGTTATCCATTTCTGTTTATCTCGCACGATATGGCGGTGGTGGAACGCATCAGTCACCGCGTGGCGGTGATGTATCTCGACCAGATTGTGGAGATGGGATCGCGTCAGGCGGTATTTGAGCAGCCGCAGCATCCTTATACCCAAAAACTGATGGCCGCCGTCCCGGTTGCCGATCCGGCGCACCATCGCCGGGAACGCGCGTTAATGGTTGATGAGATCCCCAGCCCGATCCATGCGTTAGGAGATGAACCTGAGGTGGCACCGTTGATGGAAGTGGCGCCGGGGCATTTTGTCGCCCGCCACGTTATCAGCGCGACCTGAATAGTGAAGATATCGCTTCGGCGACCCACTCGACAGGGATCACAGGAGAACAAGATGCAGATGACGATGCGTAAAGGGTTAGTGGCGGCTGGCTTGTTAAGCAGCGCCCTCACATTGCCCGCCCGGGCGGCGCAGGATGCGGTGATTGCCGTCGCGTCCAACTTCACCACCCTCGATCCGTGTGACGCCAACGACACGCTGTCTGTCGCAGGTGGTCGCCAAATCGTTTTATCAGGGACTGTTTGGCTTTGATAAACAGATGAAGCTGACCAACGTGCTGGCTGAGAGTTATCAGGCCAGTCCGGATGGGCTGACTTACACTATCAAGCTCCGACCGGGGATTAAGTTCCAGGACGGCAGCGACTTCAACGCCGAAGCGGTGAAGGTCAATCTCGACCGCGCCAGCAACCCGGATAATCACCTTAAACGCTATAACCTGTTTAAGCAGATCGCCACGACCGAAGTGATCGATCCGACCACGGTGAAAGTGCCCCTGAAGCAGCCGTTCTCGGCCTTTATTAACATCCTGGCGCACCCGGCGGTGGCGATGATTTCACCGACCGCGCTGAAAAAATATGACAAGGATATCGGTTTCCACCCGGTCGGGACCGGTCCGTTTGTTTTCGAAACCTGGAACCAGACCGACTTCGTCAAGGTGAAGAAGTGGGACGGCTACTGGAAGCCGGGCTATCCAAAGCTGGACAGCATTACCTGGCGGCCGATTGTGGATAACAATACCCGTGCGGCGATGCTGCAAACCGGGGAAGCCAATTTCGCCTTCCCGATCCCTTATGAGCAGGCCAAACTGCTGGAGAAAAACAGCAAGCTCGACGTGGTAACTACACCGTCGATTATGCAGCGCTACATCCAGCCTCAACGTTACCCAGAAGCCGTTCGACAACCCGAAAGTGCGTGCGCTGGAGTATGCCATCAACCGCCAGGCGCTGGCGAAGGTGGCCTTTGCCGGTTACGCCACTCCGGCCACCGGCATCGTCCCGCCCACTATCGACTTTGCTCAGCAATATCCGGCCATCAGCTACGATCCAGCCAAAGCCAAAGCGCTGCTGAAAGAGGCGGGCTACCCCAACGGTTTCGAAACCACCCTCTGGTCATCACACAATCACAGTACCGCGCAGAAAGTGTTGCAGTTCACGCAGCAGCCGCTGGCGCAGGTCGGCGTGAAAGTTAAGGTCACCACGATGGATGCGGGACAGCGTGCGGCCGAAGTTGAGGGCAAAGGCCAGAAAGAGAGCGGCGTGCGGATGTTCTACACCGGCTGGTCCGCCTCAACCGGCGAAGCCGACTGGGCGCTGACACCGCTGTTTGCCACGGCCGCCTGGCCGCCTGCGATCTTCAACACCGCGTTTTACAGCAATCTTAAGGTTGATAAAGATCTGGCGGATGAGCTGAAAACCACCGATCGCGCGCAGAAAGCCCAGCTGTATAAGGATGCGTAAGACACCATCTGGCAGGATCATCCGTGGATCCCGCTGGTGGTTGAGCAGCTGGTATCTGCCAACAGCAAAAACCTCAGCGGTTTTTATGTAATGCCCGATACCTCATTCAATTTTGATGAGGCCAGTCTGAAGTAACGGAGCCGGCCAGCCCATGGGGCTGGCCGCAGCTGCAGGATGTTGCATGCTTAACTATTTTCTTAAACGGCTGTTGGGGCTGGTCCCCACCTTGCTGATTGTTGCGGTGCTGGTGTTTCTGTTTGTTCACCTGCTGCCGGACCGGAGGCGGACGCCTCGGTGGTGGCGCTGGTACGTCAGGAGCTTGGACTTGACCTGCCGCTGCCGCAGCAGTTCTGGCACTTTATTCTCAACGCCTTGCAGGGCGATTTCGGTCAGTCCATGGTATCAAAACGGCCGGTGGCGGATGAGATCGCCTCGGCATGACGCTGGCGGTCTCCGGCATTTCCTTTCCGGCCTTTGCGCTGGGCATGTTGCTGATGCAGATTTTCTCGGTGGAGCTGGGCTGGCTGCCGACGGTCGGGGCGGATAGCTGGCAACATTACATTCTGCCGTCGATTACTCTCGGTGCAGCGGTGGCGGCAGTCGATGGCGCGTTTCACCCGCGCCTCGTTTGTCGAAGTGATGCAGGAAGATTATATGCGTACCGCGCGCGCGAAAGGGGTACGCGAGTCGCTGGTGGCGGTGAAACACGGGCTGCGTAACGCGATTATCCCGGTGGTGACCATGATGGGCCTGCAGTTCGGTTTCCTGCTGGGCGGATCGATCGTGGTCGAGGTGGTATTTAACTGGCCAGGCTTGGGACGACTGCTGGTCTATTCGGTGTCAATGCGCGACTATCCGGTGATTCAGGCGGAAGTGCTGCTGTTTTCACTGGAGTTTATTCTGATCAGTCTGATGGTTGATATGTTGTATGCGGTGATCAATCCCGCCATTCGCTTTAAGGAATCGCGATGAAAAACTGGCGACGCGATGCGGCACTGAAAACCCTGCTGCTGATCAAGGAGAACCGGGTACGCACGCCGTGGCGCGAGTTCTGGCGACGTTTCCGCCAGCAGCCGGTGGCGCTGCTGGCCGGGCTGTTTGTGCTGGCGTTTATCGCCCCTTACGTGGCGCCGTTTGATGCTGAAAATTATTTCGATTATGACCGGCTGAATGATGGGCCTTCACTGCTGCACTGGTTTGATGTCGATTCCCTCGGCCGCGATATTTTCAGCCGGGTATTGGTGGGAACCTGCATTTCACTGATTGCCGGTTTCTTCTCGGTGGCCATCGGCGCGCTGATTGGTACACTGTTTGGTCTGTTAGCGGGCTATTACGAAGGCTGGTGGGACCGCATTACCATGCGCGTCTGCGACGTGCTATTTGCCTTTCCCGGCATCTTGCTGGCGATTGCGGTGGTAGCGATCATGGGCAGCGGAATGAGCAACGTGATCGTGGCAGTGGCGATTTTTAGCATCCCGGCTTTTGCCCGCTTGGTGCGCGGTAACACCCTGGTGCTGAAGCATCAGACCTACATTGAGTCGGCACGCAGTATTGGCGCGTCTGACTGGACCATTATCATGCGGCATATTCTGCCGGGCACCGTCTCACCGATTGTGGTCTATTTCACCATGCGCGTCGGCACTTCCATCATTACCGCTGCCAGCCTGTCGTTTCTCGGGCTGAGCGCGCAGCCGCCGACGCCAGAGTGGGGCGCAATGCTGAACGAGGCGCGTGCCGATATGGTGATTGCGCCGCACGTGGCGATTTTCCCCAGCTTGGCGATCTTCTTCACCGTTCTGGCATTTAATTTACTCGGAGACGGGCTACGCGACGCGTTGGATCCTAAACTCAAGACATGAAACCTTTCGATTATGATCAGGACTTCAGCACCATTGACTTCCGCCAGCATCCCGAACGTTATCAGGTTGGGCGCGGGGAGCAGGGGGTGCTGGTGGTCGAGCCCTATAAGAGCGAAATCCTGCCGCACTGGCGCTTTCGTACCGTACCGATCGCCGAAGCGTCGGCTGAAAAAATCATGGCGCTGTTTGAGGCGTACCGCCAGCAGGATGATTTTGTCGGCATGGACATGGCGCGTAAATTTATTCAGATGGGGTACACCCGCGCACGTCGCTACAGCAATCATCAGGGCGGACGAAAATATGATGCTGACGGTAAAGAATTACCGCGTGGCGTGAATGAAGAAAAGGCCGCAGCGGCGGCCATTTTTAAGGGCTATTGGGATCGGATCCGGGCCGATGAGGATTACCTGAAACGCAAGAAAGCGCATCAGCAGCAGTATGGCTAAGCGCGAATCCGGCCTGATGCAGCAGCGGGCATCACCGTGCGCCGCCGCCCTTTTAAGCCAGTATTAAACGCGGCTCGCCCAGAGATCGTACTCATCGGCATGCTCGACTTTGACCCGCAGCATATCGCCTGGTTTAACGTTACGCTCGACGTTCAGGTAGACCGCGCCGTCAATCTCCGGCGCATCAGCCATACTGCGGCCAATCGCGCCTTCCTCGTCCACTTCATCAACGATCACCAGAATCTCACGACCGACTTTCTCCTGCAGGCGTTCAGCCGAGATCTGCTGTTGCAGTTGCATAAATCGATCGTAACGCTGCTGCTTGACCGACTCGTCGACCGGATCGGGCAGCTGATTGGCAGTCGCGCCTTCCACCGGGCTGTACTGGAAGCAGCCCACCCGATCGAGACGCGCCTCTTTGATAAAGTCGAGCAGCATCTGGAAATCTTCTTCGGTCTCGCCGGGAAAACCAACGATGAAGGTAGAACGCAGCGTCAGTTCCGGGCAGATTTCACGCCAGCGCTTAATCCGTTCCAGCGTGCGTTCCACCGCGCCAGGACGCTTCATCAGCTTCAGAATGCGCGAGCTGGCGTGCTGCAACGGAATGTCGAGATAGGGCAGGATTTTGCCGGCCGCCATCAATGGAATCACCTCGTCGACGTGCGGGTAAGGATAGACGTAGTGCAGACGCACCCACACGCCGAACTTCGCCAGTTGCTCACACAGGCGGACCATGCTGGTTTTCACCGGCGAGCCGTTCCAGAAACCGGTGCGGTGTTTCACATCAACGCCATAGGCTGAAGTATCCTGCGAGATCACCAGCAGTTCTTTAACGCCCGCTTCGACCAGCCGTTTGGCCTCATCCAGCACCTCGCCGACGGCGCGGCTGTCGAGATATCGCCACGCATTGAAGGGATGATGCAGAAGGTGCAGCGATGGTTGCAGCCTTCGGAAATCTTCAGATAAGCGTAATGACGCGGCGTCAGTTTCACGCCCTGTTGCGGCACCAAGCTGAGGAACGGGTTGTGCTGAGGTTTAGGAACGTAGCGATGTACGTGCGACAGGACCTGATCATAGCTGTGCGGACCGGTAATTTCCAGCACTTTCGGGTGCACTTCACGAATCTGATCAACTTTAGCGCCGAGACAACCGGTGACAATCACCTTGCCATTTTCATTCAGTGCTTCGCCAATCGCCTCAAGCGATTCCTGCACTGCGCTGTCGATAAATCCGCAGGTGTTCACAATCACGATTTCAGCATCGTCATAGCGTGGCACCACATCATAGCCCTCGGTGCGCAGTTCGGTGAGGATGCGCTCGGAATCAACGAGGTTTTTTGGGCAGCCGAGCGAGACGAATCCGACCCGTGGCGGCAAGGTTTTTGTTGTAGTAGACATAGCTCTGTTTCCGGTTCAGCGCAGCAATGGCGCAGAATTTTACCTGTGTTGCTGAAAAAATTGTAGCGTTATCTGTAAGGGTTTAGAGCCGTGTAAAGCTGTGAAAAAACCGGTAAAAACGCTACCGCTTGCCGGGCCAGTAAGACCGTCTGATTGGCGCTGTCATTTTCCAGTAACTGACCGTGCTATAAAAAGAAATTCCGCTTTTGTCAGGCGGATAATCACCAAAGCGAAACGCTGACACAGCGGCTCAGACAGCACCCTTAGGAAATCGCTGGTTGATATTCACTTGTTTTCATTAATAATAAACAGGCAAATCAACGCTGAAGGGGCTATGCCCTCCAGGTAACGACGTGGATAATGTGAGAGCTAAATAATAAAAGAGATCATCAATGGATTTCTGAATTTCCAGCAGAATGTGTTTCCTGAAAGGAAGGATCTTTTCAAAAGCCTGGCGTCAAATCAAAATCCCAAAGCGCTGTTCATCTCCTGTTCTGATAGCCGGTTGGTACCGGAACTGGTGACGCAGCAGAAGCCAGGAGAGCTGTTCGTTATCCGTAATGCGGGCAACATCGTGCCTTCATTTGGCCCGGAGCCAGGCGGCGTTTCCGCCCCCATCGAATACGCTGTCGTCGCGCTGGGCGTGTCCGACATTATCATCTGTGGTCATTCCAACTGTGGCGCGATGAATGCCATCGCCTCCTGTGCCTGCCCTCCTGTGCCTGCATGGATACTATGCTAGCGGTCGAACACTGGCTGCGCTATGCCGATGCGGCAAAAGCGGTGGTGGAGCAGCGTGAATATGACTCGCCAGAGAAAAAGCTGAACGAGATGGTAAAAGAGAACGTTACCGCCCAGCTTAACAACATGAAAACCCATCCTTCGGTATCGGTGGCGTTACGTAACGGCAAGCTGCGTCTGCATGGCTGGGTCTACGATATTGAAACCGGCACCATCATGGCGCTGACCCACGGCGGTAAACAGTTTATTACCCTGTCTGAAAACCCGGACACCTGTTTCGAGTAAGCCTTTGCACCCGCTGCGCGGCAGCGGGTTATTCTGGCCCCGCGCACATAACCCATTAGAAGCACACTTATTTTTCAGCATTTCCCGTCAGGCTTATCTATGCTTGCTTAAACCTTCCCGACATAAGCGAGTTGATGATGCGTAAAACGTCTGTTGCTGCTCTGCTGGCGGTCTCTGCCCTGCTGCTCAGCGGTTGTACTTCCCACGTTACCGACAAACAGCAATATTCTGGTTTTTTAGCCGACTACAGTCAGTTGCAGCCAACAGCATCGGCCAGCGGTGAACCGACCCTGCGCTGGATCTCACCCGACTATAAAAGCAGCCAGTACAAAGATGTGCTCTATACGCCGCTGGTCTACTATCCGGCAGCTCATCCCACCGCGCGTGTCAGTCAGCAAACGCTGGATCAGGTGCTGAGCTACACCGACATTCAGTTAAAAGGTGCGATCGCCACCCGACGACCATTGATGAGTCAAGCCACGCCGCACACGCTGAAGGTGCGGGCGGCAATTACTGCCGTGTCAGCGGAGAATGAAGGAGTGCAATTCTACGAAGTGGTACCGGTCGCAGCGGTGGTCTCTACCACCATGGCGGCGTCGGGGCACCGTACCCAGAACAGTGAGCTGTTTCTGGAGATAGAGGCCAGCGATGCGGTAACCGGGAAGCCGCTGATCCCGGTGGTGCGCAAAGCGTTTGGCAAAACAGTCAGCAACAGCAACACGCCGATCACCTTTGAAGACCTGAAGCCGGGTATCAATACCATGGTGCGTGACACGGTCAGTTTTAACGCGCCGTGACCCTGCGATATTAACCTGCTATTAAACGGCAGTCCGCGCGCCGGTTCCCCGCGTGAGCGGGGATAACCTTTTCCAGCCTGTAGTTAACAAGCTATTTTTTTGTGCTGTATTGAGCATGACACGCCTTTAACGACCACAAATATTGCGGTGAAGCATGTGCGCGTAGAGGTTTTAATTATTTTTAATCATGCAGGAAGGCGTGTGAATGTTACGTTACAAAATGATTGTTAATGCGAAACGGTTAACGGTTATTGATGCAAAGAGAAAAGTAGTCCCTTATCAAAGTCATTATTTTTGCTATGAGTTATTTTATGGAGTGTGAAATTTTAAACGTTTAACCAGGGAAAGAATTTGCCAGCCAGATTGTTAAATATAAAAATTTAACCATGGTATGATTCATTCTGAAAATTTGCGTATCGATGCTGTTTGATCGTGCTATCTTTATGAAGCAGGAATTATTAAACAGTCAGCCAATCCTATGAGAAAGGTTAGCAGATAATGGATTTGCATCAGAGAGGTGTGATTTTTAACCTGAATGACATTAATATAAAAATAGTGAAGAAGGTAATTAGTATTAAAAAAATATGTATGATCTCAAAACCATCACCAACATTAGGTCGCTCCCCGCTACACGGGGCTGGAGGAGGGCTTTTTGGTCATTATAATGAAAGCAACTACATTTCTGAGGTTCAAAAAAAACTTGATTCTATTGGTTGTGAATGGGTTATTGTTGCTGATGACACTGAAGGGGATATCGAAAAAATTATCGCGCAGGGTACAATGTTAATTGTTTGTGCGCCTGGCTTGCGCTTTCAATTTTACAGCAACGGTTTTGATAAAAAAAGAATTATCTATTTGAGTGCGATGGAGTACGCTTCAGATAACGCCAGTCCGTTAATAAAAAAATTAAATGAGATAGGTAATCAGAAATGAGCTTTCAGGTTTTTTGAACGAAAAATCAGAGTGGGTTAATTAATGGAAACCGTCAGAAGGGAAGGGGCTGGTCAATGATAATTCCGCGCTTGTGGAACATCTTTTTGGATTATGGACGGTCTGGGTTATATTTTTCATGACCTGTTTATTTTTATAGAGGCCGTGACTCTTCACATTACGACGATGCGAATAGGGGTACCTCAGGTCCTGACGGATATGTTGCTTTTTCACGTGCTAAAAATGGATCTTGATTGTAAATTAAAATGTTTAATGACGGCTCTGATGCCCGTGGGCGCTGCTAGCCAGGCGCAGCCGGTAACAGGACTTTTAGACCGAAGCCTAAACCATCTCGGCCTGACGGTGTTTAAGCAGTAGCCTGTCAGGTACAGAAAAGTCATACGGACGGAGATGAAAGAAAGATAGCGCCGCTGAGTCAGGTAGCCAGATCTGATAAGTAGCATCATACTGATATCCAGTCGGCGTTCTCAGTGCGTTCAGTCAAGCTATCGGCCCCGATAAAAAGGTCATCATCATTATTGATGCGGTATTAAGTAATACCTGATTCGGGCAGGTAAAAGCGCTGGGGTAGTCCATGGGGTTTAGAGCAATACACCGCCATATTTAGCTGATTTTTTCCTATAAATATCAGCTAATATGTTCTGAATTCAGAATAGATCAGTTTTCCCAAATATTTGATTCAATTTCATTTTCCCCTCGACTGTAATTGATACTGCACGACTATTTTTCTTCCGCACTATCATCCACATCTACAAAATTTATCGGCAATTAAGCTACCAACAAAACCACCCGAGTGGGGACTCGTTCGGTCCAGTCCATGCACTGAATAGCATTTTTTTCAAGAAGCTTTTTCATATTATCTGGAAGAAAATTGTTTTTTTGAAGCCATTTGGTACCTCGTTTTGTTACTAAAACTGCTTTAGAATCGTGATCTGCAACAATGTATTCAGATTGGAGCATCGCAGTGTAGATTAGAACAACCAGATGACCTGCCAGATGGTTAAAACAATATCGAGCCTGACAAACATCAGTGTTGGGAAATTTCCGATGAATTCCATCACTACTGGCAAGACAAAGGACGGACTCTACTACAGAGGCAACATCTGGTGATTTAAGCGTAAAATATTTAAATTTCTCCTGCCTGAAGGTTTTAACCAAACCATTGTCTATCGGGGCCTTAAGATGAGGCGTGGCTGCCGATGGCATTAAACCGGCACTATAGGAGAGCTCTTTAGCCGTAAAATATATTCCTTCCATCATCAACACTAACATTTCAAGTCTGTGCTGATTTCCCATCGCTATATATTTTTGATTTAAAACGTTTCTATCGCACATAATTCATCCGTGAGTGAATAGTTAGGTATTGCAAAATCTTCTTGCTTATTTTAATTCTGGTTGCGCATTAAAACTTAATGTAAAGCAACTTAACTAAACTTCGTTTGATTATAAGGGCTATACTATGAAATTCACTAAATTTAATGCATCAAACGCAACTTTGTCAGCTGTAGGTTGATTTTGCTGTGACATAAGGGCCTTGTTCAGGCCCTTTTTTGGTATTCATAAATGGAAAGGATTACATTATGGAAAATATGATGATTCGCCTTAAAGAAACTGTTTTTTTATAAAAAAATCCCGACATCATCGTTATCAGGTTCTGCTCAGAGATTATCAGCTTTGCTGATGAGAGAGGTGATATTGGCTTCTTTTTTAGTTTATCGACGGCCCCTTTGGGACAAAGGATATTATCTCTGAGTATGGGAAAAACACCCCGGGCAATCTGATATCGTTTTTGATTATCTGGACACAGTAAATGAATTGAAACTGATTGAATTTTATCCACAAAATACTATCCCTATAACCAATATTCAGATAGAAAGATTCTCAATAAATATTGAGTTCTTTAACTCAAAATTGCCTCTGGGAATGAATAAATATGAAATTCAAAATACATTGCTTGATAGCAGTGTCGTTGTACTCGGTTGTGGAGGATTAGGCAGCCATATCATTCTTGAACTTGCAGCAATTGGCATTGGCAATCTGACAATCGTGGATTTTGATGAGATTGAATTAAGTAACCTGAACAGACAAATCCTGTAGAGAGAAAAGGATATTGGTAGAAAGAAAGTGTTTGTTGTGCGTGAAAATTTTCATGCTTTTAACTAAAAATTAACATTATTGCAATCAAAAAAAGATTGAGTCTGTGAATAATGTTTCAGATATTATAAATGGTCATGACCTCGTTATTTGCGTTGCCGATAAACCTCGCAATGACATGGTAAAATGGCTGAATGAAGCATGTTGCAGTACCAGGGTTCCGTACATTAATGGCGGGCTTGATATTCTGAAGGCTGTTTTTTATTCCGTTATTCCTGAGGAAACAGGCTGTACCGAGCGCTGGAAATCTTCTTTAACTGAAGAAAAGCGAAAAATAATTGACGAAGATAATAGTATACAAAATGACTATGTAACCTCGGCACCGGCTCTTTCCGCGTTAGTGTCAGTAACAACGGGCGCTATGATATGTGAAGCGCTGAAACTGCCTACGGATATCCAGCCTCCATCACTGACAAACAATCTAAAAACCTTCTCTTTTGACGACTTGTCGATTACTACTACTGAACAGTGGGCACTAAACCCCGAATGCGTTTGCTGTGGATGGAATAAGAGTAAAATGAATAAGCTGATTTTATCTTATACAAATACATCTTTTGGTTTCTGGCTAATCTCTTTTCTTGTGCCACTGATGGTTCTCGACATCAGTGGTTCAGTATTCATTGTATCTCTCATACGCGCTGAATATACTTCCTTATATCCTGATAACTCCGTTCGCAGGTGTTATCTGTGATACATATAACAGGAAGAAAGTAATAATGGTCGGTGAGCTACTTTGCTGCTTAATATCGGTAATTTTATTGCTAAGTCTTCGTTTTAATCCATCTGCATATGTAGTTATAGCGTTTGGTTTTATTATCTCATCCCTATCAGCAATGCATCGCCCAGTTTTCAGTCTCTGATACCGGAGCTGCATGAACAGCATAAAATAAAACACATTAACGCCAATGTAGGAGTAATAGACAGCACAATCAGTATCATTGCACCTGTTGTGCTGGGAGTATGATTTTATCAATTTTCAAAACAGACTGCTCTGGTTCTGGTTGCGCTTTGCTATTTTTTATCCTTTGCCAGCATTTCGACCATTCCTTATAAACGGAAACCATCGCACACAAGGCTGTCTTTAAAAACCATTTTCAGTTCGTTAGGTAAAGGCTTTAAGTACGTTTTCCATAAAAAGGAATTGTTTAACATTTCCTGTATATTTTTTTTCCTAAACATAGGGATCATGGTTTTTCCTAATCTCATCTGGATCTATAGCTCTTATTTTCATTTGAACGCTGAACGAATTGCATTAATGTTTATCATTATCATTATCATTATCGGTTCCATAGCCGGCCCGCGCATTGGCGCAGCCTTAATCGGGCGTTCCACCGATCTCTCGATTATAATCTGTTCCTCTTTTTTCATTGGCCTATGCAGCCTTCTGTTACTGGCAGCTAATACCCCTACTATGCATGCTTTAGTGTGGGCTCTATCTTCTCTGGTTCAGTCGGTTATTGTCGTCACATACTTCACCTACCGGCAAAGCGTAACATAATCATATATTCTGGGTAGGGTTGTATCAGTAACAAGGCTGATATCTTATATGGCTATACCTCTCGCCTCGGTATCCAGTGGTTGGGTCATGTCAACGTTTAACTCCGTAAATATAATATATATTCAGTGCGTTAAGTATTCTTCTTCCATTAATTTACTTCTGGCAAGCGACCCGGAGTAACGTTCTGAGAAACTAGTTATTACATCAAGCCTGCCAATGCTGGCAGGCTTTGCATCAATGAGTAAAGACCCTGTAAAGCTCAACTGCGAAACCATCTCAAGGCAGCACTGTTAAGGCGAAAAAGTCAACATTCCGTACATGTAATGTTCCGCTTTCAAACGAAGCAGTTAACGCAGATGATGAAGACGAGTCCGAAGCCGATTAACCTTAATATTTATTCATTCTAAAACTCACCGAGGCAACATAAAAAACGTGAGCTATGGCAAATAAGACTGGCTGTATAAATTACGACGTTTCAGAACCATTGAAACTCCAGAGAGAATCATTGAGTCCAATCGTTGACGGTTAAACAACTTTGGCCTGATAACATTTTAGGGTGCTGCCGATCACCGGCTTGCAGAACTGACGATGAAACGGCTGTACGAGGTGTTTCTGCCTCGGTCTGGCATTTCGTCCGGTAACCGCTGCGGTGGTGTTGTATCTGGCCTGTGTTAGCATACACAGGTGATTGTCAGAGTCAGGAACGATGAAAAAAAAGAACAGCACCCCTACGCCTCATGATGCTACCTTCCGGCAGTTCCTTACGCAGCCGGACATTGCCCGTGACTTTATGGAACTGCACCTTCCTGCAGAACTGCGAGCTATTTGTGACCTCAGTACCCTGAAGCTGGAATCCGGCTCGTTTGTCGAAGACGATCTGCGCCAGTATTTCAGCGACGTTCTCTACAGCCTGTGAAGACCACTGCCGGCGACGGGTACATTCATGTGCTGGTTGAGCATCAATCCACCCCGTACAGGCATATGGCGTTCAGGCTGATGCGATACGCTGTGGCCGCCATGCAGCGGCACCTCGAGGCTGGCCATAAAACGCTGCCACTGGTGATACCGGTTCTTTTCTATACCGGTAAACGCAGCCCCTATCCGTATTCTACTCGTTGGCTCGATGAGTTCGATAATCCGTCGCTGGCGGCAAACCTCTATAGCAGCGCCTTTCCCTTGGTGGACGTGACGGTCATTCCGGACGAAGAGATTATGGGGCATCGCAGCATGGCGGCGCTGACCCTGTTACAAAAGCATATTCATCAGCGAGACATTGCCAGCCTGACTGATCGTCTAGCCACGTTACTGATGGCGGATTATCTTTCTTCACCCCAGGTAACAGCGCTGATACACCATAATTGCTGCAGGCAGGTGAGTCAGCTGACTCCGAAGCCTTTGTTCGCGAACTGGCACAGCGTGTGCCGCAACACGGAGACGCACTTATGACCATCGCACAACAGCTGGAGCAGAAGGGCATCGAGAAAGGTATTCAGCTTGGTGAACAGCGAGGCATTGAGAAAGGCCGAAACGAAGGCAAACTCGAAGTTGCCCGCACCATGTTGCAGAACGGCATTGACCGTAACACCGTCGTGAAAATGACCGGCCTTTCAGAAGACGAACTGGCGCAAATCCAACACTAAAATCTGCGGAACGGTTGAGCAAGGAAGGTCAGAATTGTGATCGGCTTATTAGTGGTAATTAAACGCGTCAGATGTAGAGCATTTTTCTCCGGTCAGAGCATTAAGCTGACACCGGAAAACTGATTAAACCCGATCTCACCAGTCGGGTTTTTTATGCCTGTCATTCGCCGCCAGCTATCCAGTTTCAGCCAACCGGTTGGAAGGCTACGGGTGCTGAGCCTGCTGGCAACGCTGAGCACAATTGTGATGTGGTTGCTGGGTTATCAGGCTGAAAATAAAGGGTCACATCGGTAATATCTGGCAAATAGCGTAAAGTTGCGGCCGGTTATCTCCTGCCTGACCTTAACGAAGAACATCCTCCGGCACTCTTCGCTGAGCTTAAGACTGCTTGCTGTGCCGGATGAGGTCCGTAATCATCCCACCCGCTTATACCGGAATAAGATGATGGTTTACTGAGCTGCGATTAGTGGAAATCTCTCAGGCCCGCACGGGGCTGTTCAATGGGAGCAACCCGATTTCGGGTACGGACCTCACAACTGCAGGTTGAAGCTGCTCGCGTCGTCGCGCCCCCAAAGATGAACCGAAAACCAGGCTACGGCTGGCACTTGTGCTAGCCTGTTCCCCACATCATCCGGGCGACAGATCGCTGTCGTCCTGTTTAATCTTTTGTAAATCCTCAACATCATTGCAGAGTGGCTGACTACGCTTAAGGGCATTCTATCCCGTCAGGAGAACGCTATGGTTCGCTTCGCTCGCGCGTTGTTGTTCAGTGGTTCGCTGTTATGTGCCACGCCGCTGCTGGCCGCAGAACCGCAGGTACAGTTCCAGTTGTTACAGGATAAGTTACAACATCCATGGTCCGTGGCGTTTCTGCCCGACAACCAGACCCTGCTGATCACGGAATGCAGCGGCCAGCTGCGCAGCTGGAGCCCGCAGGGTGGCTTGTCACAGCCGATTTCCGGCGTGCCGCAGGTCTGGGCACAGCGCCAGAGCGGTTTGCTGGACGTGGTACTGGCACCCGATTTTGCCAGCAGCCGACGCGTCTGGCTGAGCTACACCGAAGCCAACAGCAGCGGGAAAGCCGGTGCTGTGGTGGGTGTCGGGACGCTGAGCGAGGATAACCGGCAACTGCGCGATTTCCGCGTGGTGATTCGACAGACGCCAATGCTCTCCAGCGTCAATAATATCGGCACCCGCCTGGCGTTCGATAAACAGGGTTTTCTGTGGATCGCGTTTGGCGATAACTTTGCCAGCAGCACGGCGCACAGGGCAAACTGCTGCGTCTGAATGCGGATGGCAGCGTGCCTGACGATAATCCGTTTGTGAAGCCGAGCGGGGCACGTCCGGAGATCTGGGCTTATGGCCTGCGCAATCCGCAGGGCCTGGCGCTTAATCCGTGGACCGGGACGATGTGGGAAAGCGAGCACGGTCCGCGCGGCGGTGACGAGGTCAACACCATCGGTAAAGGTAAAAACTACGGCTGGCCGCTGGCCACCTACGGTATCGGCTACAGCGGCGATAAAGTTCCGGAATCGAAAGGGAG
Organism: Pantoea sp. Eser; assembly: GCA_009830035.1. GTDB lineage: Bacteria > Pseudomonadota > Gammaproteobacteria > Enterobacterales > Enterobacteriaceae > Pantoea. The sequence continues at coordinate 398,222 of SZZY01000003.1, forward strand.
CTATGCCGCCGGAACCGAACAGCCGGTCTATTCTTGGAAAGATTCGCCCGCCATTAGCGGCATGGCGTTCTACAACAGTGCCCGCTTCCCGCAGTGGAAAAATTCACTGTTTATCGGCGCGCTGAAAGAGAAAAACCTGATCCGGCTGAGCGTCAACGGGGATAAAGTGGTTGAAGAACAGCGTCTGCTCAGCGAGCAGAACGCACGTATTCGCGATGTGCGACAGGGGCCGGATGGCTATCTCTATGTGCTGACCGATGAGGCCAACGGCAGGTTGCTGAAAGTCGGGTTAGCGCAGGACGCCGGTGCGTCCCGCGGTTAGCTTAACGGGCCCAGTGGCGGACCTGCCAGCCCCGGTTTAACGCTTCCTAATGCAGCAGTTTGTCAGGATTGATCACATGCGCATGATCGGCCTGCTCGAGTAACGGCAGGTCGTTCATCGAATCGCTGTAGGCCCAGGTGTGCCCGAAGGCTTCACCCTGCTGCAGCGCTTTCCAGTCGCCCAGACGCGTCACTTTGCCCTCTTTGTAGGTCATAGTGCCGTAGGTTTTACCTCTGTAGCGCTGATCAACGATCTCGACGCCTATCGCCAGCGCCCCGCAGGCACCAGCTTTTCGGCAATCGGCAGCACCGGATGCTCGCCGCTGGCGGAGATAATCATTACCTTGTCGCCGCGAGTCTGGTGCCACTGGATGCGCTCACGGGCAGCAGGATAAACGCGAGGCATGATGTCGCGATGAATAAAGCGACGGACCCAGCCTTCAACGGTCAGGGTTGCCATGCTCGCCAGCGGGGCCAGGGTGGTATTCATGTACTCTTCAATCGATAGCGTGCCGGCATAATACTGCGCCATCAGGGCCTGTTCCTAGTCGATCAGCTCGCGGGGGCAAAGCCCTGCGATACCAGCCAGCGCAACCACAGGCTGGTGCTTTCTTCACTAATGAGCGTCTCATCCAGATCAAACAGGGCTAAGTCCATGGTCGGTCTCCTCGGCTGACTGGCTTTCAGGTTAGCTGATAATTGTGACCGGCTTAACTGTTCTGCGAAAAATCGGAATTGCACGCATTTTTAGTGGCGACAGGGCTGGGTGAAGCTGGCAAGCGCGCGGCAGGGATGTCAAGTTTACCTTACTAAACTCTAAAAAACTTTACGATTCGGCGGTTTTTTTCGCTGCCCTCAACGGTTAGCGTTCTGAGTGGAGATTTTCTGCCTCCAGAATCCCGATTTAATAAGGACAATCCGGTCAAGCCCATGACAAACACTCGCGTTGCTTCTCGCCTGCGGCTACTTGCTGCCACCTCCTTACTTCTTATTGCCCCGATCGGCGCTTTTGCTGAACAGGCGCCTGCCGCACCAGGCATTGATGCCAAAGCTTGGATACTGATGGATTACGCCAGCGGCAAAGTATTAGCCGAGTCAAACCCCGATCAGCGTCTCGATCCCGCCAGTCTGACCAAAATGATGACCAGCTACGTGGTGGGTCAGGCGATCAAAACCGGCAAAATTAAGCCGGACGATCTGGTGACGGTAGGGCAGGATGCCTGGGCGACCGGCAACCCTAAGCTGCATGGTTCGTCGCTGATGTTTTTAAAACCGGGTGACCGTATTCCGGTCCATGAGCTGAACAAGGGCATTGTGATCCAGTCCGGCAATGACGCCTGTATCGCGCTGGCGGATTACGTGGCCGGCAGTCAGGACTCGTTTATCGGCCTGATGAACAACTACGTTAAAGCGCTGGGGCTACAGAACACCCACTTTATGACGGTCCACGGGCTGGATGCTGAAGGGCAGTACAGTACCGCGCGGGATATGGCGTTAATTGCCCAGGCACTGATTCGCGACGTGCCGGAAGAGTATGCGCTGAATAAAGAGAAAGAGTTCACCTTCAATAAAATCCGCCAGATGAACCGCAACCGTCTGCTGTGGAGCACCAATCTCAAGGTAGATGGCGTCAAAACCGGCCACACCTCCGGTGCCGGTAATAACTTGGTGGCCTCGGCAACCGAAGGTGATATGCGGCTGATTTCGGTGGTGCTGGGCACCGCCAGCGATGCGATTCGCTTCCGCGAAAGCGAAAAATTGCTCACCTGGGGCTTCCGCTTCTATGAAACCGTCACGCCGATTAAGCCCGACGCGCCATTCGCACAGCAGCGGGTCTGGTTTGGTGATAAGAGTCAGGTCAACCTTGGCGTGTCGAAAGATGCCGCACTGACCATCCCGAAAGGACAGATGAAAAATCTGAAGGCGAGCTCTAAGCTCAATTCGCCGCAGCTCGAAGCGCCGCTGAAGAAGAATCAGGTGGTGGGCACCATCGATTTCCAGCTGGATGGTAAAACCGTCGACCAGCGTCCGCTGGTGGTCTTACAGGACGTGCCGGAAGGGGGCTTCTTCAGCCGGATGGTGGATTTCGTGATGATGAAATTCAACGGCTGGTTCGGGAAGTGGTTCTCATAATTCTCATAAAAAAAGGGACGCCGCGGCGTCCCTTTTTTTAATCCTGAGTCCAGCCTTTACGAATCGGCAGGGCAAACAGCGAGCGGTAGAGCGGATTAATCAACGCCAGCATCCGCTCGCCATAGATCTGCCACGCCAGATGGGAGGCCAGACAGCTCAGCAAACCCACCAGGAAGCCGCCCAGCATATCCATTGGCCAGTGGACGCCGAGGTAGATGCGCGACCAGGCGATGGCGACGCCGGGGCGCTGCGGTGGACAAAGTTGGCGAGCTCGCTGTAGCCAAGCTCATTCGCCAGCATCAGCACGCTCAGGCAGTGCGTGGCGATAATGGCAATGCCCGCCACGGTGACCGGTACCGGTTCCTCAGTCAACGTGCGGCTGCTTTTAAGGATTTCTGACATAGTCCGTGACTCCACCTGATCAAAAAACGGGCTGGTTTAACCAGCCCGTTCATATAGTGACAAATGTTACGGATTTCAGCCACGTTTAGCTTTCTGAATACCGCTTAAACGTTGTTTTTCTTCATGCGCCATCACCCGCCAAGCGATAAAACCGACTAAACCGACCACGAACAGGATCAGAGAGGCGAGCGCGTTAATTTCCGGATTGACGCCACGTCGCACAGTGGCAAAAATCGCCATCGGCAAGGTGGTCGCGCCAGGACCGGTTACAAAGCTGGAAATCACCAGATCGTCGAGTGACAGCGTAAACGCCAGCAGCCAGCCGGTAACGATAGCCGGGGCGATCATCGGCACGGTGATCACAAAGAACACTTTTAGCGGCGTTGCGCCCAGATCCATCGCTGCCTCTTCAATCGACCGGTCCAGCTCGCGCAGGCGTGAGTTGATCACCACGGTGACATAGGCGGTACAGAACGTGACGTGCGCCAGCCAGATAGTCAGCATACCGCGCTCGCTCGGCCAGCCAAAGGCGTTGCCCATTGCTACAAACAGCAGCAGCAGCGACAGCCCAGTGATTACGTCGGGTATCACCAGCGGCGCGGTCAGCATAAACGCAAAGCCGTTATGACCGCGGAAACGGCCGAAGCGCACGATGATCACGGCCGCCAGGGTTCCCAGTACCACCGCCATGGTGGCGGAGAGCGCGGCGATGCTCAGACTCAGCATCACCGCGTCAATCATCGCGCTATCCTGAAACAACACCTTGTACCAGTGGAAAGAGAAGCTGTCCCATACCGTCACCAGCTGTGAGCTGTTGAAGGAGTAAACCACCAGCAGCAGCATCGGCGCATAGAGGAACAGGAAACAGCAGACCAGAATTGCGGTACGCCAGAGCGAGCGAATGGTCGGCAAATCGTTCATGCCTTCTCCCCCATTTCACGGTTTTGATGCTTATGGAACCAGATGATCGGCAGAATCAGGATCAGCAGGATAATCACCGCCAGCGCCGACGCGACCGGCCAGTCACGGTTATTAAAGAACTCCTGCCACAGAATACGGCCAATCATAATGCTGTCAGGACCACCGAGCAGTTCCGGGATCACGTACTCTCCGACAGCCGGAATAAACACCAGCATCGAACCGGCGATAATCCCGCCTTTGGTAAGCGGAACGATTAAGCTGAAAAAGGTCTTCAGCGGACGTGCGCCCAGATCCAGCGACGCTTCCACCAGCGAGTAGTCGATGCGCGTCAGCGCGGTGTAGATCGGCAGCACCATAAACGGCAGGTAGCAGTAAACGATGCCGATATAGACCGCGGTATTGGTGTAAAGAATTACCAGCGGATGATCAATCACCCCCAGCCACAGCAGAAAGCTATTGAGAATACCGTTATTGTTCAGCAGCCCCATCCAGGCGTAGACCCGCACCAGAAACGAGGTCCACGACGGCAGGATCACCAGCAGCAGCAGGATGGTGCGCATCGACGGCTTGCTGTGCGCCACCGCCCAGGCCAGCAGATATCCCATCAGCAGGCAGATCACCGTCGAGATCGCCGCCACTTTCAGCGACTGCAGATAGGCGTCGACGTAGAGGGGATCGTCGGTCAGCGTCAGGTAATTGGCGAAGTTCAGCACAATACTGAACTGATCGTCGGCCCAGCTTACCAGTTCGGTATAGGGTGGAATGGCGCGCGCAATGTCAGCGAAGCTGATCTTCAGCACCGTCAGAAACGGCAGCAGGAAGAACAGCACCAGCCAGACATAGGGTAAAGCGATCACCAGTTTGCGGCCGTGCTGCATTTTAATTCGCGTGGCCCAGCGTTGCAGTGGCGTGCCGACCAGCCGGGCCGGCGCTTTGCTGCGTTGGAAAATCTGGCTCATGGCGCCTCCTTAAACCGTCAACACCACGCAGCTGTCGCTCTCCCAACAGAGGCGGACTTCATCGCCCCAGGTCGGCAACCCTTTACGGTAGCGATGCGCGTTTTGCAACTGTGCGCTGATCATCTGTCCGCTGTGCAGACGGACATGGAAAATCGACAGATCACCGAGATAGGCGATATGGACCACTTCACCGACGGCAAAGTTGCAGCCATCGGCCGGCACCTCATCGCACAGCATGACTTTTTCGGGGCGCAGCGCGACGTGAACCGGCACGTTATCCACCACCGAGACATCGGAGTCGACCTTCAGCGGGTGCACCAGACCGGGGCTGTCGATAACCAGACCATCCGCCTGACGTTCACGCAGCAGCCCTTCAAACACGTTCACCGAGCCGATGAATTCGGCGCTATAGCGGCTGGTCGGATGCTCGTAGATCTCTTCCGGCTCGCCAATCTGCACGAACTTGCCGCGATTCATGATGGCGATGCGGCCCGCCATGGTCATCGCCTCTTCCTGATCGTGGGTAACCATGACGCAGGTTGCGCCCACCCGCTCGAGAATATCGACCACTTCCAGCTGCATGCGATCGCGTAGCTTCTTGTCCAGCGCGCCCATCGGTTCATCCAGCAGCAGCAGCTTAGGCCGTTTCGCCAGGCTGCGCGCCAGCGCCACACGCTGACGCTGACCACCGGAGAGCTGATGCGGCTTACGCTTCGCAAACTCCTGCATGTGCACCAGCGCCAGCATTTCCGCCACCCGACTGGTGATTTCGCCCTTCGGCAACTTATCCTGCTTCAGACCAAAGGCGATATTCTGCTCCACCGTCATGTGCGGAAACAGCGCGTAAGACTGGAACATCATGTTGATTGGCCGCTGATAAGGGGCGACGTGCGACAGATCCTGACCATCCAGCACAATCTGGCCGCTGGTCGGCGGCTCGAAACCCGCCAGCATCCGCAGCAGCGTGGATTTGCCACAGCCCGACGCGCCCAGCAGGGCAAAAATCTCGCCTTTGTAAATGGTCAGGCTGACATCATCAACAGCATGCTGGCCGTCGAACGATTTTGTCAGGTTGCGAATTTCCAGCAGCGGCGTTAACGCCTTTGCGGTTTTATTTTGAGGACGGGGAATGGCATCGTTCACTAACGTATCTCTCCGGAGCCAGGCGGAACATAGCGGCAAAATCCGACGCTAAAAATGGTACGACAGAGGCCGACACTGCGCCTCTGTTGCTGATGCGTAATCAGTCAATCAGTTCAGAACGAATTACTTACCACTTTTTACTTTAGTCCATGCGCGGGTACGCACACGATCCAGTTTCGGATCCTGAACTTTCAGCACGAACAATTTCGACATCGCTTCTGGCGTCGGGAATATGCCTGGGTTATTGCGGACGTCAGCGTTGATCAGCGGCAGAGAGGCTTTATTGCCGTTGGCGTAGTTCATCTTATTCGAGACATCGGCGATTACTTTCGGATCCATGATGTAGTTCAGCCAGGCGTAGGCACCGTCAAGATTCTTCGCGTCTTTCGGGATCGCCATCATATCGAAGAAGGCCAGAGCGCCCTCTTTCGGCACGCTGTAACCGAGATGCACACCATTTTTTGCTTCATCAGCCCGGTTTTTCGCCTGCAGAATGTCACCTGACCAGCCAATCGCCACGCAGATATTGCCGTTAGCCAGATCGTTGATGTACTGCGACGAATGGAAATAACGAATGTTCGGACGCAGTTTCAACAGCAGATCGGTGGCCGCGCCTGAATACTCTTTGGCATCAGAACTGTTCGGATCTTTACCCAGATAGTTGAGCACGGTAGCGAAAATTTCTTCCGGCGCATCGAGGAAAGAGACGCCACAGCTTTTCAGCTTCTCCAGATTCTCTGGCTTCATCACCAGATCCCAGCTGTTGACCGGTGCATCTGCGCCGAGTACCGCTTTGACTTTATCGATGTCGTAGCCAATACCGGTGGTGCCCCACAGGTAAGGAATGGCGTATTTGTTGCCCGGATCGTGCTGCGCCACTTTTTCCATCAGCGCCGGATCGAGGTTTTTATAGTTAGGCAGTTTACTCTTATTCAGCGGCTGGAACACGCCGGATTGCAGCTGGCGCGCCAGGAAGCTGGAGGATGGCACCACCACGTCATAGCCGGTGCTGCCTGCCATCAGTTTGCCTTCCAGCACTTCATTGGAGTCAAACACGTCGTAGACCACTTTGATGCCGGACTGCTTTTCAAAGTTCGGCACGGTATCTGGCGAGATATAATCGGACCAGTTATAAACGTGCAGCGTTTTATCTTCCGCCATGGTGCTGGCAGATGCGGCCATCAGCACGCCAGCTACCACACCTGACAACCATTTCTGACGTTGTTTGAACATGTTTTCCATCCTCCTGAGCGGGTCATCACAACGCTGCAAACCAGTGATCCATACGTTGCGTTCTGTGTGTAATGTTAGTGACACAATGAATCATTATTCAGCGGAAGTGTAATAGCAAAAACCATTAGCTGCGGCGCAGTTACGCGGCTGTCACAGACCCGCAAGAATAGCCCCCCAACTCAGGCTGCACCAGACCTCAGCGTAAAAAACGCCTAAAAGCGATATTTTATGCATGTTTAAGCTATGAGGTTCGGCTTTACTGGCATAAAGAACGACAAATATCTGGCACTAAAGGGCAAAATGCAGAATAAAAAATTATGGCTGTCCGGCGCGACAGACATAAAAAAAGCCGTCACGGGGACGGCTTAGTCGGCAAGCGGGTCACATCAGTGCAGCACGGAGTGCACGCTGGTCACCGGCACATGCTCTTCCTCTTCACCAATCATCAGCAGATTGTTGGCAAACGCCTCAAGGATCACCATTAAGATCTGCTCTTCACTCTGTTTCATAAAGTGAGAGAACTGACCAAAGGTTAACCCTGCGGTGATGGTCATTGACTGACACACAATCAGCTTCGGCAGGTTATCATCCTGAATGTCGATGAACGCTTTCACCGTCAGCGAACTGGCATTAATTTGTGAAAGGTCGCCCACCAAAGGAATCTCAGCGCCGTGGGCTTCACTTCAGCCAGCGCCGAAAACAGAATGACGTTGTCGACCAGATCGATTTTGGCGTTAAACACCCCGTCGAAGTTTTGCATATGCGGCAGATGAAGTTCCTGACAGGCATCGCATTCGAACCAGGTGATATTTTGCTGATCCAGCCAGCGACGCAACAGGTCGATATCCGGAACGACAAGAGAATCCATCGTAAAATCCCATGGGGTGATAAACAGGCGACTTAGCTTACGGAAAAATGCGCGTCGATGCCACGAAAACCGCTGAAAAGCGCGTGTCAGCCAGCGGTTTTAGGACGGAGCCCGGGGATAGCCTGCTGCTCAATCCAGTCAACCATCAGCCCGGCGATGTCCAGACCGCTGGTGGTTTCAATCCCTTCGAGACCCGGCGAGGCATTGACCTCCATCACCAGCGGACCCCGATCGGCACGCAGGATATCAACCCCGGCGACGTCCAGCCCCAGCGTGGTCGCCGCTTTGATGGCAATCTGCCGCTCCTGATCGGTGATGATGACCGGATAGGCCTTGCCGCCGCGGTGCAGATTGGAGCGAAAGTCGCCCTCTTTTGCCACCCGCTCAATCGCCGCCGCCACGTGATTGCCAATCACCAGACAGCGAATATCGCGGCCGCCCGCCTCTTTAATGAACTCCTGCACCAGAATATGGGCATTCAGACCGCGAAACGCATCGATAACGCTTTCCGCCGCCTGGCGCGTTTCGGCCAGCACCACACCGATGCCCTGAGTGCCTTCCACCAGCTTGACCACCAGCGGCGCGCCGCCGACCATGGCGATCAGGTCCTCAGTATCGTCCGGTGAGGAAGCAAAGCCGGTGACCGGCATATCAATTCCCTCTCGCGCCAGCAGCTGCAGTGATCGCAGTTTGTCACGTGCGCGAGTGATCGCCGCCGACTCATTCAGCGGATAACTGCCATTCATCTCAAACTGACGCAGCACCGCCGTGCCGTAAAAGGTGGTCAGAGAGCCGATGCGCGGAATGACCGCATCGAAGTGACCGAGCGGTTCACCGCAGTAGTGCACGGCGGGCGAAGCGGGATTGATGTTCATGTAGCAGGAGAGCGGATCGATGATTTGTACCTGATGCCCGCGGGCTTCGGCCGCCTCACGCAGTCGCTGGCTGGAGTAAAGCGTTTCATCGCGCGACAGAATGGCTATTTTCATCGTCCCCGTTCTCCGCCGTCAGCTTAGCGCGTTGCCCAGCCCTGCTGATGCAGGTAATCCAGCATAAACGGGCGCGTTTCTTTGATAATCAGGCGCTGAATCAGTTCGCTCCAGGTTTCGCTGCGCTGGTTGCTGTCACGGTGCTGATAGTAGAGCTCGGTGCGGCTGTCATATTCCGCCAGTACCGCCGGTTCGAGCGGCTGGTAGCGGTTTTCATGCACCAGCATCGCGTGCGGCATGCGCGGTTTCACATCCGGGCGGGTTTCCGGATGACCCAAGCAAAAACCAAACAGCGGCAACACAAATTTTGGCAGGCCGAGCAGAGCGGTAACCTCGGCGATGTTGTTACGGATACCGCCAATGAACACCCCGCCCAGCTCCAGCGATTCGGCCGCGACCATGGCATTCTGCGCCATCAGTGCGGTATCAACGCAGCCGAGCAGCAGCTGTTCAGCGCGGCCCAGCTGGGCATCCGGACAGATCTGCAGGTGACGATTGAAGTCAGCGCAGAACACCCAGAACTCTGGCGCATCCGCCACCCACGACTGACCGCCTGTCAGGGCGACTAGCTGGTCGCGCAGCGCGCGGTCAGTGATACGAATAATAGAAGAGCACTGTAAAAAACTGGATGTGGACGCCGATTGCGCCGCATTAATAATCGCTTCACGCTGCGCCTCACTGACGGGCTGGTCGGTAAAGGCGCGAACAGAGCGGTGGCTGCACAGTAAATCAATGGTCGGTGTCATAAAGTCTCCAGAAACATTATCTTTTTTTGTCAGTGTGATTAAACAGCTGCGGCTCGATCGCTTTTGCGGTGCGCCACATTAATAGCCAGGCGGCGGGCAGCATCAATCCAATACCTGCGATAAACAGCCCGGTCGCCAGCGTCTTGGTATCCAGCGTGCCGGGCGCGGGCAGCCAGCGATTGACCAGCAGCAACACCGCGCGGGGTAATCTGGCGACATTCTGCATCGTTCTCTCCTGCCTTAGCCGGTTATTGAGCATCAATTATGGTTAACAACCCGCAAATTGCCCACCGTCTCCCGGGTGAGCCACAGGCAGAAATAATCCCACGCGGCAGATAAGAAAGCGCCAGCCGCTATAGGTGGCGGGCATCAGACTAACAGGCAAATCCTGCTTTCTTTAAGCGATACGAGCGGGCATCGTGGTTTCCATTCTCAGGTTTATTGTGTGATGTAGATAACACACCACGCTGCAAGGAGTTCTTCATGATTGCTGTAATTTTTGGTCGTCCGGGCTGCCCATACTGTGTTCGTGCTAAAGAGCCGGCGGATAAACTCACTGCTGAGTGTGATGATTTTAGCTATCAGTATGTGGATATTCAGGCGGAAGGCATTACTAAAGCCGATCTGGAAGCCAGCGCCGGTAAGCCGGTCACGACCGTGCCGCAGATTTTCCTTGATGATAAACATGTCGGCGTCTACACCGAGTTCGTCGCCTGGACCAAAGAAAACCTGGGCTTCGTCGCTTAATTAGCGGTTGCAGGCTGGGTAATGAAAAAGGCGAGACGCGGTTACCGGTCTCGCCTTTTTGCTACTACGCAACATCTGACGGTTCCTTTGCATCGGCCCTGAACGCCCGGCCGGGGACGGGTTAATTCAGCGAGGCCAGCACAATCTGCATCAGGCGCACCAGCAGCGCACCGCAGCCGGCCCAGAACATGGCGCTCACGCCCCAGGCGACCACAAACAGCCCGCTGGCGTGGGCCAGCAGCGTATTATTTAACAGCAGCGCGACTACCAAAGTGCCCCATAGCGCCATCAGCATCAGTAAGGCACTTTTTAACGGACTCTCCACCTGCATCAAGGCCATCACGATACCAGGCAACATAAACAGCAGCAGTTCAGGCTGACCACGCAACGGGGCAGCACCGGTTTGCCAGAAGTGGCAGGTAACAACAAACACCAGACTATAAAAGCACCACCCCACACAGGCGGGTCGTCCAGAGATAAGAACGCTGTGGCATAACACCTCACTCACTAAAAATTACCAGGATAAAAACTCGTCTATAACCCTGCTGAGTTCAGGTGGAAATAAAAAAAACAGTTCGTTTTGATAACGAATGAAATTAGCCAATCGCTGAGGAAGATTTTTCTGATTAGAATAGCCGCCGTTACAACGGTCGCATTTGCAACACTGATACAATGCGCCCCCGACGGCTTGCTCAAGATAGTGAAAAAAAGCCTATATTCAATAGGTTACACGCAAACAAGAAGTTAAACAGTGAATATTAACGTCGCGAAATTGTTAAGTGGAAATGACGTTTTGTTATTATTTGTCTTACCGGCGCTCGGGCTGTGCTTGGGGAAACTGCGTCTTGGCTCGGTTCAGCTGGGAAATTCAATCGGCGTATTAATGGTTTCTCTGTTATTAGGCCAGCAGCACTTTACGATAAATACCAACGCATTAAGTCTCGGCTTTATGCTGTTTATTTTTTGTGTTGGCGTCGAGGCCGGTCCCAACTTTTTCTCGATCTTTTTTCGCGACGGCAAAAACTATCTCATGCTCGCTATCGTGATGGTGGTCAGCGCGCTGATTCTGGCGCTGGGGCTCGGTAGGCTGTTTGGCTGGGATATCGGCCTGACGGCGGGCATGCTGGCAGGCTCAATGACCTCAACGCCAGTGCTGGTCGGTGCCGGCGACACGCTACGGCAAAGCATCAGTGACAGCAAACAGCTGACATTGATGCAGGATCAGCTCAGCCTTGGCTATGCCGTGACCTACCTGATTGGGCTGGTCAGCCTGATCTTTGGCGCACGCTACCTGCCGCGCCTGCAGCATCAGGATCTGCCCACCTGCGCGCAGCAGATCGCTCGCGAGCGCGGGCTGGATGCCGACAGTCAGCGCAAGGTGTTCTTACCGGTGATCCGCGCTTACCGCGTCGGCCCGGAACTGGTGGCGTGGAGCGGCGGCAAAAACCTGCGTGAATTGGGTATCTATCGCCAGACCGGCTGCTACATTGAGCGCATCCGCCGTAACGGTATTCTCGCCAGCCCGGATGGCGATGCGGTGTTGCAACTCGGCGACGACATCTCACTGGTCGGTTATCCCGATGCGCACGCCCGCCTCGACCCCAGCTTCCGTAACGGCAAAGAGGTGTTTGACCGCGATCTGCTGGATATGCGGATTGTGACCGAAGAGATAGTGGTGAAAAACCACAATGCGGTGAACAAACGGCTCAGCAAACTTAGTCTCACCGATCATGGCTGCTTCCTTAACCGGGTGATTCGCAACCAGATTGAGATGCCGATTGACGACAGCATCATGCTGAATAAAGGCGACGTGTTATAGGTGAGCGGCGAAGCGCGACGGGTTAAAAGCGTGGCGGATCGCATTGGCTTTATCGCTATCCATAGCCAGATAACCGATCTGCTGGCCTTCTGCGCCTTCTTCATCGTCGGCCTGATGATTGGTCTGATTACCTTTCAGTTCAGCAACTTCAGTTTTGGCATCGGTAACGCTGCCGGCCTGCTGTTTGCCGGCATTATGCTCGGCTTCCTGCGCGCCAACCATCCAACCTTTGGCTACATTTCTCAGGGCGCGCTTACCATGGTGAAAGAGTTCGGGCTGATGGTGTTTATGGCCGGCGTGGGGCTGAGCGCCGGCAGCGGCATCAATCACGGCGTCAGCAGTGAGGGTGCGCTGATGCTGCTGTGTGGATTACTGGTCAGCCTGATCCCGGTAATTATCTGCTATCTGTTTGGTGCCTACGTACTGCGGATGAACCGCGCGTCACTGTTCGGGGCCATCATGGGCGCCCGCACCTGCGCCCCGGCGATGGAGATTATCAGTGACACCGTGCGCAGCAATATTCCCGCGCTGGGCTACGCCATTGCTAACGTCCTGTTGACGCTGGCGGGTACGCTGATCGTGATTATCTGGCCGCTTTTGCCCTTATAAAATTTTTTTGCATACGTCCAGAACTTTTTTGTTAATGGGTAGTATCAGTAAGTGCCACAGCTTTTCTTTGAAATCCCCAAATTGTGGAGCCCGCTGGTCTTTTTCCCGGCGGGTTTTTTTATGCCTTTTTTTCCGCCATGACGCTCCCATTCCGGGCTAAACCGCGGCTGTCTGGCTGTCAAACTTAAACAGTCAGGCAACCCGTGAGCAGATTAAGAGCCTTGCTATGGACGAAACCCAGGGTAAAAGGCAGGATAGTGCGCCGGTGCTGTTAGCAATTTGTGCTGAATATTTTGGTTAGCGCGTTGTCGCTGACATTTGATTTGCCGCCGTAGTCAGTCTGCGTCTGCCCCTGCCGGTGGCGTAGCCGTTGACTGGCGGCCTGTTTGCAGAGAAATGCCCCCCATAATGGAAGAGTTAAACCGCTCATTGTTTATCGCCATCAATGCCACGCCTGCATCACCCGTCTGGCTGCTGCAACTGGCGACCTTTATCGCCAAAGATCTGATTGCCATCGTGCCGCTGTTAATCGTCGCGCTGTGGCTGTGGGGGCCACGCGACCAGGTCTCTTCACAGCGGGTGCTGGTGCTAAAACCGGCATGGCCTTACTGTATGCGCTCTGGCGATCTCCTGGTGCGTCGGCCAGCTGTTACCGCACCCTCGCCTGTTCGCGATTGGACTCGGCCATCAGTTCCTGCACCACGCAGCAGATGACTCCTATCCCAGCGATCACGGCACCACTATCTTCACCTTTGCACTGGCCTTTATTTTTTGGCATCGCCTGTGGTCAGGGGTGATTTTGATGCTGGCAGGCCTGGGACTCAACCTTTATCTTTGTCGCCAGCCAGCTGATCTTCCTGTTCGAACTGCGCTGTGCCTTCACCCTGATGCGCGGCAGTAACCGGGGACGCTGGGGCTATGTCGCCACCCAGGTGATTGTGCTGGGTTATATGCTGATGGCCTCAATGGGCTGGATCTATCCGGAGATATTCAGCATTGATGGCGACAATAACGCCCAGATCGTCCATCACACCCTGCTGCAAAAGCTGCCGGATTTGCTGGTGCTGCTGCTGTTTGTGCCGCTCAGCAGTCGCGCATTTTTCAGCAAGCGATGATACAATCGCGCTCCGCCCGACCTCTCCACCGTGAATACAGGCTTTCCCATGCATTGCGCGCTTTATGACGCTAACCATTGCCGCTCCTGCCAGTGGCTGGAAAAAACCTATACTCAACAGCTGACCGATAAACAGTCATGGCTGGAACAGCCGGTGGCACAGTGGTTACCACCGATCACCTCGCCGCAGCAGGCGTTCCGTAATAAAGCCAATATGGTGGTCAGCGGCAGCGTGGAGCGTCCGGTGTTCGGCATGGTCCAGCGGGATGGCGAGGTGGTTGATCTGTGCGACTGTCCGCTTTATCTGGCCAGTTTTCAGCCGGTATTTGCTGCGCTGCGGCCGTTTATCGCCCGCGCCGGGCTGACGCCGTACAACGTGGCGCGCAAACGGGGCGAGCTGAAGTACTTGTTGCTGACCGAGAGTCAGCAGGGCGGCATGATGTTGCGCTTTGTGTTGCGTTCGACCACCAAGCTGGCGCAGCTGCGCGCAGCACTGCCAGGACTGCAACAGCAGCTGCCGCAGTTGACGGTGATCTCCGCCAATATTCAGCCGGTGCACATGGCGATTCTGGAAGGCGAGCAGGATATTGCACTGACACCGGCGCAGTCGCTGGCTGAGAATTTTAACGGTGTGCCGCGGTGGATCCGTCCGCAAAGTTTCTTCCAGACCAATCCACAGGTCGCCAGCACGCTTTACGCCACCGCCCGGCAATGGGTGCAGCAGTTGCCGGTCACCAGCATGTGGGATCTGTTCTGCGGCGTAGGGGGATTTGGCCTGCACTGCGCCACGCTGGACTCTACCGAATTTGCCACCGGCCGGGACGCGGTGCCGCAGCTGGTGCTGGTTAACCCACCGAGACGTGGCATTGGCGCTGAACTGTGTGATTATCTTTGTCAGATGGGCCCGATTACCTGCTCTATATCCAGCTGTAATCCACAGACGCTGGCGGAAGACGTGGCCCGGCTGAACGATCATCAGATTAGCAAGGTGCAGCTGTTTGATATGTTTCCGCACACTGCCCATTTCGAAGTGCTAGCTTTGTTAACTCGCCAGCCGCGCTAAACGTGAGACGGGCTCAGGCACTGAGCCCGCGGCTGGCGGTTTTATGCGCCACTTCCACTTCATGGGTCACGATCACTTGGGTAATCCGGGTCTGAGCCAGTTCGCGAATAATGGTGACAATCTGAGCGGTAATTTCCGGGTCGAGCGCAGCGGTCGGCTCATCAAACAGCAGCACCTGCGGCTCCATCATCAGGGCGCGGGAAATCGCCACACGCTGCTGCTGACCGCCGGAAAGATGCAGCGGAAAACGGTCGCTGTAGGGCGTCAGACGCAGACGATCGAGCAGCTTGTCTGCCCGGGCGCGCGCGTCACTCTTGCTCAGACCCAGCACCCCACAGGGCGCTTCCATCAGGTTCTGCAGCACGGTGAGATGCGGCCAGAGATTATATTGCTGGAACACCATTCCGACGTTCTGGCGCAGTTCACGGATCGCGGCCTCAGCCGGCTTCTGGCTGAAATCGAAATGATTACCGGCGATCTGCAACTGGCCCGAGCGGGGTTGCTCCAGCAAATTCAGTACCCGCAGCAACGAACTCTTACCGGTACCGCTGGGACCCAGCAACACCAGTGTCTCGCCTTGCGGACACTCAAGGTTAATGTCGAACAGCGCCTGATGAGCACCGTAGAAGCAGTTTATTGCGTTTAGTTGAATACTCATGCGCCAGATTTGAATAGCTGTTAGTGTTGCGGATTTTGACGTCACCAGAATAGTTATGCAATTGAGGTGGGTTAAAATTTATGACACAGCCGGGGAAACCGCTAAAGCTTAGCACAATATCGTGTGCTGTCCGGTGGGATGAACCGGTGATTGATAGGGCTGTGGAAACAAAAAAAGCGCGGGTATCAGTACCTGGCGCTTTTTATCACTCGCCAAACGGGTGATTATTTTTTCGATTTTTCAAGCATCTGACTTAGGCTGCCACCCTCGGCATGTGCCGGGTTCGCCATGTAGCGAACATCATCGACCACCCAGCAACTCCCCTGGTGGATCATCAGCACTTCATCCTGCCACTGCTTGCCGTCGCGGCTCAGCTCAACCCGCAATGGAATGTTGCGCGCATCACGGTTAGGAATGGTGGAGGCGTCGGCTACGCTGGCAGCGGTCGGGCCCTGCGACAGGATGGAGAAGAGATCGCCGTTGCGCCACTGTGCGCCAGCATTACTGCCGCTGGCGGCCTGCAATGAGTGATAGAGCGTATCGCTCAGATAAGGGCGATATTTTGCCAGCGTGTTGCTGTCCGGCAGACCCTGGGTCGGCTGCTGAACGCGCAGGTCGTAAAACTGTTGGGCAACTTGGTCAGGGCCGCCTTCGATGCACGGCGCGCTACGCGGGCCATTATCCTTAATCACGGGCTCAACGGTGGTACAGGCGCTGAGCAGCAGGGCCGCGGGGATCATTAGCTCAAACGCGTTGTTTCTCATCTCGATTTCCTTATTGTTCTCTGGCAAGTTGCCCTTTTTAGCATAGAGTATAGCCGTGCTTTTTAGTCGAAAGAGCCTTAGTCCGGTTTTCAACAAGGAGAAGACGATGAAATTTTCAACAATCCCGACGCTGGAAGGCCACAGCATCACCGATTATTGCGGTGTGGTGACCGGTGAAGCGATTCTCGGTGCCAATATCTTCCGCGATTTTTTTGCTGGCATTCGTGACATCGTCGGCGGCCGCTCCGGCGCGTATGAAAAAGAGCTGCGCAAGGCGCGGGAGATAGCCTTTAAAGAGCTGGAAGAGCAGGCCAAAGCGCTGGGCGCTAACGCGGTGGTCGGGATTGATATCGACTACGAAACGGTCGGCAAAGAGAGCAGCATGCTGATGGTCAGCGTCAGCGGGACCGCGATAATCGTTCGTTGAAACGCCTGCTGTTGCTGCTTGCAGCGCTAATGCTGGTGGGCTGTCAGTCCGGGGTGGAATCCCGTCCCGGCTGCTGGGCTGACCTGCGGCATCCGGCTCAGGGCGCGCGACCGCGGATTAAAGTGATTGTGATTCACTATACCGCCGAAGATTTTTCCTCTTCGCTGGCCACCCTGACCGATCAACAGGTCAGCGCCCATTACCTGTGATCCCCCGCCAGCCGCCACAGCGCGCCGGTAAAGGCGTTATCTGGCAACTGGTGCCGGAGCAGCAGCTCGCTTGGCACGCCGGAGCCAGCCGGATTAACGACACCTCAATTGGCATCGAACTGGTGAACCGCGGTTATCGCCTTACCCTGACCGGCCGCGAATGGCAGCCGTTTACTGCGGCGCAAATCACCACGCTGGAGGCACTGCTGCGTGACATCAGCCAGCGCTACGCGATTGCGCCGGAAAACATTGTCGGCCACAGCGATATTGCCCCGTAGCGTAAGCAAGACCCCGGTCCGCTGTTTCCGTGGCAGCAGCTGGCGCAGCGTGGACTCAGTGCCTGGCCCGATGCCCGGCGGGTCGCGTTTTACTTAGCCGGTGCGGATCCGTACGCGGCAGTGCCGGTTGAGGTGATCGTCGATCGCTTACAGCGTTACGGCTACCCGGAGAGTACAACGATGATCGCGGCGTTTCAGATGCATTTCCGGCCGGCAGACTATCGCGGCAAGGCCGATGCCGAAACGGCCGAGCTGCTGGAAAAGTATGGCGCGGCGCAGTAAGCAGGACAAATTTCTGCTGCAGAAAGGCCTTCCAGTGGGCTACCACCTGCTCAAGCGCGGCGCGATCGGCATCCAGATGAGTCACCAGCCGGGTACGGGGACCGGCGCTGATCAGCACGCCGCGCGCTTTCATCCACGCCGCTAACGGCTCAACCTGGCGGGCCGGTAGCTGAACAAACAGCATATTGGTTTGCCGATCAATCACCTCCACGCCAAGCTCATGCAGTTGCTGCCCCAGCCAGGCGGCATTATCGTGATCCTGATGCAGGCGCGTCACGTTGTGCTGCAGGGCATAAAGCCCGGCCGCTGCCAGAATCCCGGCCTGGCGCATGCCGCCGCCGGTCATTTTACGCCAGCGGCGCGCCCGCTCAATCAGCGCCGCATCACCACACAACAGCGAACCGACCGGCGTACCCAGACCTTTTGACAGGCAGATGGTCAGGCTGTCGCAGTAGCGGGCAATCGCCGCCAGCGTGGTCTGCTGGGCGACGACCGCGTTGAAGATGCTTGCGCCGTCAATATGCAGCGCCAGCTGGTGCTCACGGGTAAAGCCCAGGCCTGTTCCAGATAATGTATCGGCAATACTTTACCGTAATGGGTGTTCTCTAGGCTCAGCTGTCGGGTGCGGGCGAAATGGATATCGTCAGGCTTGATGGCGGCGGCCACGTCACTGAGCGGCAGAGTGTCATCGTCAGCGGCCAGAATCGGCTGTGGCTGAATACTGCCCAGCACCGCCGCGCCGCCCGCTTCATATTTGTAGTTATGCGCCTGCTGACCGACGATATACTCGTCCCCGCGCTCACAGTGACTCAGCAACGCCACCAGATTTGCCTGGGTGCCGGTCGGGAAGAATAGCGCCGCCGCTTTACCGCTCAGGCGCGCCGCTTCTGCCTCAAGGGCGTTAACGGTAGGATCGTCGCGATAGACATCATCACCGGTTTCGGCGGACATCATGGCGCTTAACATGGCGGCGCTGGGCCGGGTCACGGTACCACTGCGTAAATCGATCACTTGGAGCTCCTGAACGTGGCGGAAAAAAAAGGCGGGCATCGCGCCCGCCTGGGTGAAGTTGTTGTTTTACCGCAGCCAGTTGGTTTTCGCCAGTTCTACCACTTCGTCGCCACGCCCATTCAGAATGGCGTGCAGCATGTAAAGGCTGAAGCCTTTGGCCTGCTCCATTTTAATCTGTGGCGGCATTGCCATTTCTTCTTTGGCGGTGATGACATCGACCAGCACCGGACCGTCATGGGCGAACGCCTGCTCCAGCCTCCAGCGCCCCGTTCAGCTCTGACGCTTTTTCAACCCGGATGCCTTTGATACCGCACGCCGCGGCGATGGCCGCAAAGTCAGGATTGTCCAGCTCGGTGCCGTCGGTGAGGTAGTCGCCGGCTTTCATCTCCATCGCCGCGAAACCCAGCACGCTGTTGTTGAAAATCACCAGCTTGACCGGCATTTTCAGCTGTGCCAGCGAGATGAAGTCGCCCATCAGCATGCTGAATCCGCCGTCACTGCACAGTGCCACGACCTGGCGATTGCGGTCTACCGACTGGGCACCCAGCGCCTGCGGCATTACGTTGGCCATTGAGCCGTGGTTAAACGAGCCGAGCAGCCGACGCTTGCCGTTCATCTTCAGATAACGCGCTGCCCAGACCGTTGGCGTACCGACGTCACAGGTGAAGATGGCGTCTTCACTGGCGTAGTGACTGATCTGCTGTGCCAGATATTGCGGGTGAATCGGCTGTTTATCATTAGGCTGGGCCAGCTCGTCGAGGCTTTTACGCGCATCGACATAGTGTTCCAGCGCGCTGCCGAGATGACTGCGATCGGTTTTGCTGGTCAGCTGCGGCAGCAGTGCCTGCAGCATGGTTTTCACGTCGCCGACATAGGCTTCATCAACGTGGTAGTGCGAACCGAGGCTGCCGGGATTGATATCGATCTGAATAATCCGGGCCTTTTCCGAATAAGAAGGCGCGGTAGGGAAACTGGGTGCCGAGCAGCACCAGCATTTCGGCATTCATCATGGCATGGAAGCCGGAAGAGAAGCCGATCAGCCCGGTTATGCCGACATCGTAAGGATTGTCATATTCGATGTGCTCTTTACCGCGCAGTGCATGAACAATCGGCGCTTTCAGCGTCTCCGCCAGCTGGGCCAGTTCAGCGGCCTGCGGCAGATACCACGCGGCGTTAGCGTTTTCGGGGGCGGGCTTGAGTGCGACATCGCCGGGCAGGACCACCACCGAAACACCACGATTGAGGATCGCTTTGCGCATGGCGATGCCCAGCACCTGCGGCAGCTGCTCAGGATTAGAAACCAGTTCGCAGTAGTGGCTGCATTCGCGGAACAGCTCCTGCGGATGGGTTTCCTGGAAATAGCCGCTGCCGATCACCGGTCCAAACGCTTCGGTGAGCAGAATGCCGGAGAGCGAGTACCAGCCGAATCCGCTCGCTAACGCCAGACCGGTTTTTAGAGGCAGGCCCAGCGCCAGCGCTGCGATCATCCCGCCGACCAGCGCGCTGGCCACCAGCATCCCCCGTCGGTTGAGAATGATCTGACGCAGCGTCATCCCGCTGCCACGCAGCTGAATACCCACCAGAAACAGCAGGAAAATCAGCGCATATTCACTGGCGGTAGCGGCATAATGCAGTAACGGCCACTGGGTCAGGCCGAGCACGAAACCGATCACTACCACGCCGCACAGCTTGAGTGAATCCAGCGCCATGTGCAGCCGTGAAGGCAATTTTTCCTGTTTATGGCTGTGCTGCCAGGGCACACGCTTCTCCAGCCAGCGCAGCGCCAGCAGGTTACATAAAAGGATGCACAGCGCGGCCACCAGTGCGGTGTGAAACACGGTAACCAGATTGCTGCTGAGGTTATCAAGAAACGCCAGGCTGATGCCTATGAAGAACAGAATCACGTAGACCATCCAGCCCAGCAGGCGATTGACCTGACGCAGCACGGCGGTTTGACGGAACGGTAAGAGCCAGCCCGCAATCAGCGGCAGCACGATAATCAGAAGTCCGGAATACATAAAAAAATAAGGCCATCCATGCAGTAGTGGCGACACGCTAACGAAAAAGCGCGGTAGAGTAAACCCTCGGGCCCGCGTGACTTGACCCGTCGGTGTCCGGCAACCAGGCTTGGTTTAGCAAGAGGATGGAACCCTATGATTCTAGAACATATCGACATTCGCGGTTTTCGTGGCATCAACCAGCTTTCTCTGCCTTTAACCCAGACTAACCTGCTGATTGGTGAGAATACCTGGGGTAAATTCAGCCTGCTTGATGCGCTGAGTTTATTGCTGTCACCGCATCACGATGAGTACGTTTTTACCCCGGCTGACTTTCATTTTACGCCGGGCGATGCCACCGATTCGATGCGTCGTCTCTCGGTGGTGTTTCACTTTGCGATGATGGCAGCCCTGACGATGCGCTGCTGGCACCGTTCTGGCAGCGTGAATCACAGGGCGCGCGCTGGCTCTATTACAGCGTGCGCGCCACCTGGCGTCAGCAGGGGGTCAGCGCCAGTCGACGCTTTGTCGACCGCCAGCTTCAGCCGCTGACACAGGAAAACTGCGCGGCTGCCATTGCACGCTTGTTACAGCGGCATCCGGTATTACGACTACGCGATGCGTGCTTCAGTAAACGATACCGGCATGAGACGCCGCCGGACGATTCGATCCTGCATCCTCAGCTGATGGCCGGAATGGAAGATCTGGCGCGCGATCTTGAGCGGCATCCGCAGCAACTGAGCGATGAGGTCTTGCGGCAGCGATTGAAAATCCTGCAGCAACTGATGGAATATTACTTTCTGGTGCAGCAGCCTGCCGCCGCGGTTGCCCGGCGGGTCGATCCGCAACAGCGTCACGGCGATCGGGGATGGCAGGCGCTGGATCAGCTTAATCAGCTGATTGCCGGCAACTGATTCTGCTGCAGATGTTCACGCTGCTGATCCAGGCGCGGGGTGATCTGCCGCTGTTGCTGATTGAAGATCCGGAAACCCGCCTGCATCCCATAATGCTGTCGGTGGCGTGGAATATGCTGTCGCTGCTGCCGCTACAAAAAATTGCCACCACCAACTCGGCGGAGCTGCTGTCACAGGTGTCGGTGGAGAATGTCTGCAGACTGGTGCGTGAACCGTCACGGGTCGCGGCGTGGCGCATCGGCCCGGAAGGCCTGAGCGCAGAGGAGAGTGGTCGCATCGGCTTTCACATTCGCGTCAACCGGCCGGCGGCGCTTTTTGCCCGCTGCTGGCTGCTGGTTGAGGGCGAAACCGAAGTCTGGATCATCAATGAGCTGGCGCAGCAGTGCGGCTACAGTTTTGCCGCCGAAGGGATAAAAGTCATTGAGTTTGCCCAGTCCGGCCTGAAACCGTTGCTGAAATTCGCCCGCCGGATGGGTATCGCCTGGCATGTCCTGACGGACAGAGACGAGGCGGGCAACAAATATGCCACCACCGCCCGCAGCCAGCAGCTGTAGGCGCACGATCGCGAGCAGCAGCATCTGACGCAACTGCCGGCGCTGGATATCGAAAACTTCCTCTTCCAGCAGGGCTTTCGCGATGTTTATCTGCAGATGGCGCACCTGCCGTTAAACGTGAGGATGAGTGCTAGGCGTATTATTACCAAAGCGATTCACCAGAGCTCGAAGCCTGAGCTGGCGATCGCAGTGGCTACGTCAGCGGCGGAACGCGGTTAGGATGCCATTCCGCTGTTAATGCTAATGCGCGAGATGTTCGCCCGGGTCATCGGGTTGGCGCAGGGCAAGGCGGATTAAACGCTGGCCACAAGAAAAATGCCAGCTTCGGTGGATGGCATTTTTAGGGGAGTGTTCAGTAGGGGGAGGCAGAGGTCAGGCAACGGCCTGTACTTCTGCTACCGGCACGATAAGACTGGAGTGATTGTCTTTCGGACCTTCATGGACATCAAACTGAACTTGCTGGCCAGCTTTCAGCGTTCTGTAACCCTCCATCTGAATCGTTGAGTAGTGGGCAAAAAAGATGTCTTCGCCACCGCCAACTGGACAGATAAAGCCAAAGCCTATGGCGTTATTGAACCATTTAACTGTACCCGTCTCCATGCTTTTACTTCCCTCGCGAGACACTTTATAAGTAGGTGAGGTCATTGAAGCTGTGAGTCGAGTTTGATTAAAACTCAATCAGCTTGTGCAAGTAGAATGTAGATAAATGGCCGCTGGCGTCAGGCAAACCCCCGGGCTCGGTAGGGAAAAAATCATCAAAATTTGAGGCAGTTAACGCTATCGCTAATTTTGTGATACAGGTCGCGGCTGGGAATTTCTGAATAAATTTCCATCAGCGGTCAGCGGCTTGACAGGCATGTTAAACTTTCAACATGTGGCCGCTTAAATGCGATGGGCGAAATCTCAACGGAACACTATGGCAAACACAAACGACTGGCTTAACTTTGAACATCTGGCCGAAGACAAAGTACGCGAAGGGTTAAAGCCGCCTTCAATGTATAAAGTCATTCTGAATAATGACGATTATACACCTATGGAATTTGTTATTGACGTTGTACAAAAGTTCTTTTCTTATGATGTTGAACGTGCAACGCAACTGATGTTGAAAGTTCACTACCACGGCAAGGCGATCTGTGGTGTATTTACCGCAGAAGTCGCCGAGACTAAAGCGGTCCAGGTGAACAATTATGCGCGGGAAAACCATCATCCGTTGCTGTGTACGCTGGAAAAAGCCTGATCCCGTCTCCATTATAAGAAACAGGTCAGAGCGATAATTGGGGGAGGTGCCTAATGCTCAATCAAGAACTGGAACTCAGTTTAAATATGACTTTCGCCAGAGCGCGTGAGCACCGTCATGAGTTTATGACCGTCGAGCATCTGTTACTGGCATTGCTCAGTAACCCGTCGGCCAGAGAGGCATTGGAAGCCTGTACGGTGGACATTGTGGCTCTGCGGCAGGAACTCGAAGCCTTCATCGAACAAACCACACCCGTCTTACCTGCCAGTGAGGAGGAGCGCGATACACAACCGACGCTCAGCTTCCAGCGCGTATTACAGCGTGCGGTTTTCCATGTCCAGTCATCCGGTCGCAGCGAAGTCTCCGGTGCGAACGTGCTGGTCGCTATCTTCAGCGAGCAGGAGTCGCAGGCCGCTTATCTGTTGCGTAAACATGAAGTCAGCCGCCTTGATGTGGTGAACTTTATTTCACACGGTACGCGCAAAGATGAGCCTGGCCAGGCGCTTGGCGCAGAAATTCCGGTTAACGAAGAGCAAGCAGGCGGGGAGGATCGTATGGAAAACTTCACCACCAATCTCAATCAGCTTGCTCGCGTCGGTGGCATTGATCCACTGATCGGTCGCGATAAAGAGCTGGAGCGTACTATCCAGGTGCTATGCCGTCGCCGTAAAAATAACCCGCTGCTGGTGGGTGAATCGGGCGTCGGGAAAACAGCCATTGCTGAAGGGCTTGCTTGGCGTATCGAGCAGGGCGACGTGCCGGAAGTGATGAAAGACTGCACCATCTACTCGCTGGATATTGGTTCGCTGTTAGCCGGCACCAAATACCGCGGTGACTTTGAGAAACGTTTCAAAGCCCTGCTGAAGCAGCTCGAGCAGGATGAGAGCAGCATTCTGTTTATCGATGAAATCCATACTATCATCGGTGCAGGTGCCGCCTCGGGCGGCCAGGTTGATGCCGCTAACCTGATTAAACCACTGCTTTCGAGCGGGAAAATCCGGGTAATGGGTTCCACCACCTATCAGGAGTTCAGCAATATCTTCGAAAAAGACCGTGCCTTGGCGCGTCGCTTCCAGAAGATCGATATCACGGAGCCCTCTGTTGATGAAACCGTGCAGATCCTGAATGGCCTGAAAACCAAGTACGAAGCGCACCACGATGTGCGTTATACCGCGAAAGCGGTGCGTGCGGCGGTGGAGCTGGCGGTGAAATATATAAACGACCGTCATCTGCCGGATAAGGCGATTGACGTGATCGATGAGGCCGGTGCGCGTGTGCGCCTGATGCCAGCCAGTAAGCGTAAGAAAACCGTTAACGTGGCTGACATTGAAACCGTGGTCGCACGTATTGCCCGTATTCCGGAGCAAAGCGTCTCGGCAACCGATCGCGATACGCTGAAAAATCTGGGCGACCGCCTGAAAATGCTGGTGTTTGGTCAGGACAACGCCATTGAGGCGCTGACGGAAGCGATCAAAATGAGCCGGGCAGGATTGGGTCAGGATCGTAAACCCGTCGGTTCATTCCTGTTCGCCGGACCGACCGGTGTCGGTAAAACCGAAGTTACCGTACAGCTGGCGAAAGCGCTGGGTATTGAACTGCTGCGCTTTGATATGTCCGAGTACATGGAGCGTCACACCGTCAGTCGTTTGATCGGTGCGCCTCCGGGGTATGTCGGCTTCGATCAGGGCGGTCTGCTGACGGATGCGGTAATTAAACATCCTCATGCGGTTGTACTGCTGGATGAGATTGAGAAAGCGCACCCTGACGTGTTCAACCTGCTGCTGCAGGTGATGGATAACGGTATGCTGACCGATAACAACGGTCGCAAAGCGGACTTCCGTAACGTGGTGCTGGTGATGACCACCAACGCCGGTGTACGTGAAACCGAACGTAAATCTATCGGCCTGATTCATCAGGACAACAGCACCGATGCGATGGAAGAGATCAAGAAGATCTTTACGCCAGAGTTCCGCAACCGTCTGGACAACATCATCTGGTTCAGTCACCTGTCACCAGAGGTGATCCATCAGGTAGTCGACAAGTTTATTGTCGAGTTGCAGGCGCAGCTGGATGCGAAAGGTGTATCGCTGGAAGTCAGTGATGAAGCACGTGACTGGCTGGCTGAGAAGGGCTATGACAAAGCGATGGGTGCCCGTCCGATGGCACGTACCGTACAGGAAAGCCTGAAAAAACCGTTAGCTAATGAACTGCTGTTTGGTTCGCTGGTGGATGGCGGCTCAGTCTCGGTGGCGCTGGATCGTGAAAATGGTCAGCTGACCTATCACTTCCTCAGCGCAGAGAAACGCAAAACAGAAGGCACCGTGCACTGATTGACGGATGCCAGATATGAAAAAGGCCGGATAAGAATCCGGCATTTTTTTTCGCTGCATTTCTGGTGCCGCGAGACTATCGCAGCTTAGCGACTACGGAAGACAATGCGGCCTTTGCTCAGGTCGTACGGGGTCAACTCGACTGTGACTTTGTCGCCCGTCAGGATGCGGATGTAGTTTTTGCGCATTTTACCGGAGATATGAGCGGTAACCACGTGTCCGTTCTCAAGTTCTACGCGGAACATGGTGTTAGGTAACGTATCCAGTACGGTACCTTGCATTTCAATATTGTCTTCTTTGGCCATCGAATCCTCTGGGTGTACTACCTTTCAGTTGAACCGGCAAGATAATGCCCAATTCAACGATTTATGTAAAGAACCGCCGGCGATTTTGCCAACGCTTTGCCGTGCTTCGCGTCATAACGCGAGCATTACGGTAAAATTCGGGTGTTTATGTGACGTCTGCGGGGGGATTAGCGGGCTAAGAATCTGTATCAACCGGTTACACGCGCACGACTGAAACAGTTCCGAGAGTGCGTTGAGATTCCCAGCCTGGCAATTCCGGCTTGTAAAAACTAAGCGCGGACGACATACCAAACTCGGCTATCATATCACTTATACGCCTTTATATGTGCAAAACATCTGCGTGCGGCTAAAAAAGGGTTTGTGTTCGCCAGCATCCGTCGCTGACCGGTTGCCACGCAAGGCTTTGTACATATTGCAGATAGTCAGGACGCGGGATTTCCTGCGCGCCCAGTGACGCCGTATGTGGGTTAAGTACTTGACAATCCACCAGACGCCCCTGATGTTTGAGGAAGTGCTGGCAGAAAACCAAAAGTGCGGTTTTTGAGGCGTTCTCCTGACGGCTGAACATCGATTCACCGCAAAAGATTTGGCCCAGCGCTAGGCCATACATTCCGCCCACCAGCTTGTGCTTATCCCAGACCTCAATCGAGTGCGCATGTCCTGATTCATACAGCCGCAGCCAGGCTCGTTTGACCTCAAAGGTGATCCAGGTTCCTTCTTCACGGCCCGTGGCGCAGCCGTCAATCACCTCAGCAAACGCCTCGTTCATCGTCACGCGATAAGGCGAACGCTGATGAAAACGCTTCATGCTGCGGCTAAGGTTAAAATGCTCCGGTAACAGTACCGCGCGCGGATCGGGCGACCACCAGAGAATCGGATCGCCGGGTGAAAACCAGGGGAAAATGCCGTGCTGATAAGCGTTAAGTAAGCGGGCAGGGGAGAGATCGCCGCCCATCGCCAGCAAGCCATTCGGCTCGCGCAGGGCCATCTCCGGTGGCGGAAATTGCGGAGATTTCCGTGACAGTTGTACCAGTCTCATCGCGTTGTTCTACTCATCAGCATGTCGCCAGACTATAGCACAATCCGCTGCCGGAAACGCCAGTAGCGACCCGCTTTTGAGATTAATTCGGCATGGCTGCCTTGCTCGACAATCACACCGTTATCCATCACACAAATGCGGTCCATTTGCTCCAGCCCGCTCAGGCGATGAGTCACCATCATCACCGTTTTGCCGATCGTAAGCCGCTGCAGCAGGCTGAGAATGTGCTGTTCAGTGGTGGCGTCCAGCCCTTCAGTGGGTTCATCCAGCAGCCAGAGATCGCCGTTATGCAGCACTGCCCGGGCAATCGCCAGGCGTCGCAGTTCACCACCCGAGAGTGGGCGGCCACCTTCGCCCAGCCAGGCATTTAGACCTTCCGGCGTCTCCAGCAGGCGCTGCAGGCCGGTGTCGATCAGCACCTGACGTAATCTCTCATCGCTGGCGGTGGGGCAGGCCAGCAGCAGGTTATCACGCAGGCTCTGGTTGAACAGATGAACCCGCTGGGTCACTACGCTGATACGCTGGCGCAGTTCTGCTTCCGGCCAGGCTGGCTCTCCCAGGCGCGGGTCAGCAGTGCCAGCAAGGTCGATTTCCCACAGCCGGTAGGACCGAGCAGCGCAATGTGCTCAACCGCTTTAACCTGCAGCGAAAACTGATTCAGCACCTTAATCCGGACGATCGGGATAACTGAAATCGAGCTGCTCAATCTCTACCGCCAGGCTACCGGTCCGGGCGCGACCCTGCGCCGGAAAGGTGATGGCCGGAACCTGATCGATAATGTCATTAACCCGCTGTGCCGAGGTGATCACCTGCGACATCGGCAGAAAAGCAGCGGCAACCACCGGGGCCAGCGCACAAAAAACCACCAGCGCGATCAGCGAGCCGGGTAACTGCTGTTCGCTGATGCTACCCGCGCTCAGCCACAGTAGCGAGGTTACCGTCAGGCCGCTGATCAACAACAACAGGCTCTGCGCGGCAGCCTGTAACCGTAGCTGCTGGCCCTGCGCCCGCAGCCAGTGCTGTTCCTGCTCATCGAGCTGTTACGCCACGTCTGTGAAGCGCCATACAGGGTAAGTTCCGCCTGGCCGGCCAGTGCATCAGCTGGGTGCGCCAGCGTGCCCGGCCACCGGCAATGGCTACCCCGGCTGGCGAGCCAAGGCGATAAAACAGCGCCGGCAGGATAATCAGGGTGCCCAGCGTGAGTCCCAGCTGCAGATCGATAAAACTCAGGCCGAGGGTAACCACCATCGTTACCACCAGCGCGCCCGCCAGCGGGGAAATGACCCGCAGATAGAGATGATCAAGCGTATCGACGTCTGCAACAAAACGGTTGAGCAGATCGGCCTGGCGAAAATGCGACAGTTGGCCCGGTGAAAGCGCAATCAGGCGGCTGAAAGTATGCACTCGCAGATGCTGCAACACCCGGAAAGTCGCGTCGTGGCTGACCAGCCGTTCAGCATAGCGGGCGGCGGTGAGGATGATGGCTGCGCCGCGTACGCCAGCAGCAGGCAGCATATAGTTGAAACTGTAAAGTCCGGCCACGCCCGCCACTGATGAGGCGGCAAGGAACCAGCCGGAGAGCGTCAGCAAGCCAATGCTGGCCAGTAAGGTGAGGATCGCCAGCACTACTCTCACAGCGCCAGGCGAAAAGGGTGACGCAGCCAGAGGCGCAGAAACGGACGTAGAGTGGACATCAGCCAATCTCCTGTTGACGGTGTTTCAGCATTTGACTGAACGGCCCCGCTTGTTGCGACAGCGTCTGCCAGTCGCTTAATGCATCAGGCTGATGGGTGATCATCAGCGTGGTCTGTTGGGTGGCCGCCTGATTCATCGCCTGCATCACATGACTTTCACTAAGCGCATCCAGACTGGCTGCCGGTTCATCCAGCAACAGCAAATGCGAGGGTTTGTAGAGCGCGCGCTCCACCGCAATGCGCTGTGCCTGGCCGACCGACAGCTGGTTGCCGCCATGGCCCGGCGGTGTCTCAATTCCCTGTGGCAGCCGTGGCAGATATTCGTTAACGCCACTGGTCTCGATCACTGCGGCAAAGCGAGAGGCATCCCAACTGGCGTTTATCACAATATTATTGTCGCGCAGCGTGGCGGCCGGTAACTGAGGATTCTGCCCGACCCAACTGAGCTGCTGATGCCAGTCAGTACGGCGTATGTCGCGGACTTCAACCCCGTTCGCTTTCAGCGAGCTCTGATAAGGCAGAAAACCCAGCAGGGCGTTCATCAGGGCCGTTTTGCCGGCACCGCTTTGACCAACCAGCGCGACGCGCTCGCCTGGCGCCAGAGTAAAGGTCAGCGGGCCACACAGCGGCTGACCATCCGGTGCACAGACCAGCAGATCGACCGCGACGAGAGTAAGTGGGCCACTGGCAGCAAATGGCGTTTCACCCTGCGCCGGGCCGCTGGTGGGGCTGCCCTGCATGAACTGTTCGAGCGCATCGGCACCGCCGAGGAGAGAAAGGCCAGACGGAGCACTTCCATGGTGCGCTGACGGAAGTCGGTAGTGGCCGCCGCCACCGCCTGCTGCTCCGCCGCGCCACGGTGAAACAGCCGCAGCGTTTCGCGGCCGCGTAAACGATCAAGGAAGTTACCGCTCAGGCGTGCCAGCACCAGAAAGTTGCGACGGTTTGCTTCGGCTGCACCCATCCCGACTAACGCCATAAACAGTGGAATCAGCGGCGCGGTTGCGAACAGAATCAGACCCGCCGTCCAGTTAAGCGGAAAGATCGCCAGCAGGATGCAGCAGGGGATCAGCACGGCCAGCGTCATTTGCGGCAGGTAGCGGGCATAATAGTCCTGCATCTCTTCGATTTGCTCGAGCAGCAGGCTTGCCCTGAATCCATGCCGGACCCAGCGCCGATAACCGATCTGATACCTGTTTACGTAATGCCTGACGAATAGCCTGACCGGCACGGTAACCGACCCGCTCGCGGGCATAATTGATTGCGGCGCGCAGCATGAAGCAGAGCAACAGCAGCAGCATCTTGCCGGCCAGTGCTGTGCGCGGTTGCTGTTCAATAATCAGTGCCTGCAGCAGCGAAGCCAGCAGTGCGGCCTGAACAATGATCAACAGTGCGCTAACCACGCCCAGCAGCGTGCTCAGTCGCAACCAGCGACCGGCGAAATTACGTTGCTGACGAGAAGAAGCCAGCGGGTGAGGTGCTGCTGTCGGGTTTTGTCCATGCGAGACCATGCATTGAGCCGATGAGCGATGAAAATAATCGGGCATTTTCATCCCGTCCAGGCGCAAGAATCTAGCATGCGGGCAATAAAAAAGGCGACTGAAAAACAGTCGCCCGGAACATTTGAGATCAGAGGGTTAACAACTTACTTATCGTTTTTAACCAGCCCGTCAAGGAAACGTTCAGCATCTAACGCAGCCATACAGCCGGTGCCGGCAGAAGTAATAGCCTGGCGATAGATATGGTCCATGACATCACCCGCGGCAAACACCCCAGGAATGCTGGTCTGGGTCGCATTACCGTGCAGGCCAGACTGAACTTTGATGTAACCATTTTCCAGCTCAAGCTGACCGTCAAAGATGGCGGTATTCGGGCTGTGCCCGATTGCCACGAACAGACCGGCGACCTCCAGGGCTTCGGTCTCTTCACTGTTCAGGGTTGAACGTAAAGTCAGGCCGGTAACGCCCATCTGATCGCCCACCACTTCTTCCAGCGTACGATGGGTGTGCAGCACGATATTGCCGTTGCGGACTTTTTCCATCAGGCGATCAATCAGGATCTTCTCTGCTCGGAAACTGTCACGACGATGGATCAGGTGCACTTCTGCCGCGATGTTAGCGAGATAAAGCGCCTCTTCCACCGCGGTGTTACCGCCGCCGATCACCGCCACTTTTTGGTTGCGATAGAAGAAACCATCGCAGGTTGCGCAGGCGGAAACACCTTTGCCTTTAAACGCCTCTTCCGATGGCAGGCCAAGGTAGCGGGCGGAGGCGCCGGTCGCGATGATCAGCGCATCGGCAGTGTACTCACCACTGTCGCCGGTCAGGCGGAACGGACGGTTCTGCAGATCGACCGTGTGGATATGGTCGAAAATGATCTCAGTATTGAATTTTTCGGCGTGCTCATGCATGCGTTCCATCAGCGATGGACCTGTCAGATCGTGCGGGTCGCCCGGCCAGTTTTCCACCTCGGTGGTGGTGGTCAGCTGTCCGCCTTTTTCTAGACCGGTGATTAATACCGGATTCAGGTTGGCGCGTGCAGCATAAACGGATGCTGTATAACCCGCTGGACCGGAGCCCAGAATGAGTAGCTTACTGTGTTTGGCCGTACTCATGCGTTCCTCAGTTTCATTCGGCTGATATAGCCTGCGATTGTAGGTAATATCCGGCGGCAATGACAAGGCTTAGGCAATTTTGTTAACGATAGCTGCAAACGGCGTAGACGATGAGTCCGCTTTTCGCCTGCCGGCTGCGCCAAAAAGGGGCAAAAATCGGTTTTTGCTGGTGCAGCAGTTCAAAAATACTCATTTAAAAACAGATACCCAGCGGTCTGTCTGGCATCTTGTACTGGATTTGGACATTTTACTTTGACAATCGACTGCGCTTTTGCGAAAACATTATCAGAAGCGAATAATATTAATCGGAACAAAACAGGGTTTCCTCTTGCACACAACACCGAATAAATGCAGCCTGATATTGGTAATGACGCATGATGTGGACAGACAACATGCGTCATATGTATGAGTGTGAAAGCGCACAGGCTCGGTTAGTTCACTTCAAAAATGCCCCGAACAATGAGCGTTTTCAGGGCGTGGCAGGTAAAGGGAAGGAATTAAGAGAGACAGTAATAATGGTAGACAATAAGAAACGCCCCGGGAAAGACCTCGACAGAATTGACAGGAATATTCTGAATGAACTTCAGAAAGATGGTCGCATTTCAAACGTGGAACTTTCCAAACGCGTAGGATTATCGCCTACGCCATGTCTTGAGCGTGTGCGTCGTCTCGAACGTCAGGGTTTCATTCTTGGCTATACCGCGCAGTTAAACCCACATTATCTTGATGCCTCACTGCTGGTGTTTGTTGAGATTACTCTGAATCGTGGTGCGCCCGATGTGTTTGAGCAATTTAACGCTGCTGTACAAAAACTTGAGGAAACTCAAGAGTGTCACCTCGTTTCTGGCGATTTCGACTACCTGCTGAAAACGCGCGTACCTGATATGTCCGCTTACCGTAAACTGCTGGGTGAAACCCTGCTGCGCCTGCCAGGCGTAAACGACACGCGGACCTACGTGGTGATGGAAGAGGTTAAACAAAGCAATCGGCTGGTAATCAAAACTCGCTAATGCGGGGCAGGTGCAAAACCTGTGAGATTTCGGTACACTCCTGTGAATTCATACAGGACCAGCGTCGGGCCAGCCCGACGCTGTTCTTCTTACTTTACAGGCACCTGGAGAGTTCTCTTGAGCCAGGAATACACAGAAGATAAAGACGTTTCGTTACAATCGCTGAGCAGTGGACGTCGTCTGCTGGAAGCGTTGCTCATCCTGGTGGCGCTTTTTGCCATCTACCTGATGGTTTCTTTGGTCAGTTTTAACCCTTCCGACCCGAGCTGGTCGCAAACGGCCTGGCATGAACCCATTCACAATATTGGCGGTAGCGTTGGCGCCTGGCTGGCTGACACCTTACTTTTCATCTTTGGTGTGATGGCCTACGCCATTCCTTCGGTGATCCTCGGCCTATGCTGGATTGCGTTCCGTCAGCGCGATAACCAGGACTATTTTGACTATTTCGCCGTTGGCTTGCGTCTGATCGGCGTGCTGGCGCTGGTGGTCACCACCTGCGGCATGGCGGCGCTGAATGCGGATGACATCTGGTACTTCGCCTCAGGCGGCGTGATCGGCAGCCTGGTGAGTAATGCGATTGCCCCGTGGTTTAGCCCGGCGGGCGGCACACTGGTCTTACTCTGCGTCTGGGCGGCGGGCATTACGCTCTATACCGGCTGGTCATGGCTGGCTATCGCCGAAAAAATTGGTGGCGTGGTGATGGGCGTGCTGACGTTTGCCAGTAACCGGTCCCGTCACGATGAACCCTGGCAGGAAGAAGAGGATGAGCCGGAAGCGCGTGAGCATACTGACGCGCCGCTGCTGCGTGCCGCTGACCCTGACGACGATGACGATGTGTTGCTCTCTGCACCGCGCAGTGCGGCTGCCGGGGAGGAACTTTCTCAGCAGGATCCGCTGCTGGCGAAAGCCGCTGCGGCCGCCACGCAAGCGGCAGGGGGGGAGATCGCCCCAGCGGCAGTCTCTGCGCCAGCGACCTCTGCAACCCCAGTGCCGCCATCCGTTGCACCGCATACGCCAGCAGATAATCCGCCGTTATATCGCTTTGAAATGCCGAATGAAGCGCCTGCTTTGCCGTCGTTCAGCGTCGATGACGATGAACCGAAGATGGGGAACTGGCGTGATACGCCATCAATGCCTGCCGCACCGACCGCAGCTGTAGCCGCTGCTGCCACGGCTGCCCAGGCGGCGACGCGCACCGCGCCGGTGTTCGATCTGGCGCCTGAAACCAACCTCAATCCGCAGGTCAAGCAGGGCATCGGTCCGGCCCTGCCGCGTCCTAATCCGGTAAAACTGCCAACCCGACGCGAGCTGGCCTCGTATGGCATTAAATTGCCTTCTCAGCGGATGGCGGAAGAGAAAGCGAAAACCGAAGAGAGTGCACCGGCTTCGCCTGTCGAAGCGGAAGAGGCGATGCAACAGGCTAAACTGCGTCAGGCATTCCAGTCTGAACATCAGCAGCGTTATGGCACCAGCTGGCAGCAGGACGACGAAGATGAGCAGGAGGCGCAGCAGCAGGCCGCGCTGGCTCGGCAGTTCGCCGAACAGCAAGAGCAGCGTTATGAGCCGGAAGTGAAAAAAGAGGCCCCGCTATTTAATCTGGATACGGCGTCCGCTTTTGACTTCTCGCCGATGAAAGATCTGGTCGACGAGGGCCCGGCTGAGCTGCTGTTTACGATAGCCGCCACGCCGGAACCGGACGCGCCTGCGGCCTCGCATGAGCCGTGGCAGCAGACGCGTGAGGTTTCAACGCCTCAGGCAGCCGCGCAGGTACCGGCACCAGCCGCGCCAGAGCAGTCTGCCTATACCGCATCGGCTGCGATGCCGTCGCCGTACTCTGCCTCACTGGCAGCCGCACAGACGCCAGCACCGGCCGCTTTTGCGCCAGCCGCGTATACTTCGCCGGCCGCCGCGCCGGTTGAAGAGGTTAAGCCGACGCTGCACGAAAGCCTGATCCATCCGTTCCTGATGCGTCACGAACAGCCGCTGGAGAAGCCATCCACCCCTCTGCCTTCGCTGGATCTGCTGACCGCACCGCCAGAAGAGGAAGAGCCGGTCGATATGTTCTCTCTGGAACAGACTGCCCGCCTGGTTGAGTCGCGCTTAGGCGATTACCGGGTGAAAGCCGAAGTGGTTGGCATCTCACCTGGTCCGGTGATTACCCGCTTCGAACTGGACTTGGCGCCGGGCGTTAAAGCCGCGCGTATCTCCAACCTGTCGCGGGACCTGGCCCGTTCACTCTCCACCGTTGCGGTGCGTGTAGTAGAAGTGATCCCGGGTAAACCTTATGTTGGTCTGGAATTGCCGAATAAGCATCGCCAGACGGTTTACCTGCGTGAAGTGCTGGACTGTCCTAAGTTCCGCGACAATCCTTCACCGCTGGCGGTGGTGTTGGGTAAAGACATTGCGGGTCAGCCGGTGGTGGCCGATCTGGCGAAAATGCCACACCTGCTGGTCGCCGGTACCACCGGTTCCGGTAAGTCAGTCGGCGTTAACGCCATGATCATCAGCATGCTCTACAAAGCCACGCCGGAAGAAGTCCGCTTCATTATGATCGACCCGAAAATGCTGGAACTGTCAGTGTATGAAGGGATCCCGCATTTGCTGACCGAAGTGGTTACGGACATGAAAGACGCCGCCAATGCGCTGCGCTGGAGTGTCGGTGAAATGGAACGTCGCTATAAGCTGATGTCGGCGCTGGGCGTGCGTAACTTGGCCGGTTACAACGAAAAAGTGGAGCAGGCTGAAGCGATGGGCCGTCCTATCCCCGATCCGTTCTGGAAGCCGGGTGACAGCATGGACATGACGCCGCCGGTGCTGGAAAAACTGCCTTACATCGTGGTGATGGTCGATGAGTTTGCTGACCTGATGATGGCGGTCGGTAAAAAAGTTGAAGAGCTGATTGCCCGACTGGCGCAGAAAGCCCGTGCCGCCGGTATCCATCTGGTGCTGGCGACGCAGCGTCCTTCGGTGGATGTGATTACAGGTCTGATCAAAGCCAACATCCCGACGCGTATTGCCTTTACCGTGTCGAGCAAAATTGACTCCCGTACTATCCTCGACCAGGGCGGCGCGGAATCGTTACTCGGTATGGGTGACATGCTTTACATGCCGCCGAACTCATCAATGCCGGTTCGTGTTCACGGCGCATTTGTCAGGGATCAGGAAGTGCATGCTGTAGTTCAGGACTGGAAGGCGCGCGGTCGTCCACAATATATTGAAAGCATCACCGCGGGCGAAGAGAGCGAAGGTGGCGGCGGCATCGACAGTGATGAAGAGCTTGATCCGCTGTTCGACCAGGCGGTGGGCTTTGTGGTCGACAAACGTCGCGCCTCTATTTCCGGCGTTCAGCGTCAGTTCCGCATCGGCTATAACCGGGCCGCACGTATCATTGAACAGATGGAAGCGCAGGGCATCGTCTCTGCACCGGGACACAATGGTAACCGTGAAGTACTGTCGCCACCGCCGCACGATATGTGACGTCTGACGATACGTTTTGCAACATTAATCAATGAGCCAGTTCTGACTGGCTCATTGTTTTTACGCGGTTTAACCCCATATTTGAGTGAGCTTTCGGTTTATTCTCCTGTTCTGATGGCGGAATGGCGACCAGCCTTAATTCAGCTATTTATGGGAACGTTCAAATAAGGAATTGAAGCAGATGAAATTACGCGTAATTGCTCTTGGCCTGCTGGCCACCTTTTCTTCAGCCAGCTTACTGGCTGATGCTTCCAGTGATCTGCAACAGCGTCTGAACAAGGTCAGCAGTTTCCACGCCAGCTTTACCCAAAAAGTGACCGACAGCAGCGGTGCCAACGTGCAGGATGGTGAGGGCGAACTGTGGGTAAAACGTCCCAGCCTGTTTAACTGGCACATGACCGCACCGGATGAAAGCATCATCATTTCCGATGGCAAATCGCTATGGTTCTACAATCCTTTTGTTGAACAGGCGACCGTCAGCCTGCTGCAGAACGCGACCAGCAACACCCCGTTTATGTTGATTGCCCGTAATCAGTCTAATGACTGGAAGCAGTACAACATCAAACAGCAAGGTGACAACTTCGAGCTGACGCCGAAAAACAGCGACGGCAACCTGAAACAGTTCACCGTTCAGGTAACGCCGGGCGGTACCATCAACCGCTTCAGCGCCATTGAACAGGATGGTCAGCGCAGCGATTACCAGCTGAAAAGCCAGCAGAATGGCGCGATCAGCCCGGATAAATTTACGTTCACTCCGCCAAAAGGCGTAACGGTGGACGATCAACGTCAGTGAGGTCACAGTGAGTAACCTGTCCCTGGATTTTTCCACTGAAAATTTCAAACCTCTGGCCGCGCGTATGCGGCCAGAAACGTTGAAACAGTACATTGGTCAGCAGCATCTGCTGGGTGCCGGAAAGCCGTTGCCGCGTGCCATTGAAGCAGGCCATCTGCACTCAATGATTCTGTGGGGGCCACCCGGGACCGGCAAGACCACGCTGGCTGAAATTATTGCGCACTATGGCAACGCCGATGTGGAACGCATTTCGGCGGTGACCTCCGGCGTCAAAGAGATCCGTGAAGCCATTGAGCGTGCCCGCCAGAGCAAACAGGTCGGGCGACGCACCATTTTGTTCGTTGATGAGGTGCATCGCTTCAACAAAAGCCAGCAGGATGCGTTTTTACCGCACATCGAAGATGGCACCATCACCTTTATCGGTGCCACCACCGATAATCCCTCGTTTGAGCTGAACTCAGCGTTGCTGTCGCGCGCCAGGGTCTATCTGCTGAAATCGCTGACTCACGACGATATCGAGCAGGTGCTGGATCAGGCGATGCAGGATAAAACACGTGGCTACGGCGACAGCGACATTGTGCTGCCAGAGAATACCCGCCGGATGATCGCCGAACTGGTCAATGGCGATGCACGACGGGCGCTGAACACGCTGGAGATGATGGCTGACATGGCCGAAACCAACGCCTCGGGCCAGCGTGAACTGACGCCGCAGCTGCTGAATGAGGTTTCAGGCGAACGTTCAGCACGCTTCGATAACAAAGGCGACCGCTTTTACGATCTGATCTCGGCGCTGCATAAATCGGTACGTGGCTCTGCGCCGGACGCTGCGCTTTACTGGTACGCGCGCATTATCACCGCCGGTGGCGATCCGTTGTACGTGGCACGGCGTCTGCTGGCGATTGCCTCCGAAGATGTCGGCAATGCCGATCCGCGCGGCATGCAGGTGGCAATTGCGGCCTGGGATTGTTTTACCCGCGTCGGCCCGGCGGAAGGGGAGCGCGCCATTGCTCAGGCTATCGTCTATCTGGCCTGCGCACCGAAAAGCAACGCAGTCTATACCGCTTTTAAAGCTGCCATGCGTGATGCTCGTGATCACCCTGATTATGACGTGCCGGAACACCTGCGTAACGCCCCGACCAAACTGATGAAAGAGATGGGCTTAGGCAAAGAGTACCGTTATGCCCATGACGAGGCGAACGCCTACGCGGCTGGCGAAGTCTACTTCCCGCCTGAAATGGCGCAGGCGCGCTATTACGTCCCCACTCAGCGTGGACTCGAAGGTAAGATTGGCGAAAAGCTAATCTGGCTGGCTGAGCAGGATCAAAATAGCCCGATAAAACGCTACCGCTGAAACAGACGTTACGGTAATGTGGTCAAGGATTTCAACGCATTCCGCTGGAGTGCGTCCCTTCTTTCAATTAACTTTTAAATACACAGGATAAGCATGCTCGATCCCAATCTGCTGCGTAACGAGCCAGACGCAGTCGCAGAAAAACTGGCACGCCGGGGATTTAAACTGGATGTGGAAACGCTGCGTAAGCTTGAAGAGCGTCGTAAAGTCTTGCAGGTCGAAACAGAAAACCTGCAGGCGGAGCGCAATGCACGATCCAAATCCATCGGCCAGGCCAAAGCCCGTGGGGAAGACATCGAGCCACTGCGTCAGGAAGTGAATGCGCTGGGCGAACGCCTGGATGCCGCTAAAGCAGAACTGGATGAACTGCAGGATCAAATTCGTGACTTTGCGCTGGCGCTGCCTAACATTCCGGCGGATGAAGTGCCGCTGGGTAAAGATGACAGCGAAAACCAGGAAGTCAGCCGCTGGGGCGAACCGCGCCAGTTTGATTTCGAGGTAAAAGATCACGTTGAGCTGGGTGAAGCGGCTAAAGGGCTTGATTTTGCGGCCGCCGTGAAGCTGACCGGTTCGCGCTTTGTGGTGATGCAGGGACAGATCGCGCGTCTGCATCGCGCCCTGAGTCAGTTCATGATCGACCTGCACACTGAGCAGCACGGTTACCTCGAAACCTACGTGCCTTACTTGGTTAACCATGAAACGCTGTACGGTACCGGTCAGCTGCCGAAGTTTGGTGAAGATCTGTTCCATACCCGCCCGCTGGAAGAGGAATATGACAGCAGCCACTATGCGCTGATCCCGACGGCGGAAGTGCCGCTGACCAATCTGGCGCGTGACGAGATCCTGGAAGAGGATAGCCTGCCGGTTAAGCTTACTGCGCATACTCCCTGTTTCCGTTCTGAAGCCGGTTCTTATGGCAGTGACACCCGCGGCCTGATCCGTATGCACCAGTTCGATAAAGTCGAAATGGTACAGATCGTTGTGCCGGAACAGTCAATGGATGCGCTGGAAGAGCTGGTCGGTCACGCCGAGAAAGTTCTGCAGCTGCTGAACCTCCCTTATCGTAAGGTTTTACTCTGTACCGGCGATATGGGCTTTGGATCGACCAAAACTTACGATCTGGAAGTATGGTTACCGGCTCAGAATACCTACCGCGAGATCTCCTCATGCTCCAACATGGGCGACTTCCAGGCGCGTCGTATGCAGGCGCGCTGCCGCAGCAAACAGGAAAAGAAACCGCGTCTGGTTCATACCCTGAATGGCTCAGGCCTGGCTGTGGGTCGTACGCTGGTGGCGGTGCTGGAAAACTGTCAGCAGCAGGATGGCCGCATCGTAGTGCCTGAGGTTTTACGTCCGTATATGAACGGCGTTGATATTATCGGCTAAGCCCGCACTGAATAGCAAACCCGGCTTCGGCCGGGTTTTTTTATGTCTTTTATCCCCCGACAGGGTTAGTTCGCCTGCGGAACTTATCACAAATAAACGTTATCGATATCAGTTCAGTTGAACGGCTTAAAAATCCTGTTTTTCATAGAGATAGCATTTATCGCTCTGCCGCTTAGTCTGTTTGTAACCCACTGAAAATTAGTAAATTAAATTGTGACGCAGCAAAATGTGCTGCTACAAATTTCTGCCCATTGACTTTAAAAAAGCCAGTGGCAAACTGCGCGCAATTTCCTTCATTTGCTGTGGTTCCTGTCCCCTACGTCAACCTGGTCACGCCCCGTGATATTGCTGCTTTGCGGCCTGTTGTTAATGACCGTCTCAATCGCCGTGCTTAACACATTGGTTCCGCTGTGGCTGACCCATGACTTACTGACTACATAGCAAGTGGGTATCGTTAGTTCATCCTATTACACCGATAACCTCGCGGGCACAGTGCTGGCTGGTTAATCAGGCAGTACGGGTTCAACCGAAGCTACTATCTTGCCACCGGACTGTTTGCCGTGGCGACCATCTGCCTGGCGATGATGGAGGGTTTCTGGGCGTGGAGTTCACTGCGTTTTATCGCTGGCGTCGGCTGTGTGCTGACGTGAGTAGTGGTGGAGAGCGCGTTGCTGTGCAGCGGCACGGTGCGCAATCGCGGCCAGTTACTGGCGGCCTATATGATTGTCTACTATCTCGGCACCGTGGCCGGTCAACTGCTGGTCAGTAAGCTGTCGACAGAACTGTTAAGCGTGATCCCGTGGGTGACCAGCCTGGTGTTTTGCGCGGTATTGCCGCTGGTGTTCACCCGTGTTTCCGCCAGCAGTGAACCGGCTGAAGCAGCCCCAGGACGCATCTGGCCTATGATGCGTCGTCGCAGTTCGCGCTTAGGCATTAATGGCTTCATCATCTCAGGCATCGTGCTGGGTTCACTTTACGGCCTGATGCTGCTCTATTTGTTGCATCAGGGCATGAGCGATGCCAATGTAGGTTAATGGATGGCGTTGCTGGTAAGTGCAGGTATCGTCGGTCAGTGGCCAATTGGCCGGCTGGCTGACCGCTTTGGCCGCATGCTGGTATTACGGGTGCAGGTATTTGTGGTGATTCTGGGTGCGATGGCGATGCTGACCAACGCCGCGATGGCACCGGCACTGTTTGTACTGGGGCTGACTGGTTTTACGCTCTATCCGGTGGCGCGCCATGAACTGGCGGCAATGAATCAGGCACTGTTGATGAGCTATACCGTCGGCAGTCTGGTGGGGCCGGGAATGACCTCAATGCTGATGCAAAATTACTCTGACCGGCTGCTGTTTGTGATGATTGCGGCGGTGGCACTGATCTATCTGGTGATGCTGCTGCGTAAAGCGAATCACCATGCCACACCGGTGGCACATGCCTGAGGGTAGTGCATTAAAAAAGGGAGCCACGGGCTCCCTTTTGATTGTTATCTGGCCAATCAGTACATTACTTCGTAACCATAGCTGGCGAGAATATTTTTAACCCGCTCCATCGTCTCTTTGGTTGGCGGTTTTACCCCATCCAGCTTGTACTCTTCACCCATCGCAATCCATTTATGCTTGCCCAGTTCGTGGTAGGGCAACAGTTCAATCTTCTCAACGTTCTCCATATCGCGGGTAAATTCACCTAGCCGATGCACGCTATCATCGTCATCGGAATA
Organism: Pantoea sp. Eser; assembly: GCA_009830035.1. Lineage (GTDB taxonomy): Bacteria > Pseudomonadota > Gammaproteobacteria > Enterobacterales > Enterobacteriaceae > Pantoea. The sequence goes on from SZZY01000003.1 coordinate 439,336, forward strand.
GCCGGGCACCACCACAAAACGAATCCAGGTCCGCTTACCTTTTTTCTGCAGGTAGCGGGCAAATTCCAGCGTGCGGTGATTAGATACGCTGACCAGAATCTGGTGAATTTCATCATTCATCTGTTTGAGATCGAGCATCACTAAACAGGTGACCTCAAGCAACTCATCAATAACCGGATCGTAGCGGCGGACAAAGCCGTTGATATCAAGACAGGTGTGAATGCCTTCAGCTTTACAGGCGCAGAACCAGTCGCGCACGAATTCAGCCTGAAGAATGGCCTCACCGCCTGACGCCGTGACGCCGCCGCCTGAAGCGTTCATAAAATGACGATAAGAGAGTACATCCGCCATCAACGCCTCGACGCTGATCTCTTTACCTCCGTGGGTATACCAGGTGTCACGGTTGTGACAGTAGAGGCAGCGCATCAGGCAGCCCTGGAAGAAGGTGATGAAACGGATGCCGGGACCATCGACGGTACCGCAGGATTCGAACGAGTGGATACGACCGTTGACTGACATTGCGATGTTTTCTCCAGTGAGTATGCCGGGACAGACGGCGCAATCTCTGTTGCGCTCAGGGCAGGAAATCAATTCTGGTCGTGACCGTGGATGAGATCACCATCAGAACAGACTTTTGAATAAAAGGCTCCTTGCGAAGCCTTTTTATATTCAGGACAGCGCGGTGCTTACAGAGACTTCGTAAACGTACGGGTAATCACATCCTGCTGCTGTTCTTTAGTCAGCGAGTTTGATAGGACGTGAGATATTTAAAAGGGAAACGTGCGATAAATGTGGATCTACCTGGGACAAACTGGATCTATCTGGGACAGGTAACAGTAATCAAGTTTCACTATGTGAAACAAGGAACAGTCATCG
>SZZY01000030.1 GCA_009830035.1 Pantoea sp. Eser
GTTTTACAACACTGCAAGCTATGAGCATTTGAGAGACTCGAACGCATCGCTGTGCTATTCCTTATTACGGAGGAATAACGCGACGCGTCGTTTCAATTTTCAGCTTGTTCCGGATTGTTAAAGAGCATAATACTTCGCAGCACACCGTTGCCGGTAAGCCCTGAAGTATTTTTCAGAAAAAACAGTTAAACGGTATGGTGGAGCTAAGCGGGATCGAACCGCTGACCTCCTGCGTGCAAGGCAGGCGCTCTCCCATCTGAGCTATAGCCCCATACAGTTACTGCAGAGACCACTACTACCACTCAACCGAGTATATTCCGTGAGAAATGCAATTCGTGCTCAGGCAAGGCATGTTTTCGCGCAGCATAGTGAACTATGCGAGCCGGAAACATAACGCAGCATGAGTGCGAATTTGGTAGGCCTGAGTGGACTTGAACCACCGACCTCACCCTTATCAGGGGTGCGCTCTAACCACCTGAGCTACAAGCCTGTAGAGGTTTTTTCTGCTCATTACTTTTTTATCAGACAATCTGTGTGAGCACTTCGCGGGAAGGTATCTTCAGGTTAAGGAGGTGATCCAACCGCAGGTTCCCCTACGGTTACCTTGTTACGACTTCACCCCAGTCATGAA
>SZZY01000004.1 GCA_009830035.1 Pantoea sp. Eser
GTCCAGTTGCGAACAGGCCAAAGTGCCTCTGAGAAAAAATGACAGTGTAATTTCGTTGCACTGATGGAAACAAAAGTAGCCCGTCATTTATCGCACGTTTTGGCTTCAAATATCGCACGCCGCATCAGCATAGCCGGAGAGGAACTGTACAAAGGCGACCCGGGTGCCACTCGAGGTGGTGATGGTGATAAAGCCCGCCAGGTTATAAACCCCCTGCAGTGAGCCGGTTTTTGCCGACACTTTGCCATCCAGTCCCGCCTCATGCAGTCCGCCGCGGTACTGCAGCGTGCCGTCATAACCGGCCAGCGGTAGCATCGAGATATAATCCATCGTTCTGTCATTTTTCGCAATGTACTGCAACACCTGCATCATGGCTTGCGGCGAAATCAGGCCATGACGCGACAGGCCGGAACCGTCGACCTGAATGCTGTTGCCCATGTCGATATTGGCTTTGGCTTTCAGGATCCGGCGAACCGCGTCCTGACCGGCGAGGAAGGTTCCTGGCACGTTGAAGTAGCGATGACCAATGGTGCGAAACACCGTGTCGGCAATCATGTTGTCAGACTTCTTCAGCATGGTATGCAGCAGCGTATGCAGCAGTGCCGACTGGGTTGAGGCCAGTACCGTGCCCGGCTCGGTGACCAGAGACTGACGCACCAGATGCCCGCTGTAATCGATATCCGCCGCACGCAGTTCCGCTTTCAGGATCTCGCCAGCCCAGGCGGCGTCATCCTGAACCGCAAGCGCCAGCGGCAGCGGTTCGGCACGTTGACGCATGCAGCCGGTCAGGGTGTAGCGGTTCAGCTCACCCGGCACCACGTCCAGTTCGCAATATTGCCCTTCGCCGCTGTTGTGGCCAATGGTGCGCACCTGACTGTACATATGTGCCGGATAGTAAGAGGCGATACGCACAAACGCATTCTCGCCCGGCGTGTTAGTGCTGTAGAGCGAGACGGAGAAACAGTTCTTGTCGACGATCGCCGCACCCGGCGGGGCGCTGAAGGACTGGGTCAGGTCGTTCCAGGGCCAGCCTAGTGCCATGTCATGACTGGCAAACACCGAGGTGTCAATCACCAGATTGCCTTTAATATGGGTGATACCCTGCTTCTTTAACGCTGCCACCATGTTGCGCAGATCCTGCCGGCTTAAGGTGGGATCGCCGGCAAAACGTGCCATCGACCAGCGCGCCTTTGGTATCAAAGGTGGTCTGAAAACGGTAGTCTCTGCCCAGTTCCAGTAATGACGCCAACGCCGTCACTACCTTCATATGTACTGGCGGGCAATGCCATCTGTTTTCCGTGGTAATCAATAATCGGCGTTGATGCACCCACTTTCTGCACCATCAGCGCCAGATTGGCGCCGTCTGGCAGATACTGCATGTATTCATCAACTGGCGCTGCTTGTGCCTGCAGCATAAATGCACAGGTTAATCCGGTAACAAGTCGTGAAAATCGCATAATCTCGCGGTAACTGGCAGGTGAAGCCGTCAATACTACGTCGCTGGACGGTGGAAAGTAAACGATGACCCGCAGGGAACTCTGGGGTAAAATACGTATCAAATTGCAAAACGGGCTAATGCGTCGCAGAACGCTTTTTTCTGCAGTCACCGGTCAGGATGACGCCGTTAAACAGGATAAATAGATGACGAGGAGCTTAAATGAATCAGATTCCGATGACGTTAAGAGGCGCAGAAAGATTGCGCGAAGAGCTGGACGAGCTGAAAACCGTGAAGCGTCCGCGCATTATCGCCTCTATCGCTGACGCGCGCGAGCATGGCGACCTGAAAGAGAATGCGGAATATCATGCCGCACGTGAAGAGCAGGGCTTTTGTGAAGGCCGCATTCAGGAGATTGAAGCCAAACTCTCCAATGCACAGGTGATTGACGTCACCCAGATGCCGAAAACCGGCCGGGTCATTTTTGGCGCGACGGTAACGGTTCTGAATATCGATACCGACGAAGAGTCGACCTATCGTATCGTGGGTGATGACGAAGCTGACTTTAAGCAAAATCTGATTTCGGTAAATTCACCGATGGCGCGTGGCTTGGTGGGTAAAGAGGCAGATGATGTGGCGATTATCAAAACACCTGGCGGCGATGTCGAATACGAAATCCTGAAGGTGGAATACCTTTAAGATGTTGCTACGCTTTTAAATGCGTTAAAGCACAATGTAAAGAAAGGAAAAAGGTCGCATTGCGGCCTTTTATCTGAGGTAAGAGCATGGCACTTTCTTTGCCCACTTAACGTGGCAGAGAAATCTTGCTCTCTTTAGACGGGCGATAAAGCACCAGCGTTTTACCGATCACCTGTACGTTGCTGGCACCGGTTTCACGCACGATCGCCTCGACGATCAGCTGCTTTGTTTCACGATCTTCTGAGGCGATTTTCACCTTAATCAGTTCGTGATGCCACAGAGCCTGCTCGATTTCGGCCAGCACGCCTTTAGTCAGGCCATTGCCACCCAGCACAACCACCGGCTTGAGCGGATGGGCGAGGCCCTTGAGGTGCTGTTTTTGTTTGGTACTTATGGTTCATCGTAGTTTTTTACTTACTTAGGGATTGAAAACGGTTCATTCTACCGCCATCTAGGGTATATCACCAAATCGACTCAACCCATTGCGTGCAGGTTTATCGCTACGATGACGATTTAGTTGGAAATATTATGACGGGTAAAAAGCGTTCGGCCAGCTCCAGCCGCTGGCTTCAGGAACACTTTAGCGATAAATATGTGCTTCAGGCGCAGAAAAAAGGGTTGCGTTCGCGCGCCTGGTTTAAACTTGATGAAATACAACAGGGTGACAAGCTTTTCAAACCCGGCATGACCGTGGTAGATCTGGGTGCAGCACCCGGTGGCTGGTCACAATATGTGGTACAGCAAATCGGGAACAAAGGGCGCGTTATTGCCTGTGATATCCTGCCTATGGATCCGATTGTCGGTGTCGATTTCCTTCAGGGTGATTTTCGTGAAGAATCGGTGATCAATGCGCTGCTTGAACGCGTTGGCGACCAGAAAGTTCAGGTTGTTATGTCCGATATGGCGCCGAATATGAGTGGTACACCTGCCGTAGATATTCCCCGGTCGATGTATTTAGTCGAGCTGGCGTTGGAAATGTGTCGGAATATCCTGGCACCCGGCGGCAGCTTTGTAGTGAAAGTGTTTCAGGGAGATGGCTTCGATGAATACCTGCGGGAAATTCGCTCCCTGTTTACGAAAGTGAAAATTCGTAAGCCGGACGCTTCACGGTCACGTTCACGTGAAGTGTACATCGTGGCGACTGGGCGCAAACTATAATCAAATTGCTGGAGTAGTCCGCAGTTTTGATGCGATTCCATGTATGAAGGATCTATAGTACACTACGCTATCTGCTAACACCGTTGTAATATGAGGTTAATCCCTTGAGTGACATGGCGAAAAACCTGATTCTCTGGTTAGTCATCGCGGTCGTGCTGATGTCAGTATTCCAGAGCTTTGGGCCCAGCGAGTCGAATGGCCGTAGGGTTGATTATTCAACCTTCCTGTCGGAAGTGAACCAGAATCAGGTCCGCGAGGCCCGTATTAACGGGCGTGAAATTAACATTATTAAAAAAGATAGCAATAAATACACTACCTACATTCCTGTCAATGATCCCAAGTTGCTCGATAACCTCTTGACCAAAAACGTCAAAGTGGTTGGCGAACCACCGGAAGAGCCAAGCCTGCTGGCGTCGATCTTCATTTCGTGGTTCCCGATGCTGCTGCTGATAGGGGTGTGGATATTCTTTATGCGCCAGATGCAGGGCGGCGGCAAGGGCGCGATGTCCTTCGGCAAGAGTAAGGCCCGCATGCTGACCGAAGACCAGATTAAAACCACCTTCGCCGACGTTGCTGGCTGTGACGAAGCGAAAGAGGAAGTCGCCGAGCTGGTGGAATATCTGCGTGAGCCGAGCCGCTTCCAGAAGCTGGGCGGTAAGATTCCGAAAGGTGTACTGATGGTTGGTCCTCCGGGTACCGGTAAAACTTTGCTGGCGAAAGCGATTGCCGGTGAAGCGAAAGTGCCTTTCTTTACCATCTCCGGTTCTGACTTCGTTGAAATGTTTGTCGGTGTCGGTGCATCTCGTGTGCGCGACATGTTCGAGCAGGCCAAAAAAGCGGCACCGTGCATCATCTTCATCGATGAAATCGATGCGGTGGGCCGTCAGCGTGGCGCTGGTTTAGGCGGTGGTCATGATGAACGTGAGCAGACCCTGAACCAGATGCTGGTTGAGATGGATGGTTTCGAAGGTAACGAAGGTATTATCGTTATCGCCGCAACTAACCGTCCTGACGTGCTTGACCCGGCACTGCTGCGTCCAGGCCGCTTCGACCGTCAGGTGGTGGTGGGCTTGCCAGACGTGCGTGGCCGTGAGCAGATTCTGAAAGTGCATATGCGCCGTGTTCCGCTGGCGACCGATATTGACGCGGCAATCATTGCGCGCGGTACGCCTGGCTTCTCCGGTGCCGACCTAGCCAACCTTGTCAACGAAGCGGCATTGTTTGCTGCCCGTTCGAACAAGCGCGTAGTGTCGATGGTTGAGTTTGAGAAAGCGAAAGACAAAATCATGATGGGTGCAGAACGTCGCTCCATGGTGATGACGGAAGCGCAGAAAGAGTCAACCGCGTATCACGAAGCGGGTCACGCGATCATTGGTCGTCTGGTCCCTGAGCACGATCCGGTGCACAAAGTGACCATCATTCCACGCGGCCGTGCGCTGGGTGTGACCTTCTTCCTGCCTGAAGGCGACGCGATCAGCGCCAGCCGTCAGAAACTGGAAAGCCAGATTTCGACGCTGTACGGCGGTCGTCTGGCAGAAGAGATCATCTACGGTGCTGAACATGTTTCTACCGGTGCGTCGAATGACATTAAAGTCGCGACCAACCTAGCACGTAACATGGTGACGCAATGGGGCTTCTCAGAAAAACTGGGTCCACTGCTGTATGCCGAAGAAGAGGGTGAAGTGTTCCTCGGACGTTCAGTCGCGAAAGCGAAACATATGTCCGATGAAACAGCACGCATTATCGACCAGGAAGTTAAGCACCTGATCGACAGCAACTACCAGCGTGCTCGCCGCATTCTGGGTGAGAACATGGACATCCTTCACGCGATGAAAGACGCGCTGATGAAGTATGAAACCATCGATGCACCGCAGATCGACGACCTGATGGCGCGCCGCGAAGTGCGTCCGCCAGCGAGCTGGGAAGACCCAGGCAGCAGCAACTCTGACAGCAACGGCACGCCAAAGACGCCGCGTCCGGTCGATGAACCGCGTCCGCCAAACCCAGGCAACACCATGTCAGAACAGTTTGATAAATAAGACGTCACCTAGTCAGACAAAGCCCCGGCTGGTCCGGGGTTTTTTACATCCAGATATTGATCAGCAAGGAGTGATTCGCCATGAAGTTGTTCGCCGGTGATTCCCATCTCGATTTATCATTTCCCAATGTGATGGGTATTTTGAATGTCACGCCCGACTCCTTTTCCGATGGCGGTAAACATAACGCGCTGGTCGATGCGCTCACGCACACCAATGAGATGGTCAATGCTGGCGCGACCATTATCGATGTCGGCGGTGAGTCGACCCGTCCGGGGGCCGATGAGGTCAGCGTCGAGCAGGAGCTGAAGCGGGTCATCCCGGTGGTCGAAGCGATTGCCCAGCGTTTTGAGGTCTGGATCTCGGTCGATACCTCTAAAGCCGAGATGATCCGGGAATCAGCGCGAGTGGGCGCTCACATCATTAACGACGTGCGCTCGCTCTCAGAGCCAGGCGCGCTGGAAGCCGCGGCAGCGACCGGCCTGCCGGTCTGTTTAATGCATATGCAGGGTGAACCACGCACCATGCAGCAGGCGCCACACTATGAAAACATCCTGCACGAAGTGGACACTTACTTCGCGCAACAGATCGCGCGTTGCGAAGCGGCGGGAATCAAAAAAGAGCGGCTGATACTCGACCCGGGCTTCGGTTTCGGTAAACATCTTAGCCACAACTATGAACTGCTGGCTCATCTCAGCGATTTTCACCATTTCGGCCTACCACTGCTGGTGGGCATGTCGCGCAAATCGATGATAGGTCAGTTGTTGAATGTCGGTCCGTCACAGCGTTTAACCGGCAGCCTGAGCTGTGCGGTCATCGCCGCGATGCAGGGTGCACAGATTATTCGCGCACATGATGTCAAAGAGACGGCCGAAGCGATGCGCGTGGTCGAAGCGACCCGAAGAGCAAAAGGATAATCATGAGTAATCGTAAATATTTCGGTACAGATGGCATTCGTGGCAAAGTCGGTGAAGCGCCAATAACCCCTGATTTCGTCCTGAAGCTGGGCTGGGCCGCAGGGAAAGTGCTGGCGCGTCACGGTTCGAAAAAGATCCTTATCGGTAAGGACACCCGTATCTCCGGCTACATGCTGGAGTCAGCCTTAGAAGCTGGACTGGCGGCCGCTGGCCTGACTGCCGCCTTTACCGGACCGATGCCAACTCCGGCTATCGCCTACCTAACCCGCACGTTCCGCGCAGAAGCGGGGATTGTGATTTCGGCGTCGCATAACCCGTTCGACGACAACGGCATTAAATTCTTCTCCTCTGAAGGCACGAAGTTGCCGGACGACGTTGAAGAAGCGATCGAACTGGAGATGGAAAAACCGATTATCTGTGTCGAATCCGCCTTACTGGGCCGCGCCAGCCGCATCGTTGATGCCGCCGGACGTTACATCGAATTCTGTAAGGGCACCTTCCCAAGCGAACTCAACCTTAACGGCCTGAAAATCGTGGTCGACTGCGCCAACGGGGCCACCTACCACATTGCGCCGAATGTGTTGCGTGAGCTGGGCGCTACGGTGATCGCCATTGCCACCCAGCCGGATGGGATGAACATCAACAAAGAGTGCGGCGCTACCGATTTGAAGCTACTGCAGCAGCGAGTGCTGGCAGAGAAAGCGGATATCGGGCTGGCCTGTGATGGCGACGGCGATCGCATCATTATGATTGACCATCTGGGCGAAAAGGTGGATGGCGACCAGATTCTCTACATCATTGCGCGCGAAGGATTGCGTCAGGGCCAGCTGCGCGGCGGTGTAGTCGGTACGCTGATGAGCAATATGGGACTGGAATTAGCGCTTAAGCAACTCGGTATTCCGTTTGCCCGGGCAAAAGTGGGTGACCGCTATGTGCTGGAGAAGATGCAGGAGAAAGGCTGGCGGCTGGGAGCTGAGAACTCGGGCCATGTGATCCTGCTGGATAAAACCACCACCGGCGACGGCATCGTGGCAAGTTTGCAAGTACTTACTGCAATGGTGCGCAACCACATGAGCCTGCACGATCTGTGCAGCGGCACGAAAATGCTGCCTCAGGTACTGGTCAATGTCCGCTTTACCGGTGAGCACGATCCGTTGCAGAGCGACGCGGTTAAAACCGTTACGGCAGAGGTGGAAAAAGCGCTGGCGGGTCGTGGCCGGGTGTTACTGCGCAAGTCGGGCACTGAGCCTTTGATTCGGGTGATGGTGGAAGGCGAGAATGAGGCGCAGGTGACCGAGCTGGCAAACCGTATCGCCGAACAGGTGAAGGCGTTTTAATCAGCTGACAGGCGGTTCGCAGGCTGCCGAACCGCCTGTAAAATCACCGGGATGGCGTTTTTTCTGCAATCGGTTGGGGTGATGAAAATTGCGCTTGCAGAGGTATCCGCCTTTGGTTAGTATTCACACCCGCTTCTGATGGGTGATGACGAGACTCCCCATCAATACTGGTTTGAGCTTTAACTGTACGATTATCGTGCAAGGAACAGGTTGAATATGTACGAAGCTCTTTTAGTTGTTTTCCTTATTGTAGCTATCGCCCTCGTGGGTATGATCATGCTGCAGCAAGGCAAAGGCGCTGATATGGGAGCCTCATTCGGTGCGGGCGCATCCGGTACGCTGTTTGGTTCTACGGGTTCAGGTAATTTCATGACACGTACAACCGGCATCTTAGCGGCACTGTTCTTCATCATCAGCTTGGTTCTCGGTAACCTGAACAGTAATAAAGCCTCGAAAGGAAGCGAGTGGGAAAATCTTTCTGCGCCGGCGCAGTCTTCTCAACAGACTGAACAGCCAGCTCAACCGGCCACGCCGGGCAGCGATATTCCTAAGTAAGTTCGTCGACACAACGAATCGTTGTGGTCAGTGTAGTGCCGTGGTGGTGGAATTGGTAGACACGCTACCTTGAGGTGGTAGTGCCCGATTGGGCTTGCGGGTTCAAGTCCCGTCCTCGGTACCAAATCTTAGTATTACTTGCATTTTATGCAGTTTTGGCGTATTATTTGCCACGTTTTCGGACGCGGGGTGGAGCAGCCTGGTAGCTCGTCGGGCTCATAACCCGAAGGTCGTCGGTTCAAATCCGGCCCCCGCAACCACTTTCCCTTTGAGTTCTTTTTCAAATATACTGTGTGCATCGACGGACGCATTCACGGCTCATTTTTGAAAGAAAAATCTTTGGATGGAGTCCGAGCCGCAATGCGGCGTACAGGGTCCAGTGATTAAAAACCCCGAATATTCGGGGTTTTTTTGTTATTAGCGAATCGTAATACTGGGCTATAGGCCCTTTTTTTTATGTCTTGGGGGTGGGCTTGTCCACATTAGAGCAAAAATTGACAGAGTTGGTATCGGCTCCGGTAGAAGCGCTGGGCTACGAACTGGTTGGAATTGAATTCGTTCGTGGTCGCACATCAACCCTGCGCATCTATATTGATAGTGAAGATGGCATCAATGTCGATGATTGCGCCGATGTCAGCCACCAGGTAAGTGCCGTAATGGATGTCGAAGATCCCATTACCGTGCCTTACAACCTAGAAGTCTCCTCACCGGGACTCGATCGTCCTCTGTTCACCGCAGAACACTATGTCCGTTTTATGGGCGATGAAGTGAGTCTGGTGTTGCGTATGGCCGTTCAGAACCGCTGTAAATGGCAGGGAATCATCAAGTCAGTTGATGGCGAGATTATCACGGTGAACGTTGAGGGTAACGATGAAGTGTTCGCACTGAGTAATATTCAGAAAGCGAACCTGGTCCCCCACTTTTAAAAGTCCGGATTGAGGCTAACCAGGATGAACAAAGAGATCTTAGCTGTTGTAGAAGCCGTTTCTAACGAAAAAGCCCTGCCGCGTGAGAAAATCTTCGAAGCGCTGGAGAGCGCGCTGGCGACTGCGACCAAGAAAAAGTACGAGCAAGAAATTGACGTACGCGTCAGCATTGATCGCAGAAGTGGCGATTTCGATACTTTCCGCCGTTGGGAAATCGTAGAAGAGGTGACGCAGCCGACGCGCGAGATCACGCTGGATGCGGCCCGCTTCGAAGATGAAGCATTCAATCTGGGCGAATATGTCGAAGATCAGATTGAATCGGTCACCTTTGACCGTATCACCACCCAGACCGCTAAGCAGGTTATCGTGCAAAAAGTGCGCGAAGCTGAGCGCGCGATGGTGGTTGATCAGTTCCGTGAGCAGGAAGGCGCAATTATTACTGGCGTGGTGAAGAAAGTTAACCGCGACAATATTTCCCTCGATTTAGGCAGCAATGCCGAAGCGGTTATCCTGCGCGAAGATATGCTGCCGCGTGAAAACTTCCGCCCAGGCGACCGTATTCGCGGCGTGCTCTATTCGGTTCGCCCGGAAGCACGTGGAGCGCAGCTGTTCGTGACGCGTTCCAAACCGGAAATGCTGATTGAACTGTTCCGCATTGAAGTGCCAGAAATTGGCGAAGAAGTGATTGAAATTAAAGCCGCTGCTCGTGATGCGGGCTCGCGCGCTAAAATTGCAGTCAAGACCAACGACAAACGTATCGATCCGGTGGGTGCCTGTGTGGGCATGCGTGGCGCGCGTGTTCAGGCGGTTTCTAGTGAACTGGGCGGCGAGCGTATCGATATCGTGCTGTGGGACGACAACCCGGCGCAGTTTGTTATCAACGCCATGGCTCCGGCTGATGTGGCGTCAATCGTGGTTGATGAAGATAACCACACCATGGATATCGCTGTAGAAGCTGGCAATTTGGCTCAGGCAATCGGCCGTAACGGCCAAAACGTGCGTCTCGCTTCACAGCTGAGTGGCTGGGAGCTGAACGTAATGACCGTCGATGATCTGCAGGCCAAACATCAGGCTGAAGCACACGCAGCAATCGATATGTTCACCAAACATCTCGACATCGACGAAGAGTTCGCCACCGTACTGGTGGAAGAGAGCTTCTCTTCGCTGGAAGAACTGGCATACGTGCCAATCAACGAGCTGTTGGAAATCGACGGCCTCGACGAAGAGACCATTGAAGCCCTGCGTGAACGAGCAAAAAATGCGTTAACCACCCTGGCACTGGCGAAAGAAGAGATCCTTGGTAACCAGCAGCCCGCTGAGGATCTTCTGAATCTTGAAGGTCTGGATCGTGCTCTGGCTTTCCGCCTGGCGTCGAAAGGCGTTTGCACGCTGGAAGATCTCGCTGAGCAAGGTGTTGACGATCTGACGGATATTGAAGGCATGTCTGATGAGCAAGCCGGCGCGCTGATTATGGCCGCCCGTAATATCTGCTGGTTCGGCGATGACGCGTAATAACAGGAAGGAACAGCATGACAGATGTAACCGTAAAATCGCTGGCCGCAGAAATTCAGACTCCGGTCGATCGCCTGGTACAGCAATTTGCTGATGCGGGGATCCCTAAGTCTGAAAATGACGCAGTGACCCAGCACGAGAAAGAAACCTTATTGTCTCACCTGAATCGTGAGCACGGTCAGGTCGGTTCAGCTAAGCTGACGCTGCAGCGTAAAACGCGCAGCACCTTGAATATTCCAGGCACCGGGGGTAAAAGTAAGTCGGTGCAAATCGAAGTCCGCAAAAAGCGCACATACGTGAAAGGTGATGCAGAGTCTGAGCAAGCTCAGGCCGAAGCAGAAGCCGAGGCGCAGCGTGAAGCGGAAGAGCAGGCGCAACGCGAGGCTGAAGAAAAAGCCCGTCGCGAAGCTGAACAGAAAGCGCAACGTGAAGCCGCTGACAAGGCCAAACGTGCAGCAGTGGAAAATCAGAAAGTGACAAATCAACCTACCGACGAAGTGACTAAGGCTGCGCAGTCCGATAAAGCCCGTCGCGAAGCTGAAGCTGCCGAACTGAAGCGTAAAACTGAAGAAGAAGCCCGCCGTAAGCTTGAAGAGGCTGCCCGCCTCGTAGCAGAAGAAGCCCGCCGTCTGGCCGAAGAGAAGTCAGCTGAATGGGAAAAACCGGAAGAAGAGGATAAAGGCGACTATCACGTCACCACTTCGACCCATGCCCGTCAGGCTGAAGACGAAAATGACCGTCAGGTTGAAGCGGGTCGTGCGCGTACACGCACCACCGCTAAAGCTGCGCGTCCGGCGAAAAAAGGCAACAAGCATTCTGAAGCCAAAACTGACCGTGAAGAAGCGCGTGCGCAGATTCGTGGTGGTAAAGGCGGTAAGCATCGCAAACCAAGCGCCTTGCAGCAGGGCTTTAACAAGCCAGCCCAGGCGGTTAACCGCGATGTCGTGATTGGCGAAACCATCACCGTAGCTGAACTGGCTAACAAAATGGCGGTGAAAGGTTCTCTGGTCATCAAAGCGATGATGAAGATGGGCGCTATGGCGACTATCAACCAGGTTATCGATCAGGAAACTGCACAACTCGTTGCCGAAGAGATGGGCCACAAAGTGACCCTGCGTCGTGAAAACGAGCTGGAAGAAGCGGTAATGGACGATCGTGATACCGATGCAGCGCAGGAATCTCGCGCACCGGTTGTGACCATCATGGGCCATGTCGACCACGGTAAAACCTCACTGCTGGACTACATCCGCTCGACCAAAATCGCCTCTGGCGAAGCGGGCGGCATTACTCAGCACATTGGTGCGTACCACGTTGAAACCGATAACGGCATGGTCACCTTCCTCGACACCCCAGGCCACGCCGCGTTTACCGCGATGCGTGCACGTGGTGCGCAGGCGACTGACATCGTTATCCTGGTTGTGGCAGCAGACGATGGCGTGATGCCACAGACTGTCGAAGCTATTCAGCACGCCAAAGCGGCCAAAGTGCCGGTTGTGGTTGCGGTGAACAAGTGTGACAAGCCTGAAGCCGATCCGGATCGCGTTAAAAACGAACTGACTCAGTACGGTATCATTCCGGAAGAGTGGGGCGGCGAAAACATGTTCGTCAACGTGTCTGCGAAAGCGGGTACCGGCATTGACGATCTGCTTAACGCTATCCTGCTGCAGGCGGAAGTGCTGGAACTGACCGCTATCCGTGAAGGTATGGCGAGCGGCGTGGTGATCGAATCGTTCCTCGACAAAGGTCGTGGTCCGGTTGCGACCGTGCTGGTACGTGAAGGTACGCTGAACAAAGGCGACATCGTGCTGTGTGGCTTCGAGTATGGCCGCGTTCGTGCAATGCGTGACGAACTGGGTCGCGAAGTCATGGAAGCGGGTCCGTCTATCCCGGTTGAGATTCTGGGTCTGTCTGGCGTTCCGGCTGCCGGTGACGAAGCGACCGTGGTCCGTGACGAGAAGAAAGCGCGTGAAGTGGCACTTTATCGTCAGGGCAAATTCCGCGAAGTTAAACTGGCTCGCCAGCAAAAATCTAAGCTGGAGAACATGTTTGCTAACATGACCGAAGGCGAAGTGTCTGAACTGAACATCGTGCTGAAATCGGACGTTCAGGGTTCTGTGGAAGCGATCTCCGACTCCCTGCTGAAACTCTCCACCGACGAAGTGAAGGTGAAGATTGTTGGTTCAGGCGTGGGCGGGATCACCGAAACCGATGCGACGCTGGCTGCAGCATCTAACGCAATCCTCCTTGGCTTTAACGTCCGTGCCGATGCCTCTGCGCGTCGCGTCATCGATGCAGAAAGCTTGGATCTGCGCTACTACTCCGTCATCTATAACCTGATTGACGAAGTGAAAGCGGCGATGAGCGGTATGCTGGCTCCGGAATACAAACAGCAGATCATTGGTCTGTCTGAAGTCCGCGACGTGTTCAAATCACCGAAATTCGGTGCAGTGGCAGGTTGTATGGTGACCGAAGGCAACATCAAGCGTCACAATCCAATCCGCGTCCTGCGTGACAACGTGGTGATTTACGAAGGCGAGCTGGAATCTCTGCGTCGCTTTAAAGATGACGTCAACGAAGTGCGTAACGGCATGGAGTGCGGTATCGGCGTGAAGAACTACAATGACGTCCGTGTCGGCGATATGATTGAAGTCTTTGAAGTGATTGAAGTTAAACGCACCATCGTGTAAGTCACTGCTGATGTGATGCAATTCGGGAGGCCATTGGCCTCCCGAATTATTTGGGAGAAATAATGATGGCGAAAGAATTTGGTCGCCCGCAGCGCGTTTCACAAGAGCTGCAAAAAGAGATTGCGATGATCCTGCAGCGCGAGATTAAAGATCCGCGTCTTGGCATGATGGTCACCGTCTCCGGTGTTGAAGTCTCACGTGACTTGGCCTACGCCAAAGTGTTCGTGACTTTCCTGAATGATAAAGATGAAGAAGCGGTAAAAAATCGCCTGAAAGCGCTGAAAGAAGCCTCAGGTTACATCCGCATTCTGCTCGGCAAAGCGATGCGCCTGCGTATCGTGCCGGAGCTGACCTTCTTCTACGACAACTCGTTGATCGAAGGGATGCGCATGTCTGACCTCGTCAGCAGCGTCGTGAAAAACGATGCTGAGCGCCGTGGCCCTGACGCCACCGGTGAAAGACGAGGAGGCGTAATGAGTCGTCCGCGTCGTCGCGGTCGCGACGTCCATGGCGTGTTGTTGCTGGATAAGCCACAGGGCGTCTCGTCGAATGATGTGCTGCAGAAAGTGAAGCGTATTTTTAACGCCAACCGTGCAGGACATACCGGCGCGCTTGATCCGCTGGCGACCGGCATGCTGCCGATTTGCCTGGGTGAAGCAACCAAGTTTTCACAGTATCTGCTGGACTTCGATAAGCGTTATCGGGTGATTGCTCGCCTTGGCGAGCGGACTGATACCTCTGATGCCGATGGCAACGTGGTGCAGACGCGCCCGGTGAGCTTCAGTCAGGCAGAACTGGATACGGCACTGGAGAGTTTCCGCGGCGAAACGCTGCAGGTGCCGTCAATGTTTTCCGCGTTAAAGCATCAGGGCCGACCGCTGTATGAATATGCGCGTCAGGGCATTGAGATTGCGCGCGAGCCGCGTCCGATCACCGTCTACGAATTGCAATTTATTCGCTGGGAAGGGGATGAACTGGAGCTGGAAATCCACTGCTCCAAAGGGACCTATATCCGCACTATCATCGATGATGTGGGCGAAAAGCTTGGCTGTGGTGCTCACGTTATCATGCTGCGTCGGGTGCAGGTTGCACGCTACCCGTATGAGCGGATGGTCACGCTGGAACAGCTCAATGGTTTACTGACTGAGGCGACCGAAGCCGGTATTCCGCTGGAAAACCAGCTGGACCCGCTGCTGCTGCCGATGGACAGTCCCGCTGCAGACTTCCCTGAAGTGAATTTGTTGTCTGCCGTAGCGGCGTACTTCAAACAGGGACAGCCAGTGCAGGCCAGCAATGTGCCGGCGCAGGGACTGGTCCGGGTCACCGAAGGCGAGGCGCGTAAATTTATCGGCATGGCGGAAATCGTCGACGATGGCCGTGTGGCGCCCCGGCGTTTAGTGGTTGAGTATCAGGATTAAGCGGCGTGACGTTTTTTCGCTGATAGCGCAATTGCGTTGCTATCGGGCGAAGAGTAGAATAGCGCGGCTTTAAAGCGGGATGCTGAATTAGAGATCGGCACCCATACATTCATTTTTTACTGGAGTTTATTATGTCTCTAAGCTTAGAAGCTAAAGCAGAGATCGTTGCTAAATATGGCTGTGGTGCTAACGACAGCGGTTCAACCGAAGTCCAGGTTGCCCTGTTGACTGCGCAGATTACTCATCTGCAGGGTCACTTCTCTGAGCACAAAAAAGACCACCACAGCCGCCGCGGTCTGCTGCGCATGGTATCTCAGCGTCGTAAGCTGCTGGACTACCTGAAGCGTAAAGACGTTGCACGCTACAGCAGCCTGATCGAAAGCCTCGGTCTGCGTCGCTAAGTCTGAAAAATCGGGTCGTCGGCGCGTCATGCAGCGTTTTTGCACCCTACGTGACCTGCGGATCGGATTTGTGCGAGTTTCGCGAAAAGGGGGCCTTTATGGCCCCTTTTTTCGAGCAATCGGCAGCAATCCGGACCAAACTTATGTATTGTTGCTTAGTGTGATCTTTGTTTGCAGAGTTTCTGCGCGGCTAATGAGAGGCTTTACCGCAGGGGCGGTTAAGGGTTGTCATTAGTCGTGAGGTATGCAACTAAAGATCGGTAATCAATGGCAGGCTACAGATAGCCGTGCCCCGAAGTTAAGGACTTTGATTTTGCTGAATCCGATCGTACGCAAATTCCAATATGGTCAACATACCGTCACGCTGGAAACCGGCATGATGGCTCGCCAGGCGACTGCCGCTGTGATGGTGAGCATGGACGATACCGCGGTGTTCGTTACCGTTGTCGGCCAGAAAAAAGCGAAACCAGGTCAGGACTTTTTCCCTCTGACCGTTAACTATCAGGAGCGTACCTACGCTGCTGGTCGTATCCCAGGCAGCTTTTTCCGTCGTGAAGGCCGCCCAAGCGAAGGCGAAACCTTGGTTGCGCGTCTTATTGACCGCCCGATTCGTCCGCTATTCCCGGAAGGCTTTGTTAACGAAGTTCAGGTTATTGCGACCGTGGTTTCCGTGAACCCACAGGTTCACCCGGACATCGTAGCGATGATTGGTGCTTCTGCTGCGCTGGCGCTTTCAGGCCTGCCATTCAACGGCCCAATCGGCTCCGCGCGCGTCGGCTACATTAACGATCAATACGTGCTGAACCCAACAGCCGATGAGCTGAAACAGTCTCGTCTGGATCTGGTGGTTGCCGGTACGCAGAATGCCGTTCTGATGGTGGAATCTGAAGCTGAGATCCTGTCAGAAGAGCAGATGCTGGGCGCCGTGGTATTTGGCCACGACCAGCAGCAGGTTGTTATCGAAAACATCAACGCGCTGGTCGCTGAAGCGGGCAAACCTCGCTGGGACTGGCAGCCAGAAGCCGCAAACACCGCGCTGATTTCTCGCGTGGCTGCGCTGGCTGAAGCGCGCATCAGCGATGCTTACCGCATCACTGATAAGCAGGAGCGTTACACCCAGGTTGGCGTGATCAAAGACGAAACCATCGCTGCGCTGCTGGCTGAAGATGAAACGCTGGATAGCGCTGAAATTGGCGATATCGTTCACAGCCTTGAAAAGAATGTGGTTCGTACCCGCATTCTGAACGGCGAACCGCGCATCGACGGTCGTGAGAAAGACATGATCCGTGGTCTGGATGTGCGTACTGGCGTACTGCCACGTACTCACGGTTCTTCGCTGTTCACCCGTGGTGAAACGCAGGCGCTGGTAACCGCCACGCTGGGCACTACCCGCGATGCGCAGAATCTGGATGAGCTGATGGGCGAACGTACCGACAGCTTCCTGTTCCACTATAACTTCCCTCCGTACTCTGTCGGTGAAACCGGCATGGTCGGTTCGCCTAAGCGTCGTGAAATTGGTCACGGTCGTCTGGCGAAGCGCGGCGTGTTGGCCGTGATGCCAAAAGCAGAAGAATTCCCGTACACCGTACGTGTGGTGTCGGAAATTACCGAATCTAACGGTTCTTCATCAATGGCTTCTGTCTGTGGTGCCTCAATGGCGCTGATGGATGCAGGCGTACCGATCAAGGCTGCTGTTGCCGGTATCGCGATGGGTCTGGTGAAAGAAGACGAGAAGTTTGTGGTTCTTTCTGACATCCTAGGCGACGAAGATCACCTAGGCGACATGGACTTCAAAGTAGCCGGTAGCCGTGAAGGTATCACCGCGCTGCAGATGGACATCAAAATCGAAGGCATCACGCGTGAAATCATGCAGGAAGCGCTGAACCAGGCCAAGGGTGCGCGTCTGCACATTCTGGGCGTCATGGAACAGGCTATCAGCACTCCGCGTACTGAGATTTCTGAATTCGCACCACGCATTTACACCATCAAAATCAGCTCTGATAAGATCAAAGATGTGATCGGTAAAGGCGGCTCAGTGATTCGTGCACTGACCGAAGAGACTGGCACCACGATTGAAATAGAAGATGATGGCACGGTGAAAGTTGCCGCGACCGATTGTCTGAAAGCGAAAGAAGCGATTCGTCGTATCGAAGAGATCACCGCAGAGATCGAAGTGGGCCGCATTTACAGTGGTAAAGTGACCCGCATCGTTGACTTCGGCGCCTTCGTCGCTATCGGCGGCGGTAAAGAAGGTTTGGTGCATATTTCTCAAATTGCCGATAAGCGCGTTGATAAAGTGACCGACTATCTGCAGATGGGTCAGGAAGTTCCGGTTAAGGTGATGGACGTTGATCGCCAGGGCCGCATCCGTCTGAGCATCAAAGAAGCGACAGAATCTAAGCCGCAGACTGAAGAAGCTGCAGCGGTGAGCACACCTGACGCTGAGTAAGTTGTTGCTGATTTGCCCCTCCTTGCCTGGCAGGGAGGGGCGTTTGTGTCATCGCGAGGGCGGGAATCCTTGTGCACAGCAGGCGGATGACAGGATGGTTATCCCAATGTTTGTATTCGGGAGTGGGAAATGAAGCCTTTTCTACGCTGGTGTTTTGTTGCGACAGCTTTGACGCTGGCAGGATGCAGCAACTCCAATTGGCGTAAGAACGAAGTTCTTGCAGTACCTTTACAGCCCACACTGCAGCAGGAAGTGATTCTGGCGCGCATGGAACAAATTCTTGCCAGTCGCGCCCTCACCGATGATGAACGCGCACAGCTGTTATATGAGCGCGGAGTGTTGTATGATAGTCTAGGTCTGCGGGCATTAGCGCGGAACGATTTTTCGCAAGCGCTGTCTGTAAGACCATATATGCCAGAAGTGTTTAACTACTTAGGCATATATTTAACGCAGGCGGGCAACCTTGATGCCGCCCACGAAGCGTTTGATTCTGTACTTGAGCTTGATCCAACTTACAACTATGCGCATTTAAACCGTGGTATCGCGCTCTATTACGGCGGTCGATACAAGTTAGCGCAAGATGATCTGCTGGCGTTTTATCAATACGATCCTAACGATCCTTTCCGCAGTCTGTGGCTCTATCTCGTTGAACGTGAGATGGATGTCGACAAGGCAAAAGTCGCGCTTCAACAGCGTCACGACAAAGCGGTCAGAGACCAATGGGGATGGAATATTGTCGAGTTCTACTTGAGTAACATCAGCGAAAAGTCGTTGATGGAAAGTCTCCAGGCGGACGCAACGGATAACACCTCGCTCGCTGAACATCTCAGTGAAACCAACTTCTATTTAGGTAAGTACTACCTAAGTCTGGGGGAGAAGGACGACGCGAAAGCGTTGTTCAAACTGGCGGTGGCCAACAACGTCAATAACTTTGTTGAACACCGATACGCATTGTTGGAACTGGCGCAACTCGGCCAGGCACAGGACGATTTATCAGAATCTGACCAGCAATAGCTGACGAACTTTAATTGCCTTTAAAACCTGTCAAGTCATCATCTTCAGGGATGAGGGCTTTTCTGTTCGTCAAAACTTCTAATTTGAGCCGGCTCACACTTTTTGATGAAAATGAATGAAAGTTTTCACGACGAGTTATGTAGACTGGCCGCCGCAATCTAAGAGGCACGTGTACTACATGACTGATATTCAAACCACTTTTGCTGACCTTGGCCTGAACGCCGACATCCTTGAATCACTGAATGGCATGGGCTACGTTAAGCCATCCCCAATCCAGGCTGAGTGTATTCCTCACCTGCTGGCGGGCCGTGACGTGTTAGGCATGGCGCAGACCGGGAGTGGTAAAACCGCGGCGTTCTCACTGCCGCTGTTAAACAACATTGATCCTACTGTTAAAGCGCCACAAATCCTGGTGCTGGCACCGACCCGCGAACTGGCGGTACAGGTTGCTGAAGTAGTTACCGAATTCTCTAAACATATGCGCGGCCTGAACGTGGTTGCCCTGTACGGCGGCCAGCGTTATGACGTGCAGCTGCGCGCCCTGCGTCAGGGACCACAGGTTGTCGTAGGTACTCCTGGTCGTCTGCTTGACCATCTGAAACGCGGCACGTTAGATCTTTCTAACCTGCGCGGTCTGGTGCTGGACGAAGCGGATGAAATGCTGCGTATGGGCTTCATCGAAGACGTTGAAACCATCATGGCGCAGATCCCAGCCGGTCACCAGACCGCGCTGTTCTCGGCTACCATGCCGGAAGCGATTAGACGCATCACTAAACGTTTCATGAAAGATCCACAGGAAGTGCGCATTCAGTCAAGCCTGACGACGCGTCCTGATATCAGCCAGAGCTACTGGACCGCTTACGGTCGTAAAACAGACGCGCTGGTTGGCTTCCTTGAAGCGGAAGACTTTGATGCTGCCATCATCTTTGTGCGTACCAAAAACGCAACCATGGAAGTGGCTGAAGCACTGGAGCGTAGTGGCTACAACAGCGCCGCGCTGAACGGTGACATGAACCAGGCACTGCGTGAGCAGACGCTGGAGCGCCTGAAAGATGGTCGTCTTGACATCCTGATCGCGACCGACGTTGCGGCCCGTGGCCTTGACGTTGAGCGTATCAGCCTGGTGGTTAACTACGACATTCCGATGGACGCAGAATCTTACGTTCACCGTATCGGCCGTACCGGTCGTGCGGGCCGTGCTGGTCGCGCTCTGCTGTTCGTTGAGAACCGCGAGCGTCGTCTGCTGCGCAACATCGAACGTACAATTAAGCTGACTATTCCTGAAGTAGAGCTGCCAAACGCAGAACTGCTGGGTCAGCGTCGTCTGGCTAAATTTGCGGCTAAAGTCCAGCAGCAGCTGGAAAGTCGCGATCTGGATCAGTACCGTGCGCTGCTGGCTAAGATGCAGCCAGAAGAAGAGATGGGTCTGGAAACGCTGGCAGCGGCACTGCTGAAGATGGCACAGGGCGAACGTCCTCTCATTCTGCCACCAGAAGCACCGCGTCCGGCACGTCGCGAATTCTGCGATCGTGACGAGCGTTATGGCCGTCGTGACAGCCGCGAAGCGCGTGACTCACGTGGTCCACGTGAAAGCCGTGATGGCGACCGTCCACGTCGCGAACGTCGTGACGTTGGCGAAATGCAGCTGTATCGCATCGAAGTAGGTCGCGATGATGGTGTTGAAGTTCGTCACATCGTTGGTGCGATTGCTAACGAAGGCGACATCAGCAGCCGTTACATAGGTAACATCAAGCTGTTCGGCACCCACTCAACCATCGAGCTGCCGAAAGGCATGCCAGGCGATGTGCTGCGGCACTTCACCCGTACGCGTATTTTGAAAAAGCCGATGAATATGCAGCTGCTGGGTGATGCACAGCCGAACAAAGGCCGTGGCTATCGTCGTCCAGCCGGTGGTGAGCGTCGTGGTCCTGCTGGTGCAGGCGCGGGCGCAAAGCGTGAAGGTGGTCGTGGTCTACGTCGTGAAGATGGCGCTGCCGCAGCACCACGTCGTCGTGACGCATAACAGACGTTAAGTCGTGATAAAAAGGGAAGCCCGAGGGCTTCCCTTTTTTATGCCTGTCAGGCGCCCCCGCTGATCATAACGCGCTCGCCGCTGACGTAGGCTGACTCCTCAGAGGCGAGAAACAGCGCCACCTGAGCGACATCTTCCGGAAGGCCAAACCGTCCCAGCGGTGTCGCCGACAGCAGTTGCGCCTTGAGCTGCGGGCTGATCTTCTTGGCTGCCAGCAAGCCCTCAGTCAGGATCATGCCCGGCGCTAATGCGTTGACCCGAATATTTTTTGCCCCAGCTCCCGTGCCAGGCCCTGAGTCAGGGTATCAATCGCCCCTTTGATGGCGGCCCACAGCACCGAGCCAGGGGTACTGTTTTTGGTGTTCAGGGCGCTAAGGTTAATGATGCTGCCACCCTGCGGCGGAAAGTGGTTAATCGCCTGCTGACACACCAGCATGGTGCCAAGCAGATTAACGTCGATCTGCTGGCGCATCGCCTCCAGCGTCAGGGCAGCAAAGTCACCGTGATGGAAACTGCCGGCATTGTTGACCACGATATCCGGTGCCCCGAACTCCGCCACGGTGGTGGCGAACAGCCGCTCAACCTCCCGCGGTTGTGAGATATCCGCCTGTACTGCCACCGCTTCGCTGCCCAGCGACAGGATATCGCTCACCACATCGGCCGCACCCGGCTCGTCCTGGCGATAGTTCACCACCACGCGTGCGCCAGCGGTGGCAAAAGCGATGGCGATCGCCGCGCCAATACCTTTTGACGCGCCCGTCACCAGCGCTATTTTGTTTTCCAGAGCTTTCATAATATTGTTCTCTGTCGTAATGATTGCGTCGGTAGACTATGCGCGCTGGTGCCAGATGTGGGTAGCGCAATCCTGCAAGCTTTTTGCACTATCCTGCAAAGATGACCGCGCAAGGCAGGTGCCGGGATTAAGTTACGTTAAGATCTGCCGCATCTGAATATATGGCGGACCGAGGCGGGAGGAGTGATGATAGAAACCCCTAAATGGCAAGCGCTGGCGCAGCTGAACGATCGTCACGCGCCGAGTGATGGCCGGCACACCAGTGCCATAGACTGCCTGTTTTTTGGCCGCAGTTCAGCACCCAGCGAACCGGTGCACATTGCCCAATGGGCCAGCTTTGCGCTGGTGGCGCAGGGCGGTAAAGCGCTGCATATCGGGGATGAGATCCTGCATTACGGGCCGGGCGATCTGCTGCTGGTAACGCTGAATATGCCGGTCCGTGCCTGCGTCACCGTTGCCACGCCGGAAAAGCCCAATCTGGGTATCGGCATCACCATCAATGAATCCCGGCTGATGCGTTACCTTGAGCAGTATCCGCCCGTGCTGCCGCTGTCGCAGGCGCGCAGCGAGCGGGGCATTACGGTGCATAAGATGTCGCCACTGCTGGTCGATGCGGTGATACGGCTGGTGCGCTGGCTCGATCATCCGCAGGATATCGCCGCGCTGGCACCGTTGATTGAACAGGAGATCTTCTATCGCCTGCTGACCGGGCCGGAAGGTCCGCGCATTCTGAATATGGCGCTGGCAGAGCGCCCCGGCAACCGTGTGGCGCAGGCAGCGCGCTGGCTACGGGAAAACTTCCACCGGCCGTTGAAGATTGATCAGCTCGCCAGCAACGTCGGGATGAGCGTCTCGTTGCTGCATCATCACTTCAAAGCGGTGACGGCGATGACGCCGATGCAATACCAGAAGCAGCTGCGGCTGAATGAGGCGAGACGCCTGATGCGGGGACGGCGGGCTATCGGGTAGGGTATCGGAGCGCTTCGCAGTTCAGCCGTGAATACAGCCGGTTTTATGGCCGATCGCCGGCGCGTGACAGTCGGCAGCTGGCGGTGGGTGCGGATGCCTTGCCCCCACCGCCGGCAGAATTACAGGCTGCGGGCCGCTTCCATCGCAATGGCAAATGAACGCAGACGCGCCTCGGTATCGAAAATCTGGCCGTTGACCATGATCTCGTCAGCTTGGGTTTCGCGCATCAGCGAAGCCAGACCGTGACGCACTTTGTCGCTATCGCCGACCAGCGACATGCTTAAGGCCTGCTGCACGCCATACTGTTCTGACGGCGACCAGAGATTATCCATGTTCTCAAACGGTGCGGGTAACGGGCCCGGCTTACCGCGGCGCAGGTTAATAAACTGCTGCTGCGAGGTAAACAGGAAGCGCGCATCACGTTCGCTGTCGGCAGCCACCACGTTGATACAGACCATGGCGTAAGGTTTTTCGAGACGCGCCGAAGGCTGGAAGTTTTCACGGTAGACGTGCAGCGCCTGGAACAGCTGGTCGGGCGCGAAATGCGAGGCAAAGGCGAACTGCAGACCCATTCTGGCTGACAGCTGGGCGCTGTAGAGGCTGGAACCGAGCAGCCAGACCGGAATTTTCAGCCCCAGACCGGGCACCGGTTGTACCGCTGGCTGTTCGCCCGGTTCGGCATCGAACCAGCCGATCAGTTCGGCCACATCCTCCGGGAAGGCATCGGCGTGCATGCTGGAGATATGACGACGCAGCGCCATCATGGTGCGCTGATCGGAACCGGGCGCGCGGCCCAGGTCTAAATCGATACGGCCGGGATACAGCGAGGCCTGGGTGCTAAACTGTTCGGCAATCACCAGTGGCGGATGGTTGGGCAGCATAATGCCGCCGGAGCCGAGCTGCAGCGTGTCGGTATTCGCCGCCAGATCAGATCCAGCACGGACAGACGAAGAGGTTTTTTCTCAGACATGGCTACTCCCGTTATATGGCGCAGACGTCAGATTCTGCACCTTTTAGTATTACGCATCATTACCTTATATTCAAACTGCTAACCTCAGCAGGAATATAGCCGGTATGTGCTTTTACTCAGGATGCCAGCGTCATGCCCGCCAGTTTGCGCCAGTAGCCATTACAATCGTTGCCTTTCGCAACCATCAGCGGTGCCTGACCGTTTTTATTGGCGCGGAAGCGATCGATCTCGGCCAGGGTTCCGCTATCTTGCGGCGAGAGCCGCACGCAGTCGACCCAGCGATGCATGCCCGGCAGATCGTTACCGAGGTTATAGCAGTAGCCGCTTATGGTCTGAATACCGTTGAGCACAAATACCTGCTGGCCTTCCTGCGACAGCACGCGACGGCCTTCCGGATACTTGATGCAGCAGGTTTCACAGGCGTCTTTGGCCCGATTCTCTGAACGTGCGGTAAAGCAGCGCGCCGATAACGCCAGCGGCAGATTGCCATAACCCAGCACTTCGACCTGAAACTTCTGCCGGATACCCCGCTCTTCGCACTGTTGCAGCAACTGCAGCAGCCAGTCACGCGACATCTCAACCGGCATGCACCAGCGCGTCATGCCTTCTTTCACCAGCAGCTGCAGCGTCTCGGCGTTATAAACATTCAGGGTCGGCCCGGCGACAAACGGCAGCTGGCGCTCGGCGGCCATGTTAACCGTGCCGATATCATTGGCTTCGATCAGAAACTCGCCATTTTCAACGTAGCGCTTCAACTCTTTCAGTTCCGACGGCGATTGCAGTAGCGCCAGCGTGCTGAGCACCACCTGTTTGCCACTGGCAGCCAGTTCGCGCGCCAGTGTCATCCAGTCGGCATAACTGGTGGCGCGTCGTTTGCTGCACACCGCTTCGCCGAGGTAGATGATATCCGCACTGCTGCGGGCCGCCTGCTGATAAAAGTTTTCCAGTGTTTCGGTTGGCCAGTACCAGAGCACCTGTCCGAGGGCATATTGCATCATGACTCCTTATTGCCATTCGCTGTGATAGTCACCCAGCGTGGTCTGCGTTCCTTCTGAGAGATCGCCCAGCGTCTTCATCTGCTCTGGCGTCACGCCGAAATGTTCCGGCTGTGCCTTACAGCGATCGATTGCCTGACGCCAGACGCGCGCCACGTCAGCCACGTAGGCCGGGCTGCGCTGGCGGCCTTCAATTTCTCACCGAGGCGATGCCGGCACGCAGCAGCTCCGGCAACAGCTCCGGTGTATTGAGGCTGGTGGGCTCTTCCAGCACGTGATAGCGCTGATCGTTAACCTGATAGCGACCTTTGCATAAGGTGGGGTAGCCCGCGCTTTCGTCAGGCGCATAGCGATCGATCAGCACTTCATTCAGACGTGACTCCATGCCTTGTGGCGTCTGCTGCCAGCGCACGAACTTCGCCGGCGAACAGGCACCGGCGCTGTTGGGGGATTCACCGGTCAGCCACGATGAGAGGTAGCAGCGTCCTTCTGCCATAATGCACAGGCTGCCGAAAGCGAACACTTCCAGCGGCACCGGCGTCGAGCGGGCGAGCTGTTTGACCTGATGAATCGACAGCACGCGCGGCAGCACTACGCGGTGTAAATTGAAGTGTCGATGGTAAAAACGAACCGCCTCAAGATTGGTGGCGGAGGCCTGTACCGACAGATGGCGTTCAACCTGCGGGGAGCGGGACGCGGCATATTCCAGTGTGGCAATATCCGCCAGAATCAGCGCATCTGCGCCGTTTTGTGCCGCCACGTCAATCGCCCGCTTCCAGCGTCCCATGCCATCCGGATGGGCAAAGGTATTGATCGCAACATGCAGTTTACGCTGATGCTTATGCAGATAGCGCGCGGCCTCAGCCAGCTTTTTATCCGTGAAGTTCAGGCCCGCAAAGTGGCGCGCATTGGTGTCATCTTTCAGTCCCACATACACGGTATCGGCGCCGTTCTCTACGGCGGTGCGTACTGCGGGTAAATTTCCTGCCGGGCAGAGCAGTTCCATCGGTAATCCTCTCGACATGCAGATGGGCAACGAGTCTAGGCATCTGCCGGCAGGTAAATGTTGATTTGGGGCAGTGAAACTCCAATTGATCATCGCCGATGATGTTTTTTTAATCGGCGGTCAGTGGTTTTTATTGATCTCAGAGGAGGCGCGCAGAAAAGGATGTGGCAATATACGTAAAATTTTCTGAAGGGAGTGAAGAAAGTGTTAGAGCGGTTACATGCACATATTGTGAAAAAGGCGCCAGGAATCTTAGGCTTACCCGCATCGCTTACCCCATTCCCGGTTAAAAAGTTGCTTTTGCAACAACTCCTAAACTGGCAATTTCGCCATGCTTTGGCCGAAGGTTAGTTAGACTTTCTCGAAGGACGCCTGCTCGGGATCGACATTGCGGATGTCAGTCTGCAATGGATAACCACGATGCAGGATGGCCGACTGGCGGTATTGCAGCACGCCGAAGCTGATGTCTGGTTTCGGGGCAATGCCAATGACTTGTTGCTGGTGGCAGCACGTAAAGCAGATCCCGACATGCTGTTCTTTCAGCACCGTCTGGCGATTGAAGGCGACACCGAGCTGGGACTGGAGGTGAAGAACGTAATGGATGCTATTGAACTCGACGCCATGCCCACCGCGTTACGCACGGCAATTCAGCAGATGGCGAATTTTGTTGAAGCCGGAATGAAACAGGACGCGAAAGCCACACAGGCGCGCGCGGGTGCTGCATGTTAATACGTACCGAGATTGGCGTTGATGCCGCGGGCATCGACAGTTTGCTGAGGCGCTGTTTCAGCACCTCAGCCGAAGCTGAACTGACCCAGGCGTTACGTGAAGATGGCCTGCTGACGCTGGGCGTGGTGGCGACCGACGAGGAAGGACAGGTGCTGGGCTATGCTGCATTCAGTCCGGTTAGCGTACAGGGCGACGATCGCAACTGGGTCGGACTGGCCCCGCTGGCGGTGGACGAAAGCCTGCGCGGTCAGGGCATTGCGAAACAGCTGATTTATGAAGGGCTGGATACGCTGAATGAGTTCGGCTATAGCGCAGTAGTGGTGCTGGGCGATCCGGCGCTGTTTAACCGCTTTGGCTTTGAGCCTGCCGCCCGCTATGGCCTGCACTGCCGCTGGCCTGGTAGCGAAGCCGCTTTCCAGGTCTACCGTCTGGCGGATAACGTCTTCGACGGTGCCGAAGGGCGCATCGAATACGCTGACCCCTTTAACCGTCAGCCTTAACCGGCCTACCCAGCCAGCTTTCCAGACTGACCGGCTGGCTCGCCACCAACAGCAATTTCTGCTGGCGGGTTAGTTGCTTCACCTGATACTCCAGTCTGGAGGCGCTGGCGCGATCGCCCGCCTCACAGTGAAAGACCAGATCCAGCGGGCCTTTGCCGCGCAGCGCCCGGGCACCGCGTCCACGCTGATGCTGATCCACCCGGCGCGGTACGTCGGTGGTGATGCCGGTGTAGAGGCTCCCTTTCGCCGTACGGACGATATAGAGTTGCCAGCGCTGACTCATCGTAATGGATTCCATAAAAACAGTGCCGGGCAGTGTAGCGCGCTTCGCCGCCTGTCGCTATCCGGTGCGCCGTCAGGAGATCACCTTGTCCGACCATGCCCATCTTGTTCGCTACCTTAGAAAACAGCACGTCCTTTCCCTTTGCTGTACCGCCGATGATGAGCTGTGGTGCGCCAACTGTTATTACGTCTTCGACGAAGCACGCATGGCGTTCTGGATCATGACGGAACCGGATACCCGTCACGGGCTGCTGGTGATGAAAAATCCGCAGGTGGCGGGCACGGTCAACGGCCAGCCCAGAAGCGTGCTGCTGATCAAAGGGGTGCAGTATCGCGGCCACATCGTGCGGCTGAACGACGAGGCAGAGCGCGTGGCACGCAGCGCCTACCAGAAGCGATTCCCGGTTGCGCGTAAAGTGTCCGCGCCGCTGTGGGAGATTCAGCTGGATGAAGTGAAGATGACCGATAATGCGCTGGGTTTCGGCAAGAAAATTGCTTGGGTACGGCCAGAAGGGCAGCAGGAGTAGCAGCCCCTCTCCGGCAGGAAAGGGGCGCAGCGGGTTAGATCGCCTCGAGGATCCGCAGGGATTCGCGATTAAACGCCGGCAGATCGTCAGGCGTCCGGCTGGTCACCAGCTTATCGCCGTCAACTACCACTTCTTTATCGTGGAAGTCAGCGCCAGCGTTCACCAGGTCAATGGCAATCGCCTTCACGCTGGTCATCTTGCGGCCACGCACGCCATTGGCGCTGATCAGCAGCTGTGGACCATGGCAAATCGCAAAGATAGGTTTGCCGCTGGCGACGAATTCTTTGGTAAACGCGACAAAGCGATCGTCGCCGCGCAGGGCATCTGGTGAATGACCGCCGGGCAGCAGCAACGCATCAAACTCGGCCGGGCTGACGTCATCGATACTGCGATCGATGGTCACTTCCGCTTCGCTTTGTTTCCCTTTGACGACGTTACCCGCTTGCTTCTCGATGGTGATCACCTCATAGCCAGCGCCTTTGTAACTTTCGGCCGGTGAGATAAATTCTGAGTCTTCAAATTCATCAGTAATCAAAACCGCAACTTTCTTACTCATCTTTTCCTCCTTAAATGGTGAAGCGCGGGATGCGCTTTCCTGATTAACGTATTAAGCATTGCCGCTCAACGTCAGAACGCAAGCCGGGACGCGTAGATCAGCTATCTTTTAACCTGTGCAGTGAAATAAGGACGAATCTGAAATGAATCGCGTATTACTGACTGGGGCCACCGGATTAGTTGGGTCGCATCTGCTGCGCTTACTTATTGAGGACCCGCGGGTCGATGAAATTATTGCGCCGACCCGGCGGGCATTACCCGCAATGCGCAAGGTGGTTAATCCGGTTGAAGCGGATCTCACCGACGTGCTCGGGCCATTGCAAACCTCGCTGGATACGGTGTTCTGCTGTCTGGGCACCACCCGCAAGCAGGCCTTTATCCACGTCGATTACACGCTGGTGGTCGACAGTGGCCTGAGCGGACTGCGTTTAGGGGCGAAGCAGATGCTGGCGGTCAGTGCACACGGTGCCAGCCGTCACTCGCCGTTTTTTTATAATCGGGTCAAAGGTTAGATGGAAAATGCGCTGCGGCATCAGGGCTGGCCGCGCATGACGCTGGTGCGGCCCTCGTTGCTGCTGGGCGATCGGGCGCAGACGCGCCGTGGAGAGAGTCTGATGGCACCGCTGTTTATCCTGCTGCCGGGCAACTGGCGCTCAGTCACCGCGCGTGACGTGGCGCGCTGCCTGCATCAGCAGGCCTTTACACCGGGTGGCGACAGCGTAACCATCATCGAGTCGGGAGATATTCCGCGTCACTCAGCGTAGCTGCCAGATACGCTGATTGCGGCTGCCGCGCCACAGCAGCCGGAGATCTTTTTCAGCCTCGACAAAGCGCCCATCAATCAGCACGTCGAGATAGCCCAGCACCTCGCGCTGTGCGGCATTCAGCTCCTGCATCTGGTAACCGGTCCACAGCCAGATATCTTTCTCGGGGCACGCCTGCCGCACCCGTTTCACCAGCCGGCGAATGTGCGGCACGTTATGCGGATGCAGCGGATCGCCGCCGCTCAGCGACAGTCCCTGACGCGGGATTCGGGTATCCTGCAAATCTGCCAGCAGTTGCTCTTCCATCGCCAGGGTAAAGGGAACGCCCGAATCGAGCCGCCAGGTGCTCTGGTTGTAGCAGCCGCGACACTGATGTTCGCAGCCTGCGACAAACAGGGTACAGCGCGTGCCCGGCCCGTTAACGATATCCACATCGTAATAGCGATGGATACGCATCATCCCAGCGGGCCCTCGAGATGTTTCACCCGACGCTGCACTTCCTGCTGTTTACCGGTGTTGGACGGTCGCGCATCCGGGCTGCTGAGATAGCCGCAGACCCGCCGGGTAACCGAGACGCGGGCCGGATCGTGGTTGCCGCACTGCGGACAGGTAAAGCCGCGGCTGGTGCAGGTCAACTCCCCGTTGAAACCGCAGTCGTAGCACTCGTCAATCGGGGGTGTTGGTGCCGTAATAGGGCACGCGGTCATAACTGTAATCCCAGACATCTTCCAGCGCCTTCAGGTTGTGCTGGATGTTGGGGTATTCGCCGTAACAGATGAAACCGCCATTCGCCAGCGGCGGATAGGGCGCTTCAAAGTCAATTTTGTCGTACGGATTCACTTTCTTCTCGACGTCGAGATGGAAGCTGTTGGTGTAGTAGCCTTTGTCGGTGACGCCGGGCACCACGCCAAATTCCGCCGCATCAAGCCGGCAGGAGCGATCGCACAGATTTTCACTTGGGGTGCTGTAGAGGCTGAAGCCGTAACCAGTCTCGTCTTTCCAGCGGTCGGTCGCGGCGCGCAGATGGGCGATAATCTCCACCCCTTTGGCGCGCAATGCCGCATCATCATACGGATGCTGCTTGCCGACACTTGGTGCGTTCAGGGTTTCATGCAAGCCGATATAACCCAGCGACAGCGAGGCGCGCGACCCGCGCTTTGGTTTTCTCTAGGCGCGCCACGCGGGTCATTAATGCCCGCTTCGCCAGCAGCAGACGTTCATCCAGCAGGGACCAGAAGCGCGCCTCGTCACCCGCCGCCTCCAGCGCGATACGCGGCAGATTGAGGCTGATCACCCCGATATTGTTGCGGCCTTCGTGGATCTGCTCGCCGTTCTCTTCATACACCCCGAGGAAGCTGCGGCAGCCCATCGGCGTCTTAAAGGAACCGGTAACTTCACCACCTGATCGTAATTGAGGATATCGGGATACATGCGCTTACTGGCGCATTCCAGTGCCAGTTGCTTGATGTCGTAATTAATGTCGCCAGCGCGCCGGTTGACCCCTTCACGAATGCTGAACACCAGTTTAGGGAACACCGCGGTTTTGCGGTTCTTGCCCAGACCGGCCAGCCGGTTGCGCAGAATCGACTGCTGGATCAGCCGGGCCGCCCAGCCCGAAGCCAAAGGTGACAAACGGCGTCTGACCGTTGGCGGTATGCAGGGTATTGACCTCGTACTCCAGCGACTGAAAGGCTTCGTAGCACTCTTTTCGGTGCGCTGCTGCGCGTACTGCTCCGCCTCAGCAATCTGCCACTCCACGGCGATGGCGTGATGGCGGCGATAGCTCAGCCCAACAAACGGGGCGAGTACCTCATCAATCCGGTTGATGGTGGTGGTGCCGTAGATATGGCTGGCGACCTGGGCGATGATCTGCGCGGTGACGGCGGTCGCGGTGGCGATCGATTTAGGCGGTTCAATCTCGGCATTGCCCATTTTAAAGCCGTTGGTCAGCATCCCTTTAGATCGATCGGCATGCAGTTAAACATCGGGAAGAACGGCGAATAGTCGAGATCGTGATAGTGGATCTCGCTGCGCTCGTGGGCAAGCACCACATCACGCGGCAGGATCTGCTGCTGTGCATAGTGCTTCGCCACGATCCCGGCCAGCAAATCGCGCTGGGTCGGGATCACTTTGCTGTCTTTATTGGCATTTCCATTCAGCAGGGCGGTGTTGGTCTGATCGACCAGCCCGCGAATGGCGTGATATAACTGGCTCTGGCGATCGCGCGCGACGTCACGATCGTGGCGATATTAGATATAGGTACGGGCCTGCTGCGGGTAAGGGACCGGCCACCAGCGTCTCTTCGACCGCACACTGGATCTCGCGGATGTCGACTTTCTGACGCTCTGCCAGCAGCGTACTGACGCGCTGCGCCACCTGTTCGCACTAGGCCGCATCGTCCACATTTGACGCACGCGCGGCAGCGGCCACGGCTTGCTGAATACGTTGTGCATCAAAGCCTGTCCGGCATCCATCACGCTTAATCACTACCGTCGCCATTCTCCCTCCAGAGACTACATATGGGTATTTGCAGGATTCTAATCCCTACATGTAGTGATTGTTGCGAATTATTCCACCCAATTTTGACCTCAAGCAAAGAAGGGCGAAGCGGGCAGAAAAAAGCACCGGAAGTTAACTATTTCGTCGTCAGTTCAAATTTCTTAATGTATTAACTTGCTTAACCGCGCGAAACAACTTTAATCAGGGTTTGCCCGTGATAAGTCATTGACTCTACAAGGATGCCCGCCAATATGGTTACGCCGTTCTCTGATTGCTGGTTGTAGTGCAATAAGTTGCGTTATGAGTGTGGCGCTGGTCTCTCCGGCGCTGGCTGAAAAGCTCCCCTTAATGCCCTGGCCGCAACGGGTTGAGCAGAGCCAGCGGCGGGGCGCTGAACCTGACGCCGCAGCTGACACTGCAGATTAGCGGCGATCATCTGGCGGGGGCCGAGGCGTGCTGGCTGGAACGCATCGCTAATCAGACCGGCTGGCCACTGTTGCCCGCCAGTCAGCCGGTGGCGCAGCCGACCATTCACATCGTGATTGATAAAGCGGTCGATCCGCTGCCGCTGCCCGACAGTGATGAACGTTATCACCTGCAAATAGACAGCAGCGGCCGTGCTGCTCAGCGCCCCCAGCCGGTTTGGCGCAATGCTCGGCATGGAAACCCTGCTGCAGCTGATTCAGAGCGGCGATCGGGGCACCACGCTGCCTTATGTGACCATTGATGACCAGCCGCGATTCCCCTGGCGCGGGATACTGATCGACAGCGCGCGTCATTTTATGCCGATTGAAACCCTCAGGCGGCAAATTGATGGCATCGCCGCCGCCCGGATGAACGTCTTTCACTGGCATCTGACCGACGATCAGGGCTGGCGCTTCGCTTCCAGCCATTATCCTCAGCTCCAGCAGAAAGCCAGCGATGGCCGCTATTACAGTCAGCAACAGATGCGTGAACTGGTGCAGTATGCCGCCGATCGCGGCGTGCGGGTGGTGCCTGAGCTGGATCTGCCGGGTCCCTATCAGATGGAGCGCGGCTGGGGAGTGTTTAAACTGCTGTTGGATCCCAGCAATGAGCAGGTCTATCAGGTGATCGACACCCTGGTCGGCGAAATGGCGGCGATCTTTCCCGATCCGTGGCTGCATATTGGCGGCGATGAGGTCGATCCGACCCAGTGGAACCAGTCCCCCGCACATCCAGCAATTTATGCGCGATCGAGGGCTGAAAGATGCTCACGCTTTGCAGGCCTGTTTCAACCAGCGGGTTGAGAAGATCCTTGAGAAGCACCAGCGTCAGATGATCGGCTGGGATGAGATCGCCCATCCCGATCTACCGCGCAGTATTCTGATCCAGTCGTGGCAGGGCCAGGATGCGCTGAGCGAGGTTGCCAAAGAGAACATGCGCGGCATTCTTTCCACCGGCTTCTATCTCGATCAGCCGCAGCCCGCCAGCTATCACTACCGCAACGAAATCTATCCGCAGGGACTTAACGGCCAGGATAAGCTGCAGCCGCAGACACTGACACTCAGCGGCTATGTGCGGGTGGGGAACGTGCGTTATCCGGTCAGTGGCAAAAAGCTGGCGCAGGCACCGGCCGGGATTGCACCCACGCTGCCGACACCGCAGCAGATGCAGCAAAATCTGCTGGGCGGTGAGGCGGCGCTGTGGGCCGAAAATATCAACAGCCAGATTATCGATACCAAACTGTGGCCGCGCGCCTTTGTGGTCGCCGAACGTTTGTGGTCCGCTCAGGACGTTACCGATAGCGATGATATGTATCAGCGGCTGGCCAACCGCAGTGATATCGCGCCTCTGCAAGTACTGGCCGAGGTGCTGGAACCGGCGCAGTACTACACCCGTTAGCACCTGAAGTTTCAGGCTGGCCATTATGATTACCATGAGCCGTTAAACCGGCTGGTGGATGTGCTGCCCGCCGAGATTGAGGCGGCGCGTCAGCTGGAACATCAGGTCGCTGCGCTGATCGCCAACCGCACCGATCCGACGGCGGCAGCGGCGATTCAACATCAGCTCCAGCGCTGGCAGACTAATACCGCGCAGGTGATGCCGCTGCTCAACGCCAACTATCTGCTGAAGCCGTTGGCAGCCAGTGCACAACAGGTGGACGCATTGAGCCGGATGGGGATTTTGCTGGTGAATGCCTGGGCCCGCAACCAGGCCTTTGGGGCCAGCGAAGTGGCGCAGATACGCCACGCTGGACGCGGCGGCAGAAGTGCAGGATGAAACGGTGATTGCGCTGGTCAGGCCGCTGGAAACGCTGCTGCGCGCCTTTAAGTAGTCGGGCGCGGCCTGAACCGGCCGCGCACTATTATGATGCCGGACCGCTGACCGAATGACGGCGCACCAGCGTCGGGCTGAACACGTGGGTTACTTCCGGCAGCGGCTGGTCGTTGGCCAGCGCCAGCGCCAGTTCGGCGGCCTGCTGCGCCATGGTAACGATCGGATAGCGGACGGTGGTAAGACGCGGCCGCACGTAGCGTGATACCAGCACATCGTCGAAACCAATCAGCGACATCTCTTCTGGCACCCGGACGCCGTTATCGCTCAGCACTGCCAGCGCGCCGGCGGCCATTGAGTCGTTGTAGCAGGCGACCGCGTTGAAATTTTTGCCGCGTCCCAGCAGTTCGGTCATCGCCGTTTCGCCGCCAACCTCATCCGGTTCACCCCAGGTTACCAGCCGATCGCTGCACGGCAGGCCGTGCTCTTTCAGCGCATCGTAGTAACCCTGCAGGCGATCTTCGGCATCGGAAATGGTGTGGGTCGAGCAGATAAAGGCGATATTCTGGTGACCCAGCTGGATCAGATGGCGGGTCGCCAGCCAGGCGCCGTAGCGATCGTCGAGCGCAATACAGCGCTTCTCGAAGCCTTTGATCAGCCGGTTAAGCAGCACCATACCCGGCACCTGTTTCATTAACTGTTCCAGTTCCGCATCCGAGATTTTTTTGGCGTGCACCACCAGCGC
The DNA here is from genome assembly GCA_009830035.1 of Pantoea sp. Eser. Classification (GTDB taxonomy): domain Bacteria; phylum Pseudomonadota; class Gammaproteobacteria; order Enterobacterales; family Enterobacteriaceae; genus Pantoea. The sequence goes on from SZZY01000004.1 coordinate 34,146, forward strand.
TGCGCAACGGTGGCGCATCAGTTGTTCAATCGCCTGCCGCTCTTTTTGCTCGTTGTGGTAACCGTTACCAATCAGCAAAAAGTTGCCGGTTTTTCCTGCGACTTCATCGACCGCTTTGACCATCGCGCCAAAAAACGGGTCCGAAACATCACCGACAATCAGCCCGAGGGTTTCGGTCGACTGCTGCGCCAGCGCGCGCGCATTGGCGTTTGGGTGATACTGAAGTTGCTCCATCGCCTGCCCGACGGCCTGGCGCGAGCTGTCGCTGGCCTTGGAAGAATTATTGATTACACGGGAAACTGTGGCGACAGAAACGCCAGCCAGTCGGGCAACATCCTTTATGGTAGCCATGCGTTTACCTGCTTCCGGGGAAAACGTTTACACATCGCATCAGTGTTACGGAAAAGGGCCGCCACATCAAGCCAGCAGAATGCCAGCGTCGTCGCAAAAGGCGGCGAAATCGGGCCGTCCGGCACGCCTTCTGCAGAAGCGGTACCCCATGCTATGCTGATTATCCCCAAATCTCTGCCGTGAAAAACAACGATGAAAACCAAAGTGCCACACCTGGCGCACTGGGGCGCCTTCACCGCCGTCACTGAAAACGATCGCCTGATTGGCTGCGAGCCTTTTTTCGCTGATGCCGATCCGTCCCCGATGATCAACACCATTCCTGAACTGGTCTACTCCGATAAGCGCATTCGCCAGCCGATGGTGCGTCGCTCGTGGCTGAAGTCACGCGAAAACAGCGATCGCACGCTGCGGGGCCGGGAAGATTTTGTGGCGGTCGACTGGGACACCGCGCTTGACTTGGTGGCGAATGAAAACCGCCGTATCCGTGAGCGCTACGGCGCATCGGGCATTTTCAATGGCTCATACGGCTGGTCATCAGCCGGACGCGTTAAACATGCCCGTACCCTGATCCGCCGCTTCTACTTTCAGGGCGGTGGCGGCGTCGACCAGCAGGGCAACTACAGCTGGGGCAATTTTTCCTGCCTTATGCCTTATGTGATAGGCACCTATATGCCGCTGACCGGTCGCGTCACCGACTGTCCGGTAGTGGTGGAACATGCGGAGATTTTTGTCGTCTTTGGAGGACTGGCGGTGAAGAACGCCCAGGTGGCGTCGGGCGGAGCCGGGCAGCACAGCCTGAAACCGGCGCTGCAGCAGCTGGCGGCCAAAGGCACACCGGTGATTAATATCAGCCCGATGCGCGATGATTGCCCGGCCTTCCTCAACGCCGAGTTGATCCCGATTCGCCCGAATACCGACGTGGCGCTGATGCTGGCGCTGGGTTATGAGATTACCCAGCGCGGCGCGGTGGACGAGGCGTTTCTCGCCAGCCACTGCACCGGCTGGCCGCAACTGCGTGCCTACCTGCTGGGCGAAGCGGGTGGCGTGGCGAAAACCGCCGGCTGGGCCAGCCACATCACCGGCATCCCGGCCGATCGCATCGTACAACTGGCGCAGCAGCTGATCGGCAAACGCAGCTTTATCACCTGTTCCTATTCGGTTCAGCGCGCCCACCGCGGTGAGCAGCCGTACTGGATGATGATCGCCTTGTCATCAATGCTCGGTCAGCCAGGGCTGTCGGGCGCGGGCTTCTCCTTTTGGTCACGGGTCGATGAACAGCGTCGGCAATCCGCGCCAGGACGGTCCGGCACCGATGATGGGTACCGGACCCAACCCGTCTGGCCTGTCGATTCCGGTGGCGCGTATCAGCGATATGCTGCTCAATCCAGGCCAGCCCTACACCTTCCAGGGTGAGACGCTGCACTATCCTGACATCCATATGGTGCACTGGGCGGGCGGGAATCCATTCCATCACCATCACAGCTCAACCGGCTGGTGGCGGGCTGGCAGCGGCCTGACACTGTGGTGGTGCAGGACATTGTCTGGACCCCGGCGGCGCAGATGGCCTATATCGTGCTGCCCGCCACCACGACGCTGGAACGCAATGACATTGACGGGTCGTCACGCGACCGCTTTGTGCTGGCGATGCATCAGGCGATCAAACCGCAACATCAGGCGCGCAACGACTTCGATATCTTTGCCGATCTGGCGGAGCGTCTTGGCTACCACGACACCTTTACCGAAGGGCGCAACGAGATGCAGTGGATTGCACATCTCTACCAGCAGTGCGCAGTAGCGCACCAGCGCAAAGGCATCAGCTTCCCTGAGTTTGAGGCGTTCTGGCAGCGCGGCTTTGTTGAGATCCCCGAGGGCGGCAAACCTTACGTGTTTCATGGATGCTTTCCGCGCCGATCCGCAGGCCAATCCGATCAACACTGCCAGCGGCAAAATCGAACTGTTCAGCCAGACGATTGCCGACTACCAGCTTGACGATTTTGCCGGCCATCCGGAGTGGCGTGAGCCGCAGGAGTGGCTGGGCGCGCCGATCAGCCGCGACTATCCGCTGCACATGATCTCGATCCAGCCTGCTGACCGGCTGCAAAGCCAGCTGGATGGCACCGACACCGTGCAGGGCAATAAAACCGCCGGTCACGAAACGCTGTATATGCATCCGCTGGATGCGGCGGCGCGTAACATCGTGGACGGTGACGAAATCGAGGTGAGCAACGCGCGCGGCGAAATTCTGGCGATGGCTTCCTATCCGTCGTTCAACCCGAATAACTACGATGGCGCCACGCCCGCCCAGATGCGTAACGCGGCGATAAACGACAGTTACGAACCCGGCTCGACGGTAAAGCCGCTGGTGGTGATGGAAGGGCTGGAGCGTCATCTGGTGCGGCCGGACTCGGTGATTGATACCACGCCGTACCGGGTCAACGGCCACCTGATCCGCGACGTCGGCTACTGGCCGCGCCTGACCATGACCGGCATCCTGCAGAAGTCGATTGACATGGGCGTTTCCCACATTGCGCTGGCGATGCCGGCTGAAGCGCTGGTGAATACCTACCATGCGTTTGGCCTTGGTAAACCGACCGGCCTGGGCTTAACTGGCGAGAGCGTCGGTTACTTCCCGCTGCATCGCACCCGCTGGGCGGACATCGAACGGGCGACCTTCTCGTTTGGTTACGGCATGCGCGTCACGCCGCTGCAGATTGCGCGTGAATACGCCACTCTCGGCTCTTACGGCGTCTACCGTCCGCTGTCGATTACCCGGGTCACCCCGCCGGTGCTGGGCAAGCAGGTGGCGAATCCGGAAACGGTGAAAGAGGTGGTACACATGCTGGAGAGCGACGTGTTGCCGGGCTATCGTCTGGCGACCAAAACCGGTACCGCCGAGAAGATGGGAAACAGCGGCAAATATGATGGCGGCTACGTCAACTATACCGTCGGTATCGCGCCCGCCAGTCATCCGGAAGTGGCGCTGGTGGTGATGATTAACCATCCGACCGCCGGCGATCACTTTGGTGGTTCGGTGGCTGCGCCGGTATTCGGCAACATCATGGGGCCGGTACTGAAGCACATGAACATCGCGCCGGACGCCATTTACAGCGCTACTGCGGCGAACAACTAAGATAAATCTTATAAAAATCAGAGTGTAAGTGCGGCGAGGCAGATATTCACACCTCGTTGCATTCCCCCGAATTCGGTTGCTTTTCCCTCTGTTGCGGCGGCACAAAACAGTGCGAGGATAGAGGTCCCAGAGGTATTGATGGGTGTGAAAACAACACCGCTTCGGCAGTGATTACCCTGTTATTGCACCAACCCACGCAGATGCGTGGGTTTTTTTTGCCTGCGACAGGCAGCGCGCCGCCCGCATTTTTCCCGCCTGAGCGTGCCGTCAACATCATCATTGTTCTTAACGAAACCCTTACCGTTTGCCGACAGAACGGCACGTAGCATTTCACCGATAATGCCCGCCGTTAAGCCCCTGCTGGTGGTTTTCATGCTGGCGAATTCGCGGCAGCGCCATCAGCCACTGCAGGTGGCTCACTTCATATTCCGCACCCGCCGGGATGTTCTTTTCTGTTTATCTAAAGAGTTCGATGATGACTCACCACTCGCGCTCCGCGCGTTCCGGCTGGCTGAAATGGCTGCTTTTATTGATTGTGGCGGCGACGATCGCTGGCGTGGCCTGGCGTCTGTTGCCAATCGGCAAAGCACCGGGCGGGGCGATGCCGCCAGACGGACGCGGTGCGCCCGGCAGGATCGGCGGCGGCGCGACGCGCGCCGATGTGCCGGTCTGGCTGAATGCGCTCAGCATGGTGATCCCTAACGCCAGCGTGACGGTCACCAGCCGGGTCGATGGTCAGCTGCAGCAGGTGTTCTTCACCGAAGGGCAGGAGGTCAGCGCCGGCCAGCTGCTGGCGCAGATCGATCCGCGCAGCTACCAGGCGACGCTCAATCAGTATCAGGGCGAACTCAATCAGAACTAGGTACTGCTGAAAAACGCCGAACTGACGCTGGCACGCTACCGCAAGCTGGCGGCGCAGGACTCGCTGTCGCGCCAGCATCTGGATAGCCAGATCGCCACGGTAGGGCAGTATCGCGGTGCGGTGGCCGCCGATCAGGCGCAGATCGCCAGCGCCAGACTGAGTATCGAATACGCCCGCATCACCGCGCCGATCGGTAGCCGGGTCGGGCTGCGCCAGGTCGATCCGGGCAACATGGTCTAGGCCTCCAGCAGCACCGGCCTGGTGACCATCACCCAGATGTAGCCGGCGGCGGTCACCTTTAGCGTGCCGCAGAGCGAAATCCCGACGCTGGTGAGCGCCCTGCATCAGGGCCAGAGCCTGCCTGCGGCGCCGCTGCACGCCATGCTGCCCACGGTGCCGGTCGGGCTGCCGAGCCAGCTGTTACAGCGCCGTCCCGATATCGCCTATGCCAAACGTAACATGGCGGCCGCTAACGCCGCGGTTGGCGTGGCGGTGGCCGGTTACTACCCGGATCTCACCTTCAGCGCCAGCGGCGGCGTCAGTTCATCGGCGCTGCATTCGCTGTTCTCATTGCCCAACCGCGCCTGGTCGCTGGGGCCGGAGCTAAGCGGCACGCTGCTTGGCTTTGGCGCCACCTCGGCGCAGGTCGATCAGGCTCGCGCCAGCTATCGTCAGACGGTATTAGCAGCGTTGCAGGAGGTGGAAGATCAGCTGGTGGAACTCAACACCCTGCGGGGCGAGATTGCCGCCCAGCAGCGCGCGGCCGTGGCGGCTCAGACCTCGGCGCAGGTGACGCGCAATCAGTATGAGGCCGGGATGATCGACTATCTCGACGTGGCGACTACCGAAAACAGCAGCCTGAGCGAACGACGGAGTTTACTGACGCTGCAAAGCAGTCAGTGGGTCAGCAGCGTGGCGCTGATTGCTGCGCTGGGCGGAGGCTGGCAGACACCCTGATGGCGGCGGATAATTCTGTTGTCGAACTGCGTCAAATCCTGCATCGTGAGGGGCTATTTTTCACGATGCTAAGGAGCAGGCATGGTATTCACATTATTGCGTCTGGTATTCCGCCTGTTATGGCGGGTTGAACTGCGCGGCGACGTTGCCGAACTGCATAAGCAGAAGGTATTGATCACGCCGAACCATATGTCGTTTCTCGACGGCGTATTGCTGGCGTTATTTTTGCCGATTAAGCCAGTCTACGCGGTCTATTCAACCATCAGCGAAAGCTGGTTTATGCGGCTGGTTAAACCGTTTATCGACTGTGTGCCGCTCGATCCCACTAAGCCGATGGCGCTGAAACAGCTGGTGCGGCTGATCGACAGCGGTCGTCCGGTGGTGATCTTCCCGGAAGGACGGATCACCGTTACCGGATCGCTGATGAAAATCTACAGCGGGGCCGGTTTTGTCGCGGCGCGATCCGGCGCTAACGTAGTGCCGATGCGGATTGAAGGGGCGGAGTTAACGCCGTTTGGCCGGCTGGCGGGCGTATTCAAACGCCGTCTGTTTCCGCGCATCACCCTCAGCATTCTGCCGGCGACCCGCACCCCGATGCCGGAAGCGAAACGCGCCCGCGATCGGCGGATACTGGCGGGCGAACATCTGCATCATGTGATGATGGAAGCCCGTATGGCGGTACGCCCGCGTGAAACTCTGTTTGAAGCCTTTCTCGCGGCCCGTTCACGCTACGGCGCTTTCAAGCGCTGCATCGAAGATGTCAATTTCAAGCCCGACAGCTATAACGGCCTGCTGAAAAAATCGCTCGGCGTCGGCCGTATTCTTGAACGCTACAGCCAGCCGCGCGAAGTGGTCGGGCTGCTGCTGCCGAACACCACCGTCACCGCGGCGGCGATTTTCGGTGCCTCGCTGCGTGGCCGGGTTCCGGCGATGCTCAACTACACCGCGGGCGTCAACGGCATGCGGACGGCCCTGACCGTGGCGCAGATTAAAACCGTCTTCACCTCGCGTCAGTTCCTCGACAAAGGTAATTTGTGGCATCTGCCGCAGGGACTCGACGAGGTGCAGTGGATCTACTTGGAAGATCTGAAAGATACGGTGACGCTACAGGACAAACTGTGGATTGTCGGCCATTTGCTGATGCCACATCGCGCCCAGCTGCCCCAGCAGCCGGAAGATGCGGCGATGGTGCTGTTCACCTCCGACTCGGAAGGCAACCCCAAAGGGGTGGTGCATTCGCATAAAAGCCTGCTGGCGAACGTCGAACAGCTTCGCACCGTGGCCGACTTTACCCCGCGTGACCGCTTTATGTCGGCGCTGCCGCTGTTCCACGCCTTTGGTCTGACCGTCGGCCTGTTTACGCCGCTGATGACCGGCGCGCAGGTGTTCCTCTATCCCAGCCCGCTGCACTACCGCATCGTGCCAGAACTGGTCTATGACCGGAACTGCACCGTGCTGTTTGGCACCTCGACCTTCCTCGGCAACTATGCCCGCTTTGCTGCCCCTTACGACTTTGGCCGCCTGCGCTATGTGGTGGCCGGGGCCGAGAAGCTGCAGGAAAACCCCCGCCAGCTCTACATGGAAAATATGGCATTCGCATCCTTGAAGGGTATGGGGTAACCGAATGCGCGCCGGTGGTGGCGATTAACGTGCCGATGGCGGCGAAGGCGCACACCGTGGGACGGATTCTGCCGGGGATGGATTCGCGACTGATTCGGTGCCGGGCATTGAGCAGGGCGGACGGCTGCAGTTGCGCGGCCCGAACGTGATGAAAGGCTATCTGCGGGTTGAGAATCCAGGCGTGATGGAAGTGCCGGTCGCCGACGATGGCGAAGGCAAAGGCAATCAGGAAGCGGGCTGGTATGACACCGGCGATATCGTCAGCTTTGATGAAGGCGGTTTCTGCCAGATTCAGGGACGCGCCAAACGCTTCGCCAAGATTGCTGGCGAGATGGTGTCGCTGGAAATTGTTGAGCAGATCGAGCTGAAAGCATCACCGGACAAACAACATGCCGCGTCACTGCGGCCGGATGGTCAGCGCGGCGAGGCGCTGGTGCTGTTTACCACCGACAGCGAACTGGCGCGTGACGGCGTACAAAAAGCCGCCCGTGAGCTGGGCGCGCCGGAGCTGGCGTTGCCGCGTGATATCCGGGTGATGAAGCAGTTGCCACAGCTCGGCAGCGGCAAGCCGGATTACGTGACGCTGAAAAAACTGGCTGAAGAGGAGCAGGCATGAACATCGAACGGGATGCGCCGCTGATGTCGCGCGGCATGATCGCGGCCCAGTTTTTTTCGGCCTTTAGCGATAATGCGCTGCTGTTTGCCACGCTGGCGGTGCTGAAAAGCCAGTTTTATCCCGACTGGAGCCAGCCGGTGTTGCAGATGCTGTTTGTCGCGACCTACATTCTGCTGGCACCGTTTGTCGGGCAGATGGCCGACAGCATGGCGAAAGGGCGGGTGATGATGATCGCCAACAGCCTGAAGCTGCTGGGCGCGCTGGTGATCTGTTTCGGCTTCAACCCGTTCCTTGGCTATACCCTTGGTGGGGGTCGGTGCTGCGGCCTACTCACCGGCGAAATATGGCATACTCGGTGAAATCACCCACGGCGGAAAGCTGGTGAAAGCTAACGGGCTGATGGAAGGCTCCACCATCGCCTCCATTCTGCTCGGCTCGGTGGCGGGCGGTATGCTGGCTGACTGGCACCTGCTGGCCGCGCTGGGCATCTGCGCCGTCACCTACGGCATCGCGGTGGTGGCCAACCTGTTTATCCCGAAACTGCAGGCGGCGCGTCCGGGCCAAAGCTGGCAAATCGCCGCCATGCTGCGCAGCTTTTTCCGTGCGGCGGCGGTGCTATGGCGTGACGCTGCGTTTCCTGCTGGTGCTGTGGGTGCCGGTGGCGCTGGGCATCAACGACAACACCACGCCGACCACCCTGAATGCTATGGTGGCGATGGTTATCGTGCTGGGTGCGGCCGCGGCCGCGGCCGCAAAACTGGTGACGCTGGAAATGGTGCGCCGCTGCATGCCTGCCGGGGTGCTGATTGGCGTCATGGTGGTAGTCTTCTCGCTGCAGCATACCCTGCTGAATGCTTATTTGCTGCTGATGGTGATTGGCGCGCTGTGGGGCTTCTTCGTGGTGCCGCTGAATGCGCTGTTGCAGGCGCGCGGTAAAGAGAGCGTCGGCTCGGGGAATGCGATTGCGGTGCAGAATCTCGGTGAGAACAGCGCGATGCTGCTGATGCTGATGCTGATGCTGATGCTGATGCTGATGCTGATGCTGATGCTGATGCTGATGCTGATGCTGATGCTGATGCTGATGCTGATGCTGATGCTGATGCTGATGCTGATGCTCTATACGTTGGCCATTAAAGCCGGTGAGCCGGCGGTGGCGACCGGCTAAGCGCTAATTCGCTGGCCGCCTGTCGCCGCGAGCAGGCAGAGAGGCGGCTACACAGCCCGTCGTGAGTTAGCGACGAACGGCAATGGCCTCAATTTCAATCTTCACATCTTTCGGCAGACGCGCCACTTCGACACAGGACCGGGCCGGGAACGCCGCCTGATGCTCGGTGAAGAACGCTTCATAGGCCGCATTCATCGTGGCAAAGTCGTTCAGATCTTTGACGAAAACTGTGGTTTTCACGATATCCCCGACCTGCAGGCCAGCCGCTTCAACAATCGCTTTCACGTTGTCCAGTGACTGACGTGCCTGGGCGGTCACGTCATCGGCTACCCAGCCAGTGGCGGGATCGACCGGAATCTGGCCGGAGATAATTATCATGCTGCCGAGATCGACACCCTGAACATACGGGCCGATAGCGGCAGGGGCTTTTTCGGTACTGATTTCACGAGACATTATTGCTCCTTGAATAAGACTGTAGGGCGGGGGAGCCGCCGGTGCTGACCATTATAGGGTTGGCCGGAACGATTACCAGTGACCCAGCACCACATGGCGCGCGAACTCTTTTTCACAATATTTGCACTTCAGGTGAACGTCATCGGCGCGCTGCTTGACGGCAAAACTGGAGAAGACCGGTTCGCTGCGGCTGATGCAGTTGCTGTTCGGGCAGGTCAGCACTCGCTCAACGTGCTCCGGCAGCGTCGGGGCGATCTTCGCCACTACTTCATAATCGTTGATGCGGTTGACCGTGGCATGCGGTGCATAGACCGCCAGTTGATTGACCTGATCGTCAGTCAGAAAAGTGTTCTCAATCTTGATCAGATCCTTACGCCCCATCTCACCTGACGGCAGATTCAGGCCGATGGTGATGCGCTGATCGGTTTCGGTCAGACGGAACAGGGAGAGTAATTTAAAGCCGACCTGCGCGGGGATATGGTCGATTACCGTGCCGCGCTTGATCGCTTCGACCTGCAATTTGTTGTCGTGTGTCATCTGAGGATCTCCTTACAGGGCGAGTTCGCTGTTTAATACCAACGCCAGCAGAGCCTGACGGGCGTAGATGCCGTTCCCGGCCTGCTGGAAATACCAGGCGTAAGGGGTTTTATCGACATCGGTGGTGATTTCGTCGATGCGCGGCAGCGGATGCAGCACTTTCATGTTGTCGCGTGCCGTCGCCAGGTCGGCAGCCCGCAGAATAAACTGCGCTTTGACGTTGGCGTATTCCGATGGGTCGAGACGCTCTTTCTGTACCCGCGTCATGTAGAGAATATCGAGTTGCGGCATTACCTCTTCAAAGCTGTCGTGCCGTGACCAGACAATGTTTTTCTCATCCAGCATATCGGTGATGTAAGCCGGCATCGCCAGCGCATCCGGTGCGATAAAGAAGAAGCGGTTGCCGTCAAACTTCGCCAGCGCCTGGGTCAGGGAATGAACGGTGCGGCCATATTTCAGATCGCCGACCATCGCTACATTCAGCTGGTTCAGGCGACTCTGGGTCTCCTGAATGGTGAAGAGATCGAGCAGCGTCTGGGTCGGATGCTGGTTGGTACCGTCACCGGCGTTGAGAATCGGCACGCCGCCGGAGAACTCGGTCGCCAGGCGCGCGGCACCTTCTTGTGCATGGCGCATCACAATCGCATCGACATAGGTGCCGATTACAGAAATGGTATCGGCCAGGGTTTCGCCCTTTTTCCCCAGCGAGGTGTTGCTGCCGTCGGCAAAACCCACCGCCGACGCGCCGAGCCGATGAATCGCGGTCTCAAACGACAAGCGGGTGCGGGTTGAGGCTTCAAAGAAGCAGCTGGCAATCACGTTGTGCTTCAGCAGTTCCGGCTGCGGATGTGCTTTGAGCTGTGCGGCGGTATGCAGCACCAGTCCCAGCTCGTCACGGCTGAGGTCGTTGATCGAAATAATGTGCTTGCGATATAGCGGGTTAGCCATAGCTTTCTCCTCTGCGCGGCCGGATTGCAGACAAAAAAGGCCCCTGCTTAAGGGGCTTTTTTATGATCGGGTCGATGACCGAAAGATACAGCGGCGCCGCCTGCGGTCAGGCGTGGTTGAGCGTCAATCAAATTGTCCGCTGCGCTGTATCATATTTCCTCCGGCAAATTGTGGCGCATTATACCGATTCGCGACCGGGCAGCAAGGAAAAATCGTGCGCAAGGAAATCGTTTGCGCTGGCGCGCCTATCAGCGCTGACCGAGCGTCGCCACCATCACCGCTTTAATGGTGTGCATGCGGTTTTCCGCCTGATCGAACACGATGCTGTGCGGCGATTCAAATACTTCGTTGCTCACTTCTATCCCATTATGCAGATCGTACTGTTCCGCCATCTGCCGGCCCAGCGTGGTCTGATCGTCATGGAAAGCGGGCAGACAGTGCAGGAATTTCACCTCAGGATTGTGGGTCAGATCGAGCATCGCCCGGTTGACCTGATAATCACGCAGCAGGGTGATGCGCTCTTCCCACACCGCTTTGGCTTCGCCCATCGATACCCAGACGTCGGTGTAGATGAAGTCAGCGCCGTTGACGCCGTCGGCAATGTTATCGGTAAGGGTAATTTTACCGCCGGTCTGCTGCCCGACTGCGCGACACTGTTCTACCAGCGCGGTCTCAGGCCAGCAGCTTTGCGGTGCCACCAGCCGCAGATCCAGCCCGACCAGCGCCGCCGCTTCCAGCATGGTGTTGCCCATGTTGTTGCGCGCATCGCCGACGTAGACCAGCGTCATCTGGCTGAGCTTTTTGCCCTGCAGGTGCTCCTGCATCGTCAGCAGATCGGCCAGCAGCTGGGTCGGATGAAATTCCGTGGTCAGGCCGTTCCACACCGGCACGCCAGCGTGTTCAGCCAGGGTTTCTACCAGCGCCTGGCCGTAACCGCGATACTGAATGCCATCGTACATCCGGCCAAGCACCCGCGCGGTATCGCGCATCGACTCTTTATGGCCGATCTGGCTGCCGCTTGGGCCGAGATAAGTGACGTTAGCACCCTGATCGTAAGCGGCAACTTCGAAAGAGCATCGGGTACGGGTCGAGTCTTTTTCGAAGATGAGCGCGATGTTTTTGCCTTTCAGGGAGGGGAATTCACTGCCACTCTTTTTAGCGCGTTTTAATTCAGCTGCAAGGCTAAGCAGGTAATCTATTTCGGCCGGGGTAAAATCCAGTAGCCTGAGGAAATTGCGCTGATACAGCTGACTCATACAACACTCCGGTAACCATATAAATTGAATTAAAATTCAATTTAACCGTATGAATATGCATTTTCAAGCCCGGTGAGAATAAACTTTTCGTTTTGTGTAGTGGCGCGACAGGCAGTGTGGGAAAATAATCGTTTATTGCCGAACTCAGTGAGGACATCGTCATGGCATATGAAGCATTATTGGACGAGCAGCGTGAAGAGACGCGCCTGATCATTGAAGAGCTGCTGGAGGATGGCAGCGATCCCGATGCGCTTTATACCATGGAGCACCATCTCTCGTGCAACAACTTCGATTCACTGGAAAAGGCCGCGGTTGACGCCTTTAAGCTGGGTTATGAAGTGACCGAGCCGGAAGAGCTGGAACTGGAAGATGGCACCACCGTAATGTGCGTTGACATCATCAGTGAATCGGCGCTGAAGCCAGAGCTGATTGATGTGCAGGTTGAGCAACTGGTGAACCTGATCGGTAAATACAATGTCGACTACGACGGCTGGGGCACCTACTTCGAAGATCCGGACGCCGAAGATGATAACGGCATTCGCCACTAAGTCGCGCAGACCGCGGTCTGGTTAATCCGCAAATATGTGGCTGACAAACCCAGCGGGGAGGGAGGCGGTTCTCGGCTGGTTGAAACCGTACGAAGATTTTATCTTCCGCGAAGATGGCGACAGCGACTTTATCAACGCCCATAAAAATCTCACCAAACGCATTATCGTCCGTAATGAACTGCCGTGGGCGGATGAGTTGGTGGAAAAGATGGTGCTGCTGATTAAAGAAGAGCTGCATCACTTTTATCAGGTGTGGGAAATTATGCAGTCGCGCGGGCTGGTCTATCAGAAGATCACCTCCAGCCGCTACGCGAAATCGCTGCTGCGTGAGGTCACCACCCATGAGCCGGAGACGCTGGTCGATAAACTGATTTGCGGTGCCTATATTGAAGCGCGATCCTGCGAGCGTTTTGCCAGTCTGGCGCCGTAGCTGGAGACCTTTTATATCTCACTGCTGTGATCGGAAGCGCGCCACTATCAGGACTATTTAACCCTGGCGGCCCGCATATCAGCGAAGGATATTACCCCACGGGTACAGGCGATTGGGGCAACCGAAGCGTGTTTAATCAGCGAGCTAAGTTTTCACAGTGGGGTACCGGCGTTCTGATAAGAGTAAACGGCGCTGTTACGACGGCCGTTTATTTTTTTAATTTAACAGTTTGATTTTGTTAAGAATAAAAAGTTAAACGTTAATTACTAAGTTAATACGGCCCTGTTACTTTCGCTGAATATTGTTTGGATCATCCCTCACAGAATGTTTTTTCTCTTCTGGCTTTTCTTCCCGGAATATGTATATTGCCCTTACCGAATTAGGGTCGTTATTTTTTAAGCAAAACCTGGTTCACAACCCCTCTTTGCCAAAGAGGGGTTGTGAACCAGGTTTTTTTTGCACCGGGTACAGTCGGTAAACAGGTAGACGCCTTATTCCGGACTGCCGCTTTTGCTAATACGCATTTAATGGAAGGAGTCATAAAATGAGGGGAAGGACCTGTATTCTGTTATTTATTCCACTGATTTTGCAGCCACCTCTGGCGTGGGCTGACTATTCCAACGCGCTATCGCTCTCTGACAATGCTTTCCTGCACGATTCGCAGCTCGATTTCAGGCTGCGCAATCAGTGGAAGTATCTTAAAGAAAATGAAGCACAGCCGAAAGCCGTTCATAACGCCTGGGGACAGGCAGCAAGCCTGAATTTTCGTTCCGGCTATCTGTGGGACTGGCTGGGTTTCGATGCCACCTACACCCGGGCGATCAGGCTGGGGGCCAGCGACAACTTTGCCTCGCGCGGCCTGCTTTATGACAGTGGCGGCAACCGGCACAAAGCTGACGCGCATGGCTTTAGCAAGTTTGGTCAGCGCTATGTGAAAGTGAAGCTGGGCGATGAGCAAGCGGGATTCGAAGCGAAAGCGGGCTGGCAAGAATTAAAAAATTTTGGTGTCCTGACCACCACTAACCGTTTGTCGCGCAACAGTTACTCACGCTACAGCGGTGCGCTGAACTGGCAGAATGTGCGGCTGGATTTGGCTTACGTCACCAAAGCGCTGCGCCACGATTCGCCGGACAGTCTTGCGCTGCAAACCAAGGACCGACGAACCATTGCAGCAATCTATACCGGCGCCTTGAGCTACAAAGGCGACCGCGGACGGCTCGCTTACGCCTTTGGCGAAGCGGAAGCCTACCAGCGGCGTCATGTTATCGAAGCGAGTTACGCTCTCTCGCCGCACTGGCGTTTGTCCTCGCAAATTTATGGCAGTCAGGCGCTGGAAAATTATAAAAGCATGGCCGTCAGCAAAAGATCGTTTGATGACCATGCTTGGCATTATGTCGGCGAAGCGGACTGGATTAACAACCGATGGACACAAAAATTCGCTGCCGCCTAGACTTCGGCGCCCAAACATAATGCGGTGGGATATTATGTGCGCCCGCTGACAAAAAATACCCGCGGGCGTTTTAACTCGCTCACCTCTGCCGGAAAAGATTATACCTGTGATAAAGAACTGGCGCTGGCGTCGCAGACGGAATATGAAATTTCAAAAGGCATATTTAGCGGCTTTCAGATTAACTATGGTCAGTTTAATTACCGTAATACGCGTATACGCTCGGGGGGAAGTCGCGCTGATTAATCGCATCATCGAACCCCATCCCGCCCTGAAGAATTTGTCGGTTTTTACGCTTTTGGGTTATGGCTGGTCATACAAAAACAGTAAAGAAACGCCAGTTTTAAATGCGCAAGGAAAATACAGACGTTCTCCGTCTCTTTCGGCTGAGATCGCGGTTGAATATAAATTAAACCTGTTCAAATAAGGAAAATACAATGAAGAGAATATTGAAAGCAATGCTGATTCTTGTCGCGGTTGGAGCTGGCGCAAGCGAAACCTTCGCCGCCGATGTGACGATCTTCCTTACGCGGCATGGCAAAACCATGTTTAACACGGTTCATCGTGCGCAGAGGTGGTCAGATGCGCCGCTGACGCCAGCGGGAGTGGAGGTGGCTGAACAGCTGGGACGTGGCCTGAAGACGCTGCCCTTTATCGCCGTCTGGTCCAGCGATTCCGGCAGGGCGCGACAAACTGCGTAGATTGTCATGCAGGCATGGGAAACGCCGCTGCCGCTGAACGAGCGCAAAGAATTACGGGAAGTGGGCTTTGGACTGTATGAGGGCGATCTGAATAAGAATATGCTGACCGACGCCGCCCATCTGCTCGGCTTTGCCTCTGAGGCGGCGCTCATGAAAGCATCTGGCGAAGGCACAATTCACGTCGATCGCATAATAGACGCTATCCGGCAGGCGGAAGCGTCCGGTACGCCAGCTCTCGAAGGCGTTAAATCATCAGGGATGGCCGAAAGCTATCAGCAGGTGTCGAAGCGAATGGTGGATAGCCTGACCGAGATAGCGCAGCAGGCCCAGAAGCAGGGGGGCGGTAACGTTCTGGTGGTCACGCACGGCCTGGCGATTACAACGTTACTGATGGCGCTTGGCGATACCTCGTTGAACGAGCAGCTGCACAATGCGAGCATGACCCGGCTGTGCTATACCGATAGCGGCCAGTTCGTGATTGAATCCATCAACGACATGAGTTACGTCAAGCGCGGCTCATAACATTCGCAACATGCGCACTTCACAGTCCACATGGCCGGTGCAGCCCATTGCGCCGTCGATGTGGCTAAAGCCCAGCGATTCATACAGTTTGATCGCTCTTGTCAGGCTGGCGGTGGTTTCCAGATAGCAGCGGCGGAAACCCTGCTGACGCGCATGCTCTAGCGCCCGCAGTGCTAGGTCACGTGCCAGTCCCTGTCCGCGCACGGCCGGCAGGAAATACATCTTCTGCAGTTCGCAGATATCGGGCGCACTACAGGCGAGCGGCGCCACGCCGCCGCCGACCACCTTGCCCTGATACTCCACAATCCAGTAGGCGCTCTGTTCAGCACTGTACAACTCAAACAAATGGTCGAGTTGCGGATCGGATACGGTGTATCCCTTTATCAGCGGTCAGGCCGAACTCCGCTGAAACGTCGCGGATGACCTGGGCAATATGCGGATTGTCGGCGGCAGTGATCGGCCGCACGGTGAGTGAGAGCTGGGTTTCAGGCGTCATAGCGAAGTAGCATTACGGAATCAGGTTAGACATTCACCAGAAATAACATTATCGTCAGATAAAAGCAATATTGCTGATAATTCATGGCCGCATTAGATTCGTGTTATGGGTTCCTGCTAAACAAATCTTAAAGACCACTTTTCCTTTTATAATGACTGTTTTTATTAACGCCAGATTGTTGCCTTTATCTGATTTTAATCGCATCGGCTGATTTAATTATTCAACGATATTTGACCCGGTTTTTTAAAGCTTGCGAGGTTTTCCTCAGCAAATCGATGTCGTCGCGTTTTTCGTAAAATAGCATTTGGTATTAATCGGCCGTAAAACTTATTTCATTGTCATTTGAGGCTGCCTGAGTCTTATTAGTTGACGTAAATCAAAAGTTATCGATATTCTTGCTGGAGGTTGCTAATTTTAAACCTCATTTAAGGTGCAGATTATGGCAATTCCAGCTTATCTTTGGTTGAAAGATGATGGTGGCGCGGATATTAAAGGTTCAGTTGATGTCCGTCATCGGGAAGACAGTATTGAAGTGCTTAGTTTTATGCATGGTTTGAGCATACCGACTGATTCTCACACAGGGAGGCTAAACGGAACGCGTGTCCACAGTGCAATGGAGTTTGAAAAGCAGTTTGATTCATCCAATCCTTACCTCTATAAAGCGGTATCCTCCGGTCAGACCCTTAAATCAGCTGAGGTTAAATGGTATCAAATCAATTATGCGGGTCAGGAAGAAGAATACTTTAATATGTTCCTTGAAGGTGTAAGAGTGGTCGCTGTTAATCCGCTTATGCATAACATTAAATCGATTGAAAACATGAATCATCTGGAGTCAGTGACGCTGCGATATGAAAAAATTACTTGGACATATTGTGATGGAAATATTCAGCATTCAGATTCATGGAAGGAAAGAACATAATTTATTAATTGAAGGCGCAACCCGTTCTGACGACATTGAAAGGGGAGAGCATGACATGGACTTATGATGTCAGGAAGAGATCTTTTACCAGAAATGGAGAGTTCATGTTCAACGCATTATATGCAGGTGCGGCGGGTTTTAAAGAAGATCCTGCTGTCGAATGCGAAGTGAACAAAGGGCCGCTACCACGAGGAAAGTACCATATCGGTAGTCCCATTGCACACCACCCTACAGCGGGTCGTTTTTTCTCCGTTTAACACCTTGTGCGGGCAACAGCATGTGTGGTCGTAGCGGATTTCTTATTCATGGGGATAATGGCCGTGGGACCGCCTCCAATAGTTGTATTGTTGCAGCTCATGAGTTCAGGAAGCGTATTGCAGAGAGTGGTGACAGGGAGTTAATCGTGAAATGAAATGGCTTGTTATCATAGCAATGACGGTGTTTTCTGTAGCCTGCGCATTCGGTAACCTTAATCCGGCAGAACAACGTTTATCAAACCGGGTGCTTGCGGCCATTAAATACAATAGCAGTCATAGCCTGTCAGACGAAGATTATGATCAGATATCCGACTATATCTCTCAGGGTAAAACGCACTGGATAGAACTGTACCCTAAATTCAAACGGCCACCCTTCCTGGCTGTAGCCTCGTTTCAGGAAGGCCTGAATATCGCTATGGCCTATGCCTTACCTGAAAACCCGTCAGCGGTGCTAAAGTTCGTTGATGAAAATAACGTGGGTTCTGTATGTGGAGTGCCATTCATTTAATCCACTCCGGATGAAACAGACCATTACGTAGTGAAAACCAGTACCTCGCTTAACAAACTAATCTCCGGCGGATACTGGCAAAACAGATGTCTTTCTGTTTTACATCAAGGGAGTGTTAATGACTAACGTTCGCTGAAATAGAGTCGTCTCTTACCCTCCGCTGGCACGATAAAACAGGTCTGTTAAGTGACCCCTTTACTTTATTGATGTTTGCGGAAGTAGCAGGGTTTAATCTGAATCCTTAACTAAAAAGATAAATAATAACAGTCTGAACATCCGTCACAGAAAGTTGCATGTATATTGATTATGAATGTCTGCCACTCACGCAGAACGTGATGTTTCATTAGCCTGTTAACGCTGTTTAATAGAATGAGGGAAATATAACTCACCAGCGCCATCTCGCATTGCTGATGATTTGAATCTGTTATCTTCTCGTCTTGCTTTTACTGCTGACCAATCAAATGGAAGCACATCAGAATACGAAGTTGAGCAGCGCTTTTCACCCGCCAGGGGAATTACAGTTTCTGCGTTATTGCCCGTTCAGGTTATTCAAATTAATTAACGCCCGATCGAGACAGCTGTTATGGCATCAAGATAAACAAGTCCGCGGCTTTCAACGCCAGAAGCTTTCTGCCCAGATGTTACCGCCGGGCAGTCAGGAGAAGAGTAGATCGCTGCCCCGCTATTGACCTCGTCGCGCTAAGCGGCCTGGCCTTTGCCCATAAAAAACCCCGCGCCGCAACGCAGGGTTTTCTCAGAGCAGGGCAATCTGTTAATCAGAGCGCCGCAATCACCGCCTGCTGTTCAATCAGTTTTGCTTTTGATTGTTGCAGTTCGGCAACGCGTTCACGCTCTTTCACCACCACCGCTTCCGGGGCGCGGGAGACAAAGCCTTCGTTGGCCAGCTTGACCTGAATCTTGTCGATTTCGACCTCCAGTTTAACCAACTCTTTCGCCAGTCGCTCCAGTTCGGCTGTTTTATCCACCAGGTCAGCCATCGGGATCAGCAACTCAGCGCCTTCAACGATTTTGGTCACCGACACCGGACCTTTCTCGCCCGCTGGCAGAATGGTCAGGCTTTCCAGACGCGCCAGGCGCGACAGGAAGTTACGGTTCGCTTCCACCCGACGCAGCGCCGCCGGTGAGCAGTCACGCAGCAGCACATCCAGCGGTTTGCTCAGCGCGATGTTCATTTCGGCACGAATATTACGCACCGCCACGATCGCCTGTTTCATCCACTCAATATCCGCTTTCGCTTCGGCATCCTCTTTCGCCGCATCAAACTGCGGGAGAGGTTGCAGCATGATGGTGTCGTCGCTGATGTTTTTCAGTCCCTTCACGCGCTGCCAGATGGTTTCAGTGATAAACGGAATAATCGGGTGCGCCAGACGCAGCAAGCCTTCCAGCACGTTCACCAGCGTATGGCGGGTACCGCGCAGTTCCGCTTCGTTACCGCTGTTCATCACCGGCTTGGTCAGCTCCAGGTACCAGTCACAGAACTGGTTCCAGGTGAAGTCATACAGCAGGTTAGCGGCGATATCGAAACGGTAGCTGTCGAGTGCGTCACGATAGGCTTTCACCGTGCTGTTGAACTCGGTCAGAATCCAGTGATCCGCCAGCGACAGCGTCATTTCGCCCCCGTTCTGGCCGCAATCCTGATCTTCGGTGTTCATCAGCACAAAGCGGCTGGCGTTCCACAGCTTGTTACAGAAGTTGCGATAACCTTCCAGGCGCTTCATGTCCCAGTTGATGTCGCGACCGGTTGAGGCGAGGGCGGCGAGGGTGAAACGCAGCGCATCGGTGCCTGACGGCTCAATGCCGTTCGGGAACTGCTTCTCGGTGCGTTTGCGGATCTTCTCGGCCAGCTGCGGCTGCATCATGTTGCCGGTGCGTTTTTCCAGCAGCGCTTCCAGCGAAATACCGTCAACCATATCCAGCGGGTCAATCACGTTGCCCTTGGATTTTGACATCTTCTGGCCTTCTTCATCACGAATCAGACCGGTCATGTAGACGGTTTTAAACGGCACCTGCGGTTTGCCATTTTCATCTTTAATTAAGTGCATGGTCAGCATGATCATGCGGGCAATCCAGAAGAAGATGATGTCGAAGCCGCTCACCAGCACGCTGGTTGGGTGGAAAGTGCGCAGTGCTTCGGTGTTTTCCGGCCAGCCGAGGGTGGAGAACGTCCACAGGCCAGAGGAGAACCAGGTGTCCAGCACGTCATCATCCTGACGCAGCGCCACATCGGCGGCCAGGTTGTTTTCAGCGCGAACTTCTTCTTCGGTGCGGCCAACATACACGTGGCCGTTGTTGTCATACCAGGCCGGGATGCGGTGACCCCACCACAGCTGACGGGAGATACACCAGTCTTGGATATCACGCATCCACGAGAAGTACATGTTTTCGTACTGCTTCGGCACAAACTGAATGTCGCCGTTTTCGACCGCTTCTACCGCCACTTTCGCCAGCGGGGCAGTGCGCACATACCACTGGTTAGTCAGCATCGGTTCAATCACCACGCCACCCCGATCGCCATAAGGTACGGTCAGGTCGTGCGGTTTGATCTCTTCGAGCAGGCCGAGCTGATCAACAGCAGCAACGATCGCTTTACGCGCAGCAAAACGCTCCATCTTCTGGAACGCGGCCGGTATCTCATCCGAGCAGGCATCGCTGACTTCTCCATTGGTGTCATACACCTGGGCGCGCTCGCGGATATCACCGTCAAAAGTCAGGATGTTGATCATCGGCAGCTTATGACGACGACCCACTTCGTAGTCGTTAAAGTCATGTGCCGGGGTAATCTTGACGCAGCCGGTGCCTTTTTCCATGTCAGCATGTTCATCGCCAACAATCGGGATCAGACGGTTAACCAGCGGCAGCATGACAAATTTGCCGATCAGATCTTTGTAGCGCGGATCTTCCGGATTGACCGCCACGCCGGTATCGCCCAGCAGGGTTTCCGGACGGGTGGTGGCAACCACCAGATAATCTTTACCGTCAGCGGTTTTCGCGCCATCGGCCAGTGGATAGCGGATGTGCCACATCGAGCCTTTGCTCTCGCGGTTTTCTACTTCCAAGTCAGAGATGGCGGTGTGCAGCTTCGGATCCCAGTTCACCAGACGTTTGCCGCGGTAAATCAGGTTCTCTTTGTACAGGCGGACGAACACCTTTTTCACCGCGTTGGACAGCCCTTCATCCATGGTGAAACGCTCGCGTTCCCAGTCAACGGAGTTGCCGAGACGGCGCATCTGACGGGTAATGGTGCCGCCGGATTCCGTTTTCCACTGCCAGATTTTGTCAATGAACGCATCACGGCCATAGTCCTGGCGCGTTTTGCCCTCTTCAGCCGCAATCTTGCGCTCAACCACCATCTGCGTGGCGATGCCCGCGTGGTCGGTACCGGCCTGCCACAGGGTATTTTTCCCCTGCATGCGCTGGTAGCGAATCATGGTATCCATGATGGTTTGCTGGAAGGCGTGACCCATGTGCAAGCTACCGGTGACGTTCGGCGGCGGGATCATGATGCAAAAGCTTTCCTGGCTGGTATCGCCATTCGGTTTGAAGTAGCCCTGCTTTTCCCAATGCTCGTAAAGCGGCTGCTCGATATCTTGCGGGTTATATGTCTTTTCCATTTCTGCTATGTCGTTTGCGGCTGTGGTGGCGTTGCCGTATTCAATTGGAAACCAACGCTGCGGTACGCTTTATAGCGGTCGCGCGCCAGCTGTTTGAGAGATTCTTCGTAAGGAACGAAGTCTATCACTTCATGGAAAGCAGTAGCAAAATCTGCGAACTGTGGCAGCAGGCTAATTAACAGGTCGCGTGGCGAACTGCCGCGACGCTGCGGCCAAGCCAGTTCAACCGGCGCGCCGTAGCGCGGGCCTTCACCGGCGAGGTTATGCGGCACGAAGGCGTTCGCCGGACGTTGCCACAGCGCTTCGTCGAGACGAAGCGCCTGCTGCTCATCTTCACAGGCGATCAACACCCGCTTTCCGGCCCGCCAGCGTGTTTCCGCCAGATTGCACACCAGCGCTTCGATGGCGCTCAGGCCGTCGCTCGGTGCATCGGTTTCCAGCACGTAGAAGGTTGCGTTTTTCATCAGTTTGCTCGTCAGAAGATCAAGGGCGGAATCTCATCCGCCCTTGTAGTCAGCATTGTGGCGATCAGTCGTCGCCGTTCAATCCTGCCCGATTCAACAGAAACTGCGACAGCATCGGCACCGGACGCCCCGTGGCGCTTTTGGCTTTGCCTGAACGCCAGGCCGTACCGGCGATGTCGAGGTGCGCCCAGTTATATTTGCGGGCAAAGCGCGCTAGGAAGCAGGCGGCGGTAATCGCTCCGCCAGGCCGTCCGCCAATGTTGGCCATGTCGGCAAAGTTGGACTCCAGCTGCTCCTGATATTCGTCCGCCATCGGCAGACGCCAGGCGCGGTCGCCCGACTGCTCAGAGGCGCTGATCAACTCGTGCGCCAGCGGATTGTGGTTCGACAGCAGACCGCTGACGTGGTGGCCCAGCGCAATCACGCAGGCACCGGTCAGGGTTGCGACGTCAATCACCACTTCCGGATCGAAGCGCTCAACGTAGGTCAGCGCATCGCACAGCACCAGGCGGCCTTTGGCATCGGTATTCAGCACTTCTACCGTCTGGCCAGACATGGTGGTCAGCACGTCGCCCGGGCGCATCGCCCGGCCATCCGGCATGTTTTCACAGCCGGCCAGCACGCCGACCACGTTGACCGGCAGGTTAAGCTCGGCGACCATGCGCATCACGCCATACACCGAGGCCGCGCCGCACATATCATATTTCATTTCGTCCATGCTGTCGGACGGCTTAATCGATATGCCGCCGGAGTCGAAGGTCAGGCCTTTACCGACCAGCACAATCGGCCGCGCGTCGGCATCCGGATTGCCTTTGTACTCAATCACCGACATCAGCGATTCGTTTTGCGAACCGGCACCCACCGCCAGATAGGCGTTCATGCCCAGCTCTTTCATCTGCTGTTCGCCGATGACGCGGGTGGTGACATTTTTGCTGAAGGCATCCGCCAGCTGGCGCGCCTGCGAGGCAAGATAGGCGGCGTTACAGATGTTTGGCGGCATATTGCCCAGATCTTTCGCCGCTTTCATGCCGGCAGCCACCGCCAGGCCATGCTGAATCGCGCGCTCACCGCTGGTTAGTTCACGGCGGGTCGGCACGTTAAACACCAGCTTACGCAGCGGACGGCGTGGCTCGGCCTTGTTGCTCTTCAGCTGATCGAAGTTATACAGCGCCTCTTTCGAGGTTTCGACCGCCTGACGCACTTTCCAGTAGGTGTTACGGCCTTTGACGTGCAGTTCAGTCAGGAAGCAGACCGCTTCCATTGAGCCGGTATCGTTCAGCGTGTTGATGGTTTTCTGAATCACCTGCTTGTACTGACGCTCGTCCAGCTCGCGCTCTTTCCCGCAGCCAATCAGCAGAATACGCTCAGACAGGATGTTTGGCACATGATGCAGCAGCAGTGTCTGGCCCACTTTTCCTTCCAGCTCGCCACGGCGCAGCAGGGCGCTGATATAGCCGTCGCTGATTTTATCCAGCTGTTCGGCAATCGGTGACAGACGACGCGGTTCGAAAACGCCAACGACAATGCAGGCACTGCGCTGTTTTTCCGGGCTTCCGCTTTTTACACTGAACTCCATGCACTCTCCTGAATCTTAAAGACAACGGCCGCTGCTGCCGCTAGAATGTAGCGCGCTCATGACCCATTTATTCATCACGGCAGCATGACATTCTGCCGCTGGAGGTCATAATGAATCAGGGTGACAAGATGTTGTTTTTCCACCACCCAAGCGCGTTTGTCATACAATTTTGGCTACGATGACGGCCATTGATGAAGAAAAATGGCAAATAAGCGTTGAAACTAGCGATTTTCCTGCAAAAAGACAAGTTTTCACAGGCGTACTAAGCGTGATCATCATTAGATATCTGGTTCGGGAAACGCTCAAAAGCCAGCTGGCTATCCTCTTCATCCTGCTATTAATCTTCTTTTGCCAGAAGTTAGTCAGGATTTTAGGAGCCGCGGTGGATGGCGAAGTGCCGACAAACCTCGTTCTGACACTGTTAGGACTCGGCGTGCCTGAAATGGCACAACTTATACTGCCCTTAAGTCTGTTTCTGGCGATCCTGATGACGCTGGGGCGACTCTATACGGAAAGTGAAATTACCGTCATGCACGCCTGCGGCCTGAGTAAAGCGGTGCTGGTTAAGGCGGCGATGGTCCTGATGCTGTTTACTTCGCTGGTGGCGGCGGTGAACGTTATCTGGCTCGGTCCCTGGTCATCCCGTTATCAGGATGAAGTGACCCAGAACGCCAAAGCCAACCCTGGCACGGCGGCGCTGGCGGCCGGGCAGTTCCAGACCTCCAGCGATGGCAGCGCCGTGCTGTTCATTGAGGATGTAAAAGGCAACCAGTTCGGCAACGTGTTCCTGGCGCAGTTACGGCCAAAAGGCAATGCGCGGCCTTCGGTGGTGCTGGCTGACAGCGGTCATATGGAACAGCATAAAGACGGTTCGCAGGTGGTGACGCTGGATAAAGGCACCCGCTTTGAGGGCACCGCGCTGCTGCGCGACTTCCGCGTCACTGACTTCACCAATTATCAGGCGCTGGTGGGCTATAAAGAGGCCACGCTGGACCCGAACGATGCGGAGCAGTCGAGCTTTACCGGCCTGTTCGGTAACGACTCGCCGACCTTCCGCGCCGAGCTGCACTGGCGTATGACGCTGGTGTTTGCGGTGCTGGTGATGGCGCTGATGGTGGTGCCGCTCAGCGTGGTCAATCCACGTCAGGGCCGGGTGTTGTCGATGCTGCCCGCGATGCTGCTCTATCTGATCTTCTTCCTGCTGCAAAGCTCGCTGAAGTCGAGCGGGACGAAAGGGCGGCTCGATCCGGCCGTCTGGATGTGGGTAGTGAATATCGGCTATCTGCTGCTGGCGGTGCTGCTTAACCTGTGGGATACGGTGCCGATGCGTCGGGTCCGTGCCCGCTTCACACGCGGAGGGTCGGTCTGATGTTTCGCGTACTTGACCGCTATATCGGCAAAACCATCTTCAATACTATCATGCTGACGCTGTTCATGCTGGTGTCGCTCTCCGGCATCATCAAGTTCGTCGATCAGCTGCGTAAAACCGGTCAGGGCAGCTATAGCGCGCTCTCGGCTGGTTATTACACCCTGCTCAGCGTGCCGAAAGATATTGAGATCTTCTTCCCGATGGCGGCGCTGCTGGGCGCACTGCTGGGGCTGGGGACGCTGGCACAGCGCAGCGAGCTGGTGGTGATGCAGGCCGCCGGTTTCACCCGCATGCAGGTGGCACTGTCGGTGATGAAAACCGCAATTCCGCTGGTGCTGCTGACCATGGCGATTGGCGAATTCGTTGCGCCGTCGGGCGAGCAGATGGCGCGTAATTACCGGGCGCAGCAGCTGTATGGCGGGGCGCTGGTGTCGACGCAAAACGGTCTGTGGGCGAAAGATGGCAACAACTTCATCTACATTGAGCGCATCAAAGGCGACAATGAAATAGATGGCGTCAGCATCTACAGCTTTAACGATAAGCGTCGGCTACAGAGCGTGCGCTATGCCGCGACCGCCACCTGGGATGCGGCGAAAAAGCACTGGGCGCTGTCGCAGATGGATGAGTCGAACCTGACCGATCCAAAGCAAATCACCGGTTCGCAGAGCCTCGGCGGCGAGTGGAAAACCAACCTGACGCCGGACAAGCTGGGCGTAGTGGCGCTCGACCCGGATGCGCTCTCGATTCGCGGCCTGTATAACTACAGCAAGTATCTGAAGCAGAGTGGCCAGGAGTCCGGGCGTTATTTGCTGAACATGTGGAGCAAAATCTTCCAGCCGCTGTCGGTGGCGGTGATGATGCTGATGGCGCTGTCGTTTATCTTTGGTCCGCTGCGCAGTGTGTCGATGGGCGTGCGGGTGGTAGCCGGCATCAGCTTCGGCTTCCTGTTCTATGTGCTCGACCAGATCTTCGGCCCGCTGAGCCTGGTTTACGGTCTGCCGCCGATCATGGGGGCAATTCTGCCAAGCTTCGCCTTCTTCGCCATCAGCTTGTTTATGCTGATCAAGCGGCGCTAAGCGAGCACCGCAACTGGAAAAGGCCGCGTCTGCGGCCTTTTTTGTTTTTTAAGTGCAGGCTCAGGGAGCCTATGCCTTTCGCAAAGACGCAAAAGCGCCATCCGTGGCAGGCTCAGCGCGGGCCATCCCTGACCCGCGATGCTTTGCTGCAGGCGTATGCCCCCATCGCTTTACATTTGTCAGCCGTCTGGAATCCGCTGTTTCAGCGGCGGGGAGCGGCTTCAGGCCACGCTATTTATCCAGCCTGACAACGCGGGCAGTGCTGCTGGCAGTTGTGACAGCAAATAGATAATCAGGCCAATGTTGCCGCCAACCAGCGTGCCGTTGATGCGAATAAACTGCAGGTCTTTACCGATATTCAGCTCTATCTGCTGCGACATGTCGCGTGCATCCCAGCTCTTCACGGTGTCACTGATGTGGCGCGTCAGGAAGCTGGCAAATTCCGGTGTCACGCTGCGCGCTGACTGTTCGAGGTGCTGATTCATCGAGTCGCGCAGCGCCGGATCGGCGGCCAGGGTTTCGCCCAGCCACAGCGCCGTACCACGCACTTTCTCCTGCACCCGCGAATCGTCGCTGCTGAGGTCCGCTTTCAGCCAGTTACGCATATCGTTCCACAGCTCGCCGATGTAGCGATTAAGCGTGGCATCCTCTTTCAGCCAGCTCTTGATCACCTCTGCGCGCTCCGCCATCTCCGGGTCGGTTTGCAGTTTGACGACCAGCCGATCCACCGCCCGGTTAAAGCCGAGACGCAGCTCGTGGCCCTGATCCAGCGCCACATCATCCAGCAGCGAGTCGACCGCGTTCGCCACCAGCTCGGCGCTGTGCTCGCCCAGCCACTCGGTCGGTAACATTTTGGCTTTGATCGGATGCTCACGCTTCAGCCAGCGCACCAGCTGCTGCGCAATGAACTCGCGGGTTGAGGGCTTATGCAGCAGCGCCAGCAACTGCTCGATCGCCGCGTCCAGCAGCGCCTGATGACGATTATTTTTGGTCAGGCTCTCCAGTATCAGGGCGCTGGTCTGCGTCAGATCGACCTTATCGATGGCGCGATGCACCGCGCGGCGCATGAAGTTCTGAATACGCGCGTCATCGGTCAGATCGAGGAAGCCCTGCATCACCTGCAGCAGATGTCGCCCGATGCGGTCAGCATTGCCGGGGGCATTCAGCCATTGCGCCAGCAGGTGCGACGGATCGTGACGGCGTATCAGGCTGAGCAGGGAATCGGTATCGAGAAAATTCTCCTGCACGAAGCGGCCGAGATTCTCACAGATACGATCTTTATTGCGCAGAATAATCGCGGTATGACGCGAGATAAAGGGCACTGGTACTCGGCGAAACAGCGCCACTACCGCGAACCAGTCGGCCAGCGCGCCGACCATCGCGGCTTCCGCTATCGCTTTCACGCCGCTGACCCAAAAGCCGGGCGGCAGAAACAGGGTGATGATGAAGGTCGCGGCGGCCAGTAACAGCAGCAGCGCCAGACGTTTAGTCCGTTTCAGTTCGTGTTGTTTATCCATATCCTGATCTTAGCAGAGAGAGTTATTAGCGGCGACGGCCACCCAGCAGGCTGCCGAGCACGCCGCGCATGATCTGTTGGGTAATCTGTCGGGTCGCGCTTTTCGCCATGGTCTGCACTACACCATCGTGCTTGCCGCCGCGGGGTCCGGTGCGGCCAAACAGAATCTCTTTCAGTCCACCGAGAATTCCCTCGTCGACCGCTACGCTGTTGCCTTTGGCAGGTGGCGCGTTGCTCTGTTCACTGCTGGCCTGAAATTCCCTGTTGCAGCCGTTCAAACGCCGATTCA
Organism: Pantoea sp. Eser; assembly: GCA_009830035.1. Taxonomy (GTDB): domain Bacteria; phylum Pseudomonadota; class Gammaproteobacteria; order Enterobacterales; family Enterobacteriaceae; genus Pantoea. The sequence continues at coordinate 61,791 of SZZY01000004.1, forward strand.
CAATCGACGTCGCTGTCATATTTACCGTACAGCGGTGAATGGTTGATCAGGCCGTTGCGTTCATCGGCGGTCCCCGGTCCCATGCGCGAGCCGGGCGCAATCACCATTGCCCGCTCTACCACCGACGGGCTGCCTTTGGCATCTAGAAAGGAGATCAGCGCTTCGCCGGTGCCCAGCACCCGATCCGGAATATCCGCCGGGTTCTGGGTGACAAACCAGACGCCGACGCTTTTGGAGCGAATCAGCCGCATCACCTGTTCGATTTTTTCCATCAGCACCGGCGGCGCGTCGTTAAACAGCAGATGTGCCTCATCGAAGAAGAACACCAGTTTCGGCTGATCGAGGTCACCGGCTTCCGGCAGATGTTCATACAGCTCAGACAGCAGCCACAGCAGGCTGGTGGCGTAGAGCTTCGGCATCTGGTAGAGCTTCTCCGCCGAAAGAATATTGATGAAGCCTTTACCCTGATCGTCGACCCGCATCCAGTCGGCGATATCCAGCATCGGCTCACCGAAGAAGTGCTCCGCGCCCTGTTGCTCCAGCGCCAGCAGCAGCGGACCGAGATCGGAGACGTTAGCCCGCACCGGGTGGCCTTTTTCACCGAAGATATCCCATAGTACTACCGGATTGGCCTGCGGCTGCCAGTCGGTCACGCCAATTTTCACCAGTCGCTGTTGTAACTTTTCGCCCGACTCGCCTGCCATCGCGACGCCGGTCAAATCGCCTTTCACATCGGCCATAAATACCGGCAAGCCAATCGATGAGAACGATTCTGCCAGCTTTTGCAGGGTGACGGTTTTACCGGTACCGGTCGCGCCGGTAATCAGACCGTGGCGATTGGCCATTTGCGGTAACAGATTGAGCTGAACGTCGGGCGTCCGGGCAATCAACAGGGGCGAAGTCATGATTTTCCACTCTCGGGCAAGGGGTTATGCCTGAAGAATAGCAAGCGGGGCGGGGGAAAGCGGAGAAGATTTCACCGAAAAGCAGCCCATTGCTCCGCAGAGCAACGGGCCCGGTTACTTCTGCACTTCTTCAAAATTGAGCAGGCTGACGCCGATTCCCTGCTGCACGTTGCGGATATTGCTGCGCACTGCCACTTGGACCGCGCCCTGCAGCATCACCACAAACGGTGATGACTGCTGCACCTGAGTCTGTAATTGCTGGTAACGGCTGCGACGTTTCACCGCATCGCTCTCACCGGCTTCGGCGCGGGTGGCGGCACTCAGTTCAGGGATGTTCCAGCCAACGCGCCACGCCAGCGTTTTGCCGCCGCCCGGCACGTTATAGGCAAAGGTGCTGGCGTTAGTATTTAGGATCGATGTAGTCCGCGCCCCAGTAGGAGAAAATCGCCTAGAAGTCACAGCTGCGCATTTTGCTCCACAGCTCTGATTCCGCCACCGGCTGGATATCCAGATTCACCTCCGCCTTGGCGAAGCTGGCCTGCAGCGCCTGCGCCACGTCGATATACGGCGGCTGATTAACCACCGTCAGAGCGATGTGGGTGCCAGGCTTGACGCAGGCCTGTTGCAGAATCGACTGGGCTTTTTTCAGATCGTAATGGAACGGCGTGCTGTTTTATCGCGCCATCAAAACCGTCCGGCAGGAAGCTCTGATGAATGCGGTATTGCCCCTTTAACAGCTGATTCGCCAGGCTGTCATAATCGACCAGCCAGCGCGCTGCCTGCCATAACGCCGGATTGGCCAGCGCCGGTTGCTGCGGGCTTTGAGTATTAAAGCCGAGGTAGTAGATCAGGCTGGAGGGGAAAGCATCGACCCGGACATCTTTCACGCCTTTCACGGCAGCGATCTGATCCGGCCCGAGCTGGTAGGCGACATCCACATCACCCTGCTGGATCAGCAGACGGCGGGTGCCCGGTTCGGCGACGCCTTTCAGCAGCACCCGCTTCAGATGCGGCTGTTGCGTACTGTAGCGATTAGCTTCCAGCACCAGCACCAGCGCCTGCAGCGGCACAAACTGTTTGATGGCATAGGCGGCACTGCCGGCGGAACGCGTTTTCAGCCAGCCGTTGCCGTAGTCGTTGTTGGCGGCATGCTGTTGCGCCAGCTTGCTGTCGACCAGCGACGCCACCGGCGCAGTGAGCAGCCGCAGCACCAGATCGCTGCCGATTTGTGCCGGCCAGCGCAGCTCAAGCTGGTGGTCGTTAATCACCGTAAACTGCTGGTTGATATTGTCAGGCGTCCAGCCAAACTCGCCCAGAATAAACGAAGGCGCTTTATTGAGTTTCACCGCGCGGGTTAACGAAAACACCACATCCCCGGCGGTCAGCGGATTGCCACTGGCGAAACGGGCCTGCGGATTGAGATCGAATACCAGGCTGTGCGGGGTTTTGCCCGGCTGCCAGCGACTGGCCGCCAGCGGGGATAACTGCTGCGGATCCTGATGATTCGGCTCCAGCAGTGTTTGATAAATGTTACGCAGGCTGCTGTTGCTGATGGTTTCAAAGCTTTCGGCCGGGTCAAAGCTGATAATGCCATCGAGCGGCACCGCAATCACCAGCGTATCGACGGGCGTGGCGGCATGTACCGGGTGAACCAGCGCAACTGCGGTTAGCAGTGACAGGAGCGTTTTGCGCATAAATAAAAGGTTATCCTGAATCGTTGATTCACCTACTCTATCTGGCGCGGTAAAAACTCAAAATGCCGGTTTGTTCTGAGCTTTGCACAATTATTGCCACAATGGTTCGGGCATATGAACAAATAAAGATAATTACTCGCCGTGATTATTGTGGCGGAATTTTGTCCGTTATTTAAATAATCTGGCTTACGCGCGGTCGATCACAATTTGTGCACGGGTTGATTGTCTGGCAATGAAAGTAAATATTATATTGCTAATAAGAATAATTATCTTGTATGGAAGTATGATATTTTTTTGCCGGTTATTCGGCGTGATGACGACTGACCGAAAATAATAGCCGGGCGTTAGCCGCTAAAAACCGCCTTTTGCCTGAAGATTGTGTGGTTTTAGTATAAATTTCCTCGATCTAAAACTTTTACTTGCCTGTAACCTCAACGCAACACCATGATAAATTTTAACTAAAACACATCTTAAATTCAATTTTTACATTTAGACACATTTATATCCCTAAGATTGCCAGGTTATTAACCGATATGTTCCGTTATTCACATAAAAATTATTATACCCTCCTTGTTGGTTCTGCAGGCGTCTGTCCTGTGCGCGTTAATTCTCTGAAGTGACTGGTCACCTGCCATGCCAGCCGCTCGCGCTGCCAGCCTTTCTGTTGCATGGCGTATCAGTCGGGTATTTGGCAGATGAGAGTCGTGCGGATATGCTGTTACAAAAACCCACCACCAGGCGTAAATTTTTGCTGGGCTCATTACTGGCGTTGCCATTAAGCGAGCTGGTCTTTAAAGGCATCACTGCTGCGCAGGCCGCAGAGATGGCCGCCCCGGAATTAGCTGACTATAAACCGATCTTTTTCTCTGACGATGAGTGGCAGTTTATCCTTGCAGCCACCGATCGTTTGATTCCGGCGGGCGGCAAAGGTAAAGCGCTAGGCGCGCTGGAAACCAACGTGCCGATCTTTATCGATCAGCAGCTGCACAGCGAAGAGTTTGGCAGCGAAATCTACATGCAGGGCCCGTTCAACACCGAGGCGCCTGCCACCATGGGCTACCAGATCCCGTTCCGTCCGCAACAGATTTATCAGACTAGTATCCGGCTGATTAATCAGTGGTCGCAGACCACTCACCAGAAAGCGTTCCATGCGCTGACGTTGGAAGAAAAAGATGCGGTGCTGACCTGGGTAAATAAAAACGGCATCGACTTTGCGGCACTGGGCGAACCCAACCTGAAGGCGTCTCAGTTCTTCAGCCAGCTGCTTTCAGATACCAAGCACGGCAACCCGCGCGGCCAAATCCTTGAAGGCGACGATCCGTTTGAAGGACCGCGTTCGGAGCCTTATCCGCTGCCGGCGCTGGACGATACGCTGGACAACGTGATGTTTAAAGAAGCGGCGAAAAAGCTCGGTTACCATCCGTTCCCGAACCCGTCAGCCTGCGTGTCACGCGCGTGGAAAAACCCGTACGGCAACCAGATCGCCCCTTGCAACTACTGCGGCTACTGCAGTAAATATCCTTGCCTCAACTACTCCAAAGCCTCGCCACAAACCGCGGTAATGGATTCGCTGAAGCGAATGCCGAACTTCTCTTACGAAGTGAACGCGGAAGTAATCAAGGTAGTCCTGAACGATGATAAGAAAACCGCCAAAGAGGTTAACCCGGACAGCATGAGCATGAGCTTCCTGCTGATGGGCGCGGACTTTGACCTCACCAAATATGTCTCTACCCACAACGTGGGCGGCGCGGTAATGGGCGATAACCCGAAAACGTCGGCGCTGAACAAGTACCTGCAGAGCTGGGACGTGCATAACGTGTTTGTGCTAGGCGGCAACGCCTTCCCGCAGAACTTCCAGGCGAACCCGACCGATACGATCGGCGCCATTACGCTGATGGCGGCACAGGCGATCAAAGATCAGTATCTGAAAAATCCCGGCCCACTGGTACAGGCATAAGCGCATGAACAAGCTGAAACTGACATCCTTTTTATTCGCCAACGCAGTGCTGTTGGCCAGCGGTTTTGCCCTGCCAGCGCACGCTGAAGATGAGGCGCAACTGATCAAGCAGGGTGAATATCTCTCCCGGCTGGGCGATTGCATGGCGTGCCACTCATTACCCGGCAAACCGGATTATTCGGGCGGGCTGGCGATTGAGTCGAATCTCGGCACCATCTTCTCCACCAACATCACGCCGGATAAACCCCACGGCATCGGCGACTACAGCGAACAACAGTTCTCTGATGCGGTGCGTAAAGGGGTATTACCGGACGGATCGCGGCTCTACCCGGCGATGCCATACCCGGATTACGCCAAAATCAGCGATACCGATATACACGCGCTCTACGTCTACTTTATGAAAGGCGTACAGCCGAGCGCGGAACAGCCGCCGGAAACCAAACTGAGCTTCCCGTTCAGCCAGCGCTGGGGCATGCGTTTATGGAACTGGGCGTTCACCTCGGATAAACCGTTCCAGCCCATTGGCGGCGCTCCAGCGCTTCGATTAATTCCGGGAAGAAGTCCTGCAAAATTTCCGGCGTCATCAGTTCCGGGTACTGCATCAGATGCTCACGGATACGTTCGTTGACGTCCGGCAGCAGACGCTGGGCCGCCGCGCTGGCGGTGATTTTGTGTTTCTTCATCATCGCGCGCAGCAGATCAGCCGGCAGCCAATCTTCATCATCCGCATCGTCGATCATCTCCTCCAGTGCATCCAGTTCGTCAAACATCTCCATCAGCGCTTCGGTTTGCGGCGTGCGCGACTCATATTCACGCGGATGTTCCTCTTCGAGGAAGCGCAGCATGGCGCGCATCGGGGTGCCGTCTGGCGTGGCCGGTGGCTCGGCGGCAAACCAGCTCAGCAGCTGGTGCATGGTGATCTGGTGAACGCGGAAGCCGCTGTCGATCAGCTCATCGGACAGCACTTCTGCGGTTTCATTTTCAATCAGACAGATATGAATGCGGTTTGGCTCGTACTGATCCAGCCACTGGTAGATCTCTTCAATCACGCCATCGTCATACTCGAATTTTTGGTGAAATAGCTGTCGTCCTGGTCGTGAACGCAGGCCTGAATCCGATCGGGGTCGAAGTAAAGTGCGATTTTGATGCCTTTCATGCGTGCTGTCCTGTAGAAATCAAAACAACACTATAGCGCTCAACGTGCGGATAAGGGAGTGTCGGGGTTCACAGCGTGAAGTGCAGGGAGGATTGGACCGGCCAATGCTCCCCGCTTTGTCGATGCAAAAGGGGAGACAGAGGCGCTACGGCTTTATCAGGAGATAAATTTGCCCTGTTTTAAGACCACGTCACAGGCTTTGGTTTTCAGCTTCTCGCCCATCGGGGAGTTGCTCAGGCTCTGCAGGTTGAGCTGCTGGCCGTTGCCGGTATTGAGCAGACCCGCCACACCCTAGGTGTAGTCAGTCTTTTGCTCCTGTGCGGTGGTAGTGTTCAGACCGAGTTTGCTCAGCACCTGATCTTTAACCGACTGCACATTGTTTTTCACCACGTTGTGCTCGACGCAATACTGCATCACGCCCGCCGCGTTGGTCATGCTGTTAGCGCTGACCGCTTTGTCGCCGCCATTCAGTAACCCGGTAAGGTAAGAGAGTGACAGACCGCCATTCTGCTGGGTGGTCCCGGTGGTGGTGCCGGAGGTGTTACCGTTGTTCTGCTGGCTGAGCTGCGATGCCGCACTGCTCAGTTGATCCTGCCAGCTGGCGGCTGATGCACTGCCCGCCACCAGACGTGCCGCTAATCCCCATCCCCACGCACTGCGTTGTGCTTGTTTCATCTCAACCTCTGTCTGTAATTGTATGGCTTATTCAGCCTTGCCTAGAGCGACTGGCGAGCAGAAAGTTCCTGAACTTATCCATTAATAAGTGCTTTGGGAATATTCTGTAATCCTTGACTAAATAGAAGGTCCGATGAAGTGTGATTTATTTATATGTCATTCTGGCTAGTAAGAATAATACGATTTTATTCTCTGTAATATTCTTTAATATTTATTTATATTGTTGTTATCTTTCGCCGGATTATTCTTGGTTAAAGTAAATTTAACCGCTAGGCTTAAATGTTTATTTTTATGCTGGATACTTTTGCATAGTTATTATCATCAGGGAAAAGAAAGCGTAGATAAGTTTCTGTTTTTATATATTTTTATATCTTTAATATGAAGTGGGTATCTGGAGTTTAAGCGGGTTTATAATGCAGTTATCACGCAGATTTTATCGATTTTATCGCAATCAATTTTTTATTCCGCCTTGCGAAATCCGTGAGAGTGTTCATGCTTAATCACTGTGCTAGGCAGTTGTGGCGATTATTTAAAAGTCTTGAGTTAACGGGAGGGAATATATGGCGGGGCAGCCAGAACACAATAATGATGCTGAGGTTACGCTGAAACTCGCGGAAGATGCAGATAGCGCTGACAAAGCAAACCGTTGTCGATGGACATGTCCGCGTAACCCGTTCCACAACCGAGCATGACGAGGTAATCAGTACGCTGCTTAACCGGGAGAGGGTTGAGGTTGAGCATGCAGCGAAAGCGCAACGCGTCGAGATGATGCCCGAAATCAGGGAAGAGAACGGTGTACTGGAAGGGAACGGTGTACTGATTGTCCCGGTAGTAGAAGAAGAGATTGAAGTAGTCAGAAAACTGGTGCTTAAAGAGGAGATTCACATCCGAAAAGTGCAGGACAGCGTTCCTTTTCAGGAAGCGGTTACCCGACGTGAGCAGCAGGTGAATGTAGAGAGAGATGACGATCGGTAATAATAAACATCTAACAAGAGAGGAATCTATCATGGCACAAGAAAAAATCGTAACACTGTTCGATTCTGCAATTCAGGCAGAGGCCGCGAAAAGAAATCTCGTGAAAGCAGGCTTTTCTGATCGGGACATCAGTCTTATCAGTGGAGAACGTTTGCAGCAGGAAGGGCATTCAATTAAGCACCCGAGATCTGGCAGCGCCTGTTTGGCCGCACCGTCGATAAAGAGCAGGCGGATGTTTACACCAGAGCGATGGATAAAGGTGGCGTGGTACTGACGCTGCGTACCGAAGAAGACAAGCTGGCGCGTGCCATGACCATTCTGCACTCGCATGACTCGTTTGATGTGCCATCGCGGATGCAAAGCTCGATTGAGAACGGCGCACCTGCTGCAGGTATTAATCCGACCGCCGGTAAAGAGTTTGCCGGAGAGACAAATGATCGACAGGTTGGGCCACGACGCACCTCGCTGACCGGCGATGAGAGTGAAGAAGACATTCTGCGTCTGGCCGAAGAGCAGATTGAAGTCGGTAAGCTTCTGGTGAGTGAAGGTTCGACTCGGGTTCGCCGCTATACCGTGACGGATCAGGTCTCTGAAGATATTTCGCTGCATGAGCAGCACGCTGACATCTTCCGTAGTTCGGTGAATGAACCAGCGCTGGCAGGTGAAGTGGACTGGTCAGAGAAAACCGTCGAAGTGGCTGAAATCCACGAGTAACCGGTGATCAACAAAACGACCCATGTGAAAGAAGAAGTTGTGGTGCGTACTGACGGTAGCGAACGTACCGAGACCATTAATGACACGGTGCGTCGTCAGGAAGTGGACATCGAGCATGCGCGGGCCGGACTGGATAACGAACTATCACCAACCGGTGCAGCAGGCGTTAAACCCGCTACCGCAGCAGGTGTGGGCACCCAGTCACCAGGCGTGGCCACCGAGCGCGACCACAAAGCTGGCCTGACTGAGAAGGTGAGTGAGAAAGCCAGCGAAGCGAAAGACAAGGTTGAGAACAAGCTGAAACAGCGTGACTACGACCATTCGCATTGAGGTGCCAGCCTCGTCAGCCATGAGCATTAAACCGGATGGCTGATGGTAAGCAGGTGAAGAAGAGCCAGCCAAGAGGCTGGTTCTTTTTTTGGGGGTTGATCGGGGGATTGAGAGCGGGTTTCGAGATAAGGACGCCGGGCAGCATGGCTGCTGCGACTTTTTCGTATGTAGAAGGGTTACACAGGTGTGTGAGCAAGATGGATCTGACATGATGGGTTTCAGCATGATTCATCGTTTAAGAAGCGGGGCAGCAGTGTTCAGCGAGTAGCCAGCCATTAGGTGCGATGCAGGGCCATGCAGGCAATATCAAGCTACGCTGTTTTTTTCACCGCTTAAACGCACAACCCGGATGAATAGTGTTGCGCATGGTGGCCGTAACGGTATAATCCCCAGCGTTTTCCGCATCCTCTTCAGTGCCGAAGTGGCGAAATCGGTAGACGCAGTTGATTCAAAATCAACCATCGAAAGATGTGCCGGTTCGAGTCCGGCCTTCGGCACCAATAGAATGTATAATGCAATTAAGTCACCTAAGGGTGGCTTTTTTTGTTTCTGACTTTCGAGAGTTCTTCTTTCTTTACCCGGTTCAGTCTTCCATTATTGTATTTAAAATCATATACATATAATCTCCTTCGATAAAAAATCTTCTAATACAATGATGCTCAAATCTCAGGTAAGCAACTCTCATTAACTTGACAACAATGATGACGCATAGGAGCTTTACTGTACTCTGACGATTTAGGTTATCGAAAGACTATTAATTGTTTTTGGGCGATATAACTATCTTTTACGTGAAATGGGATTTCACATTGATAAAGGGCGGAAAACGCTTTCAGAACATCTCCAATTAGGATCCGTAAGCATCCTTGCGCTTCGTTCAATATATGTTTCCTTACCACCCCTTAGAGCAGCACAAGATATGGAAATTGGCTTGGCTACTACATATGATCGCTAAGAAAACGATGTTATATAGCGTAGGTGTTGACCGGCCTCATACAATCCTCCTGCCAGAAATGGTAGGTACAATCCTTTTAAGCAGTAGGTAGAATTGAAATAATATAAGGTTAAGGCTTTTTCAGGCTCTGACTGAAGGTGAACATTGAAGCCTTGGAATGAGCAAACCTGTTTTAGAATCTACTATCGGAAGGCATGGTGGTAGGCATTATCAAACCATTAAATTGGCTCAATCTTCAGTCGAGTTAATATTTACGTTTATATAGAATGGTTACTAATCCACATCAGAGACTGTGCGGTTATGAGTGCAATCACATTACAAAAGGCTTTGGGTGTCCTTGCAAAGTCATCTTCGTTTTCCGTCACAACTGTAACACATCGCCAGAAAGATGATCTCGATCAATTAAAAGAACAACTTTTTGTAAAACAAGAGATTGAAACTGAATTGCAACGTTATCTGGATGTCGCTAAACCCGGTGAAATCATTTTTTGTGTGGAAGTAGCGGAGATGGAAAGTCTGAAATTTTAGCCCGTTGCCAGTCAAATCCTCCTTATCAGCGGCAATTTAATTTCCACATGGATGCTACGCACAGCTTTGCTCCTAGGCAATCAGCTATTGATGCACTGAATGATTTATTTGCTAATCATCATCAGCAATCATCTCCTCTTCTCATTGGCATCAACATCGGCATGATCGCAAATTTTGCCAGAGAAGGTGCTGAATGTCATCAGAGGATTCGGTCTGCAATTGACTCTTTTTTATCTGTTCCGCAGAATGCAAACAGCCCTTATGGAAATGGGAATTGTATTTTTTTTGATTTTGAGCACAAATTCCAATTTGACGAAAATAAAAAATACTCATCATTTATCAAAAAATTATCAGATAACTTGACTCGCGATGATGATGATAACTTATTTCAGTTTGTTTTTCGGAGAGACGAGTCTCTCAATCCCGATCTGAAATAGGTTGCGAACTTTAAATTACTTTGCTTGCCGGGTGTGCAGAATGTTTTAATTACGCAACTTTTTGAAGCTCGATTAATCAAAGATCAATTTGTAACGACCAGAACATTGCTGGATTTCCTGCATCATCTTCTAATGGGACTAGGCTACTTATTTGACAACCTGTTCACTGGATCAGAATATGATTTGATTAAAAAAAGTTTCCGATTTCGATCCCGCCAGATTGCACACCTATGAACTTGATCTGTTTATTTTGCGCTATGAGCTTGGATTGATTGACAACGATCTCGATGACTCTTGAATTACACTTCAGACTCTTCACATTAAGTTTGATCGTCAGTGTGTCAAGTCTGGTGATGCGACCTCATTGGTCCGGCTTTTTTGGCTTCTTCAAGACGAATCTCTGGGGAATAGTTATCATAAGCATTTTTCTGAATACTTTAATGAATCGTTGTTTGAACGTTACTCAGAAATTTGGCGTCTGCATAGAAATTATACTGGTGACCCGGAACAAAAAAAATTACTGAATCGTTTCTATGCTTTTGAACTTATCGCGGGTATCCAGCGCTACGCTAACCGTAAAGCACCTGAATTAAGCATGCAGAAAGAAGAATTTTTCTTGGGTGAGTTCGGTGGAGTAAAATTAACTGCGCCAGTAGAAATTAAGCCTGACTGGGACGCGATTCGTAATAAGAATACGGCCCATCCAACGGGTTTTGATATCTATCTAAAAGTTGGGCAAAACGCACTCCCTCCTGTTCATATTGGTCTTAATTTCTTTGAGCTTTTGAACAAACTTAATAATGGATATCGCCCGAATAAATACAATACAAATGCCATTGTACTTCTGGATGAGCTCATTGAATTAATTGCTGAACAGGCTAAGTCTAGTAGAGACATCAAATTTTATGATGGTAGTTTTAGGATTTATCGTGCAAAAGCGGATGACGATATGATCACTATTAGCGGTATGGAGGGTTAGCAAAATGTATCCTATCGCAACTGATTTGAAAGTGGTTAATAATCAACTGGATAGTTACCTGCCGATACGCAATAAAAACAACGATGTTAACTGGCAATTTGTCACCAGTCTGGTACTTAGCTACGCCTTAAAACGTAAAATTGAACCCTACGATCCTGACCAATTCCGTGAGGATTGTAAGGCACATATGCATGAGCTGCTTGGTGAGCCTGCATTCTGGTCAGTGCTGGAACGGATATATTTTTTCAGTCAGGATATTTTCAGTGTCTCCCCACTTTTTTTGCTTTTCCATGCTCAATTTGTGGGCGAAAAAATAATCGCTGGTTCAACGGCAGATAAGCGTTTGGGCACGTTGTTTTCTAATTTGATGGGGGATTTCAGCCTTACTTACCCCATACAGGACAGACTGAACTTCATTGAGCAGCAAATGATGAATAAGCTCAATGAAAAAATAAAATTGCTGGGGAAAGGGCCTTTTCCCGAAGAGCAATCCTATCTCCCATATATGGCAGTATGTTTTCGGTCTGACTTAGAATTTTTGGCAGAACATCCACAATATCTCCTGCAAGAACTGACTAATACCCTGCGACTGTATGCTTTTAGCTGGTGTGCTCAACTAGCCCTCAATCTGGATAACTGGCGAGATGGTGAGCCGCAAAGTAAATCTCTATTCTTTATTCTCGACAGCGAAAAAGTCAGTTCTGAGCGGGATAAAATTAAAAGCTTTGGTTATAAATGGTTTGCTGGTCAGAGTGAAAAACTTTTCCCGATACTTTCTGCATTGGAAGTGTTGCAAATAAAAGGGAAGAAAAAAAGGCCCCTCTGGCAGGTATATCAGGATTGTTCGAGCTGTTCGGACACTTCGAATCAAGTGTTAGATGATATTAATGATTACATACAAAGATTTATCAGTAAGGAAGAACGAGATCTTCTAGCCAGAGATCGCGCTACGAATCTGGAAAGTGCCTTTAAACAGCTCTTATCCGTTGCCGTAGAGCAGTTTCAGGGTAAGAAAACTGATCGTGCGACAGTCAACCGTAAACATATCAACGAACTGGAGACCCAGATTTGCGCTGACTTCATTCAGGTACGCGGTCGGGCGGGAAAAGTATTGGTACTGAATCAGGATCGTCTGCTGTTATTGACCAATCTTACCGTGGGAAAAAATGACAAACTCCGTCTGCATGAACTGCTGCGTGGTTTTATCTGGATAACCAGTCAGTACAAACGCTGGTGGCGTTTTATGAACGTATGGGAAATGTAGAGCGAATGAGTGACAGTGGAGACGCCGTTTATGCCCGTAAAACAATTTGAAACTTTTCTGGCTGAAACCTTTATTGAGTGGGTTGGCGGCATCATCCAGCCGGGCGAGCGCTACCAGTTCAAATCTCCCGATCCCGAAAATGCCTTAAAGCTTTGGGAAGCATTCGTTTCTCTGGCGGAGGGAAATCAACTTGAGATTGCGCCAAGGCAACACGTTGATTTCCCCTCATGCAATGGCATTCAGCTTATTCCGGTGCTGCATGGTACTGAGGCTCCGGCATTCACGGAAAACTATATTTCCCATCTGCGTGACGAAGTGGCAGGGCGTAGTGATATTTTTGCCAAAACGGCGCTGTTAGTTATTCACAACAGTATGCTGGATACCCTGATTAACAGCACGAAAGACGTGGCGGCACCAGATGCTATCTGGTATCCGCAAACCTTCAGTCATCAGCTGGAAAAGCTTATTACCACCGATAGTAATCGTTCAGATTTATCACGCTGTCTTCTGGAGGATCAACGGGAAACGGTACTGGAAGAAGGTGCTACCGTATTTGGTTTCTCGTCGCTGTATCGTCTGCTCGATGATGGCAATCTGGATTTTTACGAGCTTCAATTGTTCAAAGATGATGAGCTACTAAACTATAACCACAAACAGCTTCGCAGCAGACTGAATGAAAACCAGAAATTATATCTTCAGATTGAAGATAGTGTTGAACGTTACAGTGGACAGCTAGAAAATGTGCTGACTGAATTTAGTACCAAATTCATTCAAGGGCATTTCGTCGATAAAGAAGACTGGCGTGAGCTCGATTTTGCCGATTACAGGAAAGAGAAAGAACAGAATAGTGAACAAAAACTGGTGCTGGAAAACATCTCCGTCGAAAACGGTGAGGTTTGGCAACGTGCAAAAAGCGCGAGTAAGGCGGGCAAACGTGACATCAGCCTGTTGGTAAAGGTGCAGCCAGGACAACCAAAAGCAGAGCTAGAGTTCAGCTTTCAGGGGAACGATCTTCAGGACAGCCAGATTAAGATAGCCCATCATCGCCAGCTAAAGAATACGTCTTTCTGGCGCACCAGCCGGGCGGGAGGAAAGACATCACGCATTATGGCATCGGTGCACTTTGACGGGCATCCATGCTTTTTTAGTCTCGAACTGACCAACCGCAATAATTCAGCTGAAGAACATAAGTTTCGACTGTTATTAGTTGAGCAGGGAAAATTCTGGTTAAACGATATTCAGCACAGCTACCGAGTGGGGCCTGGTAAAGGGCAAATAACGCTGCAACTGGAAGATAACACGTTGCGTATTGCCGAGTCTGGCGACCTGACCTGTATGCTAGATGACGAGAGCGAAGACATCGACTGCCAGCATTATGCTCAAGTGAATTTTGAGAAACTGGCGAATCAAAGTGATCTGGTTCAGTTTGCGCTCATTTCTGGCGATTCCCGTTTGTCGTTTAATATCGAGGGACCGGGAGCCGAGGAAGGACTAACGCTGCCGCTGCTTTTCGATCAGAGTAGTTTCAATAAGTTGTTTAAAGAAGCGGGTAATGCAACCTGGAACCGACTGAAGAGTCATATTATTCTTGATAACATTGAACACAAAGTCGTCGGTGTTAGTCGGCAATTATTACAACTGGAAGCTTCATTAATTGAGGGGCATCTTCTAGGTACCGGAATTGACGGCACTGAGTTTAAAATGGAAGAACTTCTTGCAAGCTACCCCGATCTACATAACGCCTATGAGCAGTTATTTGCCTACTATCAGCAGCGTAGTAAGCTGCCGAGCCTGGTATCGTGGTCGGCAGAATACCGCACTGTGGTCAGCAACATCATTACCATCTTTGAACGGGTGCTCCGGCAAATCGGTCTGAGCAGAGCCCTGACGGCGCAGGAAAAACGGCTTCTATACCTTGGGATCTGCCGCAGTGAAAGCCATGAACGCCTCTCTCCGCTGCATCCGTTAGTGCTCGCCTACATCTACAACTTGCAGAAACCATAGTTGCGGAATCGGAACAGCACGCTTCGGCTTAATTTGCTACTCTACCGTTTATTACCCTTGATCGCTTGATGGTTTCAGGATTAATGCCATTTGTTTACCAGAGTGAGCATGAATACGCACAATTGCAGCCAGTGGATGAAAACCGCTTCTGGATCGATGTGATTCCTCAGCGCCAGGTCAGTCATGACTATGTTAAACGTCTGGTAAAAGACAAACTCAATGAGCTCACGGACGCCTACGCTCGATTGTTTCAGAGTGCCGGAAATAATGCGTTGATTATCAATGCCATTAATCAGGGAAATGCCAAAGAGTTATTTTTGGGATTAGTGGACTATTTTAAGCAGGAAAGAGAGCACGCTATTTCGGTGCATGTGAACTGCTATGATGAACGCCTTCTCCCCAATATGTTCGATCACTTTGCCGAAAGTGGCAGCTATGAACAGCTTAAAAATGATCTCGATCTGAACAGCGGTGTATGGCGGGCGGAAGCCGATATGCTGATTGATCTGCTGCGCAGCCAGTTAACATTCGGCAAATTTGTCCTGCCTACAGAAAGTGACAAGCATAGCCTATGCGCATCTGGCATTTTTCACCAATACGGTACCGGTTGATTGCCGTCAGATACGTATTGAAGATGTGTCCAGCGGGGTACTTTGCCATGGACTCATCGCCGGTGAGGGAGCTGAAACGCAGGGGGATGCCTACTTTATCGCGTTTGGCTTGCGTAACGTGGACACCGAGCCCCATAGCGCGCTGCGTCTTGCGCAATTAGTCGGCTACCTGTGGCAACCTGCACGTCAAGGCAACAGCCAGTATCATGGGCAGGGGATCGGCTTAGCCGTAAGCGGCAATTTTAAACAGCTACTTAATTACTCATTCAACAGTGCGCTCTGGACCACGATCATTGATCCTAAGGTCACTCTCGACTTTTTCACCAGCCAGAAAGATGTGGTTCTTATTCACTATTCTGACCAATATATCAGTTGTGCAGGCTATGATGCCGTCACCGTCACGAAGCAGGTTGACTTGTTTCTGCGCTTGCTCCAGCCCGGGCAATCCACCGTTGACAGTCATCATTTGCTGGCTGAATTTAAAGCGTTCAATGGCGAATGGCTGCTGAAAATGCTGCGCTCCAGTGAAAGAGAGCGTAAAGAGAAACACGGCATTATTGGCGCGTACAAATTTGTGCAATCTATGCTGCGTGAGTCTGATATTTGCTGGGTTCCGCTATCGGTAGCTGAAATGATTCGCGTTTCCGGTAATGTCGGGCTGAAAATGAAAGAGAGCGGTTTGTCGAGGAATTTACAGAGGTATCGCAATGGTACAATCTCTGATGATGTGCTCTTTGTCGGATTCAAAGAAAACTGCCTCTATCTATTGCCGTTGGAAGTGAAAACTGGGGCTCGATCGGACTATAGTTATGCAGGTCAACAGGCTCGTGAGTTAAAACGTTACTTACAGCAAGATATTCTGGAACCTAAAACGCTGGCGTCACAACTCTACCGGGCGCTTTTTATTCGTCAGATGCTGATGCAGTTGGAGAAGTTGCGTTTGTACGGTGTTGCTGGACAGCGACAAACTTGCCGACTTGCTGGAACGACGCGAATGGTGGTTAACGGGCGACTATCAGCCAGGTGAGCTTAACGACTATGCAAACGGCTTCGTAGTGGCACATGTGGATAGCGCAACTTGCTTTGATATTTCTTACAAAGAAACGGCAGAGAATATCTTTCAGATTGAAATCCCTTATTCACTGCTGCCTTCTCTGATCACTGCACAGGGAGATCAAACACCGCTAGCGGAACGTTTCCGGGTGCCGGAAAAATATCGGCTTAAGCCAGAATGTGATGCAAGTCCATCACAATCAGATGTTGTCTTAGAAAACACAACGTCGACAACTACACAACCCGTTTCGGAACGACAGTCCTTAAATTCTGAAATTGAGAAAACTGTACCTGATATCAGTGATAAGCCATTACAGATATTGTTCGGTCACGATGCTGTGGGTCAGGGCGCGCTGTATTGGGAGCCAACGAACACCGCTAAGTTCATGAACACTAATACTGGGATTATTGGCACAATGGGCACCAGGAAAACTCAGTTTACAAAGTCTTTGGTTACCCAGCTGATGCGTAATCAGTCCTGCAACGTTGATGGCAAGCCGATTGGCCTGCTGATATTCGACTATAAGTCGGACTATGTAGATGATGCTTTCCAGGATGCAACAGGGGCTAAAAAGTATAAGTTGTTTAAGCTGCCTTACAATCCGCTATCTCTGTTTGGCGATACGCCGATGCTGCCGATCCACACCGCTGGTGGACTATCGGAAACAAATGCTACGAAGCTGCGGGCATTTCACCTGAAGATCCTTCTGCGTGGTTAAAAACTCCACCAACAATTGAAGATGTGTGGCAACGTTTTATTAATCAGGACAAAGTTGAAGAGGATTCTCTTTATGCTGCTTTATCCCAATTAGCACGCTACAAGATATTCGAGACCGACCCTGAGAAAATGACTAGCCTGTACGAATTGATCGGGGGTGTCACTGTGATCGAACTGGCCGGTTATCCGCCAGAAGTTCAAAACCTGGTGGTCGCGCTCACGCTGGATTTATTCTGCGCGCAGATGCAAAAGCGTGGCAAGCCAATTGTGCAAGGAGATTATCGTCAGCTCACTAAAATGATTCTGGTGGATGAAGCCGATAATTTTATGTGTCAGGATTTTTCTAGCCTGCGAAAGATTCTTAAAGAAGGTCGTGAATATGGTGTTGGAATTATCCTTTCAACACAGGAGATTACTCACTTTAAAACTGGTGAAAACAATTATGCTTCTTATATTTTAACTTGGGTAATCCATCGTGTTTCTGAAATTCGGAATGCGGATATTAAAGCTGTGTTTAACGTCGATGATAAAGGTGACAGGAGTCGTTAATGGGATAGATTCGACAGCTTGACAAGCATTTTAGTTTGTATGTTGATGGGAATAAGTTAGTTAAAAAATGCGGGATAGTGCATTTTGGGAATTAATATAAATTCCGATTGTTAATGCTACGGTATACGTGATGTAAACGTATGGTAGGAGTAAGGTGTTAAATTCCCACAACTAGATTTAGGTGATGTTATCAGTTGTGGAAAAGCAGATAATAGAATTATAATTGCTTCATGACTTTTACTGATTGTTATATTGTGATCAGGCTATTTATGAGTCTGATAGGCACATGGCAAATTTAAGAATATTTAATTATGGCCTGCAAATCCCGCAAGTATGGAAATAGATTAAAACATAGACCGGTTTTTATTGATCTGTCATATTAAATAACTTTATAATTGTGTCGGGGTTAAGCATGCCTAACATATTGGGGTAATTTTTCGCCATCCTTTCATATGTTGGGGTTCTATACAGATTTCAGGGTGGTACCGCTGTAAATTAAGGAGATTTATTATGGCAGGAATTAGAAGAAGTTCTACTATTGGCTATACATGTGCATTTGAAAAAGCAGGTTCATTTGGGATTTCAGTTCAAATGGCTCTGTTCCAGTCGAATATATGATTACATCCTTCACTGTCGATGACCTTGCACATTTATCATATTCTAAAGATATTAAGACTGACCTGAACTTTGATTACTTGATACAACGAGATATTGGTGAGGAGAGAGCCAGGCTTGAAATAAGTCAATATATTAGATTAAGTGAGAATAAAATTCAGAAATATATTGTATTCTTACCCCCTCTACTAGTTTCCATTGTTAATGTGGGTTCAAACAACAAGCTTATAGACTATTATCCTAATTGTTCTTTTGATAGTAAATATGGTAATGGGTTTATATATGAACGAATCTGGCCAGGGATATTTAAAGTATGCAACTTTGAGATACCCAATGGAAAATCTATATCTTTAAAATATTATGATTCTGAAATAAAAAATGAAAGCATTGCTATTGATGTTAATCAGGCTATTATGAAAATTAACAGCACACGAGAAGTTGTTGCTGGAGCACGACTCGTAGTAATTGATGGGCAACATAGGCTGTTTGCTCTTAATTACTTAAGGAAAGAGCATCCTGATAATATTAGAAATAAGTTAATTCAACTGCAGAAAAAGTCCCTACTATACCACAGGTTTTACGAAATTTATTTGTTGATATTAACTCTACCGTAGAAAGAGTGAGTGGTCACTTCCTTACTTTATTATCAGATATTATCAGATAGAACATTAGGTTCGATAATATACAGAGAGTTTTGTAAGAAAGCATTAAGCGAAAGATAAGAGTATGGGCTAGGTTTAATAGAGTGGAATACGAAAAAATATAAAGAATATTTGGAGATTTCAAGAGATTATACAATAACAAGCATTGGCATTATTAATAGTGTTTTTGAGGACTATTTTAGCACGAGAAATGCTATAAAAATATTAGCCTCCATTTTTAGGATTCAAGAGGCGGGGGTAGAATTTGATTTTTCAGATTTTGAAAAAGATGACTAAGATATTATAGTTTCAAATATTCCGGAAGCGTTCCCTTGGAGTGGTTTTCTCTCAAAGCATAAACCAGCGTTGACAAGCTTTAGTAAATGAAATCATAAATAAGACATTAGTGACTTTATTTTTTGAAACAAAGTTTTTCTCAGAATATTCTAATAGCGTAAGAGAGCTTTTTGAAGAGAAAGAATTACAACTTAAAACGGACAGGAGTTGTGATTCAGGTGTTTTTTGCTTTTGCAAAGAAGCATGTTTTACTTAATGATCCAGAAAAAAAATCATTGCCTTTAATAAAAATTTTATTTTAACTTTAAAAAGCCAGAAAGAAAAAAAGGCTCCGGCTTTTGCTTCTAAGTCAATATTTCATAAAACAATGATTGAAGCTTGGTTTTTATTATGCTCTAAATTTATTGCACATAAGCAAGAAGTAAAACTTGCTGATAAAATAATACAATACTGTATTGAAAGTGCGTTTGCGCCAAATGTCCAATTGTTTAATGAGCAGCGGCTTTATATGCAAGATACAATTTATATGAATCAGCTCATTAAAGTAACAAAAGTTGCAAGAAGACAAATTGTTAGGTTGATTTTTTCCCAACTGCTTTTAAAGCATAATTTCGAAAGATTGGTACATGAATTGGAAATTGAAAATGAATTACAATATGTATTCATTCATTTTGCCAAGAATGAAGTTGGTGCCTTTCTCACCCAGATGAGCAAAGATAAAGTTAACACTTTTATTAAAACATTCCGCATTAATTACAATATCAATTATATTAACAGGGAGAAATTAATTGCTGCTGAGGCTAACCGTATTAAAGAAATAAAGGAGAATAATGTAAATGAAGTCTATACTGAGTTTGATAGCTTGGTGAAGCTTTACACTAAATAGCCAATTGTGAGCTCATATCAAAATTTAACAAGTTGCTTAAGGTCAGGCGATTTTAAGTTCTCATTTTAAGATGAGAATTTTGATGATGAAATTTAAATCTATAAACGAAATATATTTTTGTATTTTATATGATGATTCTCTCGATACAAAGAAAAGTTGTTTTTTAATCAGCAATTAAAAGTTAATAACTGACAATGTGGAGAATTTTTTAAGTGATAATTTTCATCTGAAATGTAATGCTGTTTTACTTGAACAAAAGTGGTTGCTTGATACAGTGTCTTTCTTCATTCATGACATATTCGAAAATAGAATGAAGATAACCCAAGTTATACTTTAAGATAACTTATATCAAAAGGAAATTTTAGCAAATAAAAATAATAAAACTAGCCATAAAGAAAATAACATCTGGAAAATCAGTTGATGAGAATCTTATAGATAATCCTATGATTCGCAATCAAATAACCAAAGATGTTAGCGTTCTTACGCTGCAAAAAGTTGCATTGTAAATTATTACATAGGTGCCAGTGTGATTAATCTATCAATTAATATCAATAAAAGGACAAAAACAGATTTTGAGGGGTTAATGTTAGAAGAGCATATTATTTCATTGCTAAATGTAAAAAAACTAGTAACGAATACTTCGATAAAAGCAGAACAATATTTAAATAAAAAATCTCAGCATTAGGAAGATATCTTGCTATAATTCCACAAGCACCCAATGACATCTTGGATAAAACACGCGCAAGCAATTCTTTACATGATGGGCTCCCAACAATATATGAAATATTATCATGTTTGCAATATAAATCTGCATTATTTTATTTTCCATTGAAAAACAAAATCCTAATTCGGCTTTTTTGCACTCAATTAGAACTTTTGAAACATTTATAGAAGGGTTTTTGATACATGAAAGTATTGCTAAATTTACCGACTTTTATAATAAGAAGGGTATTTTTTTGGAAAAAGATGCATTTATGATCAATAATCAAAAAATTAGTGGTTTTGGGCAGAAATACTCTTCGGCAGGAGATGTAAAAAATATAAAGAATCACAAATTTTACGCAAGCATCAGAGAAATGATAGATTTAAGAAATAAATTATATCTAACTCATGGAGACATAAAAGCTTGCTCATTTCTTGCAAAAAAATCTATCAATTACATCAGTGATATCATAAATCATATTGACTCCCTTTCTAATCAAAAAAGCATTCCATGGAATAAGGTTTATCTAGATATAATGAGAAGTGATCAGTTTGATTTTTATGGTGTTACTAAATCATCCTTGTCATATTCATTTATTCATGATTTTCATTTTCTATTATGCCGTTCACAATGAAAATCATTTTATCTTACAGAATTATATTGCTCGGCCAGTAATTTATAAGTAGAGGCATCTAATGCTTCAAATAATATTTCCTTACCAAGAAATAGATCTCGCTCCTTGCAATAATAATATATAGTTTTCCTAGCGGTTGCTTTCCAGTTGGCAGTTAAAGAACGCAGTGGATTTTCTTCGATCCAATTGTATAATTCTTCCAGTCTCACAACTGGTCCTATTGCTTTAAAAGCTTGTATTATAAATTCTTTCCAAGATGGAGATAAGGACTTTTCAATATCTGCGATAGTAGATTTTGATATGCTTATTTTTCTTGCGACTGAAATAAACTGAGTGGATTAAATAAGTCTAAAGTCAACACCAGCTTTCATGAATACTTCAGTTACTAATTCAGGCCTGACACCTAAAATAATATTATTCTGTTGCCAACACCAATCTTCTTTTCGTTCATCAGTAACTAAAATAATTTGCTTATTTGTTGTTTTAGCTTGGTTTATTATTTCATGCCAGATTATAAAGTCTGCATATTTAGACTTAATTATTAAGTCGCCATATAACTTAATTTCGTGCTCTTTATTTTTGGCATCTTTATACCCAGGGGGGATTTTGTTATCAAACCTGAAGTCACCCCCTTTATAAATACTTTCCAGAGCTTCTTTAGAAGGAATGTCTCCAACACGGCCATCGAATAAATTCATCAATTCTATTTGAACTGAATTATGTCGAAAGTAATTTGGATTTTTCTCCTTAACTCCCTCTATAAATTTTTGAAAATCCGCATCGAAATGCTCAACCAATTGAGCAACATCACTATGTGGTATTGAATGATGTTGTTTATCCGAAAATAGACCTAAGACATCATTTTTAAATTTTCTACTCTTCCCTAGCAATTCATCAAATACCCTTGCTTGCTGTTGTAAGACAGTTACTTGGTTACTTTGATACTCTAATGCTACAAAATAAGATAGCCAAATATTGCCCTTGAAATATTCAATAGCTCTAATAAAATCGTCCGCGGCATTTTTTGGATATCCATAAATATTAAGTAAACAACTAGTATCAAAACATATTGTGGATTTCTTAAGCTCTATTGCTTTAAGCTCAGGTAAAAAATCCACATATCCTTTAAACATATTTTTCATTATCAGAAACCCTCTTGGTAAAATCAACGATTTGTTATTCCATTTATATAAATGCCAAGGAAAAAATACTACCTTCGGTGTGAGGTGCCCAATACAACTTCAAATTACCATCACCAATCTTGGACTTAAAATTTATTCTATTGGTACACACATAAATTTAGGCCAAATATTCGTATCCTGTTTTCGCCGTAGTGAGTGAATATTGATATAGTGCGCGACGTTTATTTCTCACGGGCGGTTAATAAGTGAGTAGGCATCTAAATATTGATATTCTTATACGATGTCTGTCCTGTAAAACTTATTGTTAAATACGATGCCAATTATTTTCGTAAATATAAGGAAAGTATTAATTTATTATTTTCCACCATTTTAAACCCCAAGTGCAAAGTCTTTGAGAGAGCGATAGCTTCTTAACGCCGCAATCCCGTCTTCGACATGTGTTGCCCAGGCCCTAATTAGCATTTTCTGCTCCAACTGTGGATAAAGCATTTGCAGAACCAGGTCTGTAGCTTGCAATGTTTCCCCCAACCACGTTATTTTATCTAGTATTAGCGATCCATCAAGCTTCTTGGTGTATCTTTCAGGCGAATAACGAAAGTCACTCTCCACTGAGCGGAAAAATGCCAGTCGAGCAGCAATATTAGGCGTGACTCCGGTATATCCTTTTAATTTCTTGAGCTGTTCTTCAGTTTGGCGACTGAGCTGCATTCTGTTAGGGAGCATCAGATTGCCTCCTTAGTTAATTCCCAGAAATATCCTGGTTTTAAAGTCGATGACTTGGTGTTCGCATTAAAAACGATTTCATAAGCATGAGAGCTATCATCTCGAAGCTGATCGACAACATAACGCTCGTCCACTTCAGTATCTGTAGACAACAACACTACCTGATGGCTGGCAAACGGGAAGTAGTGATTATCTCTATGCTGAGAATCTAAACGGCCCAGTGGCGTATCAATAATCACTGGCAAATCACGACCAGAGGTTTTCGCCAGAGCTTCTAGTATTGCAATCGCATAGATCTATTTTTCTCCAGCGGAGAGAAGCTTGCGATTTATTACTGTGCCTTTTTCATCAATCAATTCCACATCAAATGTTTCAGGATTGATGTGTGCATTGAGCTGTAAATCCTCTTTACGAGCTAATTTACGATAAGCATCGTCAAAATTAACTGACAGCGTTTTCACCCTAGCTTGAGTTAAAAGTTCGCTGTATCGATCAAGCAGGTTGATCGTTTCCTGTGCGTTATTAAATGCACTATCGGAGTTATGCTGATTACGAGCCAGATCATGTGTTTTTTGTATCTGTCGAACACATTCAAGCTATTGTTGTTTAGTTTGTTTTGCTTCTTCCAGAAGCGAGCGGTACTCTTGCCGTTTACTCTCACGTTGACGGTCAAGCTCTCTGAGTTTTTCAAATATATCTATAAGCTGATCATCTTCCGGCGTACGAGCGATATTTGCTGTCGCTTTTTCTGGCTGCTTCAACTTCCGCTAATTGGTTACGATAAAGGTCAAAACGTTCTCAGGATTTCTTAATGTCTTGCTCAAAGGACTGTTCAATCATCCCAGCTTCTCGTTCCGAGATGTCAAACAACAACTCCCCTTTTGGTTTACTAGCCAGAAAATCTTTTAGATTATCTTCAATCGCTTCGGCAGCAATAAGCCCTGTAGTACCTGAACGGAATGAGATATCATTTTTTAGCTCTAAGAGGAATTGATTCAATTCTTTTTCAAAACTACTCGCTTGCTTGATTTGTATCTCTCTATTTATTTGTTCTAATAATCGGCCTAAAGTTTTGGGTGCTAAAGAATAGGGCAATGAGCCATCGCATTCATGACGCAGGGCTTTTTCGAGGCGCTCTTTTTCTTTTAACAGCGTACCAACTTTCTGTTTTTCTTGTGACTTAGTCTGGGCAAAAGCACCACCTTCTGCATTGAGAAGGGATTCATATCGCATGATTTCTTTTGTCAGTAAATCAACGCGCATTTTTGCAAAATCAGCTTTTCTAAAATCTGCTCTGTCATGAAAGCAAATTGCTTAGCCTGTTCTTCAAGATCAGAAAATTTTTGCTGTTGTAAAACCGCAAGTTGGCTTGATTGTTGGTGTTTAACAAAAATCATCAAATCATTTCGAAGTTTCGTAATGAGATCTAAACCTAATAAGCGCCTCACAGCTGTACGCAGAATATTTCCAGAATCATCTTCAGCAAGCTCTGCAATCTTTTCACCATCAAAAAAGAACAAATCGGCAATTCCATGCGGAATTAATTCATTTAAGAATCCTTGGCATTTATCATAATCCAGCTCATTCAGAGGTTGTCCATCTTGCTGAAGTGAGAGCTGATCTTTTTTACCTTTTTTCCAGGTACGTGTAACAGTAAACTCAGCCTCATAACCGCCTTTGTTGTAAGTGAAGCTAAGCATCGATAGATGCTTCACTTGGACTTTCGCCGACAGTGGATCCGTTATGAATTAATGCACTAAGCTCCTCAACATATTCTTGCTGTTGAGTTGAGGAACCAAACGCCAGTCTACCGTACAATGCAATTCGGATAGCCGATAAAATGGATGTTTTCCCGGCACCGTTTAGTCCACCAAATAAAACTATCGGGCGCGGATTGGAATTGTTTTGGCATTTTCTTGGCGCCAATTCAATAACGTGTTCCCCCTTAAAAAATCTAAAGTTTTGCAATACCAGCTGTTTAATTAACATGTTCTTTTTCCTCACTGGCAAGCAGAGACGAGTCACTTACTTCGGCGATTCTGCGCTGCAATATCTGGAGTTCGGCTTCTAACTGAGCGACTTCGCCCTGATGTATATCTCGATCGTTGCGTTTCTGTAAGGATTCTTGTCGCAGCTTAATTTCTTCAAGACTGCCCAAGTCCTGTCTCAGAATGGTGCCTAACTTGTCAAAGATACCCTGACGTCGGCTCAGGCCTTCCATCTATACTTCCAGTTCGATTAACTTCATGACCATCTCAGGCTCGACATCAAGCCCTTGAGATATCTGCATTAGCAAGTCAGCATCACTGGCATCAAATCTTGACTGGTCATCTACAACCCAATCCAAATCTTTTTGGTGGACTTCTCCATAGATACCCGGCAGGGCGTCATACCAATCGGGCTCATTCGGATCTTTTAACCATTCTTGGCGTATAGCATGTAGTTCAGGTTCAGTGATAAGCGTGATGGTGTAACCCTGAGCATTCATATCTCTCTCAATTTCCAGTAAATCTTTCAACCATTGCTGACGGTACTTCATCCAGTAAGGTCCTGGAACATGCTTACGTTCAGCGCTTATTTCTTCGCCGTCTTTAGCGTATTGATAACTGACCTTGCCGCTACGACGCTTATAGTTTCGGTAAGTATCTTTATTTGCTGGATCGGTAGTGAATGCCAGAAGATCCCGATACTTAAGTAATGGTGACATCCAGTCTTCACCGTTCTGGATTAAGCTTTCCATCGCTTTATCTTTTGTAACCACGGTACATGTCCAGCATCCAAAACGTGAACTTCCGCAAGATGGCGTACTGTCATCGATAACGAGCGGGCATTCACCTTGCGCTGAAGAGTCCATATATAGCGTCCACAATGGTTGGTTGTTACCCCCCATGGGTTTTCCCACTCATCGATATCATCTGGAGAATAACGGAATGCACCCCGGAGTAATTTCCAGACGTCTTCAGTGTACCAGGTATCGATAAGGGTATAGATAAAAGCATTTGCAAGAGTGGTATGCCTTGCTAGGCGGGTACTGCTTGGCTATGACCTGGGCACGGGATGCGCTTTCGCTACTGCGTGATCCAAGCACAACGATGACCTCATCAAACTGGCTGACTTTATCTTTGATAAAATCGCTTACCGGATTGATTTTCATGCGTTCAGTACACCAGCGGAAATACGGGTAGGGGCCGGATAACCTTTACCTAGAAGATTGACCCAGAAGGTTTCGTGCGTCTTTGGCATGACGGCATGTTGAGTTATTGGGAGACCAGCCCGTTTAGCACCGGCTTTAATTCTTTGCATGGTCTTCTTGAATCAAATCGACTACGACTGGTGTTTCTACCAGTGTGTCGGACGAAACAAGAAACACGTCTTTCTGCCGCATTACGGGCGGCAGTCCAATAGTGCGAGGTATACCAAAGTAATGACAGCGCTGGAATCTTTACCCCCGCTGTAACCAATCACCCATGGACGCTTATCAGCACAATAGATACGTTGTACTTCAGATACGTATTCTGTCAGGGGCCGCCCAGCAAAATTTTCCTGGTTGATAAAATCTTCGTAATCGGCCAGATCGTGGGCCTGAATTAGTTTACTCATGAGATAACCATTTGAGCTTCGAGCTCTTGTTCTTCATTTGAAAGGGGGAGCGATAAGGCGATTTTAAGAGCATTGCAGGTAAGCTGGATAGATACCCGTCGTCTTACTGAGTTTACGATGTTGCATCGCACGTTTGGTAAGCTCTGGGCTGCTTTTACGCCAGTCGAATTCTCTAAGCGCAGAAATTATTTTTTGCCATGAATCAGGATGCTCCGAGAGTAAGTAGTGACCCAGCAAACCGAGGGCTTGAAGCCCTATACCATGCGCGTGGACGTACACCTGACGAAGTTGAGCAGGTGATACCTCTTTTTTAGCAGCTAGTTGCCAGTCAGGCATGACCTGAAATATCGCTTGCCACTTGCCAATAGAGGGCCGCAAGGTCAGAGCACTGTTCAGCATCATTGGCTTTGGGTTCTTTTCCCAGCAGAGAACTCGTAGCTTGCTTGATACTAATTAGAGTGAACAGTTTGTTTGAAAACTTACTGATGCTGGATTTTTCCATTTCAGTCAATCCGATAAAAGGCTCAATGTTCATTGCCAGATAGCGTGATAAGTTTGAACTGATCTCTCTATGGTCGTAGAGCGTTGCGAGAGATGGGCTTGGTCTGATTGCGTATTTGTTCAAATCAGCAAACATTTGCTGGCTACGTTTAAATCCTTCATCTACAAAGAATAAAACAGGAATATTGTCTTGACCCAACTCTGGCCTTGCATCTAAAGCATCTTCTATCGCTTTCCTGCGATGTTGCCCATCATTGATTAAAATTTGTGCTTCCATGGGCACCCGCAAAGTCCCTAAGTTATTGGAACCCGAATACTCATCGAACTGCACATCAACCGCAATGGAGGCAGTTAGAGCTGAGAAAACATCATCACTTGGGTTTTCAAGTAAGTAGCGAACCATTTCAGGTATGCGCGCTTTATTTAGCGTTCTTTGTGCACGTAACTCAGGCGGTACTTCATTTTCATCAAAGCTAAATATTTTTGGAATGATCCGCATTGGACAGGTAGCGATATAAAACGGTCTGCCTGCCTGAATTCCTTTTACAGCCGGGAAGGAGTAGCAGTAATCAGTGTCAAAATTTGCTATACAGCAGTTACCTAGAAGTAATAATTATCTTACGTAAAAATAAACGTTTAATAGACTTATGTTATCTATTTTCACGTAAAAAATCATGAGTGGTATCTGTTTTTTTGACAACATGCAACCTACAAATCCTTTAACTACAATGGGTTACTACGCTGCTTAAATGGTTCTCTTAATTTATTTCAGGAAAGCGCTTTTTAACCTGTCAGGTACCTTTATTCAGCCTGTCTTCTTAGACCTATGTTCTTAGTCTTTAACCAGGACTGACTGCGCCGGCTACTCACGCTCAGCTACCAGTTTCCACGCTAAAACACACCGAAAAATCATCGCTTTTCTAAAAGCAGGTTTCCAGAATCCAAACCACTCCCATCTGGCATAGATTCCTAATCGATAAAGCATCGCTGGCAAGACAGAACGGTCCTCACTCACCAGCAAGCTGGGCTCCTCGAGCAGTGCCGCTTTGTAGGTTAACTGACCTGCTCCCCGTTGATTAACACACCGTGGTGTTAGTAATGTCTTCATAAGCCACATGAGGACATCCTCATGAAGAAGCGTTCTTCCGACGAACAGATCATCAGTATTCTCCGTGAGGCCGAAGCCGGAGTTTGTGCATGAGAGCTTTGCCGCAAGCATGCTATCTCTGATGCTACTTTCTACACTTGGCACAGGAAGTTTGGTGGCATGGAAGTGACTGAAGTGAAGCGGCTTAAGTTGCTTAAGAAGGAGCACGTCCGCCTTAAGAAGCTGCCCCCGAAGTCATGTTGGATAAGGAGGCGCTTCAGGTGGCTCTGGGCCTACAGTTATGACGACAGACCAGAAACGGGAAGCCGTGGAGGTCATGTGTGAGGCAACGGATCTGTCACAACGTCGAATCCGCAGGCTGGCAAATCTGTGCCTGTCCACCTGCCGCTATAAGTCTCAGCGTCCGGCTGCTGATGAATATTTATTAGGGGCATCACTGAACTGGCACTTGAACGCAGACGTTTTGGTTATCGGCGCATCTCAGTTACTGTGTAGGGAGGGCCTTCACGTCAATCACAAGCTGGTATAGCGCATTTACCACCTTAGCGGGCTGAGCACAAACGCAGACTATGTCATAAAGGGCTCGCGACCGCGCGGTTTCCGCTTCTGAGCTCGTTACATGTTCCCTGCAAATTAACACTGGCCGAGTTTAGGAACTTCCGCTTTTGGCACTAAGCGGACAAGTTAACTGGACTGGTGATCCGCTATGAGCGAAGAGTAGACATACCCGGTCGTGAATTAGGACCTCGTTTATCGGAAAGGTTAATCTGATCAACCCAACATAGGCAAGATGATGAAGTTGACCAAAAAGCAGATTATCATAATATCTATAAGGTTTGAGGTCTGCTAGGTTATATCTGATTATTTAACAATCATTTTTTAGGGTAAAATGAAAATCATAGATGACATTTGCGCTTCAATAGCTGGGAATGCGAAGAAAAGAATAAATGATTCATTTATTGGTACGTTTATCTGTTCTTGGATAGTATGTAATTGGAATCACTTATCCCTACTTTTCTGGGGAGAAGGAAAGGTAACTGAGCGCATTAGTATCTTTTATAATTATCTTTCCGAAACACCGAAGTGGGAATGGAATCACGTATTTACCATTCCATTAGTTATTGCCATTGGTTATTTGTTTATTTTTCCTTGGCTGTCAATGTTAATTAATTTCCTCCAGCACTGGGCTAATGAGTAACTGCATAAGCAGGCTGTTGACAGAGAGTTAATTAAAATTAATCAGCAAAAAAATTTTAATAAAGAGAAACTAAAGGCCAATCCCGATAAGCAATTCCTGGAACAGTTGGTTCAACAAGACATTAATAAGCGAAATGAAATATTGGGACATGTGAAACAAAGGGGGCTCGTTTAGAAGCAAAAACCATAGAAGCGAAAGAAAAATCTAAGGAACAACAGGCAAAAACACAAGAAGCAGAAAGCAAAGCGAGTTTATTGTTATTAGATTTAGAAAAAAGAACAAACAAGCAGATTTAGAAAGAATTGGGTTCGAAAGTGATAGTGCCAAAGCTAGAGCTACTCATGCTTCACACCGATTCCCCTCCGCGTATTTTTTAATGTTGAAAATAGAAGAGAGTTTAAGTGACGATGCTATAAAAATTTCCCTCAATGGATTAGGGTCTATTGTAGCTGCACTTTTTGGTTATAAAAATTTTGAAGAGCTTTTAAACGACAAGAATTTTAACAATGAAGCCTTAGGGAATGTTGAGTACGTTTATTATGACGATGAGTTGGCTAAACGTCTTGAGCAGATAGTATTGGATGAGGATTCAGATAATGAAGATTTTTCAGCAGATCTTATCTTCGATCATTTTGAAATGCTTTTTGAAGATGTGCCTTTCAAATTGATTACTGGTGATAACCTTGCTGAGGAATGCAAAGATGAATTTGGAAGAGACTCATACAATATATTTGATGGTGACGGAGTTTCAGGTGCTATAGCAGAGTCAGATACGTTATTTGACAATATTGAAGGTATTAGTATTGATCACTTTAATTTTGAAAATGGTTTTATGCTGAATAATCTGCAAATGCAAGTTGTCATCATCGTAAGGAAGAAGGAGTTTCTGGCCGGAGTATGACAGTTTCAATAATTATGCAATGCTAAGTATTAATTGGAAAGTTTGGACTTGGTTCGATTGAACAAGGGGAAGTCAATGGAACTTTGGATGACTATGACTAACCTGTATTAGCTCAGACTTGAGCGGGCACTTCTACTGTTCAGGGCGATGCTTAATCTGACAGAGAGCCTATACTAAGCGGACATCACTAAATTCCGGCGCGTGAATAAACCAAGTATAAGCAGGATCTCTTATTCGACGCGTTTCACATCAGGATGACTATCTATTCTATTGCTGCCTCATGAAAAATGTCACCCAGTCAGCCTGAGAAATTGTACTCTGCCATGTCGTCAGTAATTGCGATTTCGTAAACCCGAGAAAATTTGCGCTCAGTCACATCTGCGCCGAATACCAGCCAGCACAGTCCTAACATTTTACCCCGATATGTCGCCCAAAAACGTTGTAGATAGGCAGTGTTAACCTTACTTAAAATTGAATGTCAGATTTTATAGTGTGCGGCCCGAAAAAACTGTCAGCTCAAGTCCGAGCTAATACAACTAATCGGTCTGTTTCCAACGCTCGTTATACTAACCTCCGTTCCTGGCAGGGGCGGAGGGAACGCAATATCATCCGGGCCGTCATGAGCGAGAAACAGAAGTTATGCTTCCTGTCTATTTTACGCCATCTGATGTAGTAAGTGAAGTCTGACTGAATTTATGGGGTTACAGTATGAGTATTAATAGGCCTAATGACTGCTTTTGCTTACCGCCTAGACTGCCTGAAAAATCGTCCCTAACATTGGCAGGCAAACTACATATGAAGATGTAAGTATGAGCACCAGAAGAGAGATATAAGGATGGGGCATTACTTGACGTACTGGACAGAGGCATAGTTTACACCGAGGTGTTGGGCTGGATTGATACGGGACATGCCCCTGGCAATGACGTGGCTGCCCTGAGAAATACAAATGATGGTACATCGCTCTCGTTCGTGGGGACGAAGCAATGATAACCCTGTTAAAAGTCGTGAAGTGATGCGCATTGCTGGCGGTCACTGTGCTTATTCTCGTATGGCTGTTTGTCTGGCTCGTTGCATCTGGCTCTGCTGAAACGACTGTCTATAAAGAAAATGATTTCTTTCACTACCACACGCTGACAGACAAGGACATTGAAAAACGCACCGCGTATAACGGAGGATTTCTATTTCGAGTTGCACCCCGGCGATGGCTACGCGCCTTCTAATAGTATTGTTTTTAAAGGCGCTGTCGAAACAGCACAGATGCGTTCTTACCTGGGAAAGCTAGGCTACACTAGGGAAAAGCGTAGCCTGGGAGAAAAGGAAATATGGTCGAAACCCGATCAGTTAAATGGGGCTCTTTTCTATCTGTACTTTAATGCTGCAACGGGTGAGGTTGAGCTGACCAAGGTTCTGAATAACTGAGAGCCATGAACGGCTCAAATTCAGTTACTGTAATAATCTGTTATTAAGAACTTAACCAAATGAAACCAGATAGAACATTATCAGTATTACCGTATTCGTGTCCTGAAGTGCCTTTTAATCCTGCCTGGCGTTTTCCCTGCCTATATTAATTCAATGAGGGTATTCATTGCGGGTAAGGTATGCGTAAAATATTTTTTATAATCGGCGCAGAAGTAATTCTTGTTTGGCAGGCCATTCAGGGATATTTCAAATCGATGTTTCGGACAACCGCCATGGCACACGGGGCGCACTGAGCAGGACAGACATTCGACGCTTATGTTATTCAGTTTGTTATTTCCGAAGGCAACGTTCTGCGGTAAATTGACCAAATCGACAATATCTGTTTCATGAATATTGCCCAGTTTGTGCTGCGGATAGACAAAATGATCGCAAGAGAACACATCGCCATTCGCTTCCAGCACGACATTCCCACCACATTTTTCAGCGCTAACACAAGAGCCGATGCCACCGGTTAATTGCGTCAGCGTCTGTTCGAAATTCATCACAAACACCTCACCGAGGTCGTTCACCAGCCAGTGATCGAATATTTTATTGAGAAAACCGCCATAAGCTTTTGGCGGTACCGACCATTCAGTAACCCGGCACTGGCCGCTGAAATCAGGTGCGATTAGCGTCAGGCCATCCGGCCCGGCAACACCGGTTTGCCTCTCAACCAGAGGGATGAATTGCATATACCGGCTGCCAGCACGCTTCAGGGCATGGTAAACATCAAGCGGACGTTTGACATTTTCAGCGTTGACCACAGTGGGGGTGTTAAATTCGACACCATAGCGTTTTAACAACGCCATCCCTTCAATGACCTGATCATACGTACTGCTTCCGGCACGAGTGAGTCGGTGCGCATCATTACTGCGTCGATCGCCATCCAGCGAAACGCCGACCAGAAAATTATGCTGCTTCAGAAAACGCGCCCATTCCTCGTCCAGCCGCGTTCCGTTAGTTTGCAGGAAGTTATTAATCCGCTTGTTGCCA
Source organism: Pantoea sp. Eser (assembly GCA_009830035.1). Lineage (GTDB taxonomy): Bacteria > Pseudomonadota > Gammaproteobacteria > Enterobacterales > Enterobacteriaceae > Pantoea. The sequence continues at coordinate 94,692 of SZZY01000004.1, forward strand.
CAGTAGCGCGCCTGTAACGCCATCGCTCTTTCAAAATAACCAATCCCCATCAGAGTGTCTTCACCACCCTGCCAGCCGTAACGCACAGCCTTAAACTGCAGGCTGGGTTTACCAGCAGGTGGCGTCAGCGCTTTGGTGTACAGCTGCCATGTCTTACCGTCCCAGCTATAAACAATAGAGGCATTTTCGGTCCGGTTGGTGAGGTAAATTTTGTTATTTACCGCATCCTGCATGGCAACCGGCGGTAAAGTGATTTGCTGTTCACCCTTAGCGTTAAGAAGGTCACCGACCATGAGATCTTCTTTCACCAGATTCATGTGGTTACCGGTATAGCGCCAGTTATCCATCGCCTGGCGAAACGCTTCGAGCTGCTGTTGATATTCAGGAACCTGCGCGAGATTGCTAAGCTGCCAAGGATCGCGTTGCAGATCGTAAAACTCTTCTGCCGGGCGGGGTGCAAACCAGCTTTGCTGCGCTTTGGTTAACTGATGCGCTTTTTCGGCTTTCACCAGCGCACGCATGGTCATTTGTACATCGCGGAAGGGAATGCTGACCGCGCCGGGGGGGAGTGTTCATGTTGCGAACATACTGATAATCCTTATCGCGAATAAACAGCGAACGCACGTTGACGTTATCCATACGCCCACGAACACCGTAAACAAACTGGCGGGCCGGAGCATTGCTTTTGGATAAATCAATGCCCTTCATATAATCCGGCACGTCAGCGCTGGCGTAGCCAAGGATTGTCGGGGCCAGGTCTTCAAATGAAATTAATCGTTGGTCGACGCTACCCGGAGCAGGCCAGCCAGCCGGGCGGTATTTTTCAGGAATGTGGATCATCAGCGGTACGTGCGTTCCCGAATCGTAACCTTCACGCTTTTTCCTGGGTAAACCGTCGCCATTATCTGCGGCAAAAATAACGATGGTGTTATTCCACAGTTTATCCTGCTTCAGTGTATCAATCAGATTACCAACCTGCATGTCCATCACGTGGATATTATCATACAGGGTTGCCAGCTCTTTGCGGGTTTCTGTCGTGTCCTGATACCAGGGCTCTATATTAACCCTGGCCGGATCGGTAGAGGTGTACTGATAATGTGAGCGAACCTCGTCCCAGACTTTGGTTATATACTCAAAACCTTTCGGCACATTATCTTTGGTAAATAAGGCGGATTCATGCGTAATTTGTGGGTTAAAGTTCATAAAGAATGGCTTGCCCTGCAAATCGTAATTACGCGACGCCGCCGGCACTAACAGGTCCTTTATGTTGCTGTATTGACCATGCTGGCTCCAGAGAGAAAAGGGGCCAGTATCGGCGTGCCCTTTGGTAAATTGATAATCCGTTTTGGTATCGTTATAGGTAAAATATCCAGCACGACGCAGTAACTCCGGGTAACCCTTTATCCACGAAGGCGGAACGCCAACATAGCCTCCTCCAGGGCGGGTTGCTGTACGCATATGCTGCAGGCCGATAGTATTAGGGAACGCGCCGGTAATCAGCCCCGCCCGCGAAGGCGCAGAAACGCCGGCCATGGTAAATGCGTTAGTAAAGCGTACCGACTCTTTCGCCAGCGCATCAAGATGCGGCGTTCGCGCTACTTTGTCGCCGTAAACACCGAGACGCGGGTTCATATCCTCGGTGAGGATCAAAATGATGTTCGGCCGAACGCTATTAATTTGCGCACTGAAATCATGCTCTGTCGCAGAGGCGGCGGGGTGGAAGAGCACGCCTGAAATCATGGTAGCCAGTAAAAGAGGTTCCACTGTTCTCTCCTTGTGATTCATAATTTTCTTATCGCAATACCGTTTTATTAGCTGTAACAACGCTGTTGTGAGCGTCCAATATGAACGGTGATTACCTGATAAATTGCTGGGAAAGTGCAAAAAAAAACTGATTTATCGTTTTTCGTATAACAAGAAACGATAAATCAGATTTCGTCCGGTGGGTTTGGTAACGATCGTTTTCGACACTACTGACAGATGAAATTATTCTCAACGCTTAAAATTATATTTTGAGAGCAACATCACTTAACGAATGACGATAAAAATAGATCTGCGTTTCTTATCACTTTTCTGCCCAGCTAATTTACCTCTTTTTTCTAAATAAACAACGCGTGCCTTTTATATTATAAGATAACTGGTGAGTTGCTGAGAAATATTTCATCGCGCTATCAATATTTCATGTCGGGGCAATTCGTCGTAATCGCGATTTTTACTATTGATAAAAGATTTAATTAAGGGAAGGCGTTACTTATTTTTACAGGGCTTCCATCGCAATCAGAACGTGGTTATAAATGCTGTGATTGATCAAGTTTTGGAGCAAACGCATATTGGCTTTTAACTGCCTGCGTACAGGAAGAGCAAAAATATTGTAGCTGGCAGGGCCTGCGCCCCTTACAGGAGTATGTCTGGTCATGTTCTTTGACACTTCGTATGCTGATTGAATCAGCACAAGCGGGTTGTAGGCGGTTTAGCTAATTTCGTTGTCCTGAACTTTCTATACTCATTGGCAGCGGAAACGCTGATCTCTCAACCGCACCGCATTTACCAATCAGTCAGTTGCTGACCAGCTCCTCGCTGATTAGCTTTAAAAAAGCCCAATTCCTCCTCTGAGCATTTGAAACAGGTTACAAATCTGACCATTGCGGGTTGATTGCATCAGTAAAGGCTGGAGAATAACGGCATGATTCACCTTTCCAGACCCGGCGCTCATCATGAACAGTACCGTCTATGACGCTTTCTGCTGCTTGGAGCTCCTCGCTTCAGCGAGCCGGCCCCAGGGAATTCGCGAAATGGGCCGTGAACTGGCGCTCGACTCGGCTAAAATAACGCGCCTGATGAAAACGCTGCTGGCGCTGGATATGGTGCATCGCGATGCGCGGCGCAAATACAGCCTCGGCATCGGTATCCATCGTCTCTCGGCGTACGCTATCCATAATTCAGCGTTTTATAATGCGGTAATCGGCATTCTGGAAGAGAGCGGAAATCCGGCTATTTCTATTGTTATCGGCGTCCTGAGTGGCACTAACGTGGTCTATATCATCCATACACGTGGAGGAGAAAGTATTGCCCGTGCTATCGGGAATTATCAATCCTATCCGGTTCATGACTCGGTGATTGGCATCAAATTATTATCAGCGATGAGTGATGAGTGATGAGGAAATTACCAGTCAAATCGGCATTCATGATTATCGGCTACTTAAAAACGATATCGAGCAGGCACGCCGCCATCAGGTGTTCGCTAAAGCGTATGGTCAGCATGATTATCGACTGGCATGTAATATCCCCGGCATGCCTGTGGCCATCGCCTTATCCAATATCAACAGTGAAAAGATGGACGTTGAGATGTTAAGTTTGTACCTGATATCAGCCGCGAAGAAATCAGTGGCGAAAAACTTCCTGTGTTAAGTCAATAATTTACAGCGCTTCGCCGTTTCGGCAACCGACTGTCCGGGCCTGTAGAGCGACGAACCTATCCCGACACTGTCATAGTGAACCAGATAGTCAGCCGCATTATCGACCGTGATTCCGCCGACCGCTGAAAACCGTACCGGTTGAGAAAGCGGGCCTTTGATCAGTTGCGGATAATTAACCGGCAATGCCAGGCCGGAAATATTTTCATCACCTTCACGCCCAGTTCCGCAGCAAGGAAAATTTCGCTGGCGCTAAAAACCCCCCGGCATAAAATGTTAATGTCTGCTTTTTCGCCTAGGCTATCACCTGCGGATTAAGATTGGGTGTGAGAATAAACCGGGCTCCGGCTGCAATGCTTTCATCGACCTTGCGGCTATTAACAACCGTTCCTGCGCCAATATTCAGGCCGGGACCGAAGTGCTTAACCGCCCCCTGAATACTAGATTGCCAGTCAGGCGAGTTAGTAGTGATTTCTACCTGGCTGATGTCATTATCCAGCAGGCAGCGGATATGTTGATTAACGTCTTCAGGGTGAATGCCCCGTAATATAGCGATAACCTGTGAGTTAATAGCCATGGCGGAATACCTCATTCAGTCCGGCTATCAAGCAAGGCGGTTTCAGCAGGCAGAAATTCTGCCTGCTGATTTAGCGCCTCACAGGCCAGCCGGTAATGCGCTAACAGGCTTTCAGTGCCGATAAAACAGATCGTCTCCTGGTCAGTAGCCCCAGATAAAACTTAATGGCCAATCAGTAACCCGGATAGCCATGACGCTGCCGCCTCTGCCGCGAGGGCCTTAAGGATGTAACGACCGCGACAGCGAAAAAGTTCGCTAACCAGATCGGTTTGTCGATGCTGAATACTCTGCGCCGTTTCAATACCGTCCAGAAATGCTTAATGTGATCAGCATTGCTCGGGCAATCCCTTGCCCAGCACCGAGTGGTTAAGCAATAGCGCATACAGCTCACCGGTCATCAGCGTCTGTAATCGGGTCACCTGCTGCTGCTGACGATCGATTCTGAGCCACTTGCTGTGGGTGCCAACAGCGGCAAAGTTCTGCACAGCAGAGAGCATCAACGCGCCGGCCAGCTGCATCTCATCTCTTCCCCACGGCAGATTTCATTTACCCACCTATCAGATATACCCGGACGCAGACTCACCGCGGGTTCGGGATGATCCACGGCAACGGCTGGCCTTTACCGAAAAGCGCGCTGAAGCTAAGCGGTAAACTGAGATAGCCCGCTTCGGCGATGCCGATATTGCTGCCAATCATGCCGCACAATATAACCGGCAGCTGTTCGTCGTAAGCCTCGCCGAGCCGTAACAGTTGCTGCTGCAATATTAACGGCAACGCATCGCGCTGGCATTACCGACTCCGCAGTCCGCCTCGACCGTTTTGATAACCCTGCCATTACGTACGCTCAGCGCCCGAAAATTACTGGTGCCCCAGTTGACAGCGATATAGTTCATGCCTGCCTCTCCAGTACCGCCAGCGGCAGCGCATCGGTCAGTTCCTTCAGCTCCTGACGGGTCATCTCATCCAGGCTTTTTGCCGGTTCGCGGACGTAGTCACTGCTAAAAATCCCCGCCCGGTGCAGCACGGTTTTATGAATAGCCACGCCGATACCGGGCTGGACACCGTAGCGAAGAAAGGGCAGGTAAAGGTAAAAATGACTCTGGGCTGCTTTTCGATCCTGATGCCAGTAATGAAGAATGGTATTAATCACGTCCGGGAATTCGCAGGCGGGCATCTTGCCGGTTATCCCCCGGCAGAGTTCTTCAAACAGAAAACCGGCATTCAGGCCGCCAAACAGGCCGACTCGATCGCCTAATGCCTGTTTCAGTGCGCTGATTTTTAGCGTCGTCGGCGGCTGTTCAACTTTGATGTACTTAATGGTCGGGAAATCTTCGCAAACACCGACCAGCGTCGCCACCGGCATGGTCACGCTGGTCATCAGGGGTGCATCCTGAATCAGGATATCGATACTGCAGGCCTGACTGATATCCCGCCAGAAGAGGTAGAGCCCTTCCGGGCCGGGTTTAACCACGGCGGGTGGATTGACCATGGCGATATCGGCACCCCAACGCTGTACCCGGTTGATCTCATCAATCGCGACGGCTGAAGAGGCGCCGCCCGCCGCCGCAACCAGCGGCAAATCGCCGACCTGTTTTTTGACGCAGTAAAAAAACGCTTGCTTCTCATCCTGCGTCAGGGCATAACTTTCAGAGGCGTTGCCAAACAGCGCCAGTCCATCAATACCCTGCTGCAATAAAAAGTGGACCAGGCGTTCAACCGAGGCAAGATCCAGCTCGCCTTGTTCAGTAAACGCGGTGGCCAAAATAGGCACGTTACCTTTTAGCATGTTGCCTCCGTCAGATGTTTACGTAGACGATTTTCACCGATTTCAATCCCCAGTCCGGCACCCTGAGGTAACTGATATGCGCCTTGTTCACAGACCAGCGGCTGTTTAAGTAGCTGATTAGCGACGTTGAAAACCGGAGGCTGGTACTCAAGCATAAATAGGTTAGGAATAGCGGCAGCGGCATGGATTGAGGCGGCGATACACGGGCCCTGGCCCACGCTGAGATGAGGAGCAATACGCAGGTTCCGGGTTTCCGCCAGCGCGGCGATGTGCATCAGTTCACTGATACCGGTACGGCCAACATCAGGTTGCAGAATGTCTGCGGCGCGTTGCTCAATCAGCGGCTTAAACTGGTAACGCGTGCGTTCCGTTTCACCCAGCGCAATAGCAATCGGGCTTTTGGCGCGCAGTTCACGATGACCGGCAACGTCTTCAGGCAGCAGCGGCGCCTCAAGGAAGCCGACACCGAGCGCATGCAGGTGCTGTGAGAGCTCACTCGCTTCGGTAACGCTGTAATTCCAGTGGGCATCAACGAAGAGCTGTGCTTCCGGGCCGAGCGCTTCACGGATAAATTGTACATTGTGGATGCCTTCGCTGACGCCATAACCCAGCGCCAGCTTAAAGGCGTTCCTGCCAGCGTCTGGGCAACAGAGCACGGGATTCCAGATCCGGTTCCGGCAAGCCGGAGACATAGCAAGGAATCGTCTCGCGGTAGTCTCCCCCAAGTAGTTGATACAACGGCAGATTGAGGATCTGCCCTTTAAGATCCCACAGGGCGATATCCACGGCGGCCAGCGCATCAATATGGTAGCCAGTGGTATGTCCGCGATCGCGCATCGCATCGTACATGCGTGAATTCAGCACGGCGCTATCAAAGGGCGATCGACCGATAATTAACGGCCTGAACAGTTGGTTGATCAGTTCAGCAATCACCTGCGGCACTACCGGTGCCAGCGCCTCGCCCCAGCCGACGTGGCCGTCGTGGGTGGTAATCTTTACCAGGCGTTTCCATCTTGCGGGATATAGACGCAGCGGTATTCAGGACGGTAATAATAATCCGCTTCATCGCCAGCGGCGTTGCCGCCCAGATAGATCTGGTCAGCGGCAATTTTTAGCGGAAAGCATTCAACCTGACTGATTTGCATAATAACTCCGGTTCAGATTAATCAAGGATTTTGCCGGCGGTCTCTTTGGCGAACCACACCGCAATAAAAGAGACGAGGGCAGTGATCATCACGTACCAGGCGGGAGAGAGAGCGGATCGCCGGTCCAGGCAATCAGGCTGGCTGAAGCCAGAAGCGTTACGCCACTAAACACCGCCACCGTCAGGTTTTAGGCGACGGCAATGCCGCCGTAGCGAATCGCGGTGGGAAAAAGCTCCCCCATCGCTGCGCCACAGCCGCCGTTAAACATGGCGACAAACACCCCAGCAGGCTCATGGCCACTATCGACGTCATCACCGAGCCTTGCGTCATCAGCAACATGGCGGGATAGGTCAGCAGAATGAAGCCGCCACATCCCATCAGCATCAACGGACGGCGTCCCCAGCGATCGGAAAGATAGCCGGTAAGCGGCATACAGATAGCGACACTGAGCAAGCCCAGCGTGGTGATGAGATAAGCGTCGGTACGGCTGTAATGCAGGTGGGTGGAGAGGTAGCCCGGCATAGAGGATTGCAGCACCCAGCTGCTGACCGCTTTAACCACCACAAAGCCGACGCAGAAAAGCAGGGCGCGACCGGATGAGCTGAGCGTTTTACGCAGCGGCGATTTCTCGATCTTTCCGCTGGCCTGCAGCTTATGAAATGCAGCCGAGTCTTCCATATTGCGGCGCATGTACAGCCCACCCAGGTCGAGCGGAGCAGCAAGCAGAAAGGGAATGCGCCATCCCCAGTCGTTCATTGCGGCTTGCCTAACGCATGGGTCGGCAGCAGTACCAGCCCTGAGCCACAAACGAAGGCCATAAAGCTGAATTTTTCGCTCCAGCAGGTGAGGGTAGCCCGCCGGTTCGGTGCGGCGCTTTCGGCCAGATAAGTGATAACGCCGGAGCTTTCACTGCCCGCCGCAAAGCCCTGCACCAGTCGGGTTATCACCAGCAGGATTGGGGCAGTAATGCCTGCCTGGTGCCAGGTCGGCAAAATCCCCATCACAAAGGTTGAGAGTTAGGTAATAACAATAACCGTGACCAGCACTTTGCGTCGGCCCAGACGATCGCCCATTGAGCCGAAGAACAGCCCGCCCAATGGACGCATAAGAAAGCCGGAACCGAACACGGCGAAAGACTTTAACAGCGCGGTCGCCGGATCGGCGCTGACAAAAAAGTTGCTGGCGATAATGGCCGCCAGCGTGCCGTACAAGCCAAAATCAAACCACTCGATAAAGTGACCTATCCCGGCAGACATCATAATTTTGGCGGTGCGTCTGGGCGAACGTTTAACTGTCGTCGGCGCGACCTCAATACCGTACTGGCGGGCTGAATGATCCATACGCTCTCTTGAAGGGGATAACGATGACCACATCGGGTGGCTGTTGGGATGAGCGTATGAGCTTTAGGCGGAGCATGTCGGAACGGGCGAGTATTGCGTGAGGTGGAGCAAAGATTGAATCGTTTTTTTGCTTCACATAGTGAAGCAATGAACGGCGCGCCGGTTAAGTGCATGCATCTGCCCGGCTCCAATCCTGTTAACTAAAAAAACGGCCAGAGCAGCAGAGAGCACCTTCCTCGCCGCCACGCTGGCCGTTGCGATTTACCGTCAGCGACAGCTGATCAATTACCCAACATCACGCCATCTTCAGCCGCTGCAGCCGTTTCTCGCGGCGGATTTTGCGCTCTTCCATTACCGCCACCATCGCCATCAGGCTGATACAGGCTATATCGGCGGCATCCAGCGCGGCAAAGGTGCCGGCCCAGCCGGTCAGGCCGAATATCGGCGTGCCGTCGGCGATCATGCCTAGGCCCAGATTGGCGAAGCTGTCGCCAATCAGATAGGCGAAGGTGCCTTTAATGCCATCTGCTGCACCGATGGCTTTTTTCGGCACAAAGCCGACCGCGGCGACGCCGATTAACAGCTGCGGACCAAACACCAGAAAGCCGAGCGCGAACAGCGAAGCCAGATAAATATACTGGTTGCTGGCATGCTGATAGATCCCCAATGTGGCAATGATCAGCGCCAGCGCCACACAGGCCACCAGCCCGCGACGACCGTTGGCCAGATCGGATAACCAGCCCCACAGCAGCGTGCCGACCAGCGCGCCGACTTCAAACAGGGTAAAGCCCTGAATCGCCACCTCTTTGGAGAGTTTCAGCTCCTGAAACGCGTAGACGGTTGACCACTGATCGATGCACATGCGCACCACATACAGGAAGATGTTGGCGAAGCACAGCAGCCAGATCACTTTGTTTTTCAGCACGTACTCAACAAAGATTTGCCATTTGGTCATCGACTCATCTTCGGCTTCTTTATCTTCCTCGCTCAGCTCTCCGCCAAACAGCTCTTCGGCTTTGCCCAGCACATACGACTCCGGCGAATCACTGCCGAAACGCAGGCCGATAAAACCCACGATCAGCGCGATGATCGACGGGAAGATAAACATCCTAATCACGTGACCGTCGAACAGATAATTGGCACCAAACAGCGCCACGCCTGCTGCACCGGCACCGCCGAGGTTATGCGAGATATTCCACATCCCCATATAGGTGCCACGCCCGCGGCGCGGGGTCCATTTGTTGATGGTGGAATAGCTACAGGATCCGCCGGTACTCTGGAAGAAACAGCTTAAGGCATAAAACGCAATCATCAGAAACAGGCTGACCGATCCGGCACCCATGCTGGCGCTGAAGCCCAGCATACAGATGGCCGACAGGATCAGCATAAACGGCAGGTACTGCTTGGTGTTTTTGCCGTCGGCGTAATAGGAAACCAGCGTTTTACCGACGCCGTAGGTGATCGAGAAGCCGAGGCCAATCATCCCCAACTGCGTCATGCTCAGCCCGTAGGTGGTGATCATATCGTTCTGCGCAATGTTGAAGTTCTTGCGGATCAGATACATGGTCAGGTAGCCGATAAACACCACCAGATAGGACTGCATAAAGGGTCTGAACCACAGCTTGCGCCGCACGTCGAGCGGCAGGTCCAGGGTCGGCTTGCGCACCTGTTTGAGAAAGGCCAGCATGGATGGGGGTTCTCCTAGTTGGAAAAGCTGCAACGGGCAGCGAATGGCTGGCATTGTAAAAATCAGCCGCCCGCCTGGCCTGAGACAGCCGCCAGGCGAAACCAGGAAAATTTCTTAGTTTTGCCCCACATGCGGCAAAAAGGAGAGGCGCATCACGCTTTGTCGACTGGACGCGGCGTCTGCGCATTGAGAAACGGCAGCAGCCGCGCGGAGATGCCGGCCACAATCGCAATCACCGCAAAGAAGCCGCTCCAGTGCCAGCTGTCGATCACCCACGCCAGCGGCCATCCGTTCGCGCATTCCGGCCAGACCAAAACCCTGCTGGCCGGAACCGGACGGCAGGCCGCATCCATCATCTTCAATCACCAGCATCCCCCGCTCATCCTGCTGCCAGCCTTTGAGCATCACCGCACTGGCGCTGGCGTGCTTCACGATATTGTTCAGGCCTTCCTGGCAGACGCGAAACAGCGTGACGCGCCGGCCTTCGCTGAGTAGGCTCTCATCAATCTGCCAGTCGAGATGGCTGATGATGCCGCGATCGTCGAGTTCCATCTCACGCATCAGCGAGCGAACCGCCTGCTCCAGCGAGAGATCGTCTAACTGACGTGGCCGTAACCTCCCCAGCAGTCGCCGCACCGAATCGTACTCCCCCAGCGACAGCTGCTCGATGTGCGCGCCGCTCTGGATCACCCGGCCATTATCGGGCGCCAGCCGCTGGACGATGCCCGCCTGCTTACGAATCGCCGTAATAGTCTGGCCGATGTCATCGTGCAGCTCGCGCGCTACTTCCCTGGCGCACGCTCTCTTCGGTCTCCAACAGACGTTCAGCCAGCCGCCGGTTGCGCGCCCGCTCATGCTACAGCGACTGATTAAGCTCACGCAGCCGCTGGATACCGGCACCGAGCAGCAGCCCGGTCAGGCTTTGCGCCAGTAGCGACAGCAGCAGATCGACCGGATGATCGTGCCAGGTCTGGCTGGCAATCAGGGCAATGGCGTTCATCAGGGTGGCGATCAGCGCACCCTGCCAGCCGTAGTGCCACGCCAGCGCGATAATCGGCAACGCCAGACAAAACGGCGTAAAGCGCGACAGCTATGCCGGCAGGCCAAGCTGCAACCCCAGGCTGATGATAAACAGCAGCAGATACCAGATAATATGTCGGGCGCACCAGTTAACCGGCTGGGAGATCAGCGCTGGTCCCAGTGACTGCCAGCGGATGCGGGTGAGATAGTGCCAGATAACCAGGCAGGTCGGGGCCAGCGTCAGCCCGCCGGTGAGCGTCAGCAGCAGGGCGTTCAGCATCTCCTGCTGACCGGCCAACGGCAGCGATTGCAGCAGCGCGGCGGCGATCAGCGCGGCACCCTGACCCAGCAGCGTGCGCCAGTCGCGCTGCTGGCGGTAACGGGAGATCAGCGCCACCGGCAGCAGCGTCAGCACGCCGCCGACCATCAGCAGTGGCAGATGCGCCAGCGCGACCTGATGCGACAGCCAGATCAGCAGCATCCACTCGCTGGCCAGCAGTACCGGCCAGTAGTCGCGCGGGCATTGCAGCATCAGGCCCAGCCGCAGGCCAAACGGAAACAGCAGCACCGCCAGCTCGGGCGGTTGCACCAGATGAAGGCTGATGCTCCACAGACAGAACCACGCCGCCGAGAAGATGCAGACGCTGGCGGCCACCGATATCAGCCGCGACAGAAGCGGCGTCATTGCCAGCCGTCAAACATGCGGCGCGCCAGCTCGACGTCGTTGCTGACGCCGAGTTTTTCCATCAGGTTGGCGCGGTGGACGTGAACGGTTTTTGGCGACAGGCCCAGCTCAAGCGCAATGGTTTTCACCGGCATCCCCTGCGACAGCTTTTCGGCCACCTGGCGTTCGCGTCGGGTCAGCGGGTCTTGGCGTCCGGCGGCCAGCTTGAGGGCGATCTCCGGTGTCAGATAACAGCCACCGGCCGAGACCGTGCGTACTGCGGCGATCAGCTCATCGGGGCGACAGCGTTTGGAGAGATAACCGCGCGCGCCGGCGTTAAGCGCCTGTTCCACCAGTGCCGAAATGTCGTGTACCGACAGCATGATGGTGGCTAAGCCGGCGGGAAGCTGGCTCAGCAGTTCCAGACCGGAGAGATCGGGCATCGAGATGTCGCAAATGCAGACCTGCACGCCGCGTCCCGGTAAATCCGCCAGCGTCTCACGGCCCGATCCAAACTCGGCCACAACCTGAAAATCGGGTTCCAGTCCCAGCAGTTGGGCAAACCCGGAGCGGACGATCAGGTGATCGTCAATAAGCGCGATGGTAATCATGATGCGTTCTTGGCGGGTAAATTCGCGCTTACCTTAGCGATAAGCGCGTGGCTGTTCAAGTCGTGAGCAGTCTGGCGCGCGGACGGTGGCGGGATGTGGATTCCAGTGGGATCTGAGCGATCGTCACGACTTTACCTGTTCGGCTATGTTGCTGAACTGTCTGGCGGAACGATCCCCGGGAAAGTCATTTATTACCCTGGTCCTGCTTAGACAGCTGTAAGCCATATGGGCAAGCAGGCACATTTTTAGCAAGCTAAACGTCATTAACGCACGCTATCTTTTCCAAACCAGGATTTTCGAATTTCGATATCTACGGGTGTCAGACGAAACGTATCGTTATTATATTTATCTTTATCACAATTTAATTCGTAAAATCCCCAGTACCCAGGGTTAGAAAAATAGAGAGTGTATTTGTCGCTATTGAAGCCAAAGTATCTCTCATCCTCCCTTTTTATTTTTAATTTTCCACACTTCGCCTCGTCACGCCATTCAAATCGGGTTGCATGATCTAAAACTGAGGAGAGTATGTTTGCTCCCCACTTTGGAATCGCGAAAAGCACCAGGGATACAGCCAGAAAAAATGCGATTAACGTTGCGGTCTGATAGCCTTCAGTTTTATCAGTCTGAGTAATGAAAATTAAATAGCTCACGGGTTGAATTAATAATACCAGTGCCATAATTGAAAAAACAAACTTCCAGATGAATTCGGTATAAGGTACGGAGGAAATACTCAATGCGCTGAATTGAGTAAAGTAACTTGATGCCAGTGCATTAGTTAAAATAAAGCAGAGCGGTAAGAAAAACCAGATAGTCAGCCTGATTTTGCGCAAGGAGAGATTTCCATTTTTTTCTAAATCATAGAAAGTCAGAATGCCGCCCGCAAGCGTTAATAAAATTAAGGTAAGAAACATAAGTCTGCCTGTAAAAATAAAGCACAGGGGGAGTACTATATAAGTCAACCCAAATACTAACCACGAGAGTAGCGATAGTGTACCGGCGAATTTCTTCAGGGTGCGATTCTGATATTTGAAAATAAATGTATGAAATATCGCTAATGCTTTGTGAGGCAGAAACATTACAGATGAAATGATAATTATCAAGCCTGTTGAACCAACTAGCTCCTTAATGTTTTTTCAAAGCCGGGAGATCCTATGATAGTTACTAAAGTGAAGAAAATAATCAGATCTAATCTGTATTCTTGGGTGACCCTCTTTAGTTCTCTCAAAAATGGCATATTACATCCCTGGTAATTTAACATTTGTAGATAATATTCTATAGAGTGCACGATGAAAATGGGATAGTGATAAAATTCATTGTCTTTTGACGGGAAATATCAGTTATTCAGAAGGATAAGTGAAGCCCGATGAGTAAGGGTATGGTGATAATAACTTAATGCAGCGAATCAGCAGTCATTATAATTAAGCAGTTAAGGGCCGCTTACCGCAGCCCCTGGAACTATTAATGCAGACAGCACTGCTTATATTTTTTACCGCTGCCGCACGGGCAGGGATCGTTACGGCCTGACAGTTTTTCCACCGAGATCGGCTTCTGGGGCTCCGGCACCGCTTCATGCTGGGAGATCCAGTGATCTCGTGCAGCGCCAGCGCAGCAGGGCGGATCGCCTCAATGCTGGCTTCCATCTCGTCCGGCGTCATCGCATCCAGTTTTTCGAGTTCTCTTCCACCCCGTGTAAGGCGATGGCGTCCAGCGCCGGTTGCAGATCCTGCGGCAGGGCAGACCAGTCGGTCAGCGACACGCCGCGCATGTAGCCGAAGCACCACTCTTCGACCACGGTAAATTCCACACCTTCCATCTCACGGATGCCAAACAGCGGCTCGAACTGCTCAGGGAATTCAGACAGCCGGTCAGCCACATCATTCATGTGCTGAAAACAGAGCTCCATAAAACGCGTCATTTCACGTTCGTTGCTCCGTTTTGGGATCTGCTTCTCGCCACCCTACAGCACCACCAGTCATTTGCTCGGCTCGACGGTGGTCGGCCCAGACAGCACGACGGTCAGCAGACCGTGCAGCTCGGAGACATCCAGAATCGACGCTTCGCTGCCATATTTTTCCAGCATATCTTCCAGCCATCGCAGCTCTTTCTCGGACAGTGGGCCTTCTTTCATGCGGTTGCCTCCCGGGCATTTCAAAAATGTGAGCACGGCGTTCAAGCCATAAAGCCGCAGCAGTGTACACCCTTGCGCGCCGCAACACAGCTAACCTCTGGCGGAGCCGGTGGTTTCAGTTGCCAGCACTGCGACCATCAATCCGCTGGTTACATCCCTTTTAGTCCGTTTAGCGCGCTAAAGCCGACGGTCGCTTTGTGATATATTTTTGCGCGACAGCGGGTTTGTTACATCACGAATAAATTTAATTGACTGATTATTATCATAAAAAATGAGAACAGACTTTATCTCCAGCCGGGTAAGGGCGCTACGCCGCTGGCGGGATCGCCATCGCCGTGCCACAGGCGGATTCAGAACCATAGCCCGGCTGTGGCCTGCCATCATCCTGATTCTCGCGGGCTGCGGCACTCTGTCGCAGACGTCGGCACCGGTCGGCGATCGGGTTTACCTGACTCACACCACCTTCCATGAGAACGTTGACGACATTGTGCGTCACTACATGTAGCAAAAGCAGGTTCCCGGCATCAGCATTGCGATCATTCATCGTGGTGGCCCGGCACAATTTTACGCTTATGGGGTAACCGATCGGCAGCACCGCTATCCGATTACTCCCGACACGCTGTTTGCACTCGGCTCGCTGAGTAAAGGGGTGACGGCAGAGGTGATTATCCAGCTGGTGAATCAGGGCCAGCTGCACTGGCATGACACGCTGTCCGATATGCTGCCTGGGGTGCGGCTGAGCGGAGGATGCAAAACGCATTACGCTGCTGCAACTGGTTACCCACACCGCCGGTCTGCCGCGCCAGGATATGGACTTGCCGATGCTGCATCAGTTCATCCGCTATCTCGGCAATGGCGAAAACTTCTATGGCAACCTCGACAGCGATGCGCTGCTCGATTATCTCGCTGATTTCTCTGAGCCGTCGGTGCGCGTACCGCATTACTCCAATCTCGGCTACGCGCTGCTTGGCTATATTCTGCGTGAACGCTTTCATCAGGATATCCAGTCGCTGGCCTCACGGCTGATTTTTACGCCGTTGCAGATGACGCACAGCAGCTTCAGGCCCTAAATGCTGGCCGGTTATCCGCTGCGCGCACTCGGTCACGCGGGCGATCAGCCCAAATTTATCGCCCGTGGCGCGCTGACGCCGAACTGGCATTTCCACGGCAACATGGTGGCGGCGGCCAGTCTCTACAGCAATGCACGCGATCTGATCGCTTATCTGCGCGCGCATCTGAACGCCACCGGCGATTGATCGCGGGATCAGGCCTTTGCTGCGGTGAACCGGGCATGGTATCAACAGGGAACCCAGGCACAGAATATCGCCTGGGTCACCGACCAGCTGGCAGGAGAGCAAATAACCTATCAGGTTGGCTACATTGGCGGCTATGCCAGCTTTATCGGCTACGATAAAGCCCGCGGTAATGCGATTGTGGTGCTGCAAAACGCCTTTAACTGGAGCAACTATTTAGGCATTGCGTTGTTGGTCGATCTGGCAACTAAAGATAGAGTGGTCGGACAGTAACCGGTGCGTGGTGAAACCAATAGCGTCGCCTTTCCTTACACTTAGCTTTGACGCGAGGGGAACTGTATCGCTATAAAGATTGTGTTTAGCCTGTCTACCGTCACTAAAATCAATTTAACGTGGAAATCATTATGCGCAGGACTCAACGTGTACTTTTCTCAATGGGATTACTGGTTGGCTCGCTGAGCCTGATCCTTGCTGTGCAGGCCGCCGGTGAAGCAACGGATACCGTTCCGCCGCCGCCACAGATTCAGCCTGCCAATCCTGACGCACAGTCGCCGCCTGGCGCGGCTAACGCTCAACCAGATGCCGGTGCCGCGCAAACTGAGGCGCCGTCCAGCTCACAATCGAACGATGGCATTACACCGACCACGCCGTCGCCGTCTACTGGCGGACAGCCGAACTACGATCTCAACACCATCATCATCGACTACAAACAGTACAAAGTCGGCGACACGGTGCCAGAGAAGTACACTGATAAAACCTATACCATCACCGAGTGGCAAAAACGTAATCTGCCTGCGCCGCAGGAGAATACCCACTGGGCCTATATTAACGCCAATTACATCCTGATCACCAATGACACCGGCAAAATCGTCATGGGTAAATCGGGTGATATCTTCTTCCGCGGTTAAAATAAGCGGTTAAATAAATCAGCCGGTCAGCACGACCGGCTTTTTTTTAGCTGAAACGCTCCGCACCAAAGCTTGCCAGCATCGGATGTTTTTCGCCGCTGACGATCTCGTCCGCCAGTAATTCCCCGACAATCAGCGCCAGCGTGGCACCGTAGTGGCTGAACGCCACGTAACAGCCCGGCACCTTTTGCAGTTCACCCAGCACCGGATCGCCATCGCCCGGAATCGGCTTGAGGCCAATCTTCCAGCTCTCAGCTTTGAGCGGCTGGTCGCCACGCAATAACCGGCTGGCTTCCTGTGCCAGCTGCGCCACTACCTGCTGACCAATCTGGTATTCCCCACCGGCCAGCAGCTGGATGTTGGCTTCATACCAGTCGTGATCGAGCGCAAAACGGTTGCCGGGGTTGGGGCGAACCGCGGCGCGCGGAGTGTTCAGCACCGCTTTCAGCGGCTGGCCGGACGGTTCGGTGATCACCAGCATCGAAACCGGCGATCCGTTGGGAATAGTCACCCCGAGCGGTGCCACCACGTCCGGCGTCTAGGGACCGTAGGCGACCAACACCGCATCGGCGCGCAGCTCGCCTTTATCGCTACGGATGCCGCAGGCCCGGCCCTGATCGGTGATCACGCTGGCTTTACCGGCGTGTTCGACCACTTCGCCGCCCAGCGCGCGGAACTGATTGACCAGATAATCCACCAGATGCGGCAGGCTGACCCAGCCTTCACCAGGATTAAATATTGCCTGGTCCGCCAGCGCATCGGGATTGACCGCTGCATCCGCCTGCGCCACGTTTTCAGCCGTGATTAACCGTGAATCTTAACCGTGGGCTTTCTCATAGGCGTGACGCGCCTCCGTCGCGGCAACGTCGTTATCCGACCAGCAGATGCCGCCGTCAAACCGCAGCCAGTCGAGTGTCGGATGCCGGGCAAACAGGGTGCGATAGCGATCGATGCCGGCCATGCGTAACGCATGATAAGGCTTCGACAATCTCGCCTTCGTCCATAAACACCACCTGATCCGCCACTTTGCGCGCAAAGCCCATTTCATGCGTCACCACCACCATCGTCATGCCGCGACGACAGAGATCGGTCATCAGCGTCAGCACACCTTTTACCAGTTCGGGATCGAGCGCTGAGGTCGCCTCATCAAACAGCATCACCTCCGGATCCATCGCCAGCGCGCGGACAATCGCCACCCGCTGCTGCTGGCCGCCGGAGAGATCGCGTGGCCGGTGATCGGCGCGCGGACCCAGGCCGACCTCTTCCAGCCGCTGACGGGCAATCGCCATCGCCTGCGCTTTGGGCAAGCCTTTGACCCGCCACGGGGCCAGCGCCACGTTCTCCAGCGCGCTGTGATCGGGAAACAGGTTGAAGTGCTGAAACACCATGCCAATCCGCAACCGCAGTGCGTCCGGTTTGTCGCGCAGCACCGATCGGTCGGCCAGCAGCACATCGCCCGATTTCGGTTCATGCAGCCGGTTAATGCCGCGCAGCAGGGTGGATTTGCCCGAGCCGGATGGCCCGATAATGCAGGTGGTGCTGCCGGGCGCGACCTGCAGCGAGACGTTGCGCAGCACCTCAATCGGGCCATAGGCCAGGGTCAGATCGCGCAGTTCAAGGCTGGCACCGTGCCAGCTGGCGCTGTCAGTACGGTTATTCATGGTTGCCTCCGGTCAGCGGGTGAGTGTCCAGCGCGCCGTTGGGCCGTCTGACTTCCTCCACCTCTTTTAAGCCACTTTGCGGCGCGGTCAGGCGACGGCGGCCGGTGCGGTAACGCACATCCACGTAGTTGACCATGTGGGTCAGCGGCACGGTGATGATCAGATAGAACAGCCCGGCCAGCATCAGCGGCGACAGATTGCCGGTCAGCACCGCCGCATCTTGGCCGACGCGAAATAGTTCGCGCTGCTGGGTCATCAGCCCCGGCAGGTAGACCAGCGACGAGTCTTTAATGATGGCGATGAACTGATTGACGATGGCGGGCAGCACCCGGCGGATCCCCAGCGGGTAGGGCGTCGGACCGAACAGCTGATAGCTGAATTGCGCCAGGCCCTGACCAATCAGCAGGATGGTCAGAATCGACGGTAGACCGCGAAACAGATCGGTATACAGCCGGGCGGGCAGGCGTAGCCAGCGCGAGGGCGAAATGCCCATCAGCGCCATTAGCAGGCACGAACAGTGTGCCAAGCAGGGTGGCCGCCAGCGAGATAATCACCGTATTCACCAGCCCGTTGGTCAGCATCTGCGGCAGCACTTCCCTCATTGAGGAAAGGTCAAAGAAGGTGCGGGAAAGAATCGTGAGCAAATCCATCGCCGTCTCCATGCAGTGCTGGGCATTCCCCGGTTAACTCAGGACGCGAACGTCCGCCGCTTTACTGACCGCCAGGCAGATACTGTTTGGGCATTGGCGAGCCGGGCCACTTCTGGTACAGCCGCTGCCAGGTGCCGTCCTGCATTGCCGCTTTAATGGCGCTATCCAGTGCGGCCTTGAAGGCGGGTTTGCTTTGGCAATGGCGATACCGGCCGGGGCGTAAAAAGAGGGGATATCGGCGGCAGAGACCAGCTTAAAGCGGTCGGCGTAGCTTTTAGCCGCCTCATAGTCGAGCAAGATGGCGTCGAGCGTGCCGTTGTTGAGCGCCGCGACCGCCGCATCATACTGACCGTTGGCGACCGCCGGCATGATGGCGGAGAAGTCCTGACCGATAAAATCGACCTTATCGATTCCCATGCGATGGGCGACTTTTTTAAAGAATTCGACGTCAAAGCCGGTGAACTGACCGCTGGCATCGGTGAAAGTATAGGGTTTAGAGTCGCCAACGCTGGCGACGCGTAGCTGGCCCGGTTCGATCAGGCCGTAGGGATTGTCATCGCTGGCAGCCAGCGTAGAGAACGAAAGTGCACAGAGTGCGAGCAGGGTGCCGGGCTGTTTGCCCGATTGGGTTTGCGATTTCATAGCTCATCCGTTTTGCAGGTTTAAACATCAGAGACTGTTGAGCCGGTGATTATTTTTTGAGACCGGTCCCAACGCAGGTGACACCTTGCGGACGTGGGCGTTGTGAGACCGGTCTCAGGGGGTTACAATGAGTTTAAGCACAGCCTTTTTTCGGCGTTAATCTTCCTGTCGTTAACCTGTGATTCAAAATAATTATGACCAGCCAGAAATTACGTTCTAAAGCACCCACCGTGGCGGATGTGGCGCGCACCGCCGGTTACCATCTGCTGCTCAGCAACAGTGACGAAAAGCTGCCGGCTGGACAGGATGCGGTGCGGGTGATGCTGGAGAAGCGGGTCGACGGCATTATCGTGGCCTCCAGCTGTTCGGAGCGCGTTCAAAACACTCATCTGATGCAGGTGCTGGAAGAGGGGCGGGCGCTGAAATTATTCGATCGTGCGGTTACCGGCCTTGATATGGAAGCGATCTGCTGTGAATTCACCGACGTGGCGGCTGATGCCACCAGCCGGTTACTGCAGGCCGGCCACCGTCATATCGCCTATGTCACCAGCATGGCGCTGACCGGCGACTACCGTGCGCCAGGTGATTTTGGCCTGACGCCGGTTGCCCAGCGTGTCGGTGGCATGATGCAGGCGTTTGCCGCGGCGGGAGTAAATTTGATCCGTCGTTGGTGAAAGTGAACGTGCTGGATGAAACGCAGATGGCCCGCATCGTGGCCGAGCTGTGGCAGCGGCCGCAGCCACCCAGCGCGCTGGTGGCTTCCGACAGCGTGGTGGCGATGTGGCTGCTGCGTGAAGTGACGCAGCGCGTGCTGCGCATTCCTGAGGATCTCTCCCTCGTGATGTATGACAACTTTCTGTGGAGCGAGATTGTGACGCCGCCGCTGACGGTGGTGGCGCAACCGGTGTACGAGATGGGGCGTGAAGCGGCACGCTGGCTGATTGCCGAAATTCGTGGCGAAGCGGCCGGTCCGATGCCGCGCTTTGATGCCCGGCTGGTGCTGCGGGAATCGATTGCCGCTCCGGCCAGCGACAGTAAGCCACGCGCCAGACGCTAATCCGGCCAGCCCAGCATCCGACGCAACTGTCGCACCGCCGCTGTGATTTGCGTACTGCTGCTGTTGCCATAGCCAATCACCAGGCCGCGCTGTGCCGGTTCAGTCAGATAAAAGGTCGAGAGTGCTGCGGGCGCGTAGCCAGCCTGAAGCAGCTGGCGGGCAATCGCCACGTCGTCCTGATGTGCATCGAGCGGCAGCACCAGATGCATTCCGCTATCGCCGCCCAGCAAGGGCAGCGGCTGGCCCGCGGCCTGCTGAAGTTCACTGCGCAACAGAGCCTGACGCTGACGATAGAGGCGGTGCATTTTACTCAAGTGCCGGCTGTAATCGCCGCTGAGAATAAAGCGTGCCAGCGCCTGCTGCGCCCCTTCGGTAATCACAATCTGTCCGACGTCACACCGTACGCCGCGCGTGATACGCAACTGCTGCGCCAGTGCGGCACGCAGTTCAGGATCACCCAGCGGATCGCCATAGCCCAGCTGGCGCGGTGGCGTGTGGTTCAGCACATGATTGAGCGCCCGACGCCAGGCAGCTAACGGGAAATGGTTCAGCGCCGGGATGCCGGGGCGCAGCGGCAGCGTCCCGCTATCGAAGCGCTGGCTGAGCTGAAGAAGTCGTTTTGCCAGCGGCCAGTGGGCTAACCGTCGTCATCCGGCCGGGCCGGCGGCAACGCCAGCAGGCTGACGCGGCTACCCTGTCGATCGCTGATCAGATAGCCCTCCGCCTGCAGCTGAGTCCAGACGTTAAGCACCGTATTACGTGAAACCTGTAGCTCAGCGGCCTGTTGCCGGGTGGCAGGTAACATCGCGCCGGCAGCCGCTGGCCCTGCAAAATGCCCTGTTTAATCCGCTGGTAAAGCTGCTGCTGCAGCGTGGTTCCGGCGGCTGGCGTTAACGGTGCCAGCAGCAGAGGATGGCTCTCCGGCGTCATGGCGCGCTCCCGTGGATCTATCATTTTCAAACATTGTGGTACTTTTTAACCCACCATGATAGTGGCAATCTGCAGGCATCATCTGAAGCCTGGAGGCGATATGTCACAACACACCAATCAATATGGTCAGCCGGTCGGGGTCGATTTTCCGGACTGGCAACCCCGTCTTTTGCCGCAGCCGCAGGTTTTCACTGGCGAAGTTTGCCGGCTTGAGCCGTTTAGAGTGGCGCGCCATGGCGACGCGCTGTTCGATGCCTACTCAGCGGCGGAAGATGGCCGTGACTGGACCTATATGTTTGTCGGGCCGTTTGATAACCGGCAGGTGTGGCAGGATCACGCGACGCAGCTGGAGACCAGCCGTGACCCGCTGCACTTTGTGGTAATCGATCTTGCCAGCGGGCAGGCGGCAGGCAGCCTGGCGTTGATGCGCATTCAGCCGGAACATGGCGTGATCGAAGTCGGGCATGTGGCATTTTCACCTCATCTGAAGCGGACCCGAACGGCGACGGAGGCCCATTTCCTGCTGATGCGTTACGCCTTTGAGACGCTGGGTTATTGCCGCTATGACTGGAAGTGCGATAGCTGCAATGCGCCATCACGCCGGGCGGCAGAACGTCTTGGTTTCCGCTATGAAGGGGATTTCCGGCAGGCGATTATTTACAAAGGCCGCAGTCGCGATATCAGCTGGCTGTCGATCATTGATGGCGAATGGCCGCAGGTGAAAAAGGGCCTGCAGCGCTGGCTGGCCAGCGACAACTTTACTGCTGATGGTCAGCAGCGCGAAAAGCTGGAAACATTGCGCGAGCTGCCCTGACCGGTCGCTGCTTATTCAGAGAAACAGGGTTTTCACGGCCGCCACCAGCAGAGGGTGGTGGTCACCACCATTAACAGTCGCTTAATCCAGCGCATGTCGTTTTTCACGGTCACCACTTCATCTCTGAGATTCTCTACCGTTCGGGTTGAGCTGACGAGGCCTGCCTCCAGCTTATCGACTTTGATTTCAATTTGATTAAGCCGGATGCCCAGCTTATCGATTTTTCTTTCAATGTGCCCCAGACGCTCATCCACCTGGTCGACTTTTTGTTCAACCCGGCTGAGTTGCTTATCGTCTGGCTGGTCCGGTTTTCCCTGCTGCATATCCGTAAAGATCTCTACCATCGCCTCCGCTTGCTGCTCATCGATCCCTGCCCGCTGCAGGGCTTTAAAGGCCTGGTGGGTATTCATAATGGTGCTTGTCATCTCTGCCTCTCCCTCGGCAATACGGCGATAGCGAGAGGATGACAGATCAAACAAAGGGGACCACTAAGCCGGTTGTATTTTGCGCGCCTTGCAGAAAAATATCAATTATTTCAACAATTAACGCGCAGTGGGTTGCGAGCGGTCTCGCAACCTTCGGCGTCTGATGCGGGAACTTCTCCTCTGCGTGAATCCGCAGAGGAGAAGAGAAAAGCAGGCGTTACGGCTGTGGCACGATCTTGATTTCCACCATGCCAATGCCCAGTTTGCGTGGGTCCTGACCGATGATATTGCCAATATTACTCAGCTGCGGTTCTGGCGGCACAATGGTCAGTTGGTGCGTGGCGGTCGGGTTGTCAAAATGCAGCGTATGGGTAGAGAAGGTTTCACCCAGCGACAGCAGTTGCTGCTGATCGCCGACCCGCACCGGGATCTGGCGATGGACGTTAGCCGCGTAAGCGCGAGCGGTAATTACCAGGTCAAACTTCGGCGGTAGCGGATCGACATATTCAATCTTCACTTCCGGCGCGAGATTGGCGTTAGACCAGCGACCCCAGTTTTCCGGTCGGGAAATGCCGCTAAAACGTTTGATGCTCTGCGGTGCGCCAGGCACGTCGAGCCTGAAGCTGTCAGCGCTATAACGAATGTCGTTATCTTCGATGCGGATCTGCGCCAGATTGCGCTGGTAAGCCGCATCGCTGGTCGGTGCGGTCGGGAATTTCACTTTGCCTTTCCACTGAGGCTGGTCGATATGCGTCACCGCAGGCGTTGCGCCGAGCTGGCCCATTGCCACGCAGAGATCGCCTGACAGCGCCAGCGACGGTTGCCAGAGTCGCGCCATTTTGAAACAGCGATCGACCCAAAGAAACTTATCGGTCGAGGTGAAATCTGCCAGCTGATAGCGCAGCGGTGCCGAATATTCCCCTTCCGGCATCGGCTTGACATGCTTATCACTGATGCGGAACAGAATCGGTAACCGGAAGGTGGTGCCGGAGAAACCGAAGGTATTTTTCACCTGATCAACGGTAAAGCTGTCCATCATCCTCGGGAAATTCCACAGCTGGATAATGTCCGGCTTCCAGCTCATTACCTTACTTTTCATATCTTCAAACTGTGTCGAAAGCGAAACGCTGCTCAGGCTGCTGCGGCCAAGACCAATCGCGTTGTCGCCGCCGAGAATATCCAGCAGCGTCGCGCCGTTATCTAGGGTACTGCGGCGGGCATCCATCACTTCCGCCTGCGGTTTATCGCCGCGGATCACCATAGAGAGATCGTGGCGCGGCTGTTTAATCAGGTACTGGTGGGCGGTGTTATTCATCGCCAGATGATCGGAGGTCACCACAATCACCGTCTGTTTAAACCACGGCGAGGCTTTAATCCGTTCAATCAGGCGCGCAACGTGCTCCTGCGAACAGGCCACCGCGCTAAATGACTGGTTTGGTTTGCCATCAAAGCTGTAGCTCTTGCGTTCACAACTGCGGGAGATAAAACCGTCGGGATGATGGGTATCGACCGTCAGGGTGAACAGCGCAAAAGGTTTGTTGGCTTTTGACAGTTCCTGATATTTTTCAAACACCCCATCCATCACCGTATCGTCGTAATAACCCCAGTTATTGCGATAGGTCGGATCGGCAGCACGGCTTTTCAGCTCCTGCGCGCCGTAAAGGTTGGCCGGATCGAAGCCGTGTGATTTCAGGAACACATCTTTACCGGCGAAGCGCAGGTCAGCGCCCTGAATAAACCAGTTTTCGTAGCCGGAGTTTTTCAGGATGTCGCCCAGACAGACGTTTTGCGGATAAGAAGCTGGAGAGCGAAGCTGAAGCATTTCCGTCAAACGGCGCAAACAGCGGAATGCCGCACATTGAGGCGACCATGCCAGCAATAGTGTAATCGGTGCCCGGCAGCTGCTCAGTCTGACTGAAGTCGATGCTTTGCTCTTTCAGGCGGCTGAGTTCCGGCGCCAGGCGGGAAAGGCGTGCTGATCAAAATAGGTGCGCTCCAGGCTTTCGCCGTAGATATAGACCACGTTGAGGTGGGGCTGCGCAATGCGGTTACGCGGCACTTTATAGAACGCATCGAAGTCGGAATCGGCCAGCTGAGTGTGCGACACAATCAGTGACGCCACCTGACGAAACGCTGGCGTAGTCTGCACTGAACCCAGCGCGCAGGCCACCGCCAGCAGCGACCAACCAATATGGTGTGGCCGCTCACGCCGCCGCAGTATCCACGACAGCAGGCAGAACAGTAGAAACAGCACGATGATCAGCCCAATGCCCGGCACCACATATTTACTGATGCAGGCACCGGTCAGGCTGTTGGTCAGGGTATAGAGCACCGCATCATTGATGCCGTCGCCGGTGAAGTAGTTGCTGGCGTAGAGCGTTGCATTCAGCACCACAAACAACATCAGTAGGATTAATACCACAAAAAACCAAAATTTGTTACGCCCGGCTTTACAGGAATAGATAGCAATAGCGGCCAGAAACAGCCCAAGTGACGCTAATTCGGACAACGGCAAATCCTCTGTTGAATATGAGTACGCGGCGCTTCAGACTGCCGGCCCCCTTCGGGGGAAGGGTTTTTCGACAATCTATATTGGCTGTAACCCGGCTGCAACACATCCAGCCGGATTTTGCGGTGGGGATCATATTGGTGACAGAGAGCATCAGAGGGGAGTTTATCAGGCCTGACGGCGGCTGGCGCACACTGTCAGCAAAGCTCCAGTCGCCTTTGTCATTGGTGATAAAGCTGATCATCAAATCGGTACCCTGCACGCCACAGCCTTCGCGCAGTTCACGCGCCAGCTCCGCCATGAAGCGCTGTTTCTGTTCGCTGCTGCGCGGACTGGTATAGACCTGCACCATCACCAGATTGTCGCTGCGGCTGAATCCCAGCCCGGTATCCTGAAAAACCATCTGGTGGCGCTTGTTTTCCTGAACAATCTGGTAACGATCGCGTTCCGGCACCTGAAATGCGGTAAGTACGGCCCGGTGCGCCGCATCCAGCAGCGTACGCAGTTCGGATTCTGAACGACCCTGAATAACATCAAATTGCAGCAGTGGCATCGGCGGTTCCTCGCGGTGAGAGTGATCATCTGTTGTGACTATAGTGATCGCTTTATTCGTCGGGAAAAAGCGCGTAGCCTGAACTGATTATTCACTATGTTGAACAATCAGAATGAAAGATATGAAGACCGATGCGCTGTGGGATCACCTGCACTGGCTGACGGTACTGGCCGAGCAGGGAAGTTTTACCCGGGCCGCAGAGCGGCTCGACGTCAGCAAAGCGGCGATGAGCCAGAAAATCAAAGAGCTGGAGCAGATGGCGGGCGTGCTGCTGGTACAGTGTACTACTCGCAGCGTGCGTCTGACCTCGGCGGGTGAAAAGCTGGTAGAGGAGCTGCGCGAGCCGTTTGCCCGCATCGAACAGAGCTTTTTCAGCGTGCGTGATACTGCCGGTCCAGGGACGGGTGCGCGTCACCGCGCCGGTGGCTTTTGCCCGTCAGCAGCTGGTGCCGATCATTGGTGAGTTTCTGCGTGACTATCCGCAGGTCCGCCTGCAGCTCGACGTGACGGACCGCATCATCCCACCCATCAGGCTGCGGCGATTGTATAAACCCAGCCGCAGGTTGAAGTCGAGATGCAGCCGTTCGTTTCCGGTTGACTTGATGATGGGCTGCGGCGTTTGCGGTCGTTGCTGAAACAGCACGGAATGGGCGAAGGCGCTGCTGCTATCGGCGTGCAGGCGCTGATAGAAGTAGGCGTTAGCTTCGCCCTTACGCAGGTAGAGATTGGCCCGTCGGTATTCGCGCATCGCCACCTTTTGGGCCAGTGACAGCAGCTGGCGTGACGGATTATCAATGTTCTGCACGATCATCGGGAAATCATCGCGCTTTTTCAGTTCCTGAAAATAGTTCTGAATGCCGACGTTTTTCACCGGTGCAAGCTGTTTCAGCCACTCGCGGATAAACGGATTTTGCGGCGCAGCGGCGACAAACCAGCTTTCGATCACCGGCGCAAGGAAATTCAGGGTCGATTGTTCGCGGTAGTAGCCGATTAAATCCATCGACCGCTCCTGATGTACGCGATGGACCCAGGCGAGATCTTCAAATAACAGGGTACTGCAATCAATGCCGATGCCGCCGTAACGGTGAATCAGTTC
This sequence comes from Pantoea sp. Eser, assembly GCA_009830035.1. GTDB lineage: Bacteria > Pseudomonadota > Gammaproteobacteria > Enterobacterales > Enterobacteriaceae > Pantoea. The sequence continues at coordinate 121,561 of SZZY01000004.1, forward strand.
GATACGAATGATTTCACTTTTATGCGCCAGCGTCAGATCGGAAGAAATAAAGTCAAGATCGGGCAGCCACTGCGACAGCGTGTGCTGAGTAATCAGATAAAACTGGTGATCGGGATTATCCCGCCGGATTTTAGATATTCAGCGCCATCAAGGTGGGCAGCTGATCGTTATGCCAGTACATCCAGACAATCTTTGGAATCTCCGGCAAGCTTTTCTGCTGCGATATCAACACCACATTCTCTTCCTGCCCCGGATCATATTCCGGCGAGCTAAAGACGCTGTGTCGTTTTCTATTCCATAACATCTGGCTACTGAAAGATATTCTTTTCCAGTTGCGCCAAATCTTATGCGCAGGTCGTTGGCGATGTAAAGTCATGGTGCACCTGTTGTTTTTATTTTCCCGTCATATTGCAGCACGTGCGCGCCCCATAATTAACGCGATGGCGGGGCGATACAGACTGGCTGCAATCTCAATCAGTGCGGGAATTATTAAAGGGTTTCCCTGATGGTGGCGCAGTGAAAAAGCGCGCGATAGTTTCCTCACGGCTGTTTTAAATTGCACTGCACATTTTTAATAAAACATTATTTACTTATAAGCTATGTCTTTGTTTGACTTTCGGATAATACGGAAATAATCCGGGCAGCTGATGAAAATAATAGATTAAGCAGACTGTATTATTTATTTAATCACTCTTTTCCGCCGGTATAAGGAAAGTCTGAATCGCGCCTCGGATAAATCGCCGCTGCTGCGGCTTGGTGGCATTTTCGGCAGCGGATTGCGTTTAAACTGCCGCGTTAGCCCGGCTCATCAATCGCTAACAGCGTGCCGCGCGTTGACGATTGTCTATGCTTAAGAGGATCTTACTGAGAAAGGAGCGCGCATGCAGAATGATTCTCACGGTTTACTGGCGGTAGATAAACGGGGCAATCGCGTCCTGTTTCTTAACCCGGAGACGTTTGCGGTCGAGCGGGAGTTGAACGCCTTTCCACCGCGACCGCATGAACTGCTGATGCTGGCGGCGTGGGGCAAAGCCTATGTGCCGATTTATGGCGATGGCGTTCACGGCGACAATCCACATCCGGGCCATAAAGTGGCGATAATTGATTTACAGCGCCGGGAGATCAGCGGCTTTATCGATCTGTCGCCCCTGCGGGCGCCGCACAGTGGTCAGCTGGGCCGCGACGGCAAAGTCTATCTCTGCCGTGAGTAGAGTGCCGCGGTAGCGGTGATCGATCCGCTCACCGATTGGGTAGAAAAAGTGATTCCGATCCCTTCCCATAATGCGCATCGCCTGACGTTGTCACCCAGCGGCCGTAAGCTGTTCACCGATAACGAAGAGGATGCCACCATCACGATCGTCGATCTGTGCGAAGCGGAAGGGCGGATCATCGATACCATTCTGCTGCCGGGGCCGATTGCGGGCATCGCCGCCGACGCGCCACTGCTGTATGTTATCGATCGGCAAAGCCATCGGATTCGCCAGCGTCTGGCACTGCCAGGTCATCAGCAGCTTTGTCAGGTGGTGCGTTTTAGCGTGGATGGAGAACAGCTGGTGGCAATTGGTGACGGTGAGCCGCTTATTACCCTGTTTTACGATCTGCTGAATCCGCTGGGCGATATCGCGGTCGGCACTATGCCGATGGATGGCTGCTTCAGCCCTGACAAGCAGTTGCTGCTGATCGCTAATCAGGGCGATGGCACCCTGAGCGTGATCGATCTGGCCCAGCGGAAAGTGATTGCTACGCCGCGAGTCGGCACCGGTTGCGAAGTACTGAGCTACTATGCTATGCGCGCGATCAGATAAACGGACGATGATAGATCGCCGAGCTCCAGTGGCGGCTGCTGGCGTGCTTTTCCGCCTGCCAGCCACGTTTGCGCAGCTCGCGGGCAATCATCTTGTTCATGATGCCGTGACCCAGCAGCAGCACCGTGCCGTGGCGGGCATGTTCAATTAACCGATCGGCCGCCCGCGACGCACGATGGCGGGCATGCTGCAATGACTCTGACTGGCCGGCATAACCGCACAGCCACAGCAGCGCCAGCCAGATCAGCGTCGGCAGCTGGAGCTGACTGCCCGGTAGCAGCGGCACTGCCACCTCGCTGAACAGCGCGTCGACCTCATGCGGCTGTAAACCGAGCTGGCGCAAGGAGGAACGGGCGCGTGGCAGCGGGCTGCACACCACCACCGTCGCCTGACGCGCAATAGACAGGCTACTCGGCGGCGGCCCGTCGCTGACCTGTGACAAATCGTAAGCTTCGCACCAGTCCGCCAGCGCCTGCACGTTGTGCCGTCCGCCGGGCTGGTGATTGGGCTTACCGTGCCGCATTAGAATAATCGTCATAACTCTCCTGTACCGCTTTCCCCTCAGGGTAAAGCATTGTCTGCATTTGCCAATCCCCGGATCTTTTTTCGGAGAATCACTAGGCTGTCATGCCACGGTAACAGCGCGGTGCGATAACGGAGCGCGATGAAAGGGGCCGGTATCCCGATTTAGCTTAATGTTAAGAAAAAATGCTATTTTTCCCGTTGTAGTATATTTTTTATGTGCGGTTATTAACGGTTAAATGCCTGAATTTGCGATAAAAAACTGTGGTGATGCAGCGTGATAATGAAGTTTATCTAACAAATTAGCTGAAGATCTGTTTATTTATCTACGCGCATAGATACACTGTGTCTCCAGTGATTGCTCACGATGCACAGCAGGCGCCATTGATTGTGAAGTTACATTTGCTGCGTTAAAGCGACCGGTCAAAAAGGATCGGCGAAAGCGAGCGAGGAGTCAGATTCCAACACCAGGGAATCCATTAACCTTTCATCATGGTTAGTCAACTGAACGTCGCCACCGGGATGTTCCGCTTACACTCAGGGAACCGACCCATGGACGGGCGTTTATCGATCTGCATACTCATTCAGGGACAGGGTTATGACGGCACACAGCACCGTTAAGCAGCAGGCATCACTGCCTTCCTCCTCAGCCGCCGACGAGCGGTTTAATACTACATCTGACCGCAAAGATTTCTGGCGCGCCACTTTCTCATGCTGGTTAGGTACCGCCATGGAGTACGCGGATTTCGCGCTCTATGGCCTCGCCGCCGGCATTATTTTTGGTGACGTTTTCTTCCCGGAATCGACCCCGGCGATGGCACTGCTCTCCAGCTTCGCTACTTGGTCGGTCGGCTTTGTTGCCCGCCCGATTGGCGCACTGTTCTTCGGCTGGCTCGGCGACCGCAAAGGGCGAAAAGTGGTGATGATCGCCACTATCATCCTGATGGGTGCCTCCACCACGTTTATCGGTTTAATCCCCAGCTATGCCTCAGTTGGCGTCTGGGCACCGGCCTGTCTGGTGCTGCTGCGCTTTACCCAGGGTTTTGGTGCCGGCGCTGAACTGTCGGGCGGTAAGGTGGTGCTGGGCGAATATGCGCCGGTGGAACGTCGCGGCCTGGTCTCTTCGGTGATCGCGCTTGGTTCCAACAGCGGTACGCTGCTGGTCTGGCTGATCGTGGTGCAGATGGATCAGCAGAGCCTGCTCGAATGGGGCTGGCGTATCCCGTTCCTCAGCAGTGCGCTGATCGTGCTGGTCGCCTTATGGATTCGACGTGACCTGCGTGAAACGCCGGTATTTGAACGTAAAAAGCGCAGATGGCAGCGGAACGTGCGGGCGTACTGGCGGCACAGCCAGCCGTCGATTCACGTCCTTTCTTTCAGCGTACCCGCGCCTTCTGGACCATGGTGGGTCTGCGTATCGGCGAGAATGGCCCCTCTTATCTGGCGCAGGGATTTATTGTTGGTTACGTCGCTAAGGTGTTGATGGTGGATAAATCGGTGCCGACCACCGCCGTTTTTCTGGCGTCGCTGCTAGGCTTTATCATTATCCCTTGCGCGGGCTGGCTGTCGGACCGCTTTGGCCGCCGGATAGTTTATCGCGTGTTCTGCCTGCTGCTGATGGTCTACGCCTGGCCGGCCTTTACGCTGCTGGATAGCCGCGAGCCGGTGCTGGTCATTCCGGTAATCGTGGTGGAGATGGCGCTGGCGTCGCTGGGTATCTTTGGCGTTCAGGCGGCGTGGGGCGTGGGGCGTGGAGATGTTCGGCGTTCATCACCGCTACACCAAAATGGCGGTGGCCAAAGAGCTGGGTTCAATTCTTTCTGGCGGCACCGCGCCGCTGATCGCCGCGGCGATGCTCTCTTACAGCGGTCACTGGTGGCCGATTGCAGTCTACTTCTCGGCGATGGCTATAGTCGGATTCCTGACAACCTTTGTCGCCCCGGAGACGCGAGGGCGGGATCTTAACCTGCCGGATGACGCGATATAGCCGGACAAGCAAAAAAGTACATCAGGCCGTGTAATGCGGCCTGCTTTGTTTATGGAGGAAAGTGATGTGGCTAAGTCGTTAACAGAAAAAGTCACCCGCAGTGAGGTCGCGAAAGCGGCTGGCACCTCGGTGGCGGTGGTCAGTTATGCGATTAATAACGGGCCACGTCCGGTTGCCGATGCGACACGTCAGCGGGTGCTGGCAGCGATTCAGGCGACCGGTTACCGGCCAAACGCTGCGGCGCACGCCCTGGCCTCCGGCAATACCAAAACCTTTGGGCTGGTAGTGGCCAATATCAGCAATCCGTTTGTCGCCTCGATGGCGCATGTGCTGCTGCAGTAGTCGCTGAATCACGGTCACGTGATGTTGCTGGGCGATGCCGGCGATGACCCCAAGCGCGAGCTGGAGTTGATTCAGGGGCTGCTGAACCGGCAGGTGGATGGACTGTTTTATAACAGCGTCGATCGCCATCCCTACATCGAGATAATTAAAGCCCGCGGTACCCCGCTGGTGATGCTGGAACGGGTCGAGCCGCAGCCGGACGTCAGTATGCTGCGGGTCAATGAGCTCCAGGCGGCGTGGCAGGTGACGTCGCACCTGCTGAGCCACGGTTATCAGCAGGTATGGATGATCAGCGGTCCGACAGAGATGCTCAACGCCTAGGATCGTATTCAGGGCTGGCGTGACGCGATGCAGGAGCGTGGCCTGCCGATTGATGAGTCGCTGATCTTTCCGGCCAGTTACAGCCGGGAGGGCGGTTATGCGGCGGCCCGCACCATGATGGCACAGCGTCGTGTGCCGCGTGCGCTGTTTAGCAGCAATGAAGGCTAGGCGCTTGGCGCGTTGCGCGCCTTCTCCGAACAGCAGATTCGCGTGCCGCAGGATGTGGCGCTGGTCTGTTTCAATGGCACTGAACACGCCGCCTTTCACGTCCCGACCTTAACCACCGTGCGCCAGCCGCTGCGTGAGATGGCGCGTTGCGCTATTCAGATGCTGAAAGCGGGTCAGAATGAAGCACAGTTGAAAGAGTTTCCCCACTACCTTGAAATCGGCGAATCCTGCGGCTGTAAACCGCAACGCCAGAGTTAATCTTATAAGACCATGAAAAGAATAATTATTGATTGCGATCCGGGCAACGGAATCGCCGGTGCTAACACCGATGACGGGCTGGCGATTGCGCTGGCCCTGGTGTCTCCGGCATTATCGCTGGAGTTGATTACCACCGTGGCGGGCAACACGCCCTGTGAGCTGGGAACGCGCGTCGCCAAAGATCTGGTGACCCGACTGGGCTTAGCCATTCCGGTGGTACAGGGCGCGCAGCACAGGCACTTCAGCAAGATCCGGCTCCCTGGCGTGATGCGCTGGATAACCGGGTGAACCAGTCAGGACTCAGCACGCTGTGGCAGGATGTGCGTCAGCCTGCGGATTTACCGGCGGATGCGGGCGAGGCGGCTGACGCCATCGGCAAGCTGATTTGCGATAATCTGGGTGAGATTACGCTGGTGGTGATTGGCCCGCTGACCAATGTGGCGCTGGCGATGCAGCGCTATCCGGCGATGGCGGAAGCGGAGATTGTGGTCATGGGCGGAGTATTCGCGCTGGATGATTACATCAAAGACACCAATTTTGGCCTCGATCCTGAAGCGGCGCATCAGGTGTTGCACAGTGGCGCCACGCTGACGCTGGTGCCGATGGATGTCACCACCCAGACCTTGCTGACCCAGCAGGATCTAACCCGGCTGACCGCGGTTTATCATCCGCTGACGCAGTTTGTGCGCGAAACCCTGCGGCCGTGGATCGACTATTCCATGCAGACCCGCCAGCTGGCAGGTTGCTGGATCCACGATGCGCTGGTGATCGCCTGGCTGCTGAATCAGCGGGTGGCATCCGGCATCGATTACCGGGTGGATATCGAACTGCGGGCCGGGCCGACGCGCGGTAAAAGCTGGCGTTATCGTCAACCGTTGCGCGTTACCACCGGCATTCCGGAGGACTGTGGCGCGTTAGTGCACGTACTGCATCGTGTCGATAATGCCCAGCTGTTGTCGATCATCGAACAGGCTTTCAGTCGCCTGAAGCCTGAAAACCGGGGCGCAACCCTCCCCGTATCCTCACTGAAACTCCTCTCTGACACGCTTATTTACAGCCCGAAGCAGCGGCTGACAATCGCGTAGCACGCTAATCTTTCTGACATGATGTATACAATTGGTTAACAAAATTGAAACCATGCTATGGGTTGCGCCAACCCCTTTCCGGCCGGTGTGCCGAAGCCGCTCAGACAGGATAGTGACATGCTTAACTGGACTCCAACCCAGCGAAACGTGGTGTTTGCCAGTTTTGCCAGCTGGACGCTGGATGCTTTCGACTTCTTCATTCTGGTTTTTGTGCTCAGCGATCTGGCGCATTACTTTCACTCTTCGGTTTCGGAGGTTTTGCTGGCGATTATGCTGACGCTGGCGGTGCGGCCGATCGGGGCGCTGTTGTTTGGTCGTCTGGCGGAGCGCTACGGCCGCAAGCCGATTCTGCTGCTGCCGTTTATCTATTTTAAAGTACCGGAATCACCGGTCTGGCTGGCGGCGCGCCAACATAAAACCAGCTCGGCGCTGATGCCGATCATTCGCCAGCACTGGAAAATCTGTCTCTATATGGTGCTGCTGATAGCCTGCTTTAACTTCTTCAGCCACGGCACCCAGGATCTCTATCCCACCTTCCTGAAAGTGCAGCACCAGTTTGATGCTCATACCGTCAGCCTGATCGCCATCGGTTACAACATTGCGGCGATGCTGGGCGGCATCTGTTTTGGCTCGCTGTCTGAGCGTATCAGCCGTGAAAAAGCGATTATTCTGGCGTCACTGCTGACGTTGCCGATTTTTCCGCTGTGGGCTTTTTCCTGCGGCTCATGGGCGATCGGTATCAGCGCTTTCCTGATGCAGTTTATGGTGCAGGGCGCGTGGGGTGTCGTTCCGAACTATCTGACCGAGCTGGTTCCGGCCAACGCCCGCGCCGTGTTGCCGGGCTTTGTCTATCAGCTGGGGAATCTGATTGCTTCGGTCAACGCCACGCTGCAATCGCGTATTGAAGAAGCCCATGGCGGCAATTACGGACTGGGCATGGCGATAGTGGCGGGCACGGTCGCCGTGCTGATCTCTCTGTTGGTGGCGTTTGGTCGCGAGACGCGCGGCATCGAAATCTCCGGCGCGGTGGACAGGGAGCCCGATTAACGCGCCTCGCAGACGTCGACCCAGCGGGCAGCGGGCAGCGGTCAGCTCGGCCATCTGTTGCGGACTGATGCGCACGGCGCTATGGATGGCGCCCGCCGCGGGTAACACCTCGTCGAAACTGCGCAGCGAAATGTCGCAGTAAACGGTCAGCGGATTTTCCAGCCCGAAAGGACAGACGCCGCCGACCGGATGGCCGGTCCAGTTAATCACTTCATCCACGCTGAGCATTCGCGCTTTGGCCCCTAGCGCCGCTTTCAGCTTGCGATTATCCAGCCGGGCATCGCCACGGGTAACGATCAGCACCACTTCATCTTTGACCTTCAACGACAGGGTTTTGGCTATCTGGCCCGGCATCACGCCGTGGGCGCGGGCGGCCATATCAACCGTTGTGGTGCTTTCGGCCAACTCAATAATCTCAATTTCAGGGGCGTGTTCGGCAAAGAACTGGCGTACTGACTCCAGACTCATCTTTTTCTCCAGGCTGATCGAAGGCGTAAAAATTGCCACAAGCCTCGAAGCCTGTAAACGAGATAAAAGGAGATTTAGTGACAGAAGGCGTCGCGATCAGCTACTGCTTAAGGTGCAGTTGCCGCATTGTGCCACATCGGGGATGCGGTAGCGCTGGCAGCAGCTGCGACGGACCAGTTCACCGTTGCGGGGGATCATGGTGCGGTAGAGCGGATTATCGCTGCCATCCAGCAGCTGCTGGTTGAAGAACAGCGCCTGTTCCAGTTGGGCGACCTGCAGGTCGCCGAGCGCATTTTTCAGCTCGCCGAGGAACCACTGAAACGAAAAACCCATGTTGTTCCAGATCAGTCGGGCATTGATATCGCCGTGGCGGGTAATGCTGTTCACCACCGGGATCAGATGCTGCTGTATCAGCCGATTGAGGCGCTGCTGCGCATTCAGGTAGTGCGCGTCCTCATCCTCCTGCTGCACCGCAATCCAGAACGCGGCGGGATGACTGTGCTGAAACTCCACCCGGATATGCTCTGGCGAGCAGTCGAGCGCACGTGACTCCTGCAGCAGGGCGATATCAGCGGCGGCGGCAGCAGACCAAAATACCACTGCGCCCACAGTGACAGCACCGGTTTTGCTTCCCGTACGGCATCAGGATGATCGCGATAGAGATAGTCGCTGTAACGCTGAATCAGCGGCGTAAACACGGCGGGTTGTGACCAGTCGTCGAGCGTCAGGCAATCGGGCGCGGCAGGCTGATCGAGCTTAATCGACTGCTGCAGATAGCCGTTGCTGCAAACTTTCCGCCAGCGGACAGTCGTCTTGCCGGAAGATCATCGACTGGGAGCTAAAGCGATTTTCCTGAGCGGTTACGGTTGCCATGTCGACTCGCGAAAGAGTAGATAAGAAAGCAAATGATAATCGTTATCGATTCACTCTTCAAGCCGTACAAAACATCAGCAGGTTCGGGCGCTGGCCGCAGGAAGGAATTAAGTCAGGAACAGGAACTATATAGAATGAAAAACTGCTGTACCGCCGTCACGGCATGATAATAGTCGGTTACGGTACCGGTATTATACGTGCTCGCCGGACGGCGGTAAATCTTCCCAGGCAAGAATGGTATTTCTGCCCTGGTTTTTGGCCACATATAACGCGCGGTCAGCATTCGCCACCGCTTGGTCAAATTCATTATCATAAATAGGCGCAATGCCGGCGCTAATCGTCACGTGGGTCGAGACTTTTTCATTAAAGCGGTGGGGGATTTCTAAATCGACCACATAATGACGAATGCGCTCCGCCAGCTTCATTGCAATGGAACTGTTGACGTTGGTCATCAGCACAAGAAATTCTTCGCCGCCATAACGGGTAACCACATCCCGTGAACGTACCGCATCGCGAATGGCCATCGAGACCCGTGCCAGCGCTTTGTTACCCATCGTGTGACCATAATTGTCGTTATAGGCTTTGAAATGATCGATATCCAGCAGCAGGACATAGTGGCTGCCGGCGTGGTTTTCCAGAATATTGTCGAGCCGGTTTTTCAGTCCGCGGCGATTATACAGTCCGGTGAGCGGATCGAGCATGCTGAGGTCGCTAAAAGCTTCTTTCTCTTGGTACAGCTGGCGCATCAGGCGCAGGGTAAAGTGATCAGCGCGACGACGCATCAGATGCTGTAGTGAGAAGCCAGTCAGCGGCAGGGCGATGTTCAGCAGGATCAGCGGCAGGTGTTCACCGTTATCCAGCAGCAACACGGTGACCACCGGCGGGGTGATATGCAGGCAGAAGGCCAGCAGATGATCGCTCAGGGCGATAGCGCTGATAAAAAAGACGCTCAGTAAACTGATAATCAGAAAACCGCCATCGAAATAAAATACCTGATGAAACCCGTAGTTAATGTGCCAGGCCCACAGCGCACCCAGTATAAAGGAGACCGGATTTAATAGCGGTAGTTTTAGTTTAGTGCGGACTAAGCAAAGGCATAATATTGCGCTACTAAAAATGGCAACGATATTGACCGGTAATGTCATTTCGCTCTTTTTTATCGGAGTCAGACAAAATAGCGAAATAACCACGTTAAGGCACAACAAAAGCATGAGGGAAAGCCGATATTTGCTGTGTTTCAGTTCTTCATAAGATTGTAATTTCATTACAAATACTCGTAACGGCCCTGAAATATCAAAGCGCAAACCGGCAGAGAGCTTTACCGGACAGTGAGCAAATTATTGCTGTTATTAATAGTGTTATCGGCCGCAATCTAGCATTTTCCAACTGGTCTGTCATCTTCCTGGCCGGGCCAGATAAAAACAGGCTGCATAAGGCACAAAACTGTTCCATGATAATGGGAATGCTTATCATTTGAAGTTTGAGTCATGAGGATGGCCATTATTGCCGCCTGCGGCCTGTGGGGATTTAGCTGGATGATGGGGAATAAACTGGATAGCGCTTGGAGCGTTCTGCTGCCGTGCGCCGCGCTGCCATTGTTCGCCTTATGGGGACCGAGCTTCAGCCAGTGGCGCGGGTTGATGATCGTGGCGCTGTTGCTGACCATTGTGATGCTGTTTAATCAGCGCTTACGTCACTATATGCTGCTACCATCATGCTTGGCATTAGCGGGCGGACTGGCGGCGGTGTCAGTGAATTTTCATTTGAATTAAATATGATGTGCCGGGAGAGGAAATAGCGTTTAGAAGGGTGTTGATAACCGAAACGGTTGAGAAGCGAAAGTAAAGCAGGAAGATGAAAACGTTGGTGCGAAGAGAGGGACTTGAACCCTCACGTCCGTTAAGACACTAACACCTGAAGCTAGCGCGTCGACCAATTCCGCCACCTTCGCATACCCGTAACACCTTGAGAATGTTACAACCACGGAGGCGCATTCTGGAGATTTTACTCAATGCGCCAACAACTATTTTGTCGGGCTGAAACGATCGCTGTAAAAAGCAACGTTTTCAGCCCGGCAAAGCGGTTAACGCCGGGAAAAGTCTTTAGCGCGTTTTGGCACCGCGACCGTAAACGGCGCGATAAACTTTGAAGCGGCCGGTTTGCGCCAGCACTTCGTGACTGCCAAAGGCTTCATCCAGCACCTGTGGGCAGGGCAGGAAGGCGTTAGCCACGATACGCAGCTCGCCACCGGTGTTGAGATGCTTCACCGCGCCGCGGATCAGCGTCTGTGCCGCATCCAGACTGGTCTGGGTGCCTTCATGGAACGGCGGGTTCGAGATAATCACGTCGAAACGACCGGTCACGTCAGAGAAGACGTTACTGGCGAACACTTCGCCTTCCAGACTGTTGGCGGCCAGCGTGGCTTTACTCGCCTCAATCGCCGCGGCGTGCACGTCGCACAGCCACAGATGGACTTTTGGCGAACGCGCCGGCAACGACGCGGCAAGCACACCCGCACCACAGCCGATATCCAGCACCTTGCCTTTGGTATGTGCGGTGAAGGTAGACAGCAGCAGCGCGCTGCCGCTGTCTAGGCCGTCGCGGCTGAACACGCCCGGCAGGGTATGCACGGTCAGGCCGTTCAGCTGATAGGTATGACCAAAGGTGCTGGCGTCGAAGATCGGCTGGCGATCAAGGCGGCCGTGATAGAGGCCACAGCGACGTGCGCTGTCGATCTTCTCCAGCGTGACCCACTCTTCCAGCATCCCTTCGGCGCTGCGCACGCCGCTGCGGTTTTCACCCACTACAAATACATCGCAGCCCACCGGCAGCAGCGACAGCAGGTTTTGCAGCTGGAACTGCACTTCCGGTTTGTTCTTGGTCCAGAAATAGACCAGCGTATCGCAGCCCTGCACATCCTCCGCCTGCGCAACCAGTCCATAACGCGCCTGTTCGCCCATACGGCGGCTCAGGTTTTGCCAGTGATGATATTGCTGGGTATGCACACGCGAAGAGGCGGTTTCCAGTTGAGCGGGCAGGTCATCCTGCAGATCGCCAGCAAATAAAACATGGTGGGCGGTAAATTCATCACTGTGGCGCAGAATGACTTCGCTGGCCGGGGTAAAAGCAGACATGTGGGCTCCTGTAAGATCTGAGCGAGGATTATAGTGGTTTGTTGGCGCATGTTCGATGGGTTTGCTAGCATAGCGTCGCATTCAGGCAGCAGAACAGGTAACACCATGACGTCCAGGCGCGACTGGTTTTTACAGCAAATGGGAATTAAGCAGTATCAGCTGCGCCGCCCGCGCGTGCTTCAGGGCGAAATTGCCGTCACGCTGGCACCGGAGACGCAGCTGATTATCGTGGCTGAGACACCGCCCGGTCTGCACGAACCGCTGATGCGCGACGTACTGCATACGCTTAATCTGCAACCTGCTCAGGTGATGACCGTGACGCCGGACCAGCTGCAAATGCTGCCGGAGACGCTTCATTGTGCAGGATGGCTGCTCGGGGTTGAAAGCGAACAAACCTTTAACGGCGTGGCATTAACCAGCGCCTCCTTCAATGAACTGATCAGCAGCGGCGCCGCCAAACGCGCGCTCTGGCAACAGATGTGTAACCATGACAGCCATCTCTTTTCTCACCCCTGACGATCGGGCGCAGGCCTTCGCCATTGAGTGTCGCGGTCACGCCTTTCCGTGGAGTGAACAGACCTTTGCCAGTAACCAGGGCGAACGCTTTCTCAATTTGCGGCTCGACGTCGACGGCCAAATGGCCGCCTTCGCCATCACACAGGTGGTGCTGGATGAAGCCTCGCTGTTCAACATCGCGGTCGATCCCGCCTGGCAGCGCCGGGGATTTGGCCGCCAGCTGTTACAGCATCTGATTGATGAACTGATTAAACGCGACGTGCTGACGCTGTGGCTGGAAGTGCGGGCCTCGAATCTGCCCGCCATTGCGCTCTACCAGCAGTTGGAATCCAACCAGGTCAGTCGTCGCCCCAACTATTATCCCACTGCCAGTGGTCGTGAAGATGCCATCATCATGGCGCTGACGCTGTAGCAGTGTTAAGGAGCTTTGATGTTAGATAACTGGGACTGCATCCTGTTTGATGCCGACGATACCCTTTTTCATTTTAACGCCTATGCCGGTTTGCAGCGGCTGTTTGCCGGCTACGACGTGCAGTTTACCGACCAGGATTACGCAGACTATCAGGCGATTAACAAGCCGCTGCGGGTCGATTATCAGAACGGCACCATCTCGGCGCTCCAGCTGCAGACTCAGCGCTTTAATCACTGGAGCGAAACGCTCAGCGTGGCGCCGGAGATTCTGAACAGCGGTTTTCTTAGCGCGATGGGCGAGATCTGCACCCCGCTGCCGGGCGCGGTCAGCCTGATGAACCGGCTGCATGGCCGGGTGAAGATGGGCATCATCACCAACGGTTTTACCGCGCTGGTGATCTCAGAACAGGTCGGTGTGCCGAAACCGGACGCAAAGATTTTTGATTATGCGCTGAAGCAGATGGGCAACCCGGATCGTCAGCGGGTGCTGATGGTGGGGGATACCCCGGAATCAGATATTCTCGGCGGGATGAATGCCGGTCTCAAAACCTGCTGGCTCGATCACGGCACCCGACCACTGCCGGCACATATCCATCCGACCTGGCAGGTCAAATCGCTGAGCGAGCTGGAAACGCTGCTGGCCGGTTAATCCGGCACGCCTCGCAAATCCTTACGCTGAGTAGCAAAAAGGCCCGTCTGACGGGCCTTTTTAGTTGTATAATCGCGCTGCCGGGCGATAAATGGCGGGCTACTCTTTTTTCTCCTCGTCCTCATCACGATCCTCTTTCACCGGCGTACTGGCGGTGAGCAGAAACGGCGATTGCTGCCAGCGGGTACGGCGATGGCGCAGCAGGGTACGGGAGAGAATAATGCCGATTGCCAGCGCCAGCAGCATCATCAGGCGCAGAATATTGGTGGTGTTATCCACCTGACGCGATTCGGTGACCAGCACGTGGGTATCGAGCGTGACGCGCAAAAAGCCGAGCGGACCGTCGTTGCCCGCCAGCGGCTGGACAATCTGATGATTGAAGTAGCTACCGGCACGTTTGCCGTCCAGCGCCAGCCGGTCGCGCACGTTGACATTTTCACCGCTGTGCGCCACTAAGCTGCCGTCGCCGTCATACACCGAGGCGTCAAGGATGCGGCTGTTAGCGGTCATCTGATTGAGAATGGCTTCAATCTGGTTGCGGTTATTTTCGCTGTTGTCCATCAGAGGCTTCAGGCTGAACGCCACCTGATTGGTCAGGGTATGCGCCAGCTCTTCGACCTGTTCAGAACGCGCCATTTGATGGCCGAGACTGAACCAGGAGGCACCCTGCATCAGGGCCACCAGCAGCGCCATTGAGATCAGAACGATCACCGTGCGATGTAAGCGAAATTTTAGTGCGGTTTTAGCCATCAATAATCCGTGTCATGTCACAACAGAAAGCCTGGAGATTATGTTGCCAGAAGCGGCGCAGACAAGGTAGCCTCTTGCGTGGTTTTGTTGTCCCTACAGGAGCTGTGATGCCAAATCGTTTAACCTGGTGCGATCTGCCCGCCGATGTTTCCCTCTGGCCGGGTTTGCCCCTTTCCCTTAGCGGTGATGAAGTCATGCCGCTGGATTATCGCGCTGGCCGGACTGGCTGGCTGCTGTATGGCCGCGGGCTGGATAAGCAACGGCTGACCGATTACCAGCACCGGCTGGGTGCCGCGATGGTGATCGTCAGTGCCTGGAACGTGGATGAGTATCAGGTGATTCGCCTGGCTGGCTCGCTGACGCCGTTCGCCAGCAGACTGGCGCACGGCGCCGGCCTGGACGTGGCGCCGCTCGGCAAAATCCCGCACCTGAAAACGCCGGGCTTGCTGGTGATGGATATGGACTCGACAGCCATTCAGATCGAGTGCATCGACGAGATTGCAAAACTGGCCGGCAGTGGCGAGCTGGTGGCAGAGGTGACCGAACGCGCGATGCGCGGCGAACTCGACTTCACAGCCAGCCTGCGTCAGCGGGTGGCGACCCTGCAGGGGGCCGATGCTAATATTCTGAAGCAGGTGCGCGATGCGCTGCCGCTGATGCCGGGCCTGACTACCCTGACGCAAAAATTACAGGCGCTGGGCTGGCAGGTGGCGATTGCCTCGGGCGGCTTTACCTATTACGCCGAATACCTGCGCGATAAGCTGCATCTGTCGGCGGTGGTGGCCAATGAACTGGAAATTCGCGACGGCAAACTGACCGGCAACCTGCTGGGTCCGATTGTCGACGCACAATATAAAGCCGATACGCTGAAGAAGCTGGCGCAGCGTTTTGACATCGCGCCGGAACAGACCGTCGCAGTCGGTGATGGGGCCAATGACCTGCTGATAATTAAAGCCTCAGCACTGGGCATTGCCTACCATGCTAAACCTAAGGTAAATGAGCAGACTGCGGTCACCATTCGCCATGCCGATTTGATGGGGGTGTTCTGCATCCTCACCGGCAGCCTGATCCATGAAGAGCGTTAACTGAGGTATCGATTTGGCCAAAGCGGCAAAACGCGCATTTGTGTGTAACGAATGCGGCGCAGACTATCCACGCTGGCAGGGGCAGTGCAGCGCCTGTCACGCCTGGAACACCATCACCGAGGTGCGGATTGCCGCCTCGCCGGCTGCGGCGCGTAACGAGCGTCTGAGCGGCTATGCGGGCAGTGCCGGTACCAGTCGGGTACAGAAACTGTCCGAAATCAGTCTGGAGGCGTTACCGCGCTTCTCGACCAGCTTTAAAGAGTTTGACCGGGTGCTCGGCGGCGGCGTGGTGCCGGGCAGCGCCATTTTAATCGGTGGCAGTCCGGGTGCCGGTAAATCGACCCTGCTGTTGCAGGTGATGTGCCGCCTGTCGGAAGGGATGAAAACCCTCTACGTCACTGGGGAAGAGTCGTTGCAACAGGTAGCGATGCGCGCTCATCGTCTGGGATTACCCACCGAAAACGTCAATATGCTGTCGGAAACCAGCATCGAGCAGATCTGCCTGCTCGCCGAGCAGGAGCAGCCGCAGCTGATGGTAATCGACTCGATCCAGGTGATGCACATGGCGGAGATTCAGTCTTCGCCGGGCAGCGTGGCACAGGTGCGTGAAACCGCCGCCTATCTGACGCGCTTCGCCAAAACGCGCGGCGTGGCGATCATTATGGTCGGTCACGTCACCAAAGATGGCTCGCTGGCCGGTCCGAAAGTGCTGGAGCACTGTATCGACTGTTCGGTGCTGCTGGATGGCGATGCCGATTCCCGCTTCCGTACCCTGCGCAGCCATAAAAACCGCTTTGGCGCGGTCAACGAGTTAGGCGTTTTTGCCATGACCGAGCAGGGGATGCGTGAAGTCAGCAACCCGTCGGCCATCTTCCTGTCGCGCGGCGAAGAGGTCATCACGTCCGGCAGCTCAGTGATGGTGCTGTGGGAAGGGACGCGTCCGCTGCTGGTAGAGATTCAGGCGCTGGTTGACCATTCGATGATGGGCAATCCGCGTCGCGTTGCGGTCGGTCTGGAACAGAACCGTCTGGCGATTCTGCTGGCGGTGTTGCATCGTCATGGCGGCCTGCAGATGGCGGACCAGGACGTGTTCGTCAACGTGGTTGGCGGGGTCAAAGTAACCGAAACCAGTGCCGATCTGGCGCTGATGCTGTCGATGGTCTCAAGTCTGCGCGATCGCCCACTGCCGCAGGATCTGGTGATCTTCGGCGAAGTGGGGCTGGCAGGTGAAATCCGTCCGGTGCCCAGCGGTCAGGAACGGATTTCGGAAGCGGCGAAACATGGCTTTAAACGTGCCATTGTGCCGGCTGGCAATGCGCCGAAAAAACCGATCGATGGAATGCAGGTTTTCAGCGCGAAGAAGCTGGCCGATGCGCTGGCGATCCTCTACGATCTGTAATGCGGCTGGCGTCCGCTGATGGCATGCCGTTGGCGGGCGAGGGCAGCGCGTTCAACCTTATACGCATTCACGCAGGAGGCACGACATGTCGTTGTTTGATTATCTGAAAACGGCCATTCGCCAGCAGGGTCACACGCTGCAACAGGTCGCTGATGCCAGCGGCATGACCAAAGGCTACCTGAGCCAGTTGCTCAACGCCAAAATCAAAAGCCCCAGCGCGCAAAAACTGGAAGCTCTGCACCGCTTTCTCGGGCTGGAGTTTCCGCGCCGTGATAAAACGGTCGGCGTGGTGTTCGGCAAGTTTTACCCGCTGCACACTGGCCATATCTATCTGATTCAGCGCGCCTGTAGCCAGGTGGATGAACTGCACATCATTATGGGCTATGACGAGCCGCGCGATCGTGAACTGTTTGATAACAGCGCCATGTCGCAGCAGCCGACGGTCAGCGATCGGCTGCGCTGGTTGCTGCAGACCTTTAAATACCAGAAAAATATCCGTATCCACGCCTTTAACGAGGAGGGGATTGAGCCGTATCCGCACGGCTGGGACGTCTGGAGTAAAGGGGTCAGCGCCTTTCTCGGCGAGCACGGTATTGCCGCGGATTGCATCTACACTAGTGAAGCGCCCGATGCGGAGATGTATCAGCAGCATCTGGGGATCCGAACGGTGCTGGTCGATCCGGATCGCTCTTTCATGAGCATCAGTGGTGCGCAAATCCGTCAGGATCCGTTCCGCTTCTGGGAATATATCCCGACCGAAGTGAAGCCGTTCTTTGTCCGCACCGTGGCGATACTGGGCGGGGAATCAAGCGGTAAATCGACGCTGGTGAATAAGCTCGCCAATATTTTCAACACCACCAGTGCTTGGGAATATGGCCGCGACTATGTCTTTTCGCACCTCGGTGGCGACGAAATGGCGCTGCAATATTCGGACTACGACAAAATCGCGCTCGGTCAGGCGCAGTACATCGATTTCGCGGTTAAATATGCCAACAAGGTGGCGTTTATCGACACCGATTTCGTGACCACCCAGGCGTTCTGCCTGAAGTACGAAGGGCGCGAACATCCCTTTGTTCAGGCACTGATCGACGAATATCGCTTCGATTTAGTCATTTTACTTGAGAACAATGTGCCGTGGGTGGTGGATGGATTGCGCAGTCTGGGCAGTTCAGTCGATCGTCGCGAATTCCAGTCGATGCTGGTGACGATGCTGCGTGAAAACAATATCGATTTTGTTCATGTGCGTGAGGATGATTACGACACCCGCTTCCTGCGCTGCATTGAACTGGTGAGAGCGATGCTGGGCGAGAAGAACGCCCAGCCGTGATTGAACCAGGGGGACCGGCGGTTCCCGTGGCTGACAGATTAATAGACCATCACTACTTTGCCCCGCATATGGCCTTCCAGCACCCGCATATGGCCTTCCAGCACCCGCTGATGGGCCGCTTTCAGCGTTTCAACGCTTAAGCCCTGCAGCGTCTCGCTCAGCGTGGTCTGCAGCTTACCTTCATCCAGCAACGCGGCCACGGCATCCAGAATTTCACCCTGGCGCGCCATGTCCGGCGTGTTAAACATGCTGCGGGTGTACATCAGCTCAAAGTGCAGCGCAGCGCTTTTTAGCTTCAGCTGATCCATCGACAGCGGATGCTCGTTCTCAACGATGGTGCAGATGTGGCCCTGCGGCGCAATCAGCTTCGCCATGGTTTCCCAGTGACCGTCGGTATCGTTGAGGCAGAAGATATAATCGACCTGCTTAATCCCCTGTTTCTCCAGTTCACCCGGCATATCTTTGTAGTTAATCACCAGATCGGTACCGCGATCGCGGCACCACTGCGCCGAATCTTCCCGGGAGGCCGTCGCAATAACTTTTACTTTGCTGTGCAGCTTCGCCAGGGAGATCGCCAGCGATCCGACACCGCCTGCGCCGCCGACGATCAACAGCGTTTGATCCACGGTCGCGGCGTTCAGATTCAGCCGCTCAAACAATCCTTCCCACGCGGTCAGAGCCGTCAGTGGGATCGCCGCCGACTGCGCCCAGTCGAGGCTCTTCGGCTTGTGGCCGGTGATGCGTGAATCGATCAGCTGCTCGGTGCTGTTACTGCCGGGACGGGTCAGATCGCCGGCATAGTAGACTTCATCGCCTGGCTTGAAGTTGCTGACTTTGCTGCCGACTTCCAGCACCACGCCGCTGGCGTCCCAGCCGAGAATACGCGGCACCTGTAGCCCGTTTTTGATCGCGCCTTTGTGAACCTTGGTATCGACCAGGTTCACCGAGGCGGCTTTGACCTCAACCCGCAGGTCGTACTCGCCTGGCTTTGGGGTTTCAGGGAAGATTTCAATGAAGTTCTCAGGACTCTCTGGATTAACAGCAATAGCGCGAATAGACATAGTGGATCTCCTGTGTTGTTACGCTAAGTGTAGAACCTGGATTTAGCGGTGATAAAATGGACAATCTTTCATAGAGTGTTCGTCTGAGGTGAACAATGGCGTTTCGTCAGTGGCAGGATATGGCGCTTTTCGCGCTGGTGGCGGAGTGCGGCAGTTTTACCGGCGCGGCAGAGCGCGCTGGCTTGCCCAAATCGAGCGTCAGTCAGCGCATCAGCCAGCTGGAGCAGCGACTCGGCATCCGGCTGCTGAATCGCACCACCCGCCAGCTCAACCTGACCTTTGCCGGTGAGCGCTATCTGCTGCACTGTCAGGAGATTATGCAGGCCAGCGAGCGTGCCGATCAGGCGATCGCCAGCCTGCGCGAAAACCCCAGCGGCCGGCTGCGCATCACCAGTCCGGCGGGCATCGGCGCTACCCTGCTGGCGCGCTTCATGGAGTTCGCGCTGCACTCGCCGGTGTTCAGGGAGTTTTATCGTTAATCGGCGCAACGTGGCGTAAAGTAAAAATAAAGCCGCCATTTTTTCTGGTCCTGACTGATAGCCTGCAATATTTGCAGCTAACCATTCACTGGCATTCAGGCCCTGCCAGCTTACCTGATAGCCCGCATGAAGAATGATATGTTCGAACAGAATACGTAATGCCCGACCATTTCCTTCCCGAAACGGGTGCAAAATATTGAACTCGCAACAGTACCAGACTATCTGATGACAGAAAGCGAGCTGGTCAGGCTGCCACATTTCACCCACCATTTTTTCAAACAGTCTGTCGGCTTCACGCACAATAAAAGCGAGCTGGCAAAATTGTGTATGGCCTTTACTGATTGCGATATCGCGTATCTCACCGGCCCAGCAATAGAGTTCGTTAAACAGGCAATGGTGGATATGGCAAAGAGACTGGAGCGAGAAAGGGGGATGGGAGAGGGTGATGGTATGAATCGTCAGGGCGGTGACATCCCGTTCGGCGCGATCAAGCAAGGCCTGCGTCCGAATCTGGTAACGATTAATGAGCACCTATGAATCGGGATAACAGTAGTGATCGCGCCAGACATTGTAACGATCCATGGCGATCTCCGATTACTGTTTATAGCGGCGACGCACCTGATCCAGCGTCGATAGCGCCGGCACCGGTGAAATACGTATCCCTTCCAGTAGTGAGCTGGCGGCAAAGTTCATCACTTTGGTCGCTTCATAAATTTCTTCAGCTCTTTTTGCGACAAGGCGATCGTGTCTTTTTTTCATCGTTGACACCCTCAGCAACGAGCGTAAGGGGAAGCCTGAACGTCCCCTTACGCTTAACATTACTTAATTATACGCTTGTACTTGATACGCTTCGGCTCCAGCGCTTCGGCGCCGAGGGTGCGCTTCTTGTACTCTTCGTATTCGGTAAAGTTACCTTCGAAGAATTCGATATTGCCTTCATCCTGGTAGTCCAGAATGTGGGTGGCGATGCGGTCGAGGAACCAGCGGTCATGCGAGATCACCATCGCGCAGCCTGGGAACTCCAGCAGGGCGTTTTCTAGCGCGCGCAGGGTTTCAATGTCCAGGTCGTTGGTCGGTTCATCGAGCAGCAACATGTTGCCGCCAACCTGCAGCAGCTTGGCGAGGTGCAGACGACCGCGCTCACCGCCCGACAGCTCACCGACGCGTTTACCCTGATCGACGCCTTTAAAGTTAAAGCGGCCGACGTAGGCGCGGCTTGGCATTTCGGTGTTGCCGATACGCATGATGTCCTGACCGCCGGAAACTTCTTCCCACACGGTTTTAGAATTATCCATGCTGTCACGGAACTGATCCACTGACGCCAGTTTGACGGTATCGCCCAGCACTATGCTGCCGGAATCAGGCTGTTCCTGATCGGACATCATGCGGAACAGCGTCGATTTACCGGCGCCGTTCGGACCGATGATGCCGACAATTGCCCCTTTCGGTACTGAGAACGACAGATCGTCGATCAGCACGCGATCACCGTAAGATTTACGCAGGTTACTGACTTCCAGCACTTTGTCACCCAGACGTGGGCCAGGCGGAATAAACAGTTCGTTGGTTTCGTTACGCTTCTGGTATTCGGTGTTGTTCAGCTCTTCAAAGCGCGCCAGACGGGCTTTGCCCTTGGACTGACGGCCTTTAGTACCCTGACGAAGCCACTCCAGCTCTTTCTCAATCGACTTACGGCGGGCCGCTTCAGAAGAGGCTTCCTGCGCCAGACGCGCATCTTTCTGCTCCAGCCAAGAAGAGTAGTTACCTTCCCACGGGATGCCTTCGCCACGATCCAGTTCCAGAATCCAGCCGGCAACGTTATCAAGGAAGTAACGATCGTGGGTAATCGCCACCACGGTGCCTTCGAAGTCGTGCAGGAAGCGTTCCAGCCAAGCGACAGATTCGGCGTCCAAGTGGTTGGTCGGTTCGTCGAGCAGCAGCATGTCTGGCTTTTCCAGCAGAAGACGGCACAGTGCGACACGGCGACGCTCACCGCCGGAGAGAGTGGCGATTTTCGCCTCCCAGTCTGGCAGGCGCAGCGCATCTGCCGCACGTTCCAGTTGGGTATTCAGGTTGTGGCCATCGTGTGCCTGGATAATCTCTTCCAGACGGCCCTGCTCAGCGGCTAGTTTGTTAAAGTCCGCGCCCTCTTCGGCATACAGCGCATAGACTTCGTCGAGACGTTTTAACGCGCCAACCACTTCAGACAGCGCCTCTTCAACGGACTCACGCACGGTATGTTCAAGGTTAAGCTGCGGCTCCTGCGGCAGGTAGCCAATCTTGATGCCTGGCTGCGGGCGCGCTTCCCCTTCGATATCTTTATCGATGCCGGCCATGATGCGCAGCAGGGTGGATTTACCCGCGCCGTTCAGGCCAAGTACGCCGATTTTGGCGCCCGGGAAGAAGCTAAGGGAGATGTTCTTCAGGATGTGTCGCTTCGGCGGAACGACTTTGCCGACGCGGTGCATCTTATAGACGAATTGAGCCACGTTGTATTGAGCCTCTGGGTCTGTTAGTCATTTGGGTGATGTCGAAGTTTAGCCTTTTTCACCGTATAATCACAGCCGGGGCGCGGCGAATATTCCGATGCGTGCCGCAGTTCGGGATAACTGTTTGGTTTCCGCGCAGCCCCGGCACTATACTGCTTTTTAGCCTTAAAAACCGGGAGAGTGACGATGAGAGTATTGATCGCAGCGGATGAACACGCCTGGGGCGGATTGATTCCGTCTATTCGTCAGCAGCTGCCGGACGTGGAGTTTGTCGCCTAGGCAGGCCACGCCGCCGAAAGCCTTGCCGGTTTTAATGCGCTGATCTCCGGCATGTGCAAAGTGGACGCGGCGCTGCTGGCGACGGCCGATCGGTTAGCGCTGATACAGCAGGCGGGCACCGGGCTGGAGGGAATCGACATCGCGGCGGCGAAACAGCGCGGTATCATGGTTTGCTGTCCGACAGCTCAGGCAATGCCGATTCGGTGGCGGAACTAGGCATCTGGATGATGATTGGCCTGGCGCGTCGCTATCACGAAATCGCTGATAGCCTGGCGCAGCAGCAGCTGGGACAGCCGGTCGGCCTGGGATTGAAGGGCAAAACGGTCGGGCTGGTCGGCTCAGGCGGCATCGGTAAAGCGCTGGCGGCGCGACTCAGGCCGTTTGGCACGCGGATGATCGGCGTCAGGCGTTAAGCCGATCCGGCCTTCGCTCACCAGCACGGTCTGGCGTGGCTGGGTGAGATGACACAGCTGCCGCAGCTATTGCAGCAGGCGGATTTTGTGGTGTTCAGCCTGCCGGATAATCCGCAGACCCATCAGATTATTGACGCGGCGGCGCTGGCGCAGATGAAACCGCAGAGTTTTCTGATCAACCTTGGACCTTGGACGCGGTGGATTAATCGACAAAGCGGCCTTTCTCAGCGCGCTGAAAAACCGGTCGCTGGCCGGGGCTGGGCTGGATGTGTTCTGGCAGGAGCCGCCCGATCCGCAGGATGAGCTGTTTCGCTATAACGTCATCGCCACGCCGCACATTGGCGGCGTCACCGATACCTTGCTGGCGGGCAACCCGACCGGAGTATGTGACAACCTGCGCCGCCTGCGTGACGGCAAACCGCTGGGCCTGAACTTACGGCAGGCGCAGCGGAATCGCCTGTTGCGCCAGCCAGTCCTGCAGCGCCTGATCGGGCGCGCCGTCACTGACCAGCAGATCAAAGCGGCGCAGTTCGGCGATGCGGGCCGGCAGCACCTTGCCATATTTGCTGCTGTCAGCCACTAAAATGCACTGACGCGCCCGCAGCATCGCGTGGTGCTTCATCGCCAGCTCATTGGTGTTGTAGCAGGTTGCTCCCTGATCTTTGTCGATCCCGGCCGCCGAGATAAACGCCAGCGTCGGACAGAGATCGTCGAGGATCGAATGGCCGCCGATCGGCGTGAACAGCGCATTATCCGCGTGGAACTCGCCGCCGCTGAGGATCACATTGCAGGTCGGTTTCTCCTTTAACGCCAGGAAGGTGTTCATGGCGCAGCAGATCGCGGTAAACGGCAGGGTGTCAGGGATCGCATCGACGATATAAGGCAGGGTAGTGCCGCAGTCGAAAAATACCGTGTCATTTTCACCGATCAGGCTGGCTGCAGCCTGGGCCAGCCGCTGTTTTCGGGCGGCATTCTGACCGTGCTGATCGGTGACAAAATAGTGGCTGGCGTGGCTCTTCGGGTCGCTGACGATGTAGCCGCCCAGCACCACCACGCTGGAGGCGGGCTCGCTCAGATCGCGGCGGATGGTCATTTCTGACACGCCAAGCAGCTGGGCTGCGTCTTTCAGATGCAGCTTATCGGTGCGTTTAAGCGCCTGAGCCAGCTTGTGGATACGTTCGTCGCGCCGGGTTTCCATGGTCATCTCTGTCTGTTCAGTATCCTGCATCCTGCTGGGCTGATTGAGGGGCCGGAAACCGGCGTAATCATCGCGACAAACCTAACAGATTTTAAGGCGTTGCGTCCTCTTCGCTAGGCTGGTTTTCAATCTTACCTGCAACGGCTAAACCCCGCAAACCTCACGCGTTACCGTCCGGCGGTAGTCTCTCATCGGCCAGGCTGCGTCCGGCCGCACGGATCTGCGGCAATGTCTGGTTGTTACAATCGTAACGCGGCAATCGGCCTTAATCCGGCGTATATTGTGAAAACTGTGCTTTAAGGATGTGTTTTTCATCACATATTTAACTTTTTATAATTGTTATTGTTAATTTTATAACATTTGATGTTTAAAAAACATCCGGGAGAAAACAGTCATGGATATTGCGGTCATCGGCTCAAACATGGTCGACCTGATTACCTATTACCTATTACCTATTACCTATTACCTATTACCTATTACCTATTACCTATTACCTATACCAACAGCCTGCCGAAAGCGGGCGAAACCCTTGAAGCACCCGATTTTGCCCTTGGCTGTGGCGGAAAGGGAGCTAACCAAGCGGTTGCTGCCGCCCGAATGCGCGCTAAAGTGATGATGGTCAGCAAAGTGGGCGACGATCTGCTTGCGCCCAACACCGTGGCTAATCTGCAACAGCAGGGCGTGGATACCCCGCTTCGTCACCAAGGCGGCGGGCACCTCAAGCGGCGTGGCACCGATCTTCGTCGACGATCGGTCACAGAACCGCATTCTGATTATTAAAGGTGCCAACCAGCAGCTGAAGCCGGCCGATATCGACGACGCCGCTGAGGCGCTGAAAGCCTGCCAGCTGATCATCCTGCAGGTGGAGATCCCGCTGGAAACGGTCTATTACGCCATCGATTTTGCCCGTCAGCATCAGATCAAAGTGATCCTGACCACCTGCGCCGGCGGTGGCCGATCTCGACATCCACTACGCCTGCAAGTGTGACTTCTTTAATGTCTAATGAAACCGAACTGGAGATCCTCACCGGTCTGCCGGTAGCCAGCGATGAGGAGGTGATTGCTGCCGGGCGGTCGCTGCTGAAGCGCGGTCCGAAAAACATGATTATCACGCTGGGCAGTCGCGGCTCGGTATGGATGAGCGGCGATACGGTGCACCGGGTGGCGGCAACGCCGGTCCGGGCGGTTGACACCAGCGGTGCCGGCGATGCCTTTATCGGCTGTTTTGCTCACCTGCTGATTAAAACCGGCGATATCGCGGCTGCCATGACCCAGGCTTCGGCCTATGCCGCCTGCAGCGTGACCGGACGCGGCACGCAGCGCGCCTATCCCGACGCAGAGGGTTTTCAGCGCTTTCTTAATCTTCACTGAGGTGATGCTATGCGACAGAAAATTGTTCAGCAATCGGATGGCTACCTGAATAAAACGCCGCGCTTTCAGTTCATTCTGCTGTCGTGCCTGTTTCCGCTGTGGGGCTGCGCCGCCAGCCTTAACGATATCCTGATTACCCAGTTCAAAAGCGTCTTCGCCTTAAGCGATTTTGCCAGCGCGCTGGTACAGAGTGCCTTTTACGGCGGCTATTTTCTGATTGCGATCCCGGCGTCGCTGGTGATCCGTAAAACCAGCTACAAGCTGGCGATCCTCACCGGGCTGGCGCTTTATATCTTGGGCTGCGTGGCGTTCGTTCTATCCGATTGGCGCACTGATGGGCATCGTGCTGGGTAAATATCTGGTGTTCCAGGAAGGGGACAGCCTGCAGAGCCAGATGGCGACCATGACCGCCGAACAGGCGCATGCGTTTCGCCTGACGATGCTGGAGCATACGCTGGAACCCTACAAATATCTGGTGATGGTATTAGTGGTGGTGATGCTGCTGTTTATGTTCACCCGCTGTCCGCGCTGCAAACCGCAAAGTAACGAAACATCGCTGCCTTCTCTGGCGGAGACCTTTCGCTATCCGGCGACCAACCGTCACTTTAAACGCGGCATCGTGACGCAGTTTCTCTATGTCGGGATGCAGGTGGCGGTCTGGTCGTTCACCATTCGTCTGGCGCTGACGCTGGGCGCAGCCAATGAACGTCACGCCTCAAACTTCATGATCTACAGCTTTATCTGCTTCTTTATCGGCAAGTTCGTGGCGAACTTCCTGATGACCCGTTTCCGCGCCTAAAAAGTGCTGATCGCCTATTCGGTGATGGGGGTACTGACGCTGGCGTATGTGATGCTGGTGCCTGACTTTACCGCCGTTTACGCCGCGGTGTTCGTCAGCGTGCTGTTTGGTCCCTGCTGGGCAACCATTTATGCTAGGTACCCTGGCGACGGTCGACAATAAATATACCGAAGTGGCGGGGGCGTTTATCGTGATGGCGATTGTCGGCGCAGCATTCGTGCCCGCGCTGCAGGGTCTGGTCTCTGACGCGGTTGGCTCAATGCAGCTGGCGTTTGGCGTCTCGCTGCTCTGCTTCGCCTGGGTCGGCTTTTACTTCTATGGCGAGCTGCGCCACAAGAAACAGGCTGTGTCCGGCGGTCTCGTCTGGTGGAGGATGCATCATGAAAACCCGTTTACCGTTGCGCCGTGAGCAGTTTCATTTTACCCCTGAGGTCCTGCTGCAGAGCGATGACTTCCGGGTGGAACTGTTCCGTTATCCGGCGGGGATTGAAGCGGTGCGGATCCATAACCGGCGCGGGTCGGTGACGGTGCTGCCGTTCTTTGGTCAGATGATCTGGGATGCGCAGTTTGGCGGGCATCCGCTGACCATGGGCAACAGCTTTAAGCAGCCGCTGCCCGGCAATTCGATCATCGACACCTACGGCTGTTTCGCTTTCCACTCGGGACTGCTGGCTAACGGCTGCCCGTCGCCCGAGGACGATCATCCGTTGCATGGCGAAATGCCCTGCGCCCGGATAGACAGTGCGTGGCTAGTGCTGGAAGCGGATACGCTGTCGCTGGAGGGAGAGTGTGAATATGTCAAAGGCTTCGGTCATCACTATCTGGCCGCACCGGCGGTACGCCTTCACGCCGATCGGCCACGGCTGCAGATTGAGATGACGGTGACCAATCTGGCCGGTGCGCCGATGCCGTTGCAGTATATGTGTCATCTCAACAGCGGCTGGATTGCGCAGGGACGTTTCCGGCAGTCGATCCCGGAGCGGGCCTTCCGGCTACGCACCTCAATACCGGCCCATCTGCGGCCGACACCGGCCTGGCGCGACTACACTGCACGGCTGGCGCAGGATCCGCAGGCGTTGCAGCAACTCGATCTGCCGCAGTATGGCGATGAGGTGCAGTTTGAGCTGCACGCGCCGGCGGGATACGCCATGATGACGCGCTTCTCTACCGCCCAGTTTCCGCACGCCACCCGCTGGCTGGTGCACAATGCCGATCAACAGGTCGGGGCCTATATCCTGCCGGCCACCTGTCGGCCGGAAGGGTTTTTGGCGGCGCAGCAGGTGGGCACTTTAATCACCCTCGCCAGCGGCGAACAACGCCACTTTTCCGTCGAGACCGGTTTGCTGTAAGCCCGATGCGCGGCCTAAATCGCCACCAGGCCGCGCACGCCACCGGCTTCCATGCTGTCGCCGCGGCCACGCTGCACGATTTCACCGCGCGACATCACCAGATAGCTGTCCGCCAGTTCCGCGGCAAAGTCATAAAACTGCTCGACCAGCAGGATCGCCATATCCCCGCGCTGCGCCAGCTGGCGGATCACCGCGCCGATCTCTTTGATCACCGAGGGCTGGATCCCTTCGGTTGGCTCATCCAGGATCAACAGCTGCGGCCGGCAGGCCAGCGCCCGGCCGATCGCCAGCTGCTGTTGCTGGCCGCCGGACAGATCGCCGCCGCGCCGCGACTTCATGGCAAACAGCACTGGAAACAGCTGGTAGATCTCATCCGGCACCTGAAGGGCCTGCGCCGCGGAAGCGTGACAGGCCGAGCAGCAGGTTCTCCTCCACCGTCAGCCGCGGAAAAATTTCCCGGCCCTGCGGCACGTAGGCAATGCCAGACTGCACCCGCTGGTGCGGTTTACGGCCGTTGAGTTTCTGCTGCTGCCAGTGGATCTCACCGGATTTAGCCGGGATTAACCCCATCAGGCACTTCAGCAGCGTGGTTTTCCCTACGCCGTTGCGGCCCAGCAGGCAGGTGATCTCACCCACTTTTACCTCAAACGACAGGCCACGCAGAATATGACTGCCGCCATAATATTGATTCAGTTCAGTAACCTGTAACATCTCAGCGCCCCAGATAAACGTCGATAACCTGCTCATTGGCCTGCACCTCGCGCAGTGATCCTTCGGCCAGTACCTGCCCCTGATGCAGCACCGTCACGTGGTCGGCAATGGTTTCGACAAAACCCATATCATGCTCCACCACCATCAGCGAATGCTTACCCGCCAGGTTGCGGAACAGCTCGGCGGTGTAGTCCGTTTCAGCGTCGGTCATTCCCGCCGCCGGTTCATCCAGCAGCAGATGCGGCTCCTGCACCAGCAGCATACCAATCTCCAAAAATTGCTTCTGGCCGTGCGACAGCAGGCCCGCGCTACGCTGTCGTTCTGCGCCGAGCCGCAGCAGCTTCAGTACCTCATCAATCCGATTCCTGCTGCTCGCCATTGAGGCGGGCGCGCAGGCTGGCCCACACCGATTTTTCGGCTTTCAGGGCGATCTCAACCGGCGACAGGCGGGTAAGATCGTTGTCCTGATCGTAGATCACCCGACCGGAATCGGGCCGCGTCTTGCCGGTGATCACATCCATCAGCGTGGTTTTGCCCGCGCCGTTGGGGCCGATCTCTCGTTGCAGTTCGCCGACGCCGATCTGCAACGAAAGATCGGTCAGGGCGCAGAAGCCGTCGAACGAGACGCTGATCTTCTCCAGCTGCAGCACCGGATCGCGCTGCGCCCGATGGCGATCCGCCGGATGAGGTTGAGTAAACAGTGCATCAGTCATGTTTCCTCCGGCGCAGCAGGCCAATCACGCCGTGCGGCAGAAAGAGTGTCACCAGAATGAACATCAGGCCGAGGAAAAATAGCCAGTATTCCGGGAACGCGACGGTGAAAAAGCTGCGTGCGCCGTTAACAATCGCGGCACCCAGCAGTGGGCCGATCAGCGTACCGCGGCCACCCAGCGTCACCCAGATGACGGCTTCAATCGAGTTGGCTGGCGACATCTCGCCGGGATTAATAATCCCGACCTGCGGTACGTAGAGCGCTCCGGCCAGCCCGCACAGCATCGCCGGCAGGGTCCAGACAAACAGCTTAAAGCCGCGCGGATCGTAACCGCAGAACATCAGGCGGTTTTCGGCGTCGCGCACCGCAGTCAGTACCCGGCCAAACTTGCTGTGCGCCAGCGCGAAACCGATCGCCAGACTCAGCAACAGCAATCCCACCGTGGCGATAAACAGGCCGATACGGGGGCCGGTCGCGCTCACTGAAAAGCCGAGCAGGGTGGTAAAGCCGGTGAAGCCGTTGTTGCCGCCAAAGCCGGTTTCATTACGGAAAAACAGCAGCATACCGGCGTAGGTCAGCGCCTGGGTGATGATCGAAAAGTAAACGCCTTTGATGCGGGAACGGAAGGCAAAAAAGCCAAACACCAGCGCCAGCAACCCCGGCGCCAGCACGCTGAGTCACAGCGCCCAGGCGAAGTGCTCTGTTCCGCTCCAGAACCACGGCAGCTCACGCCACGACAGAAAGGACATAAACGCCGGTAAGCCTTCGCCTGCCGCCTGGCGCATCAGGTACATGCCCATCGCGTAGCCGCCGAGGGCAAAAAACAGACCGTGGCCCAGCGACAGTAATCCGGCGTAGCCCCACACCAGGTCGAGGGCCACTGCCACCACCGCATAGCAGAGGATTTTGCCGATCAGCGTCAGGGTATAGGTGGAGATCGCCAGCGGATGGCTGGTGGGCAGCAGCGCCAGGGTGGCCACCATGCCGATGCTGAGGGTCAGGCGCGGCGCTTTGCGCGCGGCGCGTCATCGGTTGCGTCATCAGTCCGTCACCCTTCCTTTCACCGCAACAGTCCCTGAGGACGTTTCTGGATAAACAGCACGATAATTACCAGAATCAGGATCTTGCCGAGCACCGCGCCGATCTGCGGTTCCAGCACTTTATTAAGAATGCCAAGGCTGAAGGCGGCGACCACGGTGCCCGCCAGCTGGCCGACGCCGCCCAGCACCACCACCAGAAACGAGTCGATAATGTAGCCTTGGCCCAGTTCCGGTCCGACGTTGCCGAGCTGCGACAACGCCACGTCGCCCAGCCCGGCAATGCCGGAACCTAGGCCAAACGCCAGCATATCGACCCGGCCGGTCGGCACGCCGCAGCAGTCCGCCATGGCGCGATTCTGCGTCACGGCGCGCACGTTCATGCCAGGACGGGTGCGGTTCAGCAGCAGCCAGGTGAGCGCCAGCACAAACATCACAAACAGAATCACGGCGATGCGGTTCCACGGCAGCACCAGGTTAGGCAGCACCTGCAGTCCGCCCGGCAGCCACTGCGGATTCGCCACTTCGAGGTTTTGCGCCCCGAACAGCATCCGCACCGCCTGAATCAGCATCGGGCTGATACCCCAGGTCGCCAGCAGCGTTTCCAGCGGTCGACCGTAAAGATGGCGGATCACCGTGCGTTCCAGCGCCATCCCGATGGCGGCCGTAACCATAAACGCCACCGGTAGCACCGATTTGCGCGATACCGAGGTCCAGCAGCCAAACATCACCGCTGCCTTGTCCTGCGTCAGCAGCTGCCGCGCCTTCTCGGCAAACAGTGGCCAGTTAGAGGCGGGATCGACCACCACCGGCTCCAGCTTTTTCCCCAGCACGCCGCCTTTGGCGTTGATCTCATCGATGGTCATCAGCGCCACATCTTTGAGCGGCGTTTCCGAAATCGCCATGGTCCCGGACAAGGGAGTGCATGATGCCGACCTTAATGGTGTCAGCCGCCTGCGCGCCCCAGGCGAGGCCGATGCTGGCAACGGTAGCAGACAGAGCAAAAGCTTCGAGCAATGAACGTCTTTTCATCGTGTTAAAACCCCTAAATGCGATGGTTGTTATTCAATGGGTTGAAGCCGGGCCTGCTGGAGTCGGTGCAACGTGATTTTCCTGACTTCCGCCTTGCTGAAGGCGATATGGTCGGTCAGGATGCGTTGTGCCTCCTCGGTCTGTTGCTGAAAAATCGCCTGTAAAATCTGTTCATGCTCCTGATAGGTGGCGGTTATCCGATCGTCAGAGGTGAAGTCGAGACGGCGGATAATGCGGATTTTCTTCGTCAGCTCGGCGTGAATACGTGCCATTTCCGGATTACCCGCGGCGGCCACCAGCGTCATGTGAAACGCCTCATCGTGCTGCGATCGTCAGGCCGGCAGTCAGTCGCTCCGCCTGGCACCAGAAGCGCGTCAGCCCGGTTAACAGGGCGCTGCACTGGGCGGCGGGCAGGGCGCACAGCCGTTTTACCGCCTCACACTCCAGCACGGTTCGCAGGTCATGCAGCGCTTCAAACCAGGCAAAATCGAAGTTCTTAATCTGCCAGCCGCTGGGGAACCAGACTTCCACAAAACCTTCGCGTTCCAGCCGGAACAGCGCCTGACGTACCGGCGTGCGGCTGACCGACATCCGCCCGGCAACTTCACTTTCGCTGAAGCGATCGCCGGGCATCAGGCGAAAGGCGAAAATCTCCTCCTTCAGCGCCTGATAAACCCGTTCCGCCAGCGCTTCCGGGCGGGCTTTCGGAGAGGGGGACTGCATCGTCATGCTGACTCCTTATTCCAGCCACAGCAGGGTTTCGCCCGGACTGACCGGACGGCCTGCCAGACAGGCAATGCGTTTCACCTGACCACGCTGCGGAGCGACAATCGCCAGCTCCATCTTCATCGCTTCTACGATGACCAGTGTCTGACCGGCGCTAACCGTCTCACCCGGCTGCACCAGGACTTTCCAGATGTTGCCGTTCATATCGGCCTGCACCGCCAGCGCACTTTCATCCTGCTCAGCGACCGGGGTCGGCGGGTCCTGCGTCAGCGGCGCGTTCTGCTCTTCCTGCGCCCACAGCGTCACCTCCTGCTCAAACGCGGCGGCCTGACGCTGACGGAATGTGGCGATGTCATCGGCGTTGTCCGTCAGGAACTGCTGGTGGGCAGCAAAATCAAACAGCGTCTCCTCAATCCGCAGGCTGGCGCGGCCTTCGCGGAAATCTTCCCGCAGCTGCGTCAGCTCGACTTCACTCACCGGGTAGAAACGCACCTGATCGAAGAAGCGCAGCAGCCACGGCTGTTCGGCGGCAAACTGGGGATTTTTCAGGAAGGTGTTCCAGATCGGTAACGTCCGGCCGACCAGCTGATAGCCGCCGGGTGAGTCCATGCCATAAATGCACATGTACATGCCGCCGATGCCGACCGTGCCTTCGGCGGTGAAAGTGCGGGCCGGGCTGTATTTGGAACTCAGCAGACGATGGCGCGGATCGATCGGTACCGCACAGGGCGCGCCGAGATAGACGTCGCCCAGTCCGAGCACCAGATAGCTGGCGTTGAACAGGGTGTCGCGCACCTGTTCGCGCTGGTTTAAGCCGTTGATGCGCTGAATAAAGTCAACGTTGTTCGGCAGCCAGGGGGCGCTGGCGCGTACCGTTTCCTGATAGCGTGCTACCGCGCCGAGGGTGGCGCTGTCTTCAAACGCCATTGGCATCCACACCACCCGCGACGGCACTTTCAGCGTGCTGACATCGCCCAACGTCGCCTCCAGCCCCAGTAACAGCGCCATCAGGTCGGACTGGCTGATGATGCGGCTGTCGTAGCGCACCTGCAGTGAACGTACGCCGGGTGACAGCTCTTCTACGCCGGGCACCGCCCGTTCGCTCAGTGCCGTCATCAGCAGGTGAACGCGCAGTCGCAGCGCCAGATCCAGCACGTTATCGCCATATTCAATCAGCACATATTTGTCACCGGCCTGACGGTAGACCGCTTGCGGCGTGGTTGCGGTGGCGTCAATCGCCGCCAGGATTGTCGCGGAGCCGCTGGCGGTTTCGGCCAGCGACGGCACGGCAAACGTCGGCGCATGGTGCGGGCGAAGGGTGGCGATCACCTGCTGCTGCGCCTTTTCCCGTGCCAGCGCGTCATCAGCACCGATCGGATGGAAACGAATGCGATCGCCCGGTTTAACCTGACCGACTTTCCACAGTTCGGCTTTGGCGATGGTCACAGGGCAAACGAATCCGCCGAGGCTCGGGCCGTCGTGCGTCAGGATCACCGGAAATTCACCGGTAAAATTGATGGCGCCAATGGCATATTCACAGTCGTGAACGTTAGAAGGGTGCAGGCCCGCCTCGCCGCCGTTGACGCGGGTCCAGCTCGGTTTCGGACCGACTAACCGCACGCCGAGACGGTTGGAGTTGTAGTGCACCTGCCAGGCGCTGGCAAAGAATTCGTCGATGGCGGCCTGGGTGAAGAAGTCTGGTGCGCCGTGCGGCCCGTAGAGCACGCCGATACGCCATTCGGTGCCGTAGTGCGGAATCAATGCAGCATCGAGCGCCTGAGGGGCGCTGACCGGAGGCGGAGTGGTGCAGGCTGCCAGCGCAGGCCGGGAGATCGGCAGCATATCCGCGACCCGCAGCGTCCGTCCGGCATGGCCGCCAAACTGACCCAGCGAGAAGGTGCTGCGGCTGCCGAGATATTCCGGCACGTCAAAACCGTTGCGTACCGCGAGATAGCCGCGGCAGCCCTGCTGCGCGCGCCCCAGCGCCAGGGTTTGGCCCGCTTTCACCGTCAGCGGCTGCCAGTTGCTGACCGGTTCGCCATCCAGCGTGGCGGCGCAGTCAGCGCCGGTCAGCGCCACCGTCGCATCCGCGTGGAAGCGCAGCGTCGGGCCCTGCAACGTAAACTCGAGGCCGGCCGCCGATTCGTCGTTGCCGACAATCCGGTTAGCCAGCCGGAAGGCGAAATCATCCATCGGACCGGACGGCGGAACGCCGATATCCCAGTAGCCGAGGCGGCCCGGATAATCCTGAATCGAACTGAAGGTGCCCGGCTGCAGCACTTCAATCACCGGGGCGGCCGGGGTGAAACTGTCGAGAAAGCGTGTCCAGACCGTGCCGCTGTGAAAGGCCTCCGTCGCTACGATCTGGCGCAGGTAGTCGAGATTAGTGGCTATGCCGTGCAGCTGGGTGGCATCCAGCGCCTGCTGCATTGTTGCCAGCGCCGCCGCGCGGCTGTCGGCATGCACAATAAGCTTTGCCACCATCGGATCGTAGAAGCTCGAGACTTCGCTGCCGGTCTCGATGCCGCTGTCGATGCGTACACCGGCGGGGAAGCTGACGGCGGTTAGCAGGCCGGGGCTGGGCTGGAAGTTTTTCAGCGGATCCTCCGCGTAGATTCGCACTTCAATGGCGGCACCCTGGGGAGCCTGCTGCAGGCGCGGCCAGTCAATCTCATCTCCCGCCGCCACTTTTAACATGCACTCGACCAGATCCAGCCCGGTTACGCATTCGGTGACCGGATGCTCAACCTGCAGACGGGTATTAACTTCGAGAAAGTAAAACGCTTCCTGAGTGACGTCGTAGATGTACTCGACGGTGCCGGCGCTGCGGTAGTTGACCAGCTGGCCGAGACGGACCGCCGAGGCGAGCAGGGCGTCACGCGTGGCCGGTGACAGGCCCGGAGCCGGGGTCTCTTCCACCACCTTTTGATTACGGCGTTGCAGCGAGCAGTCCCGCTCACCCAGCGCCACCACGGTGCCGCGGCCGTCGCCAAAAATCTGCACTTCAATATGGCGAGCGCGATCGATGCAGCGCTCCAGAAAGACGCCCGCGTCACTGAAAAACTGTTCGCCGAGACGCCGTACGCTCTCCCAGGCGCTGGCTAACGCGGCGGTATCGGCGCAGCGCGTCAGGCCAATCCCGCCACCGCCGGCGGTACTCTTCAGCATCACCGGATAGCCGATCTGATCGGCGGCCTGCAACGCCGCCTCCAGCGAATCCAGCAGCGGCGTGCCGGGCGTCATTGGCACACCGGCCCGCGCGGCCAGTTCACGGGCGCGGTGCTTCAGGCCGAACTCACCGATCTGCTGTGCCGTCGGGCCGACAAAGGCGATCCCCACCTGCTCACAGGCTTCGGCGAACGGCAGGCTCTCTGACAGGAATCCGTAGCCCGGCCAGATAGCGTCAGCACCGCTCTGCTGTGCCGCTGCCAGAATTTTGTCGATGCGCAGATAGCTGTCGCTGGCTTTATCGCCGCCCAGCGCAATCGCCACATCTGCCTGCTTAACGTGCTGCGCATTACGGTCGGCATCGGAATAAACCGCCACGCTTTTCACGCCGAGGCGCTTCAGGGTACGGATGGCGCGACAGGCAATTTCGCCGCGGTTGGCAATTAATACGGTGCTGAACATGGTCAGAGACTCCCTTGTGTCGCCAGCCAGTTGCGCCAGCCGCCAGTTTCGGTAATTTCCAGCGCGTTGTTCAGCGCCGACCCTTCACAGATAAAGCCTTTCACTACCCGACCGTCTGCCAGCGTCAGGCTGCCGATGCCCAGCGGCGGCGGGATTTCTGCCACGAACTCGCCGAAGGGCGCCAGCGGGATATCCCACAGCTCGACGGTGATGGAGGCACCTTGCTCGTCGCGCATCAGGCCCGGTTTTTTGATCGCGCCGTCCAGCAACGCGAACAGCCGATAGTGGGCGGCGGTTTGCGTCTCCTTGACACACACCGCCTGCCGGCTGGTCAGCTGGAAGTTGAGCGGCATACCGGTGAGGTGGGCACCGACCACCGCAACGCGCACGTGATCGGGTGAGGGCGGCAGAGCGCGCGATCGGGTTGGCTGCGGCTGACCGGTGGCACCGAGCGGCAGCGCCAGTTGCTGCTGCCAGCGCAGCCCGAATTCGGCCAGTGCGCGATCGTGCCAGGCGGGCGCGATCAGCGTGATGCCCGCCGGTAAATCGTCATTGCGGAACGGGCCGGGCAGCGCCAGCGCGGCGAGGTCGGCCAGATTGGTGAAGTTGGTGTAGGTACCGAACTGCGAGTTGTAGTGCACCGGCTCCTGAGCCATTTCCGTCAGCGTGTGGATGGTGGGCGAGGTCGGCACCACCAGCGCGTCAAACTGCGCCAGGGTCTGCTGGATCTGACGCGTCAGTTCGGCCCGCAGGTACTCCGCCTGATAGGCTTCAACGGCGCTGTATTTCAGGCCGCTGGCGACGATGCCGTGCACCACCGGGTCCATCTCTGCCGGACGTTGCAGCATCTCGCCGACGGCGGCGGTACGCTCGGCCACCCAGGGACCGGAATAGAGCTGCTCTGCCAGTTGTTGGAATGGCGTGAAATCAATTGGATGCAGCGTCACGCCCGCCACCAGCAGCGCTTCTAGTGCCAGATCCCAGGCCGCTTCGGCCGCCGCATCATCAAAGAATTCGGGATTAGCCGGTACGGCAAAATGCGGATGAGCGGGCAGGCTGGCCGGGGCGGTATGCGGATTGACGCGCGAATAGGCGTCACCGGCGTCGTAACCCCCGGCGAGGCTGGCGACGGTAAAGGCGTCTTCGACTGTCAGCGCGAATACCGACAGGGTGTCATTCAGCCGGCAGGCAGGTACCACGCCACGCGCAGAGAACCAGCCTTTGGTCGGTTTCAGACCGACAATATTGTTAAATCCGGCCGGGACCCTACCCGATCCGGCGGTGTCGGTACCGAGGGAGAAGCCGACCAGCCCGCGCGCCAGCACCGAGGCTGAACCGGAGCTGGAGCCGCCACTGACGTAATCGGCATCAAAGGTGTTAGAGACCGCGCCATATGGCGAGCGGGTACCGACTAGGCCGGTCGCGAACTGGTCGAGGTTGGTTTTGCCGATCACCACCGCGCCGGCGGCTTTCAGCCTGGCTACCACCGTCGCGTCATTGTCAGCGATGTACGTGAAGGCCGGACAGGCGGCGGTGGTCGGCCAGCCTGCCACATCGGTGTTGTCCTTAACGGCGAACGGGACGCCAAACAGCGGCAGCGACGCCGGATCGCGTTGAAGTTGAAACTGAGCCAGCAGCGGTTCCAGTTGCGCCATGAGCTGCGCCGGCGTGGCAAGATAGATCCAGGCATTATCTTGCGGATCCAGCGCCGCCAGATGGGTCTCCAGCAGCGGAATGACCTGCTGTGGGGCCAGTTGCAGCCGTTGCTGCCAGTCGTGAAGAGTTAAGCCAAAGGTCGAAGCCATACGATGAATTCCAGCTGGTATACAAGATGGAGTTCAACAGAGCAAAGGCTGTGCCATTTTTTTAACATCCTGATTCAACGTGTTATCAGCATTTGCCATAAGAATTTGTGATGATTATTTGCACAACGGCGGCGCAAGGGGCGGGCGATGGCGGTGCGTTTAATCCTGCCGTGCGTAAATTTTGTTTTTGTGAAGAACATGGCAAGAGCCGGATGGCCTGGTTAGCATGAAGGGAGTCTGGCAACTCGCCGGCGCCCAGCAACAGAGGAGATTTACGTGGTGAAGTGGCGTAACTGGATGATAGTGATCTGCCTAGTCGGCACGGGCAGCAGCGCATGGGCCGATTCGCTCGATCAACAACGACAGCGTTATCAACAAATTAAACAGGCCTGGGACAGCAACCAGATGGCCACGGTGGATCAATTGTTGCCGACGTTACAGGATTATCCGCTCTATCCTTATTTGCAATATCGCCTGCTGGCGCAGGATCTCGATCAGGAGACCAGCCTGGTGGTACAAAACTTTATCCGCCAATATCCGACGTTGCCGCCAGCGCGCGCGCTCAGCACCCGTTTTATCAACGTGCTGGCGCATCGTCAGGATTGGCAGGGCGTGCTTAACTTCAGCCCGACCGAGCCGAAACTGGTGCAGGCGCGCTGTAACTGGTACTACGCCAAATGGGCCACTGGCCAGCAGCAGGCGGCCTTTGACGGCGCCAAACAGATCTGGCTGCGCGGTACGGCGCTGCCCAATGATTGCGATAAACTCTTCTCGGTATGGCAATCCTCTGGCCAGCTCTCACCGATCACCATTCTGGAACGTATCCGGCTGGCGATGAAAGCCAGTAACGACAGCCTGGTGAGCTATCTGGCGAAAACGCTGCCGGCCGATTACCAGACCATGTCTGACGCGATACAGGCGCTGCAGCAGGACCCGCTGACGGCCAGCACCTTTGCCAGCGCCGTCGGGCCAACAGACTTTACCCGCCAGGCGACGATCTATGCCTTCACGCGGGTGGCCCGCCAGGATATGGAGAACGCCCGCAGCCTGATCCCGATTCTGGTGCGGGCGCAGAAGATGGGGCCGGAAGATGAGCAGGCGCTGAAAGAGATTGTGGTGTGGCGCGTGATGGGCAGCGATCTGACGTCGGAACAGGCGCGCTGGCGTGATGCAGTGGTAATGAGCAGTGAATCGACCGCGCTGGTGGAACGTCGGGTGCGGCTGGCATTGATCCAGCACGATCGACGCGGCCTGAATACCTGGATCGCCCGTCTGCCGCTGGAAGCTAAACAGAAAGATGAATGGCAGTACTGGCAGGCTGATCTGCTGTTTGAGAAAGATCGCAAAGAGGAAGCGGAAGAGATCTTGCGCAAGCTGATGCAGGCTCGCGGTTTCTATCCGATGGTGGCGGCGCAGCGTTTAGGCGTCGATTATCCGTTGCAGGTTGATGAAGCGCCGAAGCCGGATAGCGCAACGGTGCAGGGCGCAGAGCTGGCCCGGGTGCGTGAACTGATGTACTGGGGACTGGATAACCTGGCGCGCAGCGAATGGGCCAACCTGATTGCCAGCCGTCCGCACAGTCAGCAGCAGATGCTGGCGCGTTACGCTAACGAGCAGGAATGGTGGGACCTCAGCGTGCAGGCCACTATTACCGCTAAAATGTGGGACAGCCTGAAAGAGCGCTTCCCGCTGGCGTGGCAGAGCGTTTATCAGCGTAATACTAAGGATAAGCAGATCCCGCCGAGCTACGCGATGGCCATTTCACGTCAGGAGAGCGCGTGGAACCCGAAAGCACGTTCACCGGTCGGGGCCAGCGGCCTGATGCAGATTATGCCAGCCACTGCGGCGCATACCGTCAAGATGTACAACATGCCGGGCTATACCAACACTAGTCAGCTGCTTGACCCTGAGACCAATATCCAGATCGGCACCCGGTATCTGGAGTATGTCTACCAGCAGTTTGGTCAGAACCGCATCTTCGCCTCGGCGGCTTACAATGCCGGTCCCGGCCGGGTGCGCAGCTGGCAGAAAACCAGTGGCGGTAATCTCGATGCGGTGGCGTTTATCGAGACCATTCCGTTCTCAGAAACCCGCGGCTACGTGAAGAACGTGCTGGCATATGACGCCTACTATCGTCACTTCATGGGCCAGCCTGACAAGATCCTGTCAGATGGCGAGTGGAATCGCCGTTACTAGCTGTGCTAAGCTTCCGTACTCTTTAGCGAGTACGGAAGCCTCTTCATGACCCAACCTGATTCTCCCTCCACCGAGGATAGCTGGCATCGCTTTGTCGGACTGATGCAGCAGGCCTTTGCTGACGGCCATGCGCTGCCGCTGATGCAGCTGATGATGACGCCTGATGAGCGCGAAGCCTTTGGCACCCGTCTGCGGATTATTGAAGAGCTGATGAACGGCGAGATGAGCCAGCGCGAGCTGAAAAACGAGCTTGGCGTCGGCATCGCGACCATTACACGTGGCTCAAACAGCCTGAAAGAGGCGCCGCCGGAGCTGAAACGCTGGCTGGAGGCGCGTCTGGGCCGCGGCTGATTACTGCTGATAAAGCGGATGAACAAACGGGCAGAGCGCCAGGATCAGTGCCTGATGATAGACGCTGGAGCGGCTGAGCAGACCCTGAGTAAAGGCGCCAATCGCGCCGCCCTGCTGTTTAATATTCTCAATGCCGGTTAACCGTGCCATCTCTTCGCCCAGCTCGCGGCCTTCACGCACTCCAGCCAGGACCACCGGCGGTAAGGTGAAGCTGGCCGAACGTGATTCTCCCCGCTGTTTCTGATTTTCCACCACCATCTAGGCGAAGACGCAGTCATCTTCAATGCCGGCCTCGATGGCCACCCAGAACGCCGCTTCAGGTCTGACCTGTCGTGCATTCATCACGCGCTGGCGTGCTCCAGTTCGCGTTTCAAGGTGGGTTAACGGTTGTGCTGCAACGCCACTCTCGACCTCGACCCCTTCAATATGGCAGGATCCCTCGCCGAAAACGTCGTTAAATGCCTGCGCAATCGCGCGAATCTTCGCTGGGTTGGTGGTGGCTGCGACAACATGGTACATAATTGATTGAACCCTTAGGTGATTAAGAGCCTATCCCATCGGACTATTTTATTTGTCAGTCTGAACTTGGGCAGTGCTCACAATCCTCACGTACTGCGTGTACGCTCCGGTTGTTTCGCGCTGTCGGTGTCCAGACTGGCTTCAATAATGACGCCTGATTGGGGGAGGCTCTAAGGCGATTTTTGTCGCAGTATAACGGAAACTAAGCATGCTACAGGTCTATCTTGTTCGTCACGGTGAAACGGTATGGAATGCGGAACGCCGCATTCAGGGTCAGTCCGACAGTCCGCTGACGGAAAAAGGTGAGCAACAAGCCCATCAGGTGGGAGAACGCGTCAAAAATCTGGGCATTACGCACGTCATCGCCAGCGATCTCGGGCGTACGCGCCGCACAGCTGAGATCATCGCTGATGCCTGTGGTTGCGTGGTGACGCTCGATCCCCGACTGCGCGAACTCAACATGGGGGTGCTGGAGAAGCGCCCGCTTGATGAGTTAACCGCCGAAGAAGAGCAGTGGCGCGCCACGCTGGTTAACGGCACGGAAGGGGGACGCATCCCGGAAGGTGAGTCGATGACTGAGATGGCGGCGCGGATGCATCAGGCGCTGAACGCCTGTCTCGATCTGCCGGCCGGCAGCCGGCCAATGATTGTCAGTCACGGTATGGCGCTGGGCGTGCTGGTCAGCACCATCCTCGGCCTGCCAGCACATGCGGAACGCTGCCTGCGGCTGCGCAACTGCTCGATCTCACGCGTCGATTATCAGCAGAGCGCCTGGCTGGCAGAAGGCTGGGTGGTTGAAACCGCCGGGGATATTTCCCATCTGGATACGCCTGCGCTCGATGAGCTGCAACGCTAACCACAGTGAAGCGATTCTGCCGTCGTGATGACGGCAGAATCGTTTAGTTGCCGGCGGGCTGGCGACGAATCGGAATCAGGTATTCACACTGGATTTCGGTTGGCGGCTCGCTGCGTTTCTTGCCACCGTGGGTGTAGAAGCGTTCAATATCCTGTCCCTGACGGCGGGTCAGTCCCAGCGTTGGCATACAGGTGCCGTACAGCAGCAGGATAAATTCCTGCAGCTCGACGCGCGGACCGGTGTAGGTGAACTGCACATAGTCGCCCGCTTCGAGGATCACGCTCTGGCCGGAGTGCAGGTTTATTGCGCTGTCGCCCGGCACCGCCGTGGTGTAGAGAATTTCCTGCTCGTCATCTTTATCCTGACTGGCGCGCACCTGATGCAGGCCATACAGCACCGGCGGCACCGTGTCGGTTTCCAGCAGGAACTGCTTCCAGAAGTGGATGCGCATTTCGTCGCGGTAACTGGAGATCTGCTCCAGCGTACAGGTGTAGTTCTGGGTTTGCCCCACCAGCACCGTTTCCGGCAACGTGACAAAGGTCGGTTCAGGCTGCTTCTCATCGCTGAGGCGAATCGGCGGACGAATACCGAATGAGTTCCACTCCGAAGAGCGACGATACCAGGCCGGCGTCTGGTTAAACTGCTTTTTAAACGCGCGGGTGAAGGTCTGCTGCGAGTCGAAACGATACTGCAGGGCGATGTCCAGAATCGGACGGCTGGTCAGGCGAAGCGCGACTGCGGCTTTTGACAGACGCCGCGCACGAATATAAGCGCCTATCGCGTGGCCGGTGACGTCCTTGAACATCCTTTGTAAATGCCATTTAGAGTAACCGGCTTTCAGGGCAACGTTATCCAGTGAAAGGGGTTGATCCAGATGGCTCTCCAGCCAGACAAGCAAATCGCGAATGATACCGGCTTGGTCCATAAAACATCCTCATACTCTGGTGGTGCAGCTAAACGCAGTCGTCGAATAATAGCACTAAATGCTCAAAAGGCGTGGGCAGCTTTCTAGGGAAGATTGTGCTACATCAGTGCGGGCTTAAACCCGTTTTGGTTTGGTCATTAACTTGATTGACAGTACATTACAGTCTCATCTATTCCATTTGCAACGGTAACTCCATGACAATATCTCGCCTTATGATCGCCGCATTTGCAACCTTAACCTTTTCCAGCCCGCTGCTCGCCGAGGAGATAGGCTCGGTAGATACTGTGTTCAAGATATTTGGGCCCGACCACAAGATTGTCGTTGAGGCCTTTGATGACCCTGATGTTAAAAATGTAACCTGTTATATCAGTCGGGCGAAAACCGGCGGTATTAAAGGCGGATTGGGTCTGGCGGAAGATACCTCTGATGCAGCAATCTCCTGCCAGCAGATCGGTCCGGTCGAGCTGAGCGACAAGATTGCGCAGGGCAACGTGGTGTTTCGCCAGCGCACCTCGCTGATCTTTAAGAAGCTGCAGGTTGTACGCTTCTTCGATAAAAAGCGCAACGCCTTAGTCTATCTAACCTACTCCGACAAAGTGGTGGAAGGCTCGCCGAAAAATGCGCTGAGCGCGGTACCGATTATGCCGTGGCACTAAGGCAAAAAACGCCCGTCAGGGCGTTTTTTCTCTGCGAAGCAGTTAGTCCTGCAGATCACCGCAGAAGCGATAACCTTCACCGTGAATGGTGGCGATAATCTCTGGCGTATCCGGCGTGGATTCGAAATGCTTACGGATCCGGCGGATGGTGACGTCAACGGTGCGGTCATGCGGCTTGAGGTCGCGACCGGTCATTTTTTTCAGCAGATCCGCACGGGTCTGGATCTTGCCCGGATTCTCGCAGAAGTGCAGCATGGCGCGGAATTCACTGCGCGGTAGCTTATAGTGCTCACCGTTCGGGTTGATCAGTGAGCGGCTGTTGATATCCAGCTCCCAGCCGTTGAACTTATAGCTTTCAACCTGACGACGCTCTTCGCTTGGCAGCGCCAGATTCATGGTGCGTGACAGCAGGTTGCGGGCACGAATCGTCAGTTCACGCGGGTTAAACGGTTTAGTGATGTAGTCGTCAGCGCCAATTTCCAGACCGAGAATTTTATCGACTTCGTTATCACGGCCGGTCAGGAACATCAGGGCGACGTTAGCCTGTTCGCGCAGTTCACGGGCCAGTAACAGGCCGTTTTTACCGGGCAGGTTGATGTCCATGATCACCAGATTGACGTCATTGTCGGTCAGCACCTGATGCATTTCAGCACCATCAGTCGCCTCATACACCACATAACCTTCTGCCTCAAAAATGCTTTTGAGGGTATTACGCGTGACCAGTTCGTCTTCAACGATGAGAATGTGCGGGGTCTGCATGTTTAGCTACCTAAAATTTGCCAACAAATTGAAAACAGGACGTACAGCGGTATGGCGTTCTTCAATCATCGAGAGCGGCGGACCGTGCTGAACCGTTGTATGGAATACTATTTTGATAAGCCATCTATAAACGTCAACAACACTATTAGCTCAGCCAGTCAGGATGAAAATTGCATGCCCCGTGAGAGAATAATAATGGCGCATATCCTAACTGCATTAACAGCACCAACTACAACTGATAAGCATAA
Organism: Pantoea sp. Eser; assembly: GCA_009830035.1. Taxonomy (GTDB): domain Bacteria; phylum Pseudomonadota; class Gammaproteobacteria; order Enterobacterales; family Enterobacteriaceae; genus Pantoea. Next base: position 165,306 of record SZZY01000004.1, read on the forward strand.
AAACAACGCTTCGTTGACTTATATCAAATGCAATTGTAGCACGTTAACACTTTTGTGAAAAACTTCTCGTAGATTGCCTGCTTAGCTCACAAAAAGCAGCATTTTCGCTACATTTATAGCCGACAAAACGCCAACTAAAACCGCCCGGAAATCATATTTTATCTTATTGAATTAAAAAAAAATTATAAAAATTTTGTCGATAATGGACGTTTGAGACAGAAACGGCCACCGATCAACGATTTTAACCAGTTTTAACATCCTGTTTTGTTGTTATCAGTGGGCGTCTCAATCATTAACAGCCGTGTTAATATGGCGTTATGTCAGCAAACCAATGGAATAAACATGCTTTTCCCCGTGATTCTCGTCTCGCCTGCCCGGGCTGAAAATATTGGCGCTGCGGCGCGTGCCATGAAAACCATGGGCTTTAGCCAGCTGCGGATTGTCGCCAGCGATGCCTGGCAGGATCCGGCTGCTCGTCGGGTCGCACACGGTGCCGGTGATATTCTCAATAACCTTCAGACGTTCGCGACGCTGGACGAGGCGTTAGCTGACATTGATTTCTCCGTGGCGACCACCGCGCGCAGCCGGGCAAAGTTCCGCTACTACGCCACGCCTGAACAGGTCGAAACTCAGCTACTGGAAAAACGCCAGTGGGTAAACAGCATGGCACTGGTGTTTGGCCGCGAAGACAGCGGGCTGACTAACAAGGAGCTGGAGCGGGTTGATCTGCTGACCGGTATCCCGATGGCAAATGACTACCCGTCGCTGAATCTCGGACAGGCGGTGATGGTCTACTGCTACCAGCTAGCGAAGCTGAATCAGGTTGCGGCGTCGGCGGTACCGGTGGCCGATGGGCAACAGCTGCAAGCGCTGCGTCAGCGTTTTCACCATTTGCTGCAGTCGCTGGAGGTCAGTGATGACGAGAAAATGGCAGACTGGATCGATCAGCGTATTGGCCTGCTGGAACAGCGCGACAGCGCGATGCTGCATCGCCTGCTGCACGACATAGAAAAAAACTTATAGATAAATCCTCTGCAAAAAGCTGATTCCACAGCAACAGATCGTAGAGAATTTTAACAAGGCAAACGATCGCACAGCATTTTGCGCTTTCACAGGCAGCCGTGCGCAGTGATGGAAATATGAGCTTCGGACAAATTCGTTGACTTAACGTGCGCTTTGCTTTACTTCTGAAAGCCAGACGGACAGACAAAAACAGACAGAAAATAAATCCTAATGCGTAAAATCAGCCTGAACACCACAATTATTACCACCACCATTACCACAGGTAACGGTGCGGGCTGACGCATACAGGAAAAAACAGAAAAAAGCCCGCACCTAAACAGTGCGGGCTTTTTTTCGGCTTAAAATTCAGGAGAGTTTATATCATGCGAGTGCTGAAATTCGGCGGGACCTCGGTGGCGAATGCGGAACGGTTTCTTCGCGTCGCCGACATTCTGGAAAGTAATGCGCAACAAGGACAGGTTGCAACCGTGCTCTCTGCGCCAGCAAAGATTACTAACCATCTGGTGGCGATGATTGAAAAAACCATCAGCGGTCAGGATGCTTTGCCGAATATCAGCAATGCCGAACGCATCTTCAGCGAGCTGCTGACGGGGCTGGCTGCCGCCCAGCCCGGCTTTGACTACGACCGCCTGAAAAACCGCGTTGATCTTGAGTTTGCTCAGCTGAAACAGGTGCTGCATGGCATCAGCCTGTTAGGGCAGTGCCCCGACAGCGTCAATGCGGCCATTATCTGCCGCGGTGAAAAACTCTCGATTGCGATTATGGAAGCGCTGCTGCAGGCGCGGGGTCACGAAGTCAGCGTGATCGATCCGGTGGAAAAACTGCTGGCGGTCGGTCACTACCTCGAATCGACCGTAGATATCGCCGAATCAACCCGCCGCATCGCCGCCAGCCAGATTCCGTCGCACAACATGATCCTGATGGCCGGCTTCACTGCCGGCAACGAGCGTGGTGAACTGGTGGTGCTGGGGCGGAACGGCTCAGACTATTCGGCGGCGGTGCTGGCAGCCTGTCTGCGCGCCGAATGCTGCGAAATCTGGACCTATGTGGATGGCGTCTATACCTGCGATCCGCGTCAGGTGCCGGATGCGCGTCTGCTGAAGTCGATGTCCTACCAGGAGGCGATGGAGCTCTCTTATTTCGGCGCCAAAGTTCTGCACCCGCGCACCATCGCGCCCATCGCTCAGTTCCAGATCCCCTGCCTGATTAAAAATACCGCCAATCCGCAGGCGCTAGGTACGCTGATCGGCGGCCGCGGCGAGCTGGATGAGAATCCGGTCAAAGGCATCACTAACCTGAATAATATGGCGATGGTGAACGTCTCCGGTCCCGGCATGAAAGGCATGGTGGGCATGGCGGCCCGGGTGTTCGCCGCGATGTCACGCACCGGCATCTCAGTGGTGTTGATCACCCAATCCTCTTCCGAATACAGCATCAGCTTCTGCGTGCCGCAAAATGAGCTGGCGCGGGCGCGTCACGTGCTGGTAGAGGAGTTTTATCTTGAACTGAAAGATGGCCTGCTTGATCCGCTGGATATCATTGAAAACCTGGCGGTGATTTCGGTGGTCGGCGATGGCATGCGCACTCTGCGCGGCATCTCGGCAAAATTCTTCTCGGCGCTGGCGCGCGCCAACATCAATATCGTGGCGATTGCTCAGGGCTCTTCCGAGCGCTCAATCTCGGTGGTAGTCAACAATGACGAAGTGATCACCGGGGTACGTGTGGTGCACCAGATGCTGTTCGCTACCGATCAGGTGATCGAGGTGTTTGTGGTCGGCGTCGGCGGGGTTGGCGGCGCGCTGCTGGATCAGCTGCATCGTCAGCAGGCGTGGCTGAAGCAGAAGCACATTGATTTGCGGGTCTGCGGCATTGCCAACTCGCGCGCGCTGTTGACCCACGTGCACGGCATCGATCTCAGCAACTGGAAAGCGGCGCTGAGCGAAGCCAAAGAGCCGTTCAACCTCGGCCGTCTGACCCGTCTGGTGAAAGAGTACCATCTGCTCAATCCGGTGATCGTCGACTGTACCTCCAGCCAGGCGGTGGCCGATCAGTATGCGGATTTCCTCAGCGAGGGTTTCCACGTGGTGACGCCGAACAAAAAGGCCAATACCTCGTCGTGGAATTACTACCAGCAGATGCGCGCGGCGGCCGCGAAATCACGGCGTAAATTCCTCTACGACACCAACGTCGGCGCGGGCTTGCCGGTGATCGAAAACCTGCAAAACCTGATGAATGCCGGCGATGAGCTGCTGCGCTTCTCCGGTATTCTCTCCGGCTCACTGTCGTTTATCTTCGGTAAGCTGGATGAGGGCGTGTCGCTGTCGCAGGCGACCAACATGGCGCGGGAGATGGGATTCACCGAGCCCGATCCGCGTGACGATCTCTCCGGTACCGACGTGGCGCGCAAGCTGCTGATTCTGGCGCGTGAAGCGGGTCATCAGCTGGAGCTGAGCGACATTGAGATTGAGCCGTTGCTGCCGGAAAACCTGACCGCTATTCAGGATGTCGAAGAGTTCATGCAGCGCCTGCCCGAGCTGGATAATGCGTTTGCCGCGCGGGTTGCACAGGCACGCGATGAGGGTAAAGTGCTGCGCTACGTCGGTGTGATTGAAGAGGGCGGCGTCTGCAAAGTAAAGGTCGACGCAGTCGACGGTAACGATACGCTGTATAAAGTGAAAAACGGCGAGAATGCCCTGGCGTTTTACAGCCGCTACTATCAGCCGATTCCGCTGGTGCTGCGCGGATACGGTGCAGGAAATGATGTGACGGCAGCCGGTGTTTTTGCTGACCTGCTGCGCACGCTGTCGTGGAAGTTGGGAGTTTAATAATGGTAAAAATTTATGCACCGGCCTCCATTGGCAACGTCAGCGTCGGCTTTGACGTGCTGGGCGCGGCGGTATCGCCGGTGGATGGTTCACTGCTGGGCGACTGCGTTTCGGTCGAGGCTGCCGATCGTTTCACCCTGACCAACGCTGGCCGCTTTGTCAGCAAGCTGCCGGCCGATCCCAAAGAGAATATCGTTTATCAGTGCTGGCAGCGGTTCTGCGAGGCGGTAGGTAAAGAGATTCCGGTGGCGATGACGCTGGAGAAGAACATGCCGATCGGCTCCGGAATGGGGTCGAGCGCCTGTTCGGTGGTCGCCGGATTAATGGCGATGAATGAATTCTGCGGCAAACCGCTCAGCGACAGCCAGCTGCTGAGCCTGATGGGTGAGCTGGAAGGGCGGATTTCCGGCAGCGTCCATTATGATAATGTGGCCCCGTGCTTCCTCGGCGGCATTCAGCTGATGCTGGAAGAGAATGGCATCATCAGCCAGCCGGTGCCGGGCTTTGATGACTGGCTGTGGGTAATGGCCTATCCGGGCATTAAAGTCTCTACTGCCGAAGCGCGAGCGATTCTGCCGGCGCAGTACCGCAAAGAGGACTGCATCAAGCACGGTCGCCTGCTGGCGGGCTTCATTCATGCCTGCCATACGCGTCAGCCGGAGCTGGCAGCTAAACTTATGCAGGATGTGATTGCCGAACCTTATCGCACCCGCCTGCTGCCCGGCTTTGCCGACGCGCGACAGGCTGCGCAGGACATTGGCGCACTGGCCTGCGGTATTTCCGGCTCCGGTCCGACCCTTTTCGCCGTTTGCAATCAGATGGAAACGGCACAGCGGATGGCTGACTGGCTGAGCCAGCACTATCTGCAGAATGATGAAGGCTTCGTCCATATCTGCTGTCTTGACACGGCTGGCGCACGACAATTGGGATAACGCATGAAACTCTACAATCTTAAGGATCACAACGAGCAGGTCAGCTTCGCCCAGGCGGTGAAACAGGGTCTGGGTTCGCAGCAGGGGCTGTTTTTTCCGCTCGAGCTGCCAGAGTTTGAACTCACCGACATCGACGCGATGCTGGAGATGGATTTTGTCAGCCGCAGCAGCAAAATTCTCTCGGCCTATATTGGTGACGAAATTCCGCCCCACCAGTTGGCCGAGCGCGTCAAAGCCGCATTTGCTTTCCCGGCGCCGGTCAAAGCGGTCAGTGAAGATATCGCCTGCCTTGAGCTGTTCCACGGCCCGACGCTGGCGTTTAAAGATTTCGGTGGCCGTTTTATGGCCCAGATGCTGGCTTACGTCAGCGGCTCAGATGATCAAATCACCATCTTAACCGCCACCTCCGGCGATACCGGCGCGGCGGTGGCTCACGCCTTTTACGGCATGAAAAACGTGCGGGTGGTGATCCTATATCCGCAGGGCAAAATCAGCCCGCTGCAGGAAAAACTGTTCTGTACGCTGGGCGGCAATATCGAAACCATCGCCATTGACGGCGACTTTGATGCCTGTCAGTCGCTGGTGAAGAAGGCGTTTGACGATCGGGAACTGAAGCAGGCGATTGGCTTGAACTCCGCGAACTCGATCAACGTCAGCCGTCTGCTGGCGCAGATCTGTTACTACTTTGAAGCGGTCGCCCAGCTGCCACAAGAGAAGCGCAATCAGCTGGTGGTGTCGGTGCCGAGCGGTAACTTTGGTGATTTGACCGCCGGCCTGCTGGCGAAATCGCTGGGCCTGCCGATCAAGCGCTTTATTGCCGCCACCAACGCCAACGATACGGTGCCGCGCTTCCTGGATAACGGTGAGTGGCAGCCTAATTTGACGGTGTCCACCTTATCGAATGCGATGGATGTCAGCCAGCCAAACAACTGGCCGCGAGTGGAAGAGCTGTTCCGCCGCAAGACCTGGCGCTTAACCGATCTGGCCTACGGGGCGGTTTCAGATGAGACGACCCGCGCCGCGATGCGTGAGCTGGCCGAAATTGGCTACATCTCTGAGCCGCATGCTGCGATTGCCTGGCGTCTGCTGCGCGATCAGCTGCATGAAGGGGAGTATGGTCTGTTCCTCGGCACCGCGCATCCGGCGAAATTCAGAGAGAACGTGGAAGAGATTCTGCAGCAGACGCTGCCGCTGCCGCCAGAGTTAGCCGAGCGGGCAGAACTGCCGTTGCTGTCACACCAGATGCAGGCCTATTTTGCCGCGCTGCGGGCGTTTTTACTGAAATAAGTGCCAATTCGTTTCTGCCTGTGCGTGTCGTTGCTGGTACGCACAGGCGATACGGATGCTTACTGTTCTGCGCGTTTAAATACCAGCTCAGTCTCGCTGCTGCCGGCGGCATCAAAACGGTAACCCTCCAGATCAAACTGCTTCAGCTGCTCCGGTCGGGTCAGGCGCTGCTGAATCACATAGCGACTCATCAATCCCCGCGCTTTCTTGGCGTAGAAGCTAATCACTTTATAACTGCCGTTCTTCTGATCGAGGAACACCGGCTTGACCACCTGTGCCTGCAGCTTTTTCGCTTCAACCGCTTTGAAGTACTCGTCTGAAGCGAGGTTAATCAGCACCGCGTCACCCTGTTCCGCCAGCGCCGCGTTCAGCGTCTCAGTCAGTAAATCGCCCCAGAAGCTGTAGAGATCTTTGCCCGCTGGATTGGCCAGCCGGATGCCCATCTCCAGCCGATAGGGCTGTACCAGATCGAGCGGACGCAGTACGCCATACAGGCCATACAGGCCTGACAGCATACGTAAATGCTGCTGAGCAAAGTCGAAATCCTGATCGCCTGAAGGTCTCTGCCTGTAAACCGGTATACACATCGCCTTTGAAGGCCAGAATTGTCTCACGGGCGTTGTCCGGGGTGAAATAAGGCTGCCAGCTGTTGAAGCGCTCGGCGTTGAGGTGGGCCAGTTTGTCGCTGATCCCCATTAACGAGGCGATGTTGGCGGGTGACAGATCGCGCGCAATCTCAATCAGCTGTTGTGACTTTTCTAACAGGGCCGGCTGGGTAAAGCGCGGGGTCGCCAGCGGACTTTCATAATCCAGCGTCTTGGCGGGCGAGATCACCATCAACATACATAGTTGCTTCCTCGGTTAACACCTGGTTTTACAGGACATTTGCTGTGGGTATAGCCGCGCAGTGTAACAAAAAGGCGTAAAGAATGACGAATCACACCGATTTGTGCAGGCGAGGGTAAACGGCATTCCCTGACCTTGCGCCACCGGTGCCGCGTGGTATTATCGCAACAGCCTTTTTTCACCCTAGCAGTTAACTAAGAGAAAAGAACATGACGGACAAACTTACTTCCCTGCGTCAGCTCACCACCGTGGTAGCCGACACCGGTGATATTGCAGCCATGAAGCTGTACCAGCCGCAAGACGCTACCACCAACCCTTCTCTGATTCTCAACGCAGCACAAATCCCTGAATACCGCAAACTGATCCATGAAGCGATCGGCTGGGCGCGTGAGCAGAGCAGCAACAAAGAAGAGCAGTTGCAGCTGGTTTCTGACAAGCTGGCGGTTAACATTGGTCTGGAAATTCTTAAGCTGATCCCGGGCCGCATCTCGACTGAAGTCGATGCCCGTCTCTCTTACGACACTGAAGGCAGCATCGCTAAAGCCCGCAGCCTGATCAAACTGTATAATGATGCCGGCATCAGTAACGACCGCATCCTGATCAAACTGGCTTCGACCTGGCAGAGTATCCGCGCGGCGGAACAGCTGGAAAAACAAGGCATCAACTGTAACCTGACGCTGCTGTTCTCCTTCGCTCAGGCGCGTGCCTGTGCTGAAGCGGGCGTGTTCCTGATTTCACCGTTTGTTGGCCGTATCCTCGACTGGTACAAAGCCAACACCGATAAGAAAGAGTACGCGGCACACGAAGATCCAGGCGTGGCTTCCGTCTCTGAAATCTACAACTACTACAAGCAGCACGGCTATGAAACCGTGGTGATGGGCGCCAGCTTCCGTAACGTCGGCGAGATCATCGAGCTGGCTGGCTGTGACCGTCTGACCATTTCCCCTGCACTGCTGAAAGAGCTGGCAGAGAGCGAAGGCACGCTGGAGCGTAAACTGAGCTACAGCGGCGAAGTGAAAGCGCGTCCGGCCAAAATGACCGAGTCTGAGTTCCTGTGGCAGCACAACCAGGACCCAATGGCGGTGACGAAACTGGCCGAAGGTATCCGCAATTTTGCCGTTGATCAGGGCAAACTTGAGAAAATGCTGGCAGAACTGCTGTAATGACTCACCGTGACGGCACCGTCCGTCACGGTTTCCCTTTTCCGTCACTTTCGCTTTGTATTATCCTTTATGCTCTTCCCCTTTTTTTCTGCCGCACTGCGGTACATCACAGCGAACATAACCATGAACACATTACGCATAGGCCTGATCTCGGTGTCCGATCGCGCTGCCAACGGCATTTATCGGGATCAGGGTGTTCCGGCGCTGGAAAGCTGGCTGAGCAGCGCCATCAGTACGCCGTTTGAGATTGAATCACGGCTGGTGCCGGATGAGCAGCCGATGATTGAGCAGGCCATTTGTGAACTGGTTGATGAACGTTTCTGCCATCTGGTGCTGACCACCGGCGGTACCGGACCGGCACGACGTGACGTCACGCCGGACGCCACCTTAGCCGTCGCCGATCGTGAAATGCCCGGTTTTGGTGAGCAGATGCGGCAGATCAGCCTGCAGTTTGTACCAACCGCCATTTTGTCGCGTCAGGTCGGGGTGCTCCGTAAGCAGTCGTTGATCCTTAATCTGCCTGGCCAGCCGAAGTCGATCAAAGAGACGCTGGAAGGATTGAAAGATGAACAGGGTAAGGTGAAGGTGCACGGAATCTTCGCCTCCGTACCTTATTGTTTACAGTTGCTGGAAGGGCCGTACGTTGAAACGCACGCCGATGTGATAGCAGCTTTTCGTCCTAAAAGCGCGATACGTGAGATAAATAACTAAATATTCCGCATTTCAGGCATAAGCTACAGCCTGACTGGTGCGGCAAAAGATTGACGGTATAGTAAGCCCAGCTTTACAAGCTTTTTTCTTTTGCCTTTGTAATATTATGAATAAGACACCTGTTCAGCGCCTGACTGGCAAAGATTACAAAACGCTGGCTCTGGGCGGCGCGCTGGAATTTTACGACTTCATTATTTTTGTCTTCTTCGCTACGGTGATCGGCGAACTCTTTTTCCCCGCCGATCTGCCTGAATGGCTGCGCCAGCTGCAGACCTTTGCCATCTTTGCGGCAGGCTATCTGGCGCGTCCGCTGGGTGGCATTATCATGGCGCACTTTGGCGATAAGGTCGGGCGTAAAAAGATGTTCAGCCTGAGCATTTTGCTGATGGCGTTACCGACACTGATGATGGGCGCGTTACCGACTTATCAGACTATCGGTATCGCCGCGCCGTTGCTGATGCTGCTGATGCGCATGTTGCAGGGGGCAGCGATTGGTGGCGAAGTGCCGGGAGCCTGGGTGTTCGTCGCTGAGCATGTGCCCTATAAACGCATCGGCACCGCCTGCGGCACGCTGACGGCCGGGCTGACCGTCGGTATTCTGCTGGGATCGGTAGTGGCGACGCTGATCAATACCTCAATGTCACCGCAGGCGATTCATGATGGCGGCTGGCGTATCCCGTTCTTCCTCGGCGGCGTGTTTGGGCTGGCTGCAATGTATCTGCGTCGCTGGCTGCATGAAACGCCGGTGTTTGTTGAGATGCAACAGCGTAAAGCGCTGGCCGAAACCCTGCCGCTGAAAACCGTGCTGGCGAATCATAAAAAATCGATTGTGATCTCAATGCTGCTGACCTGGCTGCTCTGGGCCTGCATTGTGGTGGTAATCCTGATGTCGCCGGTCTGGCTGCAGAAGCAGCAAGGCATTGCGCCGGCGCTGACCCTGCAGGCCAACAGCATCGCCACCATCATGCTCTGCTTCGGCTGTATTATTGCCGGAATGGCGGCTGACCGCTTTGGTGACAGCCGTACGCTGTGTGTGGGCAGCCTGCTGCTGGCACTCTGCAGGTGGCAGTTTTATCACCTGAGAGCACTCTATCCGCAGCAGCTGTTCCTGCTGTATGGGCTGGCCGGGCTGAGCGTCGGCGTGGTGCCGTTCGTGATGGTGCGGGCCTTTCCGCCCGAAGTGCGGTTTACCGGACTCTCTTTTCCTGCAATCTCTCCTATGCGATCTTTGGCGGGCTGACGCCGATTTGTGTTTCGTTGTTGATGAACGTCTCAGCGATGGCACCGTGTTGGTATGTGATGGCGCTGGCGCTGGTAGAGCTGGTTACCGGGATCTGGCTGCGGCGTGATATCAGCCATGAACCTGGCCTGCATGACGTGGTGAAACACGCGTAGTAGTAACACGCAGATCCGGGCTCCGCGTGTTAAGGGATCAGGCTAGTTTTGCGCCAATCGGCAGAATGGTACGGTCAAAGGTTTCGTTCAGCACTTCACCCATCGCCAGATAACAGGCGCTGGCAGCACAGATGATACCGACCCAGCCAGCGTACGGCACCAGTGCCGGCAGCTGCATCAGATGCGCCACCGCCAACAGCGCAAACAGCACCGTGAGCGAGGCAAAGACAAACTGCAGCACCCGCGCACTCTTCAGCGTCCCGACGAACATTAAAGAGCGTGAAGAAGCCCCACAAAGCTCAGCCAGAACATGCCGTAAGAGATAAAAGCGTTCATGCCAAAGGTATTGTTCTTTTTGAACTCAAGCATTCCGGCCAGGACTTGGGCAATCCCACCAAAAAAATGCCGGTGGCTAAAATTGCCACGTCCATGGCGAATAAGCCCGAGTTGTGCAGGTTCAGCAGGATAGTTGTCATGCCAAACCCCATTAAGCCCAGTGGGGCAGGGTTAGCCAGTGTTGAATTTGCCATAGTTCCCCGGCGGTAAAATGATTATTGATGATAAAAAAGGTCTTAGTCCCGGTGCGGGAGGTGAGCAGAGCGCCGCACCATATTCAGTGTCCTGCCTACGGTCTTTGATCCCAACCGGGCCAATGTTGAAAAATTTTTTTTGGTTTAACCCTTGATGCGCATCGAAGCGGCCCCATTTACTTGTCATCGGGCGTTGTGAACGTTGGAAAAAAAGCATGTGCTGGCAGGTTGAATGCAAACAACTCGCCCGCATAAAAGGTTCACAACCCAAATTGGCAACGAATTTAAGTGGGAGATGTTTAGATGGGTAAGATTATTGGTATTGACTTGGGTACAACCAACTCTTGTGTTGCGATCATGGATGGCACTAAAGTACGCGTGCTGGAGAATGCCGAGGGCGATCGCACCACGCCTTCAATTATTGCTTACACGCAGGACGGCGAAACTCTGGTCGGTCAACCGGCTAAACGTCAGGCAGTGACCAACCCGCAGAACACCCTGTTCGCGATTAAGCGTCTGATCGGTCGTCGCTTCCAGGACGAAGAAGTGCAGCGTGACATTAAAATCATGCCGTACAAAATCACCAATGCAGACAACGGTGATGCCTGGCTGGAAGTGAAAGGTCAGAAAATGGCACCGCCGCAGATCTCTGCTGATGTGCTGAAAAAAATGAAGAAAACCGCCGAAGATTACCTCGGTGAGCCAGTAACTGAAGCCGTCATTACCGTTCCGGCCTACTTTAACGATGTGCAGCGTCAGGCGACCAAAGATGCCGGCCGTATCGCGGGTCTGGAAGTTAAGCGTATTATCAACGAACCAACGGCAGCGGCGCTGGCGTATGGTCTGGGTAAAGGCCAGGGCAACCGCACCATCGCAGTTTACGACCTGGGTGGCGGTACCTTCGATATCTCAATCATTGAGATCGACGAAGTTGACGGCGAACAAACCTTCGAAGTACTGGCAACCAACGGTGATACTCACCTCGGTGGTGAAGACTTCGATAGCCGCCTGATCAACTACCTGGTGGCTGAATTTAAGAAAGATCAGGGTATCGATCTGCACAACGATCCGCTGGCGATGCAGCGTCTGAAAGAAGCTGCAGAAAAAGCGAAAATCGAGCTTTCTTCTGCTCAGCAGACCGACGTGAACCTGCCGTACATCACGGCTGACGCGACCGGTCCTAAGCACCTGAACATCAAAGTGACGCGTGCGAAGCTGGAATCACTGGTAGAAGATCTGGTTGCTCGTTCTATCGCGCCGCTGAAAGTTGCGCTGCAGGATGCGGGTCTGTCCGTTTCTGATATCAACGACGTTATCCTGGTTGGTGGTCAGACGCGTATGCCACTGGTTCAGGCTAAAGTGACTGAGTTCTTTGGTAAAGAGCCACGTAAAGACGTGAACCCGGATGAAGCGGTTGCAGTAGGTGCAGCGGTTCAGGGTGGTGTACTGGGCGGCGACGTGAAAGACGTGCTGCTGCTTGACGTTACCCCACTGTCACTGGGTATCGAAACCATGGGTGGCGTGATGACCTCGCTGATCAGCAAGAACACCACTATCCCGACTAAGCACAGCCAGGTGTTCTCAACTGCTGAAGATAACCAGTCAGCCGTGACCATTCACGTGCTGCAGGGTGAGCGTAAGCGCGCCAATGACAACAAGTCACTGGGCCAGTTCAACCTCGACGGTATCCAGGCTGCACCGCGCGGTATGCCGCAGATCGAAGTGACCTTCGACATCGATGCGGACGGTATCCTGCACGTGTCAGCGAAAGATAAGAACAGCGGTAAAGAGCAGAAAATCACCATTAAAGCCTCTTCTGGTCTGAACGATGAAGAGATCGAAAAAATGGTGCGCGACGCGGAAGCGAACGCCGAATCTGACCGTAAGTTCGAAGAGCTGGTACAGACGCGTAATCAGGGTGACCAGATTGCCCACAGCACGCGTAAGCAGCTGGATGAAGCGGGCGACAAACTGACCGCGGACGATAAAGCGCCTATCGAAGCTGCGCTGGCCGCACTGGAAACCGCGCTGAAAGGCGAAGATAAAGCGGAAATCGATGCCAAAATGCAGGCGCTGATGGAAGTGTCCGGCAAACTGATGGAAGCTGCACAGCAGTCTCAGGCAGGTGCGGCGGATGCCGGCGATGCGTCAGCGAAGAAAGATGACGACGTTGTCGACGCTGAATTCGAAGAAGTGAAAGACAACAAGAAATAATTGCCCCTGACCGGGCGCGACGGTTGGCCTGACAGCCGTTGAAACCAGCACGGGCGTAGGAGTTCTCTCCACGCCCGTGCGATCATGTTAAGGGCTAAATAAATATGGCGAAGAGTGATTACTACGAGATTTTAGGCGTCGCCAAATCTGCAGACGAGCGTGAAATCAAAAAGGCTTACAAACGCTTGGCAATGAAGTTTCACCCGGACCGTAGTCCCGGTGATAAAGAGGCCGAAGCCAAATTCAAAGAGGTCAAGGAAGCCTACGAAATCCTGACCGACGCGCAGAAGCGGGCGGCTTACGATCAATATGGCCCCGCAGCCTTTGAACAGGGCGGCATGGGCGGCGGTGGATTCGGTGGCGGCGGCGCAGATTTCAGCGATATCTTTGGCGACGTTTTCGGTGACATCTTTGGTGGTGGCCGCCGTCAGCGCGCAGCCCGTGGCGCCGATTTACGTTACAACATGGAGCTGTCGCTGGAAGAAGCGGTACGCGGCGTGACCAAAGAGATCCGCATTCCAACGCTGGAAGAGTGTGACGTCTGCCACGGCAGCGGCGCGAAAGCGGGCACGCAGCCTCAGACCTGTTCGACCTGTCACGGTGCCGGCCAGGTGCAGATGCGCCAGGGCTTCTTCACCGTACAGCAAGCCTGTCCGACCTGTCACGGTCGCGGCTCGGTGATTAAAGATCCGTGCAATGCCTGTCATGGCCATGGCCGGGTAGAGAAGTCGAAAACGCTGTCAGTGAAAATCCCGGCAGGGGTCGACACCGGTGACCGCATTCGTCTGAGTGGCGAAGGTGAAGCGGGTGAGCAGGGCGCCCCGGCCGGCGATCTCTACGTTCAGGTATCGGTGAAGAAACACCCGATCTTCGAACGTGAAGATAACAACCTTTACTGTGAAGTGCCGATCAACTTTGCGATGGCAGCACTGGGCGGTGAGATTGAAGTGCCAACGCTGGATGGTCGCGTGAAGCTGAAAGTGCCGTCTGAAACCCAGACCGGCAAACTGTTCCGCATGCGCGGACGCGGCGTGAAGTCGGTACGCGGCGGCGCGGTCGGTGATCTGCTGTGCCGGGTGGTGGTGGAAACGCCTGTCAGCCTCAATGAGAAACAGAAAGCGCTGTTGCGTGAACTGGAAGAGAGCTTTGGCGGACCAAGCGGTGAACACAACAGCCCGCGCTCCAAAAGCTTCTTCGACGGCGTGAAAAAATTCTTTGATGACTTAACCCGTTAAGCTTATCCCCCTCTGAAGCCAGCGCAGCGTCGCTGGCTTTTTTTGCCTGCCACCACAGCTCGTCTTTTCCGAGTGATATCCGCTGAATAATCTGTTTTTTTCGAACTATCATTACCGGTATTCTTAGCGCCTTGATTGATCTCTGGATAAGGACTCTGCGTGTGAATATCAGACTAAAAAAATCCTGAATAGTGACGCCGCCGGTGGCGTGGTGCTGATCCTGGCCGCCGCGCTGGCGATGATCCTCGCCAATAATGGCGCAACACAGCAGGGTTACCGCGATCTGCTGGCAATTCCGGTGCAGTTCCGCTTCGGCGATCTCGATATCAGCAAAAACCTGCTGCTGTGGATCAATAACGCACTGATGGCGCTGTTTTTCCTGATGGTCGGGCTGGAGGTTAAACGCGAATTGGTGATGGGCGCGCTGGCGAAACGTGACAAGGCGGTCTTTACATTAATTGCCGCGCTGGGCGGTATGATGGCCCCGGCAATACTGTTCCTGCTGTTTAATGGCGCTGATGTTGAGACGCGCAGCGGCTGGGCGATCCCGACCGCCACCGATATCGCATTTGCGCTGGGTATTCTGGCGCTGTTAGGCAGCCGGGTACCGCCAGCCTCAAAGATCTTCCTGATGGCGCTGGCGATCATTCACGATCTCGGGGCGATTGTGATTATCGCGCTGTTCTATACCCACGATCTCTCGGTCGCATCACTGGGTGTCGCGGCCGCCGCGATTGGTGTGCTGGCGCTGATGAACCTGCTCAACGTGCGCAATACCGGCCTCTATCTGCTGTTGGGCATGGTGCTGTGGAACGCGGTGCTAAAGTCAGGCGTACACGCCACGCTGGCCGGTGTGGTGGTTGGCTTCCTGATCCCGCTGGCGAAGAAAGAGGGGCATTCACCGGCAATCCACCTTGAGCATGCGCTGCATTCGTGGGTGAGCTGGCTGATCCTGCCGCTGTTTGCCTTTGCTAATGCCGGCGTCTCGCTGCTGCCACTCGGTATTATTGCTGGCCTGCTGATCGGTAAGCCGTTGGGTATCACGCTATTTTGCTGGCTGGTGGTGAAAATTGGCCTCGCCCGGCTACCGGAAAATACCTACATTTACATTAAGGATATCGAGGCGGTCGGGGTGCTGTGCGGCATCGGCTTTACCATGTCGATCTTCATTGCCTCGCTGGCCTATGGCGACACCAACGCCGAACTGATCACCTTGGCGAAGCTGGGCATTCTGATCGGATCAATTCTCTCGGCGCTGCTGGGCTACCTGATTCTGTGGCGGCGTCTGGCACAGCGTGCCGGCTGAGCAGACGGGAGCGAGGAATGATGTCGCACATTAATTACAATCATCTCTACTACTTCTGGCACGCCTGCCGGACCGGATCGATTTTTGGTGCCGCTGAGGCGCTCTCTCTGACGCCGCAAACCATCACCGGACAGATCAAGGCGCTCGAGGAGCGCCTGCAGGGCAAGCTGTTCCGCCGGCAGGGACGCGGGCTGGTTCCGACCGAGCTGGGGCAGCTGGTGTTCCGCTATGCGGACCGGATGTTCATGCTCGGCCAAGAGATGCTGGATATCGTCAACTATCGCAAAGAGTCGCATCTGCTGTTTGATGTTGGCGTGGCGGACGCCCTGTCTAAGCAGCTGGTGAGCAAGGTGCTGGAGACGGCAGTGGTGGCGCATCTGCGCTGCTTCGAGTCGACCCATGAAATGCTGCTGGAACAGCTCAGCCAGCACAAGCTGGATATGATTATCTCTGACTGCCCGATCGATTCGACTCAGTAGGAGGGGTTGTTTTCGGTCAAGCTGGGAGAGTGTCCGGTGAGTTTCTGGTCAACGCTGCCGCTGCCCGAACGGCCTTTTCCGACCTGTCTGGAGACGCGCCGGCTGTTGATTCCGGGACGCCGTTCGATGCTGGGACGTAAGATTCTTAACTGGATTAACAGTCAGAGATTGCAGGTCGACATTCTGGGCGAGTTTGATGATGCGGCGTTGTTAATGAAAGCGTTCGGGGCCGGGCAGAATGCCATTTTTGTCGCTCCGGTGCTGGATCGGCAGGATATCTGGCAGCGTGAGGTGATCGCAGAGGTCGGGCGGCTGGAGACGGTATTAGAGGAGTATCACATCATTTTTGCTGAGCGGATGATTGAGCATCCGGCGGTACAGCGCATCTGTCATGCAGACTTCAGCGCGCTGTTTCCACGCCCTGTCCAGACGAAAAAAAACCGGCGTAGAAGCCGGTTCTTTCAACAAAGCGATGAACAAGCGGCGATTAAGCCAGTTTGTTGATCTGTGCAGTCAGGTTTGCTTTATAACGTGCAGCTTTGTTTTTGTGGATCAGACCTTTAGCAGCCTGACGGTCCACGATTGGTTGCATTTCATTGAATGCGTTCTGCGCAGCAGCTTTGTCGCCTGAAGCGATCGCTGCGTATACTTTCTTAACGAAGGTACGCATCATAGAGCGGCGGCTAGCGTTATGCTTACGGCGTTTCTCAGATGTTACGGCGCGTTTCTTAGCTGATTTGATATTAGCCAAGGTCCAACTCCCAAATGTGTTCTATCTATAGAGACAAATCAAAGGCCGAGGAGTATGCCCTTCCAACCTGATTTTGTCAATGGATTTGTGCAAATAAGCGTCGCTCTATGAGCAGCACTCGGTTACGTATTTGATGGCGCAAGACTCTACCAGCTTCGCCTCGCTGAATACAGTATTTCGCGAAAAAATTCTTATCCGCGGCCTCCACCGCCAGTAAATGCGCACCGTTAAGCATGAAAGAAGTGCTGACGGGTTAACCTTAGCCGGTTTCAAGGGTATAATCCGCCGATTTCCACCGGTTTGAGTTAGCCATGAAGTTTATCCGCGGTATTCATAATCTTAACGAGCAGCATCGCGGCTGCGTTCTGACCATTGGTAATTTCGATGGCGTGCACCGCGGTCATCAGGCGCTGATGTCCCGCCTGTGTGAAGAGGGACGGAAGCGTAATTTACCGGTGGTGGTGATGGTTTTTGAGCCGCAACCGCTGGAACTGTTCGCTGGCGACAAAGCCCCGGCGCGTCTGACGCGTCTGCGTGAAAAACTGCGCTACCTGGCTGAAGCCGGTGTCGATAAAGTGCTGTACGTCCGCTTTGATCGCCGTTTTGCGGCGCTGTCGGCGCAGTGTTTTATCAGCGAATTATTAGTCGAAAAACTCGACGTGAAGTACCTCGCGGTGGGCGATGACTTCCGCTTCGGCGCTGGTCGCCAGGGCGATTTCCTGTTATTACAGAAAGCCGGTGTGGAGTATGGCTTTGATGTCGTCAGTACCGAAACCTTCTGTGACGGCGGCAAACGCATCAGCAGCACCGCCGTGCGTCAGGCGCTGGCCGCGGATGACTTAGCGCTGGCGCAATCGCTGTTAGGCCACCCATTTAGTATTTCAGGTCGTGTGGTGCACGGTGATGCACTGGGCCGCACGCTGAGTTTTCCTACCGCTAACCTCCCTCTGCGCCGCAGCGTTTCGCCGGTGAAAGGCGTTTATGCGGTCGAGGTGCACGGCCTGACGCCTGAGCCGATCCCCGGCGTGGCCAACATTGGCACCCGTCCGACGGTAAAAGGTTTACGCCAGCAGCTTGAAGTTCACCTGCTTGACATCAATATGAATCTATATGGCCGGCACATTGACGTGGTGCTGAAGCAGAAATTACGAAACGAGCAGCGCTTTGCCTCACTGGAGGCGTTGAAAGAACAAATTGCGAAAGATGTGGTAACGGCCCGGCAGTTCTTCGGGCGTTAACCTGAGCGAAAAACGGAATCGAGAATCTGATGAGTGACTATAAATCTACCCTGAATTTGCCGGAAACGGGATTCCCGATGCGTGGCGATCTGGCCAAACGCGAACCGGGAATGTTGCAACGCTGGAATGCTGACAACATGTACGGCATTATCCGCGAAGCCAAAAAAGGGAAAAAAACCTTTATGCTGCATGATGGCCCTCCGTATGCGAACGGCAGCATTCATATTGGTCACTCTGTAAACAAGATTCTGAAAGACATTATCGTCAAGTCGAAAGGCATGGCGGGCTATGACTCGCCGTACGTGCCGGGCTGGGACTGCCACGGTCTGCCTATCGAACACAAAGTTGAGCAGATGATCGGCAAGCCAGGCGAGAAGGTCAGCGCCGCCGAGTTCCGCGCAGCGTGCCGTAAATATGCCGCCGAGCAGGTTGAAGGCCAGAAAGCGGACTTTATCCGTCTGGGCGTGCTGGGCGACTGGGATCGTCCTTACCTGACGATGGACTTTGCTACTGAAGCCAACATCATTCGCGCGCTGGGTAAAATCATCGACAACGGCCACCTGCACAAAGGTGCCAAGCCGGTACACTGGTGCCTCGATTGCCGCTCTACGCTGGCAGAAGCGGAAGTGGAGTACTACGACAAGACTTCCCCTTCGATTGACGTGATGTTCAACGCCATTGATGCCGACGCGGTGCGTCAGGCCTTTGGCGCTGCGCAGGTTGAGGGTCCGATTTCACTGGTGATCTGGACCACTACGCCGTGGACGCTGCCGGCTAACCGCGCCATCTCGTTAAACGCCGAATTTGAGTATCAGTTGCTGCAGATCGACGGACGCTCGCTGATTCTGGCGAAAGATCTGGTCGAGAGCGTGATGAAGCGCGCGGGCGTCAGCGAATGGCGCGTTCTGGGCGAATGCAAAGGCGCGGCGCTGGAGCTGCAGAAATTCCAGCATCCGTTCCTGGCCATTCAGTCGCTGGTAGTGCTGGGCGATCATGTGACGCTGGAAGCCGGTACCGGTGCCGTACACACCGCACCAGGCCACGGCCCGGATGACTATGTCATCGGCCAGAAATATGGCATCGAAACCGCCAATCCGGTCGGCCCGGATGGCAGCTATCTGCCAGGCACCTATCCGACGCTGGATGGGGTCAACGTATTCAAAGCTAACGACATGATCGTTGAGCTGCTGAAAGAGAAAGGCGCGCTGCTGCACGTTGAGAAACTGCTGCACAGCTATCCGCACTGCTGGCGTCACAAAACGCCAATCATCTTCCGTGCCACGCCGCAATGGTTCATCAGCATGGGTCAGAAAGGCCTGCGTGCGCAGTCGCTGCAGGAGATCAAAGGCGTACAGTGGATCCCGGACTGGGGCCAGGCGCGTATTGAATCGATGGTGGCTAACCGTCCGGACTGGTGCATCTCGCGTCAGCGTACCTGGGGCGTGCCGATGGCGCTGTTCGTCCATAAAGAGACCGAGCAGCTGCATCCGGACACCCTGTCACTGATGGAAAAAGTGGCGCAGCGGGTTGAGCAGGATAGCATTCAGGCGTGGTGGGATCTCGATCCGCGCGACCTGATGGGCGATGACGCCGATCACTACGTTAAGGTGCCTGATACCCTGGACGTCTGGTTTGACTCCGGTTCAACCAGCTATTCGGTGGTCGATGCGCGTCCTGAATTTGGCGGTCACACTCCGGATATGTATCTGGAAGGCTCGGATCAGCATCGCGGCTGGTTTATGTCGTCACTGATGATCTCGACGGCGATGAAAGGCAAAGCGCCTTATCGTCAGGTACTGACGCACGGTTTCACCGTGGATGGTCAGGGCCGCAAGATGTCGAAATCGATCGGCAACACCGTGTCGCCGCAGGATGTAATGAACAAACTGGGCGCTGACATTCTGCGTCTGTGGGTTGCCTCAACCGACTACTCCGGCGAAATGGCGGTTTCGGATGAGATCCTGAAGCGCTCTGCCGATGCCTATCGTCGTATCCGCAACACCGCACGTTTCCTACTGGCGAACCTCAGCGGTTTCAATCCGGCCACCGATCTGGTGCAGCCGGAAGAGATGGTGGTGGTGGATCGCTGGGCAGTCGGTCGCGCACAGGCGGCGCAGGCCGATATCACCGCCTCCTACGAAAACTACGACTTCCATGAAGTGATTCAGCGCCTGATGCAGTTTTGTTCGGTGGAGATGGGCAGCTTCTATCTCGACATCATCAAAGACCGTCAGTACACCGCCAAAGGCGACAGCCTGGCGCGTCGCAGCTGTCAGACCGCGCTGTGGCACATCGTTGAAGCGCTGGTGCGCTGGATGGCACCGATCATGTCCTTTACTGCGGATGAGATCTGGGGCTACCTGCCTGGCGAACGCGCGCAGTACGTCTTCACCGAAGAGTGGTATCAGGGCCTGTTTGGCCTGGCGGAAAATGAAGCGCTGAACGACGCCTGCTGGGCTGAGCTGCTGAAAGTGCGCGGCGAAGTGAACAAGGTTATTGAGCAGGCGCGTGCCGACAAACGAATCGGTGGCGCACTGGAAGCGACGGTGACGCTGTATGCCGAGCCGGAGCTGGCAGCCAAACTGCAGGCGCTGGGCAATGAGCTACGCTTTGTGCTGCTGACCTCAGGCGCGCAGGTGGCGGATTACGCCCTGGCGAACGATGAAGCGCAGCAGAGCGAATTGCTGAAAGGTCTGAAAATCGCCCTGCATAAAGCGGAAGGCGAGAAATGTCAGCGCTGCTGGCATTACACTACCGACGTCGGTCAGAACCCGGAGCATGCTGAGGTCTGCGGTCGTTGTTACACCAACGTAGCCGGTGACGGTGAAGAGCGTAAATTTGCCTGATGCGTAAACCTATTTTCTCAACCGGATTGCGCTGGCTGTGGCTGGTGCTGGTAGTGATTGTTGTCGACTTCGCCAGTAAGCAGTGGGTGATGAACAACATGATGCTGCACGAAACGCAGCCGTTGATACCGTTCCTGAACCTGTTCTACGCCCACAACTACGGTGCGGCGTTCAGTTTCCTGGCGGACAAAGGCGGCTGGCAGCGCTGGTTCTTTGCCGGCATCGCGCTGGCGATCGTGGTTTCGCTGCTGTTGATGATGTATCGCAACCGAGCCAGTCATAAGATCGCCAACATCGCTTATGCGTTGATCATCGGCGGGGCGATAGGCAACCTGTTCGATCGCTCTTATCACGGCTTTGTGGTCGACTTTATCGATTTCTACGTCGGTAACTGGCACTTCGCTACATTTAATATCGCTGACTGCGGCATCTGTATTGGTGCGGCGTTGGTGGTGCTGGAAGGCTTTCTCAGCCCTGCCAGTAAACAGGCAAAACAGAAAGGGTAAGTGATGAGTGAGTCTTTACAGCGCGACAGCGCGGTGTTGGTGCATTTTACGCTGAAGCTGGAAGATGGCTCGACGGCGGAATCGACCCGTGCAAACGGTAAGCCTGCGCTGTTTCGTCTGGGCGATGGCAGCTTGTCGGCCGCGCTGGAGCAGGCGTTGCTCGGGCTGACAGCCGGTGAAACTAAACAGTTCACCTTGGCGCCGGAAGAGGCGTTTGGTAGCGTCAGTCCTGATCTGATCCAGTACTTCTCCCGTCGTGATTTTATCGATGCGGGCGAACCGGAAGTGGGTGCCATTATGCTGTCTACCGGCATGGGCGGCAGCGAAATGCTAGGCGTGATCCGTGAAGTCTCGGGCGATTCCATCACCGTCGATTTCAACCATCCGCTGGCGGGTCATCGCGTGCAGTTTGATATTGAGGTGCTGGACATTAATCCGGCGCTGGAGGTGAACGATGCAAATCCTGTTGGCTAATCCGCGCGGCTTCTGCGCTGGCGTTGATCGGGCAATTAGTATTGTCGAGCGCGCACTGGAGATGTACGGTGCGCCGATCTATGTGCGTCATGAAGTGGTGCACAACCGCTACGTGGTCAACAGTCTGCGTGAGTGCGGTGCGATCTTTATTGAAGATATCAGCGAAGTGCCGGATGACGCGATTCTGATTTTTTCTGCACACGGCGTTTCTCAGGCGGTGCGCGCAGAAGCCAAAGCGCGCAATCTCACCATGCTGTTTGATGCTACCTGTCCGCTGGTGACCAAAGCGCATATGGAAGTGGCCCGCGCCAGCCGTAAGGGTGTGGAAGCGATTCTGATTGGTCACGCCGGTCATCCGGAAGTGGAAGGCACCATGGGGCAGTACAACAACCCCAACGGTGGAATGTACCTGGTCGAGTCGCCGGAAGATGTGTTTAAGCTGACGGTTAAAGACGAGAGCAATCTTAGCTTCATGACCCAGACTACGCTGTCGGTGGACGATACCTCTGACATCATTGAAGCGCTGCGTCAGCGCTTTCCGGCGATTATCGGGCCGCGCAAAGATGATATCTGCTACGCCACCACGAACCGCCAGGAAGCAGTACGCACTCTGGCGCGTGACGCAGAGGTGGTGCTGGTGGTCGGCTCGAAGAACTCGTCCAATTCTAACCGTCTGGCGGAACTGGCACAGCGTGTCGGTAAGCTGGCGAAGCTGATCGACTCGGCGGATGATATTCAGGAAGAGTGGGTCAGGGGAGTTGAGTGCATCGGCGTCACCGCGGGCGCCTCTGCGCCGGATATTCTGGTGCAGCAGGTGATCCAGCGTTTGCGTGAGCTGGGCGGCGAAGCGGCGATTGAGCTGATTGGCCGGGAAGAGAATATCGTCTTCGAAGTGCCAAAAGAGCTGCGGGTCGATGTGCGTGAAGTGCAGTAACCTTCTGATGTGATTTAAAAATAAAGGCCGACTCTGTTCGGCCTTTTTTGTTTTTGGCTGCGGCCAACACGGCACTTTACGCCGTCGCGATTGCTTTTACTGATAATCGCGCGCGGCTGGCATATAATTCTTATTATCACTGATTAATAGTGGCGTGCCTGTTAACTCGTGGTTAACCTGATGACGCTTTGGACGCATAGTTTTGTTTTAGGAATGAATAAATATGAACAATATCCGTATTGCCATTGTCGGCGCACCGGGTCGTATGGGCCGTAATCTGATCCAGGCGACGCAGCAGACGGAAGCGGTGGAACTGGGTGCGGCACTGGCGCGTCCGGGCTCTTCTCTGATCGGCAGCGATGCCGGTGAATTAGCCGGTACTGGCAAAAATGGCATCATCATCGCTGATGACTTGCGCGCGGTGATCGATGACTTCGATGTGCTGATCGACTTTACCCGTCCTGAAGGTACGCTGGATTACCTGGCGGTCTGCCGTGAGCACGGTAAAGCGATGGTGATTGGCACCACCGGCTTTGATGAAGCCGGTAAAGCAGCGATCCGTGCTGCCGCAGAAGAGATCGCTATCGTGTTTGCCGCTAACTTCAGCGTCGGCGTTAACCTGGTGCTGAAGCTGCTGGAGAAGGCCGCCAAAGTGATGGGCGACTACGCGGATATCGAAATTATTGAAGCTCACCATCGTCATAAAGTGGATGCGCCCTCTGGCACCGCGCTGGCGATGGGGGAAGCGATTGCCGATGCCATGCAGTGGAAACTGGATGAGCATGCGGTCTACAGCCGTGAAGGATATACCGGCGAACGCCAGCCGCAGACCATCGGCTTTGCCACGGTGCGGGCAGGGGATATCGTCGGCGAGCATACCGCAATGTTTGCAGATATCGGAGAGCGGGTAGAGATAACACACAAGGCTTCAAGCCGTATGACCTTTGCAAATGGCGCGGTTAAGGCGGCATTCTGGCTGAAAGATAAAAAATATGGCCTGTTTGATATGCGTGACGTGCTGGATTTATCGATGTTGTGAGTGTTGTGAACCATCGTTATGTGGTTATCTCAATCGGTAATCACTTGATTAACAAGGGAAAATTTTTTCATTGCCCTTAATTTTATTAAAAATAAGCTGCCATCATTATAATTCTGTCGGAAGCGTTATTTATTGCAGTTTTGTGTGGTCTTTTCCTGTCTGTTTCGCTATTTTTGACCATTTGGTCAAAATAACCGTCTCTTGCTGGCTGTTTCGCTTTTTTTCCGTCTGGCAAACGATTATTCCGCCGAGTTTTCCTCTCTTTTTGCCGCTTATGCACGTTTTCACACTCAGAAGGCAGATAATGGTGAAAAAATCCCGACTCAGGGTAGACAATTACTAGGTCGATCATTAGAATACGCGCAATTTGCCAAAAATCGACAATTCAGGCGGTTTTTGCATTGATTCAGGCCACTATTTTGAATTAATATGCAGATATTGTGACTGTTTATTCCCTGGAGGATGTTTTGATTAAGTCAGCGCTCTTGGTTCTGGAAGACGGAACCCAATTCCACGGTCGGGCCATCGGGGCAACAGGGTCGGCAGTGGGGGAAGTCGTTTTCAACACCTCAATGACCGGTTATCAAGAAATCCTCACTGATCCCTCCTATTCCCGCCAAATCGTCACTCTCACTTATCCTCATATCGGCAATGTCGGTGCCAATTCCGCCGACGAAGAATCCAGTCAGATTCACGCTCAGGGCCTGGTTATTCGCGACCTGCCGCTGATTGCCAGCAATTTCCGCAGTGAAGAGGGCTTACCTGCCTACCTGCAGCGCAATAACATTGTAGCGATTGCCGATATTGATACCCGTAAGCTGACTCGCTTACTGCGCGAGAAAGGGGCGCAAAACGGCTGCATCATCGCCGGTGACAACCCGGATGCGGCGCTGGCGCTGCAAAAAGCCCAGGCGTTCCCGGGCCTGAAAGGAATGGATCTGGCTAAAGAAGTCAGCACAGCCGGAACCTACAGCTGGCAGCAGGGCAGCTGGCAGCTTGAAGGAGGACTGCCAGAGCAGTCATCAGCCGACGCGCTGCCTTACCACGTGGTCGCCTACGACTACGGCGCCAAACGCAACATTCTGCGTATGCTGGTGGATCGCGGCTGTCGCCTGACGGTGGTGCCAGCCCAGACGTCCGCTGAAGAGGTACTGAAGCTGAATCCGGATGGCATTTTCCTCTCCAACGGTCCCGGTGACCCGGAGCCATGTGACTATGCGATCAACGCCATTCAGGCCTTCCTGAAAACCGATATCCCGCTGTTTGGTATCTGCCTCGGCCACCAGTTGCTGGCGCTGGCCAGCGGTGCAAAGACCGTCAAGATGAAGCTGGGCCACCACGGCGGTAACCATCCGGTGAAAGATCTCGATAACCACCGCGTGATGATTACCGCGCAGAACCACGGATTCGCGGTTGATGAAACCGATCTGCCGGCTAACCTGCGCGTCACCCATATCTCGCTGTTTGATAAGACTGTGCAGGGCATTCACCGCACTGACAAGCCGGCTTTCAGCTTTCAGGGCCACCCTGAAGCCAGTCCGGGACCGGGCGATGCCGCGCCGCTGTTTGACCACTTTATTGAATTGATTGACGCATTCCGTTCGAAAGCGAAGTAATCAGGAGCTAATCATGCCAAAACGTACAGACATAAAATCCATCCTGATTCTTGGCGCCGGTCCGATTGTGATCGGCCAGGCCTGCGAATTTGACTATTCCGGTGCGCAGGCGTGTAAAGCGCTGCGTGAAGAGGGTTACCGCGTCATTCTGGTCAACTCCAACCCGGCGACCATTATGACTGACCCGGAAATGGCCGATGCGACCTACATCGAACCGATTCACTGGGAAGTGATACGTAAAATCATCGAAAAAGAGCGTCCGGATGCGGTACTGCCGACCATGGGCGGCCAGACGGCGCTGAACTGTGCGCTGGAGCTGGAACGTCAGGGCGTGCTGGCAGAATTTGGCGTCACCATGATTGGTGCCACTGCCGATGCGATTGGTAAGGCCGAAGACCGTCGCCGTTTTGACGTCGCGATGAAAAGCATCGGGCTGGATACTGCCCGTTCAGGCATCGCGCACACCATGGAAGAAGCGCTGGCGGTGGCAGAAGATGTCGGCTTCCCGTGCATTATCCGCCCCTCGTTCACCATGGGCGGCACCGGTGGCGGTATCGCGTATAACCGCGAAGAGTTTGAAGAGATTTGCGAGCGCGGTCTCGACCTCTCTCCGACCAATGAGCTGCTGATTGATGAGTCGCTGATTGGCTGGAAAGAGTATGAGATGGAAGTGGTGCGCGATAAGAACGACAACTGCATCATCGTCTGCTCCATCGAAAACTTTGATGCGATGGGCATCCACACCGGTGACTCGATCACCGTAGCGCCCGCCCAGACGCTGACCGATAAAGAGTATCAGATCATGCGTAACGCCTCGCTGGCGGTGCTGCGTGAAATCGGTGTCGAAACCGGTGGCTCCAACGTGCAGTTCTCAGTTAACCCCAAAAACGGCCGGCTGATTGTGATCGAGATGAACCCGCGTGTCTCGCGTTCTTCCGCACTGGCCTCGAAAGCCACCGGCTTCCCGATTGCCAAAGTGGCGGCCAAACTGGCGGTCGGCTTTACCCTCGACGAGCTGACGAACGACATCACCGGTGGCTTAACGCCGGCGTCGTTTGAGCCATCGATTGACTACGTCGTCACTAAGATCCCACGCTTCAACTTCGAAAAATTTGCCGGCGCTAACGATCGCCTGACCACCCAGATGAAATCGGTGGGTGAAGTGATGGCGATTGGCCGCACCTTCCAGGAGTCGATGCAGAAAGCGCTGCGCGGTCTGGAAGTCGGTGCAAACGGCTTCGACCCGAAAGTTCATCTTGACGATCCGGAAGCGCTGACACGCATCCGCCGCGAACTGAAAGATGCCGGTTCCGACCGCATCTGGTACATCGCTGATGCGTTCCGCGCCGGCATGTCCGTCGATGGCGTTTTCAACCTGACCAACATTGACCGCTGGTTCCTGGTGCAGATTGAAGAACTGGTGCGGCTGGAAGAGCAGGTAGCACGCGAAGGGGTGAACAGCCTCGACTATACGTTCCTGCGCGCCCTGAAGCTCAAAGGCTTTGCCGATGCACGCCTGGCGACGCTGGCCGGTGTGGCCGAAAGCGAGATTCGTAAGCTGCGTCAGCAGTTCAACCTGCATCCGGTTTACAAGCGCGTCGATACCTGCGCTGCAGAGTTCGCCACCGATACCGCCTACATGTACTCAACTTATGAAGAGGAGTGCGAAGCGAATCCGAACCGGGACCGTGAAAAAATCATGGTGCTGGGTGGCGGACCTAACCGTATCGGCCAGGGCATCGAGTTCGACTACTGCTGCGTTCACGCGGCGCTGGCGCTGCGTGAAGACGGTTACGAGACCATCATGGTCAACTGTAACCCGGAAACCGTATCGACCGACTACGACACCTCTGATCGCCTCTACTTCGAACCGGTCACGCTGGAAGATGTACTGGAGATTGTGCGCATTGAGCAGCCGAAAGGCGTCATCGTCCAGTATGGCGGCCAGACGCCGCTGAAACTGGCGCGCGCGCTGGAAGCGGCCGGCGTGCCGGTTATCGGCACCAGCCCGGACTCGATTGACCGTGCTGAAGACCGTGAACGTTTCCAGCAGGCGGTAGATCGCCTTAACCTTAAGCAGCCGGCGAACGCCACGGTCGCGACACTGGAGCAGGCGGTTGAGAAAGCGGCCGGCTTGGGTTATCCGCTGGTGGTGCGTCCTTCGTATGTGCTCGGCGGCCGCGCGATGGAGATTGTCTACGACGAAATCGACCTCAAGCGCTACTTCCAGACGGCGGTCTCGGTCTCTAACGATGCGCCGGTTCTGCTGGATCGCTTCCTTGATGACGCGGTAGAAGTGGATGTCGATGCGATTTGCGACGGTGAGCGGGTGCTGATTGGCGGCATCATGGAACACATTGAGCAGGCTGGTGTGCATTCCGGTGACTCCGCCTGTTCGCTGCCCGCCTACACCCTGAATCAGGAGATTCAGAATGTGATGCGTCAGCAGGTTGAGAAGCTGGCGTTTGAACTCAACGTAGGTGGTCTGATGAACGTGCAGTTCGCGGTCAAAGACAACGAAGTTTACCTGATTGAAGTCAACCCACGTGCGGCCCGTACCGTGCCGTTCGTCTCCAAAGCGACCGGTGTGCCTCTGGCAAAAGTGGCGGCGCGCGTGATGGCCGGCAAAACTCTGGCCGAGCAGGGCGTGACCGAAGAGGTGATCCCACCTTACTACTCGGTGAAAGAAGTGGTGTTGCCGTTCAACAAGTTCCAGGGTGTCGACCCGATTCTTGGCCCGGAAATGCGTTCCACCGGTGAAGTGATGGGTGTCGGCCGGACCTTCGCTGAAGCCTTCGCCAAAGCGATGCTCGGTGCGCAGAGCAACATGAAAAAGTTAGGCCGTGCGCTGCTGTCGGTGCGTGAAGGCGATAAGAAACGTATTGTCGACCTGGCGGCCAAGCTGCAGAAGTTTGGTTTCGAACTGGATGCGACCCACGGTACGGCGGTGGTGCTGGGTGAAGCGGGCATCAATCCGCGCCTGGTCAACAAGGTGCATGAAGGGCGTCCGCACATTCAGGATCGTCTGAAGAATGGCGAATACACCTACATCGTCAACACCACCGCGGGACGTCAGGCGATTGAAGATTCGAAGCTGATTCGCCACAGCGCACTGCAGTATAAAGTGCACTATGACACCACGCTGAACGGCGGTTTCGCCACAGCGATGGCGCTGAATGCCGATCCGACCGAGCAGGTTATCTCGGTGCAGGAAATGCACGCGCAAATCAAAGCGAAATAATCGTCGCAACGGCTCCTGCGGGAGCCGTTTTTATTTGTCTCTCTTCCTTTTGTACCAGCATAAGCCGGATCTCTGGCGTGCTGCGGCAAACCACCGTCTTTGCGCGGTGAAAAACTCTGCATCAGCGCGAAAAAGCGGTGGCAAAAAAGCTTTACTCAAATAGACCTTTCTAGCTATCGACGAAAGTTTCGCCTTTACGTATGATGGCGCCAATTTTTTCCAGTGAGTGGTTAACATGATTAGTCTTATCGCGGCATTAGCAGCAGATCGCATTATTGGTATGGATAACGCCATGCCGTGGGACCTGCCTGCAGATTTGGCGTGGTTTAAGCGCAATACGCTGAAAAAACCGGTGATTATGGGCCGGCTGACCTTTGAATCTGTTGGCCGTCCGCTGCCGGGCCGGCTGAACATCGTGGTCAGCAGCGAGCCGGGTACCGCCGAAGGCGTCACCTGGGTCACTTCGCTGGATGCGGCATTGCAGGCCGCCGGTGATGCTGAAGAGGTGATGGTGATTGGCGGAGGCCGGATTTATGAGCAGATGCTGCCGCGTGCCGACCGTCTCTATCTGACCCACATTGATGCAGAAGTGGAAGGTGACACCCAGTTCCCGGACTACGAGCCGGATGAGTGGCAATCGACCTTCAGCGAATTCCATGATGCTGATGCCCAGAACTCGCACGGCTACTGTTTTGAGATCCTCGATCGCCGCCGTTAAGCCCGCGCGCAAACAAAAACGCCCTGCATATTGTCAGGGCGTTTTTGTTTGTCGGGTCAGCCGGCAGATTGCTGGGTGATAACCTCATCCGGCAGCGGTTGCTGGCGATTGGAAGGCTGCACATAGTAGCGCTGGCTTTCCCAGTGCAGCAGGGTCAGCGTGCCGCCCCAGCAGCAGCCGGTATCCAAACCAATAATTCCTTCTGGCGTGCCTTTGCCTTCCAGTGAGGCCCAGTGACCGAACACAATGGTGTAGTCGCGCGCCACCGGCCCCTCGATATTGAACCACGGCTTTAACGGCGGCAGCGCCGACTCCGGCGCATCCTTGCAGATCATATCCAGCTGACCATTCGGGAAGCAGTAACGCATCCGGGTGAGGGCATTGGTGCTGAAGCGCAGGCGGGCCAGCCCGGTGAGGTCTTCGCTCCAGTTGTTCGGCATGTCGCCATACATGGCGTCCAGGAACAGCGGATAGCTGTCACTGGCGAGCACCGCTTCCACTTCACGCGCACACTTTTTCGCGGTTTCAATATCCCATTGCGGCGTAATACCGGCATGGCCCATCACCAGCTTGTGCTCTTCATCGACCTGTAACAGCGGCTGACGCCGCAGCCAGTTGATCAGCTCATCCGTATCGTCCGCTTCCAGCAGCGGCGTCAGGCGATCTTTGGGCTTGTTACGGCTGATGCCCGCGTATACCGCCAGCAGGTGCAGATCGTGATTGCCCAGCACCAGCCGCACCGCGTCGCCCAGTGGTTTCACGTAGCGCAGTACCTCAAGCGAACCCGGGCCGCGCGCCACCAGATCGCCGGTCAGCCACAGCGTATCCTGTTGAGGATCGAAATCGACCTGCTGCAGCAGCGCACGTAATTCGTCGTAGCACCCGTGAACGTCGCCAATCAGGTATGTGCTCATAGACTTTTATCCAGTATGAAAATTTGCCCGACGAGGCGGGCAACAGGCGTGCAAATCAATGAATGTGAGTTTGAATTGCGAGGCGGAAAACCGGAATGTCGACGTGAAAGGTTTCACCCTGCTCATCGACCATCACGTAGTGTCCCTGCATGGTGCCCATCGGAGTTTCAATCACCGCCCCGCTGGTGTACTGAAATTCATTGCCGGCTGCGATATGCGGCTGTTCGCCGACCACGCCTTCGCCCTGAACTTCGGTTTCCCGGCCGTTACCATTGGTAATCAGCCAGTAGCGTCCCAGCAGTTGCACCGGTGAACGGCCGAGGTTGCGAATGGTAATGGTATAGGCGAAGACGTAACGCTCGTCATCCGGTGAGGATTGCGAGGCGACGTACTGGCTTTGCACATGAACTGAGACGCGGGCCGTTTCACTCATCACTTACTCCTGCGATTTTCCCTGATGGTTCGCCAGCCAGTTTGCCAGCTGACAATATTGCGCGACCGAAACGTTTTCAGCCCGCAGGATTGGATCAATCGACAACTCTTCCAGCGCACCGGCAGCCACCATATGGCTCAGGCTATTGCGCAGCGTTTTGCGACGCTGACCAAACGCTTCGGTGGTCACGCGGCTCAGGATACGCACTTCACTGACCGGATGTGGCGGCTCGGCAAACGGCACAAGACGTACCACGGCAGAATCGACTTTCGGCGGCGGCGTGAACGAGTGCGGAGGAACTTCCAGCACCGGGATCACCTGACAGTAATATTGCGCCATCACCGTCAGACGGCCATACGCTTTGCTACCCGGACCGGCGACCAGACGATTGACCACTTCTTTTTGCAGCATGAAGTGCATGTCTTTGATCGAACCAGTATAGCTGAAAAGATGAAACATCAGCGGGGTCGAAATGTTGTACGGCAGGTTGCCAAATACGCGCAGCGGCTGGCCTCTTTCCTGCGCCAGCGCGGCGAAGTCAAAGGTCATGGCATCCTGCTGGAAAATGGTCAGCTTCGGTCCGAGGAACGGATAGGTTTGCAGGCGCGCAGCGAGATCGCGGTCCAGTTCCACCACCGTTAAGCTGTCGAGGCGTTCACCCACCGGCTCGGTTAAGGCTCCCAGGCCTGGACCGATCTCCACCAGCGCTTCATCGCGCTGCGGGTGGATAGCGGAGACAATGCTGTCGATAATGTACTGATCGTTCAGGAAGTTCTGCCCGAAACGTTTACGGGCGTAGTGCCCCTGATGGACGCGATTATTCATTACTGCTCTTGATCATAGTGATGGCGAGGTTAAGCGCCGTGATGAAGCTGCCCGGCTCAGCCTGACCCAGCCCGGCGAGTTCAAGCGCGGTACCGTGGTCAACTGAAGTCCGGATAAAGGGCAGGCCAAGGGTGATATTTACCGCCCGGCCAAACCCCTGAAATTTTAGCACCGGCAGGCCCTGATCGTGATACATCGCCAGCACCGCATCGGCATGTTGCAGATATTTGGGCTGGAACAGCGTATCCGCCGGCAGCGGGCCGGTCAGCTGAATACCCTGCTGACGCAGTTCATTCAGCGCCGGGATGATAACGTCGATCTCTTCCCGACCCATGTGGCCGCTTTCGCCCGCATGCGGATTAAGACCGCAGACGTAAATATGCGGTTCGGCAATGGCGAATTTCTGCTGCAGGTCGTGATGCAGAACAGTGATGACTTCATGCAGGCACTCGCGCGTCACCGCGGCAGAGACCTCTTTCAGCGGCATATGGGTGGTGGCCAGCGCCACCCGCAGCGTGTCGGTTGCCAGCGTCATCACCACCCGATGGCTGCCAGCGCGATCGGCGAAGAACTCGGTATGGCCAGTGAAGGCGATACCGGTGTCGTTGATCACGCCTTTATGCACCGGGCCGGTAATCAGTGCGGCAAATTCACCGCTCAGACAACCGTCACAGGCGCGCGCCAGCGTGGTCAGCACATAGTCGCTGTTGGCCACGCAGAGTTCGCCTGGCGTAACCGGTTGTGCGGTATCGACCGGCAGGATGGTCAGCGTGCCAGCCTGCTGCGGCTGTGCCGCCACGCTAGGCTGATAAGCCCGCAGCGTCAGCGGCAGGCCAAGCTGCGCTGCGCGCTGCTGCAGTAACGCCGGCGAGGCGCACACCACCAGTTCAACTGGCCAGTCCTGCTGGGCCAGTTGCACCGTCAGATCGGGACCAATCCCGGCGGGTTCGCCGGGCGTGATCACCACACGGGCATTACTTTGCATTGTTATCCAGAATCTTCACGTAGGCGCTGGCGCGTTGTTCCTGCATCCAGGTCTGCGCTTCTTCAGTAAACTTACGGTTGAACAGCATGCGATAGGCTCGCTCTTTCTGGGCCGCATCGGTTTTATCCACCCGACGGGTATCCAGCAGCTGGATTAAATGCCAGCCGAAAGAGGAGTGAACCGGCTGGCTGGTCTGGCCTTTTTGCAGGCGCAGCAGCGCATCACGGAACGCCGGATCGAAGGCTTCCGGTGAGGTCCAGCCGAGGTCGCCGCCCTGGTTGGCTGAGCCGGGGTCGTCAGAGTACTGTTTGGCGGCGGCGGCGAATGTGGTTTTTCCGCTGCGGATATCGGCAGCAATCTGCTCTAACTGCGCACGTGCCTGGTTGTCAGTCATAATTGGCGACGGCTTCAGCAGGATGTTACGGGCATGCACTTCGGTTACCGAGACGTTTTTGCTCTCACCGCGCAGATCGTTCACCTTCAGAATGTGGAAACCGACACCGGAACGAATCGGACCGACGATGTCGCCTTTTTTCGCGGTTGCCAGCGCCTGCGCAAACAGGGTAGGTAACTCTTCGATTTTGCCCCAGCCCATGTTGCCGCCTTTCAGCGCCTGCGAGTCAGCCGAGTAGGTGACAGCCATTTTGCCGAAGTCAGCGCCGTTTTTCAGTTCACCCACCAGCTGTTTCGCCAGGGTTTCCTGTCCATCGACCTGCTGTTGCGTCGGGTTTTCTGACAGCGGCAGCAGGATATGGCTGACGTTCAGCTCGGTACCCTGGCTGTTCTGGGAGGCGATCTGCTTCGACAGCATATCCAATTCCTGCGGCGGGATAGTGACGCGTCGACGCACTTCGTTGTTACGCACTTCCGCAATCAGCATCTCTTTGCGGATCTGCGAGCGGTAGGTGCTGTAGTTCATGCCGTCGTACGCCAGGCGGCTACGCAGCTGATCGAGGCTCATACGGTTCTGCGCAGCGATGTTCTGAATGGCCTGATCCAGCTGCTGATCGCTGATCTCAACACCCGCTTTTTCGCCCATCTGCAGAATGATGTTGTCCATGATCTGACGTTCCAGAATCTGGTGGCGCAACGTTTTGTCATCTGGCAACTGCTGACCTGCCTGCTGGGCCTGAGATTTGACGGTGCTCATCATACCGTCCACGTCGCTCTCAAGAACCACGCCGTTATTGACCACAGCTGCAACTTTATCAACCACTTGCGGTGCTGCGAACGCGGTGTTGGCACTCATCGTCACACCAAGAATCAGCATTCTCCAGTTCTTCATACTTTATCCATTGTTGGTTCCGCACTGCGGGATTGCCTGTCAAACATCACAACATCAGAAAGCGCGCTGGTAAGGAATGATGCCCTGACTCAGCATTTGGTTGGTGCCTAAGCCATAGTTGGAACTCAGACCACGCAGCTCAATGTTGAATGAGATTTGGTTGTCATACTTACTGTCGTCATTTTCCCAACCGTTAATTTTGCGCTCGTAGCCCAGGCGAATTGCGTAACAGCATGAGCTGTATTGCAGGCCAACCAGTTGCGATGCCGGACGCGTGTTGCGGGTATCGTAGTAGTAAGCGCCTACCCCAGACCATGCATCGGCGATTGGCCAGCTGGCGGTGGTGCCGACCTGAGAAATCCCGTTTTTGAAGATCGGATTATTCACCAGCCCGCTATCATTCAGCGCAGTCGCCACGTATTCCGGGCTGCTGTAGCGATAGCTCAGCTGCACCATACGATCGGCGTCACGACGATATTCCAGCACGGCATTTCCCTGGGAGACGTTATCGAGTTTGGTGTCGTACTGCACACCACCCCGAACGTCCCAACGATCGCTGACTTTCCAGTATGTATCGCCAGTCCAGATCAGGCTGCCGGTATAATCTTCTTCACTGGTCTGATTGACGCCAGTGCGTGAAGGGGTAAACGAGTAGATTTGACCCACGGAAACGTTAAAACGTTCAACCAGATCGTTATCATAAATACGTGAGGTCACACCGGTGGCCACTTCATTGGCCGAGGCGATGCGATCCAGGCCGCTATAAGTACGGTCACGGAACAGACCGGTGTAGTCGGTTTGCAGCTGGGTTGAATCGTACGGATAGATATTGCTCTGATCGCGATACGGGATGTAGAGGTACTGCACCCGCGGTTCCAGCGTCTGGGTATAGCCCGCTGCTGATCTCATGTCGCGGTCAAACACCATCCGGCCATCGACTTTAAACTGCGGCAGGGTACGGTTTACTGACTCATCGAGCGCGCCACTCTTGCCGTTCACGCCCGCGGAATTGTTGTTGTGGTACTCGATGTCAGTCTGCTGATAATGGGTCGCCAGCAGTTTCGCTTCGGTATCCAGGCTGGCCCAGCCGTTGGAGAGCGGCAGGTTGAGCGTCGGTTCAACATGCAAACGGGTCGCTTCAGGATAGCGATCGCTGACGTTAGTGAATTTCACTGCCTGGGCATAGATGCGGCCGTCAAACGGACCGATACCGTTCTGATAGAAATTCAGGTCCAGCTGCGGCATTGCACGGTAGACATTGCTGCCGCTGGTGTCGCCAAATACCTGGAAGTCTTTGGTCGAGAGCGTGGCGTCCCAGTTGGACTCCGCGTAGCCAATGCTGAATTTCTGCGTGGCGTAGTTGTCGGTTGAACTGTGGTACTTCGAGTCGAGATCGTTGAAGTAGTACTTATCGCTGACCTTGGTGTAATCCGCACTGAAGCGCCAGTTTTTGTCATAAACGCCGGCATGACGCCAGTAGAATAACCAGCGATCGGAGCTGCCATTTTCTGAGATGCCACGCACCGCTTTGT
Source organism: Pantoea sp. Eser (assembly GCA_009830035.1). Lineage (GTDB taxonomy): Bacteria > Pseudomonadota > Gammaproteobacteria > Enterobacterales > Enterobacteriaceae > Pantoea. Next base: position 200,589 of record SZZY01000004.1, read on the forward strand.
CGTTATCGTACTGCTTGTCCGATCCCAGATAGTCGAATTCGACTAGGCCCGCGCCTGCAACCGTCAGATAACGGAATTCGTTTTCGAACTGCATGCCGCGCTTGCTCATGTAGTGCGGCGTAATGGTGGCATCGGCCTGCGGCGCAATGTTCCAGTAATAAGGCAGCACTAACTCAAAACTGTTGTTGCTGCCATATTTTGCATTCGAGATCAGGAAACCGGAGCGACGACGATCGCCGATCGGTAACTGCAGATAGGGACTGTAGAATACCGGTACCGAACCGAGTTTGAAGCGGGCATTCCAGATTTCCGCCACTTCTTCTTCCCGGTCTTGGATCACTTCCGAACCTACCACGCTCCAGCTGTTCGAGCCCGGCAGGCAGGAGGTGAAGCTGCCGTTTTCCAGAATGGTGTAGCGGTTGTTACCGCGCAGCTTCATCTGGTCAGCGGTGCCACGTCCCTGACGGTCCACCATCTGGTAGTCGCCATTCCAGACGTTGGTATCTTTGCTGTTGAGGTTTGACCAGGCTTTCGGACCTTTCAGGATGACCTGATTGTCGTCGTAGTGCACATTACCGAGGGCATCGACGGTACGCACCGGCGTGGTCTGGCCTTCCTGCTGACGCTGATGAAGTTGCACTTCATCAGACTGCATCCGGCTGTTGCCCTGTTCAATATTCACATTGCCGGTAAAGACCGCATCGTTAGGGTAATTTCCCTTTGCGGCATCGGAGTGAATGGTCACCGGCAGCTGGTTAGTGTCGCCACTGACCAGCGGGCGGTTATAACTCGGCACGCCTAACATACACTGCGACATTAAATCGTCGGCAAAGGCTTGCTGGCTAATGGCTGAGCCGATGAGAGTGGCCAGCAGGGTAGGTATATGTTTTTTCATACGCGGTATCGAGAATTCCATGAAAACTTGCATCATGCCGACAATCGGGTCAGAGACTAACTTACTGCCCGGCGTTGTGCCAGTGTTAATCCTTTTCTGTCCGCGTTGCCGTTAGGCGCTGAGATAAATGACAGGTATGATAATGCAATTTTCAGCCGCAAGCATGGCGAATTGAGGAGTTTATGCGCTACTGGGGAAAAGTTGTGGGTCTGGCGCTGGGATTACTTTCCGGCGCAGGCTCTTGGGGTATTGTGATCGGTTTGATCATTGGCCATATGATTGACAAAGTTCGCGGCGCACAATGCAAGGCTTACTTCTCGAATAATCAAACCCGACAGACGCTGTTTTTCAGCACCACCTTTCAGGTGATGGGCCATCTGACCAAGTCAAAAGGGCGCGTCACTGAAGCGGATATCCAGATTGCCTCGCTGTTAATGGAGCGGATGCAGCTGCACGGTGAGTCACGAACCGCTTCCCAGCGCGCGTTCCGCGAGGGCAAACAGGCCGATTATCCGCTGCGCAGCAAACTGCGTGAACTGCGCAGCGCCTGTTTCGGCCGCTTTGATCTGATTCGGATGTTCCTTGAGATTCAGATTCAGGCCGCCTTCGCGGACGGTTCGCTGCATCCTAATGAGCGCCAGGTGCTCTATGTGATTGCGGAAGAGCTGGGGATTTCACGCGGTCAGTTCGATCAGTTCCTGCGGATGATGGAAGGCGGTCAGCAATTTGGCGGCGGCCAGCGTTCTGCAGGCGGTTTCCAGCAGGCGCAACGCGGACCGACGCTGGAAGATGCCTGTAGCGTGCTGGGTGTGAAGAGCAGCGATGACGCCACCACCATCAAACGTGCCTACCGTAAACTGATGAGCGAACACCACCCTGATAAGCTGGTGGCGAAAGGCCTGCCGCCGGAGATAATGGAGATGGCCAAGCAGAAAGCGCAGCAAATTCAGGCCGCTTACGACCTGATCCGCAAAGAAAAAGGCAATAAATAATCTCAGGTTACTGTGACGTTTTGCCCTGGAGGCAGACGTCACGGGCGCAAGGGCAGCCTGAGATTAAAAATCGGCGGTCTGACGGAAGGCCATAGCGTTACCAAATGCGGGATGGGTAATCGTCAGTGATTCGGCGTGCAGCAACCGCCGGGACGCCATTGCTTTAGCCTCCGGGTGAGCATAAAAATTGTCGCCCAGAATCGGATGCCCCAGCGCCAGCATGTGCACCCGCAGCTGATGCGAACGGCCGGTAATCGGTTTGAGCGAGACGCGCGCGCTGTTATCGGCCCGGTACTCCAGCGCCTGATATTCGGTCTGCGCGGCTTTGCCGGTCTCGAAGCAGACTTTTTGCTTTGAACGGTTTGGCCAGTCACAAATCAGCGGCAAATCAACCACTCCCTTCTCCGCGGCCGGATGGCCCCAGACGCAGGCCACATAGGTCTTTGCGGGTTCACGCTCACGAAACTGCCGTTTCAGCTCGCGTTCTGCGGCTTTGTTCAGCGCCACCACAATCACGCCGCTGGTGGCCATATCCAGCCGGTGCACCGATTCCGCCTGCGGGTGGTCACGCTGGATCCGCGTCATTACGCTATCTTTATGTTCGTCCAGCCGGCCGGGCACCGAAAGCAGGCCGCTGGGCTTGTTAACCACCATGATGTGCGCATCCTGATAGAGAATGTGCAGCTAGGGTTCACGCGGTGGACTGTAAGGTTCCATGGTTCTTTCCAAAAATAAGGGGCCCTGCGGCCCCTGAGCTTACTGGTGAGTCACCACAATCAGGCGCAGCGCGTCGAGACGCCAGTTAGCCTGATCGAGACTTTCCAGCAACTGCTGACGGTTACTTTCCAGCGCCTCGATTTCATCTTCACGGATGTTCGGATTGACCGCTTTCAGCGCGTCAAGACGGGCCAGTTCCGCTCCCAGCTTCTCGTTCGCCTCGACGCGGGCAGCATCAATCACCGCGCGCGCTTCGCTGACCACTTTCTCTTCACCCTGGGTCAGAATGGCATGCACATCCTGCTGTACCGCGTTAACCAGCTTGCTGCCGGTGTGGCGATTGACGGCATTCAGCTGACGGTTGAAGCTTTCAAACTCCACCTTGCCCGCCAGGTTGGTGCCGTTACGGTCCAGCAGCAGACGGATTGGCGTTGGTGACAGGAAGCGGGTCAGCTGCAGATGCTTCGGTGCCTGTGCTTCGACCACGTAGATCAGTTCAACCAGCAGCGTACCGACCGGCAGCGCCTTGTTCTTCAGTAGCGAGATAGCGCTGCTGCCGGTGTCGCCCGACAGGATCAGATCGAGGCCGTTACGAATCAGCGGATGTTCCCAGGTAATGAACTGGGTATCTTCGCGTGACAGCGCCTGATCGCGGTTAAAGGTGATGGTACAGCCGTCTTCCGGCAGGCCAGGGAAATAGGGCACCAGCATGTGATCGGACGGCGTCAGCACGATCAGGTTATCGCTGCGATCTTCCTGATTGATACCGACGATATCAAACAGGTTGAGCGCGAAGTTCACCAGACCGGTATCGTTGTCCTGTTCGCCGTTGGAGTTCAGCTCCAGCAGGCGATCGCGTCCCTGTTCCAGCTGCAGTTTCAGGGCATCATGTTGCTTACGGCAGTCGGTGATAAAGGTGTCGAAGCCGTCACTGTTTTCCGGCGCGGCCAGATAGTCGATCAGCTGCGAATGCACGCTGTCATAAATCGTCCGGCCGGTCGGGCAGGTGTGTTCAAACGCGTCCAGCCCTTCGTTATACCAGCGCAGTAACACCGCCTGCGCGGTTTTATCCAGCCACGGCACCAGAATCTGAATATCGTGCGCCTGACCGATACGATTGAGACGACCGATACGCTGCTCCAGCAGATCCGGGTTGAACGGCAGATCAAACATCACCAGACGGCTGGCAAACTGGAAGTTACGGCCTTCAGAACCAATTTCCGAGCACAGCAGCACCTGAGCGCCGTTCCCTTCCGAGGCGAACCACGCGGCGGCACGGTCACGTTCGATGATCGACAGACCTTCATGGAACACCGCCGCCCGGATACCTTCGCGCTCGCGCAGCACCTGCTCCAGCTGTAGTGCGGTAGCGGCTTTGGCGCAGATCACCAGCACTTTCTCTTTGCCTCTTTGCCTCTTTGCCTCTTTGCCTCTTTGCGGTTGCTGGTGAGGTAACCCATCAGCCACTCGACGCGCGGATCGAAGTTCCACCAGGTACCGCTGTCGCCTTCAAATTCCTGATAAATCTGTTCCGGGTAGAGCAGGTCACGTGCGCGTTCTTCTGCACTTTTGCGGGCGCCCATAATGCCGGAGACTTTAATCGCAGTCTGATACTGCGCCGGCAGCGGCAGACGAATCTGGTGCAGTTCGCGTTTCGGGAAGCCTTTGACGCCGTTACGGGGGTTACGGAACAGCACGCGGCTGGTGCCGTGGCGAACCATCAGCATTGAAATCAGCTCCTGGCGCGCGTCCTGCTTGCCGTCGCGATCGCTGTTGGCAACCTGCAGCAGCGGCTCAATGTCCTGTTCGCCGACCAGATCGTTAATCCGGTTCATCTCTTCCTGCGAAATCGGCTGGTCAGCCAGCAGCGAGGTCACGGCATCGGCGATCGGGCGGAAATGCTGCTGTTCTTCAACAAAGGCGGCAAAGTCGTGGAAGCGGTTGGGATCGAGCAGGCGCAGACGGGCGAAGTGACTCTCCATGCCCAGCTGTTCCGGGGTCGCGGTCAGCAGCAGTACCCCGGCGGTTTTTTCCGCCAGCTGTTCAATCACCTGATATTCACGGCTCGGCTGGGCTTCTGACCACGCCAGATGATGCGCTTCATCCACCACCAGCAGATCCCACTCGGCATCGGCCAGCAGTTCAAGACGCCGCTTGTTGAGGCGCACAAAGTCGAGCGAACACATAATCAACTGTTCGGTTTCAAACGGGTTATCGCTGTCGTGCTGGGCTTCGGTATAGCGATCGTCATCAAACAGCGCGAAACGCAGGTTGAAACGGCGCAGCATCTCGACCAGCCACTGGTGCTGTAGGGTTTCCGGCACCACGATTAACACGCGGTCGGCACGTCCGGCCAGCTGCTGCTGCTGAATGATCATCCCGGCTTCAATGGTTTTGCCGAGGCCAACTTCATCCGCCAGCAGCACGCGTGGCGCGTGGCGACGACCCACGTCATGGGCGATATGCAGCTGATGCGGGATCAGGTTGGTGCGCATACCGCGCAAACCGCTGATCGGCAGACGATATTGCTCACTCTGGTATTTGCGGGCGCAGAAGCGCAGGGCGAAACGATCCATCCGGTCGAGCTGGCCGGCAAACAGGCGATCCTGCGGCTTGCTGAAGACCAGCTTACTGTCGAGCATTACGTTGCTTTCATCGGTATCAAGACGCGTGCCGATATAGGTCATCAGGTCATTTTCGTTGCGTACTTCGTCGACTCGCATCTGCCAGCCTTCATGACTGGTGATGGTGTCGCCCGGATTGAAGATGACGCGGGTAACAGGCGAATCGTTGCGGGCTTAGAGGCGGTTTTCCCCGGTGGCCGGGAACAGCAGGGTGATCATGCGGGCATCGACCGCCACCACCGTGCCCAGTCCCAGTTCACTTTCCGTATCACTAATCCAGCGCTGACCTAATGTAAAAACCATATATTTTTAGCTCGAATTTTTAACGTTTTTGAAGGGGTACCCGGATACTCAGGCAATAGCATTTCATCCAAACGAAAAGGTTTGGAGAGTCTCTCTTAGCGCGGTGAGTTTCAGGAAGGGCGCTATGGTACTGGATGGCAGGGCATTCGTCACTTGTCAAAAAAGACCCAACTGCCCGGTAATCAGTGTAGCAAAATCCCCTCCGACGAAGGGTAAAATGCCGTCGGCAACCGGTTGTAGCTGCTTACTGACGTAATGATCGTAATCCAGTGGCGTGGTGCGAGCCTCCAGCGGCTCCGGGCCAGCCGTCGCCATCACGTAACGAATCCGGCCACCCTTCTGGCTGGTACTGCAATGGCCGGTTTAATTTGCGATTCTGCTCATCCGCCAGCCGAGCAGCGCACACGTGCGGCGGCACATTTCGTTCATATTCTATCAGCGGACGGCTCAGACGTTTCTTGTAAATCAGCCGACCGTCGAGTTCACCGGCCAGCAACTGCGCCACGGTGGCGCGAATATAGTCCTGCCACGGCTCACGGCGAAAAATACGGCTGTAGAGCTGCTGCTGAAACTGCTGTGCCAGCGGCGTCCTGCTCGCTGTGGGCGGATTTCAGCCAGACGAAGGTCGAGTCGGTATCGCCGTAAATCACATCGTAGCCTTCTTCCTCAATCAGCGTGCGGGTCTGCTGCATAATGGCATGGCCGCGCAGGGTAATCGAAGAAGCGAGCCGTGGATCGAAAAAGCGGCAGGCGCTGGTGCCGAGCACGCCATAAAAGGCGTTTAATGATAATCTTTAACGCCTGCGACAGCGGCTGGTTGCCCTGCTGTTTGGCGGCCTCGCGGCCCAGCCAGATCTGTTCAACGATGGCCGGCAGGCAGTGGGTATGACGGGAAAAGCGCACCTCGCGAAAGCCCGCCACCGAATCGGCATCGTCAGGATGCGCCAGACCTTCCATCAGGCCAACCGGATCGATCAGGAAGGTCCGGATAATCGACGGATAGAGGCTTTTGTAATCCAGCACTAGCACCGAGTCGTAGAGTCCCGGACGCGAATCCATCACGTAGCCGCCGGGGCTGGCTTCCGGAGCCACATCGCCGAGGTTCGGGGCGACAAATCCGCTGCGGTGCATCCGCGGAATACAGAGATGGCTGAACGCCGCGACGGAGCCGCCGTGACGATCGACCGCCAGGTCATTCACCGCCGCACGCTCCAGCAGAAACGGCATAATCGCCGTTTTGCGGAAAATCCGGGTGACCAGCTCGCAGTCTTTCAGGTTGTAGCGCGCCAGAGCCGGTTTATAATTGGCTCTGGCGCAAGTTGACTCCTCCATACGCTGCCACGGGTTATCGATCGCCTTACCTTCTCCCAGCAACTGCTGTGACACCGATTCCAGACTGAACGACGGGAAATCCGAGAAGGTGGATTTCAGCGCATCGATGCCGTCAATGATCAACCGGCCGCTAAGCTGGGCGAAAAATACGCCGGGCTTGAAGCCATGCTCACGCCACTCCAGCGTCGTCTGCTGACGTCCCAGACGCAGCGGGATAGTGTAGCGATCGGCATGCTTCTGCAACACCCGCAGATCAAACTGCACCACGTTCCAGCCAATGATCACATCGGGGTCGTGCTGCGCGAACCACTGGTTCATCGCTTCAAGCAGCTGCGGCCGCGTCTCCAGATAGATCAGCTCGAAATCGAGCGCGCCGGCATCGCCGTTGGGCGGACCCAGCATATAGACCTGGCGCTGGCCGCAACCCTCCAGCCCGATGCAGTAAAGCTCGCCGTGCTGGGTGGTTTCAATGTCCAGCGAAACCCATTTGAGCGGCGGCCGATAGTCAGGATGCGGCTTCAGCCGGGCATTTACCACGCTGTCACCCTGCGGCTCGCCGTCAAACCAGACCGGCGCGGTAATAAAGCGCTCCATCAGGTAGCGTCGGGCGGGCGGATATCGGCTTCATAGATCGGGATGCCTTGTTCGCGCAGCAGCTTTTCGATGCGTTGCAGCTGGCGATTCTGCCGGCAGTAGATGCCGGCTACCGGGCGCTGGCGGAAATCTTTCATTTCAAGCGGCTGGATGCGCAGCTGACGCTCATCTTTCAGCAGTTCGCTGACCTGGGACTGAAACTCACGCGGAATAAACGCGACCGACTCCTGAGCCGGCAGCACCACGCGCTGGGCGCCCTGATCGGTGGCGAGCCAGAGCACAATTTCACTCCCTTGCGGAGTGTCGCGCCAGTGGCGGGTAAGCATAAAACCTGCGCGGGGCCTATTCACATCGTCTCCAGACTCAGGATTTTGAACGGTGATAAAACCCGTTCAGTATAACATGGATATTTATACAGTTCCCGCTCTTGGGTTTTGTCAATATTGTCCTACAATTCTTGCCTTGACGCTGTGCGGCTGGCTCAGGACAATCCAGCCTTCTGCTTTTTCCAAGGAAGTTTACGGAAGCCTGGGTTCAACGCCTGTTTACACAGGCGCTGGAGTGGGAGCTGTTTGCGGTTGCGTTGGTGACCTTTCTGGAATCACTGGCGCTGGTCGGGCTGTTGCTGCCGGGAACTGTGCTGATGGCGAGTCTGGGCGTGCTGGTCGGCAGCGGACAGATTGACTTCTATCCGGCCTAGGCGGCCGGTTTTGCCGGTTGCCTAATTGGCGACTGGGTCTCTTACGGCATCGGCTGGAAATTTCAGGGACCGCTGCATCGCTGGAAGTATCTGCAAAAGTACAAAGGGTTGCTGGATAAAACCGAACACGCGTTGCATCAGCACAGCATGTTTACCATTCTGGTCGGACGCTTTGTCGGCCCGACTCGCCCGCTGATCCCACTGGCGGCCGGTATGCTGGAGCTGCCTGTACGTAAATTCCTGCCGCCGAATCTGATTGGCTGCCTGCTGTGGCCGCCGCTCTATATGCTCCCGGCATTCTGGCTGGCGTGGCGGTTGATGTGCCTGAGGCGGCGCAGGGCGGTAACTTCAAGTGGCTGCTGCTGACGGCAGCGATAGCGATAGTGGTGTGGCTGGTTAGGTTGGCGCTGGTGGCGCAGCGGCAAGAGTCAGGATTGGGCGACTGCCTGGCTGCCGCCGGAACGATTGCGCTGGCTGGGACCGCTGGGGCTGGTTATCGCCATCGCCGCTTTCGTCGGCATTCAGTTCCATCCGATGATGCCGATTTTCCGTCATCTGCTGTGGCAGGTTTTTTTCGAATAATCATCGGTTAGCGGCGCGGGATGCCCAGTACATCAGCCTCTTGCGTCTCGCCCGACAGCAACTGTTGGGTCGCGCCGTCCCAGTAAACCCGTCCATCAACAATCACCACGCTACGCGGTGCGATCTGTTGCGCATCTTCCAGACTGTGCGACACCATCAGCAGCGTGATGTTGCGGGCTTCGCACACTGAGCGCACCAGCTGCAGCATTTCGCTGCGCAGTGCCGGGTCCAGTGCCGAAAAGGGCTCATCCAGCAGCAGCACCGGGCGAGCGCGCAGCAGACAGCGCGCCAGCGCCACCCGCTGACGCTGGCCCCCGGCAGCTCGCCCGGCAGCCGCGCCAGCAGATCGCCCAATCCCACCTGATCGGCCAGCGCGGCATTAGCGGCTGACGGCGCGTTGCCACTGGCTAATCCAGCCAGAGCGCTGGCTGGCTACCTCTTCCGGCGAATAGTGCAGCGCGGTGGCGGGCACCTGCAACGTGGCGAAGCCTGCGGGCAGGGTGGTGTTGATCACTGGATACATCCAGTTGCCGGTCGGGATGGTGTTCTGGAACGCGGGCGACACCATAAACTGCATGAACTGCTGCGCCAGTTTCGGCTGCTTGCTGCTGGCTAACTGCGCCGCAACCTCGACCTGCAGGTAGTGGCCTTCGGCAAACGGCGCGGCGGCGTAGTTCTCTTTTTTCTCTTCGATGATGTGATAGGCCGGCGAGGTGGTATAGCTCAGCACCAGATCGCCTTCGCCTTTCAGAAACAGACCGTAGGCTTCACTCCAGCCCTTGGTTACCGTCACGGTTTTCTGCGCCAGCTTTTGCCACGCCTGCGGTGCTTGATCGCCATAGACTTTTTGCATCCACAGCAGCAGACCTAATCCCGGCGTACTGGTGCGCGGATCTTCATAGATGACCCGCCATTTTCCGGGCTCTCTACCAGCTCTTTCAGGCTTTTCGGCGGATTTTTCAGGCGGGTTTTGTTATAGACGAAGGCGAAATATCCATAATCAAACGGAACAAAGGTGCTGTCGTGCCAGCCGCCCGGCAGCGTCAGCTGCGCGGTATCGACCTAGCTGGCGGCAAACAGACTTGTTTTTTGCGCCGCCTGCAGCAGATTATTATCCAGTCCCAGTCCCAGTCCCAGTCCCAGTCCCAGCACCACATCCGCTTTGCTGTTTTTGCCTTCCATCCGCACGCGATTCAGCAGCGACACGCCATCCTCTAGCGTGACAAATTTCAGTTCGCAGTCGCACTGCGCTTCAAGGGCTTTTTTAACCGCCGGGCCGGGTCCCCAGTCAGCGGAGAAGGAGTCGTAGGTGTAAACTGTCAGAACCGGTTTGGCAGCCAGTACCGGGGTGGAAAGTAACAGCAGCAGTGGCAGAACTTTGTTAAACACTTTGCGCTCCTTCAGGAGAAATAGGGGATGAGTCGCAAAGGATCTGAGCAGCAGGCCTGTCAAATCCCTACGTCGGTATTAACCGAATCAGGTTCGACGGGTCTCTCTCAGCCGTTTGCGGTCAGCAGGCGGCACCCCGTTGAGAACGTCACATTGTAGTCATTTCAGCGTCAGCGCGAAAGCGTTACAGCGCGGGCGGCGCAAACCAGGCAGATTTAAAATCGAACCAGCCGAGGGTATTCATCCGCACACCGCGCATGCTGCGCTGACCTTCAAGCAGCAGCCAGTGATGGAACAGCGGATGCAGGCCGGCCTCTTCCACTAACCGCTTGCTCCATTCGGCCAGCGGCAGCGTTTTTTCACGCCAGCGGGCGGCATCAGCGTGCCAGTCGATCGGCAAACAGTGATGCAGCAGCGGGATCTCATACAGCTGGGCGAACAGTGAAAAGGCCAGCGGCAGAGTGAAGTTCACGCTGCCGAGCTAGATATCGCTGTCGGCCTCGCCCTGATGCCAGCATTCGTAACTGACTTCGCGCGTCTCCAGCGTGACGCCGTGCTGCGCCAGTAGCGGACTCAACGCATTGGCAATGCCTTGTGCTCAACGTGCTGGCTGTACCAGGTGAGCGTCAGGTGAGTCAGGCCGGGCGGCTTTTCGACCGGGGTGAGATCGTGGCGGTGATGCCAGCGCGGCAGCAGTCCATAGGCCGGAAACCAGTAACGCTGATAGCCGACGCCAGCGTGGTTGAGCAGGGCGATAGGATTGAACAGATAGCTGACCCAGCGCCGTATCGCCTCGTCACGGCCTTTTTCCGGGCGCTGATCAAACAGCAAATAGTAGCAGCCTTCTTCCAGCCGGCTCTCTTCCTGAATCTCATCCGCGCTGTCGCCCTGCAGACGCACGCCTGCGTAGACCAGCTCATCGCTGATATCCGGCTATACCCAGATAGAGACGTCATCAATCAGTGCGCGAAAGCCGAAGTAATCATCAAAGGCTTCGATCTTCAGCTGACTTTCCTGATTGCGGATCACGCTGTAAGGACCGGTGCCGATCGGCTGGCGGGCAAAGTCGCGCTGCGTTGGCCACTCGCGCGGCAGGATCATCGCGCTGACGCTGGCCAGTAACCAGGGTAACCAGTCGTCGGGCTGACTTAAGGTGATATCCAGCGTCCACGGAGCGGGCGAGTCGAGCGGCTGAATATGGGAAAACAGCGGCTGCTGACGCTGACGTTCCAGCGTGGCGATGACATCGGCCATCCATCTCCAGTTCGCGACCATGGTGAAAACGAATCGCCGGCCGCAGAAAGAAGCGCCAGTGGAGCGGGGAAGTCTGCTGCCAGTGATGGGCAATATCGGCCTCGATTTCCCCGTTTTCCTCATTTATGCGCGTCAGGCCGTTAAAAATCTGGCGGGCAATATGGGTTTCGGAGCGGCGCAGGGCGGAGCCCGGCAGCAGGTTCAACAGCGGGCGGTAGTAAAGCACCCGCAGAATGTGTTTTCCCTGGCGAAAACTGCGGCCAAGGTGAGCGCCAATCATCTGCCTGACCTGATTCTTATCGCCGACCAGCTGCACCAGCTGATCGATGCGATTCTGATCCAGCAGATCTTCAGCACGCTGCTGCTGTAGTGCCAGCCCGGTGTAGCAGAAGGTCAGTTGTGAGCGCTTACCGCGTCCGGCTTCGGCCTGCCAGATTAACCAGCCGGCCGCCTGCGTCCGGTTGAGTAAGTTACGCATATGACGGCGCGAGCAGTGCAACAGGTCAGCCAGTTCGCTCAGGGTGATCTCCTGCGTCTGCCCCTGGCAGCTTTGCCACAGGCGAATGAACTGCTGCTTCAGACGAGATGAGGACATAAAAGAGGAACTCCCGGTGAAAAGCGCTCTGTTTTTCTTGCCGCGTTTTAAGGGCAAACTTTGCTCTATGGGAAGAGCGGGAGGCATTCAGCAATGAATGGCGTTCGACCCTCCTGCCGCTGTTCAGCGGGATGCTTTTCTGAGTAGGGTGCAATTACACCGCCAGCAGAGATCATCTGCTGGCTTTTTTCGTGCTGCACGGTATCGTCTACCCCTCTTCTCTTCCCCTGTTCATCCCGTAAGGGATTTCGGTATGAAATCGCTGTTAACGCGGCAGCGTCGCATCGATCCGGTCTACCTCGCTTTTATGGTCGCCTCGTTCATGCTGGGCGTGGCGGGCGCATTGCAGGCACCGACCCTCAGCCTGTTTTTAACCCGCGAGGTGCAGGCACGCCCATTCTGGGTCGGGCTGTTTTTCACTATCAATGCGGTGGCCGGTATCGTGGTAAGCATGCTGGTGGCAAAGCGATCGGACAACGTTGGCGATCGCCGCAACATCATCCTGTTCTGCTGCGTGATGGCGCTGGTCAATGCGCTGCTGTTTGCCTTTACTCGTCACTATCTGACGCTGATTACCCTTGGGGTGCTGCTCTCGGCGTTAGCCAGCGTGTCGATGCCGCAGCTGTTCGCGCTGGCGCGTGAATATGCTGAACAGTCGGCGCGTGAAGCGGTGATGTTCAGTTCGGTGATGCGGGCGCAACTGTCGCTGGCGTGGGTGACCGGACCGCCGCTGTCGTTCGCCCTGGCGCTGAACTACGGTTTCGTGACGCTGTTTATGGTGGCGGCGGCGCTGTTCCTGATCTACATCGTGCTGGTGTGGTTTACCCTGCCGTCGGTGCCGCGCGCTGAGCCGCTACTGCAAAGCGGCGGCCTGCCGTTAAGCGGCTGGCGTGACCGGGATGTGCGGCTGCTGTTTCTGGCCTCGGTGACCATGTGGACCTGCAACACCATGTACATCATCGACATGCCGCTCTATATCAGTACCACGCTGGGATTGCCGAAAAAGCTGGCCGGTCTGCTGATGGGAACCGCGGCCGGGCTGGAGATTCCGGTGATGCTGCTGGCCGGGCATTACGCCCGCAGGCTGGGCAAGCGGCGGCTGATGCTGCTGGCGGTGGCAGCAGGAGTGCTGTTTTATCTCGGGCTGGTGCTGTTCAACTCGCGCACCTCACTTATGGTTTTACAGCTGTTTAATGCGGTGTTTGTCGGGATTATTGCTGGCATCGGGATGTTGTGGTTCCAGTATTTAATGCCGGGGCGACCCGGCGCTGCGACCACCATGTTCACCAATTCGATCTCGACCGGCATGATTCTGGCTGGGGTTATTCAGGGAACTTTAAGTGAGCGGCTGGGACATGAAGCGGTCTACTGGCTGGCGTTTGTGCTGGCGATAGCGGCTTTTATTATGTCAGCGCGGGTACGCGACGTATTAAAGAAGCAGGGCGACCCGATGTCATCCTGCTTTGAGGTTGTGTCAACGTCTGGCGCGTTTAGCGGTAACAATGAGCCAGCTCAGGGAACACGGTCAGATCGGAAAGACGCAAAAGCTGTCATCCATGACCACGATCTGCGCAATTACGCACTTCATCGCTGAGGTGCGGTCCGCAGCCGGGCCAACGCTTTGCGTTGTTCAAAAACGCTCCCGGCGTTTTTATCCGGGCGGCAGGACGCTTTCCTCCTCGGACCATGTTGCCTGCGCATTGAATTCATTCGTTGCGGCCAGCTTAACTGTTATGGGTTGGTCAGCAGTTTTAAGCCGTGCGACGGCAGCGTCGCCCGGCAAAGATCATCAGCGCAGGAAGGCGGGCTGGTTCTGCTCATATTGCGAGATCGACGCTTCGTGTTGCAACGTCAGGCCGATACTGTCGAGGCCGTTAATCATGCAGTGGCGGCGGAATCTGTCGAGCTCAAACGGATAGACTTTATCACCTGCGGTCACCGTCTGCGCTTCCAGGTCGACGGTAAAGCGGATGCCCGGCTGCGCCGCGACCAGTCTGAACAGCTCATCGACCTCTTCTTCGCTTAACTTCACCGGCAACAGCTGGTTATTGAAGCTGTTACCGTAAAAAATATCCGCGAAGCTCGGCGCAATCACCACGTGAAAACCGAAATCGGTCAGCGCCCACGGCGCATGCTCACGTGATGAGCCGCAGCCAAAGTTTTCACGCGCCAGCAGGATGCTGGTGCCTTTGTACTCAGGCTTGTTGAGCACAAAGCCGGGCGTTGGCACGGTGCCGGCATCATCTTCAAAGCGCCAGTCGTGGAACAGGTGCTGGCCGAAACCGGTACGGGTCACTTTCTGCAAAAACTGCTTAGGAATAATGGCATCGGTATCGACGTTAGCCGCATCCAGTGGCGCAACAACACCGGTGTGCTGGGTAAATTTATTCGCCATGACTTAAGCTCCTGTCGTCAGTTGACGGATATCGGCAAAATGGCCGGAAACGGCGGCAGCGGCGGCCATCGCCGGGCTGACCAGATGGGTCCGGCCACCGCGGCCCTGACGACCTTCAAAATTACGGTTGCTGGTTGAGGCGCAACGCTCACCTGGGTTCAGCCGGTCGTTATTCATCGCCAGACACATTGAACAGCCTGGCAGACGCCATTCAAAACCGGCATCGAGGAAGATTTTATCCAGCCCCTCCGCTTCAGCCTGGGCTTTGACCGGGCCTGAACCTGGCACCACCATGGCAATCACGCCAGGCGCGACTTTGCGGCCTTTAGCGATGGCGGCGGCTGCGCGCAGATCTTCAATGCGTGAGTTGGTGCAGGAGCCGATAAACACCTTATCAATCGCAACATCGGTCAGTTTAATGCCTGGCTGCAGGTTCATGTAGGCCAGGGCTTTCTCCGCCGAGGCGCGCTCGACCGGATCGGCAAACGAGGCCGGATTTGGAATAATCTGATCAACGGCGATCACCTGGCCTGGGTTGGTGCCCCAGGTGACCTGAGGTGCAATCTGTTCGGCGTGCAGCGTGACCACCGCATCATATTTCGCCCCTTCATCGGACTTCAGGGTGCGCCAGTAGGCCACGGCCTGTTCCCATTTCTCACCCTTCGGCGAGAACTGACGGCCTTTCAGGTAGTTGAATGTGGTCTCATCCGGCGCAACCAGGCCCGCTTTGGCCCCCATTTCAATCGCCATATTACACAGGGTCATACGGCCTTCCATGCTCAGCGCTTCAATCGCCGGACCGCAGAACTCAACCACGTGACCGGTGCCGCCAGCGCTGCCGGTTTTACCGATGATCGCCAGCACGATATCTTTAGCGGTGATGCCGGTCGCGGCTTCGCCCAGCACTTCAATCTTCATGGTTTTCGCCCGCCCCTGTTTCAGGGTCTGGGTGGCAAACACGTGCTCGACTTCTGAGGTGCCGATACCAAAGGCCAGCGAGCCAAACGCACCGTGAGTGGCGGTGTGCGAGTCGCCGCAGACGATGGTCATGCCCGGCAGCGTCATGCCCTGCTCAGGGCTGATAACGTGGACGATGCCCTGGAACGGGTGATTCAGGTCATACAGCTGGACGCCAAACTCGGCGCAGTTTTTCATCAGCTCCTGCATCTGAATACGCGCCATCTCACCCGACGCATTGATGTCTTTGGTCTGGGTTGAAACGTTGTGATCCATGGTGGCGAAGGTTTTTTCAGGCTGACGGACCTTACGTCCGTGTGCGCGCAAACCATCAAATGCCTGTGGCGAGGTCACTTCATGGATCAGATGACGATCGATATAGAGTAACGGCGTTTCGTCTGGCGCTTCGTGGACGACATGTGCATCAAATAACTTCTGGTATAAGGTTTTCATTATTTTATTTTTCCTCGGCGATAAAGCGGGCAATGATGCTGCCCATCTCATCGGTGCTGACCGCAGGGCCGTCGCCGGCTAAATCTTTGGTGCGGTAGCCCTCTTCCAGTGCCCGGCTCATGGCGCGCTCAATGCTGTCGGCGGCGTCATCGGCATTCAGGCTGTAACGTAACAGCAGCGCCAGTGACAGGATCTGCGCCACCGGGTTGGCGATGTTCTGACCCGCAATGTCTGGTGCAGAGCCACCGGCCGGTTCAAACAGACCAAAACCTTCTTCATTCAGGCTGGCGGAAGGCAGCATGCCCATTGAGCCGGTGATCATGGCGCATTCATCAGAGAGAATGTCACCGAACAGGTTAGAGCAGAGCAGCACGTCAAACTGCGACGGGTCTTTAATCAGCTGCATGGTGGCATTGTCGATATACATGTGGCTCAGCTGCACATCCGGATAATCCCTGGCGATTTCGTTAACGATTTCGCGCCACATTACCGAGGTCTGCAACACGTTGGCTTTATCGATTGAGGTTACTTTATGACGACGTTTGCGCGCCGACTCAAACGCGATGCGGGCAATGCGTTCGATTTCGAAACGGTGATAAACCTCGGTATCGAATGCCCGCTCGTGCAGACCGCTGCCTTCGCGGCCTTTCGGCTGGCCGAAGTATATGCCGCCGGTCAGTTCACGCACGCACAGAATGTCGAAGCCCCGGTCGGCGATGTCGCTGCGCAGCGGGCAAAAAGCTTCCAGTCCAATGTAGAGTGCCGCCGGACGCAGGTTGCTGAACAGACGGAAGTGTTTACGCAACGGCAACAGCGCGCCGCGCTCGGGCTGAGACGCCGGCGGTAAGTGTTCCCACTTTGGTCCGCCAACCGAACCGAACAGAATGGCATCGGCCTGCTCACAGCCTGCGACGGTGGCGGGCGGTAAAGGTTCACCGTGCTGATCGATGGCGATGCCACCCACCGCGTATTCGCTGGTGGTGATACGCATGTCGAAGCGTTGACGAATCGCGTCTAACACTTTCATTGCCTGCGCCATGACTTCTGGGCCGATACCGTCACCCGGTAAAACTGCGATATGGGAAGAGCTTGACATAGTTATACCGTTTCCTTCTGATCTTTAAATTTGCGCTGTAATTCCTGTTCAACCTGTCTGGCACGCCAGATGTTATTCAGGGCGTTAACCATCGCTTTGGCGGAAGATTCGACGATATCGGTCGCCAGACCGACGCCGTGGAACTTACGGTTGTTGTAGCTCACCACGATATCCACCTGACCCAGCGCGTTTTCGCCGTGGCCCTTGGCGGTCAGTTTGTAGTTAACCAGTTCCGCATCCAGCTGGGTGATGCGATTAATCGCCTGATAAACCGCATCAACCGGACCATTGCCGGTGGCAGCATCCGATTTGGTGCTCTCGCCGCAGCCCAGATTGACCGAGGCCGTGGCGGTAATGCTCGAACCGGTCTGGACGTTAAATTCGTTCAGCTGGAAATATTCCGGCTCTTCATTCTGCTTATTGATAAAGGCCAGCGCTTCCAGGTCGTAATCGAATACCTGACCTTTTTTATCGGCCAGCTTCAGGAAGGCGTCGTACAGGGTATCCAGGTTGTAATCGTGCTCGGCATAGCCCATCTCTTCCATACGGTGTTTAACCGCGGCCCGGCCAGAGCGTGAGGTCAGGTTGAGCTGGATTTTGTGCAGGCCAATCGATTCTGGGGTGAGGATTTCATAGTTCTCGCGGTTCTTCAGCACGCCATCCTGGTGAATTCCTGAGGAGTGGGCGAAGGCGTTGGAGCCGACCACCGCTTTGTTGGCCGGGATCGGCATATTGCAGATCTGGCTGACCATCTGGCTGGTGCGGTAGATTTCCTGATGATTGATATTGGTGTGGACGTTCATGATCTGCTGGCGGGTTTTGATCGCCATGATCACCTCTTCCAGCGCACAGTTACCGGCACGTTCACCCAATCCATTCAGCGTGCCTTCAACTTGGCGGGCGCCCGCCTGCACCGCAGCCAGCGCATTACCGGTCGCCATGCCCAGGTCATCATGGGTATGCACCGACAGAATCGCTTTATCGATGTTTGGCACGCGCTGAATCAACTTGCTGATGATGTGGGCATATTCACCCGGCAGGGTATAGCCGACCGTATCCGGGATGTTAATGGTGCGGGCACCGGCATTAATTGCCGCTTCGACCATCCGGCACAGATTGTCAATCGGGGTACGGCCACCGTCTTCACAGGAAAACTCAACGTCGTCGGTGTAGTTACGGGCGCGTTTCACCATCTTCACTGCACGCTCAATGACCTCGGGCAGCGTGCTGCGCAGTTTGGTGGCGATGTGCATCGGCGAGGTGGCGATAAAGGTATGAATACGGAAGGCGTCGGCAACGCGCAGTGATTCGTAGGCGGCGTCGATATCTTTTTCTACACAGCGCGCCAGACCGCAAACCCGACTGTTTTTGATGGTGCGCGCAATGGTCTGTACAGATTCAAAATCGCCGGGTGAGGAAACCGGAAAACCGACTTCCATCACGTCTACGCCCATGCGCTCCAGCGCTAACGCAATCTGCATTTTTTCTTTCACACTCAGGCTGGCCTGTAATGCCTGTTCACCGTCGCGCAGAGTGGTATCGAAAATAATGACTTGCTGGCTCATCGTATTCATCCTTATGCATTTCTTGCCTTGCAACGAGCATAAAAAAACCCGCGACAGGCGCGGGTTTTTAACTTTCAGCAGGTTTGAATCAGTGTTTGATTCCGCCCACAAGTCTACCGCGCAAAACTGTATGCGTTTAGTAGTAGACTGATTAGGCGAGAAGAACGAAACATGGATTCAAACCTCATAAAATTGTGTGCTGCACATATTGGTACTGGAATCCCTGTGGGATGTCAACCTTCAATGGAAGGCTATTTCAGAGGATAAATAAGGAAAATATTCTGTCAGATATCGGTCAGCCTGCGTATTGAACAACTGCGCATGCAGCGCGGGTTAAAACGGGCGATTGGTAACGGGAAGGATTCGACTGCTATTGACTTAATTATATGATATTAAATGTTTTTAAATTTTATTCTTCAGCCTGAATGGCAGGATTTATTTTCGCTTCCTCAGCACAATCGTATGAACTTTAATGATTTTAAGGTTAATTACGCCAGAAAAGAAATGCCACGGCAAATTGTGGGCTGCGGTAAGCGGCAATAACTTTTCGCTATTTCTTAGATCACGCTGAAAATAATTTCAGCGCCAGCATTTTCCTCTGCGGTTGTGCGACGTAATTAGTGTATTCCGCGTAGCCCTTTCTTATCGCGCAGAGCCTTTACGTTGGCGCCGTTTAATTTGCGCGAGTTTGCGGTTTGCCTGCCAGGTTAACTGCGGTTATGGTAATCGACCTACTCTCAACAATGAACTCAACAGATTTCTCTGTATCCTCAGGGCGGAGCGCGTTTCCGCCGTGCTGACATAAACATAAGGTTTTGATCTTACATTGGCAAAGCAGGTACCTGGATGACGTAACGCACCACGCGCGTTAACGCAGCCTGGTCCTCACGCCTGGAGGCAGAAGATGGAGATGTTGTCAGGAGCCGAAATGGTCGTCCGTTCGTTAATCGATCAGGGCGTTAAGCAGGTATTCGGTTATCCGGGTGGCGCGGTGTTGGATGTTTACGACGCGCTGCAAACGGTCGGGGGAATCGACCACGTTCTGGTGCGCCACGAGCAGGGCGCGGTGCACATGGCTGATGGCCTGGCGCGCGCGACCGGCGAAGTCGGCGTGGTGCTGGTGACGTCAGGACCCGGCGCCACCAATGCGATTACCGGTATTGCCACGGCGTACATGGACTCAATCCCGCTGGTAATTCTATCGGGACAGGTGCCTTCGTCGCTGATCGGCTATGACGCCTTTCAGGAGTGCGACATGGTCGGCATCTCCCGTCCGGTGGTGAAACACAGTTTCCTGGTGAAAAACACCGAAGAGATCCCGACCGTGCTGAAAAAGGCGTTCTGGCTGGCGTCGAGCGGACGTCCGGGCACGGTGGTGATCGATCTGCCAAAAGACATTCTTAATCCGGCGAATAAACTGCCTTACCACTGGCCGGATGAAGTGAGCATGCGCTCTTATAACCCAACGATTCAGGGGCACAAAGGGCAGATTAAACGCGCCCTGAATACGTTGCTGGCGGCTCATAAGCCGGTGATGTATGTCGGTGGCGGCGCGATCACCGCAGGCTGTGAGGCGGAGCTGCTGCAGCTGGCGGAGAGCCTGAATATCCCGGTCACCACCTCGCTGATGGGGCTGGGCGCGTTTCCTGGCACTCACCGTCAATGCGTCGGCATGCTGGGGATGCACGGCACCTACGAAGCCAACATGACGATGCACAATGCCGACCTGATTTTTGGCGTCGGGGTTCGCTTTGATGACCGTACCACTAACAACCTGGCAAAATATTGCCCGGATGCCACGGTAATGCACATCGATATCGATCCTACCTCCATCTCGAAAACGGTGGCGGCCGATATTCCGATCGTGGGCGATGCCCGCCAGGTGCTGCAGCAGATGCTGGAGCTACTGGCCCAGACTGACAGCAAGCAGCCGCTCGACAGCCTGCGTGACTGGTGGCAATCAATTGAAAGCTGGCGCAGTCGTCAGTGCTTGGAATTTGATCGTAGCAGTGCGAAAATCAAGCCGCAGGCGGTTATTGAAACTATCTACCGCCTGACCAAAGGCGATGCCTACGTCACCTCTGACGTCGGCCAGCATCAGATGTTCGCGGCGCTGTACTACCCGTTTGATAAGCCGCGTCGCTGGATCAACTCCGGCGGTCTCGGCACCATGGGCTTTGGTCTGCCTGCTGCGCTCGGCGTGAAAATGGCGCTGCCGGATGAGACGGTTATTTGCGTCACCGGCGACGGCAGTATCCAGATGAACATTCAGGAGCTGTCGACCGCGCTGCAGTACAATCTGCCGGTGCTGGTGCTGAGCCTGAATAACCGTGTCCTCGGCATGGTGAAGCAGTGGCAGGACATGATCTACTCCGGCCGTCACTCCCAGTCTTATATGGAGTCGCTGCCTGATTTCGTCCGTCTGGCTGAAGCCTATGGGCATGTCGGGATCGCCATTGAGCATCCGGCGGAGCTGGAAGAGAAGCTGAAGCTGGCGCTGGAAACGCTGGCGCAGGGACGGCTGGTGTTTGTGGATGTCACCGTCGATGGCAGCGAGCACGTTTACCCGATGCAGATTCGCGGTGGCAGCATGGATGAGATGTGGTTAAGCAAAACGGAGAGGACATAACTATGCGTCGCATTTTATCGGTTCTGCTGGAGAACGAATCCGGCGCATTATCCCGCGTGGTCGGCCTGTTCTCACAGCGTGGCTATAACATCGAAAGCCTGACCGTTGCGCCAACGGACGATCCGACGCTGTCGCGCATGACGATTCAGACCGTCGGCGATCAGAAGGTGCTGGAGCAGATCGAGAAGCAGCTGCACAAGCTGGTTGATGTACTGCGCGTTACCGAACTGGGGCAGGGCGCGTACGTTGAGCGTGAAATCATGCTGGTGAAAATTCAGGCCAGCGGCTACGGTCGGGAAGAGGTGAAGCGCAACGCAGAAATCTTCCGTGGCCAGATTATCGACGTGACGCCAACGCTGTATACGGTTCAGCTGCCCGGCACCAGTGACAAACTGGACGCATTCCTGAATACCGTGCGCGATGTGGCGGAGATTGTCGAAGTCGCACGCTCGGGAATCGTCGGCGTGTCACGCGGCGATCGCATCATGCGTTAATCACGCAGCGTAATCACTCAGGATGACTCTAACCCGGCGAAATGCCGGGTTTTTTATTTTTTATGCGCCAGACCAGTTACATTCAGAAAAGCGGTTGCTCCGCGCACTTTTCTGCTGTTAGATGATAACCATGAGTTGTCCATAGCTTAACTGCGGCTATTTTTTGTCGTACGAACGGCTTCGATTGAGGTTTATCGTGAAACTGGATGAAATTGCGCGTCTGGCAGGCGTGTCGCGTACCACGGCCAGTTATGTCATTAACGGCAAAGCGCGGCAGTATCGTGTCAGCGACAAGACCGTTGAGAAAGTGATGGCGGTGGTGCGTGAGCACAATTACCACCCTAACGCGGTGGCGGCGGGGCTGCGCGCCGGACGCACGCGCTCCATTGGCTTAGTGATTCCCGATCTGGAAAATACCAGCTATACCCGCATCGCGAATTATCTTGAGCGTCAGGCACGACAGCGTGGTTATCAGTTGCTGATCGCCTGTTCGGAAGATCAGCCGGATAATGAGATGCGCTGTATTGAGCATCTGCTGCAACGGCAGGTCGATGCGATCATCGTTTCTACCTCATTACCGCCGGAGCATCCGTTTTATCAGCGCTGGATCAACGATCCCCTGCCCATTATCGCCTTAGATCGCGCCCTCGATCGTGAGCATTTCACCAGCGTGGTGGGTGCCGATCAGGATGATGCCTATATGCTGGCTGCGGAATTACGTCAGCTTGAGGTTAAAAATGTGCTGTTTCTCGGCGCGCTGCCTGAGCTTTCGGTCAGTTTCCTGCGTGAAATGGGCTTCCGCGATGCGTGGAAAGAGGACAACCGTCCGATTGACTACATCTACTGCAACAGTTTTGAGCGTACCGCTGCGGCGGCGCTATTTGAAAAGTACCTTGAAGATCACCCGATGCCTGAGGCGCTGTTTACCACCTCATTTGGCCTGCTGCAGGGCGTGATGGATGTGACGCTGAAACGCGACGGGCGGCTCCCGACCGAGCTGGCTATCGCCACATTTGGCGACCACGAATTACTGGACTTTCTTGAGTGTCCGGTGCTGGCGGTGGGGCAGCGCCATCGTGACGTCGCTGAGCGGGTGCTGGAATTAGTTTTAGCCTCTCTAGACGAACCGAGAAAACCTAAACCGGGTTTGACCCGCATCCGGCGTAATTTATACCGTCGCGGCCAATTAAGCCGTAAAGTTAAATGAGTTACGGGCGGTATTAAGCTGCCTGCCTGTTTTAAATTGCCGCCTCTGGCCGGTTGTAAAAGCGCAAAGAGGTAAAAAAGCGTAAATTCTTTTCACCGAATCTAACAAATAAAAAAGCTTTATTTTTTATAATTTGTTTACAACTTCAGCAAACTCTCTTTTCCCGTCCCGCCTGAAGCCGCTGGGCTTCCTTTCGGAGATCCCCTAAAATGCCGCCGCTGTCTCAGAAACTACGATAAATATTTAGCGCTTTACATTGTTTCATTTTTAGCCGTTTTTCCTCGTGCCGCTATTTTTATTCAGGTATTCATCAGATTAATTTTTATTTTTGCCTTTTATTTGAATATATCGTCGCCAGAGGCTAATTCACCGGCTTGCAAATAGTGATATTGAGCTGCCGCTCCGGCTTGACAAGGATTTCATCGGGTCCTTAAACTCGTTTCGTGGTAAAAAGTGGGATAAAGTGGCGTAAATGGGTGATCGGGGGGGGGGGGGTAAGGCTGGCATGTTCCGCGGAGCAACGTTAGTTAATCTCGACAGTAAAGGGCGGCTCGCAGTACCGACGCGATATCGCGATTTACTGAACAGTGAGTCTCAGGGGCAGATGGTCTGTACCATCGACCTCCACCAGCCATGCCTGTTGCTTTATACCCTGCCCGAATGGGAAATCATTGAAAAAAAGCTGGCCCGCTTATCAAGTATGAACCCGCTTGAGCGCCGCGTGCAGCGCCTGTTGCTGGGCCATGCCAGTGAGTGTCAGATGGATAATGCAGGCCGCTTGTTGCTGGCGAATACGCTTCGCCAACACGCTAAATTAACCAAAGAAGTGATGCTGGTTGGACAGTTCAACAAGTTTGAACTGTGGAATGAACAGACTTGGTATCAACAAGTCAGGGACGATATTGACGCAGAACAGTCGGCTCAGGAGCCTTTATCTGAGCGGTTGCAGGACTTGTCGCTATAGCTATGCAGGAAAATTTTAAACATACCACCGTGCTGTTGGATGAGGCGGTTAACGGCCTCAATATCAGGGAAGACGGGATTTACATCGACGGCACATTCGGTCGTGGCGGTCATTCGCGCTTGATTCTTTCGCAGCTTGGGGCGAAGGGAAAGCTCATCGCTATCGATCGTGACCCGCAAGCTACTGCCGCGGCCGCTGAGATCACCGACCCGCGCTTCTCGATTATTCATGGTCCTTTTTCCGCGCTGGCGGAGTACGTTTCTGAGCTGGGATTAGTCGGCAAAATTGACGGTATTTTACTGGATTTAGGCGTGTCGTCGCCGCAACTGGATGATGCTGAACGCGGCTTCTCCTTTATGCGCGACGGACCACTGGATATGCGAATGGACCCGTCGCGGGGCCATTCCGCCGCTGAGTGGTTGCTCCATGCCGAAGAAGCCGACATCGCCTTTGTGCTGAAGACCTATGGCGAAGAGCGTTTCGCTAAACGTATCGCCCGCGCCATTGTTGAGCGCAACCGCGAGCAGCCGATGACCCGCACCAAAGAGCTGGCTGAGGTGATCGCCATCGCCACGCCGGTGAAAGATAAATTTAAGCATCCGGCGACGCGCAGCTTCCAGGCGATTCGTATCTGGATCAACAGTGAACTGGAAGAGATCGACATTGCGCTGAAAGGCGCGGTTGAGGTGCTGGCACCGCAGGGACGTCTGTCGGTGATCAGCTTCCACTCACTGGAAGATCGGCTGGTGAAGCGCTTTATGCGCGATCAGAGCCGCGGGCCGCAGGTACCCGCCGGATTGCCGATGACGGAACAGCAGTTACGCGCGCTGGGCGGACGAGAACTGAAGCTGCTGGGCAAACTGTCGCCGGGCGAGGCTGAAGTGGCTGAGAACCCACGCGCCCGCAGCTCGGTATTACGTATCGCGGAGAAGACCGACGCATGATCGGAAATGAGCGTCACAGCCTGCCCGCCTTGATTGGCGGGGATCTGCTGCGAAAAGGCAAGATTCCGTTTCTGCTGCTGATCGCCGTGCTGGTTTCTGCGGTGCTGGTGGTCACCACCACGCACAAAACGCGCTTGCTGACGGCGCAGCGTGAACAGCTGGTAATGGAGCGGGATGCGCTGGATATCGAATGGCGCAACCTGATCCTGGAAGAGAACGCCCTGGGCGATCACAGTAGTGTTGAACGAATCGCAACCGAGAAGCTGCAATTGCAGCACGTTGATCCTTCAGAAGAAAATATTGTGGTGCAGAAATAAGGACCTCAGATAGCGAATGAGCGGCGCAGGCAGAACGCTGAAGTTGAAGAAACCGGAAGATAAGGCCAGCTTTGTAAGCTGGCGTTTTGCGTTGCTGTGCGGCTGTATTTTGCTGGCGCTGGGAGGATTACTGTCGCGTGTTGCTTGGCTGCAGGTGATTAATCCTGACAAGCTGGTGAAAGAGGGCGATCTGCGCTCGCTGCGCGTTCAGGCGGTGCCGACGTCACGCGGCATGATCAGCGACCGCGCCGGACGACCGCTGGCGGTGAGCGTGCCTGTCAACGCTATCTGGGCCGATCCCAAAGAGCTGCATGCCGGTGGTGGCGTAACGCTGGACAGCCGCTGGAAGGCGCTGTCGGATGCGCTTTCGATTCCACTCGACCAACTGGCCGCGCGAGTTAACGCCAATCCCAAAGGCCGCTTTGTCTATCTGGCGCGCCAGGTCAATCCGGCCATCGGCGAGTACGTCAAAAAACTGAAACTGCCCGGTATCCATCTGCGTGAAGAGTCACGCCGTTACTACCCGGCGGGGCCGGTCACTTCTCATCTGATTGGTTTTACCAATATCGACGGTCAGGGCATCGAAGGGATCGAGAAAAGCTTTGATAAATGGCTGACCGGTGCACCGGGCGAACGAACGGTGCGTAAAGACCGCTTCGGCCGGGTAATCGAAGATATCTCCTCGGTTGATAGCCGCGCCGCACATAACCTGACCCTAAGTATTGATGAGCGCTTACAGGCGCTGGTCTATCGCGAACTGAATAACGCCGTTGCCTTTAACAAAGCTGAATCGGGCACCGCGGTACTGGTAGACGTCAATACCGGCGAAGTGCTGGCGATGGCCAACAGCCCGGCTTACAACCCTAATAACCTCAGCAACACGCCGAAAGATCTGATGCGTAACCGCGCTATCACCGACATCTTCGAGCCGGGTTCTACCGTCAAGCCGATGGTGGTGATGACCGCTCTGCAGCGCGGCGTGGTCAAGGAGAATAGCGTACTGAATACCGTGCCGTACCGCGTCAATGGTCATGAGATCAAAGACGTGGCGCGCTACAGTGAGCTGACCCTGACCGGGGTCTTACAGAAATCGAGTAACGTCGGGGTTTCACGTCTGGCGTTAGCGATGCCTTCCTCAGCGCTGGTAGATACTTACGCGCGCTTTGGGTTGGGCAAACCGACCAATTTGGGGCTGGTCGGGGAAAGCAGTGGCTTATACCCTCAAAAACAACGGTGGTCTGACATAGAGAGGGCCACCTTCTCTTTCGGCTACGGGCTAATGGTAACGCCGTTACAGTTAGCGCGAGTCTATGCAACCATTGGCAGCTACGGCATTAACCGCCCACTGTCGATCACTAAGGTCGATCCCCCTGTCGCGGGACAACGCGTTTTCGATGAGTCGCTGGTTAAAACCGTGATGCACATGATGGAAAGCGTGGCGCTGTCCGGTGGCGGCGGGGTGAAAGCGGCGATCAAAGGCTATCGCATCGCCATCAAAACCGGTACTGCCAAAAAGGTCGGGCCGGATGGACGTTACGTCAATAAATACATTGCTTATACCGCAGGCGTCGCGCCTGCCAGTCATCCTCGATTCGCGCTGGTGGTGGTGATCAACGATCCCCAGGCCGGCAAGTACTACGGTGGTGCGGTTTCTGCGCCGGTATTTGGTGCCATCATGGGCGGCGTACTGCGCACCATGAACATCGAGCCGGATGCGTTACCGACCAATGACAAGAACGAGTTGGTGACTAACAGAAGTGAGGAATCAAGTGACAGATCGTAACCTGCGCGACTTAATCGGCCCCTGGTTGCCAGGCGCGCCGGCGCGTCCACTGCGTGACATGACACTGGATAGCCGTACCGCGGCATCCGGCGATCTGTTTGTCGCTGTTGCAGGCCATCAGGCCGATGGACGCCGTTTTATTCCGCAGGCGATTGCACAAGGCGTTGCCGCCGTAGTGGCCGAAGCCGAAGGGGAAGCGGCCTACGGCGAAATCCGTGAAATGCACGGCGTACCGGTTATCTATCTGACGCAGCTGCATCAGCGTCTTTCGGCATTAGCCGGACGTTTCTACCAGCAGCCGGGCGAAAAACAGACGCTGATCGGCGTCACCGGCACCAACGGAAAAACCACCACCACCCAGCTGCTGGCGCAGTGGGCCAACCTGCTGGGCGAAACTAGTGCAGTGATGGGAACGGTGGGCAACGGATTGATCGGCCAGCTTGCGCCGGCGGAAAACACCACCGGCTCGGCGGTCGATGTTCAGCATTTGCTGCACGATCTGGCGGAACAAGGTGCCACGCTGACCGCGATGGAGGTGTCTTCCCACGGGCTGGTTCAGCACCGTGTTGCGGCGTTGCCGTTTGCGGCCGCCGTGTTCACCAATCTCAGCCGCGATCATCTCGATTATCACGGCGATATGCAGCGCTATGAGTCTGTCAAATGGCTGCTGTTCTCTGAGCATCAGGTTGGGCAGGCGATTCTGAACGCCGATGATGAAGTCGGCCGTCGCTGGCTGGCCAGTCTGCCTGATGCAGTTGCCGTGACGATGGAAAATAATTTACAGCCTGGCTGCCACGGGCGCTGGCTGAAAGCCGACGAGGTGCAGTATCACGATAACGGTGCACACATCCGCTTCAGCTCCAGCTGGGGCGAAGGCGAGATTGACAGCCGTCTGATGGGAGCGTTCAACGTCAGCAATTTACTGCTGGCGCTGGCGACGCTGCTGGCGCTCGACTATCCGCTTGACGCCCTGATCAACGAAGCAGCGAAGTTGCAGCCGGTTAATGGCCGGATGGAAGTGTTTAGTGCTGACGGCAAACCGACGGTAGTGGTTGATTATGCCCATACCCCGGATGCGCTGGAAAAAGCGCTGGAAGCCGTGCGGCTGCACTGCAAAGGAAAACTGTGGTGCCTGTTTGGCTGTGGTGGCGATCGTGATAAGGGCAAACGTCCGTTAATGGGCTCGATCGCTGAGCAATTCGCCGATGTGGTGGTGATCACCGATGACAACCCGCGTAGTGAAGATCCGCAGACGATTGTGAAAGATATTCTGACCGGCCTGCTGGACCCGGGCCGTGCCCGCGTTGTTTCAGGCCGCGCGAAGGCGGTGACCAATACCATCATGCAGGCGCAGCCGGACGATATCGTGCTGGTGGCGGGTAAAGGCCACGAAGACTATCAGATCATCGGCAATCGCCGGCTGGATTACTCCGATCGTGCCACGGTAGAGGCGCTGCTGGGAGGCGCGGCATGATCCCGGTTTCCTTACATACGCTCGCTGAAATCACCGGCGGCACGCTGTATGGCAGTGATTTAACCGTTGCTGACGTCACCACCGACACCCGTAAAGTGACGACAGGCAGCCTGTTTATCGCGCTGGTAGGCGAACATTTTGATGCCCATGACTTTGTGGGCGACGCGATTGCTAACGGCGCGCAGGCGTTGCTGGTGAGTCAGCATTTACCTGTCGCCGTCCCGCAGGTGGTGGTTGAGGATACCCGACTCGGCTTTGGCAAACTGGCGGCCTGGGTACGCCAGCAGGCGACAGCCCGGGTCGTGGCGCTGACCGGTTCATCCGGTAAAACCTCGGTCAAAGAGATGACCGCAGCGATCCTGCGCCAGTGCGGTGAAACCCTGTATACCGCCGGTAACCTCAACAACGATTTTGGCGTCCCGATGACGCTGCTGCGTCTGACCAAAGATCATCAGTACGCGGTGATTGAGCTGGGTGCTAATCATCAGGGCGAGATCGCCTACACCACCGATCTGGTCCGGCCGGAGAGCGCGCTGGTCAACAACCTGGCGGCGGCACATCTGGAAGGATTTGGCTCGCTGGCAGGCATCGCTAAAGCCAAGGGCGAAATATTTATGGGATTGCCCGCCAACGGCACGGCGATCCTCAGCGCGGATAGCAATGACTGGCCAAACTGGCAGGCGCACCTGCAGGGCCAGACGGTGTGGCGCTTCTCGCCGCAGGCGGCCGAATGTGACTTCTCTGCCCGTCATATCAGCATTGCGCACGATGGCACCCACTTTGTGATGGTGACGCCGCGCGGTGAAGTGGCGATTACGCTGCCGCTGCCGGGACGGCATAACGTCGCCAACGCGCTGGCCGCGGCGGCCCTGGCGCTGTCGGTTGATGCCCCGCTGAGTGCGATACAGCAAGGGCTGAAAACGCTGCAGTCGGTGCCGGGCCGCCTGTTCCCGATACGTTTATCTGCGCACCAGCTGCTGCTGGATGACAGCTATAACGCCAACGTCGGATCGATGACCGCTGCGGCGCAGGTGCTGTCAGAAATGCCGGGCTATCGGGTGATGGTCACCGGTTATATGGCGGAGCTGGGTGAAGAGACCGAACAGTGTCACCGTGAAGTCGGGCTGGCGGCACGTGCTGCCGGTATTGACCGGGTACTGAGCGTGGGGAGCGTCAGCCAGTTGATCAGCGAAAGCAGCGGCGTTGGCGAACATTTCAGCGATAAAACCGCACTGACTGAACGTTTACGTCAGCTGTTGTCCGAACACAAAGAAATTACTGTCTTGGTTAAAGGTTCGCGTAGTGCCGCCATGGAGCAGGTAGTACAGAGCTTACAGGAGAAAGGAACATGTTAGTTTGGCTGGTCGAGCATCTGGTCGCTTTTTATTCGGGCTTTAACGTCTTTTCGTATCTGACGTTTCGCGCCATTGTCAGCCTGCTGACCGCGTTATTTATTTCTCTGTGGATGGGACCGCGCCTGATTGCTTGGCTGCAGAAATTGCAGATTGGTCAGGTGGTGCGTAACGATGGCCCGGAATCGCACTTCAGCAAGCGCGGGACCCCGACCATGGGCGGCATCATGATCCTCACCTCAATCACCATTTCGGTGTTGATGTGGGCTTATCCGTCAAACCCGTATGTCTGGTGCGTGCTGGTGGTGCTGATCGGCTTCGGGATCATCGGTTTTGTCGACGACTACCGCAAAGTGGTGCGCAAAGATACTAAAGGCCTGATCGCCCGCTGGAAGTATTTCTGGATGTCGGTGATTTCGCTCGGCGTGGCGTTTGCCCTGTATGTCGCCGGCAAAGATACCCCTGCGACGCAGCTGGTGGTGCCGTTTTTCAAAGACATCATGCCGCAACTGGGGCTGTTTTATGTGCTGCTGGCCTACTTTGTGATTGTCGGCACCGGCAACGCCGTCAACCTGACCGATGGCCTTGATGGGCTGGCAGTTATGCCAACGGTGTTTGTTGCGGCGGGCTTCGCGCTGGTGGCCTGGGCAACCGGGAACGTGAAGTTTGCTGAGTATCTGCACATTCCTTATCTACGTCATGCCGGTGAGCTGGTGATTGTCTGTACCGCCATCGTCGGGGCAGGGCTGGGGTTCCTGTGGTTCAACACCTATCCGGCCCAGGTCTTTATGGGCGATGTAGGTTCGTTGGCGTTAGGCGGTGCACTCGGCACCATTGCGGTGCTGCTGCGTCAGGAGTTTTTACTGGTGATCATGGGTGGCGTATTCGTGGTTGAAACGCTGTCGGTGATCCTGCAGGTGGGATCGTTCAAGTTGCGCGGCCAGCGTATTTTCCGCATGGCGCCGATCCATCACCACTATGAACTGAAGGGCTGGCCGGAACCGCGCGTCATTGTGCGCTTCTGGATTATTTCGCTAATGCTGGTGCTGATTGGCTTGGCCACGCTGAAGGTGCGTTAATCATGGCTGGCTATCGGGGTAGAAAAGTGGTCATCATCGGGTTAGGCCTGACTGGTCTCTCCTGTGTTGATTTCTTTTTAGCGCAGGACGTAACGCCTCGCGTGATGGACACCCGTGTGTCGCCGCCGGGGCTGGATGAATTGCCGGCGCAGGTGGAACGCCATCTGGGCGGCATTAACGGCGACTGGCTGCTGGATGCCGACCTGATTGTCGCTAGCCCGGGCGTCGCGCTGGCCCATCCGATTCTGAGCGAAGCGGTAGAGGCCGGCATTGAAATTGTCGGCGACATTGAGCTGTTCTGCCGGGAAGCGCAGGCGCCGATCGTGGTGATTACCGGCTCCAACGGCAAAAGCACCGTGACCACGCTGGTGGGTGAGATGGCGAAAGCGGCCGGCTGGCAGGTGGGCGTGGGTGGCAATATCGGGTTATCGGCGCTCAGCCTGTTGCAGTCACCGGCACAGCTTTATGTGCTGGAGCTCTCCAGCTTCCAGCTGGAAACCACCCACAGTCTGAAAGCGGCGGCAGCGACGGTACTTAACGTCAGTCAAGATCATATGGATCGCTATCCGCTGGGCATGCAGCAGTATCGTGCCGCCAAACTGCGCATTTATGAAAATGCGAAGGTCTGCGTCGTCAATGCAGATGATGCGCTGACCATGCCGGTACGCGGCGCAGATGCACGTTGCGTCAGCTTTGGCATTGACTTCGGTGACTATCATCTCAATAAGCAGCAGGGCAATGTCTGGCTGCGGGTGAAAGGCGAGAAGGTGCTGAACACCGCTGAAATGAAGCTGGTGGGGCAACACAACTACACCAACGCGCTGGCGGCTCTGGCACTGGCCGATGCGGTAGGACTGCCGCGCGCCTCCAGCCTGGCGGCGTTAACCCAGTTTAATGGCCTGGCGCATCGCTTCCAGCTGGTGCATGAGCATCAGGGCGTGCGCTGGATCAACGATTCCAAAGCCACCAACGTTGGCAGCACCGAGGCGGCGCTGAATGGCCTGCAGGTCAGCGGCACCCTGTGGTTGCTGCTGGGCGGTGACGGAAAATCAGCCGATTTCTCGCCGCTGACGCCTTATCTGCAGGGCGATAAGGTGCGGACCTACTGCTTTGGCCGCGATGGCGATGCGCTGGCGTCGCTGCGCCCGGAAATTGCGGTGCGCACCGAAACCCTCCGTCAGGCGCTGGAACAGATCGTCCCTCAGCTGCAGTCAGGCGATATGGTGCTGTTGTCACCGGCCTGCGCCAGCCTTGATCAGTTCCGCAACTTTGAACAGCGTGGCCAACAGTTCGCGCAACTGGCGAAGGAGCTGAGCTGATGCATATTCCTGGCGCAGGTCTGGCGCGGTTCTTCTCTGGTAAAGATTGGGTCATGGGGTCGCGCGAGAGTGATGACACCTCGCTGGTGCTGTATGACCGCACGCTGCTGTGGCTGACCTTAGGCCTGGCAGTGATTGGTTTTGTGATGGTGACCTCCGCCTCGATGCCGGTCGGTCAGCGTCTCAACGATGATCCGTTCTATTTTGCCAAGCGTGATGCGTTTTATATCGCGCTGGCGGTCGGCATGGCGCTGGTCACGCTGCGGGTGCCGATGGATTTCTGGCAGCGCTACAGCAACGTGATGTTGATGGCTTCTGTCGCCATGCTGCTGATTGTGCTGATGGTAGGGAGTTCGGTTAACGGGGCCTCGCGCTGGATCGCCCTGGGGCCGCTGCGTATTCAGCCCGCCGAGTTATCCAAACTCACCCTGTTCTGCTATCTCGCCAGCTATCTGGTGCGCAAAGTGGATGAGGTGCGTAATAACTTCTGGGGCTTCTGTAAGCCGATGGGTGTGATAGTGGTGCTGGCGGTGCTGCTGCTGGCGCAACCGGACCTCGGCACCGTGGTGGTGCTGTTCGTCACCACGCTGGCCATGCTCTTCCTGGCCGGTGCCAAACTGTGGCAGTTCCTGGCCATCATCGGCTCCGGCATTTTTGCCGTGGTGCTGCTGATTATCGCCGAACCGTACCGTATGCGCCGCGTCACATCGTTCTGGAACCCGTGGGAAGATCCGTTCGGCAGCGGCTACCAGCTGACCCAGTCGCTGATGGCATTTGGCCGTGGTGAATTCTGGGGCCAGGGGCTGGGTAACTCGGTGCAAAAACTGGAATATCTGCCCGAAGCGCACACCGACTTTATTTTCTCGATTATTGGTGAAGAACTCGGCTACATCGGTGTGGTTATGGCGCTGTTAATGGTATTCTTCGTCGCTTTTCGTGCGATGTCGATTGGCCGCCGTGCACTGGAGCTGGATCAGCGTTTTTCTGGCTTTCTGGCCTGTTCAATTGGCGTCTGGTTTAGCTTTCAGGCCTTGGTTAACGTCGGCGCGGCAGCAGGTATGCTGCCCACTAAAGGTCTGACCCTGCCGCTGATCAGTTACGGCGGGTCGAGTCTGATTATTATGTCGACCGCCATCGTCTTTTTGTTACGCATAGACTATGAAACGCGCCTGGCAAAAGCGCAGGCGTTTACCCGAGGTGGTCGATGAGCAGTAAGCGATTGATGGTGATGGCAGGCGGAACCGGTGGGCATGTCTTTCCCGGTCTGGCTGTTGCCCATCATCTGATGGAACAGGGCTGGCAGGTCCGCTGGTTAGGCACTGCCGACCGTATGGAAGCGGATTTAGTGCCGAAGCACGGCATCGACATCGATTTCATTCGCATCAGTGGACTGCGTGGCAAAGGCGTTAAGGCGTTACTGCTGGCCCCGCTGCGCATCTTCAACGCATGGCGTCAGGCGCGTCGCATTATGAAAGCCTGGCAACCGGATGTGGTACTGGGGATGGGCGGCTATGTCTCCGGACCGGGCGGCTTAGCGGCCTGGAGTTGCGGTATCCCGGTGGTGCTGCATGAACAGAACGGCATTGCTGGCCTGACCAATAAGTGGCTGGCGAAGATCGCCACCAAAATGCTGCAGGCATTTCCCGGCGCGTTTCCCCGGGCAGATGTGGTCGGCAATCCGGTGTGTACCGACGTGCTGGCGCTGCCACTGCCGGCTGAACGGCTGGCCCAGCGCAGTGGCCCGATACAGGTGCTTGTGGTTGGCGGCAGTCAGGGCGCGCGGGTGCTGAACCAGACGCTGCCGCAGGTTGCCGCTGAACTGGGCGATCAGATTACGCTGTGGCACCAGACCGGGAAAGGCGGCGTGCCGGTGGTCGAAAAAGCCTATCAGCAGGTCGGTCAGACCCAGCACAAGGTGACCGAGTTTATTGATGATATGGCAGCAGCCTATGCCTGGGCTGATGTGGTGGTCTGTCGCTCCGGTGCCTTAACGGTGAGCGAAGTGGCTGCTGCCGGTTTACCGGCGATTTTCGTGCCGTTTCAGCACAAAGATCGCCAGCAGTACTGGAACGCGCTGCCGCTGGAGAAAGCGGGCGCTGCCCGAATTTTTGAGCAGCCGCAGTTTACGGCGCAGGCGGTAGCGGATCTGCTGCGCCACTGGGATCGCCCGACATTACTGACGATGGCCGAACATGCCCGTCAGGTTGCGATCCCCGATGCGACCGAGCGGGTCGCGCAGGAAGTGGCTCGCGCCGCAAAGTAATCATTCCGGTCAGCGCGTCTGACCCGTGCTCGGGTTGAGCACAAACTGAAAGAGCAGGTAATTGAGAGCGATGAATACACAACAATTGGCAAAACTGCGAACTATCGTGCCCGAGATGCGACGCGTCCGGCACATCCACTTTGTCGGCATCGGCGGTGCTGGCATGGGCGGTATTGCCGAAGTGTTAGCAAATGAAGGCTACCATATCAGCGGTTCAGACCTGGCCCCTAACCCGGTGACCCAGAACCTGATTGTGCTGGGGGCCACCATTTATTTCAACCATCGCCCTGAGAATGTGACCGACGCCAGTGTGGTGGTGGTCTCCAGCGCCGTTGCGCAGGACAACCCTGAGCTGGTCGCTGCGCGCGAGCAGCGCATCCCGGTGATCCGCCGGGCCGAAATGCTGGCTGAGCTGATGCGTTTCCGTTATGGCATCGCCGTTGCCGGTACTCATGGCAAAACCACCACCACGGCGATGGTGTCGAGTATTTATGCTGAGGGCGGTCTCGATCCGACCTTTGTTAACGGCGGACTGGTGAAAGCCGCAGGCACCCATGCGCGCCTGGGCAGCAGCCGTTACCTGATTGCGGAAGCCGATGAGAGCGATGCGTCGTTCCTGCATCTGCAGCCGATGGTAGCGATTGTCACCAACATCGAAGCCGACCATATGGATACCTATCAGGGCGACTTCGAGAACCTGAAGCGGACCTTTATTAACTTCCTGCACAACCTGCCGTTTTATGGCCGTGCCGTGATGTGTGTGGATGATGTGGTGATCCGAGACCTGATCCCGCGGGTGGGACGTCAAATCACCACTTACGGCTTCAGTGATTATGCGGACTTCCGCATTGAAAATTACCATCAGCGCGGCTCACAGGGGCACTTTACGCTAGTCCGTCAGGACAAACCGCTGCTGCAGATTACCCTGAATGCGCCGGGTCGTCATAACGCACTGAACGCGGCGGCGGCAGTAGCCGTGGCCAGCGAAGAGGGGATTGATGACAATGCGATTCTGGCCGCGCTGGAGAGCTTCCAGGGCACCGGCCGCCGTTTCGATCTGCTGGGTGAATTCCCGACGGAACCGGTTAACGGCCAGGCGGGCAGTGCGATGCTGGTGGACGATTATGGCCATCATCCGACCGAAGTGGATGCGACGATTAAAGCGGCACGCGCCGGCTGGCCAGACAAAAATCTGGTGATGGTGTTTCAGCCGCATCGCTACACCCGTACCCGCGACCTGTTTGATGACTTCGCTAATGTGCTCTCACAGGTTGATGTCCTGCTGATGCTGGACGTCTACTCTGCGGGCGAAACGGCGATTCCTGGTGCTGATAGTCGCTCGCTGTGCCGTGCGATTCGCAATCGCGGCAAGGTTGATCCGATTCTGGTGCTTGAGCATGACGCATTGCCGGAAATGCTGGCGCCGCTGCTGTCTGGCAACGATTTGATTCTTGTGCAGGGTGCCGGCAGCGTCGGCAAGGTTGCCCGCAAGCTGGCGGATTGTAAGCTCCAGCCGGAACGTAAAGCGGGGGATCGTCATGGCTGACAAAGTTGCAGTATTGATGGGCGGGACGTCCGCCGAGCGGGAAGTTTCGCTGATGTCTGGTCAGGCGGTGCTGGCCGGGCTGCGTGAAAGCGGTATTGACGCGCACGCTGTCGACACCCGCGATGTGTCGGTACTGACGCTAAAAGATCGGGGCTTTACCAAAGCGTTTATCGCCCTGCATGGCCGTGGCGGCGAAGATGGCACCCTGCAGGTGGTGCTGGAATTCCTGCAGCTGCCCTATACCGGCAGCAGCGTGATGGCGTCAGCGATCACCATGGATAAGCTACGCACCAAGCTGCTGTGGCAGGGGCGCGGTTTGCCTTCAGGGCAGTTTGTCTGGCTGACGCGTCAGCAGCTCGATGCCGGGCTGGATGTAGAAACGGAAGCGACCATTGCCGCGCTCGGGCTGCCGTTATTCGTCAAACCCGCCTGTGGAGGTTCCAGCGTGGGGATCAGCCGGGTCAATGCGCTGAGCACCTTACCTGAGGCGCTGGCGACCGCTTTTGAGCACGACGACAACGTGCTGGTCGAGGCGTTTCTCAGCGGCGCAGAGTACACGGTGGCGATTGTAGGCGATCGCATCCTGCCCTCTATTGAAATAAAGAGCGCCAGCGAGTTCTATGACTATGAAGCAAAATATATTTCTGACGATACTCAGTACGTCTGTCCGGCCGACCTG
Organism: Pantoea sp. Eser; assembly: GCA_009830035.1. Lineage (GTDB taxonomy): Bacteria > Pseudomonadota > Gammaproteobacteria > Enterobacterales > Enterobacteriaceae > Pantoea. The sequence continues at coordinate 237,082 of SZZY01000004.1, forward strand.
AGCCCGGCGCGTGAAGCTGAATTGCAGCAACTGGTGCTGGCGGCCTGGCGTGCGCTTGGCTGTCGCGGCTGGGGCAGGGTGGATGTGATGACCGACGGTGCAGGCAATTTCCAGCTGCTGGAAGCCAATACCTCCCCGGGGATGACCAGTCACAGCCTGGTGCCGATGGTGGCGAAAAAGGCCGGAACGAGCTTCGCGCAGCTGGTTGCGCATATTCTGGAGTTGGCCGACTAATATGTCACAGGCGGCGATGAGAGTTCGAAACCGTGAACCGCAGGAGCGTATACGCACCGGGCGCAGTAACGGAGCCCGACTGTTTGGCATAGTTTTTTTGCTGATCGTGATAGGCATTATGATTTCTGGCGGGCTGGTGGTGCTGAAGTGGATGAACGATGCATCACGCCTGCCGTTGTCGAAACTGGTGGTGACCGGGCAAACCCATTACACCACCCACGATGACATTCGCCAGGCGATTCTGTCACTTGGCGCGCCGGGCACGTTTATGTCGCAGGACGTGGATATTCTGCAGCAGCAGATTGAGCGGCTGCCGTGGATTAAACAGGTCAGCGTACGTAAACAGTGGCCGGACGAACTGAAGATTCATCTGGTGGAATATACACCGGTGGCGCGCTGGAACGATCTGCATATGGTGGACGCGGATGGCGTCTCCTTCAGCGTCCCGGCTAACCATATCGGCAAAGAAACCCTGCCGATGCTGTATGGACCGGAAGGCAGTGAGAAAGAGGTGCTGGCGGGTTATCACAGCATGGACGATGTACTGAAGGCCAGAAAGTTTACCCTGAAGGTCGCGTCGATCACGGCCCGGCGTTCATGGCAGCTGGTCACCAGTGACGATGTGCGCATCGAGCTGGGGCGCAGCGACACCATGAAGCGTCTGAACCGCTTTATTGAGCTCTACCCGGTGCTGCAACAGCAAGGTCAGAACGAGAGCAAACGTATCAGCTACGTGGATTTACGATACGACTCGGGCGCCTCTGTTGGCTGGACGCCGGTCGTGATGGAGCCACAGGACAGTAATCGGCAACAGAACCAGGCACAGGCTAAACAACAATGATCAAGGCAACGGACAGAAAACTGGTAGTTGGACTCGAAATTGGCACCGCGAAGGTTGCCGCCCTGGTTGGGGAAATTCTGCCCGATGGTATGGTAAATATTATTGGGGTGGGCAGCTGCCCGTCCCGCGGTATGGATAAAGGTGGCGTGAATGACCTTGAGTCGGTGGTGAAATGCGTACAGCGCGCCATCGATCAGGCTGAGCTGATGGCAGATTGCCAGATTTCCTCCGTCTACCTTGCGTTATCTGGCAAACATATTAGTTGTCAGAACGAAATCGGGATGGTTCCGATTTCCGAAGAGGAAGTGACTCAGGATGATGTAGAGAACGTCGTACATACCGCTAAGTCGGTGCGTGTACGTGACGAGCATCGCATCCTGCATGTTATTCCTCAGGAATATGCCATCGATTATCAGGAAGGGATCAAAAATCCGGTCGGTCTTTCCGGGGTGCGGATGCAGGCAAAAGTGCATCTGATCACCTGCCACAACGATATGGCGAAAAATATTGTCAAAGCCGTTGAACGATGTGGCCTGAAAGTTGACCAACTGATTTTTGCCGGCTTGGCATCCAGTTTTGCAGTCCTGACCGAAGACGAACGTGAGCTGGGCGTCTGTGTTGTCGACATTGGTGGCGGTACAATGGACATTGCCGTATATACCGGCGGTGCTTTACGGCACACTAAGGTTATTCCTTATGCAGGCAACGTGGTCACCAGCGACATCGCCTATGCGTTTGGCACACCGCCAACCGATGCGGAAGCGATCAAAGTACGTCACGGTTGCGCGCTGGGCTCGATTGTCGGCAAAGATGAGAACGTTGAAGTGCCGAGCGTGGGCGGACGTCCACCGCGCAGCCTGCAACGTCAGACGCTGGCCGAAGTGATTGAGCCGCGTTACACCGAGCTTTTGAATCTGGTCAATGACGAGATCCTGCAGTTACAGGAACAACTGCGTCAGCAGGGCGTGAAGCACCATCTTGCCGCAGGCATTGTCCTGACCGGCGGTGCCGCGCAAATTGAAGGACTGGCGGCCTGTGCCCAACGCGTATTCCATACGCAGGTGCGTATCGGACAACCGCTGAATATTACCGGCTTAACTGACTATGCGCAGGACTCGTACTACTCCACCGCAGTGGGACTGTTGCATTACGGCAAAGAGTCGCACGTGAACGGCGATGCAGAGATCGAAAAACGGGTTTCCGTAGGCAACTGGTTCAAGCGCATCAATAGTTGGTTGAAAAAAGAGTTTTAATTTTTGTGAAAGGGGATCATGCTGTTTTCTTCAGTGATCTCCAGGCGACAGGCACATAACGGAGAGAAATCATGTTTGAACCTATGGAATTAACCAATGACGCGGTGATTAAAGTCATCGGCGTCGGCGGTGGCGGTGGCAACGCCGTAGAGCACATGGTACGCGAGCGTATCGAAGGTGTAGAATTCTTTGCTGTAAATACCGACGCGCAAGCGTTGCGTAAAACAGCTGTCGGCCAGACGATTCAGATCGGTAATAACATTACCAAAGGTCTGGGTGCGGGTGCGAACCCGGAAGTTGGCCGTAACTCTGCAGAAGAAGATCGCGAAGCACTGCGTTCTGCGCTGGAAGGGGCAGACATGGTCTTCATCGCAGCTGGCATGGGCGGCGGTACCGGTACCGGTGCAGCGCCTGTGGTAGCGGAAGTGGCGAAGGATCTGGGTATCCTGACCGTGGCCGTTGTCACTAAGCCGTTCAACTTCGAAGGCAAGAAACGCATGGCGTTTGCTGAGCAGGGGATCGCGGAACTCTCTAAGCATGTCGATTCACTGATTACTATTCCAAACGACAAGCTGCTGAAAGTTCTGGGTCGCGGCATCTCCCTGCTGGACGCCTTTGGCGCAGCCAACGACGTGCTGAAAGGCGCGGTTCAGGGTATCGCCGAACTGATTACCCGTCCGGGTCTAATGAACGTCGACTTTGCTGACGTGCGTACCGTGATGTCCGAAATGGGCTACGCCATGATGGGTTCAGGCGTTGCCTGTGGCGAAGACCGTGCTGAAGAAGCGGCTGAAATGGCGATCTCCAGCCCACTGCTGGAAGATATCGACCTGTCTGGCGCGCGCGGCGTGCTGGTCAACATCACGGCTGGCTTCGACCTGCGTCTGGATGAGTTCGAAACCGTGGGTAACACTATCCGCGCCTTCGCCTCTGACAACGCGACAGTGGTAATCGGTACTTCACTGGATCCAGAAATGAATGACGAACTGCGCGTCACCGTGGTGGCAACCGGTATCGGCATGGACAAACGTCCGGAAATCACCCTAGTGACCAATAAGCCAGCCAGCCAGCCGGTTATGGATCATCGCTATCAGCAGCACGGTATGTCACCGCTGCCGCAGGAGCAGAAACCGGCAGCTAAAGTGGTTAACGACCAGGCTGCGCAATCAAACAAAGAGCCAGACTACCTTGATATTCCCGCGTTTTTGCGTAAGCAGGCCGACTAGGATTAACCCTATAATTGGGTTTCCCCGCTCTTTGTGCTAAAGTGTCTGCGCGCTGGTAAAGTATACTGGCGTTCGGAAAGGTAATATTGCGAGATAATACGATGATCAAACAAAGGACACTAAAACGTATTGTTCAGGCGACCGGTGTCGGTTTACATACCGGCAAGAAAGTCACACTGACATTACGCCCTGCGTCGGCTAATACCGGGGTCATCTATCGTCGCACCGACTTGAATCCACCGGTAGATTTTCCGGCTGATGCAAAATACGTGCGCGACACCATGCTGAGTACCTGCTTGGTGAATGATGAAGGCGTGCGTATTTCAACGGTCGAACACCTTAATGCCGCCCTGGCGGGTCTGGGGATCGATAACATTATTGTTGAAGTCGATGCACCGGAAATCCCGATCATGGACGGCAGCGCAGCACCGTTTATCTATCTGCTGATGGATGCAGGCATCGAGCAGCTCAACAGCGCGAAGAAATTTGTGCGCGTTAAGCAAACCGTGCGTGTGGAAGAGGGTGACAAATGGGCCGAGATCAAGCCGTACAACGGTTTCTCGCTAGACTTCACCATCGATTTCAAACACCCGGCGATCGATTCCAGCTCGCAGCGTTATGCGATGAACTTCTCTGCTGACGCCTTTGTTCGTCAAATCAGCCGGGCGCGTACATTTGGCTTTATGCGTGAAATCGAATATCTGCAGTCTAAAGGCCTGTGCTTGGGCGGTAGCTTAGATTGTGCGATAGGTCTGGATGATTTCCGCGTACTGAATGAAGAGGGCCTGCGTTTTGAAGACGAGTTTGTCCGTCACAAAATGCTGGACGCTATCGGCGACCTGTTTATGTGTGGCCACAACATCATTGGCGCCTTTACGGCGTTCAAATCGGGCCATGCGCTGAACAACAAGCTGCTGCAAGCGGTTCTGGTTAAGCAGGAAGCCTGGGAATGGGCAACCTTCGAAGACGAAGCTGAACTGCCGCTGGCATTCAAAGCACCGAATCTGGTTCTGGCTTAATTACCTCAGAACGTGAAACGGCTGGTTATGCTGACACCATCTCCGGTCAGCGGCGCTAGCCGTTTTTTTTTATGGTTCCCGCCCCTGTTGCTGCTGATGTCGAGCCTGCTCGTATCGCGCCGCCTGTTTTGCTGAATAATCGCGCGCAATTTCTCGCACCGCCACTTTAATACCAAGTGTGGATGCCCCACATTAGTGATACTATCTCTGGCGCTTTTACAGGCTGAATACCGCTGCCGCTCGCGGCGGGCGAACGAAAACGGAAGCGCAACAGAGCATGCGCGATGGAAAGGTTGTGATCGGAATTCTTCTGCGCTGGCGACAATTAGGTAGACGCTATTTCTGGTCTCATTTCCTGTTAGGGATGGTCGCGGCCAGTCTCGGCTCACCTGCCTGTGCGCAAAGCTCTGAACTCAATGCTTCATCTGAATCGCCGGCTAGTAGCCTGTTCATGGGCAACGCCGCGCGGTTTGATCACCTGATTCGCCTGCAGGAAACGGCACGCCGCCCCAGTTTCAATGTGGATTACTGGCACCAGCACGCCATCCGCACCGTTATTCGTCATCTCTCTTTCACGCTAACGCCCCAGGCGCAGGCGGAACAACAAACTCTGCCGCTGGCGGCGCAAAAGCTGGCGCTGATCGATTCGCTGCATGACTTACTGACGCCACACTCTGCGTTGCGTGCTGTGCCGCAGACGACCCCGACTCCATCGCTGTTTACGGCTGTAACCCGCTCATGGGTTGAATGGCATGCCCGCGTTCATGGCATTCGCGCCGGACCCACTCGATTGTCCTGCTAATATTTTAGGTTTTATTCACTCTGTTTAGATTTTGCAGTCCGGAATGATCCGGCTGAATTGAGAATATATTTATTATGTTAATCAAAATGTTAACCAAGGTTTTTGGTAGCAGTAACGATCGTACTCTGCGTCGCATGCGTAAAGTGGTGGATGTCATCCATAAGATGGAGCCGGATTTTGAAAAGCTCTCTGATGATGAACTGAAAGGCAAAACCGAACTGTTCCGTGAGCGCCTGAAAAAAGGCGAGACGCTGGAGAGCCTGATTCCGGAAGCATTTGCTACCGTGCGTGAAGCGAGTAAGCGCGTATTCGGCATGCGTCATTTCGATGTTCAGCTGATTGGCGGTATGGTGCTGAATGACCGCTGCATCGCCGAGATGCGTACTGGTGAAGGTAAAACCCTGACCGCCACGTTGCCAGCCTATCTGAATGCGCTCTCCGGCAAAGGGGTGCACGTGGTTACCGTCAACGACTATCTGGCACAGCGTGATGCCGAGAATAACCGTCCGTTGTTTGAGTTCCTCGGCCTGACCGTCGGCATCAACATGTCGGGCCTGCCTGCAGTGGCGAAGCGTGAAGCTTACGCCGCTGATATTACTTACGGCACCAACAACGAATATGGCTTCGATTACCTGCGCGACAATATGGCCTTCAGCCCGGAAGAGCGCGTGCAGCGTAAACTGCACTACGCGCTGGTGGATGAAGTTGACTCCATCCTGATCGATGAAGCGCGTACGCCGCTCATCATTTCAGGGCCAGCGGAAGACAGTTCTGAGCTCTATACCAAAGTGAACAAAATCATTCCGCACCTGATTCGTCAGGATAAAGAAGACACCGAAACCCATCAGGGTGAAGGCGACTTCTGGGTGGATGAAAAAGCCCGTCAGGCGCACATGTCTGAACGCGGACTGGTTAAGGTGGAAGAGCTGCTGGTCAGCCAGGGCATTATGGAAGCCGGTGAATCACTCTATTCACCGACCAACATTATGCTGATACACCACGTTACCGCAGCGCTGCGCGCCCATGCGCTGTTTACCCGCGATGTGGACTACATAGTGAAAGATGGTGAAGTGGTCATTGTTGATGAGCACACCGGTCGTACCATGCAGGGTCGTCGCTGGTCAGACGGCCTGCATCAGGCGATTGAAGCCAAAGAAGGGGTAGAGATCCAGAACGAGAACCAGACGCTGGCCTCTATCACTTTCCAGAACTACTTCCGTATCTACGAAAAGCTGGCCGGTATGACCGGGACCGCGGATACCGAAGCGTTCGAATTCAGCTCTATCTACAAGCTCGATACCATTGTGGTGCCGACTAACCGTCCAATGGTGCGTAAAGATCTGGCCGATCTGGTCTATATGACCGAGAAAGAGAAGATCGACACGATCATCGAAGATATCCGTGAACGTACCGCCAACGGTCAGCCGGTGCTGGTCGGGACCATCTCAATTGAGAAATCGGAAGCGGTCTCTAACGAACTGACGCGTGCCGGTATTAAACACAACGTCCTGAACGCCAAATTCCACGCCCGCGAAGCGGAAATCGTGGCACAGGCGGGTCAGCCGGGTGCGGTCACCATCGCCACCAACATGGCCGGCCGTGGTACTGACATCATGCTGGGCGGCAGCTGGCACGCCGAAGTGGCCGAGCTGGAGAACCCGACCGAAGCACAGATCGAAGAGATTAAAGCCGCATGGCAGATTCGCCATGACGCGGTACTGGCATCCGGCGGTTTACACATCGTGGGTACTGAGCGCCACGAGTCGCGTCGTATCGATAACCAGCTGCGCGGCCGTGCAGGCCGTCAGGGTGATGCCGGTTCTTCCCGTTTCTACCTGTCGATGGAAGATGCGCTGATGCGTATTTTCGCCTCGGATCGCGTCTCTAACATGATGCGCAAACTGGGGATGAAGCCAGGTGAAGCGATTGAGCACCCGTGGGTGACCAAAGCGATTGCAAATGCGCAGCGCAAAGTTGAGAGCCGTAACTTCGATATTCGTAAGCAGCTGCTGGAATATGACGATGTGGCCGACGATCAGCGTCGTGCCATCTACAGTCAGCGTAACGAACTGCTGGATGTGTCGGATGTGAGCGAAACCATCAACAGCATCCGTCATGACGTCTACAAAGCGACCATTGATACCTACATTCCGCCGCATTCACTGGAAGAGATGTGGGATGTGCCGGGGCTGGAAGAGCGCCTGCGTACTGACTTCGATCTTAATCTGCCGATTGCGGAATGGCTGGACAAAGAGCCCGATCTGCATGAAGAGGTGCTGCGTGAGCGCATCATGACCCATGCGATGGAAAACTATGCCTCCAAAGAAGAGGTGGTTGGTGCTGAGATGATGCGTAACTTCGAAAAAGGCGTGATGTTGCAGACGCTGGATTCGCTGTGGAAAGAGCATCTGGCGGCGATGGATTATCTGCGTCAGGGTATCCATCTGCGTGGCTATGCGCAGAAGGATCCGAAGCAGGAATACAAACGTGAATCGTTCGCCATGTTTGCCGCCATGCTTGAGTCACTGAAATATGAAGTGCTCAGTAAGCTGAGCAAGGTCCAGGTACGGATGCCGGAAGAAGTTGAAGCGATGGAGCAGCAGCGTCGTGAAGAGGCTGAACGTCTGGCCCAGCAGCAGCAACTGAGCCACGTTGAAGAAGAGACGCTGGCGGCCGAAGCACTGGCGCAGCAGAGTGGCGAACGCAAAGTCGGACGCAACGATCCCTGCCCATGCGGTTCAGGTAAAAAATATAAGCAGTGTCACGGCCGCCTGGCCTGAGACTAACCGCTGATGAAAAAGGAGCCTGCGGCTCCTTTTTTGGCTGCCGCACGGCCGCGACAGAGGCTGAGTTTCGCTGTTGCGGCAGGTTAAAGCGTTTAACTTCCGCCACACCCTGTTTTAAACTCACCGCTCATTCACCCAACAATTCTGGGATATTCTTCATGAAGCACCTGCAGGTCGCGGTTGGTATTATACGCAATGCCGACAAACAGATTTTCCTTGCCCAGCGCGCGGCAACGTCCTATATGGCCAATAAATGGGAGTTTCCCGGCGGCAAGATTGAAGCGGGTGAGAGCGCCGAGCAGGGCCTGATTCGCGAGTTGCAGGAAGAGACCGGCATTGAAGTCACCGAAGCGCGTCCGATTGGTCAGGCTGATCATAGCTATGAGGATCTGCGGGTAACGCTGCATTTCTTTCTGGTCGAAGGCTGGAAGGGAGAGCCGTGGGGCAAAGAGGGACAGCCGCAGCGTTGGGTTGATCAGCAGGCGCTGGTCGCCGAAGAATTTCCTCCGGCGAATCATCAACTGATTGCCCGCCTGATTGCCGGCGAGTTCTGACAGGATGGAGCAATTCACCCCATCCGGCAATTAATGGTCTTCTTCGCTCCAGTTATCGCTGTCATTCAGATCGCCGCTGCTGGGAATACGTTTCTCTTCAGCGGCCCATTCACCCAAATCAATCAACTGGCAGCGCTTACTGCAAAACGGCCGCCACGGGCTGAGTTCATCCCAGATAACATCTTTGCCGCACTGTGGACAGGCGACGGTCATGACTTCTTGCTGCATATTCACCTCTAACAACAGGCCAGTTGAAAGTTGAGTCGGGCCGGCACTTCACCACGCTCACTATCAAGCGGCATAAAACGAATGGCATAACGGCTTTTATGCCCGGAGACCTGCGGGTAGAGCGCGTCCTCCAGCGACAGCTGCAGGCGGAGCAGATCGGCACCCTCAGCATTGTCCTGATAAAAGCCATTCAGGCTGGTCTGGTTGCGAAACGCCCCGGACTGACGAATCAGGTCGAGGATCATCGCCAGCGCATGATGCAGCGGCACCAGCGTCTGCATCCAGGCTTCCACCTGGGCATCACGCGCTTCCTGTGGTAAATGCAGCCAGATATGCAGGCCGGGTAAATCAAAACTGCAGCAGCCGCCAGGAATGCTTAGGCGCTGACGTACCAGCGCAATCAGACGATCTTCCCGCAGTTGTTGGCCCATCCGCGGCGCATTCATCAGCTGGGTTGACTGCATTTTTAACTTTTCACGCAGGGCATCCACCAGCGTCATATCCACGCCGGGCACATCAGCCCAGGCGCGCAATTTCTGCTGCTGGCGCTCCAGCTCTTTCAACAACTCGGTACGCATATCGCCCCGCTCGAAAATATCGAGCAGTTCGCCGATCAGACGAAAAAAGGTCAGGGCATTAACGATTTTATCCAGCGGGGTAGTCTCATCCAGCTGGTTAATCAGAAACTCAACCCGTAACCAGGTTCGCATTTTTTCATTCAAAGGATGTTCAAACAGAACGGGTGTGCTCATGGTGTTAATCCTGTTTCGTTGCCGCCAGCCTGAGGTAGCGCTGATGGAGTTCGGCAACCTGTGGCAATGCATCTTCAGGCTCGCCACTGTTATCAATAATGTCATCGGCACAGGCGAGGCGTTGCTGCCGCGTGGCCTGTGCCGCAAGAATACGTTGCACTTGGGCGAGTGAAAGCTGGTCGCGTTGCTGAGTCCGGGCTATCTGCGTCCCTTCGTCGACGTCAATCACCAGTACCCGGTCAGCCTGGTGCTGTAACTGATTTTCCACCAGTAACGGCACCACCCACAGCACGTAAGGTGAAGAGGCTGCGGCGATCAGCTGTTGGGTGCGGGCATTAATCAGCGGATGCAGCAGCGCGTTTAACCAGCTTTTCTCTTCCGGCGTCTGAAAAATAATATCGCGTAACCGCGCACGATCTAGGGTGCCCTGTTCGGTCAGGATCACAGCACCGTAACGTGCCTCTATCGCCTGTAAAGACGGCGTCCCAGGCTCAACCACTTTGCGCGCAATCAGGTCAGCATCGATAATGTCGACCCCGAGCGCAGCGAACTGTCTGGCAATCGAGCTTTTACCGCTACCGATTCCCCCTGTCAGCGCTATGGTGTAGGGCCTATTTCCCATCTGACTTCTCTTTTAGACACAGCTTCATGTTAATGGTCTGGATCAGAAACGCAAAAATGCGGGTCAGATCACAACGATAACCTTCAGCTAAATTTTACGGATTGTAGCGTAAATAAAGTGAAATTCGCAGTCTTGTCGCCGGACGGCAGGCGTGTATCATAAGGTCACTGGAGCAGTGTCCCGATTATCGCCGCCAATATGGATACCGTTGGCACCTTTCTGATGGCAGAAGCGCTGGCCAGCTTTAATATCCTGACGGCGGTGCATAAGCATTACAGCGTAGATGACTGGCGAGCGTTTATTCAGCGCGTGCCCGCGTCGGTACTGAACGCGGTAATGGTCTCTACCGGCACCTCTGAAGCGGACTTCACCAAGCTGAACGCAATTATGGCCTTGTCAGAGAAATTACAGTTTATCTGCATTGACGTGGCTAACGGCTACTCATAGCATTTTTGTCGATTTTCTGCAGCGTGCCCGCGAAGCGTTTTCCGGGCAAAACCATCTGTGCCGGTAATGTGATGACCGGGGAGATGGTGGAAGAGTTGATTCTGTCCGGTGCGGATATTGTCAAAGCGGGCATTGGCCCTGGCTCAGTCTGCACCACGCGGGTGAAGACCGGCGTGGGCTATCCGCAGCTCTCGGCGGTGGGCGGTGATTGAGTGCGCTGACGCGGCGCACGGCCTGGGCGGACAGATTGTCAGTGACGGTGGCTGCGCGGTGCCGGGCTATATTGCCAAAGCCTTTGGCGGCGGTGCCGACTTTGTGATGCTGTGCGGTATGCTGGCAGCGCACGATGAATGTGAAGGCAAGGTCATCGAAGAGAATGGCGAAAGCTTCATGCTGTTTTATGGCATGAGTTCAGAGTCGGCAATGAAGCGTCACGTGGGCGGCGTTGCGGAGTATCGTGCGGCAGAAGGCAAAACCGTGAAGCTGCCTTTGCGTGGTCCGGTAGCCGATACGGCCACGCGACATTCTGGGTGGCCTGCGTTCAGCCTGTACCTATGTTGGAGCTGAACGTCTGAAAGAATTGACCAAGCGCACCACCTTTATCCGGGTGACGGAGCAGGAAAACCGGGTGTTTAACCGGTAGCCAGTTATCGGTTGTCATTGATTGATGGTGGGAAAGTGATCGACAGTGGCTGATGGTCAGTTAATACAGTCAGGCACCGATCTTGGTTTCCGATACTGGCGCATCGGCAGTGGTCCATCGATGTTCACGCATCGACAGCTACTTACCCGGCGTCACTCACCAGACTTCATCGGTTACTCAACTGATTCCACAGTAAGGGGCGCATAACGCGCCCTTTAATGCATCGCATCACCCAGCCTGAACACCGGCGGCAGATACATCGCAATCACCAGCGTACCGACAATGCCGCCTATCACTACCCTCATCATTGGCTCCAGTGAGGCAGCCAGCGCGTCAGCACGTTCCCGGGTCTCTCCTTCATGCCACTCAGCCAGTCTGGCCAGCATCAGATCTAACGCACCCGCTTCTTCACCGACGCGAATCAACTGACCACAAAGTGCAGTAAACAGCGGATGCTGCGCCAGCGCCTGATGCAGCAGTTTGCCTGCGGCGATATGCTATTGCAGCGCAGCAATTGCTTCCCGCCATAGCAGGGAGGAGAGGGTAACCTCTACAGCGGCGAGTCCCTGCAACAGGGTGAGTCCGGCGTGCTGCGTCAGTTGCAGGATGGTGTAGATCTGCGTCAGCTGTGAACTGCGCCACAGCCCGGCAAGCAGCGGGATGCGGAGAAAAAAACGCTGCTCCCGTCGCTGCCAGCCGGCTGAACGTCGTCGCAGCTGTTGCCAGCCAGTCAGCGTCATCAACAGCACGCTGGCTAACCACAGTCCCCACTGCTGCAACACAGCGTGAAAGCTGCATCACCGCGGCGGTAAACGCCGGTAGCGGTGCGTCAAATGAGGCATATACCGTGACAAATTCCGGCAGCACGAACAGCAGCATGCCGCAGCTGACGGCAATGGCCACCAGCAGAATGAACAGCGGATAGCGCAGCGCCTTTAACACCTGTTGCCACAGCTGTTGCTGCCGGGTCTGCTGTTGTGCCAGTTCGCTGCAGCAGACATCCGGCTGCCCGGTCAGCTCGCCGACCTCCATCAGGGCCGGATAGAGCGGCGGAAAGATTTGCGGCCACTCACGCAGCGCCTGTGAAAAAGGCTGACTGCTCAAAACCCGATGATGCAGCGCCAGCATCAGTGCCCGCCAGCCAGCGTGCGGATGCCCCTTTGCCAGCAGAACCAGACTCTCTGCCAGCGTTAAGCCCGCTTTGAGCAGGGTTGCCAGCTGGCGTATCAGATCGGTTTTGTGCTGCCACGTCCAGGCTGACTGCCGCCAGACCTTTTCGCATTTCCAGCTGATCGGCCGCAGATCGCGATGTGCCAGCATTAGCAGCAGATTCTCGCTGTTGAGAGCCAGAAGCTGGCCGCTTTGCAGCGCGCCCTGACTGTCACCGCCTGCCAGCGAAACAGTGCCGGATTAGCCATCTTCCAGCCCGATAACCCGCTGCATCTCTTCCAGCGAGGTATCCCCGCGGCTCACCGCTTCCAGCCCGGAGGCAAGCAGGGTACGCAGCCCCTGCTGCTTTGCCAGACTGAGCAGATTCTCAAGCGGCATCTCTGCCGCAATGGCGTTTTGCAGCCTGGCGTTCACCGGCAGCAGATCAAACAGCGCCAGCCGGCCAAAATAACCCGAGAAGCAGTGGTCGCAGCCGGGCGCGCGCCAGGTCTGCAGAGTGCCGGGCCAGAGTTCGGAAGGATAGTGCGCCACCGCCTGCGCCGGCTGACGGCAGTGCGGGCAGAGCCGCTGCAGCCAGACGCTGCGCGACGATCAATCGTAGCGCCGATCCCAGCAGATAGCCAGGAATGCCCATCTGACGTAAGCGGGTCGGGGTTTCGGCAGTTGAATTGGTATGCAGCGTGGAGAGCACCAGATGCCCGGTCTGCGCGGCCTTAACCGCAATCTCGGCGGTTTCCGCATCGCGGATCTCGCCAACCATAATCACGTCCGGATCCTGGCGTAACAGCGCAACGCAGTACGCGATGGAAGTCGAGCCCGGTTTTACTGTGAATCTGGGGCTGGTTAATGCCGGGCAGTGGGATTTCTATCGGGTCTTCGACGCTGCATAGATTTTTGTCTGGCGTATTCAGCGCACTGAGCGCGCTGTAGAGCGTGAAGGTTTTGCCGCTGCCGGTTGGCCCGGTCACCAGGATCAGCCCCTGCGGCTGGGCCAGCGCCGAGCACAGCAGGCGTAACTGGGCCGCCGGAAGCCCCAGCTTATCCAGCGACAACGTCGCGCTTTCGCTCTGCAACAGCCGCACCACCGCTTTTTCACCGCCATGGATTGGCAGGGTGGAGAGGCGAAACGAGGCCGGTTTGCCCGCAATCTCCAGGCTGAACTGACCATCCTGCGGTAACCGGCGTTCGGCAATATCCAGTCCGCCGAGGATTTTCAGGCGTGCCAGCAGTGCCGCGGGCTGGGCAGCGAGGAGAGCGGATGCAGGATGCCGTCAATCCGCAACCTGACCCGCAGGCTCTCCCGCCAGGGTTCAATGTGAATGTCTGACGCGCGACGTTCCAGTGCCTGATGCAGTATCTGCTGTGTTGCCTCAACGGCTGACTCTGCCGGTGCATATTCGCGGGCTGACAGCGGCGTTTCGGCATGCTGCAGCTGATCGAGACGCGCCTGCGGCCAGCACTCAATCTCAATCTGACACTGGCTGGCTAAATTAAGCGATTCAGCCAGCCGGTGCGGAACACTTTCCGCTACGGCAACCCGCAGCTGACTGGCATCGTGCTGCAGTACCAGAGCGCGGTAGCGCTGGCATAATGCCGCAATCGCCGCATCAGGCTTGTTCATCATTCGCCCCTTTATCAGCAAAGCGGAACTGGGCAAGGCAGTTGTCGCGCAGGCTGATGTTGCTGCTGGTGCAGCTCCGTTGCCAGCTGATGCTGCCTTCCGTGCTGTCCCACACCGGCAGCATTTCAACGCTTAAGCCATTCAGATTCTCCTGACCGGTCAGGGTGATGATGCCTTTGGTCACGCTGAGGGCTGAAACGTAGCGTGAGATTCTGACGGCAGGGATGCCGTGCTCGCCAGCCTGACACTGCGCCGGATCGCAGCGCTCCATGGCGCAGAGTTCCACTGCCGTTTTGTACGGCACCATGGTTTGCAGCATATCGGTGAGCGCCGCGCGCTGTAGATAGTTTTGATAAGTGGGTAGGCCGATGGCGCTTAAGATCGCCACGATACCCACCACAATCATCAGTTCAACCAGCGTAAATCCGCCTTGATAATTCATCACATCATCTCCTGATTAAGAAAACGTCAGACTAAAAAGGCGGGCAGCAGAATTACAGTCGCAGAGTGAAACAATGGAAAAGGGGGCGAGAACATATTTGTGGCTTGCAGTGCAGCCGAAAGGGGCATGGAAGCGGGATCGCAGAAAAACGCCGTGCGGTAACACGGCGTGGTCTCTTACTGTTGCTGAAAACGCATCGATAAATCGAGTGCGTGCACATGTTTGGTCAGCGCACCCACCGAGACATAATCGACGCCGGTCTGCGCAATCTGGGGCAGGGTGGATTCCGTAACGTTGCCAGAGACTTCCAGCAGCGCACGCCCCTGATTACGCTCCACCGCGGTCCGCATCTGATCTAGGCTGAAGTTATCCAGCATAACGATATCTGCCGCTGCGTCCAGCGCCTGCTCCAGCTCCTCCAGCGATTCGACTTCAACTTCCACCGGCACATCCGGCTGCAGCCACTGCGCCTTTTCCACCGCCTGACGGATCGATCCGCTGGCAATAATGTGGTTTTCTTTAATCAGATAGGCATCGGATAGGCCCAGGCGATGATTATTGCCACCACCGCACAGTACGGCATATTTCAGCGCGGTACGCAGGCCGGGCAGGGTTTTTCGCGTGTCCAGCAGCTGCGTCTGGCTATTCGCCAGCAGCCCCACATAGCGGCTGACCTCGGTGGCAACGCCAGAAAGCGTCTGGACAAAATTGAGCGCGGTACGCTCAGCGGTCAGCAACAGTCGCGCCGGACCGTCGATGTCGAACAGCGGCTGGTCAGGCTCGATGCGATCGCCATCTTCCACATGCCAGGTCAGGGTCGCGTGCGAGCCGAGCTGAATAAACACCTCTTCGACCCAGCGTTTACCACAGAAAACACCCGCCTCACGGGTAATCACCTGCGCATGGGCCTGCGTTTCGGCAGGTAACAGCTGAGCGGTGATATCACGATCGGCGTCAATTTTGCCGCCAAGATCTTCCTGTAAAGCACGCGCGACAGCCTCAGGGATGTCACCTTCAATGCGTCTAATCAGCGCCTGGCGGCGACTGTCCGCATCATAACCACGCGAAGACATATGCGATCAACTCCAAAAAGGGATGATGAGTGAGGCGTTCACAATAGCCCGAACCGCAGCAGCGTACTAGTGATGAACGGAATTTTGTTTAGTATCCTTAACAACACCTGTTTGTATCGCAGTTTGATGACGCATTAAGACGCAAGAAACCCTTACTATTCATGCTATTCTCAGCCTGATTGAACAAGGAAATGCAGCATGAAACTTGAACATGGCTGGCTGACCGGGGTGCGTCAGGTCCCCTCGCCACATTGTAATGATCGACCCGACAACGAGGCACCTTCGCTGCTGGTGATCCACAATATCAGCCTGCCGCCGGGCGAATTTGGCGGTCCGTGGATCGATAAACTGTTCACCGGTACGCTGCCGCCGGATGCCCATCCCTATTTTGCAGATATCGCCAGCCTGCGCGTGGCGGCGCACTGCCTGATTCGCCGGGAGGGTGAGATTGTCCAGTATGTGCCGTTTGATAAACGCGCCTGGCATGCGGGCGTGTCGCAGTTCGACGGCCGGGAAAATTGCAATGACTTCTCAATTGGCATCGAACTGGAAGGGACGGATAACCAACCCTATACCGAGGCGCAATACCGGGCACTGCAACAGGTTACACAGGTGTTGTTGCAGCACTACCCAATCACGCCTGCGCGCATTACCGGACACAGTGATATCGCACCGGTGCGCAAAACCGATCCCGGACCTGCATTTGACTGGGACTACTATAAGCAGCTGTTAACGCAGCAAAAATCGTGCTTTTTGCGGAGTCAGTATGACGTTGTTTACCTTGTTATTGGTTTTAAGCTGGGAGCGCCTGTTTAAGCTGGGCGAGCACTGGCAGCTCGAACATCGGCTGGAGCCGTTTTTTCGTCGTCGCCAGCATTTCTCCATGATACGCACCCTGCTGATGATGGTGCTGGCGATGGCCGTGACGGCGCTGGTGGTCTGGAGCCTGAAGGGACTGCTGTCTGGCGTGCTGCAACTGCCGTTCTGGATCGTCATCGGGCTGTTATGTATCGGTGCGGGATCGGTTCGTCTGCACTATCACACCTATCTGAAAGCGGCCAGCCATGATGATGCTGCTGCCCATCAGGCGATGGCGGCCGAGCTGACCCTGATCCACGGCGTGCCGGTTGAGTGCAGCGAGCGTGAATTCCTGCGCGAACTGCAGAATGCGCTGATCTGGATTAACTTCCGCTTCTACCTCGCCCCGATGTTCTGGCTGGTGGTGGGCGGTGCGTGGGGACCGGTGCTGCTGGTGGGTTACGCTTTCCTGCGCGCCTGGCAGGGCTGGCTGGCAAAACAGGGCACGCCGATGGCGCGTGCGCAGTCTGGCGTGGATGGAATACTGCACGTGCTTGACTGGATCCCGGTGCGGCTGGCAGGTGTCGCCTACGCCTTGCTGGGACATGGCGAGAAAGCGTTGCCGGCGTGGTTTGCCTCGCTGACCGACCGTCATCGCTCGCAGTATCAGGTGCTGACCAGCCTGGCCCAGTTCTCACTGTCGCGCGATCCGCACACCGATAAAGTGGAAACGCCACGGGTTGCCGTGGCGTTAGCGAAACGAACGTCGCTGGTGCTGGTGGTGGCCGTTGCGTTGCTGACGATCTACGGTACGCTGGTGTGATCGGCGGGCGGCACGCCAAAGTCAGGTGTGCCATCTGCCCGCCAGTCAAAGTACTTCAGCCGGGTATGGCGATTCGGATCCCATAACGGATCGCCCTCAATTTCGGTGTAGTTACGCGCGTGATAAACCAGCACGTCGCGTCCCGCCTCATCCTGGGTAAAGCTGTTGTGGCCCGGCCCATACTGATGATTATCCCAGCTCGACACAAATACCGGCCGCGCAGATTTCTGCTAGGCGGTGATGTCAAGTGGATTGGCATCAGTCGCAATCGACAGTAAACCCAGACAGTAATTCTCATCGGTGGCGCTGGCAGAGTAGGTTACGAACAGCCGATCGCCATGGCTGATCACCGCCGCGCCTTCGTTAACGCTAAACCCGGCACATTCCCATTCATATTCCGGCCGGCTCAGTATTACCGGCGTGCTTTTCAGCGTCCAGGGATTGAGCAGCTCTGCCAGATAGAGGTTGGAGTTACCGGGAATAGCCGGATCTTTCTGCGCCCACAGATACTAGTTCTTGCCCTGGTGCACGAAGTGGGTGGCATCAAGCGAGAAGCTGTCAAACTGGCTGAATACCCGGCGGCACGGCTACCATTCACCCTGCAGCGGATCGGCTGCATCACACACCAGCGCATAAATCCGGTGCTGAAACAGGCCATCTTTGATGTCGCGCGTCGGGGCAGCGGCGAAGTAGATCACCCACTGGCCATCAATAACGTGCAGTTCCGGTGCCCAGATCAGCTCGCTGCAGGGACCGCTGTCCGGTTTGCGCCATACCACCACCGGTTCGGCGCGCTGTTTAATAAAGGGATTAGGCCAGATAGCGGTCATTTTACTTCTCCGGTTTGCGGGACAACGCCGTCGCGTGGGCGAATAATTTGTAAGTCAGGGAAGTTTTCGCGGCGCAGCGCGAGATCCTGCTGGATAGTGATCATCATTTTACGATCGACCTTCATCAGTCGTACCACTCCCGCAGTAATCAGATAGCCAACGCCCGGAATCACGGTAAACAGCAGCATGATGCCGTTTATCGCTTCCGGCGACTGCTGTTTCGCCCCGGCATTGTAGCCGTAGATCGACAACAGGAAGCCAACCATCGCCCCGGCGACCGCCAGTCCCACTTTGAGGAAGAACAGGTTACCGGATAAGCTGATACCGGTGATGCGCTTGCCGGTTTTCCATTCGCCATAGTCATCGACATCGGCCATCAGCGACCAGTGCAGCGGCGACGGAATCTGATGCAGGATGTTCAGCACAAAGTAGGCGATCACCACCATCAGCGTGGCGTGCGGATCGATCCAGTAAAACACGCTGGAGAACAGCGCCAGTGCAATGTTGGTACAGAAGAACACCTTGAGCTTACACCAGCGATCGGTCAGTACTTTTGCCAGCGTACTGCCGAACATCATGCCAATCACGCCGAGGCTGATAAACAGCGTGGCGAAGTGGGTCGATTGTCCCATTACCCAGGTCACGTAATACATAGTCGCCGCCATGCGGATAAAGCCGGGACAGACGTTGCAGAAGGTTAGCAGCAGAATGCGTACCCACTGGTCGTTTTTCCAGACGTCGCGCAGATCTTTCTTCAGATCGTCATTGCTGGGGACGGCCGGGTGAATACGTTCACGCACCGTGGCAAAGCAGAACAGCAACATCGCCAGGCCGATGGTTGCCAGCACGGCCATCGCCATCTGATAGCCCCGCGCCTTGTCTTCGCCGCCAAACCATTCCGCCATCGGCAGCAGCTACATCGACAGGATCAGCGTTGCGATGCCAACCATCACGAAACGGTAAGACTGACAGGAGAAGCGTTCACCGGGATCGTTGGTAATCACGCCGCCCAGCGAGCAGTAAGGAATGTTGATGGCGGTGTAGGTTAACGACATCAGGAAGTAAGTGACGATGGTCCAGATTACCTTGTTATGGTAGGTCCAGTCCGGTGTAGTAAACATCAGCACGCTGAACAGCACATAAGGAACGGAAACCCGCAGCAGCCATGGGCGGAAACGGCCCCAGCGACTCTGGGTTCGATCGGCTATCGCGCCCATAATCGGATCGGTTACCGCGTCCAGTACCCGTACCGACAGCAGCAGCGTGCCGACCAGCGCCGGGGCTAAACCGAAAACATCGGTATAGAAGTAGTTGAGGAACAGCATGATGGCACCGCCAATCATGTTGCATCTGGCATAGCCCATGCCATAACCTAGTTTTTCTCGAAACGAGAGGGCTGCACCTTTCATGGTTCTCTCCTGCGCATCCGGTGTGAACAGGAATTATTGTCGCTGAATCAGAGAGATGGCTGGTAGTAAATCGCCGTCAAGATGGACAAATCAGGTGCGCGGGGAGAAGTGTGAGCTGGATCGGTCTTTGGTGGCGTACGCCGGCGGGAAAGAGAAGCCTGCTGCGACAACCAACGGTGTCGCAGCAGGAGAGCGCTTATCAGGCTTTCTGGGTCTGATTCTTAATGAAGTAACCGATGCCCAAGATGACCAGCCAGACGGAGATCGCCATGCCCGGCGTGTTTGCCATCAGGACCAGAATCGCGGCCAGAAAGATCAGGCAAATCCAGTTACCCACCGGATAGAGCAGCGCTTTAAAGCGGGTGGTGACCCCTTGCTGATCTTTCTTACGACGGAACTTCAGGTGGGCTAGGCTGATCATTGCCCAGTTGATCACCAGCGCAGAGACCACCAGAGACATCAGCAGGCCGAAAGCCTCGCCCGGCATCAGGTAGTTAATCAATACGCACAGCGCAGTGGCGACGGCGGAGACCAGATATAGTCAGCACCGGCACGCCGCGGCGATCCACTTTCAGCAGCGCTTTTGGTGTGTTGCCTTGCTGCGCCAGACCAAACAGCATGCGGCTTTTGCAGTAAACGCAGCTGTTATAGACCGACAGCGCCGCAGTCAGGATCACCACATTCAGCGCATTGGCCACCACCGCATCACCCAGCTCATGGAAGATGAAGACGAACGGGCTGACTTCGGCGGTAACCCGGGTCCACGGCATCAGTGGCAGCAGCACGGCCAGCGAACCGACATAGAAAATCAGAATGCGCCACAACACCTGGTTGGTGGCTTTGGGAATGCTAGTTTCCGGATTATCGGCTTCTGCTGCGGTAATCCCCACCAGTTCCAGACCGCCAAACGAGAACATAATGATCGCTATTACCATCACCAGCCCACCGAGGCCGTGAGGGAAAAATCCACCCTGTTCCCACAGATTGCGCACCGTTGCCCTCGGGCCGCCGCTGCCCAAACACCTTCACGTTGGTCAGGTTGATGGCGTTGATCATCACAAAGAAGATGGTGGCTGAGGCCCAGGTCGGAAAGTCAGGCCACCAGAACTGGATATATTTGCCCACCGCGGTCAGTTCCGCCATCGCCACCAGCACATAGAGTACCCAGTAGTTCCAGCCCGACGCGAAGCCAGCAAAGTTGCCCCAGTACTTATAGGCGAAGTGACTAAAGCTGCCGGCAACCGGCTCTTCCACGACCATCTCGCCCAACTGGCGCATGATTAAAAAGGCAATAAAACCGGCAATGGCATATCCCAGAATGATGGCCGGTCCGGCGGACTCAATGACCGATGCACTGCCGAGAAACAGGCCGGTCCCCACCGCACCACCCAGCGCGATGAGCTGAATATGGCGGTTCTTCAGACCACGTTTCAGCGCTTCGCCTTGCTGTTGTTCCATACAAACCTCGTGATGTTTTTATTCTTCGTTCGCAGCGCAGACCGCTGTAATGAAGTGGTTACATTAATGTATTGATTTTTTTTACGGTATCTGGCCTGCCGTGTGCTGCCATGCGCTACCTTGGCGACAAGAAGACAAGAATAGTGATAAGCGAATCGCTTTGCACCTGCTTTCGCTTTTCGTGCTGGGCATTGACTGAAAAAACAGCGGCTGGCTCACGTCGGTGACGCCCGAATTTCTGCCATGAAATGTTACTGATGACGAATAGGTTTCGCTTATGGTTGCCGCTGCGTTTAGCGGCTAAACGGGTGTAAGGTTTGGTAGAAGTGAAAATATTTAACATTTGCTTCCACGGTAATTTTTCATTTTTTTAACCGTAAGTTAGCGTCAGCACTGGCTTTAGCCGTGGTGGAATGTCATCTGCACCGTATAGACACAAGGTGAATACTTTGTTACTTTACCGGCTCCTTTTGGCAATTGGTATTACCAATTTACTCCGGACGATTGGCTTAAAGTAAGAAGGGAAGATGGCTTACAGTAAGATTCGCCAACCCAAACTCTCCGACGCTATCGAGCAACAGCTCGAATCCCTGATCATGGAAGGGACGCTGCGTCCGGGAGAGAAGCTGCTCCCCGAGCGCGAACTCGCCAAACAATTCGATGTCTCACGTCCGTCTCTCCGCGAAGCTATCCAGCGCTTAGAAGCCAAAGGATTACTGCTACGCCGTCAGGGTGGCGGAACGTTCGTACAGGAGCATCTCTGGCAAAGCATGAGCGATCCACTCGTAGAGCTTCTCGCCGACCATCCGGAATCACAATTTGATCTGCTGGAAACGCGCCACGCCTTGGAAGGCATTGCCGCCTATTATGCGGCGCTGCGCGGCACCGAAGAGGATCTGCTGCGGATTCGCGATTGCCATCTGCAGATCCAACAGGCACAGGACAGCGGCGACTTAGACGCCGAAGCGGACGCAGTGATGCAGTATCAGATCGCTGTCACAGAAGCAGCCCACAATGTAGTGCTTTTGCATTTGCTACGCTCAATGGGCCCTATGCTGGAACGAAACGTCCGTCAGAATTTTGAATTGCTCTACTCGCGCCGGGAAATGCTGGCGAAAGTGAGCGGTCATCGCGCCAGAATCTTTGAGGCGATTGTGGCTCGTGAGCCGGAAAAAGCGCGCGAGGCTTCACACCGTCACCTGGCGTTCATTGAGGAAATCTTGCTGGACAGAAGTCGGGAGCAGAGCCGTCGAGAACGCTCCCTGCGTCGTTTACAGCAACGTAAGGAATAACGTGCGACAAAGATCGTACGGACATGTGCGACGAGCTTGCCTGCATGTGCTGTAACAGGCTCCCGATTATTCAACGTATTAGACACAGATAAGGAACACACCCATGTCAGAACGTTTACACAATGACGTGGATCCGATTGAAACTCGTGACTGGCTACAGGCGATCGAATCGGTCATCCGTGAAGAAGGTGTTGAACGTGCGCAGTATCTGATTGATCAGGTACTGGGTGCAGCCCGCAAAGGCGGCGTGAACGTTGCTGCAGGATCTTCTGCAATCAGAAACTATATCAACTCTATTGCCGTTGAAGATGAACCGGATTATCCGGGCAACACCTCTCTTGAACGTCGTATACGTTCCGCGATTCGCTGGAACGCCATCATGTCGGTGCTGCGCGCATCGAAGAAAGATCTGGAACTCGGTGGCCACATGTCCTCCTTCCAGTCTTCTGCCACCATTTATGAAGTGTGTTTTAACCACTTCTTCCGTGCGCGCAGTGAGAAGGATGGCGGCGACCTGGTTTATTTCCAGGGCCACATTTCCCCAGGTATCTACGCCCGTGCGTTCCTTGAAGGTCGTCTGACTGAAGAGCAGATGAACAACTTCCGTCAGGAAGTGGACGGTAAAGGTCTCTCTTCTTATCCGCACCCGAAACTAATGCCGGAATTCTGGCAGTTCCCGACCGTTTCCATGGGTCTGGGCCCGCTGTCGGCTATCTATCAGGCGAAGTTCCTGAAATATCTGGAACACCGTGGCCTGAAAGATACCTCCGCGCAGACCGTGTACGCCTTTCTCGGCGATGGCGAGATGGATGAGCCGGAATCAAAAGGCGCAATCACCATCGCCACCCGTGAAAAACTGGATAACTTGGTCTTCATCATCAACTGCAACCTGCAGCGTCTGGATGGCCCGGTCACCGGTAACGGTAAGATCATCAACGAGCTGGAAGGCATCTTTGCCGGTGCTGGCTGGGAAGTGATCAAAGTTATCTGGGGCGGTCGCTGGGATGAGCTGCTGCGCAAAGATACCAGCGGCAAGCTGATTCAGCTGATGAACGAAACCGTTGACGGCGACTACCAGACCTTTAAATCCCGTGATGGCGCGTATGTGCGTGAGCACTTCTTTGGTAAATATCCGGAAACCGCCGCGCTGGTTAAAGATATGTCCGATGATGAAATCTGGGCACTGAACCGTGGCGGCCACGATCCGAAGAAAATCTACGCGGCACTGAAAAAAGCGCAGGACACCAAAGGCAAGCCGGTGCTGATCCTGGCGCATACCATTAAAGGTTATGGTATGGGCGACACCGCGGAAGGCAAAAACATTGCTCACCAGGTTAAGAAGATGAACATGGATGGCGTGCGCTATATCCGTGATCGCTTCAACGTGCCGGTAGCCGATGACAAGATTGAATCACTGCCGTACGTGACCTTCGACAAAGGCTCTGAAGAGTACAACTATCTGCACGGTCAGCGTGAGAAGTTGGGCGGCTACCTGCCGACGCGTCAGCCGAAGTTCACCGAGAAGCTGGAAATGCCAGCGCTGGAAGAGTTCGGTGCGCTGCTGAAAGAGCAGAACAAAGAGATCTCTACCACCATCGCCTTTGTGCGTGCCCTGAACGTGATGCTGAAGAACAAGTCGATCAAAGATCGTCTGGTTCCAATTCTGGCGGACGAAGCACGTACCTTTGGTATGGAAGGTCTGTTCCGTCAGATCGGTATCTACAGCCCGAACGGTCAGCAGTACACGCCGCAGGACCGTGAGCAGGTTGCTTACTACAAAGAAGATGAGAAAGGCCAGATTCTGCAGGAAGGGATCAACGAGCTGGGCGCAGGGTCATCCTGGCTGGCGGCGTCGACCTCTTACAGCACCAACAACCTGCCGATGATCCCGTTCTACATCTACTATTCGATGTTCGGCTTCCAGCGCATCGGCGATCTGATGTGGCTGGCGGGCGATCAACAGGCGCGCGGCTTCCTGGTCGGCGGCACCTCGGGTCGTACCACGCTGAACGGCGAAGGTTTGCAGCATGAAGATGGTCACAGCCACATTCAGTCGCTGACCATTCCGAACTGTATCTCCTACGATCCTTCATACGCGTATGAAGTCGCGGTGATCATGCATGACGGTCTGGTGCGGATGTATGGCGAAGCGCAAGAGAACGTCTACTACTACATCACCACACTGAACGAAAACTACCACATGCCGGCAATGCCGCAGGGTGCGGAAGAGGGTATCCGTAAGGGTATCTACAAGCTGGAAACGGTCGACGGCAGCAAAGGTAAAGTCCAGCTGCTGGGTTCAGGTTCTATCCTGCGTCACGTGCGTGAAGCCGCGCAGATCCTGGCGAAAGACTACGGTATCGGCTCTGACGTCTACAGCGTGACCTCGTTCACCGAACTGGCTCGTGATGGCCAGGATTGTGAGCGCTGGAACATGCTGCATCCGACAGAAGCACCGCGCGTGCCTTACATTGCTCAGGTGATGAACGATGCACCGGCCGTCGCCTCAACCGACTACATTAAGCTGTTCGCTGAGCAGGTTCGTAGCTATGTGCCAGCCAGCGACTATCGCGTGCTGGGTACCGATGGCTTTGGTCGCTCTGACAGCCGCGAAAATCTGCGTCATCACTTCGAAGTGGATGCATCTTATGTCGTGGTTGCCGTGCTGGGTGAGCTGGCTAAACGTGGCGAGATTGAGAAGAAAGTGGTGGCTGACGCGATCACCAAATTCAATATCGATGCCGATAAAGTTAACCCGCGTCTGGCTTAAGAGGTAATAGAGTAATGGCTATCGAAATTAAGGTACCGGATATCGGGTCTGACGAAGTTGAAGTCACCGAGATTCTGGTGAAAGTTGGCGACAAGGTGGAAGCCGAACAGTCGCTGATCACCGTGGAAGGCGACAAAGCCTCAATGGAAGTGCCTTCGCCGCAGGCTGGCGTGGTCAAAGAGATCAAAATCGCCACCGGTGACAAAGTGGAAACCGGCTCGCTGATCATGATGTTTGAGGCGGAAGGTGCGGCTGAAGCTGCACCAGCACCGGCCGCAGAGAAAAAAGCCGACGCGGCCCCGGCGCCAGCGGCTGCCTCTGCTACTGCCAGCAAAGATGTCAATGTGCCGGATATCGGCGGTGACGAAGTTGAAGTCACTGGGATTCTGGTGAAGGTTGGCGACAAAGTTGAAGCAGAACAGTCTCTGATCGTGGTGGAAGGCGACAAAGCCTTGATGGAAGTCCCGGCACCGTTCGCCGGCACCGTGAAAGAGATCAAGATTGCCACCGGCGACAAAGTGAGCACCGGCTTGCTGATCATGGTGTTTGAAGTAGAAGGTGCCGCGCCAGCCGCAGCACCAGCAGCAGCCGAAGCGGAGAGCAAAGGTGAGTTTGCTGAGAAGGATGCGTACGTTCACGCTACCCCGGTGATCCGTCGTCTAGCGCGTGAGTTCGGTGTTAACCTAGCGAAAGTCAAAGGCACCGGCCGCAAAGGTCGCATCCTGAAAGAAGACGTGCAGAGCTACTTGAAAGAGGCGGTCAAACGCGCTGAAGCGGCGCCAGCTGCCGCCAGCGGCGGTGGTCTGCCAGGCATGCTGCCATGGCCGAAAGTGGACTTCAGTAAGTTTGGTGAAATTGAAGAAGTCGAACTGGGACGCATCCAGAAAACTTCCGGTGCTAACCTGAGCCGTAACTGGGTGATGATCCCGCACGTTACGCATTTCGACAAAACCGATATCACCGACCTGGAAGCATTCCGTAAGCAGCAGAACGCCGAAGCTGAGAAGCGTAAGATGGACGTGAAGTACACCCCGGTGGTGTTCATCATGAAAGCGGTCGCTGCGGCGCTTGAGCAGATGCCTCGCTTCAACAGCTCGCTGTCAGAAGATGCGCAGAAGCTGACGCTGAAGAAATACATCAACACTGGTGTGGCGGTTGATACGCCAAATGGCCTGGTGGTTCCGGTCTTCAAAGACGTGAACAAAAAAGGCATCACCGAGCTGTCGCGTGAACTGATGGCGATTTCGAAGAAAGCGCGTGACGGTAAGCTGACGGCAGGGGACATGCAGGGTGGATGCTTTACTATTTCCAGCCTTGGCGGCCTTGGAACTACCCACTTCGCGCCGATCGTTAACGCGCCGGAAGTGGCGATCCTTGGCGTCTCCAAATCGGCGATGGAGCCGGTATGGAACGGTAAAGAGTTTACGCCGCGTCTGATGATGCCAATTTCTCTTTCCTTCGATCACCGGGTTATCGATGGTGCTGATGGTGCGCGTTTCATCACTCTGATCGGCAATATGCTGTCCGACATTCGTCGTTTAGTTATGTAAATGTGAAGAAGGCCGGCGAAAGCCGGCCTTCCTGTAACGATTCGTCGCACCTCGGTTGGCAGTTTGTTAACAATTCTGTAAACTCTTGCGGTGAAATTCCCGGTGGAACAAGGGCATCATAAGAACGTCTGACCCGCCGGATATCAAATAAGAGGTCATGATGAGTACAGAGATTAAAACCCAGGTCGTGGTACTTGGGGCGGGTCCTGCAGGATACTCTGCAGCCTTCCGTTGCGCGGATTTAGGTCTGGAAACCGTACTGGTAGAGCGTTACAGCACCCTTGGTGGTGTTTGTCTGAACGTCGGTTGTATCCCATCTAAAGCGCTGCTGCACGTTGCTAAAGTGATTGAAGAGGCGAAAGCCCTTGAAGAGCACGGCATTGTATTTGGTCAGCCATCGACTGATATCAACAAGATTCGCAGCTGGAAAGAGAAGGTGATCAACCAGTTGACTGGCGGCCTGTCAGGTATGGCAAAAGGTCGTAAAGTCAAAGTGGTTAATGGCTTGGGCAAATTCACCGGTGCTAACACCCTGGTGATTGAAGGAGAAGGCGGCGCGACCACCATCGACTTCGATAACGCTATCATCGCTGCGGGTTCACGCCCAATCAAACTGCCGTTCATTCCGCATGAAGATCCACGCGTCTGGGACTCAACCGATGCACTGGAACTGAAAGAAGTACCGAAGCGCCTGCTGGTTATGGGTGGCGGTATCATCGGTCTGGAAATGGCGACGGTCTATCATGCGCTGGGGTCAGAGATTGATGTGGTCGAGATGTTCGATCAGGTCATCCCGGCTGCGGATAAAGATGTGGTGAAAGTCTTCACCAAGAAAATCAGCAAGAAATTTAACCTGATGCTGGAAACCAAAGTGACCGCCGTTGAAGCAAAAGACGATGGCGTTTACGTTTCGATGGAAGGTAAAAAAGCGCCAGGCGAAGCACAGCGTTACGATGCCGTGCTGGTCGCTATCGGTCGTGTACCGAACGGTAAAGGTCTGGATGCGGGCAAAGCGGGTGTGGAAGTGGACGATCGCGGCTTCATTCGCGTCGATAAGCAGATGCGCACTAACGTGCCGCACATCTACGCTATCGGCGACATCGTCGGTCAGCCAATGCTGGCGCACAAAGGCGTGCACGAAGGCCACGTTGCGGCGGAAGTGATCTCGGGTCTGAAGCACTACTTCGATCCTAAAGTGATCCCATCCATCGCCTATACCGAGCCAGAAGTTGCCTGGGTCGGCCTGACCGAGAAAGAAGCGAAAGAGAAAGGCATCAGCTACGAGACCGCCACCTTCCCGTGGGCAGCCTCTGGCCGTGCTATCGCTTCTGACTGTGCAGACGGCATCACCAAACTGATTTTCGACAAAGAAACGCACCGGGTTATCGGTGGCGCGATTGTCGGCACCAACGGCGGCGAGCTGCTGGGTGAAATCGGTCTGGCGATCGAGATGGGTTGTGATGCGGAAGATATCGCGCTGACCATCCATGCTCACCCAACCCTGCATGAGTCAGTGGGTCTGGCGGCGGAAATCTTTGAAGGCAGCATCACCGATCTGCCTAACGCGAAAGCGAAAAAGAAATAAGCCGCTCTGCCTGATAGAAAAAGCTCCCGGTAGGGAGCTTTTTTTGCCTGAATTTTGGCCTGGTGATTAAGTGTGCATTATGGTTTAAGTCTGGGTGTAGAATCCGGTAGAATTGTTAGGCTTGAAAAAGAATTTAGTAATCAAACAGATAAAAATTATCGGTTTGCTTGATTGAGCAGGGACGAACCGGCAACGACATCCACGCAGAAATTCTATGCCTGGTGTGCCCCACGCCAGCGGTGATAAACCGCAGCTTTATCGGCGAGCCTCATCCTGAATGTGTGTTCGACAGGTCAAGGGGAATGAAATGTTGTTCGCTATCTTCAGGGACGCGAT
Source organism: Pantoea sp. Eser (assembly GCA_009830035.1). Taxonomy (GTDB): domain Bacteria; phylum Pseudomonadota; class Gammaproteobacteria; order Enterobacterales; family Enterobacteriaceae; genus Pantoea. The sequence continues at coordinate 265,646 of SZZY01000004.1, forward strand.
CTGAAAGTCAGATATTTGCTCGAATCCCACCATATGGTTATAATAAAATTAACAAATGGAGAGTAGCCATGAAAACATTTAGCTTTACCACGACTCAAACCCGGCAGCCCCGTTTGTGGAAGGCGGCCGGGTTAAACAATTCTGATGGTGTGGCGCTGCTGGGGCAGATTAACGAGGGGCTGGAGGGTAAGGTTGCTAACCTGATCGTTGACTGGGCGAAGATAACGCAAAATGTCCGGCATTCCATCAATGACGTTTAGCCGTGGCCTGAAAGCGCGATTTAGTGCAGAACAAAGCGAACGGCTGGTGCGCATCATCCGCGTTATCGATAGGGCGGTAGAACTATTTAAAGGTGATAAGGAAGAGGCCCGGAAATGGCTGAATGAGCCAAACAGGGCACTGAGCTTGAAAGTGCCAGCGGAACTGATGGCATCTGAAACCGGGGCTTATGAGGTCATGTAATTGATCACGCGCCTCAAACATGGAGTTTACTCTTGATTCTCTACAGTCTGACAAAGACAAAATATCTTTCCACAGCCTGGACGGGATTTGGCGCAAAAGAGGCTGGCGGTCGCTGGAACAGCGTAGGTGTAGGTGTCTCAATGGTTTATCTGTCAGAAACCGCATCGCTGACCATGCTGGAAACGCTGGTGCATCTGCACTCGGCGCAGCTGATGAATTATTTCACGCTATTGCGTATTAATGTGCCGGATGACCAGATTCAGACAGCCGATATGGATGAACTGCCTGATAACTGGGCTGATAAAGTTGCGCCGTCACAGTTGCCGAATATGGAGATGCCTGGTCTTCCACCAGCGATACGATAGCCTTGCGGGCCCCCAGCGCCTTATCGCCTGTAGAATATAACTACCTGTTAAACCCGCAGCATCCTGATTTCCCCGGGATCGTCCAGAAGGCTGAGGCTATTCCATTCCAGTTTGATCGCCGGCTCAAACCTGAGGGTAAATAAATTTCAGGGATGAGGGTGGCGATTAGACATAACTGAACATTAATGTGCTGCGCCAGCAGCCTGGTTTAACCTCTGTTTAAAGCAACAAATCATGATTCAGTCCTTACTCCCTGTCCCTGCCAAAAAATGGACCGCTTATAGCGGGGTTCGCTCCGGCGGGATTATATGACGAGGGGAGAAGCGTTTACCTCAATTAAGCCTGAGAGCTTTTCTATCCGCAGTTTAATGGCTGGAAAAGGTGCTGCGGTGACAGCAATAAAAGTGAGTAAGACACTGTTCCCCCCCGCCAGGCCGCCACCACTCCCGACGATTCCCTTCCTGTGCCATCATACCTGCCGATCAACCGCCACCTGGTCGATAAACATCTGCGCCAGTACCCCGCAATCGCCGCATTGCCCGGTAATCTTTCCTCATTGACGCGCAGCATCAATGAGGTTGAACGTCGGCGTCCCTGCAGCAGCGGAAGCGGGCGCAGTTCGCCGCTCTCCAGCAAGGCGGCAATGTTCTTCTCCGGCAACCAGCCATAGCCCAGCTGATGCTGCACCGCCTCAATAGCCGCCGACAGGGTAGTGAAGGACCAGTTATCTGCCTGCTCGCCACTGACTTCTGATTGGTGCTGTTGCTGACGATCGATGATGGTAATGCAGGGCCAGCGCGCCAGCGTCGTCGCATTGAGCGGACCCGGTTCGCTGTGCAGGGGATGATCGCGATGGGCGACGGCAATAAAATCGACGCTCATCAGACTCTCACCCGCCAACGGCTGGTTGTCGCTGTGTGCCACCAGCCAGAGATCAGCCTGCTGTTCCGCCAGCCTGAGCGGCGTTTCACTGCGGACGATTTCACTGAACCAGACGCGGACGTGTGGATAACGCTGCTGAAACTGGTGTAATACCTTAAACAGCAGCGGTTTGGGCGCGATGGCATCGACCATCAGGTCGACACGGGAAGGCTCGCCGCGCTGTAACGCCGCCGCCTGCGCTTCCAGGCTGCTAAAACCGGTCAGCAGCGGCCGTGCCTGCGCCAGTGGCTGTTGGCCATACGCCGTCAGAACCGCCCGGCGTCCTTCCTGTTGCAGTAGCGCTACGCCCAGCCGCTGCAGCAGCAGACCAATCTGATAACTGACGGAGGAGATTGGTTGCGGTTATTTTTCTCCGCCGCCAGCGCAAAGCTTCCTTCGTTAACCACCGAGTCGGGAAGAAACCACTGTTCGAGCGTCGTTTTATACATAATAATCTATATAAAATTTGAATGAATAAGCGCTAAAAATAGCGTTATTAATCGGTTTTGTAACGCGCAATAATCTCCTCAAGGCAAATAAATGAGGAAAACATCATGAGCACTTTTGATAAAAATAACTGGTCTGGTCGGCAAACATCTGGTTTATACCTATGACAACGGCTGGAACTACGAGCTCTATATAAAAAATGCCAATACTGTTGATTACCGTATCCACAGCGGAATGGTGGTAACCGCTGGGTGAAAAATCAGCACGCTTATATCGTCCGTCTGGCACAGGACTTTTATAAAATCTCCTGGACCGAGCCGACCGGCACCGATGTCAGCCTGGCGGTTAACCTGACCGGTAAAATTTTCCACGGCGCCATCTTCTTCCCACGCTGGGTGATGAACAATCCGGAAAAAACTGTCTGCTTCTAGTAACGAACATCTGGAAGAGATGGCACAATACCGCGAGGCAAGTCCGGCTTATCCAACTGAAGTGATTGATGAGTTCGCTACGCTGACCTTTATTCGCGATGCGGGCGAAAACAATGACAGCGTGATTGATTGTCCGGCCAGTGAACTGCCCGCCGATTTTCCTGCCAACCTGAAAAACTAACCTCGTTCAGTAGAGCCCATGCCGGGCTCTACTGCTTCTCTTACCCACGAAAACCTTCTGCCGTCTGCTGCTGAAAATCATCTGATTCTGCCAACATCTTGCCAAAAATTATCTTCAGGCCGGGGTTCTATTCCTGGCCGTTATACATTTCAGATAAATCATTGCTGAGTAAACCCTGACCGGCAGGTCAGTTCTGGCTAATGTTTTCCAGCGGCGCGATGGCGCGCTTTCCGGGCCGGTTTGCTGTCCGCAGGGGCGATGGCTGGCGACATGAAACCGACGCGATCGGTTATGCATTTAATGTTGCATTTTTGTAAACAGATTAACAAACACCCGAAATCCTGCTATTCTGCCTTCCGCGAAACCGGGCACCTCAACCTGGACATCATAAGGCAAGGTTGTTCTCCATAAGTGAGCAAGGTGGTCGGAAAGCCCTACATGAATGAGAGCGAGGATAACGTCGTGCTAGAAGAATACCGTAAGCACGTTGCCGAGCGTGCCGCCGAAGGGATCGTACCTAAGCCTTTAGATGCTTCCCAAATGGCCGCGCTGGTTGAACTGCTAAAAAATCCACCTGCGGGTGAAGAAGAATTTCTGACCGATCTGTTGGTCAACCGTGTTCCACCCGGCGTCGATGAAGCGGCGTACGTTAAAGCGGGTTTCCTGGCTGCTGTCGCCAAAGGCGAAGCCACCTCTCCTCTGATCTCTCCTGAAAAAGCGGTTGAACTGCTCGGCACCATGCAGGGCGGTTACAATATTTATCCGCTGATCGAGGCGCTGGACGACCAAAAACTGGCCCCTATCGCGGCCAAAGCCCTCTCACACATGCTGCTGATGTTCGACAGCTTCTACGACGTGGAAGAGAAAGCCAAAGCGGGCAACGAATACGCGAAGCAGGTGATGCAGTCGTGGGCAGATGCGGAATGGTATCTGTCACGACCAGAACTGGCGGAAAAAATTACCGTCACCGTGTTCAAAGTCACCGGCGAAACCAACACCGACGACCTCTCTCCGGCGCCGGATGCCTGGTCACGTCCTGACATCCCACTGCACGCGTTAGCGATGCTGAAAAATGCCCGTGAAGGCATTGAGCCGGATGAGCCAGGCAATGTCGGCCCGATCAAACAGATTAAAGCGCTGCAGGAAAAAGGCTTCCCGCTGGCTTACGTCGGTGACGTGGTCGGTACCGGTTCCTCACGTAAATCCGCCACCAACTCGGTGCTGTGGTTTATGGGCGACGACATCCTGAACGTGCCGAATAAAAAAGGCGGCGGCGTGGTGCTGGGCAGCAAAATTGCCCCGATCTTCTTCAACACCATGGAAGATGCTGGCGCACTGCCGATCGAAGTCGACGTGAACAACCTGAACATGGGCGATGTCATCGACATCTATCCATTCAAAGGCGAAGTGCGCAACCACCAGACCAACGAACTGCTGGCCAGCTTCGAACTGAAAACCGAAGTGCTGATTGACGAAGTGCGCGCCGGTGGCCGTATTCCACTGATCATCGGCCGTGGCCTGACCACCAAAGCGCGTGAGTCGCTGGGTCTGCCGCACAGCACCATATTCCGTCAGGCGAAAGATGTCGCGGAGAGCACTCGCGGTTTCTCGCTGGCACAGAAAATGGTCGGTCGCGCCTGTGGCGTCGACGGTGTCCGTCCGGGCGCCTATTGCGAACCGAAAATGACCTCGGTGGGATCGCAGGATACTACCGGTCCGATGACCCGTGATGAGCTGAAAGATCTGGCCTGCCTCGGCTTCTCAACCGATCTGGTGATGCAGTCATTCTGTCATACCGCGGCTTATCCTAAGCCAGTGGATGTGAATACGCACCATACGCTGCCCGACTTCATTATGAACCGTGGTGGTGTGTCGCTGCGTCCGGGTGACGGCATTATCCACAGCTGGCTGAACCGTATGCTGCTGCCGGATACCGTCGGCACCGGCGGCGATTCACATACCCGTTTCCCGATCGGTATTTCTTTCCCGGCGGGTTCTGGTCTGGTGGCGTTTGCCGCAGCGACTGGCGTCATGCCGCTCTACATGCCGGAATCAGTGTTGGTGCGCTTCAAAGGTAAAATGGAGCCGGGCATTACGCTGCGCGATTTGGTTCATGCCATTCCGCTGTATGCCATCAAACAGGGTCTGCTGACCGTTGAGAAGAAAGGTAAGAAAAACATCTTCTCTGGCCGCATCCTTGAGATTGAAGGTCTGCCAGATCTGAAAGTCGAGCAGGCGTTTGAGTTGTCAGATGCGTCAGCTGAACGTTCCGCGGCCGGCTGTACCATCAAGCTGGATAAAGACCCGATTATTGAATACCTCAACTCCAACATCGTTCTGCTGAAGTGGATGATTGCTGAAGGTTATGGCGATCGCCGTAAGCTGGAGCGTCGTGTTGAAGGTATGGAGAAATGGCTGGCGGATCCACAACTGCTTGAAGCGGATGCGGATGCGGAATATGCCGCCGTGATTGAGATCGATCTGGCGGATATTAAAGAGCCGATCCTTTGCGCACCAAATGATCCAGACGATGCCCGTCTGCTGTCTGATGTGCAGGGCGAGAAGATCGATGAAGTCTTTATCGGGTCGTGCATGACCAACATCGGTCACTTCCGTGCCGCCGGTAAGCTGCTGGATAGCCATAAAGGCCAGTTACCGACCCGTCTGTGGGTGGCTCCGCCAACCAAGATGGATGCGGCGCAGCTGACCGAAGAAGGTTACTACAGCGTATTCAGTAAGAGCGGTGCGCGTATCGAGATCCCAGGCTGTTCACTCTGCATGGGGAACCAGGCGCGCGTGGCGGACGGTGCGACGGTGGTCTCCACCTCAACCCGTAACTTCCCTAACCGTCTGGGTACCGGCGCTAACGTCTACCTGGCGTCAGCCGAGCTGGCGGCGGTGGCCTCACTGTTAGGTCGTCTGCCAACGCCAGATGAGTATCAGCAATTTATGGCGCAGGTGGATAAAACCGCCAGTGACACTTATCGCTATCTCAACTTCGACCAGCTGACCCAGTACACCGACAAAGCTGACGGCGTTATTTTCCAGACTGCGGTCTGATTCACTGACCAGCAGCAGTAAATAAGGGGCAATGATTCGCCCCTTTTTTTCGTCTGTGCGACGGCAACCGGCGCGATGAAAAGCTGGATTTCGCCGGACAGCCTGCAATAATGCGCCACTTGTCACACTTTGCCGTTGAGGCAGCGCTGACACTGACAAGGTGAGGCGATGATGTTGAGAGTAACGGGCGATGGAATATGAATTTTTACGCGATGTGACCGGCCAGATTAAGGTGCGTATGTCGATGGATCACGAAGCGGTCGGCCACTGGTTCAATGAAGAAGTCAGGGACGATCCCGGCCTGCTAGATGAAGTCGAAGCGGCGGTTGAAGATGTGAAAGGCAGCGTGCGGCAATGGCAGCGCGTCGGCAGCGAATACACTATCCTGCTGGACGAGGAAGAGGTGATGATCCGCGCCAACCTGCTGGTGCTGGAAGATGACGGCATGGAGGAGGGGATGAACTACTACGACGAAGAGAGCCTCTCGTTCTCACTTGGCCGGGTCAGGCAGTAAAACACCGGTAGCAGCCAGTTACCGTTGGGCAGCACTACCACTGGCTGGCGGACAAAGGTGCCCGGCTTATCCAGCAGCGTGCCGATAGCGCCCCAGCTGCGGCCCAGATCGTGCGACTGGCGATAGCGCACAATTGCAGTGTCCTGATTACCTGATTTTTGCGTGGTCCACAGCAGCCATAGCACCTGATCCGGATCGAGGAACAGCACCGGGGTTTGTTCTGAACGGCCCGGATCGTCTGACAGTTTCTGCGCCTCGCTCCAGCGAGAGCTTGCCTTCTGCCAGCCGCGAACACCAGATCGAGATATCGGCGATACCTTCCTGCGTGCCGCCAAACCAGGCGCAGAGCAGGTCGCCATTGGGCAGCGGCAGCAGATTGGCAGCAAGGTTTTGCGGGCAGGGCGATGGCAGCATCGCCGCCTGCTGCGCGCTATCCTGCGGATGCGGCGCCAGCTAGCCGGTGCGTTCGACGGTGACGGTTTCCTGAGTCATATTAGGCTCCACTGTTTTGTGCATTGCGTTGCGTATTGGGCTGAGGCTGGCGTGACGGAATGCAGCGGTCAATCGCCATGATGATCGCCGGCGTCGCCAGCGCCACCTACATATTATCGATGCCGAAGGGGTTACCGAGGATAAACCACACTGACGTCGCCAGACAGGCGCCGATCAAACCGGCATTGGCACCACGGGTGCTTTTAAACCACGGCAGGTAGAACGCCATGATCGCCACCACGGTAATCGACAGGCGAATGGCGCGGGTGAAGAATGACAGCTTCAGCACTTCCGGGAAGAACAGTACGAACAGCAGCGGGAAGAAGCCGATGGCGATTGAGATCCAGCGCGTCATTTTAAATTCACGCTCCGGGGTCGGATTACGGTAGGGTACGTAAAAGTTTTTTACCACCAGCGAGGCGATCGCCAGCGCCACGGTGACATATCCTGCAGAAACACCGGCAGCGCATACAGGCTGTTGATATCAGGATGGGCAAATTTCGCCGCCAAGCCAATCAGCGCTATTGCCAGACCAATCGGCAGGCAGAAGAAGAAGGCGACCCAGGTGGCACGATTCGCGGACTTCACGTCTTTGGTCGATGAGATCGCCTGGATCACAAACTGGGTACAGAAGATCGAACCGACCGTCCCGACCAGCCACGCCACAATGGTGCTGGCCCCGACGTGACCATCCCACGTCCAGTAGAACGCCGGCATTTTTTCAATCATCGGAGCTACGCCGCCGGTCATCTTCAGCGCCACGAACAGGATAATCAGGATACCGGCATACTTGAGCGCGCTGTGCAGCAACGTGACTCAGGCTACCCCTTTCATCCCGCCGAAGGCAAAATAGAAGGTGCTGACCACCGCGGTGATAAAGGCCGCCTGCGTCAGGTCGATTTTCAACACGGTTGAAATGGCCGCTGCGCCGCTGATGTAGTTGCCGACGTTCACCAGCAGCAGCGCATAGATCATGATCAAAGAGATAATATTTTTGGTCGAGGTGCCATATTTCTCGGCAATCGCGCCCGAAATGGTGATTTTGCCGGTGTTATAGATGCGTTTCACCAGGATCAGACCAAACAGCGGGAAGCCGATGGCCGCGCCAATCACCGACCACGAGGCGGCAAAGCCATCCTCAAAGGCTGCCTGGGCGGTGCCGATGGTCGACTTCGCGCCGATATATTCAGACATCAGCATTACGCCGACGATAAACGCTGGCATCGCGCATGAGCCTTCCATAAAGTCACCGCTGCTTTTGCTGCGCAGCCGCCAGGTCAGCCAGGTGGTAAACAGGATATAGGCGACCACCATGCCGACGATCGGCAGGGTGCTCTCAGTTGAAAATGCTTTCATCATGACCTCGATTGTTCTGGCAGATGGCGATCATCAGGTTCGTTCTCATCTGACCGGTAGGATACAAAGATGATGGTCGTTCCCCGGCAAAGGTGATCAGTCATTGATGCCAGCCGCGAGCGGTTCGCGGTGTCTTTTCGGGACCTCACCCCAGTCCTGCCATCCTCCCTGCTGGCGATTACTGCAGGTACTGATTGACGATCTGGCGGATCTGCTGCTGCTCATCGGCGCTGAACTGCACCGCATAGCGGCTGTCACCCACGTCAAAGCCCAGCAGGCTAACCGCTTTTTTCACCGCGGCAGGGGAGATGCCGATGTTATAGAGATCGGTGCGTAAGCCAGTGACGCGCTCCTGTGCCTGATGCGAACCGGCAATATCGCCGGCGTTAAAGTGCGCCCAGATGGTGTTGATCGCCTTGGGCGCCACGTTTGCCAGCCCGGAAATGCAGGCGGAGCAGACATCGACGAAGCCCTGGTGAACCAGCGAGTCGGGGCCATTCAGCACATCGAAGTGATCGATGCCGTCGGCAGCCTGCAGGAAGCCGCTCAGGCTCTGATAGCTGCCAGCTGAATCTTTAATACCGATGATGTTCGGATGCGCCGCCAGTGTCCTTACGGTGTCAGGCTGCAGAGTCTTGCCGGTACGCGCCGGGATGTTGTAAAGGAACAGCGGCACCTCAAGCGCGTCCGCAACGGTTGTGGTAGTGCGCGATCAGCTCCTGCTGCTTTAACGGCACGAACCATGGCGTAATCACCGAGACGGCATCGACGCCCAGCCTGGCGATCTGCTTACCCAGGCGGATGGTTTCTCGGGTTGATATCTCGCCGATGTGCTCCACCACCGGCGCGCGGCCGTTGACTTCATCGACGCAGGTTTCGGTGACCGCGATCTTCTCCTGCTGATTCAGCACAAAGAATTCTCCGTTGGTGCCGCCGCAGAAAATGCCGTTACCGGCGTCGAGCTGGCATCGCACCTGCTCACGCTGGGCAGCCGGATTAAACTCACCGTCGCGATCAAAAGTAGTAACGATGGCGGTCAGTACCCCGGTTATTTTTTTGTTCATGACAATCCTCATTGCGCCGGGTGAGAAGGAAACAGCGTCAGGTAAACCGCACGCACATCGTCCGCCGTCACGGCCATCGGCACGTTTTTCATCAGGCGCTGCACGTCAAGCGCCGCATCGACTAAATAGGGCAGGTGATCCGGGCTGATGCCCAGCGCTTCCAGGCTGGCCGGCAGCTGCAGGCGCTGAACCAGCGCGCTGAAGTAATCGACCAGTGCATGAGGTTTCTGCTCCTCGCTTAATCTGGTATCAGCGTCGGCAGCAGATCGTAAGCCTAAGCAAATTTGCTCACCGCCGCGGGCCGGACAAAGCGCATGCAAGGAGCCAGCAGAATGGCATTGGCGACACCGTGCGGCAGATGATATTTGCCGACGAGCGGGTAGGACATGGCGTGGACCAGGTGCGTCCCGGCGTGAGCAATCGATGCACCGCCGTAATAAGAGGCCCACAGCATATCCAGTCGCGCCGCTAAATTGTGCGGTTCACGTAGCGTGGTTTCGGGCTGGCGAACAGCTTCTTCATGCCGATCAGCGCATAGTTATCACTCACCGGATTGGCCACCGTAGCGGTGAAGCACTCAATCAAATGGCACAGCGCATCAATGCCAGTGGATGAGGCAATATGCGGCGGCATGCTGGTGGTGAGTTCCGGCACCAGCGCGACCCAGTCGGGCAGCATCACCGGTGAAATAATGCCGATTTTGGTCTGTTTCTCCGGGATCGCCAGAATCGCATTTGGCGTGGCTTCCGAGCCGGTGCCGGCGGTGGTCGGAATCAATAGCGAGCGGACGCACCGCTGCGGTTTCTCGCCTGCCAGCAGTGTATCCAGTGACGGTGCATCGCCGGCGCACAGCACTGATAGCAGCTTAGCGACATCCAGCACGTTGCCGCCGCCGATGCCAATCAACCAGTTCAACCTCCTGCGCCGGCAGTGCGCTGACCAATCGCCGCCACATCATGCTGGCTTGGCTCTGGCGGAACGCTGTTCACCACGCTGAGCCCGGGGATCTGCTGCCGGAGCTGCCCCACCAGCGTCTGCACGGCGGGTATGGCCTCAATGTTGTTATCGGTTACCACTAACGCTGTCGTGATGCCGTCCAGCAGATAGCGCATGTCGTTCAACGCCTGGTAGCCGCTGATCACCGTGCTGTTGATATTCATCTCACACCCTTGTTGGTAATGTCTGTCGCAATGATTGATATCGCTCAGAGTAATGCTGACGTATTCCCCTCGTTGTGGCTAATTTTATAGGACATATCGATTTCGATTAATTTGATCTTGCTTACATAGATTCAATGGTGATTGAATATAATCAATTGCAGCGGTAATAGCCTGACAGGAGAGACGATGAGTTCGTCATGGTGGAAAACCCCGGTAGTGGTCGTCGCCGATGACTTTACCGGGGCCAACGATGCAGGCAGTGGGCTGGCGCAGGCCGGTGCCCGGATCTAGGTGCTGTTCAGCCCAACGACGCCCGCGGACAGCGAGGTGGCGGATGTCTGGGTAATCAGCACCGATAGCCGGGCAGTAACGCCCACCCTGGCGGCAGAACGGGTCATTCAGGCGGTGGGCCACTACGCACCGCAGATTGCGCAGGGCTGGCTGTTTAAAAAGATCGACTCCACGCTGCGGGGCAACGTCGCAGCCGAACTGCGGGCGGCGCTGGCAGCCAGCAGTAAACGTCTGGCACTGGTGACACCGGCCGTGCCGCACCTCGGCCGCACCACGCGTGCCGGTCAGGTCTGGCTTGGCGATCGTTTGCTGACGGATACCGAATTTGCCAGCGATCCCAAAACCCCCATCGTCAGCGCCAGCGTGCTGCAGCAGCTGAACATCGATGGGGATCGGATCGATCTCGCCACCCTGCCCACCCTGCCCACCCTGCGCAGCGATCGGCTTGATCAGAGCTTAACGGCGGCCCGCGGCGTGGTGGTGGTAGATGCTGAAAACGACGCTGATCTGGCCCGCCTGATGGCAGCAGCGGCACGGCTGAGTGAAAAGCCGCTGCTGGTGGGGGCGGCGGGCTTACGAGGCCCTGGCCGCCATCTCGCCGCCCGGCCTGCGCCGTCGTCACCGGCTGAGATGACGGCTAGTGGTGCGGCGGCTGACGCAGTTGTCCGCGCAGCACGGCCGGTACTGTCGGTTATCGGCTCGATGAGTAGCCGCGCACAGCAGCAGATCGCCACGCTGGCGACCCGGCGGAAGGTGACAGTGGTGGATGTTGATATCCGTCAGCTGTTCCGCCAGCCTGCCTGGCCCGATTCAGCGGACTGGCTGGCACAAGCCGCGGCGGCGCTGCGTCAAGGATGGCATACGGTGATCCGCACCTGTCAGCATGCTTCACAGCGGCATGAGATTGAGACGCTCTGCCAGCTGCTCGGCGAGATGACCCGCACGCTGTGTAACAGCCAGCTGCCGCTCATGCGCCCTATCTATCTGTCTGGCGGCGACGTGGCGATTGCCGTCGCTCAGGCATTGGGTGCCAGCGGATTTCAGATTCAGGGCCTGGTGGCGGGCTGTGTGCCGCACGGGGGTTCTGCTTAACAGTGAATTTACCCTGCCGGTGATGACCAAAGCCGGTGGCTTTGGTGATGAAAACACCTTGGTAGCAGCCATTGGTTTTATCGAGGAGAAGTCTAGTTAGTAAAATTATTGCGGTCACCATGGGCGATCCGGCGGGCATCAGCCCGGAAATCATTATCAAGTCGCTGTCGGAAGGTGAGTTAAATGGCGTGCCAGCGGTGGTGGTCGGCTGTGCCGCAACGCTGCGGCGGATTATGGCGATGAACATTACGCCACAGGCGGAACTGCGGATCGTGGCTCGGGTGGCATCCGCCCACTTTGCGCCCGGCATCATTAACGTGATCGATGAACCGCTAGCCGATCCTGAGGCGCTGAAGCCCGGTGTGGTGCAGAAGCAGGCGGGCGATCTGGCGTGGCGCTGCGTGAAACGCGCCACCGAACTGGCGCTGGCGGGCGAGGTGCAGGCTATCGCCACCGCGCCGCTGAACAAAGAGGCACTGCACGCGGCGGGTCATCTCTATCCGGGCCACACCGAACTGCTGGCGCACCTGACCGGCACCCAGGATTACGCCATGGTGCTTTATACCGATAAGCTGAAGGTCATCCACGTCACCACCCATATTGCGCTGCGTAAATTCCTCGATACCCTGAGCCGTTCACGCATTGAGACGGTGATCGGCATGGCGGACACCTTACTGTGTCGGGTCGGCTTCACCCAGCCGCGCATCGCCGTGGCGGGCGTTAATCCGCACGCCGGTGAAAACGGCCTGTTTGGCGATGAGGAGATCACCACGGTCGCTCCGGCGATTGCGGCGATGAAAGCGCAGGGCATCGCGGTGTCGGGCCCCTGTCCACCGGATACGGTATTCCTGCAATGTCAGGAAGGGCAGTACGATATGGTGGTGGCGATGTACCACGATCAGGGACACATTCCGCTGAAGCTGCTGGGATTCTACGATGGGGTGAACATCACTGCGGGCCTGCCGTTTATCCACACTTCGGCGGACCACGGCACGGCGTTTGATATCGCTTGGACAGGTAAAGCGAAGTCTGAGAGCATGGCGATCTCTATCAAACTCGCGATGCAGCTCGCATAGGGAAAATATGAAGGGACAGAGCCGTCTTGACCAGATTATGGATTACCTGAAAAGCCATAATGTGGTGACTGTTGAGCAACTGGTCAGTGCAATCTCCGCCTCACCGGCCACGATTCGACGTGATTTGATTAAGCTGGATAAAGAAGGGGTGATCAGCCGCAGTCATGGCGGCGTCACCCTTAACCGGTTCATATCTGCGCAGCCGACTACGCTGGAAAAGATGCAGCGTAATCTGGCAGAAAAGCAGGCGATAGCCGCCTGTGCGGCCAGCTTTGTTCAGGCGGGCGACGCGGTGGTGCTGGATGCCGGTACCACCATGCTGGAGCTGGCGCGGCAGCTGACCCATCTGCCGCTGCGGGTAATTACCGCCGATCTGCACATTGCGCTGTTTTATCGGAGTTCAGGCAGATAGAAGTGACGATTATCGGTGGCCGTATCGACGACTCCAGCCAGTCCTGTATTGGCGAACATGGCCGTCGACTGTTGCGCAGCATCAATCCGGACATCGCCTTTGTCAGTTGTAATTCGTGGAGCCTTGAGCGCGGCATTACCACTCCGACCGAGGAGAAAGCCGGGCTGAAGCACGATCTGCTGGCCAATGCCGGTCGTCGGGTGTTGCTGGCGGACAGCAGCGAATATGGTTCCTGGTCGCTGTTTTGCGCCGCGCCGCTGGAGAGTCTGACCGATACTGTGACCGATGAACGGCTGGAAGAGGCCGCCCGGCGTGGGCTGCGAGAGCGTGGGATTGGCTTGTTGCTGACCGCATAACCACCGGCGGTAAGAACAGTAAGCGGCGGCTGCCAGACACAGCGCGCCGCCCGGAAGGATTACAGCGTCTTCAGACCCACAGACGGGATATTTCTGCCGTAATAAATTTCACGCATCTCTTTCCACAGCAGGTCGGTAATCCGTTTATGCTCCTGCGGGCTGAGATCTTCGGGTTTGGTATTAAACAGGTAGTGCTTCATATCGAACTCTTTCAGCAACATCTTTGTATGAAAGATGTTTTCCTGATAAATGTTCACGTCCACCATGTCATACATCGCTTTCATATCTTCCGACATGAAGTTCTGGATCGAGTTAATTTCGTGATCGATAAAGTGCTTCATCCCCTTCACATCACGGGTAAACCCGCGCACCCGGTAATCGACCGTGACAATGTCAGATTCCAGCTGGTGAATCAGGTAGTTCAGCGCTTTGAGCGGTGAAATCACGCCGCAGGTAGAGACTTCAATATCGGCGCGGAAGGTACACAGTCCGCCTTCCGGATGACTTTCCGGATAGGTGTGTACGCAGATATGACTCTTATCCAGATGGGCCACCACCGAATTCGGCAACGGGCCAGGGTGTTCCGAGTTATCAATATCTTTCGGATCGATCGGTTCTTCGCTGACCAGAATGGTGACGCTCGCGCCCTGCGGCTCATAATCCTGGCGCGCAATGTTCAGCACGTTGGCACCAATGATCGAGCAGGTCTCGGTCAGAATTTCGGTCAGACGGTTGGCATTATATTGCTCATCAATATAGGCAATATAACCATCGCGTTCAGCTTCAGTATTCGCATAGCAAATATCGTAAATACAAAAACTCAGGCTCTTAGTCAGGTTGTTGAAGCCATGTAGTTTTAGCTTTTGCAATTTCACTCACCCCCTTAGAAATGTGCCATCAGCGCGCGGCGGATAACGCATTCAACAGATATTGCGGCAGGGCAAAACTGCCGGTATGGATTGCCGGTGTGTAGTAACGGCAGGTCAGGCCAGCGGCTTCGAAACGCGCCTGTAACGTCGCGCTATCGAGCTGGTGCAGCGCCGGATTGTCACTGGCCCAGGCGAAAGTCATGATGCCGCCATAATAGGTAGGAATCGCCGACTGATAGAAGCTGACATCGGCAAAATAGTGACCCAGTTTGCGATGGCTGCTGACCGCTTCGTCCTGCTGCAGGAAGCAGACGCCATTCTGCGCCACAAAGATGCCATTTTCATTAAGGGCCGCTTTGCAGCCGGCATAAAATTCTGAGGTAAACAGACTTTCGCCGGGACCGATCGGATCGGTGCAGTCCGAGATGATGACATCGAATTTTTCGCGGGTCTGGTTAACGAAGTTAACCCCGTCGTCGATCACTAGGGTAAAGCGCGGATCGTCATATGCACCGGCGCTGTGGTTCGGCAGATACTGACGACAGAACGTCACCACGCCCGCGTCAATCTCCACCATGGTGATCTTTTCGATCTGCGGATGGCGTGATACTTCTCGCAGCATCGCGCCATCGCCGCCGCCGATAATCAGCACGCTTTTCGCCGCACCGTGCGCCAGCAGAGGAACGTGGGTCATCATTTCATGATAGATAAATTCGTCGCGCTCGGTGGTCTGTACCACCCCGTCCAGCGCCATCACGCGACCCATCGCGGCATTTTCGAAAATGATTAAATCCTGATGCGCAGTTTTTTCACGATAGAGCTGTTTATCAATCGTGAAATACTGGCCAAAACCGGCATGAAGGGTTTCATACCACATTTCATTTTGGGCCATGGTGGGGCTCTCCTCTGATGACATCGCCATGAAAATGGGCGGCACATCATAGCTAACTCTGACCGTGGTTGCACGGTCAAATGTCCAGCAGCAGAGAGGGGAGAGGATTACCTGACGTAGGCCAGCAGAATCAGCGAATCACGCGCCAGCGACTTGCATTTTTTATCGTTAGTGATGGCGATGCCGCTCAGGTCACGATAGCTCTCTTCACCCAGCGCCTTCATGTTGTAATTGCTGTAGTTGCTTAAATCCCAGCGGTTCTGCTGAGCAAAAAACACCAGCGCTTTACGAATCTGCGCATCCGGCAGATCCTGATAGCCGCAATCATTCTTCATATAGACGAACACCGCCGTCAGATCGGCCAGATCTTCCGCTTCGGATTCGCTCAGGGCAAAACTGGTGGAGGAGAAGCCAAGGAGTCCCGTCAGCACTAGGATCTTAATGCTTTGCTTCATAATCGTTCTCTTCAATGGATATTGTTAATGACGTTAGCACAGTTGCTATCAGGTTTTCGATTAATTTGCCGCACCGTGCGGCTCGCCGGCTTTTTTCGGCTGATTCTGGCGGGTAACACTTGACCTTCCCATAAGGTCAGGGTTTAGGCTGTCTGCTCTCATGCCACAAGGATGATCACCATGCAACGTCGCCATTTCCTGAAACTCACCGCCGCCCTGAGTGCCGCCGGGGCGCTGCCGCTCTGGAGCCGCTCGCTGATGGCCGCCTGCCGCCCGCTATTGCTTGTTCCCTCGCTGGTGACGGCCAGTACACGCTGACCGTGATGCAGGGCACCAGTCAATGGAATGGAAAAGCGGTGCCGACCTGGGGCTATAACGGCAGCTCGCTCGGACCGGCGATCCGGCTGCAAAGCGGCAAGCCCGCCACTGTGAACATCCATAACCGGCTGAATGAAGCGACCACGCTGCACTGGCATGGGCTGGAGATCCCTGGCGCGGTTGACGGCGGGCCGCAGGCCAGCATCGCCGCCGGCGACTCTCGTCAGGTCTCTTTCACGCCCGATCAACCGGCAGCGACCTGCTGGTATCATCCGCATCTGCACGGGAAAACCGGCCATCAGGTGGCGCAGGGACTGGCGGGACTGATCCTGCTCCTGCTGGAAGATAACGAGATCGGCAAACTGCGGCTGACGACCCAGTGGGGCGCTGACGATGTGCCGCTGATCTTTCAGGACAAACAGAGCTGACCGAGGATGGCAGCCGCATCGATTACCAGCTGGACGTGATGCGCGCTGCGGTCGGCTGGTTTGGCGACATGATGCTGACCAACGGAGTGCAGTATCCCCAGCAAGCGGTACCGCGCGGCTGGCTGCGGTTGCGCTTACTCAACGGCTGCAATGCCCGTTCGCTGGATATCGCCGCCAGCGATCGGCGTCCACTCTATGTGATCGCCAGTGATGGCGGACTGCTGGCAGAGCCGGTGAAGCTGGAATCCCTGCCGATGCTGCCGGGCGAGCGCTTTGAAGTGATGATCGATACCGGTGATGGCCAGGCTTTCGATCTGGTGACCCTGCCGGTCGGCCAGATGGGGATGACGCTGGCACCTTTTGACCGGCCGCTGCCGCTGGTGCAGATTTTACCGTTGCGGGTGATGGCCAGCGGCACACTGCCAGATCAGCTGGCAACGCTGCTGCCGCTGCCGAAAACCGAAGGGCTGGCCAGCCGCTGGCTGCAACTGATGATGGATCCTCAGCTGGATGATGGATCCTCAGCTAGATCAGCAGGGGATGCAGGCGCTGATGCAGCGCTACGGTGACAAGGCGATGGGCAAAGGTGGCCACCATACGATGCCGATGGCGCACGATAAACCGGCGGCCAGTCACGATCGGCCGATGGATCACAGCATGCACGGCATGGCGCAACCGGCCGGTTACGATTTCCGTAACGGCAATAAAATCAACGGCCAGGCGTTCGATATGACCCAGCCGTCATTCGCAGTAAAACTGGATGAAACGGAAAAATGGACCGTTTCCGGCGAGGGCGACGCGATGCTGCATCCGTTCCATATTCACGGCACCCAGTTCCGTATCCTGTCAGAAAACGGCAAACCACCGGCGCCGCATCGTCAGGGCTGGAAAGACATGGTAAATGTCGACGGCTGGCGCAGTGAAGTGCTGGTGCGCTTCAGTTACGTCGCCGCCGCCGAACATGCCTATATGGCCCACTGTCATCTGCTGGAGCATGAAGATACCGGCATGATGCTCGGGTTCACCGTCAGCTAAATCAGGCCTGTTCCAGCGCCAGCCTGATATCTTCAATCAGGTCACCCGCATTCTAGATACCAATCGACAGCCGCACCGTGGCGTCAGTTATGCCGATACGCTGACGCACCGCCTGCGGCACGCCGGAGTGGGTGGTGCTGCCGGGATGGCTGGCGAGTGACTCGGTGCCGCCAAGGCTGACCGCCTCCTTGAACAGCGACAGGGCGTTGAGAAAACGGAAGGCTGCCTGCTGGCCACCAGCAGTATCAAACGAGAAGGTCGAACCGGCTCCGCTGCACTGCTCACGGTAGGTTTTGCCTTCGGCACTCTCTTCATCCAGATAAGGCAGCCAGTGCAGCTTCGCCACTTTAGGGTGATCGCGCAGGAAGGCGGCCACCGCTTCGGCGTTGTGAAACGCTTTCTCCATTCGTAGCGAGAGGGTTTCCAGCGATCGGCTGATCATCCAGCTGGAGTGCGGATCGAGCTGAGTGCCGATAGCACTGCGCAGCGCCCGGATCTGCCCCATCAGCTTTTTACTGCCCATCGCGGCACCGGCTATCAGGTCGGAATGGCCGCCAACGTATTTTTTCAGCGAGTAGAGCGACAGATCCGCGCCCAGCGTCAGTGGCTGCTGAAACAGCGGGCCGAGCAGGGTGTTGTCGCAGGCGATAATCGGACGTGAACCCTGCTGCTGGTCGGATTGGCCGGCGTATCGATCAGGATAATCGCTACCCGACCCAGCTCCATCGCCTGCTGCGACGCCTCCCGCACTTTGGTTTCGTCATTGCCGTCGCTAAAGCCGACCGCCTTAATCTCCAGATTGTGCAGCGTCTTGCTCAGCAGCGTTTCGGTGCCGCCATACAGCGGCTGGGAATGCAGAATCACCTCGCCCGGCCGGGCAAAGGTCAGCAGGGTCGTGGCGATTGCCGACATACCGGAAGAGAACAGCGAACAGCTCTCCGCCTGCTCATAGACCGCCAGCCGATCCTCAACGATTTCACTGTTGGGATGGTTAAACCGCGAATAGACCAGTCCACCCGATTTGCCTTCTGGCGGTTCACGCCGGCCTGACACATAGTCAAAGAAATCCCGTCCCTCTTCAGCGCTGTCAAACACAAAGGTTGAGGTCAGAAACACCGGCGGTTTGACTACGCCTTCAGAGAGGCGAGGGTCGTAGCCGTAATTCAGCATCTGGGTTTCAGGATGCAGCGGGCGATCGCCGATGTGGGTTTTTTTGCTTGATGATGAAGTCATTGAGATCTCCGGCCAGCGGCGCGAGTGGAGTAACGATATGTTGGATAAAGGTTACCACGCAGCGAATCATGCTGGTAAATGCCAGAAATTTCTAAGGTAATGCGCATTTGCACCACCGCTCGCCGGGCCGCAATAATTTTCACTACGGTATCGTTTGCTTTATGCCTGTCGCCGCCGCCGCGCTACTCTCTATGATAGACTTCGTGGCTTTTCTGACGTAACCGGGCTGAAAGCAATGAAACACACTGTTGAAGTGATGATCCCTGAACAGGCAATCACCGCGCGCATCGCTGAACTGGGTAAAGAGATTAACGACCATTACCGTGACAGCGGCAGCGATATGGTGCTGGTGGGGCTGCTGCGTGGCTCTTTTATGTTTATGGCCGACCTGTGCCGCGCGATTGACGTCCCGCATGAAGTCGACTTTATGACCGCGTCGAGTTACGGCAGCGGCATGTCCAGCAGCCGCGATGTGAAAATCCTGAAGGATCTGGATGAAGATATTCGCGGTAAAGATGTGCTGATCGTCGAAGATATTATCGACTCTGGCAATACCCTGAGTAAGGTGCGCGAAATCCTGCGGCTGCGTCAGCCAAAATCACTGGCGATCTGTACCCTGCTGGATAAACCGGAACGCCGTGAAGTGGAGGTCAACGTGGAGTACGTCGGCTTTGCCATCCCGGATGAGTTCGTGGTTGGATTTGGTATCGACTATGCGCAGCACTATCGCCATCTGCCGTATATCGGCAAAGTGGTGCCGATCGAATCCTGAGAGCAGCGCACCGCACATTCTTCCAAGGCCAGCACCGCCTCCTTCGTGTAGGCTGTGTCGCGCCTGACTCCGCTTATTTATCGCTATTCAACAGATTAGCGATGCCGTGACGGTAGCGTTGTTCAAGGATTTCGCGGCTGTTTGCAGTAACATCAAGGTTACGCAGGCAGCCGTCCTGAATGCCGTAAACCCAGCCATGCAGTGAGACATTCTGCCCGCGTTTCCAGGCAGATTGCAGCACGGTCGAGTGTCCCAGGTTATAAACTTGTTCAACGACGTTGATTTCGCACAGTTTATCCAGGCGTTTGTCCGTCGGGAGTTCCCCCAGCAACACGCTATGCTTGTACCAGAGGTCACGGATGTGCAGCAGCCAGTTGTCGATCAAACCCAGTTCCGGGTTATCCATTGCCGCCTGCACGCCGCCGCAACCGTAATGACCACACACAATGACGTGTTCAACTTCCAGCACTTCGATGGCGTACTGCACCACGGAAAGACAGTTGAGATCGGTATGAATCACCAGATTGGCGACGTTGCGGTGGACAAACAGTTCACCCGGTTCCAGTCCGGTCAGACGTTCGGCGGGGACGCGGCTGTCAGAACAGCCAATCCACAGGAAGCGCGGTTTTTGGGCCTGGGCGAGCCGCTCAAAAAATCCGGGATCTTCTTCGACCAGTAGTTTGGACCATTCGCGGTTATTACTGATCAGGGTATCGATATCTGTCATGGCGTTGAGCGACCGGTTACTGCGCAGAGTGCGTGCGCGTACTATAGGCGAAGGCTTCACAAATTTAAACGGCATTACATTGCCATCAAAACAGGGTATGGATTCGGAATGACTTATGCACTGGAACTTTCCCGGCTGACCAAGACCTATCCCGGCGGCGTGCAGGCGCTGAAGGGTATCGATCTTAACGTTGAGGCCGGTGATTTTTATGCACTGCTGGGACCGAATGGCGCCGGTAAATCAACCACCATTGGCATTATCAGTTCGCTGGTAAACAAATCTGACGGCAGCGTCCGGGTGTTTGGCTACGATCTGGAAAAAGATGTGGTCAATGCCAAACGCCAGCTTGGTCTGGTGCCGCAGGAATTTAACTTCAACCCGTTTGAGACGGTGATGCAAATCGTGGTTAACCAGGCGGGTTACTATGGCGTCGAACGTCGCGAAGCCAATGAGCGGGCGGAAAAGTACCTGAAGCAGCTCGATCTGTGGGGAAAACGCAGCGAACGGGCGCGGATGCTCTCCGGCGGCATGAAGCGCCGTGTGATGATCGCCCGGGCATTAATGCATGAACCAAAGCTGCTGATCCTCGATGAGCCAACCGCCGGGGTCGATATAGAACTGCGACGCTCAATGTGGGTGTTCCTGAAAGATCTCAACGCCAAAGGCACCACCATTATTCTCACCACCCACTACCTGGAAGAGGCAGAAATGCTGTGCCGCAATATCGGCATTATTCAGAGCGGGGAACTGGTCGAGAACACCTCAATGAAAGAGCTGCTTTCCAAGCTTAAATCGGAAACCTTCATCCTCGACCTGGCACCGTGCAGTCCCTTACCGACGCTGGAAGGCTTCCAGTATCGTCTGGTGGATACCTCGACGCTGGAAGTGGAAGTGTTGCGGGAGCAGGGTCTGAACAGCGTGTTCAGCCAGCTCAGCGCGCAGGGCGTGCAGGTGCTGAGCATGCGTAACAAAGCCAACCGTCTGGAAGAGTTGTTCGTCGGCCTCACGCAGGGAAAAACAGGAGCAAAAGCATGACACATTTGTACTGGGTGGCGCTGAAGAGCATCTGGGCCAAAGAGATCAACCGTTTCGCCCGTATCTGGATCCAGACGCTGGTGCCGCCGGTGATCACCATGACGCTCTACTTCATCATCTTCGGTAACCTGATCGGCTCGCGGATTGGTGAGATGCACGGGTTCAGCTATATGCAGTTTATCGTGCCGGGTCTGATCATGATGGCGGTAATCACCAACGCCTATGCTAATGTGGCCTCGTCGTTCTTCAGCGCCAAGTTCCAGCGCAATATTGAAGAGCTGCTGGTCGCTCCGGTGCCGACCCACATTATCATCGCCGGTTACGTCGGCGGCGGGGTAGCGCGCGGCGTCTGCGTCGGCATTCTGGTCACCGCCATTTCGCTGTTCTTTGTCCCGTTCCATGTCCACTCCTGGAGCATGGTGGCGGTGACGCTGCTGCTGACCGCGGTGCTGTTTTCGCTGGCTGGACTGCTGAATGCGGTGTTTGCACGGACTTTTGATGACATAAGCCTGATCCCGACCTTTGTGCTGACGCCGTTAACCTATCTCGGCGGAGTATTCTATTCCCTGACGCTGCTGCTGCCTTTCTGGCAGGCGGTCTCGAAACTTAATCCGATCGTTTACATGATTAGCGGTTTCCGTTTCGGCTTCCTCGGCACCAACGACGTGCCACTGGTATTTACCCTGTCGGTGCTGATCGCCTTTATCGTGGTGTTCTATGGCTTGGTGTATACCCTGATTCAGCGCGGACGCGGATTGCGGACCTGATTGCTGCCCTCACTAAAAAAGCCACGCGGCTATTACGGCGTGGCTTTTTTTTGACCGTATAAAGATTGTCCGATTTAACCTGGCAGCTGCTATTAAATTTAACCTTTTAATAACATCATCAACCAGCCGCAGCGCATTATTTTTCCTCTTCCGCGGGCATTAATGCCAGCCTTGCCGTTAGTGGCAATAAAATAACCCTAAGCATTATCTCATAATCCCCCCCTCCTGCCTTTATATCGTTCTGATTTGACACAGCTAAATAATTTTTAGGAATTGTATTAAAGGCTGGCTGTTGTTTAATTGAGGCTGAGTTATCAAAATAGCGCCAGATTAAGTTATTCCCCTGAACATGGACGGAAATGGGGGATGTTGAGTGTTCAATAAGCAAGGTGGCCGGTAAATCAGGGCCAGCCTTAATTAAAAGGCAGGAAAAGATGAATCGTATTACGTGGATCGATAATCTGCGGGGATTGAGTATTCTCGCTATCATTTTTTTGCATAGCACCATCGCCGTTCACAATAATGCCGGACACTTTTCCGCCTTCAGTAGTCTGTTAAATGAAATACTTGCACCAGTTCGATTAGGACTGATGTTTTTCGTTTCAGGTTTATTTGTCGATGCGGGATTAAAAAAAGGCCTGGGTCCTTTTTTTAATAATAAGATCCGCAGTATCCTTTATCCTTTCGTGGTCTGGGTGATTATTTATGGCGGGTTAAAGATCGTCTTTAGCTCAATAGCCAATACGCCGCAGTCACCGTTGAACATTATTCTGTCCCACCTGACGGGCGGGGGTGATATGACATGGTTCCTGCAGTCGCTGTTTATTTTCTTTGTGGTGATTATCTTCGCCCGCCACCTGCAGTTCCTGCTGGTGTTCGCGGTCTGTATGGGGCTGAGCTGGGGCCTTCCGGCGATCGATCCTGACAGTGTATTCGCCAGCTTCGATAACACTCACGTCAATAAGTCGTTCTACCTGTTCGTTTTCTTCTACCTCGGTGACTACGTGGTAAGAAAACAGGTCGATATCGCGGATAAAGTGCAGCATGGCCCGACGTTAATAATTTCACTGTTAAGCTTTGTGCTGCTCTCCTGCTTAAATATCTTTGTGCTGGAGAACAACTCGCCGGCTTTACTGTCGCCGCTGGCGCTGTTGTCGGTACTGTTCTTTGTCTGGATTGCGCTGAAGCTGAAGTCGGATCTGGTCTACTACATCGGGGTCAACTCGATCGTCTTTTACCTGCCGCATTATCTGGCGATTCAGTTCTTCAGCAAGATTGTGAAATTTGAAAGCCCGTCAGCCTGGGTCAACGATCTGAAGTTTACCTCCGCTTTTCTGGTGGCGCTGGCGTGGACGCTGTGTCTGCTGAGGAAACGTAGCTGGTTCAACTTCCTGTTTACCATGAAAAAACCGTCTAAACCGCTCGCCACTAAACCGGTGTAACCGCCGTCAGGTCAGCAAAAAAAAGGGCCGCCGATCGGCGGCCCTTTTTCGATCAGGCAACCTGCACCGGGACCGCTTTCGCCAGTCGCTTCATCTGGTTGTCGCCCTCAAAGTAGGCCACTTTAGGTTGCCGTTGCCACTGGCGTGCTTCCGCATCCTCAACCTGCACGTAAGAACAGATGATCAGAATGTCGCCTTCGCAGGCGCAGCGTGCCGCCGCCCCGTTGACCGAAATGATTTTGGAGCCACGTTCAGCGGCGATGGCGTAGGTCGAAAAGCGCTGGCCGTTGGTGACGTTGTAAATATCAATCGCTTCATATTGCAGAATGCCGGACGCATCAAGGAAGTCCTGATCGATAGCACAGGAGCCTTCATAGTTGAGGTCCGCCTGCGTAACCTTCGCGCGGTGCAATTTGCCTTGTAATACAGTGCGAATCATAGCCAGAAACCTTGTCAGACGAGGAATAAAATGACCTTCAGCGGATGCAGCTTACTGCGTCAGGTCGACAGTTTGATTATCGATTAAACGGGCATTACCCAGCCAGGCCGCCATCAGTACCACGGCGCGCTGGCCGTCAACCGTCAGCGGTTGCAGGGTTTCCGCATCGCAGATGGCCAGGCCATCCGGACGTAATCCGCGCTCCAGCAGCGTCTGATTTGCCGCCTCGATGATCTCTTCAATGTGGCGCTCGCCGTTGGCCAGCTGCGCCGCCATCTGATTCATGACCTGACTCAGCGCAGGCGCCAGCTTACGCTCGTCAGCGGTTAAGTAGCCATTACGCGAACTCAGCGCCAGGCCATCTTTGGCGCGTACCGTCGGCACGCCGACAATCTCAATGTCGAAGCCCATGTCAGCCACCATCTTGCGAATGATAGCCAGCTGCTGGAAATCCTTTTCACCGAAACAGGCAATGTCCGGCTGAACCAGGTTAAACAGCTTGCTGACAATAGTCGCTACGCCGCGGAAATGACCGGGGCGGGTTTCCCCTTCCAGCAGCGAAGAGAGCACCGGGACCTCAACAAAGGTCTGATTCTTCAGACCGTGCGGGTAGACTTCAGCCGGTGACGGGGCGAACACCACATCAACCTGATGGTGGTTCAGCTTCTCGCAATCCTGCTGCAGGGTACGCGGATAGCGCGCCAGATCGTCAGCGCGGTCAAACTGCATCGGGTTGACGAAGACGGAGACAATCACGATGTCGCCGCGCGACCGCGCTTCATCAACCAGCGTTAAATGTCCTTCGTGCAGATTGCCCATGGTGGGCACCAGCGCGATGCGCTTACCTTGTTGCCGCCAGCGACGCACTTCACGGCGCAGTATCGGCAGCGTTTCAATGATCAACACGGTTACTCTCCTGAGTTACTGGAAGCTGTGCTCTGCCGCCGGGTAGTTTCCGGCTTCGACTTCGGCGATATAGTGGCGAATCGCGGCGCGGATATCGCTGGTCGCGGCGAGGAAGTTTTTAGCAAATTTGGGAATGTGACCGCCGGTCACGCCCAGCGCATCGTGCATTACTAGGATCTGTCCATCGGTTACGTTTCCGGCCCCAATACCGATCACCGGAATGGAGAGGGCAGCGGTCACGCGCTGGGCCAGCGCAACCGGTACGCACTCCAGCACCATCAGCTGTGCACCCGCTGCTTCCAGCGCCAGCGCATCCGTCATCAGCTGCTCTGCGCCTGCTTCATCCCGGCCATGAACCTTGTAGCCGCCAAAGATATTGACCGACTGTGGTGTCAGACCAAGGTGCCCGCAGACCGGTACCGCACGCTCGGTCAGCATCCGTACCGTCTCTGCCAGCCAGCTTCCGCCTTCCAGCTTCACCATGTTGGCACCGGCACGCATCAGCTGAGCGGCATTGTCGAAGGTTTGTTGTGGTGTGGCATAACTCATGAACGGCAGATCGGCGAGCAGCAGTGCATGTGGCGCACCGCGCCGGACGGCGGTAGTGTGGTAGGCTATATCGCTGACCGTGACCGGCAGGGTGGAATCGTGACCCTGCACCGTCATGCCGAGGGAATCACCAACCAGCATCACCTGGATACCTTCATCGGCAAACAGGCGGGCAAAACTGAAATCGTAGGCGGTCAGCGTGGCGAATTTTTTGCCGTCGGCTTTCCACTGACGCAGATGTGACATTGTGGTGGGTTTCATGGCGCTCTCAACTCAGAAATTCTGATGGGCGCAGTTTACTGGATAGCGTGAAAGAGCGGAATCGAAGATGTGTGATTGTGTGCTCAGGCGTGCCTGATACGGATAGCGCCGCTGTCTAGGGTGGCAAGCACGGCGCTGAGCGCCCGGCCATCCGGCAGCGTGGCGTCAGGTGCGATGGCCAGCAGCGGCACCAGCATAAAGGCGCGGTTCAGCAGGTCATAGTGCGGCACGATCAGGCGATCGCTGTTAATCACCGCGTCGCCAAACAGCATCACATCGATATCCAGCGTGCGTGGACCCCAGCGCTCCGCTTTGCGCACCCGGCCATGCTCTCGCTCAATCCGCTGGGTATGATCCAGCAACGCCTCCGCACTCAGTCCGGTCTCCAGCGCCACGGCGGCGTTAAGAAAGTCAGGCTGATCGGGTGGGCCGTAGGGCGGCGTGCGATAGAACGGCGAGGTGGCAATGCGTTGCGTCTCCGGCAACGCATCCAGTGCGGTCAGCGCTGCATCAACCTGATGCAGCGGATCGGCCAGATTACTGCCTAACGCGAGGTAAACCCGGGTCATGACGCGTTTTGATTATCGCGACGCGGCGCCGAAGGACGACGGCGTGATTTATGCCGCGGTGCCGGATCGTCACCAAGGTTGTTGAGCATGGTTTTCTGGTGTGGCGGTGCCGCCACCTGGAATTCACCCCACCACTGGCTCAGGCGCAGCAGTTCCGGGTTGTTTTCCACTTCAGCGCGCAAGGCCAGCAGGCCATACGCGGCGCGGAACTTAGGATGCTCCATCAGTTTCCAGGCGCGTTTACCGTGGCGACGCGACATGCGTAACTGAAGCTGCCAGATATCACGGATCAGCGAAGTGATACGTTTCGGGATCGCCAGCGCACGGCAGGATTCATCCAGCGTATCGTTCATCGCCATTGCAAAGGCTTCGAAATAGGTCAGGCCGCTTTCCTGCGCAATGCGTTCGGCCGCTTCAAGCTGCGGATACCAGAACATCGCCGCAAACAGGAAGGCCGGATTGACACGCATGTCGTTGTGGATGCGGTTATCGGTGTTTTTCAGCACCTGAGCCAGCATCTTCTCCATCAGGTTGTCGCTCTGCTCGGTCAAGTTGCGCGCCAGCGTCGGGAACAGCGGCTGGAACAGCTGGTGTTCACACAGCTTGAGGTAGGTGCTGTAGCCGTAGCCTGCCTGTAGCAGCTTAAGCGACTCTTCGAACAGGCGCGCGGGCGGAATATCACGCAGCAGCGATGCCAGACGCGGGATCGGCTCAGCCGTTTCCGGCGCAATGCTCATGTTGAGCTTGGCGGCAAAGCGTGCAACGCGCAGCATCCGCACCGGATCTTCGCGATAACGGGTTTCCGGATCGCCAATCAGCCGAATGATGCCCTGTTGCAGATCCTGCAGACCGCCAACATAGTCACGGACGCTGAAATCGGCGACGCTGTAGTAAAGGCTGTTGATGGTGAGATCGCGGCGCTGGGCATCATCTTCGATGGTGCCGAAAATGTTGTCACGCAGCAGCATGCCGCTCTGAGCGCGCTTCGAGCTGTTGCGATCGTCGTCGCTCTCTTCCACTTGGTGGTGACCACGGAAGGTAGCAACCTCAATCACTTCCGGACCAAACATCAGGTGTGCCAGACGAAAACGGCGGCCAACCAGGCGACAGTTGCGAAACAGCTTGCGCATCTGCTCTGGCGTGGCGTTGGTGGTGACATCGAAATCCTTGGGTTTTTGCCCCAGCAGCAAATCGCGCACGCCACCGCCTACCAGATAGGCTTCATAACCGGCTTTATTCAGGCGATAGAGCACTTTGAGGGCATTTTCGCTGATGTCTTTGCGTGAGATGGTGTGGCTTTCACGAGGAATGATGGTCATATGACTCTCTGGTTCAACCTCTGCAGGGGCTTCCTCTTCATCACGCTTCAGGACTTTCCGGCAAAAATTAGCTACTCGGATAAAAATGGGACACCTCGACAGTGGCGTAAAAGGGTGTATGTAAAATCAGCGGCTAATCATAGCCTGTTGAGAACCATTTGAGAATGCTGTTGTCTCTGCATCCGGTTTCAGGGCGTTGTCCTGGGGCATCAAAGCGATATTCCACTGCGGCACCGCGTCAGACAGCAGTTTGTCCTGCGTTAAGTCCTGTCAGCCGCTGGAAACCGGCTGTCCAAGGAAGCGTAACGCCGCGACTAACAGCGGCCGGGCATCGCCATCCGGCAGCGACGGCGCATGATTCTGCTTCGGCAACTTACTGCCGTCGTGATTCAGCGCCAGCGGCAAATGCAGATAGTCGGGCATCGGCCAGCCAAACTGCTGATAAAGCGCAATTTGCCGTACCGTCGGCTCAATCAAATCCGCTCCGCGCACCATTTCGGTTACGCCCTGAAAATGATCGTCGACCACTACCGCCAGGTTGTAGACAAACAGGCCATCGCGGCGGTGAATAATAAAATCTTCCTGCGCCAGTCGCGGGTCCGCCTGTACGCTGCCGCGCAACCGATCGTCAAACGCCAGCACCGGGTTATGCTGCCGCAAGCGTAACGCGGCGTTCTCCGGCCCACGCTGCCGATCGCGGCAGTAGCCATCATAGAAACCACCGATCTGCTGAATGCGGCAACTGGAACAGGTACAGAAATAACTTTGACGATGCTGCTGAAGCCAGGCCAGCGCGTCGCGGTAGGCCTGATGGCGCTGTGACTGCCACAGTACCTCGCCGTCCCAGGTCAAGCCGTAATGTTCCAGCTGATGCAGAATGCGCGAGGCTGCGCCCAGCACTTCACGCGGCGGATCGATATCTTCAATCCGTACCCGCCAGATACCCTGCTGCGCACGCGCGCTCAGGTAGCTGCCTAACGCAGCAATCAACGAGCCGAAATGAAGTTCACCAGACGGGGAGGGGGCGAAGCGGCCAATGCAGGAGGCGGTCATAGGCGTTAAACGTGACCACGCAGCGGAATAACCGGTTGGTGTTCCACTGCGTGGCAACGTGCTGGACGCGGCATTAGCCGGCCATTTGTTTCTCACGAATTTCTGCTAACGTCTTACAGTCGATGCAGAGATCGGCCGTTGGACGCGCTTCGAGACGGCGGATACCGATCTCAACGCCACAGGAATCGCAATAGCCAAAGTCGTCATCTTCAACTTTCTTCAGCGTCTTCTCGATCTTTTTGATCAGTTTACGTTCGCGATCGCGGTTACGCAGCTCCAGGCTGAACTCCTCTTCCTGCGCGGCACGGTCAACCGGGTCCGGGAAGTTAGCAGCTTCATCCTGCATGTGCGATACGGTACGATCGACTTCGTCCCGCAATTGATTACGCCAGGCTTCCAGAATCTTGCGAAAATGGGTCAGCTGCGCGTCGTTCATATACTCTTCGCCCGGCTTCTCCTGATAAGGCTCCACCCCAGCGATGGCGAGAATACTCAGGGACGATGTTTTACGGTTTTGCCCTTCTTGCATGTTGTTTCTCCTGGATAACACGCACTATACCCTTCGACTTTCGTCTTGCAGGTGCGTTGCTGCTAGCGTGCTGTTTGACATCTACGGGGTACATCGATCCCCTATTGGGGAAAAAACAGGCCGCTATAAATAACAGAAGCAGTCAGGGTTGGCAATTATTCGTGAACACACCTTGACAAGCCTGTGAGGAACAGCGTAATCCGGCCTCAGCACAGAGCATTCTTATCACATAAAATTGCGAAAAATATTACAAGCTTACGATAAGCGGCGTTTTAAGAAACATGCCCGCCGCGGATAAGTCCGCCTGATACGCTAAAACCTCCACGCCTTCCCGCTGCGCCTGGACCAGTTTCTCTGCGTAAGCCACGTCAATGTGACGCGCCGGGGAAACGTCCTCAATCCCCGAGTGCAGAACGGCAAACAACAAAACGGCCCGTTGACCTTCTGCCGCGACCATAGCCAGCTCGCGCAGATGTTTCTGTCCCCGAACCGTCACCGCAATAATCTTTTCCTTCATGTAAAAAGGTTACGGATTTCACCTCAATATAGCAGTTGCGTCGGTCCTGCGCCTTGAGCAGAAAATCAATTCTGCTTTTTTCACTGCCATATCTCACTTCTGCCTATCGCTGCTGATAACCGGCCAGTTCGGGCAGGCGTTGCTGATCGAGCGCCTCAGCCACCAGCTGGTTGGCGTGCAGGGTATTGACGCAGATCCAGTGGCCCTGTTGCGTCTCGGTCAGCTCCCAGCTGTGCGGGTATTTTCGCGTCAGGCTGTCCGAGGTGGAGTACCAGACCCGGTCGCCTGGCGTGGCGCAGCCGGTATTGGCGCAGTGAATCGTCAGGAGCTCGCCGGAGGGGGTCTCGACATCGGCCAGAAAGCGCTTGTAACGGGCGATCAAGCGAGCGGGTTTGAGGGGCGGAGAGAAATGCATAAGCGTCCTAATTAAGGCTGTAACGGCCAGCTGGCCAGCGCACGATAGCGGGTCCGGCCCTGAGCGAAGTCAGAGGCGAACAGGGAAAACTGCGTGACGCGAAAGCGCCAGTGAAAGCCGCGTGGCGCGCGCTGGCAACCGAGCCACACCACGCCGGGACGCGGCCAGTGACCGGCGTCATCCAGATTCAGGTCAAACGCCGGCTGCACAATGCGCGACGACAGGGTTTGCAGCCGCTGTGCGGTCTCTGGCGTCACCTCGACAAGAAACGCCGGCGTCAGGTGCAGATTGGCGGCGGCTACCGGACGGCCTCGGCAGGAAAGGTATCGGCCCGCCAGCGCACCAGCTGTTGCTGCATCGCGTCAGGCAGGCTGATGGCAAAAAATAAGCGTTGGGTCGACATGGCGCTCTCCGGCAAATATCACAGATGGATGCTACAATGCGCGCCATCTTAGCACAGGCAGAAGCGGAGTTTGCTGTGAGCGATTTACCGGTCAGCGCGGTGCTGCCTGACATCCTGGCGGCACTGAGCCGCACCTCACAAATCCTGCTGGCGGTGGGCTTCGGTGACCGGCTGGCGCGCCGGCGTGACGAGAGCGGCCGCTATCAGCTGGCCAATGGACTGGGTGCGATGCTGGATCAGCAGGATGGTCTGACGTGCAACGCGTGGCTGATCGCCCCGGCGCTGTTACAGGGCAGCGCCACGCCGGATGCGCGGATGTTGCTGGCGTTGCCGGTCGACATTGAGGCGCTGTGTCAGCAGCAGCCTGCGCTGATTGAGCGGCGGACCGAAGTCGAATGGGATGAGGAGAAGGGCACGCTTCGCACCCTGCGACGTGAGCAGTGAGCAGATTGGCGCGCTGGTGCTGAAAACCCAGCCGCTGGCCCGTCCGGAACCGGCGGTGCTGCAGGCGGCTATTCTGCGCTGGGTGGCGGAAAAGGGGCTGTCAGTATTGGGCTGGACGCCTCAGGCGGAGCAGCTGCGCCTGCGCATCCAGTGTGCCACACAGTGGTTGCCGGAAGAGCCGTGGCTAGCAGTCGATGACGCCGCGCTACTCGACAGCCTGTCACAGTGGTTGCTGCCGCAGATGTCCGCCGTCCGCGATCTGAAAACGCTGCAATCGGTGGACCTTGTCAACGCGCTAATACATTTACTCACATGGTCACAACGCCAGCGGCTGGATAGTGCGCTGCCAACTCATTACACTGTGCCGACCGGAAGCCGGCTGCCGATCCGCTACCATGCGGACAAGCCCCCGGCACTGGCGGTGCGGATTCAAGATATGTTTGGCGAAGCCACCAATCCCGCCGTCGCTGAAGGCCGGGTGCCGCTGGTGCTGGAGCTATTATCGCCGGCGCAGCGCCCGTTACAGATTACTCGCGACCTGGCGGCATTCTGGCGCGGCGCGTATCCGGAGGTCGGCAAAGAGATGAAAGGGCGCTATCCCAAACATCCCTAGCCAGACGATCCGGCCACCGCCTTGCCGACAAGGCGCACCAAAAAATGTCCCCGCAAGGTTGAGACCGCTGGATCGAATTCAGAGGGTTCTGCCATGCGGAACGCGAGAAAGCAGTTAGAGTAGCGGCGCAGCCGTAAGCTATGTCTGGAGAATAAAAGTAATGTCTGGCAACGATCGCGAACCTATTGGGCGCAAAGGTAAACCGTTGCCGCCGCGCAGCAGTGCGCGCCGGGGACGCCGCAGGGATATCGAACAGAATATCGATCAGGATGATTTTAATGATGACGAGGAGGAAGCGCCAGTGCCACGTAAAGGTAAAGGTAGAAAACCGCCGCGCGGCAAACGCCGTTGGCTGGGATGGTTAATCAAACTGTTTCTAGTGTTTGTTGTGGTGATGGCCGCATGGGGCGTCTACCTCGACTCGGAAATTTGCAGCCGGATTGACGGAAAAGTGTGGCAACTGCCCGCCACCGTCTATGGCCGTATGGTCAGCCTGGAACCGGGCATGGCCTACAACAAAAGTGAAATGTTGGCGCTGCTGGAAGGCACCCAGTATCGCGAGGTGTCACGTATCACCCGCCCTGGCGAGTTTTCGGTCAAAGGCAATACCATTGATTTGCTGCGTCGTCCGTTTGATTTCCCCGACAGTAAAGAGGGGCAGATCCACGCGCGCATGAGTTTCAGCAAGGATGAGCTGAGCCAGATTAAAAACCTCGAAACCGGCCGTGATTTTGGCTTTTTCCGCCTCGATCCGCGGTTGATCACCATGCTGCAGTCGCCCAATGGCGAACAGCGTCTGTTCGTCCCGCGCGCCGGTTTCCCGGATCTGCTGGTCGATACGCTGATTGCCACCGAGGATCGCCACTTCTACGAACATGACGGCATTAGCCCCTATTCGATTGGTCGCGCCTTCCTCGCCAACATTACCGCCGGTAAAGCGGTGCAGGGCGGCAGTACGCTGACCCAGCAGCTGGTAAAAAACCTGTTCCTCACCAACGAGCGTTCGCTGTGGCGTAAAGCGCGTGAAGCCTACATGGCGGTGATTATGGATGCGCGCTACAGCAAAGATCGTATTCTGGAACTCTATCTGAACGAGGTTTATCTCGGTCAGGCTGGCAGCGATCAGATCCGCGGTTTCCCGCTGGCCAGCCTCTACTACTTTGGTCGTCCGGTTGATGAGCTGAGCCTCGATCAGCAGGCGATGCTGGTCGGCATGGTGAAAGGCGCCTCGCTCTATAACCCATGGCGTAACCCGAAACTGGCGCTGGAACGTCGCAACCTGGTGCTGCGCCTGTTGCAGCAGCAGAAAGTGATCGACCAGGAGCTGTATGACATGCTGTCGGCGCGTCCGCTGGGCGTGCAGCCTAAAGGTGGAGTCATTACGCCGCAGCCCGCCTTTATGCAGATGGTGCGTAATGAGTTGCAGGCGAAGCTCGGTGACAAGGTGAAAGATCTCTCCGGCGTGAAGATCTTCACCACCCTCGATCCGGTATCGCAGGATGCGGCAGAAAAAGCGGTGATCGACGGCATTCCGACGCTGAAAAAACAGCGTGGCCTGAAGGATCTGGAAACCGCGATGGTGGTAGTTGACCGCTTCAGCGGTGAAGTGCGCGCCATGGTGGGCGGTGCTGATCCGCAGTATGCCGGTTATAACCGTGCGCTGCAGGCGCGCCGTTCTATCGGTTCTCTGGCAAAACCGGCGACCTATCTGACCGCGCTGAGCCAGCCAAACAGCTATCGTCTTAACAGCTGGATTGCCGATGAGCCAATCGCGCTGAAACAGCCGAACGGCAGCGTCTGGAAACCGATGAACGACGATCGTCGCTTCAGCGGGAAAGTGATGCTGGTGGATGCGCTGACCAACTCGATGAACGTGCCTACGGTTAACCTCGGGATGACGCTGGGTCTGGATGCGGTTGTCGATACCTGGAACAAACTGGGCGTGCCGAAAGAGCAGCTGCACCCGGTGCCCTCGATGCTGCTGGGGGCATTAAACCTGACGCCGGTTGAAGTGGCGCAGGCGTTCCAGTCGATCGCCAGCGGCGGCAACCGCGCCTCGCTGTCGGCGGTGCGCTCGGTGATCGCTGAAGATGGCAGCGTGCTGTATCAGAGCTATCCGCAGGCGCAGCGCGTTGAGCCGGCTCAGGCCGCTTACCTGACGCTCTACACCATGCAGCAGGTGGCCGATCACGGTACCGCCCGTGCGCTGGGCGCGCGATTCCAGAATGCGCATCTGGCGGGGAAAACCGGTACCACTAACGATCTGGTCGACAGCTGGTTTGCCGGTATCGATGGCAAAGAAGTGGCGATCACCTGGGTCGGACGGGATAACAATCAGCCGACCAAACTGTACGGTGCCAGCGGGGCGATGCAGCTCTATCGTCGTTACCTCGACAACCAAGCGCCTATGCCGTTGCAGCTGACGCCACCGGAAGATGTGTCGCTGATGAATATCGACTCGGCCGGTAACTTTGTCTGCGGCACCGGCAGCAGCACCTGGCGTTCGCTGCCAGTGTGGGCGCTGGACCCGAATGCGCTGTGTCAGCAACAGGTTCAGCAGCAACAACAGCAGCAACCTTCCCAGCAACCGCAGGAGCAGAAAGAGGGCGACGGCTTAGCAGGATGGATAAAAGATATGTTTGGTAAATAATTTCACCAGACCGGTTAAAAAGGGCGCTTCGGCGCCCTTTTTTGTGCCTGATCAATACCGGTTAATCGCGCTGCAAACGGCGTCACGCCTGGGATTTATCCTTGCAGTCGCGACATCGTTTCGCATATTATTCGACCGTTATAATAACCATTATCGTTTCGATTCGCCTGCACATCCTTCATAGCTAAGAGACACCTTTATGAATGCGCGAACGACTTCAGCTTGTTGTACTAAACACCGGCCTCAGCCGGTCTCTTATACCCATTATTACAGCTTCGCGAAGCAACGACGCGCGGCGTCAATGGTACGCTGAATATCTTCTTCGCTGTGGGCCAGTGACATAAAGCCGGCTTCAAAGGTCGACGGGGCAAAGTAGACGCCTTCTTCCAGCATCAGGTGGAAGAAGGTTTTGAAACGCTCAACATCACAGCGGGTCAAGTCGGCGTAACAGGTCACGCTGTCAGCATCGGTGAAGAACAGGCCAAACATCCCGCCGACGTGGTTAACCACCAGCGGAATGTTTTGCTGCTGCGCCGCTTCACGCAGGCCGGTCGCCAGTTTGCGGGTCAGGGCATCCAGCGTCTGATGGGTGCCGGGCTGCGCTATCTGGGTCAGACAGGCATAACCGGCTGCCATGGCGATCGGGTTGCCCGACAGCGTGCCAGCCTGATAGACCGGGCCGGTCGGAGCCAGCGCCGCCATCACCTCACGACGACCGCCAAACGCGCCAACCGGCATACCACCACCGATGATCTTACCGAGGCAGGTCAGGTCAGGACGGACGTTGTAATACTCCTGCGCGCCGCCCAGCGCCACACGGAAGCCGGTCATCACTTCATCAATGATCAACAGCGCGCCAAACTCATCACACAGCGCCCGCAGGCCCGGCAGGAAGTCTGGCTGCGGCGGAATGCAGTTCATGTTGCCGGCCACCGGCTCAACGATAATCGCGGCGATAGCTTCCGGGTACTGTTCAAAGGCGGCGCGGACCGAATCGAGATCGTTGTAGGTACAGGTGAGGGTATGCTTAGCGAAATCGGCTGGGACGCCTGGCGAATTGGGCCAACCGAGGGTTAATGCGCCCGAGCCCGCTTTGACCAGCAGATGATCGGCTTGCCCGTGGTAGCAGCCTTCGAATTTGATGATTTTATCGCGGCCGGTAAAGCCACGCGCCAGACGAATGGCGCTCATGGTGGCTTCAGTACCGGAGTTGACCATGCGCACCATCTCCATGCTCGGCACCAGTTCGCACACCAGCTGCGCCATAGTGACTTCCATCTCCGTTGGCGCGCCAAAGCTCAGACCGCGCTCAGCGGCCTCAATCACCGCGTTGCGAATCCCGGCGTTATTGTGCCCCAGTACCATCGGTCCCCATGATCCGACATAATCAATGTAGGCTTTGCCATCGGCGTCATACAGGTAGGCGCCGTTGGCGTGTTCGATAAACAGCGGAACGCCGCCCACACCGGTAAATGCGCGTACCGGCGAGTTTACGCCACCCGGAATCAGGCGTTGTGCCTCGGCAAACAGTTGTTCGGACTTACTCATTTTCGGCTCCAGCGGTTCATAAAAATATCGCGCCATTCTACGGAAGAGGCGCAGCAGACGAAAGCCGGTTTCACCAGCCGCTATACTTAGCCTTAGTTAAAGCGGCACAGAGTGCGAAGGGCAGAGCTTGATTGCGCTGAGGTGCTGGCAGATAATAGCGGTATTAAGGTCGTTTTCTGACTTGGACGCTTAGCGGAGTGAAATATGAGTGATGATGTAGCAGCACTGCCGTTGCAGTTTACCGACGCAGCAGCCACCAAGGTGAAGAACCTGATTGCCGACGAAGAGAACCCGGCGCTGAAATTACGCGTTTATATCACCGGCGGGGGTTGCAGCGGCTTCCAGTACGGTTTTACTTTTGATGACCAGATGAATGACGGCGATATGACCATTGAGAAGCAGGGCGTCTCGCTGGTGGTCGATCCGATGAGCCTGCAGTATCTGGTGGGCGGCTCGGTGGACTACACCGAAGGGCTGGAAGGATCGCGTTTTATCGTTACTAACCCGAACGCGAAAACCACCTGCGGCTGTGGTTCTTCTTTCAGTATCTGACAGTATCTGATGACGCAGGCCGTCTTCCTGACGGCCTCGTTTACCACTCTATCGTTACCAGCTGATGGTTCCGTCTCTGATTCCCCTCTGATTGAATGACACTGCGTGTCACCCGCGGTTGCGCGCTCGCCTGTCTGCCGCAATCGATCTGCGGCACAGCCTGCGCATCAGGACTGTGAATTTCACAGCGTGAAAAGATGACAAGCCTGACGCCAATAGAGCCGGTGACCGATCCCGCCAGCGTGTACGCCGGGATCAGCAGCCCCATCGCCAGTAGCAGTGCTCTGGTCATGTAAGGTTCCTGGTGTTGTTCAAAAAGCACTAAGCGCTAAAAAGGACGGCGAGCATACGAGGCGCGCGCGTCTCATATCTTGATTAACGGCAAAAAAGGCTGTTTCGTTAACCGATTAGTTGGATTTTTATGCGGGATGCAGCGCAGCACACAGCTGTTTTGCCGCCAGTAACAGGCGCGGGCCGGGGCGGCTGAGCCAGTCATCATTAATCGCAATCACCGGCACGCTGAGCTGCGGCTGCCAGAAGGCCCGGACGTTGTCAGCCTGGTGGTCACTGCCGCCAATCACAATCGCCTGCGGGTGTCGCATCAGTACCTGTTCACGGCTGACCTGCGGCCAGCTGACCCGGTTGTCGGCAAAGATATTTTTGCCGCCACGCTAGGCTAATATCAGATCCGGCTTCAGTTGCAGAATACGCTCGAGGTTAATCCCCTGCCAGTTGGCTACCTGCTCAATCGGTTTCGCCTGCGCCGGATAGTCGGACCAGGCACTGACCGCAATCGGCGTAATGCCGGCGGCGAAGGCGAGTTCAGTCAGGTGGGGAGTGAGGGTGATAACGCGCGGAGGGGAAGCCAGCAGGCTGCCGCTGATCAGCAGCAGCCAGCAGAGCAGTAGAGTTTTAGCCACGCGCCTGGCGCGCCAGCAGGTTCTCCACCATCAGCGACGACTGCTTAGCCGCGACGCTGAGGAACTCATCAAAGCTCAGATGCGAGGCCTGGTCAGCGACGTCAGAAATGGCACGAACCACCACAAAAGGCACCTGGAACTGGTGGCAGACGTGACCGATAGCTGCGGCCTCCATTTCCACGGCGATAGCTTGTGGAAACTGCTGACGAATACGCGCCAGCGGCTCGGCGCCGTTGATAAAGGCGTCGCCGCTCACCACTAGGCCACGCACCGCATTCAGATCGAGCTGCTTAATGCAGGCTTCGGCTACCGCAATCAAACCACTGTCGGCAACAAAGGCTGCCGGGCAGCCCGCCATCTGTCCTAGCTCATAGCCAAAAGCCGTGACGTCGGCATCGTGATAGCCTACTTCTTCCGATACCACGATATCGCCAACGCTCAGCGAAGCCGCTAAGCCGCCAGCCGAACCGGTGTTGATCACCACGTCTGGCTTACACAGTTGCAGCAGCAGGGTGGTACCCAGCGCGGCGGAGGTTTTGCCAATGCCCGATTTCAACAGCGCGACCTCAACGCCGTTCAGGGTGCCGGTATAAATTTCACAGCCAGCCAGCGATAAAGTTTGACGGTTTTCGATTTTGTCGCGCAGCAGAGTAACTTCCTGCTCCATCGCACCAATAATGCCTGCTTTCATAGTGAGTCCCGCTAATGTAAAAAGTCATAATTTAAGGCATAGTCTACCCTGGCTAACAGGGGATTAATTCACCAAAAAATAAGGGGTAATGAATGTCAGCGATCAATTTCAGGAAGAAGATCAGCTTCTCGCGCCCTTATACCAGTCGAAAAGATCCGGAGGGGGAATATTACATTACCCGCCACTTCGAGAGCGATCGCGGACGGATTATTAACTCCGCAGCGATTCGCCGATTGCAGCAAAAAACCCAGGTCTTTCCGCTGGAGCGCAATGCCGCGGTGCGTTCAAGGCTGACGCATTCGCTGGAGGTGCAGCAGACCGGACGCTATATCACCAAGGAGATCCTGCAGACCCTGAAAATGCAGGGCAGGCTGGCGCAATATGGACTGGACGAGCTGGAAGGCGCGTTTGAAAGCTTGATTGAGATGGCCTGTCTGATGCACGACGTGGGGAATCCCCCGTTCGGGCATTTTGGTGAGGCGGCGATCAACGACTGGTTTGAAGATAATCTGCCGGCTGAACTGGTTGATCCGCTGGTGGCGGGGGTGCAGGGCGAGACGCAACGCCGTGCCTTCGATCAGCTAAACGCGATGATTCGACAGGATTTGTGCCACTTTGAAGGCAATGCGCAGGCGATTCGTATGGTCCATACGCTGCTGCAACTTAACCTCAGCTACTCGCAGGTTGCCTGCATTCTCAAATATACCGCGCCCGCCTGGTGGCAGGGCGAGAAGCCAGCCGAATTCAGCGTGTTAATGAAAAAGCCGGGCTTTTATCTCTCCGAACAGGACTATATTAGCGACCTGCGCGCCGCGACCAATATGGAAGAGCACCATCGCTTTCCGCTGACCTATATAATGGAAGCTGCCGATGATATCTCCTATTGCATTGCCGATTTGGACGACGCTGTAGAAAAAGATATATTTAATGTTGAAAGTTTGTATGAGTTTCTCAATAAAGCCTGGGGACTGGTAAAAAATAATGACGCTTTCAGCCGCACCATCGGCGAAGCCTGGCGTGAGGCCTGCAGTAAAAAGCGCCGCAGCCGCAGCGATCAATTCTTTATGTCATTACGCGTAAATGTTCAGAGCGTGCTGGTGACCTATGCAGTGAAGCGTTTTGTTGATAATCTGCCCGCCATATTTGCCGGTAATTTCAATCATGCCTTGCTGGAAGATGATGGCGAAGAGGGCCGACTGTTGCAGTTGTTCAAAACGGTAGCGCGCCAGCAGGTATTTAATCATTCCGAAGTCGAGCAGCTGGAATTACAGGGATATCGGGTTATTAAGGGATTACTGGAAATTTATCAGCCGCTGATGCTGCTCAATTATGAATCGTTTACTACCCTGATAAATGAAGACTTTCTGCGGCACCATCCGATTGAGACCCGGCTTTTCCATAAACTTTCCGGCAAGCATCGTAAAGCTTATCTGCATAAAATGCGCACCCTGGTGGTGGAGCATAAATATGAGCGCCTGCTATGGGAACGATATTATCGCTTTCGCCTGATTCAGGATTATATTAGCGGGATGACCGATCTCTACGCTTGGGATGAGTACCGGCGACTGATGGCCGTCGAATAATCATCAATTGTAAAGAGCGCGAATAAATTTTTACCTTCGCTTGAGACTTCAGAAGGAACTTCGCGCTAAGATATTTATCTCAACACCGAACCACAGCAATGGTCTGAACAGTTATCCTCAAGAGAAACCAAAAATGAAAAAAAAGAGTTTAATGCTAAGTGCCCTGGCCCTGGCCCTGGCCCTGGCCCTGGCGCCCGTCACGGTTTCCGCTGCGCAAACCGCCTCTTCTGATAGTCAGCAATTGCCGAGCCTGGCACCGATGCTGGAGAAGGTGATGCCGTCAGTGGTCAGTATCAGCGTCGAAGGCACCACCACGGTTAAAACGCCGCGTATGCCGCAGCAGTTCCAGCAATTCTTTGGTGACAACTCGCCTTTCTGTCAGGATGGCTCACCGTTCCAGAGTTCACCGATGTGCCAGAGCGGCGACGGATCGGATAGCGGCGCGCCGGCGCCGAATACCCAGCAGGAGAAATTCCGCGCGCTGGGATCGGGCGTGGTGATCAATGCTGAAAAAGGCTATGTGGTGACCAACAACCACGTGGTGAATAACGCTACAAAAATTCAGGTCCAGCTGAGCGATGGCCGCCGCTATGACGCCAAAGTGATCGGTAAAGATCCCAGCTCCGACATTGCGTTGATCCAGCTGCAGGACGCTAAAAACCTCACGGCGGTGAAACTGGCCGACTCTGACAATCTGCGGGTCGGTGACTACACCGTGGCGATCGGTAACCCATATGGCCTGGGTGAAACAGTGACTTCAGGCATCGTCTCCGCGCTGGGCCGTAGCGGCCTAAATGTGGAAAACTACGAGAACTTTATCCAGACCGATGCGGCGATTAACCGCGGTAACTCCGGCGGCGCGCTGGTTAACCTTAACGGTGAACTGATCGGCATCAACACCGCGATTCTGGCACCGGATGGCGGCAACATCGGTATCGGCTTTGCTATCCCGAGCAACATGGCGAAAAACCTGACGGCGCAGATGGTAGAGTTTGGTCAGGTTAAACGCGGTGAACTGGGTGTGATGGGCACCGAGCTTAACTCTGAACTGGCCAAAGTGATGAAGGTTGATGCGCAGCGCGGGGCCTTTGTCAGCCAGGTACTGCCAGGTTCGGCCGCGGCGAAAGCCGGTATCAAAGCCGGCGATGTGGTGGTCTCAATGAACGGCAAGCCGCTGACCAGTTTTGCTGCGCTGCGTGCTGAAGTCGGTTCGCTGCCGATTGGCACCACCCTGAAACTGGGTCTGCTGCGTGACGGCAAACCGCTGGATGTGTCGGTTCAGCTGCAACAGAGTAGCCAGGCGAAAGTCCAGTCAGCCACCATCTACACTGGCATTGAAGGGGCCGATCTCAGCAACAGCGACACCGGCGATAAAGGGGTTCGCGTAGATAACGTCAAAGCGGGCAGCGCTGCCGCTCGTATCGGCCTGAAAAAAGGCGACGTGATTCAGGGCGTGAACCAGCAGCCGGTGACCAACCTGGGCGAACTGCGTAAGATCCTTGATTCCAAACCGCCGGTGCTGGCGCTGAACGTCAAGCGCGGCGACAGCAGCATTTACCTGCTGATGCAGTAAGCGGCAAGGCATTGCTATCAGGCGGACTTCGGTCCGCCTTTTTTATTGCCTCAATTCGCGCCGGTAAGAGTGTGATGCTGACCGCAAATTCACTAAATGCCCACCTGGCTCTGTGCAGTTGCACAATGTTCTGGCCGCCTTGCATGCGTATTCTATCTCTCCCCCTCTTTTTCGGGAGTAATGGATGGCTACCTATTATCTTGATGCCCGGCTGGCGCAGGATATCGTGGCGCGCACCATGAAAATTATTGACAGCGGCGATCGCGAGCGCATTGGGGAATTGCACGAAGGCGCGCTGCTGGTGCTGAACCTGATTCGCAGCGATACCCTGTCGCCGCAGCTAACCGAATGGGCGCAGCGGCTTGGCATCGATCTTAATCAGCCGCGTGTGGTGGCCGTGGTTGAGGTCGATAGCGCAATGTCAGAGTTGCAGCAGCTGCAAACCGTTGCTGATCACGCCGGAGCGGGACAACCTGATCGCCATTGTTTCGCTGACCGAAATGGTGGTGCTGAAGCCAGCGCTGAATGGGCACGGCCGTTACGATCAGGAGGATCATCGTCGGCGGGTCGAGCAGTTATTACAGCGAATGAAAGAGAGCGGCCATCTGCGGATGCGGATTGCGCTGGGAAACTTTTTCACCGGCCCCGGCAGTATTGCGCGTTCCTATCGAACCGCCCGCACCACCACGATGGTTGGCAAACAGCGTATGCTTGAGGTGCGCAGCTATTTTTATCAGGATCTGGTGCTGCCGGTGCTGCTCGACAGTCTGCGCGGCGGCTGGCAGGCCAATGAACTGGCGCGGCCACTGGCGAAACTCAAGAGTATGGATAACAACGGGTTGCTGCGGTGAACGCCGATCGCCTGGTTCACCCATAATGTGCAGCCGAGCGCGACCGCGCGTGCGCTGTTTATTCACCGTAATATGCTGGAGTATCGGCTGAACCGGATTTCGGAGTTAACCGGGCTGAATCTCGGGCACTTTGACGATCGGCTGCTGCTCTATGTGGCGCTGCAGCTGGATGAGCAGGGATGAACGGGGCGGTAATGCCGGCATAAAAAAGGCCAGCAGAGCTGGCCTTTTTCGTCACTGACAGCGGATTAACGACCGTTGTGGGTCAGTTTTTCGGGGTCAGATTCGATTTCGGTAATCTTGTGCGACACTACGCTTTCCAGATGGCGCAGGTCATCAAGAATTTTACGTTTCAGATCTACTTCAACTTGGTCGCGCTGGCAAATCTGGTCCAGCTCGTCAATCACGTAACGCAGATTCGGGCTGATTTCCTGTACTTCTTTGTAGCCCTGGGTAGCGTGATCGGCCACCACTGTTTTACGCTGACGCGGATATTTGAATTTTACGCTTTTCGCGAAAAACTCGCCTTTATCTTTGCGGAAGTAGATCTTCAGAATATCGTTATTGGCTTCCTGACGCAGGCTGTAACGATCAATATCATCCGGATTACTGATACCCAAGCTTTTCAGATTGTCATACATAGCGTTGTTTCCATCAAAAGGTGAGAAGCGCGCAGCCTTGTTCATGACGTCTGACAACTGTAGACATAAATAAGCAGGATGAACATTGCGCGACGGGATTTAACTGGCGAGGATTATGACCTGAATAAAAACTAAACGCACCAGTTAATTCGCGGCGCAAAACAGGATGTTGGCATGGAAGTGTAAAGAAAAGATGACGGGCCGGTTTCCAGCCCGTCACAGGGATCAGTCGATGGTACGCAGCAGTTCGTTAATGCCCACTTTGCCGCGGGTTTTGGCATCCACTTTCTTCACGATAACGGCACAGTAAAGGCTGTAGCTGCCATCTTTTGACGGCAGGTTACCGGAAACCACCACCGAACCGGCTGGCACGCGGCCGTAATGCACTTCACCGGTCTCACGGTCATAAATTTTGGTGCTCTGGCCGATGTAAACGCCCATTGAGATCACTGAACCTTCTTCAACGATAACGCCTTCAACGATTTCAGAGCGCGCGCCAATGAAGCAGTTATCTTCGATGATGGTAGGGTTTGCCTGCAGCGGTTCCAGCACGCCGCCGATGCCCACGCCGCCGGAGAGGTGAACGTTTTTACCGATCTGCGCACAGGAGCCAACGGTGGCCCAGGTATCGACCATCGAGCCTTCATCAACGAATGCGCCGATGTTGACGTAAGACGGCATCAGCACGGTATTACGGGCAATGTAGGCGCCCTGACGTACCGCCGCCGGTGGAACCACACGGAAGCCCTCTTTTTTGAAGCGGGCATCGTCCCAGCCAGCAAATTTCATCGGCACTTTGTCGTAAAAACGGGTCTCAGCACCTTCCATCACCTGGTTGTCGTTGATGCGAAAAGAGAGCAGTACCGCTTTCTTCAGCCACTGATGCGTTACCCACTCGCCGTCGATCTTTTCGGAAACGCGCAGTGCACCGCTGTCCAGCAGAGATATAACCTGATTGATGGCATCGCGGGTTTCGCTGTCAACGCTGGCTGGGGTGATATCAGCACGACGTTTGAAGGCAGATTCAATAACGCTCTGTAACTGTTGCATATTTTTTTCCTGATCTGTCATGTGCAGTGCCGGGCAATCACCCGACACAAGTAAAAAGTTTAAGGTTCACAAATCGACTTTTGTCACACTTTATCGTTTGGATTAAGGGCTTCTGTCAACCGTTGTTGCAACGCTTTACGCATTTCTTCATTCAGCGCCTGGCGCTCACTGTTGGCGAGAATAAACA
This sequence comes from Pantoea sp. Eser, assembly GCA_009830035.1. Taxonomy (GTDB): domain Bacteria; phylum Pseudomonadota; class Gammaproteobacteria; order Enterobacterales; family Enterobacteriaceae; genus Pantoea. The sequence goes on from SZZY01000004.1 coordinate 309,562, forward strand.
AATCCTCGACCCGTTCGCCGATGGTGCTGATGCGCGCGCCGTGCAGCGAGACGCCGAGATCGGCAAACACTTCGCCTACCCGCGCCAGCAGGCCGGGCTGATCAAGGGCCACCAGCTCCAGGTAGCTGCGGCGGTCGGTATGGGTTGGCAGAAAATTGACTTCGGTATCAACGCTGAAGTGCTTCAGCCTGGCCGACGGACGACGGGTTCGCGGCGGCACCCAGTCTGACTGGGTAATCGCCTGCTCCAGCGCCTGAATAACCATCGGATGGCGATCCGGTGCCAGCGGGCTGCCATCGGGCTCCAGCACGATAAACGTATCCATCGCCATGCCGTCGCGGCTGGTAAAGATTTGCGCATCGTGCACGCTGAGATTACGGCGATCCAGTTCGCCCGCCACGGCGGCAAACAGGTGCGGTCGATCCGGACTCCAGATAAAGATTTCAGTTCCGCCGCGCGTGGCCTGCGGGCTGACCAGCACCAGCGGTTTTTTCAGATCGTGGCCCATCAGATGGCGGGCATGCCAGGCGATCTGATTCGGCGTATGCCGCAGGAAATAATCGGCGCGGCAGCGGTTGCAGATCTGATGCAGCCGTTCTTCATCAATATTGTCCATCCGCAGCAGCGCCAGCGCCTGCAGACGATGGTGACGCACCCGCTCGCGCAGGTCCGGGCTGTTCTCCATGCCGCGTCGCAGCTGTTTCTCGGTGGCGAAAAACAGTTCACGCAACAGACTCTGCTTCCAGCTGTTCCACAGGCTTTCGTTGGTGGCGCAGATATCCGCCACGGTCAGGCAGACCAGATAGCGCAGGCGATTTTCATTCTGCATCACCTCGGCGAACTGCTGGATCACCGTCGGGTCCTGAATATCGCGGCGCTGCGCGGTGACTGACATCAGCAGGTGATGGCGCACCAGCCAGGCGACCAGCTGCGTTTCACGCGAGTTCAGGCCGTGTATTTCAGCAAAGTCGAGCGCGTCCTGGGCGCCGAGAACTGAGTGATCGCCACCGCGCCCTTTGGCGATATCGTGCAGCAGCGCGGCCATCAGCAACAGCTCCTGCTGTGGCAGGCGCGGCCAGAGTTTAACGCACAGCGGATGCTGCGAGCGGGTGGTTTCGCTGGCGAAGCTTTCAAGCTTCTGCAGCACGCGAATGGTGTGCTCATCAACAGTGTAGGCGTGGAACAGGTCAAACTGCATCTGGCCAACAATGTGTCCCCACAGCGGCGTGTAAGCCCACAGCACGCTGTGACGGTGCATCGGCACCAGCGCCCGGCTGACGGCGCCAGGATGACGCAGAATGGACATAAAGGTGCGGCGCGCTTCCGGAATCTGACACAGCGGCTGTTCCAGATGGCGGCGCGCATTACGCAGACGGCGCAGGGTGGTGGAATAGATGCCTTTAATGCCGTCGTTGCGCACCATGACGTAGAACATGCGCAGAATTGCCTGCGGCTCACGCTCAAACAGCGTTTCATCGCGCAGGTCAATCAGATCGCCACGCAGCTGGAAGTGATCGTCGATAGGGCAGGGCTTCTCGCTGGTAGGCAGCGCCACAATCGCTTCATCGAACAGCTGCAGCAGCATCTGGTTCAGCTCGCCAATCCGGCGCGTCACCCGGTAAAAGTCTTTCATCATCCGCTCGACCGGCTCGTTGCCTTCGCCTTGATAATTAAGACGTCGCGCCACGCTGAGCTGGCGATCGAACAACAGACGGTTATCGTAGCGCGGCAGCGAAAGGTGCAATGCGAAACGAATCCGCCAGAGAAATTCCTGACACTCATTCAGCTCGCTGCGCTCCGCGTCGGTGAGGAAACCGAAGCCGACCATCTCATCCAGGGTGGTGGCGCCAAAGTGGCGGCGCGCCACCCATTGCAGGGTATGAATATCGCGCAGGCCGCCGGGGCTGCTTTTAATGTCTGGCTCAAGGTTGTAGCTGGTGCCGTGATAGCGCTTATGGCGCTCCTGCTGCTCTTCGATTTTGGCGGCGAAAAAGCACGACGAAGGCCAGAAGCCGTCGCTGAAGACGTTTTTCTGCAGTTCAAGGAACAGCGCCACGTCACCGGCCAGCATCCGCGACTCAATTAGATTGGTGGCTACCGTCAGATCCGATAAGCCCTCCAGCAGACACTCCTCCAGTGTGCGCACGCTGTGGCCGACCTCCAGCTTCAGGTCCCACATCAGGGTCAGCAGTTCGCTGGTGCGCTGTGCGGCCTGTTCATCCAGCGGCTGACGGCTGAGGATCAGCACGTCAATGTCTGAGAGCGGATGTAGTTCGGCACGGCCATAGCCGCCAACGGCCACCAGCGCGATGGCGCTCATCTGATCAAAGCCGAAAAAGCGCCACAGACGGCGCAGCAGGCGATCGATAAATAGCGAGCGGGCATCAATCAGCGGCTCGACGGCTTCGCCGGCGTCGAAAGCGGCAGACAGATAGTGCTGAAACTGCTCCAGCCGCTGTTTCAGAATGTCGCGGGTGAGCTGATCGTCATCCCATTCGGCCGGGGAATCGATCAGACCGTTTTGTACCTTTTCCGACAGGTTCACGCTCATGCAGCTATTCTCTTTTTCAGCCAAAAAAAGCCAGCTTAGCGCCAGCTTGATTCTGTATTGGGGGAATTACCCTTCAGCAACCAGCACCGCAGGCAGGGTGTCATCTTTGCGCAGGGTTAAGATCTCACAGCCGTTTTCCGTCACCACAATAGTATGCTCATACTGCGCGGACAAGCTGCGATCTTTGGTTTTTACCGTCCAGCCATCTTTCATGGTGCGGATGCGGTAATCGCCGGCGTTCACCATCGGTTCTACGGTAAACGTCATGCCCGCCTGCAGCACCACGCCGCCATCATCCGCATCATAATGCAGCACCTGTGGCTCTTCGTGGAAGCCTTTGCCGATGCCGTGACCGCAATACTCACGCACCACCGAGAAGTCATTCGCTTCGACATATTTCTGAATCGCGCGGCCCAGCTCACGCAGGCGGATGCCGGGCTTAATCAGACGCAATGAGAGATAGAGACTCTCCTGTGTGACGCGGCACAGGCGCTCGCCCTGAATGGTCGGCTTGCCAACGATGAACATCTTGGAGGTGTCGCCGTGGTAGTTGTATTTAATCACGGTGACATCAATATTGATGATGTCGCCGTCTTTTAACTGGCGGTCATCGCTGGGAATGCCGTGGCACACCACTTCATTGACCGAAATGCAGACCGATTTCGGAAAGCCGTGATAGCCCAGACAGGCAGAAATCGCTTGCTGATGCTGTGTAATGTAGTCATGGCAGATGCGATCCAGTTCACCGGTGGTGACGCCCGGCTGAACGTGTGGCTCGATCATCTCCAGCACCTCGGCAGCCAGACGGCCGGCGACGCGCATTTTTTCGATTTCTTCAGGGGTTTTAATTGAAATTGCCATTAATTAAATTAATCCGCATTTGTCGAAATTTTCGACAATGATGAACTCTGTGCTGTCATGTTAGCAGTCAGCAAATGGGCTGCCAAATAGAGAACACGCTGGACGCGGTCAGCGATCATTTATTGGCGTCCCTGGGCTGGTTGTGGTATAAAGCGCGCCGATGATTCTCTGTATGGCCGTTTCGGTCAGCAGGAAACGCATAACTCTCATTATGTGTAATAAAACACACATGTATCGACACATACGCCGGGGTGCCTTGAAAAAGGTCGGTCGTATGGGATACATGGAGGCACAACCCCAATCAAACTTTAGAGGTTATCATGGCAACTGTTTCCATTCGCGACATGCTCCGGGCTGGTGTTCACTTCGGTCACCAGACCCGCTACTGGAACCCAAAAATGAAGCCATTCATCTTTGGTGCGCGTAACAAGGTTCACATCATCAACCTGGAAAAAACTGTCCCTATGTTCAACGAAGCTCTGGCTGAACTGAACAAGATCGCTTCCCGTAAAGGTAAAATCCTGATCGTAGGTACTAAGCGCGCTGCCGCTGAAGCGGTAAAAGAGTCTGCACTGAGCTGCGACCAGTTCTTCGTAAATCACCGCTGGTTGGGTGGCATGCTGACTAACTGGAAAACCGTGCGCCAGTCAATCAAGCGTCTGAAAGATCTGGAGACTCAGTCTCAGGATGGTACTTTCGACAAACTGACCAAAAAAGAAGCTCTGATGCGTGCGCGTGAGCTGGCCAAGCTGGAAAACAGCCTGGGCGGTATCAAAGAAATGGGCGGTCTGCCAGACGCACTGTTTGTTGTCGATGCTGACCACGAACACATCGCAATCAAAGAAGCAAACAACCTGGGTATCCCGGTATTTGCTATCGTTGATACCAACTCAGATCCAGATGGCGTTGATTTCGTTATCCCAGGTAACGACGATGCGATCCGTGCTGTAAACCTGTACCTGACTGCCGTTGCGACCACCGTGAGTGAAGGCCGCTCTCAGGACCTGGCTGAGCAAGCTGAAGAAGCGTCTTTAGAAAACGCTTAATAAGGTTTGCTCTGCATAAGAGCCCTTATGCATTCAGATGTGATCTGTAAGGGGCCTATACTGGCCCCTTTATTTTATCTAAGTCTGTCACGCCCCCTTCGGGACGGCGGGACAGAGTAAATTTTCCGCAAATTAAGTGTCTGCTGGTGCAAACGTACACAGGCACGAACCGAGGATTCTGGAATGGCTGACATTACCGCTGCATTGGTAAAAGAACTGCGCGAGCGTACTGGCGCGGGCATGATGGACTGCAAAAAAGCGCTGACCGAAGCGAACGGCAACATTGAGCTGGCGATTGAGAACATGCGTAAGTCTGGCGCAATCAAAGCAGCGAAAAAAGCAGGCAACGTTGCTGCTGATGGCGTAATCAAAACCAAAATCATTGGTGACTACGGTGTGATTCTGGAAGTGAACTGCCAGACTGACTTCGTCGCAAAAGATGGTGGTTTCCAGGCATTCGCAGACAAAGTTCTGGATGCAGCTGTAGCGGATCTCATCACTGATGTTGAAGTGCTGAAAGCGCAGTTCGAAGAAGAGCGCGTTGCGCTGGTGGCTAAAATCGGTGAGAACATCAACATCCGCCGTGTCGCAATCCTTGAAGGCGCAGAGCTGGGCAGCTACCTGCACGGCGCACGTATCGGCGTACTGGTTTCAACCACAGGCGCAAGCGAAGATCTGATCAAACAGATCGCGATGCACGTTGCGGCGAGCAAGCCTGAATTCGTTAAGCCAGAAGACGTGTCTGCAGACGTGGTAGAGAAAGAGTACCAGGTTCAGCTGGACATCGCGATGCAGTCTGGCAAGCCGAAAGAAATTGCAGAGAAGATGGTTGAAGGCCGTATGAAGAAATTCACCGGCGAAGTCTCTCTGACCGGTCAGGCTTTCGTTATCGACCCAGGCAAAACCGTTGGCCAGGCGCTGAAAGAACAGGGCGCTGACGTCATCAACTTCATCCGCTTCGAAGTGGGTGAAGGCATCGAGAAAGTTGAGTCTGACTTCGCTGCAGAAGTTGCAGCCATGTCCAAACAGTCTTAATGCTCTGAAAGAACCGCCAGAAGGCGGTTCTTTTTTTGCCTGTGAACCGCAACAGACACGTTTTCAGTTTCATCCCAATAGCAATTTCATTGCGGTAAGCGGATGATCGATCAGATTTTACTTCTCCTTATCACCCTATCTTCCAGGAAGAACTGACCATGGCGACCAACGCAAAACCTGTTTATCAACGTATCCTGCTAAAACTGAGCGGAGAAGCACTGCAAGGCGCTGAAGGTTTTGGTATCGACGCGAGTGTGCTTGACCGTATGGCACAAGAGGTAAAAGAACTGGTTGAATTGGGCATCCAGGTTGGCGTTGTGATTGGCGGGGGGAACCTGTTCCGTGGCGCAGGCCTGGCGCAGGCGGGAATGAACCGCGTAGTGGGCGACCACATGGGTATGCTGGCAACCGTGATGAACGGTCTGGCAATGCGTGATGCTCTGCACCGCGCCTATGTGAACGCGCGCCTGATGTCGGCGATTCCACTGAATGGCGTCTGTGACAACTACAGCTGGGCGGAAGCGATTAGCCTGCTGCGCAATAACCGCGTGGTGATTTTCTCCGCCGGTACCGGTAACCCGTTCTTCACCACTGACTCTGCTGCCTGTCTGCGCGGCATTGAGATTGAAGCCGACGTGGTGCTGAAAGCGACCAAGGTTGATGGCGTGTATTCTGCCGATCCGGTGAAAACCCCGGACGCCACGCTGTATGAACAACTGACCTACGCTGAAGTGCTGGATCAGGAGCTGAAAGTGATGGATCTCGCGGCCTTTACCTTGGCGCGTGACCACAAACTGCCGATCCGCGTGTTCAATATGAATAAGCCTGGCGCACTGCGTCGTGTAGTGATGGGTGAAAAAGAAGGCACCCTGATTATGCATTAATACCCGAGGCGAGATAAAATAAGGTATATTCTGTCAGCGCGATGATAACGCATCGCGCACCAGTCAGGATTATCGATCACGCTTCCGGTTATGCCGGAACTGGCTAGGTCAAACCGAATCCAAGGGTTTCAACGTGATTAACGACATCAAAAAAGATGCTGATACGCGCATGGACAAATGCGTCGAAGCATTCAATACCACCATCAGCAAAGTGCGCACCGGTCGTGCTTCACCTTCGCTGCTCGACGGCATTATCGTCGAATATTACGGCACGCCAACGCCAATGCGTCAGCTTGCTTCCGTTACCGTGGAAGATTCACGCACGCTGAAAATCAACGTGTTTGATCGCTCACTCGGTCCGGCAGTCGAAAAGGCGATCATGACGTCCGATCTGGGTCTGAACCCAAGTTCAGCCGGTACGGATATTCGTGTTCCGCTGCCTGCGCTGACGGAAGAGCGTCGTAAAGATCTGATCAAAATCGTGCGCGGCGAAGCCGAGCGGGGCCGCGTGTCGGTACGTAACGTCCGTCGCGATGCCAACGATAAAATCAAAGCGCTGCTGAAAGATAAAGAGATCAGCGAAGACGACGAGCGTCGTGCACAGGATGAAATTCAGAAAATGACCAATGCATACATCAAGAAAGTTGATGCTGCACTGTCAGAAAAAGAGACGGAGCTGATGGATTTCTAATCCCATCACTAGCCGGAAAAAACGCAGTACAGAGAGGTATTCGTATGAATGCGACATCTGGCGGCGTTTTACATTGTGTCTGCGGACAGGTCTGTTGACTTCACATGGATAGCATCATGAAGCGATTAACTCTGCTGGGCTCAACCGGGTCAATCGGCACCAGTACCCTGGCGGTGGTTCGCGCCAATCCCGAGCTTTACCAGGTCACCGCGCTGGTTGCCGGTCACAACGTGGCGCTGATGGCCGAACAGTGTGCCACTTTCCAGCCGCGCTATGCCGCAATGGCCGACGATGCGTCCGCCGCGGCCCTGCGTGAGCGACTGAGAGCACTCAAGGTAAAAACTGAAGTGCTCTCAGGCGTTCAGGCAGCCTGTGAGCTGGCCGCGCTGGATGAGGTTGATCAGGTGATGGCGGCGATCGTCGGGGCGTCAGGTTTGCTGCCGACGCTGGCGGCGATCCGCGCCGGCAAAACCGTGCTGCTGGCGAATAAAGAATCGCTTGTCACCTGCGGCCGTTTGTTTATGGAGGCGGTGCGTCATCATAATGCCCGTTTACTGCCGGTCGACAGTGAGCATAACGCCATTTTTCAGAGTTTACCGGCTACCATCCAGCATCAGTTAGGTTACGCTGACCTGTGGGATAACGGCATCGAGTCGATTATCCTTACGGGATCAGGTGGTCCTTTTCGTGACACAGATTTAGCGGATCTCAGCGCCATGTCGCCGGATCAGGCCTGTGCACATCCGAACTGGTCAATGGGACGAAAAATCTCCGTTGATTCGGCCACCATAATGAATAAAGGTCTTGAGTACATTGAAGCCCGTTGGCTGTTTAATGCCAGCGCAGCGCAGATGGAAGTGATACTGCACCCACAATCGGTGATTCACTCTATGGTGCGATACTGCGATGGCAGCGTGCTGGCTCAGTTGGGTTCTTCTGATATGCGTACGCCGATTGCCCACAGCATGGCTTGGCCTGCGCGTATTAACGCTGGCGTAACGCCGCTGGATTTCATCCGCATGTCGGTGCTGACGTTTGCAGAACCTGATTTTGGTCGCTACCCCTGTCTGAAGCTGGCGATTGACGCTTGCGAAGCAGGGCAGGCGGCGACCACCACGCTCAATGCTGCCAACGAGGTTGCCGTTGCGGCTTTCCTGAATCACCAGATTCGCTTTACCGACATCGCCGCGCTGAACAGCGCTGTGCTGGCGGCGCAGGCGTGTCCGGAACCGGATTCGGTGGACGCTGTCCTTGAAATTGATCGCACTGCACGCGCGCTGGCGACAGAAATGTTGTCGCGCTTCACGTCGTGAAGCCGATCATTATGAGGCCATTTGTTCGCTTCAGGTGAAAATGGTATAGTCGCTGGCTCGCGTTTCACGGTCTGTCACCGGATTCGGTGTAGCCTGGCACAACGTGTCGGGATTTAGATCGGGCGCAATGTATTCAGAAACCACAGCATTTCTGATGAAAGGAATAGAGTACGCGTTATGTCGTCTAACAATCACAACAACACTGATGACCAGCAGGGAGCCGGTCCGCGCCACGTCGCTATCATCATGGATGGCAACGGTCGCTGGGCCAAAAATCAGGGAAAACTGCGTATTTCCGGCCATAAAGCGGGCGTTAAATCGGTACGCCGCGCTGTCAGCTTTGCCGTCAGTAACAATCTTGAGGCCCTGACGCTGTACGCCTTCAGTAGCGAAAACTGGAGCCGTCCGGCGCAGGAAGTGACCGCATTAATGGAGCTGTTTGTCTGGGCACTCGACAGTGAAGTAAAGAGCCTGCACAAGCACAATGTCCGTTTACGCATCATTGGCGATACCAGCCGGTTCAGTCCGCGTATTCAGGAGCGGATTCGCCGTTCTGAGGCGCTGACTGAAAATAATGATGGCCTGACGCTCAGCATCGCTGCTAATTATGGCGGCCGTTGGGATATTATCGAAGGCGTGAAAAAACTGGCAGAACAGGTGCAGGAAGGTTTACTGCGTCCTGACCAGATTACCGAAGAGAGCCTGACGTCGCAGCTCTGCATGCAGGAGCTGGCGCCAGTGGATTTAGTGATAAGGACCGGGGGAGAGCATCGGATTAGCAACTTCCTGCTGTGGCAAATTGCCTATGCTGAATTCTATTTTACCGATGTGCTCTGGCCGGATTTCGATGAACACGTTTTTGAAGGTGCACTGAATGCATTCTCTCTGCGGGAGCGTCGTTTTGGCGGCGCTGCACCATGCGGCGCCTGAGCAATCTGGGGGTAACCTTTGCTGAAGTCTCGTCTGATTACCGCGTTGATATTAATTCCGCTGGTAATTGCTGCTCTGTTCTGGTTACCGCCGGTTGGTTTTGCAATTACAACTATCGTCATCTGCATGCTGGCTGCCTGGGAATGGGGGCAACTGGCCGGCATGGCGTCCCGTCAACAACGCATCTGGCTGGCCGTGCTCTGTGGGCTGCTGCTGGCGCTGATGTTGTTCACCCTGCCACCCTATCAACATGATGTGCATCTGCCGCAGGTCGCGACATCACTTTGGGCGTCGCTGGTGTGGTGGGTCGTTGCGCTGCTGTTGGTGCTCTCTTATCCGGCGTCGGCCTCGTTCTGGCGACATTCGCGTCCGCTCCGATTACTGTTTGGCGTGTTAACGCTGGTGCCTTTCTTCTGGGGCATGACGGCGCTGCGTCAGTATCATTACGACACCGATCATTTTGCCGGTGCCTGGTGGTTACTGTTCGTCATGCTGCTGGTGTGGGGCGCAGATTCCGGTGCATATATGTTTGGCAAAATGTTTGGCAAGCACAAGCTGGCACCGCGCATTTCACCGGGCAAAACCTGGGAAGGTTTCCTCGGCGGTCTGGTCTCGTCGGCGATGATTGCGCTGCTGTTCGCCTCGCTGGCCCCGCTGACGGTCTCAACAGGCACGCTGGTGATCTGCGCCATTATCGCCACCCTGGCCTCGGTGCTGGGCGACCTGACCGAGAGCATGTTCAAACGTGAAGCGGGCATTAAGGACAGCGGTCATCTGATTCCCGGTCACGGCGGCATTCTGGATCGCATCGATAGTCTGACTGCGGCGGTGCCGGTGTTTGCCTGTTTATTGCTGCTGGTGTTCCGCACCCTTTAAGGACAGGCAACGATGTTGAGTATTCTCTGGAGTTTTGTCGCCTTTATCGTCGCGCTGGGCGTGCTGATTACCGTACATGAGTTCGGCCACTTCTGGGTCGCTCGTCGCTGCGGCGTCAAAGTCGAGCGCTTCTCCATCGGTTTCGGTAAGTCACTCTGGCAACGCCGCAACCTTCACAGTACCGAATTTGTTATCGCGCTGATCCCGCTCGGCGGCTACGTCAAAATGCTCGACGAACGTGTCGAGAGCGTACCGGCCGAGCTGCGTCATCAGGCGTTCAACAACAAAGCTATCTGGCAGCGCGCCGCGATTATTGCGGCCGGGCCTGTCGCCAACTTGCTTTTCGCCATCTTTGCCTACTGGGTTGTATTCGTTCACGGCGTACCTGGCGTACGTCCGGTGATTGGCGAAATTTTAAACGGTTCGGTGGCTGCGGAAGCGCAAATTACGCCCGGCATGGAACTTAAGGCGGTCGATGGTATCGAAACGCCTGACTGGGATGCTGTGCGTATGGCCCTGGTCGGCAAAATCGGCGACAGCAATGCCACTTTAACCGTGGCGCGTTTCGGCGAAGATGCCACGCAGCAGAAGCAGCTGGATTTGCGTCAGTGGCAGTTTGAGCCTGATAAGCAGGATCCGGTGGTGGCACTGGGTATTCGTCCGCGCGGTCCGCAGATAGAAACCACGCTGGCCGAAGTTCAGGCGAATTCACCCGCCAGTGAAGCCGGTTTGCAAGCAGGCGACAGGATCGTTAAAGTCGATGGTCAGCCATTATCGCAGTGGCAGGCGTTTGTCGCCCAGGTCCGGGACAACCCGGGCAAAAGCATGGCGCTTGAGGTGGATCGTGGCGGTGACTCAATCGCGCTGACGATGACGCCGGAAGCGAAACCTGGCAATAAAGCGGAAGGATTTGCGGGGGTTATCCCACGAATCGTTCCTCTGCCAGAAGAGTATAAAACGGTAAGACAGTATGGCGCGTTTGCGGCTATCGGCGAGGCCAGTGTAAATACCTGGCAACTGATGAAGCTCACCGTCTCTATGCTGGGCAAGTTAATAACCGGTGATGTAAAGCTGAACAACCTGAGCGGGCCAATTTCGATTGCGCAGGGTGCAGGATTGTCAGCAGAGTATGGATTGATTTACTACCTGATGTTTCTGGCGTTGATTAGCGTCAACTTGGGCATCATCAATCTGTTCCCTCTGCCGGTTTTAGATGGTGGGCACTTGCTCTTCCTGGCGATCGAAAAGATCAAGGGTGGACCGGTGTCCGAGCGAGTTCAGCAATTTAGTTATCGCATCGGTTCGATTTTACTGGTGCTGTTAATGGGGCTTGCACTTTTCAATGATTTCTCACGTCTGTAATCGCGGGAACGCGAACATTCGAGGGATGTGTTAGGAAAACGCATAATAACGATGGCGATGAAAAAGTTGCTCATAGCGTCGCTGCTTTTTAGCAGCGCCACCGTTTACGGTGCAGACGATTTCGTGGTGAAGGATATTCATTTCGAAGGACTGCAGCGAGTCGCCGTCGGCGCGGCTCTGCTGAGCATGCCAGTACGGGTCGGCGATACGGTGAATGACGATGATGTCAGAAATACCATTCGCTCGCTGTTCGCTACTGGCAACTTTGAAGATGTTCAGGTCCTGCGAGACGGTACAACGCTGATTGTCCAGGTCAAAGAACGTCCTACCATTGCCAGCATTACCTTCACCGGTAACAAAGCGGTGAAAGAGGATCAGCTCAAACAAAATCTGGAAGCCTCAGGCGTACGTGTCGGCGAAGCGCTGGACCGTACCATGATCTCTTCGATTGAGAAGGGACTGGAGGACTTCTACTACAGCGTCGGTAAATATACTGCCAGCGTGGAAGCGGTCGTTACACCGCTGCCGCGTAACCGTGTCGATCTGAAGCTGGTGTTCACCGAAGGTGTCTCTGCCAAAATTCAGCAGATCAACATCGTCGGCAACAAAGCCTTTAGTTCTGATGAACTGATTTCCCGTTTCCAGCTGCGCGATGAAGTGCCGTGGTGGAACGTGGTCGGCGATCGTAAATACCAGAAACAGAAACTGGCGGGCGACCTTGAAACCCTGCGCAGCTTCTATCTCGATCGCGGTTATGCCCGCTTCAATATCGATTCCACGCAGGTCAGCCTGACGCCGGATAAGAAGGGCATCTACATTACCGTTAACATCACCGAAGGCGATCAGTACAAAATCGCTGGCGTGATCGTCAACGGCAGCATGGCAGGCCATTCAGCAGAAATTGAACATCTGACCAAGATTCCGGCGGGCGAGCTGTATAACGGCGCGAAAGTCACGAAGATGGAAAATGAGATCAAGAAGCTGCTGGGGCGCTATGGTTACGCCTATCCGCGCGTGGTCACCCAGCCGGAAATCATCGATGCTGATAAGACAGTAAAACTGCATATCAACGTCGATGCCGGCAACCGCTACTACGTCCGTAATGTCCGTTTCGAAGGCAACGACACCTCAAAAGATTCGGTGTTGCGTCGCGAAATGCGTCAGATGGAAGGGGCATGGCTGGGTAGCGATCTGGTTGGGCAGGGCAAAGAACGTCTGAAACGTACCGGCTACTTCGAAACGGTCGATGTCGATACGCAGCGTGTGCCAGGCTCACCTGACCAGGTTGACGTGGTCTACAAAGTTAAAGAGCGTAACACCGGTACCTTTAACTTCGGCGTCGGCTACGGCACCGAAAGTGGTGTGAGCTTCCAGGTCGGCGTAACGCAGGATAACTGGCTGGGCACCGGTAATACCGTTGGCATCAGCGGCGCCAAAAACGATTACCAGACCTATGCCGAGTTCTCGCTGACTGACCCGTACTTTACCGTTGACGGTGTGAGTCTGGGTGGTCGCCTGTTCTATAACTACTTTAAAGCGGATAACGCCAACCTTTCTGACTATACCAACAAAAGTTATGGTCTGGACGGTACGCTTGGCTTCCCGATTAACGAAAACAACACCCTGCGTGTCGGTCTGGGCTATGTCCACAATGACCTGTCAAACATGCAGCCGCAGATTGCGATGTGGCGTTATCTCAATTCTGTCGGCAAGCCGCAACAGCTCAATGACGAAGGCGATTTCTCAGCAGATGACTTCACCTTTAACTACGGCTGGACTTACAACACCCTCGACCGCGGTTTCTTCCCGACCTCCGGTAACCGCACCAACCTGAATGGTAAGGTGACGATTCCGGGCTTGGATAACAGCTTCTATAAGGCCACGCTGGATACACATCAATATGTGCCGATTAACCAGGATCGTACCTGGGTGCTGTTAGGCCGTGGCCGTGTCGGTTATGGCGATGGTCTCGACGGCAAATATATGCCGTTCTACGAGAACTTCTATGCCGGTGGTTCCAGCACCGTGCGTGGCTTCCAGTCCAATACCATTGGTCCGAAGGCTGCGTACTACAATAACAACTCATCCAACTGCCGGATCGCCGATCCAGACGGTATCTGTAAGTCGGATGATGCGGTGGGCGGTAACGCCATGGCGATTGCCAGCCTGGAGCTGACCACGCCAACGCCGTTCCTGAGCGAGAAGTATGCTAACTCGGTCCGTACCTCGGTGTTTGTCGATGCCGGTACAGTGTGGGATACCAAGTGGGAAAATACCGCGGAGAAGCGTGCTGCCGGCATTCCTGACTACAGCGATCCAAACAATATCCGTGTATCAAGCGGTATTGCGCTGCAGTGGATGTCGCCGCTCGGCCCACTGGTGTTTTCTTACGCCCAGCCGATCAAGAAAATCGAGGGAGACAAGTCAGAACAGTTCCAGTTTAACATTGGTAAAACCTGGTAATGTTCTGCGCATGGATGCATAGCTGAAGTATTGCCACCGCGGGCAGCTCATGTGGCTGTTCCGGGGCAAACATTGTGTCGCTGACACAAACGTTGATGATAAGGAGTTTATAGTGAAAAAGTTGTTGTGTGCCGCAGGTCTGGGTCTTGCTTTAGCGGTTTCCGCTGGTGTTCAGGCTGCTGACAAAATTGCAGTGGTAAACGTGTCCAGCATTTTCCAACAGTTACCGCAACGTGCGACTGTTGCTAAACAGCTGGAAAATGAGTTCAAAGGCCGTGCTACTGAGCTGCAGAGCCAGGAACGCGATCTGCAAACCAAAATGCAGCGTCTGCAGCGTGACGGTTCTACCATGAAGGCCAGCGAACGCAGCCGCATGGAAAAAGACGTGATGTCACAGCGTGAAGCTTTCTCCTCTAAAGCGCAGGCTTTCGAGCAGGACAACCGTCGTCGTCAGATGGAAGAGCGTAACAAGCTGCTGAGCCGTATTCAGGATGCCGTGAAGAAAGTCGCTGACAGCGATGGTTACGACGTCGTGATCGACGCGAATGCGGTGGCTTATGCGTCAAACGCAAAAGACATCACTGCTGACGTGCTGAAACAGGTTAAATAATTGATGTCATCTATTCGACTGGCTGATTTAGCCCAGCAGTTGGATGCAGAATTGCACGGAGATGGCGATATCGTCATCTCCGGCATTGCTTCTATGCAATCCGCCACAACTGGCCAAATCACTTTTCTTGCAAACAGCCGTTACCGCGAGCAACTCACCCTGATTAAGGCCTCAGCCGTAGTGCTGAAGGAAGCGGATCTGGAGTGGTGCCACACCGCAGCGTTGGTGGTGAAAAACCCTTACCTGACGTATGCGCGTATGGCGCAAATACTCGATACCACGCCCCAACCGGCACAAAATATTGCGCCCAGCGCCGTCATTGATCCCAGCGCCCGTCTTGGCGCAAACGTCGCCATTGGCGCGAATGCGGTGATTGAGACCGACGTCGAACTGGGTGACAACGTGTTGATTGGCGCCGGCTGTTTTGTCGGCAAAAAGACCCGCATCGGCAGCGGCACGCGTCTGTGGGCCAATGTCTCTGTGTATCACGAGATTCAGATCGGTCAGGATTGTCTGATTCAGTCCGGCACCGTTATCGGTTCTGATGGCTTTGGTTACGCCAACGATCGCGGCAACTGGGTGAAAATTCCCCAGTTAGGCGCAGTGATTATCGGCGATCGCGTGGAAATAGGTGCCTGTACCACCATCGATCGCGGTGCGCTGGATAACACTCTGATCGGCAATGGTGTTATCATAGACAACCAGTGTCAGATCGCCCACAACGTGGTTATTGGTGACAATACTGCGGTTGCAGGCGGTGTGATCATGGCGGGTAGTTTAAAAATTGGTCGTTATTGTATGATTGGCGGTGCCAGCGTCATTAACGGACATATGGAAATCTGTGACAAAGTCACCGTGACCGGTATGGGCATGGTCATGCGTCCGATCACCGAGCCTGGTGTATACTCGTCAGGCATTCCGCTACAACCCAACAAAACTTGGCGCAAAACTGCAGCGCTGGTGATGAACATTGATGACATGAGCAAACGCTTAAAAGCCATCGAGCGCAAGGTCGGTAAAGACGACTGACCGCCATCCCAAAACTGACCGGCTTTCATAATAAAAGTGTTAAGCAGGGAAGCCAGGCGCCACAGAACCTATTTTGCGGCCTGCGCAAGATCATGTTGATCTGTGCAGGCCGTGTTATTGATGTCATAAGATTTTTAGGACAGGAAGAGTATTTTGACTACTGAAACTCATACTCTGAAAATTGAAGAGATTTTAGAGCTGCTGCCGCACCGCTATCCGTTTCTGCTGGTAGACCGCGTGCTGGAATTTGAAGAGCACAAATACCTGCGCGCAGTTAAGAACGTTTCTGTTAATGAACCGTTTTTCCAGGGGCACTTCCCTGGTAAACCGATTTTTCCTGGCGTTCTGATCCTGGAAGCGATGGCGCAGGCCACCGGTATTCTGGCGTTTAAAAGCGTGGGTAAACTGGAGCCGGGCGAACTCTACTACTTTGCCGGCATCGACGATGCTCGCTTCAAGCGTCCGGTTGTGCCGGGCGATCAAATGATCATGGAAGTCACTTTCGAGAAAACCCGCCGTGGTCTGACCCGCTTTAAAGGCGTGGCGACCGTCGATGGCAAAATCGTTTGTGAAGCGACCATGATGTGTGTCCGTAGCCGGGAGGCATAATTCGTGATTGATCCAACCGCCACTATCCATGCCAGTTCTGTCATTGAAGAAGGTGCTATCATTGGCGCTAACGTTCACATTGGTCCGTTCTGCTTTGTTGGAGCCAACGTTGAAATCGGTGAAGGAACGGTCCTGAAATCACACGTCGTGATTAATGGCCATACGCGTATCGGCAAAGATAACCAGATCTATCAGTTCGCCTCAATTGGTGAAGTGAATCAGGATTTGAAATATGCCGGTGAACCAACGCGTGTTGAAATCGGCGATCGCAACCGCATTCGTGAAAGCGTGACGATTCATCGCGGCACCATCCAGGGCGGCCATGTCACCCGGGTCGGCAGCGATAATCTGCTGATGGTGAATGCGCACATTGCGCATGACTGCGTGATCGGCAACCGCTGTATCTTCGCCAACAACGCCACCCTAGGTGGTCACGTCACGGTCGATCATTTCGCCATTATTGGCGGCATGACGGCGGTGCATCAGTGGTGCACGATTGGCGCGCACGTGATGGTTGGCGGCTGTTCTGGCGTCGCGCAGGATGTACCACCTTATGTGATTGCCCAGGGCAACCACGCTATGCCGTTCGGGATCAATATTGAAGGTCTGAAACGTCGTGGCTTCAGTAAAGAGTCACTGCACGCGATCCGCAACGCCTACAAATTGCTTTATCGCAGCGGCAGAACGCTGGATGAAGTGAAGCCTGAAATTGAAGCGATCGCGAAGCAGCACAGCGAAGTGCGGCCTTTCTACGATTTCTTTGCCCGCTCAACCCGTGGATTAATTCGTTAATCCATGTCAGCGCGTCCTTTAACGATTGCCCTGGTCGCCGGAGAAACCTCCGGCGATATTCTTGGTGCAGGTCTGATCCGTGCGTTAAAAGCGCGCCATTCTGAGGCACGCTTTGTTGGCGTAGCCGGTCCGCTGATGCAGGCGGAAGGGTGTGAAGCCTGGTACGAAATGGAAGAGCTGGCGGTGATGGGCATTGTCGAAGTGCTGGGCCGGCTGCGACGTCTGCTGATGATTCGCCGCGATCTAACTCAGCGCTTCAGCGAACTGCGACCCGATGTGTTTGTCGGTATCGATGTGCCCGATTTTAATATCACGCTGGAAGGCAACCTCAAGCGCGCGGGAATTCGCACCATTCATTACGTCAGCCCGTCAGTCTGGGCATGGCGACAAAAACGCGTGTTTAAGATTGGCCGCAATACCGATCTGGTGCTGGCGTTTCTGCCGTTTGAAAAAGCCTTTTACGATCGTTATAACGTTCCCTGTCGCTTTATCGGCCATACCATGGCAGATGCGATGCCGCTGCATCCCGATAAGCTGGCTGCGCGCCGCCATCTGGCGATTGCCGATGATGCGCTCTGTCTGGCGCTGCTGCCGGGGAGCCGCGGAGCAGAAGTCGAGATGCTGAGCGGTGATTTTCTCAAAACGGCCCGCCTGCTGCGTCGTCACTATCCGGCGCTGGAGATCGTGGTGCCGCTGGTTAACGCCCGCCGCCGCGAACAGTTTGAGAAAATCAAAGTCGAAGTGGCGCCCGAACTGCCGATGCATCTGTTAGATGGGCATGGGCGTGAGGCGATGATTGCGAGCGACGCCGCATTACTGGCGTCAGGCACTGCCGCACTCGAATGCATGCTGGCAAAATGCCCAATGGTAGTGGGTTACCGGATGAAGCCCGCCACTTTCTGGCTGGCGAAGCGGCTGGTGAAAACGCCGTACGTTTCGCTGCCGAACCTGCTGGCCGGGCGCGAGCTGGTCACCGAGTTGCTGCAGGATGAATGCCAGCCGGACGCGCTGGCGGCGGCGTTAGATCCGCTGCTGCACGCCGGACCTGAGCGCGACACCTTGCTACAGATGTTTCATGAATTACATCAACAGATCCGCTGGAACGCCGACGAACAAGCGACGGATGCGGTACTGGAGCTGGTGAATGCCTGATTTTATCTATCCTGCCGTCGGGCTGATTGCCGGCGTAGACGAAGTAGGGCGCGGGCCACTGGTCGGCGCGGTCGTCACTGCCGCGGTGATCCTCGATCCGGCAAAACCGATTATCGGCCTTGCGGATTCGAAAAAATTGTCAGAAAAACGCCGTCTGGCGCTGTATGATGAAATCAAAGAGAAGGCGCTGGCCTGGAGCCTGGACCGCGCAGACCCGGAAGAGATTGACCAGCTTAATATTCTGCACGCCACCATGCTGGCGATGCAGCGTGCGGTCGCCGGTTTGCAGATCCTGCCCGACTACGTGCTGATTGATGGCAACCGCTGTCCGGCGCTGCCGATGCCGTCGCAGGCGGTAGTCAAAGGGGACAGTCTAGTGGCGGAAATAAGCGCGGCCTCAATCATTGCCAAAGTGACGCGTGACCGCGAAATGGCAGAGCTCGATCTGCTGTTTCCGCAGTATGGCTTTGCGCAACATAAAGGCTATCCTACGGCGCTGCACATGGAAAAATTGACGCAGTATGGTGCCACGCCGCACCACCGTAGCAGTTTTGCTCCGGTACGCAACGCGCTTCGACGCTGACGTACTGGCTGCCCGCCAGCCCCATACGCTTTAATAGCCTGACACTGTTTTAACCGGAAACCGATATGGCTGAACCCCGTTTTATACATCTGCGTGTCCATAGCGACTATTCGATGGTTGATGGCCTGGCGAAAACCGGGCCGCTGATCAAGAAGGCGGCTGCACTTGGCATGCCCGCGATTGCGATTACCGATTTCACCAACCTGTGTGGTTTGGTGAAGTTCTACGGTGGCGCGCACAGCGCAGGAATCAAGCCGATCATTGGTGCCGACTTCAACGTGGCCAGTGAGCTGATGGGGGATGAGTTAACCCAGCTGACGATACTGGCCGCCAACAACACCGGTTATCAGAACCTGACGCTGTTGATTTCACGAGCCTATCAGCGAGGCTACGGCGTGGCCGGACCGATCATCGATCGCGACTGGCTGCTGGAGCTCAGTGAGGGACTCATTCTACTGTCGGGCGGACGTCGGGGCGATGTCGGTCGCAGTCTGCTGCGGGGCAATACGGCATTGGTGTCGCAGTGCCTGGCATTTTATCAGCAGCATTTCGCCGATCGGTACTACCTAGAACTGGTGCGCACCGGTCGTCAGGATGAAGAGAGCTATCTGCACGCGGCAGTTGAACTGGCGATCGCTGAAGGTGTGCCGGTCGTTGCCACCAACGAAGTCTGCTTCATCAATGAAGAGGATTTCGACGCCCACGAAATTCGCGTTGCCATCCACCATGGCTACACGCTGGACGATCCGAAACGTCCGCGCAACTACAGTCCTCAGCAATATATGCGCAGCGAAGCGGAGATGTGCGAGCTGTTTTCGGACATCCCGGAAGCGCTGGAAAACAGCGTAGAGATTGCTAAGCGTTGTAACGTCACGGTCCGGCTGGGTGAGTACTTCCTGCCGCAATTCCCGACCGGTGACATGACTACTGAAGATTACCTGGTGGTGAAATCGCGCGAAGGGCTGGAAGAGCGTCTGGTTTTCCTGTTCCCTGACGAAGCGGAACGCGCAGAGAAACGCCCGGAGTATGATGAACGCCTGGAGATTGAACTCAACGTTATCAACCAGATGGGCTTCCCCGGCTACTTCCTGATCGTGATGGAGTTTATCCTGTGGTCGAAGGATAACGGCGTGCCGGTCGGACCGGGCCGTGGATCCGGTGCAGGCTCGCTGGTGGCCTATGCGCTGAAAATCACCGATATCGACCCGCTGGAATTTGACCTGCTGTTCGAACGTTTCCTTAACCCGGAACGTGTTTCGATGCCCGACTTTGACGTCGATTTCTGTATGGAAAAGCGCGATCAGGTGATTGAACATGTCGCAGATATGTACGGGCGTGAAGCAGTTTCGCAGATCATTACCTTTGGTACGATGGCGGCGAAAGCGGTAATCCGCGATGTCGGCCGCGTGCTGGGGCATCCTTACGGCTTCGTCGATCGCATTTCAAAACTGATCCCACCCGATCCCGGCATGACGCTGGAAAAAGCCTTTATCGCTGAGCCGCAGTTGCCGACCATGTATGACGCGGATGAAGAGGTTAAGGCGCTGATCGATATGGCGTGTAAGCTGGAAGGCGTCACGCGTAACGCCGGTAAACATGCCGGTGGTGTGGTGATCGCGCCGACCAAAATTACCGATTTTGCCCCGCTCTACTGTGACGAAAACGGCCAGTTCCCGGTGACGCAGTTTGACAAGAATGATGTGGAATATGCCGGGCTGGTGAAGTTTGACTTCCTCGGCCTGCGTACACTGACCATCATCGACTGGGCGCTGAAGATGATTAACCCGCGCCGGGAAAAGCAGGGACTGGAGCCGATCGATATCGCCGCCATCCCGCTGGATGATAAAAAAAGCTTCGACATGCTGCAGCGCTCGGAAACCACGGCGGTGTTCCAGCTTGAATCGCGCGGCATGAAAGATCTGATCAAGCGTCTGAAGCCCGACTGCTTCGAAGATATGATCGCACTGGTGGCGCTGTTCCGTCCGGGTCCGTTGCAGTCCGGCATGGTAGATAACTTCATCGACCGTAAACATGGCCGTGAAGCGATCTCTTATCCTGATATTCAGTGGCAGCATGAGAGCCTGAAGCCGGTGCTTGAACCGACCTACGGCATCATTCTCTATCAGGAACAGGTGATGCAGATCGCCCAGGTGCTCTCCGGCTATACCCTCGGCGGGGCAGATATGCTGCGCCGTGCAATGGGTAAAAAGAAACCGGAAGAGATGGCCAAGCAGCGGTCGGTATTCCGTGACGGTGCGGAAAGAATGGGCATCGACGGCGAACTGTCGATGAATATCTTCGATCTGGTAGAAAAATTTGCCGGCTACGGCTTTAACAAGTCACACTCCGCCGCGTATGCGCTGGTCTCTTATCAGACGCTGTGGCTGAAAGCCCACTATCCGGCCGAATTTATGGCTGCGGTAATGACGGCTGACATGGACAACACCGAGAAGGTGGTGGGTCTGGTCGATGAATGCTGGCGTATGGGGCTGAAAGTCCTGCCGCCGGACATCAACTCCGGCCTGTATCAGTTCCACGTAAATGAGGCAGGCGAAATCGTCTACGGTATCGGCGCGATCAAAGGCGTCGGTGAAGGGCCGATCGAAGCGATCATCGACGCCCGTAACGAAGGCGGCTACTTCCGCGAACTGTTTGATCTCTGCGCCCGGACCGATACCAAAAAGATCAACCGCCGGGTGATGGAAAAATTGATCATGTCCGGCGCCTTCGATCGCCTCGGACCGCACCGCGCCGCGCTGATGAGTTCACTCAGCGATGCGCTGAAAGCAGCCGATCAGCATGCTAAAGCGGAAGCGATCGGGCAGGCAGATATGTTTGGCGTGCTGGCCGATGAGCCGGAGCAGGTAGAGAAATCCTACGCCAGCGTCACGCCGTGGCCAGAGCAGGTTCAGCTGGATGGCGAACGGGAAACGCTGGGGTTATACCTTACCGGCCACCCGATTAATCAGTATCTGAAAGAAATTGAGCGTTACGTCGGCGGGGTGCGGCTGAAAGATATGCATCCTACCGATCGCGGTAAAATTACCGTCGCGGCCGGTCTGGTGATCGCTGCGCGCGTAATGGTGACCAAACGCGGCAACCGAATTGGTATCTGTACTCTGGATGACCGTTCCGGCCGTCTTGAGGTGATGTTATTTACCGATGCGTTAGATAAATACCAGCAGTTGCTGGAGAAAGACCGTATCCTGATCGTCAGCGGACAGGTCAGCTTTGATGACTTCAGCGGCGGCCTTAAAATGACCGCCCGGGAATTCATGGACATCGACGAAGCGCGCGAAAAATATGCGCGCGGACTTGCTATATCGCTGACGGACAGGCAAATTGATGACCAGCTATTAAACCGACTCCGTCAGTCCCTAGAACCCCATCGCTCAGGGACTATTCCGGTGCATCTCTACTATCAGAGAGCCGACGCGCGAGCGAAGCTGCGCTTTGGTGCAGCGTGGCGAATTTCGCCCAGCGATCGTTTACTTAACGATCTGCGCTCGTTGATTGGATCGGAGCAGGTGGAACTGGAGTTTGACTAAAACAGGAACATTATGAGTCTTAATTACCCGGATTTTGAACAGCCGATCGCCGAACTGGAAGCGAAGATTGATTCGCTGACGTCGATTGGTCGTCAGGATGATAAACACGTTAATCTGGATGAAGAAGTTCAGCGCCTGCGCGAAAAAAGCGTTGAGCTGACCCGTAAAATCTTTGCAGATTTAGGCGCATGGCAAATCGCCCAACTGGCGCGCCATCCTTTGCGTCCTTATACCTTTGACTACGTCCGTAACGCGTTCGATAATTTCGATGAGCTGGCGGGTGACCGTGCTTATGCGGATGACAAAGCCATTGTCGGCGGTATTGCGCGTCTTGATGGCCGTCCGGTGATGATCATCGGCCACCAGAAAGGCCGTGAAACCAAAGAGAAAATTCGCCGTAACTTCGGTATGCCGGCACCGGAAGGGTATCGTAAAGCGCTGCGCCTGATGGAAATGGCTGAGCGGTTTAAAATGCCTGTCATTACCTTCATCGACACCCCAGGCGCCTATCCGGGCGTGGGCGCCGAAGAGCGTGGTCAGTCAGAAGCCATTGCGCGCAACCTGCGTGAAATGTCGGGTCTGAAAGTGCCGGTCATCTGTACGGTGATTGGTGAAGGCGGTTCCGGTGGTGCGCTGGCGATTGGCGTGGGCGATAAAGTTAACATGCTGCAGTACAGCACCTATTCAGTGATTTCTCCGGAAGGTTGTGCCTCGATTTTGTGGAAGAGCGCCGACAAAGCGCCTCTGGCTGCCGAAGCTATGGGCATCACCGCTCACCGTCTGAAAGAGCTGAAGCTGATCGACTCAGTGATTCCTGAGCCGTTAGGCGGGGCGCATCGTCATCCGGTCGATATGGCTCAGTCGCTGAAGCAGAAACTGCTGGCCGACTTGGCCGATCTCGACGGTCTGAGCACTGAAGAGCTGCTGGATCGTCGTTATCAGCGTCTGATGAGCTACGGCTACGCCTGATTGGGCTGATGGTCAAAAACAAGCGGACTGCGGTCCGCTTTTTTTATGTCGCCAGCCTGACTCTGCACGCTTTTTCGGATGCCTGCGCCGCCTGCACGGCTCGCTGCTGCCTGACCTGCTGGCTACACCTTCAATCGGTTAGCGTATATGCTTACCCGATGCCACGACCAAGGGAGGTGAGCATTGAATATTCTGGCGATCATGGGCGCGCACGGCGTGTTTTATAAAGATGAGCCGTTGCGTGAACTCGACGCGGCATTAAATCTGCAAGTTTTTCAGCTACTTTATCCGAGAAACAGCGACGATCTGCTCAAGCTGATTGAACACAATCCGCGTATAAGCGGGGTGGTCTTTGACTGGGACGCGCATAACAGCCCGGAACTGTGCGGCGAGATCAATCAGCTTAATGAATACCTGCCGCTCTGCGCTTTCATCAACACCCACTCGCAGATAGATATCAGCGTCAATGAGATGCGGATGCCGCTGCACTTCTTTGAATATGCGCTCAACGCAGCCGACGGTATCGCGCTGCATACCCGCCAGTACACCGATGACTATATTGACCACGTCACGCAACCGCTGACGAAAGCGCTGTTCACCTACGTCAAAGAGGGTAAGTACACCTTTTGCACGCCCGGTCACATGGCGGGCACTGCTTTTCAAAAGAGCCCGGTTGGCTGCCTGTTCTATGATTTCTTCGGCGCGAATACCCTGAAGTCTGATATCTGAATTTCGGTGACGGAACTCGGCTCGCTGCTCGATCACACCGGCCCGCACTTGAAGCGGAAGAGTATGTGGCGCGCACCTTTGGCGCTGAGCAGAGTTACATGGTGACCAACGGCACCTCGACCTCCAATAAAATTGCTGGGATGTCCGCGGCGCCCGCCGGCAGCACGGTGCTTATTGACCGTAACTGCCACAAGTCACTGACTCATCTGCTGATGATGAGCGATCTGATCCCGATCTGGCTGAAGCCAACCCGCAATGCGCTGGGCATTCTTGGCGGTATCCCAAAACAGGAATTCACCCGCGCCAGCATCACGCAAAAAGTGGCGACCACTGAACGTGCCAGCTGGCCGGTCCATGCGGTGATCACCAACCCGACCT
This sequence comes from Pantoea sp. Eser, assembly GCA_009830035.1. GTDB lineage: Bacteria > Pseudomonadota > Gammaproteobacteria > Enterobacterales > Enterobacteriaceae > Pantoea. The sequence goes on from SZZY01000004.1 coordinate 333,973, forward strand.
ATGACAGCCTGCTGTATAACACCCAGTACATCAAAGAGACGCTGGATGTGCCGTAGATTCACTTTGATTCCGCCTGGGTTCCCTATACCAACTTCCACCCGATTTACGCCGGCAAAAGCGGCATGATCGGCGAACGTATTCCAGGCAAAGTAGTGTATGAAACCCAGTCACCCCACAAGCTGCTGGCGGCGTTTTCACAGGCATCGATAATTCACATTAAAGGCGATTATGACGAGCAGACCTTTAACGAAGCCTACATGATGTATACCACCACCTCGCCGAACTACGCCATTGTCTCGTCGATTGAAACCGCGGCGGCGATGCTGCGCGGTAATCTGGGCAAGCGACTGATCAACCGTTCGGTGGAACGCGCCCTGCATTTGCGTCGCGAGATCCAGCGCCTGCGCGAAGAGTCTGACAGCTGGTTCTTTGATATCTGGCAGCCGGAACAGATTGATGAGGCGCAATGCTGGCCGATCCAGCCTGGCGACGAGGCGTGGCAAGGCTTTACCTAGGCCGATCGCGATCACATGTATCTCGAACCGATCAAGGTCACTATCCTGACGCCAGGCATGAGCGAACTGGGTGAGATGGCTGAAGAGGGGATCCCGGCCGCGCCGGTGGCCAAATTTCTCGATGAGCGCGGCATCGTGGTGGAGAAAACCAGCCCTTATAACCTGCTGTTCCAGTTCAGCATTGGCATCGACAAAACCAAGGCGATGAGCGTGCTGCGCGGGCTGACCGAGTTCAAACGCGCCTACGATCTTAATCTGCGGGTGAAAAATATGTTGCCGGATCTCTATGCTGAAGATCCCGACTTCTACCGTAATATGCGGATCCAGACGCTGGCGCAGGGCATCCATCAGTTGATCCGCCATCACGATCTGCCGCGGCTGATGCTGCAGGCGTTTGATGTGCTGCCGGAGATGAAGATTACGCCGCATCAGGCATTCCAGCAGCAGGTGAAAGGCAATATCGAAACGGTCGATATCAGTCAGCTGGTCGGGCGGATCTCAGCCAACATGATTTTGCCCTATCCGCCGGGCGTGCCGCTGGTGATGCCGGGAGAGATGATTACCGAACAGAGCCGTGCGGTACTCGATTTCCTGCTAATGCTGTGCAGCATTGGCCGTCACTATCCGGGCTTTGAAACCGATATTCACGGCGCCACGCTGACTGAAGAGGGGGAATATCGGGTTCGGGTGCTGAAAAACGACGCCGGTTGAGAACTTTGTAGATTGTCAGCCACCGGGTGCCTGCGTAAGGTAGGCACTCGTCTGAACTTAAGGAATTGAAATGCTGCAGTTAACGGCTATCCACCACATTGCGATCATCGCGTCAGATTATCAGCGCAGCAAAGCGTTCTACTGTGACGTGCTCGGCTTCAGCCTGATGGGCGAATATTACCGCGAAGCCCGCGACTCATGGAAAGGGGATCTGGCGCTTCAGGGTCAGTACACTATCGAACTGTTCTCTTTCCCTCAGCCGCCAGCGCGGGTCAGCCATCCTGTGAAGCCTGCGGTCTGCGTCATATGGCGTTCACCGTGCCGGATGTTGAGGCGGCAGTCGCAATGCTGGCGCAGAAAGGGGTGGTGTGCGAGCCGATCCGCATCGATGAACTGACCGGCAAACAGTGCACTTTCTTTGCCGATCCAGATGGTTTGCCGCTGGAGCTTTATCAGGCGTAAAATAGCGCGCTCGGTGGGCCACATCGGGTGGCCCTATTGTCTGGATTGCGCCATGTCCTTGTCTGCTCTTGATTCTCTGCTGCAACCGGATGCCGCGCTGGTGATGGCATTCAGTGGCGGACTCGATTCAACCGTGCTGCTGCATCAGGCATGGCGCTGGCAGCAGCACTCTCCTCAATCCCGCCTGCGGGCACTGCACGTTCATCACGGACTGGGCCCGAATGCCGATCGCTGGGCGGCGCACTGTCTGGCGCTCTGCCAGCAATGGCACTTACCGTGTGAGGTGTTGCGGGTCAGGGTCGATGGACGGGACAACGGCATTGAAGCCGCCGCCCGTACCGCCCGCTATCAGGCGCTGAGCGCGGCGCTGCAGCCGGGCGAAACCTTACTGACTGCCCAGCATCTCGACGATCAATGTGAAACCTTGTTACTGGCGCTGAAGCGTGGCAGCGGCCCAGCCGGCTTAGCCGCGATGCCGCAATCCCGCTCGCTGGGCGCGCATCGTCTGTTACGGCCGTTGCTTAATCATTCCCGCCAGTCGCTGGAGCAGTATGCCCGGACGCATCAGCTGGTGTGGGTTGAGGATGAGAGCAATCAGGATCTGCGCTACGACCGTAACTTTCTGCGCCAGCGATTGCTGCCTGAACTCAGTCAGCGTTGGCCCCATTTTGCTGAGGCGACGGCCCGTAGCGCGGCACTCTGCAGTGAGCAAGAGCAGTTGCTGGATGAGCTGCTGGCCGAACAGCTCACCGAGCTGATCCAGCCTGACGGCAGCTTGCACTTTCCGCCCTTACTGACGATGAGTGAGGCGCGTGCCAATGCGCTGCTGCGTCGCTGGATTGCCGGACAGGGCGGGGCGATGCCGTCACGGGATGCCCTGAACCGCATCCGTAATGAAGTGATGGCGAGTCGCGAAGATGCCCAGCCGCGGTTGCAGTTTGGTCAGGCTGAACTGCGACGCTATCGGCAGCAACTCTACTGGCTGCCGCGGCTCAGCTCGTTACGCGATATCCAGCTGGCGTGGCCCGATCTTCGCCAGCCGCTGCGGTTGCCTGACGAGCTGGGCACGTTGCAGGCCAGCCAGTCTCAGTGCCTGTTACGTTTTCCCCGACCGGATGAGCAGATCAGCGTGCGGTTTCATGCCCAGGGCCAGGTTCATCTGGTGGGACGCAGCGGCGGACGGGAAATGAAGAAGCTGTGGCAGGCGCTGCACATTCCACCGTGGCAACGCGAACGGATTCCGTTAATTTTTTACAATCAGACGCTGGTCTGCGCGCCGGATCTTTTCATTACCCGTGAGGGCGCGGCCATCGACCAGCATGGCTGGCAGGCCGTCTGGCATTCAAAATAAAAAAACGCAGGAGAGCAATGATGAATACGTGGATCGCGGCGTGTTTACTGGTCGCCGCGCTACCGGCCTGGGCGGCGGGTGATGTGCAGAGCGGGGCGCAAAAGGAAAAGCCACGGTGCCGCTCTATCCTAACCTGGCCGGGCAACAGGCGGCCTACCTTGAGCATGCCCTGCAGGCATACAAAAAAGGTGAACGCAGCCGGGGGCAGGCCAAGGTGATGAAAGCGTTCGTCGCGGGATTAAGTGATGCAGATATGGCGGATTTAGCGGCGTACTACGGTTCGTTACAGCCCTGAAGGGGAAAGGGCGGGAAAGTCCCGCCCGGAAAACGTGGATTATTCTGCGCTGACAACCACCGTTCCCAGCTCCGGATGACTGAAGCTGGCGATATGGTCGAGGCGTAACTCGCGGGTTTCACCGGCAAGATCGATGGCCAAATATTCCACATTCTTGCGTGAAAAAATCTCGCTGGCCTTCGCTTTGAGCTGCTCGCCATTTTTCATTTCCAGCGACAGCATCCAGTTATTTTGGCAGGCGAGTTCCAGGTTTTCGTAATCATCGCAATTGATGGGTTGGTACGCTTCATTTATCAACATAGTCGCTCACCAATAAGTTAGCAGCGGCGCAGGCCGCCTGTTCCCTGACAGAAGAGTTTAGCGCAGTATCTGCAGCAATATCATTAAGCGCCTTCAATGCGCAGCCAATCGCATCGGGTATGTAACCTAAATCCCCGCTGCCGATTTCGGCATATTTTCGGCGAACTAACTCACAATAATTTTGCACCTGGCCCTCCTCAGCAGAGCGTCAATACTCTGGTTAACTGGCGACTATATCACAGCCATTTGCAGGAAATCAGCCCGATTAAAGCAGGAACAGCACGCAAAACACTGCTAAAGTGACAGATTCCGCTGTCTGACGCGGAAAGCGTCAAAGCACAAAAGGTTAAGTTGATGAACAGGTTATCGGCAGTAAACGCCCTAAGCGTATAGGAAGGTGGCAGATGATTATGCTGTCACGCAGTGTTGAAATCCCGGAGAGAATTGAGCTGACCGCGATTCGGGCGCAGGGCAACGGGGGACTCATGTCAATAAAGCCAGCACGGCGATACATTTGCGGTTCGATATTGCCGCATCCTCGTTGCCACCCTTTTATAAACAGCGACTGCTGGCCGCCAGTCATCATCTGATTACGCGCGAAGGGATTGTGGTGATTAAGTCACAGGAACACCGCAGTCAGGAGATAAACCGCGAAGCGGCGCTGCAGCGTCTGGTTAATCTGATTCGGGAGCTGAGTACGGTAGAAAAAGCCCGTCGTGCCACTCGGCCGACCCGCGCCTCTAAAGAGCGACGGCTGTAGGGGAAAGCCCGGCGCAGTACCACCAAGTCGATGCGCGGTAAGGTGCAATAAAAAACGCCCCGCTTGCGGGGCGTTTGAAACGATTACTTGTTTAATGCTTTCAACAGGAAGTCGACGATCTCATCCTGCTTGATCATCTGCTTCTCACCGGCACGGCGCGCTTTATACTCAATCTCCTGATTGTCGAGATTGCGATCGCCAATCACGATGGTGTGCGGCACGCCAATCAGTTCCATGTCGGCAAACATCACGCCCGGACGCTCTTTACGGTCATCCAGAATCACATCCACGCCTTTGGCACGCAGCGTCGCGTACAGCTCTTCCGCCAGCTCTTTCACCCGGAACGATTTCTGCATGTTCATTGGCAGAATCGCGACTTCGAACGGTGCCAGCGCCGCAGGCCAGATAATGCCGCGTTCGTCATGGTTCTGTTCAATCGCCGCCGCGACTACGCGCGTGATGCCGATGCCGTAGCAGCCCATGCTCATCACCTGGTTACGGCCGTCTTCACCCTGCACCGAGGCTTTCATCGCATCGGAATATTTGGTGCCGAGCTGGAAGATGTGACCCACTTCGATACCGCGTTTAATCTGCAAGGTGCCTTTGCCATCCGGGCTGAGATCGCCTTCGACCACGTTACGGATATCCGCTACGCTTGCCAGCGGCAGATCGCGCTCCCAGTTAATGCCAAAGTAGTGTTTACCGTCGACGTTCGCGCCAGCGCTGAAATCACTCATCTTCGCCACGGTACGATCGGCGATAATCGGCATCTTCAGGCCGACAGGACCGATAGAACCTGGACCAGCACCCACGGCCGCACGGATCTCTTCTTCAGTAGCGAACACCAGCGGCGCAGCCACGATGTCCGCTTTTTCCGCTTTGATCTCATTCAACTGATGATCGCCGCGCACCAGGAGGGCAACCAGCGCATGGCCGCTCTCTTCGGCACCTTTCACGATCAGCGTCTTCACCGTCTGCTCAATCGGCAGCTGGAATTGCTCTACCAGTTCGGCGATGGTTTTGGCATCTGGCGTATCAACGAGGCGCATTTCCTGCGTCGGCTGAGCGCGCTCCCTGGCCGGAGCAACCGCTTCGGCCAGCTCGATGTTCGCCGCATAATCAGATTCAGTAGAGAAGATCACGTCATCTTCACCGCTCTGCGCCAGCACCTGGAACTCATGTGATGCGCTGCCGCCGATCGAGCCGGTATCAGCCTGTACTGCACGGAAATCCAGCCCCATACGGGTGAAGCTCTGGCTGTAAGCGCGGTATATCGCCTCGTACGTTTCCTGTAGCGACTCCTGAGAAACGTGGAACGAGTAAGCATCTTTCATGATGAATTCACGGGAACGCATCACGCCAAAACGCGGGCGCACTTCATCACGGAATTTGGTCTGAATCTGATACAGATTCAGCGGTAGCTGCTTGTAGGAGCTCAGCTCGTTACGGATCAGGTCAGTGACCACTTCTTCATGCGTCGGGCCAAGCACGAACGGACGATCGTGGCGGTCCGCAATACGTAACAGTTCCGGGCCATACTCTTCCCAGCGACCGCTCTCTTGCCATAAATCGGCAGGCTGCACGACCGGCATTGAAATCTCAATCGCGCCGGCGTTGTTCATCTCTTCACGCACGATGTTTTCGACTTTTTTCAGCACGCGCACCCCGGTCGGTAACCAGGTATACAAGCCAGAAGCCAGTTTGCGGATCATACCGGCGCGCAGCATCAGCTGATGGCTGATCACTTCAGCGTCGGAAGGCGTCTCTTTCTGAGTAGAGAGCAGATATTGAGTAGTACGCATTGATTACGATTCCAGTTGATCGGAAAGTCACGGACAGAATTTTGCTGGCGGCTAGTGTACCAGTGAGATCACCGGCTCAAAAGCGGGTTTTAACTCGGGTCGATGGCGGTCACTTCCGTTCCGGCCGCGTCGATCCGACAGCGCACATTAAAATCGATCAGCCAGGCGGCATATTCCCGCTGCTCCACTTCGCCTTTACGGTAAGCCGGGCGGGGGATCCTGCGCCAGGACTTCGCTGATAAAGCGCGCCAAATGCGGGTAGCGCGCCTGCTGCAGTTGCTGCTGCGCCTGATCCGAGAAACGGACCGGCATATCAGCGGCCGGAGCTGCCTGGGCAAAACCGGCCTCGGCGTGCGGTAACGCTTCCGCAAACGGCAGGTAAGGTTTGATATCAACCACCGGCGTCCCGTCGACCAGATCCAGACTGCCGAGAGCTGCAGGATCACCTGCTTTTTATTGATATGGATGCCCTTAAGCTCAACCAGTGACATGCCAATCGGATTAGGCCGGAAGGTCGAGCGGGTAGCGAAAACCCCGATGCGCGCATTGCCGCCGAGCCGGGGCGGACGTACCGTTGGTCGCCAGCCACCCGCCATGGTCTGATGAAACACGAACAGCAGCCACAGATGGCTGAAGGCTTCCAGCCCGCGCACCGCTTCCGGCTGGTTATAAGGTGCCAGCAGGTGCAGCTCGCCGCCGCTATCCTGCACCAGACCAGGCTGGCGCGGTACGGCAAACTTCTCTTTCCACGGTGAGCGGATTACCCCAATTTGCGCAAAGGCGAATTCACTCATTGATTACTGACTTTCAGCGCCGAACCCTGGCACACCGCCTGGCGATAGCAGTCTGCCGTACCGGTTACGATTTCACATTTATGCAGCAGTACCGCATTGGCTTTCATCTGTGAGGCGCGCATCTGCAGGCGTTTACGGGCAGTGGCGATGTTAGCGGGTGAGTTCTGATTACTGATCTGACAATCTTCAGCAGAGACTTCGCCGAGATCGCGGAACGGTTTGCTGAGCAGATCAGCCGCATCGGTATAGAGCTTAACCGGCGCAGGACGTGGCGTGGGCTTACGGGTCGGTTCGCTGGATTGCTGCGGACGAGAAGGTGCGCTGCTTATTGGGTGATATTCGTGAACACACCCGGTCGGCATCAATGCTAACAAGCAGAGCGGTAAAAAACGCATGGCAACATCCTCAAGTTTCAAAAAGTGGCGTTATTGAAACAAGGACCAGAATAAATAACAAGTCGGGCAGGGCACTCAATAACAGAAAGGGCGGCATAGCGCCGCCCTGGAAGAGAGGAGTAACCGAATTACCAGCCTTTAACGGCGCCGCCGTTGAAGACTTTGTTTGCGGCTTCGTTGACTTCGTCAGACTGGTAAGCCTGTACGAACTTCTTCACGTTTTCCGCATCTTTATTATCTTCACGCGCCACAATCAGGTTCACGTAAGGAGAATCTTTATCTTCGACAAAGATGCCATCTTTAGCCGGCGTCAGACCGATCTGGCTGGCGTAGGTAGTATTGATAACCGCCAGCGCAATCTGCTGATCGTCGAGTGAGCGCGGCAGCTGTGGCGCTTCCAGCTCAACAATCTTCAGATGTTTTGGGTTTTCGGTGATATCCAGCGAGGTCGGCAGCAGGCCCACGCCATCTTTCAGTTTAATCAGACCCACTTTCTGCAGCAGCAGGGTACGGCCCAGGTTAGTCGGATCGTTAGGAATCGCGACCTGAGCACCGTCCTGCAACTCATCCAGTGACTTAATTTTTTTCGAGTAGCCGGCGATAGGGTAGACGAATGAGTTACCGACTGACACCAGCTTGTAACCACGATCTTTGATCTGCTGATCCAGATATGGCTTGTGCTGGAAGGCATTGGCGTCGATGTCGCCTTTGCTCAACGCTTCGTTAGGCAGCACGTAATCGTTAAACGTCACCAGTTCAACGTCGAGGCCATACTTCTCTTTCGCGACTTTCTGCGCTGCTTCAGCTACCTGCTGCTCAGCACCGACAATCACGCCCACTTTAATATGGTTGGGATCTTTCTCTTTTTGATCGCATCCTGCCAGCGCAATTGCGCCAATCAGTTCACCCACAGCGGCAATTTTTTTAATCTGAAAGACATATCCTTTCCTTAATAGTGATAATAGTGATATTGCTGGCTTACTTATGATGGGACACCGCACGTACAATGCGGTCACCGCAGAATTGAATGAGATACACCAAAACCACTAACAACACCAATACCGTATTAATCACCGTGGCGTTGTAGCCGATATAACCGTACTGATAACCGATCTGACCCAGACCGCCTGCGCCCACTGTGCCGCCCATTGCGGAGTAACCGACCAGCGTAATCAGGGTGATGGTCGCCGCGTTGACCAGGCCAGGCATCGCTTCAGGTAATCGAACCTTGCGGATAATCTGCATTGGCGTGGCGCCCATCGCGCGTGACGCTTCAATCAGTCCGGTGGGCAGTTCCAGCAGGGCATTTTCCACCATACGCGCAAAAGGTGCGGCGCCGACGGTTAACGGCACAATCGCGGCCTGTAAGCAAATTGACGTGCCGACGATGACGCGGGTGAACGGAATCATCCAGAACAGCAGGATAATAAAAGGAATCGAACGGAAGATATTCACCAGCGCCGAGAGCATGCGGTAGCCCCTGAATTCTGCAGAATCTGTCCCGGACGGGTGACATACAGCAACACGCCGACCGGCAGACCCAGCACAAAGCCAAAGAAGCCCGAGACAAAGGTCATCACTAGCGTTTCCCATACGCCGCGCCCCAGCAACCACATCATCGCCTCAGACATAACCTAACACCTGTACTTTTTTCACGTGATTCTCCTGCAGCCAGGCGATGGCCTGATGGGTATCGCTTTCTGTGCCGTGCATTTCGGCCAGCATAATGCCGAACTTCACACCGCCGGCATAATCCATCTGCGCACTGATAATGTTGTTATTGACGTTGTAACGGCGGGCCGCTTCCGACAGCAGCGGCGCATCGACCGACTTACCGGTGAACTCCAGACGCAACAGCGGCACACTGTCTCCGGTGGCGGCCGCAGAAAGACGCTGCTGATAGTCATCCGGGATATCCAGATGCAGCGTCGACTGAATGAACTGCTGCGCCAGCGGCGTTTTCGGATGTGAGAAGACTTCGCTAACGCTGTCTTTCTCAATCAGTTCACCCTGACTGATGACGGCGACAGATGCGTTTCACCACATCCATATCATGGGTGATCAGCAGAATGGTCAGGCCGAGCCGGCGGTTAATGTCTTTCAGTAGCTCCAGAATCGAGCGGGTGGTGGTCGGATCTAGGGCGCTGGTGGCTTCATCACACAGCAGCACCTTAGGATTACTGGCCAGGGCGCGGGCAATCGCGACGCGCTGCTTCTGGCCGCCTGAAAGGTTTGCGGGCCAGGCATCATGCTTATCGGATAGGCCGACCAGCTCCAGCAGCAGCGAAACGTTGCCGGCGACGGTGCGGGAATTCATCAGGTTAAAGTGCTGAAAGATCATGCCGATCTGACGACGCGCCTGGGTTAACTGGCGTTCGTTAGGCGCGGTCAGGTCAGCGCCATCCACCAGTACCCGGCCCGAAATATGGCGTTCAAGCAGGTTAACGCAACGAATCAATGTACTTTTGCCGGCACCGGAAGCCCCGATGACGCCATAAATTTGTCCGGCAGGCACGTGCAGACTGACGTCAGATAACGCCTGAATGGTACGGTTGCCTTGCTGAAACACCTTGGTGGTATTTTCTAATTTAATCATTAAGTTATTTGTTATCGTGTTGCGTTGTCCGTGGTGTGGCAGGCGGTTAAGCCTGATATGCTGTCAAAGCTGTATGGATGGTAAGGCATCCAGACGTCTAAATCAATGGAGGTGATTCAATCTGGCATTCTCCCTTTTATAGCAATCATGCGATACTGATCGGCAATTTTTACAGAAGGAGTTTCTACGTGGCGAATAAAGTCCCAGCCATTTTTCTTGATCGCGATGGCACCCTTAACGTCGACCATGGCTATGTCCATGAAATTGATGATTTCCAGTTCATTGACGGCACTATTGAGGCGCTGCAGCAACTGAAGCAGATGGGTTTTGCGCTGGTGGTCGTGACCAATCAGTCTGGCATTGCGCGCGGCATGTTTACTGAAGATACCTTTATGCGCCTGACCGAGTGGATGGACTGGTCATTAGCGGATCGCGATGTGGATCTGGATGGCATCTATTTCTGTCCGCATCATCCTGAGGCCGCGGTCGAAGAGTTCCGCCAGGAGTGTGATTGCCGCAAACCGCAGCCGGGCATGCTATTAACAGCCCAGCAGGAACTGCATATTGATATGGCAGCTTCTTATATGGTAGGCGATAAGCTGGAAGATATGCTGGCGGGTCAGGCTGCGGGCGTCGGTAAAAAAGTACTGGTGCGCAGCGGTAAGCCGGTCACCGCCGAAGCCGCAGCAGACTGGGTAATTGATAGCCTTGCCGCGCTGCCGGCACGCATCAAACAGGGCTAAAACGGCGCTTTTGTGCAAATTTTAGACGAACAGCAAAAAAGTTTAAATTAGCACTTGTCAGCCTCCGGAAACTCCCTATAATGCGCCTCCACTGACACGGCACACCGGCTTACGAAGCGCCGGGTGTAATGTAAGTAGGTTCGAAATCATACGAACCAGTGAGTTAAGCAGAAATAAACGCTTGACTGACAATGCGGAAAGCGTATTATACGCCTCCTCGCGGCAGACGGTTAACCCGCTGTTCGCACTGCTCTTTAACAATTTATCAGACAATCTGTGTGGGCACTCGCAGGATTGATATCAGCGTCTCCGGACGTAAAAAATATCAAGTCTCACGAGTGAACACATAATGAAATTCATTATGACGTTTTACAGATGAGCACCGCTTAACTTGCTTAAGCAAATCAAACTTGAATTGAAGAGTTTGATCATGGCTCAGATTGAACGCTGGCGGCAGGCCTAACACATGCAAGTCGGACGGTAGCACAGGAGAGCCTGCTCTCCGGGTGACGAGTGGCGGACGGGTGAGTAATGTCTGGGGATCTGCCCGATAGAGGGGGATAACCACTGGAAACGGTGGCTAATACCGCATAACGTCGCAAGACCAAAGAGGGGGACCTTCGGGCCTCTCACTATCGGATGAACCCAGATGGGATTAGCTAGTAGGCGGGGTAATGGCCCACCCAGGCGACGATCCCTAGCTGGTCTGAGAGGATGACCAGCCACACTGGAACTGAGACACGGTCCAGACTCCTACGGGAGGCAGCAGTGGGGAATATTGCACAATGGGCGCAAGCCTGATGCAGCCATGC